>CAYJPV010000030.1:25444-66772 GCA_964372095.1 uncultured Vicinamibacterales bacterium | reverse complement strand
GGACAAGGGACAAGGGGCATGGGGCATGGGGCATGGGGCATGGGGCATGGGGCTGGAGTCCGGAGCCCGGGGCCCGGGGCCGGGAGCCTGAAAAAAACCCCGCAGGCCGCGCGGCCTGCGGGGTGAGAGTTCGGTGCCCGGGGACCGAAGTCCCCGGGACGTCGAACCAAACTAGAACAGGAACTTGATGCCCACGCGCGCGGACATCGGCGCCTGGAATCCGCTTTCCATCAGGAACAGCGGGTTCTTGATGACGCCCTGAGCGGCGATCAGCTGATCGAAGTTGACGCGACCCGCGTAGAAGTCGGTCTCGTCGAAGGTGATGCCATTGCCCGACTGGTACGTGCTGTTCACGTTGGTCGCCGTGCGCTGGTTGAGCACGTTCAGAACGTTCAGGCTCAACTGCACCTGGCGGCTGCCGCTGAACTTGAACGAGTGCGACAGGTTGACGTCGAGCTGCGAGAAGACCGGCGTCCGGCCGTCGCTGCCGCGGCCCATGTACTGCACGGGCAGGTTGTTCGGCGGGATGATGCCGATTTCACGCGTGATCGGCACGCCCGACGCCACGTAGCCGTTGAGGCCCACGCTGGTGCCAAACGGCATGACGTAGATGAACTGCGCCTTGACCTGGTGCGTACGATCCGACGCGAGCAGGCCGTACTCAGCCTTGCCCTGGCCGTTGAACGCCATGGCCGGGTAGTCGAACGCGCGGCCGACGTTCGGGCTCGTGCGGCCGTTCTCGTCCGACTGCGAGAGGCCCGAGTAGTTCCCGTGGAGGCGGCTCCACAGGTAGCTGGCCCGCGCGTACCAGTTGTTCGACAGGTTCTTCGACAAGGCGAGTTCCACCGAGTCGTAGTCGCGTCTGGCTTCCGGGAACACCACGCCCGGCACGAGGGCGCCGGTGATGTCGAACACCTTGGTCGCGAGACCGTAACCAGGGTTGCCGACGATGTAGATTTCGTTCTGCTGGGCGTCGAGGGCGCCGAGGTCCTCGATGGCCATGTCAATCTGCTTGTGCACGTACCGCGCGCTGACCGCGATCACGTTCGTCAGCTGATGCTCGAGGCCGACGGAGTACTCCTGCATCTTCATCGGCTTCAGATCCGGGTCGATGGCATCCGAACCCAGCGACACGTGACGGAAGTCGATCGGGCCACGGATGAGCGTGCCCGAGCAGACCGGCGGGCAGTTCGCGCCGGCCGACAACGCCGCCGGATCAGGCACGTCCAGCGTGTAGTAGTACTCGAGCCACTTGTCGCCGCCGAACGAACCGCGGGGCAGCTCGAGCTTGAAGATGTCGTAGAAGACGCCCCACGAACCGAAGGCCTTCCACTTGCCGTCGCCCATGATGTCGTACGCAAAGCCGACGCGCGGCGCCAGCTTGTCGCCGAAGTTGAACTCGACGGCGTATTCCGGGTATTCCGGACCCGTGATGTACGTCGGCACGCGTTCACGTTCCGTGCGCACGCCCAGGTTGATGGTCAGCTTGTTGTTGACCGTCCACGCGTCCTGGATGAACAGGCCGATGTTGGTCGTGCTGACGTCCCCTTCGGTCGTAAACCCGCGCTGCGGGTCCACGCCGTTGCTGCGAACCTGATAGTACCCGTAGTTGCCGCGCTGACCCGACAGCGTCCGGCCCCAGCTGAGACGGATCAGGTTGCCCTGCTCGCCCGACAACACGTTGTTGCCGACGCGGTCCACCTGCACGCCGCCCTTGATGGTGTGCTGGCCGCCGAGGTTGCCGTAGTAGGTGCTGTCCACCTGGAAGTTCATGCGCGTCTGCTGGTCGCGGGTCCGCGCATTGTTGGTGAATACGTTCGAGTAGCCGCTGCCGAACTGGAACTGCGACGGCACCGGCGTGCCGTCCAGGCCGACCAGCCCGACGTTGGCGTACGAATACAGGAAGCGGTCAACCGAAGGTACCTTCAGGTCCTTCGCGTCCGAGAAGTAGTACCCGGCGCGGAAGCCCACGAAGAAGTTCGGACGGGCCACCCAGTCGGCCGTGCCCGACAGGCTCCAGTTCGGGAACTCGCTGTCGATGTCGTAGTTCGTGAGTTTCGAGTCGGTGCCCGTCAGACCAGGCAGACGGCCCTTTGAACTGCGCCAGCTGTTGTTGTACGCAATACGCGTCCGGAAGTTGTTGCCCCACTGGCCGGTCGTGTTGGCCGACACGTAGTGATCCAGGACCGTGTTGGACTTGGCGTCGAAGGTGTTGGCGTTCGGGTTGCCGGCGGTCGTGGGGTTCACCGTGCGGGTCGTCTTCTCACGGGTCGGCTGGTACGCGCCGAAGAACCAGGCACGGTCCTTCATGATCGGACCGCCGACGGAGAGGCCCGGCTCGAAGCGGGTGTTCTCGTCTTCGGCGTAGGTGTGGTACTGGGCTTCCAGCGAGTTGTTCGGATTGGTGCGCAGCGACTTGTTCGGGGACGCCGTCAGCTTGTCGCCCTCAAAGTAGAACAGCGCGTTGCCGCGGAAGCTGTTCGTGCCGCTCTTGGTCACGGCGTTCACGACGCCGCCGGTGGCGCCGCCGTACTCGGCCGTGTAGCCCGACGACTTCACCTGGACTTCTTCGAGGAAGTCAGAGATCAGGCGCTTGCCCGACACGCCGCTCTGGAGGTTCGTCGTTTCGACGCCGTCCACGATGTAGCGGTTTTCGCCAGCGCTCGCGCCGTCGATTGAGAGGCCGCCCAGCTTGGACTCGTTGTTGGCGCCCGGCGCCTGCGTCACGAGGGTCGTGAAGTCACGCCCCTTCGGCAGCAGGTCGATCTGTTCGTTGCGGAGCGAAGTCGCGCGCGCGCTCTGGCGCACGTCAACGAGAGGCGCTTCCGCCGACACCTGCACGGTTTCGGCCACGCCGCCCACGCCCAGCGCGAAATCAACCTTCTTGATCTGGCCGAGGTTGACGATGACGCCTTCCACCTTCTGGGTGTTGAAACCCTGAAGGATGGCCGTCACATCGTACGTCCCGGGCGCGAGCGCCGGGAACCGGTAGGCACCGGTACCGTCGGTCACCGCGGTCGCCATGCTGCCGACGGCAACGTTCTTGGCTTCGACCGAGACGCCCGGCAGTACCGCGCCGGACGAGTCCTTCACGAAGCCTTCGATCGCACCACGCTGCTCCTGCGCCATGGCCGGCATCGCCAGCGCAAACGCAAGGAACAGGAGCACGAGAGTCCTGAATCGCATACTTACTTCCTCCTCAAAGGAACGTACTGTTAAACGCCCGACAACCTGCTCGGGAAGCCACGCCCGGACACATACACAGCGCACGTCCGACGCGTTAGCCTAACCCCCATTTGTAGCACGCATGATGCCAAGGTGCAACAACTTGTAACTTATTTATTAGTAATGGTTTATGCATGTTCGGCAAAACGTGTCCCGCAATTATCCAAGCGAATGGGAAGGTTCGATCCAATGGGTTGGATCGAGCCGCTCCCACGACCCCTGGATCGAACGGTTTCGCGACGGCAGGGCATGGCGTCCCACACCAGGCGACCCGGTTCCCAGACGCGCTTCGCACGCCGAACGGTTACACTGGTCGTCAGTGTGCGGGCGACCGGCGCCGGCCCTTTTGCGGGATGCAACCATGGAAGACCTCGTCAGACAGCTGCTGAGCCAACTTGGCGAAAACCCGGATCGGGAGGGGTTGGTCGATACGCCCAGGCGCGTGATGAAGTCCCTGACTTTCCTGACCGAGGGTTACCGCGTGGACATCGACGAACTCGTAAATCAGGCCCTGTTCACTGTCGATTACAGCGAGATGGTCATCGTCAAGGACATCGATTTCTACAGCATGTGCGAGCATCACCTGCTGCCGTTCTTCGGTAAGTGCCACGTGGCCTACATTCCGCGGAAGAAGGTCATCGGCCTGAGCAAGATCCCGCGCATTGTCGATGCGTTTGCCCGCCGGCTGCAGGTGCAGGAGCGCCTGACGAGCGAGATTGCCGAGATGATTCAGCTGAAGACCGACCCGCTGGGTGTCGCCGTCGTCGTCGAAGCGAACCACCTGTGCATGGCCATGCGCGGCGTGGAGAAGCAGAACTCCTTCTGCGTGACCAGCTCGATGCTCGGCGCCTTCCGGGAACGGGACCGCACGCGTATGGAGTTCCTCGAGCTGATCAGGCGGCGGACGTAGGGCACGTTATACTGCGATCGTGCATCTACGTACCCTTTGTCTGCTTCTGATCTGCGTGTGCGCGTGCCCGGCCGCGGCGCAGACGTCGTCGGCCAGGAAGCCGGCGCCAGCGAAAAAACCGGCGGCCGCCGCCGCAAAGCCGGCTGTGCCGAAGGTCGAGGCCGCTGCCCTGACGTGCGCGTCGCCGCTTGGGATCGGCGTGTCCTCACAGCGGCAGTTCTGCGACGTGCCGATCGGCCGGACGCCGGCTGACGGTCCCACTGTGAAGCTGCCGCCCCACAAGGGGCCGGCCGTGCTGGTGTTCGACCTGCACAATCGCCAGGTGTTTTCGGAAGACCTCGTCAAGACGCGGCGGTCGTACGCGCTGACGACCGCCACGATCGGCGTGTTGAGCATGGACAATACGCTCGTGGATCGGGCAGTCGTCCAGACGGAGTTCCGGACGGCATCGGATCTGTTCGATCGGATTGGCGGCGGTGCCGGACCGGGTGGCCTCAAGGCCGTGGCCCCGTCGGGCATCGAGAGCATCCGCATCACGATTCCCGACGGTGTGGACGAGGTGTGCATTCTTGGGGAAAAGCTGCAGGTGCGGCGCATCGAAGGGACCGAGACGTTCGCCGCGCCTGGCCGGCCGATCGCGCTCATCAGCAACGTGATGGTCGAGTATCAGCCGGCGCCCGCGAAGAAGGCCCCGGCCAGGAAGCCGGCCCGGAAAGCTCCGGCCAAACGATGATGCCGGTGCACGATCTCATCATCATCGGCGCGGGGCCGGCAGGCCTGGCCACGGCCATCGCGGCGGCGCGCGCGGGCTTCGACTACACCGTGATCGAAAAGGGCGGGCTGGTGGAAGGCGTGTACCGGTTTCCGGCACACATGGTGTTCTTCACGACGCCGGAGTTGCTGGAAATTGGCGGATTGCCGTTTGTCACGCCCTACGAGAAGCCGACACGCGTCGAGGCCCTGAAGTACTACCGGAGAGTCGCCGACACGTTCCAGCTGCAACTGGCCCTGAACGAGAGCGTCACCGCGGTCCGCCGCGATCCTGACGGGGTGTTTCGCGTCGAGTCGGTGCCGGACGGCCGCGAGCCACGCACGCGCGCGGGGCGTGCGGTGGTGTGTGCGACAGGCTACTACGGGCAGCCGAACCTGCTGGGCATTCCCGGCGAAGATCTGCCGCACGTGTTCCACTATTTCTCGGACCCGCACGTGGGGTATCGCAAACGGGTGGTCGTCGTCGGGGGGAAGAATTCCGCGGCGGAGGCTGCGCTCGAGCTGTATCGGGCAGGTGCGCACGTCACCCTGATCCACCGTGGCAAGGCGGTCTCCGATTCAATCAAGTACTGGGTCAAACCGGATATCGAAAATCGGATAGCCGAAGGCGCGATCGCCGCGCGGTTCGACACGGCCATCCGTGCGATCGGGCCTGACCGCGTGGAGATCGACAGTGCGGCGGGCCGCGAGTCGCTGGCTGCCGACCTCGTCTTCCTGATGACTGGGTATCACCCTGACGAAAGACTGCTGGGCGCGGCCGGCGTGACCTTCGATGACGCGCACCGCGCCGCCCGGTTCGATCCCGAGACGCAGGAGACGGACGTGCCGAACCTGTTCCTGGCCGGCGGGGTCGTGTCCGGCAAGGGAACGCCGCCGATCTTCATCGAGAACGGCCGCCTCCACGGGGACCGCATCGTGGCCACGTTGCGCGCACGGTGGGGACTCAAGAAGTAGGAAGCAAGAAGCAAGAAGCAAGAAGTAGACAGTAGACAGTAGACAGTAGACAGTAGACAGTAGAAATCCCCTACCTACTGTCTACTCTTCCCAAGCCCCAAGCCCCAAGCCCCAAGCCCCAAGCCCCAAGCCCCAAGCCCCAAGCGTCAGTGCACGAGCCCGCGGTCCGGCGGGTGGCCGCTGAGCATGGATTTCATTTCGAGCAGATCGATCAGGGCCCGGCACCGTTCGGCCACTCCAGGCTGTTCGAGCAGCGCCTGACGTTCGATGGCGTCGAACTCCAGATACTGCGCGAGCGCGTTGACGACCTCTTCGTCGGAGAGCGTCACCGGGAACGGCAGGTCAGGTGTCTGCGCCGATGTCAGCAACCGTTCGAGCTGCTGGCGCTGTTGCCGGACGGCTTCATGGTCCGCGTCGGACATGTATTCGGCCAGCGGCGCGACCTGAGCGATCCGGTACGGTTTGCCGTCCCGTTCGCCATCGATGCGGAACTTCTCCACACCCCGCAGGATGATGTTGTACCGACCGTCGTCGAGCTGCTCCACATGCGTCACCAGCCCGGCGCAGCCGACGCCGTAGGTGGCCGCCCGGCCCCCTCCATCCTGGTTCCAGCCCGCTTTCTGCAGCACGATTCCGATCATCCGGTTGCCCGCCAGGACATCGAGCATCATGGCTCGATAACGGCTCTCGAAAATGTGGAGCGGCAGGAAGACGCCCGGGAACAGCACGACATTCTGGAGCGGGAAGATCGGGAGTTCGGTCGCCAGCATCCTGCGATCATACCCGCTGCCGGGGTTGCATAGGCAGACCACGTTCGGGCGTGCGAAGATAGGGCCCGGCAGACGTTCCCGGCCCGCAGGCATGCCCATGACCGAAGACGCGACTCGCCGTCGTCCGATCGTGTACGCCCACCGAGGCGGAGGAGGCCTGGCTCCTGAGAACACCCTGGCGGCCTTCGACAACGGCCTGTCGCTCGGGGCGGACGGCATTGAACTCGACGTGCACCTGACGCGCGACGGGGTCGCCGTAATCATCCACGATCCCACGCTCGATCGGACGACAGATGGCAGCGGTGCCGTGGCGGCGTTCGACGCCGCGGGGCTCGAGGTCTTCGATGCCGGCTATCGCTTCACCGCCAACGGCGGTCATCCGTGGCGCGGACGCGGATGCCGCGTCCCCCGGCTACGCGAGGTGCTTGCCCGAGTGGGCTGCCCGGTCCTGATCGAGTTGAAGACACCGGAGCCGGCTCTCGCGGCGGTCGTGGCGGATGATGTGCGCGCCACCGGGGCCGACAGCCGCGTCCTGATTGGGTCGTTTCACGCGGCGGCGCTCGACGCGATCCGGACCCGGGCGCCGCACCTCCGGCGCGGTGCCGACCGCGAGGCCATCCTGGCCAATGGCCGCCCGCCGAACGGCCCGGTGCCGGCGGCCGACTTCCACTCCTTCCAGGTTCCCGAAGTCTTCAGCGGCGAACGGATTGTGACGCCCGAGTTCGTCCGGCGGGCCCACGCCCGCGGTGCGGACGTCATCGTCTGGACCGTCGATCGGGAAGACGATATCCGCCGCCTGCTGGACTGGGGCGTGGACGGCCTCATCACGGACCGCCCCGACGTGGCCGTGCCCGCCGCGCACGCGTGGTGGCAGACGTTCAGCAGGAGATGACAGACATGACCGCTCCGACGCTCCATGATGTCTACGATGCGCGCACGCGTGTCTACCGGACGCTGCGTCCGACGCCGCTGCTCCGGCATCCCTTGCTGTCGGCCGAGGTCGGCGCCGACATCGCTGTCAAACACGAGAACCACAACCCCACGGGCGCCTTCAAGATTCGCGGAGGACTCAATCTGGTGTCGTCGCTCGGCGCCGACGAACGCGCCCGCGGCATCATCACGGCCTCCACCGGCAACCACGGCCAGTCCCTGGCGATGGCGTGCGGGCTGGAACAGGTGCCTTGCACGATTTACGTGCCCGTGGGCAACAACCCCGAGAAGAATGCCGCGATGCGCGGATTCGGCGCGACCGTCGTTGAAATCGGGCGGGACTTCGATGAAGCCCGTGAGCGGTGCGAGCGCGAGGCGGAGGCCCGCGGCTATCGGTACGTCCACCCGGCGAACGAACCGATGTTGCTGGCCGGGGTCGCGACGTATGCCCTCGAGATCTTCGAAGCGGCACCACGGGTGGATGTCGTCTTCGTGCCCGTCGGTGGCGGGAGTGGCGCGTTCGGCCTGGTGACCGTGCGTACCGCCCTGGGTGCACCGGCTCGCATCGTCGGCGTGCAGGCCGAGCGAGCCGACGCCTTCGCGCGGGCCTGGCGAACGGGGGATCGGACCCCGGGGGCGCAGGCTGATACGTTCGCCGAGGGTCTGGCCACCCGGGTGACGTTCGACATGACCTTCGCGGCGCTCAAACGGGGACTCGACGATGTGGTGACGTTGACCGAGCGTGAACTCGAAGACGGCGTCCGGATGGCCCTGCGGACGACGCACAACCTGGCCGAGGGCGCAGGCGCGGCCGCGCTGGCAGCCGCGTTCAAGATGCGCCAGGAACTGGAAGGGAAGAGCGTCGTGTGCGTGATGAGCGGCGGCAATCTGGACTCGCGCACGCTCGCGAAGATTCTCGGGGGACGGACGTAGACAGTGGTCAGTAGTCAGTAGGCAGTAGTCAGTAGAAGAGGCGGGCGACGGCCTACTGTCTACTGCCTACTGGCTACCCTTGCTCTGTCCCCCGCTACGCCATGAGCAGCGGGTGTTCGAGGAACTTTTTCAACGTCTGCAGGAATCTGGCTCCGGATGCGCCGTCGGCCACGCGGTGGTCCACGGACAGTGTCATCTTCATCCGGTAGCCGATTGCCAGTTCACCGTTGACCACGACTGGAATCTGCCGCACGGCGCCGACGGCCAGGATAGCCGCTTCAGGCGGGTTGATGATGGCCGAGAACTCCTCGATGCCCATCATGCCGAGGTTCGAGATCGAGAACGTGGCTCCGGTGTACTCCCCCGGCTGGAGTTTTCGCGCGCGTGCCCGGTCGGCCATCGTGCGGGCTTCTTCCGAGATCTCCTCGAGCGGTTTGAGATCGGCGTCCCGCAACACGGGCGTGATCAGGCCGTCGTCGAGGGCGACGGCCATCCCGATGTGCACGCGCGAGTACTGCTTGATGTGATCGCCGGCGAACGAGGCGTTGATGTCGGGATGCTGGCGCAGGGCCAGCGCCGTGGCTTTCACGATGATGTCGTTGACGCTGATCGTGGACTTCTGCTCGCGAAGGGCCCTGTAGGCATCCCACACGCGGTCCATGGCCACCTCCACCGTGAGGTAGAAGTGCGGCACCGGCCCCTTGCTCTGGACGAGGCGTTTCGCGATGGTCCGGCGGACAGATGAGAGTTCGACTTCCTGGAATTCCGCCGCCCCCTCGTGGGCGGGCTGTCCGGCGCCCGAACGCGACCGTGCCGGAGGCCGCGGCGCAGCTGCCGGCTGTGCCGCTCCGGCCATGGCGCCTTCGATATCGCGCTTGATGATCCGGCCCTGGGGCCCCGTCCCCTGGACCCCGGCGAGATCCACCCCCGCTTCAACCGCCATGCGCAGGGCCAACGGTGACGCCTTGACGCTGCGGCCACTGGGGGCCGAAGAGACCGGCGCTGCCGCCGTCGACGACGGGCGAGACGCCGGTGTCGCGTGTGACGCGGCGGGAGGTGCCGGGGCGGCGGGTGCCGGTGCGGTGCCACCTGACGGCAGCAGGGCCGAGATGTCGTCGTCGGCAGCGCCGATGATGGCGATCAGACCACCCACCGGAATCGTGTCGCCGTCCTTCGCGATCAGTTTGCGCACGACGCCGTTCGTGTACGCCTCCATCTCGACGGTGGCTTTGTCGGTTTCCACTTCAGCCAGCGCCTGGCCGGTTTCCACCGGCTCGCCTTCCTTCTTGAGCCAGCGGAGGATGCGGCCCTCCTCCATCGTGTCGCTCAACTTCGGCATCACTACGCGGGAAGCCATGGGAGGATCCTCTCCGGTCAGTAATCAGTAGACAGTAGTAAGTAGACAGTAGGGGCTAGGGGCTAGGGGCTAGGGGCATGGGACATGGGACATGGGGACATCCTCTGTCTTTCCCTAACCCCTACTCCCTAGTCCCTAGCCTCTAGCCTCTAGCCTCTAGCCGAGATACATCACCTCGCGTACGGCCGCGATGAGCCGCAGGGCCGAGGGCATGGCCAGGTGTTCGAGATTCTTGGCGTACGGCATCGGTACGTCCGCCCCGGTCACGCGCGTGACCGGCGCGTCGAGATCGCCAAAGGCCTCCTGCTGAATCTGGTAGGCAATCTGGGCACCAAATCCGGCAAACGGCCAGCCTTCCTCGAGGATGACGCAGCGATTCGTCTTCTTGACCGATTCGATGACGGGGCCGGCGTCGAAGGGCCGCAACGTGCGGGGATCGACGATCTCGCACTGAATGCCGTCGGCCGCCAGCGTCTCGGCGGCCTTCATCGCCACCGTCACCATCTTCGACCACGCGACGATGGTGACGTCCGAACCCTGGCGTTTGACGTCAGCCACACCAAGGGGAATCAGGTACTCCTCCTCGGGCACCTCGCCTTTGGCCCCGTAGAGCGTTTCGCCCTCCATGAAGATCACCGGGTCGTCGTCGCGGATGGCGCTCTTGAGCAGGCCTTTTGCGTCGTACGGCGTGGAGGGCGACACGACCTTGAGACCCGGCACGTTGGCGTACCAGGACTCGAGCGACTGCGAGTGCTGTGCGGCCAGCTGGTGAGCGGCGCCGCCCGGCCCCCGGAAGACCATGGGAATCTTGAACTGCCCGCCCGACATGTAGAGCATCTTCGCGGCGCCGTTGACGATCTGGTCGATCGCCACGAGCGAGAAATTCCACGTCATCATCTCGATGATGGGGCGCAGTCCGGCCATCGCCGCCCCGACGCCGACGCCCGCGAATCCTTCTTCCGTGATGGGGGTGTCGACGATCCGCTGCGGGCCGAACTCCTGGAGCAGGCCTTTGCTGACCTTGTAGGCACCCTGATAGACGCCCACTTCTTCGCCCATGAGAAAGACGAGCGGGTCGCGGCGCAGTTCTTCCCGCAGAGCCTGGTTCAACGCGTCACGATACGTGATGACGGCCATGGTTACTGGTTCCTCTTCGTGAACGGGCCGTACGGCTCCGCGTAGACGTCGTGGTAGAGCTCTTCGGGAGACGGTTCAGGGCTGGCCTCCGCGAACTGGATGGCCTCGTCCGTAACGGCGCGGGCTTTCCGATCCATGTCTTCGAGCTGGGCCTGATCCACAAGACCCGCGGCCTTGAGGTACTCGAAGTACTGCTTGATCGGATCCTGCTGCTTCTGGCCCTCGACTTCTTCTTTGGTGCGGTAGTGCCCGTGGACCGGGTCCGACATCGAGTGGCCCATGAACCGGTAACACCGCGCCTCGATCAGCGTCGGGAGGCTTTCGCGACGAGCCAGGTCGACCGCCCGGCCGATGACTTCGCGCACGGCCAGCACGTCCATGCCGTCCACCGTCTCGCTCGCCATGTCGTAGGCGCAGGCACGCTGGGCCACGTCGTAGATCGCGGACGACCGTTCGATGGCCGTACCCATGCCGAACCGGTTGTTCTCGACAATGTACACGACGGGCAGTTTCCACAACGCCGCCATGTTGAGTGATTCGTGGAAGGCGCCGATGTTGACGGCGGCTTCGCCAAAGAAACACAACGTCACGTAGTCCTTCTGCTGGTACTTCGCGGCGAAGGCCGTGCCGGTCGCAAGCGGAATGTGGCCGCCGACGATGCCGTGGCCGCCGTACATGCCTTTGTCCTTGTCGAAGAGGTGCATCGACCCGCCTTTGCCCTTCGACACGCCGTCGCGCCGGCCGAAGAGTTCCGCCATCACCTGTCCCGGGTCGCAGCCCTTGACGAGGGCGTGAACGTGATCGCGGTAGGCCGTGACGATCAGGTCGTCCGGGCGCAGGGTGGAGAGGGCGCCGATGGCGACCGCCTCCTGGCCGATGTAGAGGTGGCAGAAGCCGCCGATCTTCTGCAGGGCATACATCTCGGCGCATTTCTCTTCGTAGCGGCGGCCGAGCAGCATCTGGTAGAGCATCTCGACCAGTTGCTCCTTCGGCGTGCTGGCGAGCTGGCGGCTGACGTGATCGGCGGGCGTCGTAGTGGACATGGCGGTCTGTGCTCTCTCGGACGTGGGCGCGGGGGCCTCCGTGGCCGTCGCCTTACGCCCCTTCGGCCCGGCGTTCGGCGTCGACGAACGCGTCGGCTTGCTTGTGGGCATGGTATGAACTTCGGACGAGGGGGCCGCACTCGACGTGGCCGAACCCCATGTTGACGGCTGTCACCCGGAGCATGTCGAACTCGTCCGGGTGGTAATAACGCGCGACAGGCAGGTGTGTGGCTGACGGGCTCAGGTACTGGCCGATGGTCAGGATGCCCAGGCCGACGCCCTGCAGGTCGGCCAGCGTGGCCACGACCTCGTGCCACTCTTCGCCCAGCCCCACCATGAGCCCCGACTTCGTCGGGATGGTGGGCGCGTACCGGCGGGCGCGATCGAGCAGGTCCAGCGTCCGCTGGTACCGCCCCCCGGGGCGGGCCGTGCGGTACAGCCGCGGGACGGTCTCGGTGTTGTGGTTCAGGACGTCAGGACCGGCATCGAGGACCGTGCGCAGCGCGGCGTCGTCGCCCTGGAAGTCGGGAATCAGCACTTCGATCCGGCAGGCGGGCCGCTGCTGCCGCACCTGGCGAATCGTTTCGGCGAAGATGGACGCGCCGCCATCGGGCAGGTCGTCCCGGTCCACCGACGTGATGACGACGTACTGCAGGTTGAGGTTACGAACCGCTTCGCCGACGCGCGCGGGTTCGCCGAGATCCAGCGTGGCCGGCCTGCCGTGCTGGATGGCGCAGAACCCGCACGCCCGGGTGCAGACGTCGCCCAGAATCATGAATGTCGCCGTGCCGTGGTGCCAGCATTCGCCGATGTTCGGGCAATGCGCCTCTTCGCAGACCGTGTGCAGGCCCTGGTCGCGCATGAGCGCCTTGAGCCGCAGGTAATTCGGGGAGCCGGGGGCCCGGACTTTCAGCCATTCCGGCTTGGGGGCGCGGGGGCGCACGATGGAGACGGGAACGGGCATGCTCATGCGTGTGTCCCGGACCGCGTCCGGGCGCACTCCTTCGGCTCATGGGGGAACGCTAAACCCCGATCATACACCATCGCGACGGAGGCGTGTCCGGCCCGGGTCCCGCTGGTATACTCGGTCCGGTCCGGCTCCCGACAACGAGGTGACCCATGGCACGCAGCGGATTGACCACCACTTGGCTTGGCCACGGCACGTTTCTGCTCGAATCGCCGGGGGGGCGACGCATTCTGGTCGACCCGTGGCTCGACGGCAACCCGTCCTGTCCGCCGTCGTTGCGGAATCCCGGTCCGGTCGACCTGATCCTCGTCACCCACGGGCACTTCGACCACGTACACGACGCGGCGGCGGTCGCGAAAGCCACCGGTGCGCCCGTTGTGGGCATTTTCGAGTTGTGCCAGTGGCTGGAATCCCGGCAGGGCGTGACCACGACGGCCGGCATGAACAAGGGCGGCTCCCAGGACCAGTGCGGTATCCGGATCACGATGGTGGATGCCAGGCACAGTTCGAGTTACGTCGACGACGGGGTCATGACATACCTGGGCGAGGCGGCCGGGTATGTGCTGCGGTTCGAGAATGGCTTCACCGTGTACTTCGCGGGTGACACCGCCTTGTTCGGCGACATGGCCCTCATCCGGGAGTTGTACGCGCCATCGCTGGCCTTCCTGCCCATTGGGGACCTCTTCACGATGGATCCGGCGGCGGCAGCAAAGGCGGTGGAGCTGCTCGGGGTGAAGTCCGTCGTGCCGATGCATTACGGGACGTTCCCGGTTCTGACGGGCCGTCCGGAGCTGCTCCGGGAACTGGTGGCACCCCTGGGAGTGGAGGTCGTGGAACTGGTACCCGGGCAGCGGGCCGAGCTGTAGCCGCGCCACGTGGCTTGACACGCCCTGGTGGGCGGGGTAGTTTAAGAGAACGAAACTCGATTCCGTATATTGGAATCGTTAGGCGGCTACAGCTGTGGACCAATCGTCCCCGTCCGGCAGGATCCCCACCTCGATCGACAAGGCGCTCGACGTGTGCGAAGCGCTGAGCGGCGCGCAGGGCGGGATGACGCTGACGGACCTCGCACGCGTCGTCGGACAGCCTCGTCCCTCGGCGCACCGCCTGCTGGCCGTCCTGAAACGCCGCGGGTTCGTGCGCCAGGACGACGAGACCCAGCGCTACAGCCTCACCCTGAAGATGCTGGACCTCAGTTACCGGCTGCTTGGCCGCTCGGAACTGCGGCTTCACGCGTACACCGTGCTTCGGGACCACGCGCTGCGGGCGACCGGTCGGACGTTCGTCGCGCTGCCGGCTTTCGACGAGGTGACGTACGCGTGGAGTGCCGGGCCTGACGACGTTGCGATGCGGACGGCGTTCGGCCGCCAGATGCCGGCGCACTGCTCCCTGTATTTCGATGAAGCGCCCGGCTCGAGACGCCTGAGCTGTCTGCGACTCGAACGGGAATCGGACCTGGCGCCGGGCGGAGCGGTCCCGGTGCGCCTGGATTCGACGGATGTCGAGGGCGGGCAGCGGATGTTCTGCACCTGCGCCCCGGTGTGTGACTACACTGGGCGCGAGGTCGCGCGGGTGGGTGTGTTTGGCCACGGCCCCGACGACACGCCCATTCTGACTGGCCATAACCGAGGGGCGTGGGACCTGGGACGGCTCGTCTCGACGCGGCTGGGCTATCTGCCCCAGACGGGTCTGGAACGCCACTGACGGCGCGGCGACCCGCGCGTGTTCGAACGGAGGAGAAAGAACGATGGCCTACATTATCTGCGAGCCCTGCATCGGCACCAAGGACACGGCGTGCGTCGATGTCTGCCCGGTGGACTGCATCCACCCGCGCAAGGACGAACCCGAGTACGAAACGGCTGAACTGCTGTACATCCACCCGGACGAGTGCATCGACTGCGGGGCCTGTGTGCCGGCCTGCCCGGTGGAGGCGATCTTCGCCCTCGACGAGGTGCCGGAGAAGTGGAAGTCGTTCATCGCCGTCAATGCCGAGTATTATCAGAAGTGAGGATGCAGTCATGGGTGTAATCGACCACCGGTTCGAGGACAACATCATCACGACGAACCTCGACAAGGTGATGGCGTGGGCCCGGCAGAATTCGCTGTGGCCGATGGGGTTCGGGCTCGCGTGTTGCGCGATCGAAATGATGGCGGCCGGCGGGTCGCGTTTTGACATTGCCCGGTTTGGCGCCGAAGTGTTCCGGGCGTCACCGCGGCAGGCCGATCTCATGATCGTCGCCGGAACCGTGACCAAGAAGATGGCTCCGGTCCTGCGCCGGCTTTACGATCAGATGCCCGAGCCCAAGTGGGTCATTTCCATGGGCAGCTGTTCCAATGCCGGCGGGCCGTTCCCGACCTACAGCGTGTTGCAGGGCGTGGACAAGGTCGTGCCGGTGGACGTGTACATCTCCGGCTGCCCGCCCCGACCCGAGGCGCTGTTCTACGGCATCATGCGCCTCCAGGACAAGATCGCGAAGGAGAGCACCGTGTTCCGCAAGGAACGCCGGATCCAGGTGGGCGGGACCGAGCCGATCATCGTCGAGGAGCGTGTGTGATGCTGGGGAAGTTCCTGCGCTCCATCTTCCTCGTGGACTTCATCAAGGGCCTGGCGGTCACGCTGAAGTACACGCCCGAGCCCGCGTTCACCTTCCAGTATCCGAAAGAGCGGCGCCCGGTGGCGCCGCGTTTTCGCGGCGTGCTGCGTCTGCAGGTCGAACCCGGCACCGGCGCCCAGACGTGTATCGTCTGCGACCAGTGCGCCAAAGCCTGTCCGGACGACCTGATCTCGCTCGGCGGTCACCGCGAACCGGGCATGAAGATCAAGGTGCTCGACTATTTCGACTTCAACCTGTCGCGCTGCAGCTTCTGCGGCCTGTGCTCGGAAGTCTGCCCGACCAAGCCGATTAAAGCCCTGGTGATGAGCGAAGATTACGAGCTGGGCACCTACAGCCGCGAGGCGCAAATTCTGCGTATCGACGACATGTACGACGGGTTGCCGATCAGGCAGTACACACGATAGCTGGGGATTCGGGATTGGGGATTGGGGATTGGGGAAACGCACCTCCAACCTCCAACCCCCAACCTCCAACCCCCAACCCCCAACCCCCAACCCCCAGCCCCTAGCCCCCGGCCCCTGCTTCAAGTATCCTGTCAACAGGCACCCCCAATCAGGCTCAGTTTTCCCGGAGGCGAATCGTGTCCCCACGCGGAGCTTCGGCGCTGTTGACGGTTCTGGCCATGCTGGCGGTCGTCGCCGGACTGGCGGCGTTCGTGCCGGCACAGGCGCCGGACGTCCAACTTCAACTCGGGCGGTTTCTCTTCTCTCAGGGCCTGTACCAGGATGCCCTCGACGCGTATCAGGTGGCGCTGACGTCCGAGGAGCCCGCGGTCCGGACGCAGGCGCGGAAGGGCGTCGTGCAGTCGGCGCTCCGTGTCGCCGAGTTCGGCCTGGCGCGGGCGGAGGCGCAGGCGCTTCGTCAGGAGTTGCCTGGCGACAGCGAGGTGCTGTCGTTGTTCGCCGACTCGATGTGGGCGTCCGGCCTGTTCTCGGAGGCCGAAGAGTCGTACCGTGACGCGCTGGCCCTGGCGCCCAAGGATGCCCGGGCCATCAACGGGCTGGGGCGCGCGCTGTCGGCCCGCGGGAAGCTCCCGGACGCCCTGGAGCACGCGCAGGCGGCCCTGGCCATCAATCCGCGTGATCCCGAGTTCCATCACACGGTGGGCAACGTCTACGAACGCCTGGGGCGCTACGATCTGGCGGCCGAGTCGCTGGTGCGTTTCATCAATCTGCTGCCCGTCGGCGCCCGCGACGATCGCGCGCTCCTCGCGCGGGCGGAACTGCGGTTCCTCATGTCTTTCGGCCGCCGCCAGCCGAACGAGGTCCTCGGGAACCCCAACCAGGTCCACGTCATACCGTTCCGTGTCGAGAACGACAAGATGCTGGTGCGTGGCCGCGTCAACGGCAGCCGCGACATGGACATCGTGGTCGATACCGGGTCAGAGATGGCCGTGCTGTCACAGGGCGTCGCCGAGCGCCAGGGCGTCCAGCCCGTGACCTACACCATCAGTGCCGGCGTGGGAAACGTGGGGCTGCGGGGCCTGCATCTGGCGCGCATAGACCGCCTCGACGTGGGGACGCTCCGCGTGCGCAATGTCCCGACGATCATCAAGAGCCCGGCGCTGGCGGAACTGCCGAGGGTCGAGTCGGAGGCCTTTTCGCCGCTCGCGATGGGCCTGTCGATGTCGGTGGATTACCAGCGCCAGCTGATGACCGTGTCCCGGCGGTTGCCGGAAGCCGACCGCGCCGATGTGCGCATGCCCCTGTGGATGAACCGCCTCGCGACCGTGCGGGGGATGGTCGATGACAACCACCCGGTCAGTTTCGTGGTGGATACCGGCGGCCAGGTGATTTCGATCAGCACGACGACAGTCACGGCGCTGAACCGCCCGGCGCCGGAGCGCAAGATCGGGCTCAAGGTCTGGGGTGCATCAGGGTGGGATCCCGACGCGTACCTGCTGCCCGGGGTCCATCTGGCGTTCAGCGACGATATCCGCTACCGGAACTTCTCGGTGGTCGTGCTGAACCTGCGGGCGCCGAGCGTGCTCCTGGGGTACGAACTCGGGGGCATTGTCGGGCACCAGTTCCTCAGCCGCTATCGGGTGTCGTTCGACCTGGAACGCGCCGTCCTGCGGCTCAATCGGGCGTCGTAGCGCCAGTGGGGCCGGCTGAAGCCGGCCCCCACGAACCAGCCGGCCCCCACTCCAGGCGCGTCCTCACCGCCGTTCCCGCCGTTTCAGCCGTTCGGCACGCCGCGCATGGGCTTCCGTGCAGCGCAGGCGATCGTCCTCCGAGTCCACGGCCAGCGGACGCACAGGCGGGCGAGCCCCATTCGCGTCGAAGGTCGCGAACGTCAGATAGGCGTGACTGGTGAGCGTCCGGGCGCCGGTCAGGGTTTCTTCCGAGAACACCTCCACCTCGACTTCCAGCGACGTCGTAAACGTGCACGTGACGCGTGCGCGCAGGATGATCAGATCGCCGACCTTGATCGGGTGGAGGAACTGCAACCCGTCCACGGCGGCTGTCACTAACGGCGTGCGTGTATGGCGCAAGGCCGCGATGGCGCCGGCAATGTCCACCAGGTGCATCACCGTGCCGCCGAGAATGAAGCCGTGCGGGTTGGCGTCGTTCGGCAGGACGACCTGCACCATTTCGGTGAACGACTCGGACGAAGGCTTGGGCGTGAGGTCCATGTCGTCAAGCGTACAGCAAACGGGGCCAGGCCGATGGCCTGGCCCCGGTGCCGGCCCGCACGATCGCCTAGAAATCGAATCCGATCCAGAACTGGAAACGCGGCTTGCGGAAGGCTTCGCTGCCGCCGTTGGCGGCGAAGATCGCGTCTTCCCAGGTCTTGTTGAACAACGTGCGCCACGACCAGTCGAAGTGGATCGGGAACCCCAGGGCGAAGGTTTCGAGGCCGACCCCGTACGACGCGCGCCCGTCAACGAGGCGGAACCCTGTGACGCCCACAGGTTGCCCGTATACCGGGATTGGGAAGCCGTTCGCGTCGAAGTTCAGGCCCACGACCGGCGTGATGACCTGGTCGTCCTTCGTGGAGAACTTGTACCCGGAATTGTCGAACCAGCCGCCGCCGATATTGAAGAACGCCACACCGCGGATCCCGCCAACGACGCCGATCGGCGTGGCCATGGCGTGGACCAGGGGCAGGCGGAGTTCGGCATTGGCGAAGAACGCTTTCTGGCCGACGAACTCCAGATAGTCGTAGCCGCGCATCTCCGAGTTGCCCCCGAAGTACGTGAAGTCGGGCGTCGGGCCCCAGCTCCGGTACGCTTTCCCGCGAAGCGCCAGCACCGACGATCCGAAGAGGCGGAAGTACTTCCGGACGTCCACCTCCAGCGTCTGCCACGACAGGTCTTTCACCTTGGGCGCGTACTCGTACGAGACGCGCAGGGTGCGGCCGGTCAACGGTCCGAATTCGCGGAAGATCGTCGTTTCCTGCACGAACGCCACGCTCATCGGCGAGTAGTAGCCGCTCCGGAACAGCGACTGACCGTACGAGCTCTGCTGGTACTCGTTGGCGATTTCCGCCAGCACCGGATCGTTGTACGACTCGTTCACGTACCCGAGTCCGGCAGACAGTTCCACCCGTGAATAGCGGCTCAGGGGATACAGCCCGAACGCGGTCAGGCCGCGGTTGGAGCGGGTGGCCGTCGCGAGGTCCCGATCGATGTAGGGCGAGTAGATGGGGTCGTAGTAGACGCCGCCGGTCTGCCCGTAGAAGAACGTATCCATCCAGTATCCCTGGAGGGCGTACTGGAACCGTCGGGACTGGTTGACGAGTGACGCCGCGAACTGCCGGTACTGGGACATCGACGCCGCGTACATATCCACGCGCCGGTCGCCCAGGACGTCCGTGAACGAGATGGCCGTGCCGCCGAACAGGTCGCCGCCGCTCGTCACGCCGACGCTGACCGGGGGGCGGCCGTCGAGCGACATGTTCGCCCAGGCGCCCTTCTTCTTCCTGTTCTCCGCCATGAAGGTGTGCGTCAGCGGCGCCTGGAAGTCGATCACCGGGCCCGGGGCTCCGAAGTCCTCGGTGCTGGCCTTCAGCATGGGCTCCTTGCGGTCCAGCATGTGAAGCCCGTACTCGCCCTTGTAGTAGGACACGAACGCGATCCTCGTCGCCTTCCCATCCTTGAGGACGACCGGTGAGAAATTCCCGCCGATCGCATCCGTCCACTGCCGCAACTCACCCGTCTTGATGCCCAGCGTCCAGAGGTTGTACGTCGCACCATTACGCGCCACGTCCGCTTCGACCGCGAGGTTCGGGTCGGTCGCCGTCGACGAGAAGACGATCGTCTCGTCGTCGATGAAGCGGGCGGCCGCGTCGTCATGGGTGCCGAACGTGAGCTGGGTCTTCTGCCCGGACGCCAGGTCCAGCCGGAACAGCTTCTCGTTCCCGCTGATGCGCGCCATGTAGATGATGAACGTTCCGTCGGGCGAATACGCCGGACCGTAGTCGGCGAAGTCGTCCTTGGTCACGTTCGTGACCTCCTCGGTGGCCAGGTCGACCACGAAGATGTCCGCGACCGCTTCACGCATGCCCGAGAACGCGATGCGGCGGCCGTCCGGCGAGAAGACCGGAGACTCCGGATCGTCCACGCTCTTGAGATCGATCCGCTGTTCGATCTTGCGGGTCACCACGTTCTGGACAATGAGCACCTTGCTGCGCTCGCGGCGCACCACGTAGGCCAGGCGGTCGCCGGCCGGGGCCCAGGCCATCCAGGGGATCGTCGTCCAGCGCCCGCCCGGTGTGGCGAGGTAGTCGAAACCCATGCTCTGGTCGAAACCGGACGTCAGGTTCCGGATCACCTTGCCGTCCTTGGCGGACACGAGCACGATGTCAACCTCGCGGTCCTTCATGTTCAGCGTCACGGTGGCCAGGATGTCGCCCGACGGCGACGGCTCAACCGTAATCGCGCCAACGAAGTCCGAGTTCTTGCGCTTGGGCGCCAGGTTGCGGCCGTAATCGGCTGGTGTTTCTTTGTCGCGGAACGGCTTGAAGCGGGCCTTGAGGTACCGGTCGAACTGCTGGTCGAACTCCTCGGGCTCGAGCTGGAACGCCTCCATGTAGGCGCCTTCGCCGCCGCCGACCACGCTCTTGCGCAGCGAGAACAGGAACTGCCGGATCCCCTCCTTGCCCCACCGCGACTCCATGAACTCCATCGCGGCGTGCCCGAGGTTGTAGACCAGCCGGGGGTTCGAGGTCTCCCCGTACCCTTCCATCTCGCTCATCTTCGGGATGATGTCGGCGATAGCCGCGTCGCGCACCGACATCAGATCGACCGGGCGCCAGATGCCGGTCATGTAGTCCGACAGCCCCTCGGTGACCCACAAGGGCGCCGACTGACGAATGAGCGACTGGGGGATGATGTCGAACTCGAAGATGTGCGTGAGTTCGTGGGTAATCAGGCGGTAGAGCAGGTCCGGCGGCTCGTCGAGCGGCAGCAGCATCCGGTTCCGCGACGACTCGGCGAAGGCGCCCACGCCTTCCTGCGCGGCGCCGGGGATGACGTTCTGCTGTTCGAACTCCGCGTGCGTCTTGAACAGAATCATCGGAACCTTGAACGCCAGATCGTGCTTCAGCTCCGCGCTGATGTGCTGATACGCGCTCTCGGCATACCCCGCGACCCGCTCGATGTGCCGCTGCGTCTCGGGGTAGTAGTAGATCTGGAAATGTTCGGTGGTATAGATCTGCCAGTCGAACCGGTCGTAGCGGACCAGGTTCTTCCCGAAGTACGGCACGTACGGCGTCTGGGCCTGAGCAGGCAGGGCGAAGCCCAGAACACCGGCGGCAACCAGAAGCACCAACCCTAGCGCCAGGAAACGGCGCGTGGAACGCGTGTGCATACACTCACCTCGCGAGCGGAGCAACTGCTGACTGGAACGACTGTCCGGAGCATGTTATCGCCCTTATGACGGGCCCCGCAATGCTTCGGATCCTGGGAGTTCCAATCTGTCCTGCAAAAGGGATACCTCGGCGGCCCTGCGATCTTCGGCGCGATTCGGCACGGTTCTCCTGTCGGTGGCCCGCCCGGCGTCCCCTGCCGGGGGCAGGGGTGTCCCCAGGCGCAGACGCGGGCTCACGCGTACCGGGACGCTCCTCGCCTATACTGGAGGGAATACTCAGGCGCCTGCGCGTGTTCTTATAGGCAGGGCGCCGGTACGACACCCGTGTTTCGCCAACGCCCACACCCGTCGCCCGGCTCCGGACCCGCAGGGAGTGCCTTCGAAGACGAAGCGCTCGCCCTGATTGACCGCCTGTACAGCACCGCGCTGCGCCTGACACGGAACGAGGCCGACGCGCAGGACCTGGTCCAGGACACGTACCTGCGGGCGTTCCGGTCGGCGCGGCAATTCCAGGCGGGTACGAATCTCAGGGCGTGGATGTTCACGATTCTCCACAACACGTTCCTGAACCAGCGCCGCGATCAGGGCCGTGTCCCGGTCGAGGCCGACAGCGAGGCCGTGGAGCGCGCGGCCGACATCACGGACGGTCCGGCCACGCCGGAGGACGAATTGTTGCGCGCGACGATGGACGTGGACCTGCGGGCGGCGCTCGACGCGCTGCCCGACGCGTTTCGTGAAGCCGTCTGGCTCCGTGACGTTGAGCAGTTCTCCTACGACGATATCGCACGCATCGTCGGGGTGCCCATCGGAACCGTGATGTCGCGGATATCCCGCGGGCGCCGGCTGCTGCACGATCGGCTGGTGGCGACCACCGGCCGGCTCGCCAGGCCCGCCCGAGCCGGCACCGGGGGCGCCGGCGGCCCGGCGGGCGTCTAAACAGGCAGGATGCAGGATATGAAGCGTTGTTCGGAACTCGACACGCTCGTCACACCGTTCGTGGACGGCGAGGTCAGTCCGGCGGACCGCGCGGTGGTCACCGAGCACCTCGGGGCGTGCCCGCCGTGTCAGCGCCGGGCGACGGCGGAACAGGCAGCGCGCACCGTCGTGCGTACGCGCGCCGGCCAGTTGGTGACGGCCGCACCAGACGGTCTCAGCGAACGGTGCCGTATGGTATCCGGGCGCGCGGCGGGACGCTCCGCGGTCCGCTGGCCACTGGCCATGGCCGCGACGCTGGTGCTGGCCGTGGCCGGCGCACTGGTCTATTCGACCTTCATCAATCCGTCTGTGGCCGCGGCCGCCCAGCTCACACTGGACCACCTGAAGTGCTTTGCCCTGTTCGACCAGCCCGCGGACCTGGAGCCTGCAGAGGTGCGGGCTGCCCTGCGCGAACGGTACGGGTGGGAGGTCGCGATTCCCGACCGGGGCCAGGTGCACGGGCTGTCGCTGGTCGGTGGGCGCCATTGCGTGTATCTTGATGGCTCGGTTGCGCATCTCTTGTACAAGAAGGCGCACGTGCCGGTGTCGGTGTTCATCCTGCCTCAAGGCGAGTCGCTCCCGCAGCACCATCTCGAGGTCATGGGACACGCGGCAGTTGCCTTCGAACGCGGTGGTCGAACCTGGGTGGTGCTGGCCCGCCAGACCCCGGACGAGGTGGCCAGGATAGCTGGCGATTTTCGAGAGGATTGATGATGGTGGACAAACGCTGGGTGGTGGCGATGGTGGCAGCCGTGGGGCTGGGTCTGGTGGCCCTCCACGGCCGGGGGCTCTCGGTGACGGGCGACGCGGCCGGCGCCGGGGTCTGTGATCCGAACCCCAAGCCCGCCAATCTGAACTTCACCCTGAAGGACTACACGGGCAAGCCCGTGAATCTGGCCTCCCTGAAAGGCAAGGTCATCCTGCTCGACTTCTGGGCCACCTGGTGCGCACCCTGCAAGATCGAAATCCCCGGGTTCGTCGAACTGCAAACGAAGTACAAGAGCAAGGGGCTGGTGGTGGTGGGACTGTCCGTGGACGACACGGTCGAGCAGCTCAAGCCGTTCGTGACCCAGTTCAAGATGAACTACCCGGTACTCGTGGGTCTGGGAAACGACGCCATTCAGGAGGCGTACGGCCCCATCTGGGGGTTGCCGACCACGTTCCTGATTGGCCGGGACGGCAAGATCTGCAAGAAACACATGGGCCTGACGAGCAAGGAACAGTTCGAGAAAGAGATCCTCGGGCTCCTGTAGTATGATCCAGTGGTGATGTTGAAAGGTTTTTCGCACGCGCGTCTGGCGTGCGGGTGCCGTCTGTCGTTCGCGGCAGGCGTCGAAGGCAGTCCGGTGACCGTTGTACTGGACGCCAAGTCTCCGGCGTGCGTGATCACGTGGCACGTGAGCGGTCTGCCCCTCTACGACTATCGAGAGGCTATCCGGCCGCCCACGAGGCTCCTGCCGCCGAAGGAAGAAGAATTCGAGGAAGAGGGCTGATCGCAGCCCTCCACGCAGGCTCTGCGGCTACGACTGCGGGCCGCCGGTCTCCCGGCGGCCCGTTTTTGTGTCTCCGGCCTGCTTGACGCGCCCGGATTCCTGCAGCGCACGCCGCAGGATGAACTCGATCTGCGCGTTGAGGCTGCGCAGGTCGTCATTCGCCCACCGGTGCACCGCTTCCAGCAGCGACGCGTCGATCCGAAGCAGGAACGGTTTTCGGTCAGCCACAGTCACGCCCTACTGATAGATGGTTCCGGTGTTGACGACCGGCTGGGCGGCTCGTTCTCCGCACAGGACGACGAGCAGGTTGCTGACCATGGCGGCTTTTCGATCCTCGTCGAGGTGGACGATGTCCTTCTGGTTGAGACGCTCGAGGGCCATCTCGACCATCCCGACGGCGCCTTCGACGATGCGGGTCCGAGCCGCGATGATGGCGGAGGCCTGCTGACGCTGCAGCATGGCCGCGGCGATTTCGGGCGCGTAGGCCAGATGGCTGATCCGCGCCTCGATCACTTCCACGCCGGCCTTCGACAGGCGGTCCTGGATTTCGGTCTGGAGGTGCGCGGCGACTTCGGCCGTATTGCCGCGCAGTGACATCTGGTTCTCCACGTGGGAGTCATACGCGTAGCTGGTCGAGAGATTCCGGATCGCGGACTCGCTCTGCACGTGAACGTAGTTCGTGTAGTCGTCGACCTCGAAGCACGCTTCGGCGGTCTCGACCACTCTCCACACCACGACTGCGGCGATTTCGATGGGGTTGCCCTCGAGGTCGTTGACCTTCAGGCGCGTCGTCTCGAAGTTCCGGATCCGGAGCGAGATCCGGCGTTTGCTGTACAGCGGGTTGGCCCAGTGGAAACCCGCCGCCTTCACGGTGCCGACATAGTTGCCGAACAACTGCAGCACCTTGGCTTCGTTGGGGTTGATGATGAAGAAGCCCAACCAGCCGAAGAAGTCGACGACGAACACCACGACCCACACCAGAATCATCAGTCCGTCGGGTTCCGGTGCCGACGCGGCCCGGACGAACCCGTAGATAGTCGCCACGAGGATGGCGAACAGGAGGGGGAACACCAGCCAGCCCGACTGCACCTTGCGCTCGACTTCGCGAACCATGGACATACAACCTCCGATGCTTGCGAAATGATATCACTCTGAAATCTGTCTGTCAACTCTGTTGCTTTCCCCCAATCCCCAATCCCCAACCCCCAACCCCCAGGTATGATGAGCGACCGGAGGTGCCGTGTGCGTGATCGGGTGGCGTGGCTGGCAGGCGTGGTTGTTGTGGCGTTGTTCCTCTCGGCGTGCTCCGGAACGGAGCCCGAGCCCATCGTGGTGGAGGGGCGGGTTCTCACCGTGCAGAACCTGACGAGCGAGGACTGGCTGGCCGTCGAAATCTGGCTCAACAACCACTATCGGGTGACCAGGGCAGCCATGCCGGCCGGCGAGCGTTTTGGTGTGCCGCTGGACACGTTCGTGGCAGGATTCGGGCAGCGCTTCAACCCTGCCAGGCAAACCGTCCAGGGTATCGAGGTCACAGCCACGACAGCAGGGGGCAAACCGGTTCGCCTGGTGTGGGGGGAGGGGAGGAAGCGGTAGAATGGTGTCGTATGGCGAAACTGAAGTCCGAGATCGAAGTGACGTGCCCGTGCTGTTCATCCGTGCTGGTGATCGACAAGAACCTTGACCGCGTCATCTCGCATCGCGAAGCTCCACGTGAGGATCGCCCTGACTTGGATCGGGCGTCTCAGTTGATCGCCGAGGAGAAGGCGCGCCGCGAGGCGGTCTTTCAGCAGTCGGTGGAGGCCGAGAAACATCGGGGAGACGCCTTGTCGCGCCGGTTCGACGAGGCGCTCAAACAGGCCCGCCAGGAACCGATCAGCAAGCCGAAGCGGGATTTTGATCTGGACTGACGCTCGTCAGTAGACAGTAGACAGTAGACAGTAGACAGTAGGGGTAGCCCCCAAGCCTCAGACCCAGTCCACTTCGTAGCCGGGCGCGGTGTACGCGCGCGGCAGCGGCGTCCACGTCTCGCGGCCGTCGTAGCCAACGGGCTTCTTGCCAGGATACGCCTCGACGAAACGCCGGTATCGCGCCCGCAGGGTCCGTTCACGTGACCAGTTCACGGGCAACGGCGTGTGACGGTAGTCGATGAGCATCTGTTCGACCTTCCACACGTTGCGCACCGAGAGTCGCCAGTCGTAGGACCCCATCGCCCGCCCGACATCGACAACGGCGAACGCCGTGATGCACCCGGTCAGGTCCACGTACGGATCGAAGTAGCTTCTGGCCAGCGCCCGCGCCGTCGGAAAGACGGGTTTCCGTCCATGCAGCCCCGGATCGCGCGACCGGGCAATCGCGCCCCACCGTCCGCCCGCGCGATAGGCGAAGATGACGTGGTCCAGCTTGTCGATCGATTCGAAACTCAGCACCAGCGGCGGATACCCATGCTGTTCCAGGATCACGGCCGCGGCCAGCGCGGCCTCGAGGCAGTGTGCGGTACGGTGCCGCACGATGCCCCGGAAACTCCGGAGTGTCTCGCCGGGAGGGCGTTGCTCCTGGTTGTACGGCAAGGCATTGAGAAAAGCCTGGACACGATCGGGCGTCGACAGGCGCCTGATCAGGCGCCGTTCCTCTGGGAGGAACATGGAGAGCGGCGGGGGGGCCGTCATCGGGCGTACGCCGCTCAGTCGAGTCCGGGCCGGGCCCCCGCGCGTCGCCGCGCGGCGCAGTACACGTTGAGCAGGCGCAACGCACGATCGGCTGCTCTGAAGGTGGGCACGCCGGCGGCGAGTAATGATCGGCTCATCGGATCGTAGAGCGGTCCGGCGTCGACGACGGCCACCCACGGTTTGTCCGACGTCTGCTTCAGGCGTATGAACCCGGCCACGACCGACGAGGTGTCGTTCAGGTTCTCGGGGTGGTTGTCGGCCGCCGGCAAGGTCTGGACCGCCGCGCTGAAAGGGACACACCCGACGAGGACGGCGTCGGTCCCCGGATCACGAAGCAGCGCGTCGAGGGTCTGGACGTATCCCGCATCCCCCGTCATCGGTGTGAGATCGATCGGGTTGTTCAGGTCCACCAGCTGGGCGATGCGGTTGGCCGCGAAGACCTCGCCCAGTTTCCGCAGCGTGTCGTCGCCGAAGGCCGGGAGCGTGAACCGTCCGAGGTTGTCGGCGACCGCTACACACTCGAACCCGGCATTCGAGACCGCGGCCAGGCGCCACCCGGCGACGGGTCGCCGCCCGAGCTGGGCAAAGAGCAGCGTCAGGTCCTCGAAGTCCTCGAGGGTGTCCGCCACGACGATGCCGAGAGACTCGGCCAGGGTGCGCATGACGGTGTAGTCACCCGCAATCGACGCCGTGTGGCTGGCCGACGCCTTGGCGCCCGCCGGCGTGCGGCCGGCCTTGTACAGAATGACCGTTCGGCCGCTCTCGACAATCCGCGTGGCGGCCTCGAGGAACCGCAGGCCGTCGAGGGGCCGGAAGCCCTCGACGTACACGGCGAACACGTCGATCTCCGGGTCGTCCTGGAGATACGTGACGTAGTCGCCGACGGTGAGATCCATCTGGTTGCCCAGGGTCACCGAGTACTTGGGATTGAGGACGCCGAGTTTGTTGGCGCGGGACAACGCGAACGCGCCGCTCTGGGACACCAGCGCCACGCGCGAAGGCTGGCCGCTCGGTACGGGGAACTTGTATTCGGGGATAAACGTGGTGTCGTACCGCCCTGGCCGTGAACGGATGCCGAGGCAGTTCCCGCCGTTGATGACGGGCCCGCCCCACGCGCTCGCCCGTGCGCGCGTCAGGGCTTCGTGCATGCGGGCCACGATCACCTCGCTGCCGGACTTCTCTTCGAGCCCCCCGGGGATCAGCACGATGCTCTCGGCGGCGGCACGCTCGATGATCGTGACGATCGCGGTCGAGGCCTGGGCGGCGTCGACCGCGAGGACGAACAGGTCGACCCGTTCGGGCAGCGCGGCAATCTCGGGTACGCAGCGGCAGCCTTCAATCTGCGTGCAGCCCGGTTTGACGATGAAGATACGGTCGTGGGCGAATCCTTCCCGGATCAGATTGTTGACGATGATGTGACCGGGGTTGAGGCGCTCGGAGACCCCCATGATGGCCACCGACGCCGGCTGCAGCAGCTTACCCAGCTTGTCGAGCGGTCGGGGGATGCGGCGCACCACCGCGTCCGGATCCCGCATCTTCACCAGGATATCGAGCGCGACGATCCGGCCGTCGGCCGTGACGACGAACGGGTTGACTTCGCACTCGGCCAGGCGATCGCCATGGGAGCGGGCCAGGGCGAGGAAGGCCGCCACCACGTCGACGAGCCGCTCGATGTCGAGGCGTGGCGCCTGGCCCCGCAGGGACGCCGTCATGAGCCGGACGACGGCCACGCCGCCGAGCGCGTCGCGGATGGACGCCCGCGTGGCGAGCCCGGGCGCGAAGATCGCCAGGCCGTGACCCGGCTTGAAGTGTCCCGAGAGGAACTCGGTATAGATGCCGCCGGCGCCGACGCTGACCACCGGTCCGACGTCGTCCGTCCAGCGCAGGCCCACGATCAGCTCGTGGCCAAGGGCCGCAGGGTACGGGACAAACTCGTTGACCGTGTAGCCGATGACGCCCTGCGAGCCGAGGCGCGCGTGCATGCCCTCGATGGTGGTGGCGATGGTGGGGGTGGATTTGTCGACGATGGCCACGCCGCCGACGTCGCTCTTGTGCAGAATTCCGGGGGAAATCACCTTGACGACGGCGCGCGAACCCGGGAGCGCGTCGAACTCGCCGTCGCGCAGGGCCCGCCCCGGCGGGACCAGCACGTGGCGGGGCGCTGTGAGCCCGAGCGCCGCCAGAAGCTGAAGCCCCTCGGTTTCGAGCAACGTGTCCCGGCCATCGGCGTGGACCGCCTCCAGGATTGCGGTGACGCGCGCGGTGTCCATCACTGACCTCTTGGCCTATGCCCGTCCGCCGGCTGCGGACGCGCGGCCGGCTCTCAGCGCCGTGATGTTCGTGTCGACCACCTTGTCGCCTTTGCTGGCGAACAGGGTGCGGACGAAGTGCTCGATGGTCTCGAGCTTGACCGGCAGCCAGTGCGACGCAGCTCCCACGATGACCATGTTGGTGGCCCGGGCCGACCCGGCCTGCCTGGCCAGGCGCTCCGCATCCAGCACGGTGGCATGGGGCAATTCACGGATTCTGGCGAGCAGCCCGTCGAGGTCCGGGTAGTCGTCAATGTTGCGGACGGGCTCGGCCGCCGTGATCAGCACGGTATCGGCCGACATGTACTCCAGGTAGCGGAGGCTCTCGAGCGGCTCCATGCTGAGCACCATCGCCGCCGTGCCGCGAGGGATGAGATCGCTGGCGATGGGCTTGTCCGAGAGGCGAAGGTTGGCCAGCACCGCGCCGCCGCGCTGGGACATCCCGTGAACCTCGGACTGCTTCACGTGGAGGCCCTCCTGCATGGCGCTGGACGCGATGATCGCCGAGACCGACAGGACGCCCTGTCCTCCCACGCCGGCCAGAATGATGTCGAACTTCATCGGATACTCCTGCTCAGGCCTGCGCTGCGGCGGCCTTCTCCTGCTTGCTGCGCTTGGCCGTCTCGATACACTCGCGGACCGCAATGATGACCGAGATGCCGCGATGCTGGATCTCGCGTTTCAGAATCTCGGTATTGGCGGCGGTGTTGCGCGGGTGTGCCTCGAGCACATGCAAGTGGGCGTCCGGCACGCCGAGGCCCCGGACGAGTCCTTCGAGTTCGGATGAGGGCCGAATGGTGGGCTGGCCGCCAGTCATGCCCACGGTCTTGTTGTCGAGGATGAGCAGCGTCATCGGCGTCTCGGCGGTGACCGCGTCGAGCAGCGGCGTGATGCCCGAATGCAGGAACGTGCTGTCGCCAATCACGGCCACGACCGGGTGGAAGCCGGCGTCGGCCGCGCCTTTGGCCATGCCCACCGAGGCGCCCATGCAGACACACGTGTCAATGGCGTTGTACGGCGGCAGGGCGCCGAGGGTGTAACACCCGATGTCCGACGTGACCACCGCGTCCGGGAACTCGCGAATCGCATCGGTCACCGAGTGGAAGCTGTCGCTGTGCGGGCACCCGGCGCACAGTTGTGGCGGGCGCCCGGGCAGGTCGACACCCGCGAGGGTCAGGGTGCGGCGGGCCGGCTGGCCCAGCGCCGCCCGGACGATGTCGGGGTTCAACTCGCCGTCGGGCGGCACGTGGCCGGACTGGCGCCCCTGGACCTCGAGCGGCGGCGGCACGATGCCGCGCAGCGCGCGCTCGATGATGGGATAGCCTTCCTCCAGTACGAGCACCCGCTTCAGGTTTCCGACGAACGCGCGGATGGTGTCTGCCGGAAAGGGATACACGCCAACGTGGAGGTGCGCGGGCCTGACGGGCAGGTCTTCCATGTTCTCGAACAGGTAATTCCGCGCGAGGCCCGTCGTGATGACGCCGAAGCCGGCTCCGTCGCCTCCGGGCGACATGGTGTTGAAGGGGCTGGCGCTCGCGTAGGCTTTGATCGCCCCCTGGCGTTCGAGCAGGGAGCGCCACTCGCGGCGGGCGTTGGCTGGCAGCAGAATCCACGAGGCCCGCTCGGTCGATCGTCGGGCGGGATTCTCGGCGCGCGGCTCGGACACCCGGACGATGCCCCGGCTGTGGGCCAGGCGGGTGACGAGGCGGATCATGATCGGGATGCCGAACCGCTCGGATACGTCGAACGCTTCCCGGGTCATCTCGTAGGCGTCCTGGTGGGTGGTCGGTTCGAAGCACACCACGTGGGCGAAGTCCGCGTAGAACCGGCTGTCCTGCTCGTTCTGCGAACTGTGCATACCCGGGTCGTCGGCGACGGCCAGGACGAACCCGCCATTGATGGCCACCAGCGCGGAGTTCATGAACGGGTCGGCCGCGACGTTCAGGCCGACGTGTTTCATGGCGACCAGCGTCCGGCGCCCGGCGAAGGACACGCCGAGGGCCGCTTCGTACGCGGTCTTTTCGTTGGCACACCAGGAGGCCAGCGGCCGGTGATGTGTGGCCTGGTAGCGGACCAGGTACTCGAGGATTTCGGTGGACGGCGTACCCGGGTACGCGTACGCCGCCGTCAGGCCGGCGTGAACCGCGCCGAGGGCGACCGCTTCGTCGCCAAGCAAGACCATCTCACTCATCACATACTCCAGGGGAGTGGCCGGACACGGCCACGAGGGGGGACGTCCATTCTATGCGTTTCAGCCGGCGGCGTGGTGCCCGGGCCGGGGAATCCCGGGCGACCTACATGGGCGGCTTCTGACCCGCCCCCCGCCGGTCGGCCGGAACCGAGCCCGTCTTCCTGATGCCCGTCAGGAACGATTCTTCGGCTGCGACGACCAAGGTTGCCGCAATCAGGTCTCCCGCAGCCAGGCCGTCGAGCTGCGCCGGATCCTTGATCGCGAACGGCATGGTCATCGCCGCCATGAACCCCTTGACCTCATCGTGCTTGACCGTGACTTCCGTGCGGTCTGCCTTGATGGAGAGGATCTCGCCCGTGAGGGGGAACTGGCGGGTGGCGACGTTGGGGGCGGGCTTGCCGCACCCGGCGGCGGTGATGACGACGAGCAGCAATACTGCGGAGCGCCACATGTCTTCACTCTATCGGTGGGCCGCGGCCAAATGCAACTGATCCGGGACGCGCCGGCCGCAGGAAGGCGGCAACCTTTGGGGATTGACACAATCTGGTATACTGCGCGCGTTCGGCGAGAGCGCACCAGTCGTGCCAGGATGGGCGGCGTCATATCCCTCCCGCATCCGGGTGAGCGATCTCCCCAGCGACCGCCCGAGTCTGCGCGCCGGTTGGTCGCTGCCTGTTGTGCGCGCGGGGTAGTCAGGAGCGGGACGGGTATGGGTCGTAGATTGTACGTCGGCAACCTTCCGTACAAGGCCACCGACGAAGAGCTGCGCGAGCTCTTCGGTCAGGCCGGGGCCGTCGCCAACGTGCAGGTCATGCGGGATACCGCGACAGGCCGTGCACGAGGGTTCGGGTTCGTGGAGATGGCGACCGAGGAAGGTGCGCAGAAGGCGGTGGAGCAGTTCCACCAGTACCAGATGCAGGGGCGAGCCCTGGTGGTCAACGAAGCCAGGCCGAAAGGAGCGGGCGGCGATCGTTCGTTCGGCGATGGCGACCGAGGCGGGTTCGGCGGCGGCGGCGGCAACAGCCGGCGCGAGCCGCGTGAACCGCGCTGGTGACAACGAGGATCTGACAGGACCGCGGACGGGTCCGTCCGCCTCGCGGTTCGCCCCCAGCATTCCCCATGATGCACATTGGCACATCCGGGTACAACTACCCGGAATGGAAGGGGTCGTTCTACCCCGAATCGCTGCCTGCCAGCCGGATGCTCGGCTACTACGCCGAGCGGTTCACCGCGGTCGAGATCAACTACACGTTCTACCGGATGCCCACCGAGCAGGTCGTCGCGGGGTGGGTGGCCGGCACGCCGGACGGATTCCTGTTCGCTCTGAAAGCGCCCCAGCGCATCACGCACATGGCCCGGTTGCGCGAGTGCGCCGAGACGGTCGGGCGCTTCTGCGCGGCGGCTGATGCACTGGGCGCGCGCCGGGCGCCGTTCCTGTTCCAGTTGCCCCCCAACTTCAAGGCGGACCTGCCGAGACTCGAGGCGTTTCTCGATCTGCTGCCGGCCGGCACCCGGGCGGCTTTCGAGTTCCGGCACCCGTCTTGGCTCGACGACGCGACCTGGCAGCTCCTGCGCAGCCGCAACATCGCGCTGTGTGTCGCGGACTCCGAGACGTTCGACACCCCCGTGGTGGTGACGGCCGACTACGCCTACTTCCGCCTGCGCGACGAAGGCTACGACGCCGACGACATCAGTGTCTGGGCGGACACGATTCGCGAGGCGACGGCGGACTGCCGCGACGTGTTCGTCTTCTTCAAGCACGAGCAGCAGGGCACGGGCCCGACCTTCGCGAACATGCTCCGGGCACACGTGTCCGGTGCCTCATGACGGCGGAGCACACGCCGGTGCTCCGGGCCTATCAGCCGCATCCGTGGTTTCGCGGCCGGCACCGTATGACCTTCTACGCGTGGGCCCGGCGGCGCGCGTTCCCGGCGTTGCCTCCCGCGGAAGCACGATTGTTCCGGCTGAGTCCGGTGACGCAGGTGCTGGCGCACTGCCACTGGCAGCGCGACCGGGCAGCCCACCCGACGTTGCTGATCCTGCACGGACTGGAGGGCTCGAGCGACGCCCACTATATGAAGGGGATCGCGGAGAAGGCCTTCGTGCGTGGCTTCAACGCGCTGCGCCTCAACCAGCGCAATTGTGGAGAGACAGATCACCTGTCCGAGGGGCTCTATCATTCGGGCCTGGCCGAGGACCCGCTCGGCGTCCTGCGACAGCTGGCCGAGACCGACGGCCTGCGGCGCTTCGCCGTGGCGGGGTACTCGCTGGGCGGCAACGTCGCGCTGCGCCTGGCCGGCGAACTCGGCGACGACGGTTCTGCCACGTTGATAGCCGTGTGCGCCGTGTCGGCGCCGATTGAACTCGACGTGTGCATGGACCTGATGGAGCGGAGGTCGAACCGCCTCTACGAGTGGTACTTCATCCTGGATCTCCGGCGTCGGCTGCGCGTCAAAGCGCGGCTGTATCCGGACCTGTACGATGTGCGCGGGCTGGATGGTGTCTGGGGCGTGCGGGCCTTCGACGATCGGTACACCGCGCCGCACCATGGGTTCCGCGGCGCCGCCGACTACTACCAGCGGGCGTCGGCGATGCGGGTGATCGATCGGATCCGGGTACCGGGTCTGTTGATCACCGCCGAGGACGATCCCTTCATCTCCGCCGGGTCGTACCGCGACCCGCGTGTCACGGGCAACCCCGCGCTGTCCGTCCTGATCACCCCTCATGGCGGGCACTGCGGCTTCATCGAGCAACCATCGGGCGGCTATGACGGCTACTGGGCCGAGCAGACGGTGGTGGACTTCGTGGCAGGACAGGTGGGGGACCCCAATCCCCAATCCCCAACCCCCTGATGTAGACTACCCGCGCCCGTCGCGCGCAGGCGCGGGCACACCAGAGGGGGATACCATGCATCGGTTCGTGCGATTGGCCACGGTGGCGACCGTGTTCTGTCTGGGCGGGTTGCCCATCGCCGCAGCGCCGCAGGACACACCCGTTCCGAAGCCCGCCGTCAGTTCCGCCGAAGCCCGCGTGGCCGCGCTCAAGCAGCAGGCGATCGCGGGTGTCGACGGTATGCAGACGTTGACGCAGCAGATGATCGATCAGGTGTTCAGTTTCGGGGAACTGGGGTTCCAGGAAGTCGAGACATCGAAGTACCTGGTCGGCATCCTGCGCAAGAACGGGTTCACTGTCCGCGAAGGGGTCGCGGGTATCCCGACGGCGTGGGTGGCGACGTGGGGGTCTGGCAAACCCGTGATCGCCCTCGGTTCCGACATCGACGGACTGCCGCAGACGAATCAGAAGCCGGGTGTTCCCCGGCACGAGCCCCTCGTCGACGGCGCGCCGGGGCACGGGGAAGGGCACAACTCGGGACAGGCCCTGAATATCACCGCCGCGCTGGCCGTGAAGGCCATCATGGAGCGCGAGAAGCTGCCCGGCACGCTGGTCATCTGGCCCGGCGTCGCCGAAGAACTGGTGGCAGGCAAGGCCTTTCTTGTGCGTGACGGCCTGTTCAAGGACGTGGACGTCGTCCTCTTCTCGCACGTGTCGAGCGGGATGGGGGTCTCGTGGGGGTCGGATGCCGGCAACGGGCTGGTCTCGGTCGAGTACACGTTCAACGGCCAGAGTGCCCACAGTGCGGGATCGCCGTGGCTCGGCCGGAGCGCCCTTGACGGCGTCGAGCTGATGAATGCCGGGTGGAATTTCCGGCGCGAGCACCTGCGCATCCAGCAACGGTCGCACTATGTGATTACCAGCGGCGGCGATCAGCCCAACGTCGTGCCTCCGGTCGCATCGGTGTGGTACTACTTCCGCGAGACGGACTACCCCGGCATCAAGAAGATGTGGGACATCGGCAACCGGATCGCCGATGGCGCGGCGTTGATGACCGACACGACCGTGACCTCGCGGGTGCTGGGGGCAGCCTGGCCGCAGCACATGAACAAGGTCATCGCGGAGACCACGTACGCTAACATCCAGCAGGTCGGGATGCCGCCGTGGGACGAGGCCGACCACGCGCTGGCCAAGGCCGTGCAGCGGGAGCTGAAACAGCAGGAACGCGGCCTCGAAACCGCCGTGGGGCGCCTGGGGCAGCCGGTTCGGGAGGAAGACAAGCGCGGCGGCGGCTCCGACGACATTGGCGATGTGTCGTGGAACGTGCCGACCATCACGCTGCGTTACCCGGCGAACATCCCGGGCGCGATCGCCCACCACTGGTCGGGCGCAATTGCCATGGCCACGCCCATCGCGCACAAGGGGTGCACCGCCGGCGCGAAGGTGCATGCCCTCACCATGCTCGACCTGCTGCTGAAACCGGCGCTGGTGACGCAGGCGTGGGACTATTTCAAGACCGTGCAGACCGCGGCCATGAAATACACGCCGCTCATCCGCCCGGAAGACAAGCCGGCGACGTTCCTGAATGAGCGGATCATGGGGCAGTACCGCGACCGGATGAAGCCGTTCTACTTTGATTCGACGAAGTACAAGACCTACCTCGAGCAACTGGGCGTGCCGTACCCGCCGCCGGTCAAGTAGCACGAAGCAAGTAGCAAGTAGCAAGTAGACAGTAGAAATGCCCGGAGCCCGGAGCCCGGAGCCTACTGCCTACTGACTACTGTCTACTGTCTACTCCCCCGGCAAGCCGGTACACCGTGAACCGGCTGTTGCGGTAGGCGACCGGGAGATCGAACGGGCGCTCGTCCACCAGGTACGTGATGCCGTACCGGGCGGCGAGCGCCCGCACGTCATCCGTCGTTGCCTGCTCGAAGTCGCCGATCGCCCTGATCCGCTCGAGCACGTGCATCGCGACGCGCCTCGAGTACATGGACATCGCGGTGTCCTTCACCTCTTCGAGTACGACATCACGCCCGGCCGCCACGCGCAGGCTGGTTCCGTAACGCCACGCATGCGACGGGTGTGCCAGCACCAGCGTATCCACTGGTGTTCTGGCAAGCCAGGCACAGGCGTCATGCCACGGGTCGGCCGGCAGAGTCCACCGTGCGACCGGGCGTTCGGGGTGTTCGATCCACTTCACAAACCCGCCTCGGGCGACGGCCGCCAGAATCAGGACGATGGCAGTGTATCGCGCGCGGGACGTCTGGAGCCGAAGGCCGTGGTTCGTTCGGACGCCGTCGGCGATGAGGCCGGCCACGTACACCGTGCCGGCCACGTCGAACATCCAGAAGACGCGCGAGACCTGGAACTGGACGGCCAGCGCCAGGCCGGCGGCCGTGGCCGGGAGCGACAGCAGAAAGACGGCCAGTAGGGCACCCAGGCCGGCCACGTACGCCGGTTCCCGCTCCGCCGTGCCGCCGCGACGGTATCGCCAGGCAAACGGAGCGGCAACGGCGGCGACATAGGCGAGTGCGGTCAGCCAGGCTGACGCCGGCCAGGTGTGAGGAAACAGATAGTCCTTCGCCCCGATGACGCCGCGCCACTCCGGGTCCATGGTGACAAGTTGGGCGCCAAGCGGCCCTGCGGTGATGGCCCATCCCGCCATCACCGCCGCCGCGGCCGCCCCGGCTGTCAGCCACAGGCGCCACCGCCGGTCGGCGACGAGCGCACCGACGCCGACCCAGAGGCCGAACCACAGCGCCGTTGTCGGGTGCACGATGAATGCGGCCCCGACGAGGCCGATCGCCTGCCAGGTGCGGCCCCGCAGCAGGGCGTGCACGGCCCACAGGCCAACGGCGAAGGCCAGCAGGCGAGGGTGTCCGTAACTCTCTAGCGTATTCGCGCCGGTCATGCCCACTCGGTGGCGCAGCGTCAGGGCTGCCGCGGCCGCGAGCATGGCCCATCGGGAGAATCCCAGGGCCCGCCCGATCGCGAGAATGCCTCCGCATAGCAGGACCAGGGAGGCCGCGTACGTGAGCGCGAACCAGACGTGGACGGGAATAGACGTCTGCCGTACGCCTGCGGCGACAACTGCCGTGAAGACGTTCAGGCGGTCCTGGTCGTCGATGATGAGGCGATCGCGGGGAAACGACGCGGGATCGAGGTGCCGCTGAATGGCGGGCAGATAGAACGCCTGGTCGGCCACACCGAAGCGGTATCCGCCGGCGTTGAGCGTGGCCAGGAGGCAAAAAACAAGGGTGGCCGCCACCCACCAGGCGGGAGTGAGCGGCCGCCCCTCGTCCGTCGCAGGCATGCTTACGCTTCGTCGCCGCTCGGGCCGTAGATCGACGGCACCTTCGAACCGGTCAGGCGCAGGTACACGCTGAGCTGGCCGCGGTGGTGGATCAGGTGGTTCATGACCCACGAACGCCAGGCGGCCGACCGTGGCATGGCAAACAGCTCCTTCCCGTCTTGCTTGAAGGTCCACGTGCTCATCAGCTCGGCGTCGGTCTTCGTCTCCAGCAGGCTGCGGATCTTGGCGGTCTGCGCGTCGAACAGTGCCAGAATCTCGGCCACGGTGTCGCACTTGGTCGGCGTGTAGGTGCCGCTGACCATGTTGAATTCAGGTTCGCTGAGAATCGTGAAGCCCCACATCGGGATCTCGGCGACGTGTGTCGCGAGGCGTCCGAGGGACATCGACTTCTCGTGAGGCTGCCAGGCCAGCTGACCGCCGTCCACGCGTTCGATGACCTTGCGCGCCACGGCCATCTCGTGGTCGAACTCCGGCAGAAGGGCGTCTGTGATCGCCATGCTTGCTCCTTGAACGTGGTAAGGGGTGATCCCGTTCTTATCCTACAACCTCTACCCAGCAGCCGAGAAGCCGGGTGTCGCGGTTGCCGGGCTCATGTTCGGCCGGGATGAACCCGCCCTGGGGATGGATGATCATGCGCAGGGTCCCGTCGAGCGGGGTCGGCGTCAGCCGCACCGTCCGGATCTCGCCGGGGCCCAAGACGACATCCGTGACCGTGCCCGGCGTCAGGATGTGCACGGTGTTCGCCACCGGGCCGTTGCGCAGGCGCAGTTCGACCGGCAGTGTGAGCTGCCCCGTGCGCGACAGCACCGAGACCGACGCCGGCGCCGCTCCGCGGACCCAGAACCCGTTCGCCTCCGGGAAGCTGGCGCCGTCGTGGAACAGGAAGACGAATCGGTCGCCGAGCGTCGTCGAACCCAGCACGTCGTACGCGGCCGGGCGGTCGAGCGTCGGAATCACCCGCAGCGGGACGATGCGCAGGTTCCCCACCGTCGCGGCGAGTGTGCCCGACGCCCTGAAGCCCACGAACCCGATGTCCACCGGCAGGTCAAAGGTGTCGTTCCAGCGGCTGCCCGGTGCCGCATCGACGTTCCAGGCCGCCAGCGTCCCGCCGTGACGTCCTCCCTGGAGGATCAGTCCGCCGGACAGCGCGTGTTCGGCCGGGCCGGCCACCGGCGACAGCACCACGCGGTAACGGCCTGCCGGCAGTCCGAACCGCGCGTTGAGCAGCAGTGGGACGGGCTGGGTCGATCGGCGGGATCCGATCTGTGCCGACAACTCGAACAGCGTCGGCACCGCCGACGCGCTGATGGCCGAGAGCGGGTCGTACCGGATGGCGACTGGCCGGGCATGCGGGTCGAAGGACTCCAGGATGCCGATGCGCGCGCGATCCTCCGGCCGGACGTCGGGCTTCATCTGTCCGCCCAGCGCGAGCGGCGTGAGCACGGTCACGAGCACGAGGGACATCGCCAGGGTCGCGTCCGCACGGAGAAACGCCAGACCCCGTCTCACACGCGTGGCGGCGGCGGTCCGGGGGGACCGGTTGGACAACGCGCCGAACAGCAAGGCGCTGGCGGTCAGGCAGCCGACCCAGAGGACGGCTTGCACCAGGCCCCAGCGGAGTGGCTGCGTAATGAAGTCCGGGGCATACGCCCACAGGTGCCAATCCGGCGAGAGCCACTGCAGCAGCCGGGAGATGCCGTCGCGGCGATTCGCCAGGGCGATCATGCCAGGCGACAGCAGGACGGCCACCGACGCGCCGATCCCCGCCAGCAGCAGCAGCCGGTAGGCCGCTCGCCGGTCAGCGTGTGCCGCGACCCGGCGGTACTCCCACGCGATGGGCAACGCCAGCAGCGGCAGGCCGGACACCAGGAACCGGGCAGGGACCGAGGACCCGCCCCACCACATGGCGTGACCCGCAACGGTCGCGAGCAGCACACCGAACACCAGGCCAACCTCGCCGGCAAGAACTCGCGCGCCGCCGCCAGTCCGCCACTGGTGCCACCAGCCGAGGGCTGCCAGCCCCAGTACGGGCGCGTAGGTGAGCAGGCCGTACTCCTGGTCGAACAGCAGTCCCGGCACCCCTCGCTTGAGGTTCCAGAGGCTCATCTGCGTCTCGCTGGCACCGCCGTACGGGGCTGACGGCCACGGCGAACCCCACGTCAGCTGGAAGAACAGGAACCAGCCCGCCAGGCTGACGGCGTACGGCACGACGAGCGCCGCGATACGGGCCTGCCACGCATCGCCGGCCGTACGATCGACCCACAGCCGGCGGGCGGCGACGGCGACGAGTGCCGCCGACATCACCACGTACTTCGCACTCAGCCAGGGCAAGGCACCTGCCGCGCAGGCGACCATCAGGCTGCGCCAGAGGGTAGGCGCGGGCGTCGCGGCACCGCTGCCGCGCAGGCCCACCGCGACTGCCAGCATGACCGCCAGGGCCGCGGCGGTCTCCGGATACACCGTGCCCGCACTGAACAGGAACGAGACGCTCAGTGACACGCCCGCGCAGGCAAATGTGGCGGCCGCGACCGACCCGGTATGCCGCCGCACCCACACCCAGGCCAGGGCGGCGGCGGCCGCTGCCATCAGCAGCATGGCCAGCACGACGGCCGGATAGCCCCCAAACGCGAAGAAGGGCGCCACCAGGGCTGGCAGCCCTACGGGGTGCACCGAATACAGGGCGCCGTTGACGCCGCGCGCCAGCGCGTGCGGCTCGAGGACGTCGCCGTAGTACTGCCGATAGTCTTGTTGCTGGTGGTTGTTCTCGATCTGAAGATCACGATCCTGGAGCAGGCTCTGGGTGATGACCAGGTAATGGGGTTCGTCGCCGCCGGGCCTGAGCCCGGTTGGGGCCACCAGGATCGCCGTGACGCCGAAGATCAGGAAGTTGACGGCGAAGACCGTGGCATACAGGCGCACCGTGGACCAGGCGCGGACGCGGGCGACGAAGCGCCGGCCCCGGCCGGCGCCGAAGGCAGACCAGACGACTTGTGCGACCACGAGCAGCCAGACGACGTACCGCGCGGGTCCGGCGAACACCCGCAGCACCGGCAGGGCATCGGGCAGCCACGGCAGGTACGGCAGCACCAGGATCGCCAGCGCATACAGGGGGAGGGGCGCGTCCATCCGGGACCGGGCAGGGGCGCCGAGGCCGAGGACCCATCCCGTGAGCCCTGCCAGGAGGATTGCCGCCGCCAGCAGCGGCAGCGGCGGGAGCATGGCCACGCGGACGACGCCCTCGGCGCTACCCGACACATCGAGTTCGCCGAGGGATGCCCACAGGGCCAGTCCGGCTGTCGTCCACGCGCCCCACGTCCGCAAGTTCACGCCGTCACCTCGTCATGTGCAGCCCAATTATGCCATTCGGCTCGCCCCGCCGCACGGCGGGGCCATCAAATGCTGTGATCCAGCGAGGGGAGCCTCGCTGGCTCTGGACACGGGCAATCCCGGCAAGGCACGATGGGCGTCTCGCCGCCACGCGCGGCGGACAACACCGCCATGACCGTCCATCCGGCGCAGATCGTACTCAGGAACGGCGAGGCCGTGACCATCCGGCGGGTCCGCCCGGATGACGAGGCTCTGTTCGTCAGCTTCCACCGGGGGCTGTCCGATCGCACGGTCTATCAGCGTTTCTTCCACATGATGGGGCTGGGATTCCGCATCGCCCACGACCGCCTCGCGCGGATCTGCGCAGCCGACGGAACCCGCGAATTCGTGCTGGTGATGGAACACACCCCTTGCGCAGGGGCGCCGGCTGTCGTTGGCGTCGCCAGACTGACGCCCGTTCCCGGCTCCACCGCAGCCGAGTTCGCCGTCCTGGTGACCGATGACTGGCAGGGGATGGGGGGCGGGACGGCCCTGACGCGCGCGTTGATCGCGGAAGCCGAGGCCCGTGCGCTCACCAGCCTCCACGCGGATGTGCTTGCGGACAACGTCGACATGCAGCGCATGTGCCGGGCCCTCGGGATGGGGATCACGCCGACGGGCGAACCCGGCGTCGTCCGTGCGGAACTGGTGCTGCGGCGGGAGCCGCCGGGCTGACGCCCTGCGCCATGTCCGGCGGTGGGGGGGGGGGGGGGGCCCGGCGCGCCCCCCCCCCCCCGCCCCCGCCCCCACCGACA
>CAYJPV010000030.1:0-25434 GCA_964372095.1 uncultured Vicinamibacterales bacterium | reverse complement strand
GGACGGACGTCCCGCGCGACAGCCTCAGAGTCCGTCAGACCACAACGATCGCAGTACCGCAAGCGACCGGCCGCCGACATCGTAGCGGCCGATTGCCGGCGCGGTGGGCACTTCCGCCGGACGGGCGGTGTCGAGTTCGAGCAGCCACGCCCGGCCGGCGCCGGCGGAGGGCAGGACGAAGGTCACCGCTTCTTCGGACGCGTTCATCAACACAAGCAGCGTATCGTCGTGGATCGGCTCGCCCCGGGGGGTGACCTCGTTGATGGCGTTGCCGACGAGCAGGACACCCAGCGTACGCGTGTCCGGGGCGTGCCAGCGGGTGGCGGTCATTTCCTGCCCGTCGGGAGCCAGCCAGAGGACATCGCTGACGTGCGCGTCCTGCCCGGTGCGGCCGAGGAAGAAGGTGCGGCGGTGCAGCACGGGATGCGCACGCCGGAACTGCACCAGCAGGCGTGTAAACCTGACCAGAGCCTCGCGGTCGGGTGTGAGGTCCCAGTCGATCCAGCTGATTTCGTTGTCCTGGCAGTAGGCGTTATTGTTGCCGTGCTGCGTTTTCCCCAGTTCGTCGCCGGCCGTCAGCATCGGAACGCCCTGCGACAGCAGCAGGGTCGCCAGGAAGTTGCGCACCTGACGTGTCCGGATGGCAAGGATGGCCGGGTCGTCGGTCGGGCCCTCGACGCCGTAGTTGTGGCTCAGGTTGTGTTCTTCGCCATCCCGGTTGCCTTCGCCGTTGGCTTCGTTGTGCTTCCGTTCGTAGCTGACCAGATCCCGCAGCGTGAAGCCGTCGTGCGCCGTGACGAAGTTGATGCTGGCGTACGGCCGCCGGCCGCCCTGGGCGTACAGATCGCTGCTGCCGGCGATGCGGCTGGCGAACTCGGCGACCTGCCCGCTGTCGCCTCGCCAGAACCGACGCACGGAGTCGCGATACCGGCCGTTCCATTCCGTCCATCCCGTCGGGAAGTTCCCCACCTGGTACCCGCCATGCCCGAGATCCCACGGTTCGGCAATGAGCTTCACCCGGGAGAGCACGGGGTCCTGCTGGATGATGTCGAAGAACGAACCCAGCTTGTCCACGTCGAACAGTTCACGGGCCAGGGCGCTCGCGAGGTCGAAGCGGAACCCGTCCACGTGCATCTCCACGGCCCAGTACCGCAGGCTGTCCATGATGAGCTGCAGGACACGCGGGTGGCGCATGTTGAGCGTGTTGCCGCACCCCGTGAAGTCCTGGTACTGCCGGGCATCACCGGGCAGGAGGCGGTAGTACGACGCGTTGTCGATGCCGCGCAGCGACAACGTCGGACCCAGGTGATCCCCTTCGGCCGTGTGGTTGTAGACCACGTCCAGGATGACCTCGAGACCGGCGGCGTGCAGCGCGCGCACCATCATCTTGAATTCGCGGACGGCGGCCATGCTGCCCGGCTGGCTGGCGTACCGGACGTCCGGCGCGAAGTACGCGGCGGAGTTGTAGCCCCAGTAGTTCGGCAAGGCCCGCTGGGCCAGGTGGCGGTCGTTCGCGTGGCAGTGCACCGGCATCAGCTCAACCGCCGTGACACCGAGGTTCTTGAGGTGCCGGATCGCGGCGTCGCTGGCGAGGCCGAGGAACCGGCCGCGCAGGGCCGGCGGCACGTCGGGATGACGCTGCGTAAACCCCTTCACGTGGAGTTCGTAGATGACCGTGTCGTGCCAGGGCGTTCGGGGCGGCCGGTCGTCCCCCCACGTGAACGACGGATCGATGACGACGCCCAGCGGCGCCGACGCCGCGTTGTCGCGTTCGTCAGGGTCGCGGTCGTCGTCGAGGCCGCCAACGGCGTACCCGAGGTTCGCGTCGTTCCACACGAGCGTGCGGCCGACGGACTTGGCGTAGGGGTCGAGCAACACCTTGTGCGCATTGAACCGATGGCCCTGGTGCGGGGCGTACGGCCCGTGCACGCGGAAGCCGTACAGCTGGCCGGGCCGGACGTCCGGCAGGTAGCCGTGCCAGACGTGGTCGGTCCGTTCGGGGAGCCGCAGGCGGGCCGACTCCCGGGTGGCGCCGTGGTTCTCGAACAGGCACACATCGACCGCGGTCGCATGTTCGGAGAACAGGGCAATGTTGACGCCCAGGCCGTCCCATGTGGCCCCGAGCGGGTGAGGCTGTCCAGGCCAGATTCGCATCAGCGCCGCATTGTAGCCGATCCGAGACACGACGACGGCGCGCGTGCGATCCTGCCGGCCGCCACCTGCTAGAATCACCGGATGCAATTGCGCACGATCAAGGTCGGGTGCCTGGGAGGCGGCACAGGTCTTCCCAGCGTGTTGTCCGGACTCAAGCGGAATCCCTGGGTCGAACTGCACGGCATCGTGACGATGTTCGACAGCGGAGGGAGTTCCGGGCAGTTGCGTGACGAACTCGGCGTGCTGCCGCCTGGTGACGTGCTGCGGTGCGCGCTGGCGTTGTCGCGCAACGAACGCGAGGCGCGGCGGCTCCTGCTGTCGCGACTGCCCACGCTGGAAGACTCGCGCCTCGCCGGCCATACGGGCGGTAACCTCCTCCTGTCGATGATGGAGCGGTACAGCGGGAATTTCCTCGCGGCCATCGAAGGGCTGCGCGGCCTGCTGGGCTGCAAAGGGCGCGTGTGGCCCGTCAGCGTTGACCGATCGAGTCTGTGTGCGCGGTACGCCGACGGGACCACCACGGTCGGCGAGGTGGAGGTGGACCGCCTGCAGGGCGACGGCCACCAGATCGCGGAGGTCTGGCTCGACCCGCCGGCGCAGATCCATCGTCTCGTGGCCGCATCGTTCGCCGAGTTCAACGCCGTGATCATCGGCCCAGGGAGCTTCTACACCAGCCTGATGCCGATCTTTGCCGTCAACGGCGTGCGCGAGGCGCTGGCCTCGGTGCGCGGCCCGGTGATCTACGTGACGAACCTCATGACGGAGGGGCGGGGGATGCGGGGCTTCACGGCGGCCGATGGCGTCCGCCAGGTCGAAGCGGCGACCGGGCGTCCGGTCGATACCGTGGTGTTCAACTCGGCCCGCCCCCACGGGGAGGCCCTCGAACGGTACGCGTACGAACACAAGGAGCCTCTCGAACTGGGGACGTTGCCGCCGTACTGCCGGCTCGTGTCGGGCCGGTTCTGGCGCCACGAAATCGCGCGTCACGATCGGCTGCGCCTCGGCTACGCGCTGTCGGCCGAACTCTCGCGCGCCATGGAGTCCGCGCTCTAGGCCCGTTCTTGCCCCGTTCTTGTCCCGCTCCCAACAACGATGGCCCTCGACGAGTACCGCCGCAAACGCGATTTCACGAAGAGCCCGGAACCCGACGGCTCCACGAAGCCGCGGACGACGCGTGGCCGGCTGTTCTGCGTTCAGAAACACCTCGCCAGCCACCTCCACTACGACCTGCGCCTCGAGTTGAACGGCGTGCTGCTGTCGTGGGCCGTGCCCAAAGGGCCGTCGATCGATCCCGCGGTCAAACGATTCGCCGTGCACGTCGAAGATCACCCCGTGGCCTACGGCTCGTTCGAGGGCGTCATCCCCGACGGTTACGGCGCCGGCATCGTCATGCTCTGGGACACCGGGACGTGGGAGCCGCAGGTGCCGGACGTGGACGCCGCGCTGAAGAAGGGCGACCTGAAGTTCACGCTTGACGGCTACAAGCTGAAAGGGTCGTGGGCCCTCGTGCGGACGAAGAGCGCGAGCGGACGTGACTGGCTGCTGCTGAAGCACCGCGACGAATGGGCGGGACCGCTCGATATCGCCGAGTTCGCCCCGCTGAGCGTGAAGTCGGGGAGGGACTTCGAGGACATCCTGGCCGACGGCAATCCGGCGGTGTGGTTCTCGTCGCGGCCGGCCAAAGGCGGAGAGACTGGTGCCCTGTTTGTGCGCATCATCGAACGGGCGGTGGAGATGAAGGCGGCACGGGTCGGCAAGAGCAGAAGCAAGAAGCAAGAAGCAAGAAGTAGCCCCGGACCTTCAGGTCCGGGGGCGCCGCCGGCACGCCGACGCCGAGCAAGCACGAAGCAGGAAGCACGAGGCAAGAAGTAGCCTCGGAGCCTGACGCGGCGGATCAGCCGGTCCGAACAGCCCCCGGCAGACCTACCTCGTATTCGCTCTGTACAAGGCCGCCTCGAAAGGTCCTTGTCGCCACGTGACGAAGGGGGACGTCCCGCGGCAGGGTGCCAAACAGCGGTATCCCGCTGCCGATGAGCACGGGGACACGGGAGATGACGAGCCGGTTGACCAGGCCTGCGCGGAGGAAACCCTGAATGGTCATGCCGCCATCCACGTAGACGTGCTGTACTCCGCGGTCAGACAGTGTGGCAGCGATGTCGGCCGGCGGCCCACTCATGTGCTCGACTCGACCTCCGCGGCCGGCCGCGAGGGACAGGTCCAGTGGCCGACCGCTCAGCACGACGACCAGCTTCTCGCCGTACGGCCAGGTGCCGAAGCCCAGGACGGTCTCGAAGGTGTTTCGCCCCATGACGATTGTGTCCACGGTGGCGATGAACTCCTCGTACCCATGTGGCTCGTCGCCCCCTGCGTCCAGGAAGTCCAGTTCACCCTTCAGCCGGGCGATGAAGCCATCGACGCTGACACCAACAAACACGGAGATCGTCATTGACCCTCCCCCCTCATGTACACCTCCTTGTGAATGTGGGCTTGATCCGATTCGGTGGACGGGTTGACTATGCTGCCTGACTTGCTGCGGCTCGTCGCTCGAAGGTGGCCGGGCTGATCTGGCCCAACGTCGAATGCCGACGCCGCTGGTGATAGAACGCTTCGGTGTAGTCGAACAGCACATCTGTTGCGACCCCTTACGCCTCGGAATGCTCACCGAGTTCGCTCTTCACCAACTGCGGCTGCCGTCGGGTGCAGCCGTCGTTTCGGACGTGTTACACTGTAACACATGAAGAGCACTCTGACGATTCGCCTGGACAAGGACCTGGAGCGCATGCTGGACCGGCTCTGCAAACGGACGGGCGAGAGCCGTAGCGACATCGTACGGCAGGCCGTGCGCCGCGAAGTGTCCCTGCGACGCTTCGAGGACCTACGCCGACGCGCCATGCCCTTCGCTGAGGCGCGTGGGTTCCTGACCGATGAAGACGTGTTCCGCGAGGTCTCGTGAGAGTCTTTCTGGACACGAATGTCCTGGTTGCGGCCTTTGCGACCCGCGGCCTGTGCGCGGACATCGTGCGGACCATTCTCGCTGACCACCTGTTGATCACCGGCGACGTGGTCCTGACGGAGCTCCGGGCCGTGCTAGAAGAACGCATCAAGCTGCCCGCGAGCACCGTCACCGAGATCGTCAGCACTCTACGAACCCAGGAGGTCGTGCCGAAGCCGGCAGAGCCGTCATCGCTCGGCATCCGGGACGCAGACGACGAATGGATCGTCGCTTCGGCCGTCGCGGGGCATGCCGACGTGTTGGTCACGGGAGACCAGGATCTGCTTGCCGTCGCGGACCGATCGCCAATACCCATCCTCAGCCCTCGAGGCTTCTGGGAACAACTTCGATCCGGTTCGTAATCAGTTCCGGTTGTCGGGCCAACGCCCGGCTTCAGCCGCGTTGGCTGCGGCGCGCGAGCGGCGCGGCGGTGTCGGGTGCAGCCGGATGTTATGCCGGCCGTTTTGAATCCTTCCGGCTTCGAAGCAGACCAGTGACCTTGGCAAACGCCTCGCGGTGACCTCCGGACAACTGATCCAGGTCCCCTTCACGCATCCCTGATGGCGGATTCGCATAGTAGTACGAGCCGATGGTGCTGCTATCCACTGTGTCCAAGAAGTCGTCCGGCAGGTCGATGGTGCGGCCTTCCCAGCGCCCGTGGTCTACCCACACACCACTGGAACTCGCGCCAGTCGATGAAACGATGACTCCCAACGGCTGCTGATCAATCTCGTCGCGATCGACGCGGAGCGCGTTGAGCATCAAGTAGATGCCGCCGGTGGATGTCGGCTCAGCGACAAGCATCAACGCGTCCAGCTTGGGCACCAATCCAGGAGGCAGGATGGGAGCCAGTTCTTTCGTCGGCACGACTCGCCAACCAGGTGTTCTCGACAGATTCGTCAAGCCTTGCTGCTGATCCGCGTTCAGCCGGACCCAAGTTACCCTTTGTGCCATTTGAATTCGCGACCTGTGAATCTGAACGAGATCGGCATAACGTTCGCGCTCACCAGCCGGCGCCCACAGTCCCACCCGCGCCGGTCTGGTGCAGCGCGGTGTTCGGCCGTGTGTGCAGATCGGATCCGCAATCAGTCAGCGCAGAAACTCCACGCTCGCACCGTGCCATTCCTGGTCTCCTCAAGGAATGTCTGGACGCGCTGATCCCCGGGGGCGAGCCGCAACACGCGCTGGTAGTAGTCCAGGGCAACGCGCTGGGCTTGGTCCCTCTGCTGCGACCGCGCGCCCGCCCGAATGTACGGCGCGAAGCAGTGGTACTTGTAGTCTGCAAGCCGGTCTCTGAGCACCATGAATAGGTCTTTGTGAAAATCAGCGATGGTGCGGCAGACATCTCCGATGAACGGTCCGTCCGGGAATTCCGCCTCGTAGGCGTACGCGGCCTTGATGTCGGGCATGATGCCCAGGCCGGAGTGGGACGTCTCGCCGAAGACCGTCGCGAACAGCGTGTACGGACGCAGACCTGATCGCGGGGCCCTCCGATGCGCAACAACGAGGAGCCGACCGGTGTACTCGAGGTCGTTCCAGTACCCCGTCATGACTCCCATCCGTTCCCACCGCTTGTCGTAGATCAGTGCGCTGTCATCCTCGCAAGGCCGATAGCTGGGTCGATTCCGAAGTAACCCGCGGATCCGTCCGTCGACGGAGACGAGGGTCTCCAGGGGCACAGGATCCCGCGCGGTATCGAACTCATGGAACACTGAGGCCATCGTGGTTCCCAACGCCACCTTCTCGGCCCGACACACCTCCTTTTCCTGTTGCAGCGTGGTCGGCGCGGGCAACACCTGCGCGACGCCGTCAACCGCCCGAAGGAGGGTCCATCCCACGAGGAAGGCCTTCAAGCCGACGGTCAGCCGCCTAGTCAAGACTTTGACTCCCTCGTCTCCGATCGCATTGGCTCTCATCGGCCGAACATTCTTTCAGTGGACGTCCAGAAAAGCTGGCATCCGAGTCAGGGAGGCCCTCACACGCGCAAGCTCATGGGGACATCGCGCGCATTCTTCCATGCAGGTTCCGGGACCGCAAGGCTCCTTTGCACAGGAAGTTCGGGGCGGGACCGTGGTCCTGTCTTGCCCTAGCCCCTAGTCCCTAGTCCCTAGCCCCTGATCCCTAGTCCCTAGTCCCTAGCCCCTGATCCTTCGGCGGTCGCGCACGGCTGAGACTCAGCGTGACACCGCCCCAGAACGGATCACGTTTGCGCTCCACCTCGTGCTTGCCTTCGGCCAGATACGCCACCATCGCCTCATCCCAGGCGAGCCCGGCGCTGGCCACGAGATTGAGCCAGTCGCCGTACGCCGGTTCGTCGGGCGCTTCGGTCACGCCGCTCCAGATCGTGATGTTCGGCTGCCGGGCCATGGGGTCCGCGCCGCGCGGGTTGGGCTTGCCGCCCTTGATGGCGGTGTAGATCAGGACGCCGTCCGTGAAGTCCTGCTTGAAGTCCTCCTGGTTCCAGGCGAACCCGTAACGCCGATACCGGTCGTACGCGCGCTCGTTGAGCGCCTTGACGGCCGGCACCCCGTTGATGGCCGCCGTGATCCGCCGGCGGATCTCCATGGCGGCGTCCTTGTGGCGGGGGTACTTCGGATCGTCGATGAAGGCAAACCCGGGCATGAACCACCCGCGCATGCCCCACCAGTCACGCCCTTCAGTCACCCGTGAGCGCACCCAGGCCGCGTATTCCGAAAACGGCTGCACCCATTCGTGCGAGGGGTAGCCGTGGGGATTGAGAAACAGATCGGGGAGCCATGTGCGCCACAACCGGGCGCGGATCTTCGACTCGGGATAGATGCCGTCGGTCTCCCACTGAGCTGCCGTGACATCCACGCCAAGCGACCCCAGATAGGCCGCGTGCATCATGAAGTCCGGCGTGTCTGACCACAGTTCGTGCGCCAGCTGGGCGCCATCGGCGTTCGTGATCGGATGGATCACGACGTTGACCTTGTCGAGCCACTTCCGGCGTTCAGGGACGGTCAGCAGGCGCTCCGCCAGTTTGAGGATGTGGCTGGTCGACGAGACCTCATTCGCGTGCTGCCGTCCCGAAAAGATCGCCGTGGGCTTCAGCGTCGTCGCCTTGGCCTGTGACCAGTGGGACGAGAGGATCGGGCTGGTGAGGTCCATCGCCCAGATGTCCTGGCCGAGGTAGGTTTCTCCTGCCTTGTACACGGCCGCCTCCCGAAACGGCGCCATCGTCGCCAGCACGCCGTACGCTTCGGCCGGCGGCATCGGCGTCGTCCACTGGACGGCTGGCGGCCCAGGCGCGGCCGGATCGGCCTTGGAGGGCAGGAACTGGCGGATGTCGGGCAGGGGCGGGGGCGTGCCGTTGGCTGCGAGCAGCGCCGAGCGTTGTTGATCGTTGGCCGGATCGTGCGTCCAGCCGGCCGTGACCTGCAAGTCGCGCAGGCCCGCATACGCCAGCGCGTCGGTGTACAGTCCGGCGCTCCGCAGGCGGCCGAGCGCACCCAGCGTCCAGGTGACCTGCTCGGCTGGCAGGATCTGCTGGTCGACACGCTCGGCCCGCGCCCGCGCCACGAGGGCGGCGCGTTCATCGACGTCCGTGTCCACCTTCACGCGTACGTCGAGGCGGTCGATGCCGTCCGTGCCGTGACTCATGACGGCGCCGACCGCAGACGGACGATCGACAGCGATGGCCGGGATATCCAGCTTCACACGGCCCGTCGTGCCGCCGCGTTCCGTGTAGTCGATCGCCGCCATCGGCCGCGGGGCGCCGAAGCCCGTGAACGTGATACGTGCCCGGCCAACGCTGCCGTCGGCGGTCGGCCGCATCACCGGCACGATGTGGCCCGGGTAGTCGAGAGCGACCCCGCGGGTGAGGCGGCCCATGACGTCGAAGAAGTGCAGGACGCCGAAGTACACGTCTTCGTGGAGCGCTTCCATCGGCGAGATCTGCTCCTGGTCGACGCCGAGTTTCTCGTGGGGTTCGCTGAGCGAGACCTCCACCCGCAGTTCGCCGAAGTGCGGCGCGTCTTCGACGCGTGGTTTGCCGTCGCTCTGCGCCATGACGTAGTCGTAGATGGCCGGCAACGTCCGGGACTGGAACACGTTCCAGAACCGCTCGAGATCGGTCGTGATGCGCTGGTTGACCAGCGGGACGCCGTTGACCGTGGCCGACACCCAGCCCGTCGTCACGCGGACGTGTTCGTAGTCGGGAAACCGGTCGAAATACGGCCGCACCACCGTCGCGGGTTCGAACGAGCCGCGATACACCACCGTCCCCGCGGCGTCCGTGGCCATCACCTCGTAGGTGGGCGATCCGACAGGCGCTTTCTCGAAGACGATGTGTTTCAGATCGAGCTTGAGATCCCTCGCGAGAGTCTCATCGATCGGGAAGATCTCGTGCAGCCAGCGGGTCGGGATGAACATGGCCTGCTGCTTCCATTCGGGCGGCGGGCCGGCCTCGGCAAAGCGGATACTGATCTGCGCCACGTTCTTGAAGGCCAACTGCGGCTTCACGACTTCATCGATCCAGCTGAAGCCCTGCTTGTAGGCGCTCAACACCGTCACCGTTGACGCGCGGGCGGCGCCAGCCTTCAGCAGGGCCTCCCGGAAATCCTGCTGAAGGCCGCGCCGCACAACGCCTGACTCGCTCAGCCGGGCCTCGACGTGTACCGTGGCGCCTTTCTTCACAGCCGGTAACACGCGCGTCCGGAACACGGTCCGGAAATCATCGACTTCGGAGGCCACCTCGAACTCGCCGCCGACAGGCTGGCCGTTCACCGACACGGGCGCCGCGGACTTTACGTCCAGGCCCTCGACCGCGACCAGCAGGTTCTCGGGCGCTACGCGCGGCCCCAAGGCCGGGTCCGCGGTCAGGCCGGCGAGGACCTGTTGCTTCAGGAATGCCGCGAGGCCCGGATCAGGCCTGTCCACGGAGATACGCGCCGACAGGCGCGTCAGGTCTTTGCCAGCCAGACTGCGCAGGAGCTGGGTCAGTTTGTACATGCCGATGGCAGCCTGGCCTGCCGGTGAACGCCCGCTCACGAATCGCCGGACGTCTTCCTCGACATCCTCCAGCGTCGGCCGGTCCTTCCCGCGTGCCCACAGGTGGGGCAGACGTTCAGCCGCCTGGCTGATTGCGCGTTCGAGGCCCGCGCGGTCGGCGCCGCTGATGATCAGCGCGCTCTTTTCGCCGAAAGCCTTGCGGACGACGCGGATGATCCCGTCACCGGGTTTCAGGCCGGCCCGGTCGAACTTCTTCTCGGCGACGAGCTGGTCGATGAGCGGATGCGCGATGCCAACAAGCACGAGGGTCGGTTCGGTTGCGGGCTTCTCGATGGCCGCCGCCGTGACGACCAGCGGCAGGGACACGCCCGCCGACTCGAGGCCGATTCGCGCGGCCAGGTCCACGACGGATCGCGTGCCGGGACCGGCGGGTACCAGCAGGATGTCCGTCCGATCGGGGATCAGATTGCTGTCGCTGTCGCCCAGCAGACCATCGATGTCGAAGAGGTTCGACAGGTCGATCGCCTCCTTCGCCGGGGCGGGCCTGCGGCCCAGCGGTGCGGCCGGGGGAGCCGTGAGGCGCGGGAGTTCGATCACGCGCGGCGGGACACCAGGCGCGCGCAGTTCGAAACGCATCAGCCGGATGCCGGGATAGTCGAGGGTCGGCGGCGCCGTGGCGCCAGCAGGAGCGCTCGGACGGGCCGGCGTCTCATCGCGGCGCCGGAGCGCACGCAATGCCGTGAGCAGGTTCGACGCCTTCGCCGGCGTCTCGCACGCCACGCGTGTGACGAGCCGCTCAATCGCATCGCCGCCGGCACGGACGATGACGACAGGCGACGGCGTCACCGAACAGCCGGCGGTGCCGCCAACAATCGTGGTTACGTCGCGTTCCACCTGGGACAACGCGACACCCTTGACGTCCCAGGCATACGGCAGCCGGGCCGCCGCAAACTCGCTCGCGGCCCGCGTCCCAGCGTCATCGCGACCTGCCACGGCCAGCACCGGGCGTTCCGGCGTGCCTGCCACGGTCACGAGCCCTTCGCCCGGCAGCAGTCCGGCCAGTCCGACGGCCTCGTCCGTCAGGGCGGCCTTCCTGATACCGCCCGTGCCGACGGCGATGCACAGACGTCCCCCTTCAGCCGGCAGCGGCAGATTCAACTCGGCGGTCTCGTGGCCGAGCCGGGCGGCGAGATTGGCGGCCGCGGCAACGTCGACGTCGCCGGGGGAATCGCCGAGGGCAAACTGCGCGTCGACGAAATCGGTCACCCCATCGCCATTCCGGTCGCGCAGCACGGGTCCGGCAGCCGCGAAGAGGTCGTCCAACTGCGGCAGCCGCGCGCGATCGGGGCGTGTCTGTGTTGCCGGTGTCTGCGTGGAAACCAGCGCCACCACCGTGAAACAGCCAATCCAGCGGGCGAGGGTGGCTCGTGATGTCATGGCGCACTTTGTACTCCCCGATCGGCCGGCCGTCAAACGATCGGCCGGGGGAGGACGGTCCCTTGACACGTCGGGTGGTGCCTACTAGCCTTGCAACGCGTCCTCTTGCGGCGCGTCCGGGAGGACTGTGTGCCGTCACGTATCGATCTCAATTGCGATATGGGAGAAGGATTCGGGGCCTACACGATGGGGCTGGATCGACAGATCCTGCCGTTCGTGACGTCCGCCAATATCGCGTGCGGCTTCCACGCCGGCGACCCCGTGACCATGGGCGAGACCGTGCGGATGGCAGAGGAACGTGGCGTCGGCATCGGGGCGCACCCTGGGTTTCCGGACCTGCGCGGGTTCGGGCGCCGCGCGATGGCGGCATCGCCGTCGGAGATCCACGATGACCTCGTCTACCAGATTGGCGCCCTGACGGCGTTCACGCGCGATAAGCGGCTCCAGCACGTCAAACCCCACGGCGCCTTGTACAACATGGCCGTCGACCGGGATGACTACGCCCGCGCCATCGCCCAGGCGATTCTGGACGTGGACGCGGCGCTGATCCTCGTGGCGCTGGCCGGCTCCCGGTGGGTGAATGTGGCGCGCGCGTGCGGTGTCCGGGTGGCGCGCGAGGTGTTCGCGGACCGTGCATACAACGCCGACGGCACCCTGGTTGCGCGTGCCGTGCCCGGCTCGGTCATCCATGACCGGTCTCACGTGATCGAGCGGAGCCTCCGCCTGGTGACCGAGCGCACCGTGACGGCTCTGACCGGCGAGACGATGACCCTCGAAGCCGACACCATCTGCCTGCATGGCGACACGCCGGGCGCCGTCGAACTGGCCTCGGCGCTCCACGCGGCCTTCCTCGAAGCGGGCGTGACGCTGACGCCCCTGTCCCGCCTCCTGGCGGGCTGACCCATGGGGTTCACACCGCGCGTCCTGACCGCCGGCGATCGTGTCATCGTCATCGAATACGGCGACGGCATCGACGAAGTCCTCAACGCGCACGTCCATCGTGTGGCGCGGGCGTTCACACGCCGGGCCCGTCCCGGTGTGGTCGAGGTCGTGCCGACCTACCGATCGTGTGCGGTCCATGTGGACCCGCTCCTCGTCTGTCCCGATGACGTGGCGGCCGACGTGGCGGTCATCGAGTCCGAACTTGACGCCCGGAAACCCGGAAGCACGAGCGGACCGGTGGACGGGCCCCGCACCGTCGAGATCCCCGTGGCCTATGGCGGTGTGTTTGGGCCGGATCTTGATGATGTCGCCGCGCACTGCGGCCTGCCGCCGGATGAGGTCGTGGCCATCCATGCGGCAGGTTCGTACCGTGTCTACATGATGGGGTTCACGCCGGGTTTCCCCTACCTTGGCGGGATGTCGCCACGCATCGGTGCCCCGCGGCTGGCCACGCCCCGCACGTCCGTGCCTGCCGGCTCGGTCGGTATCGCGGGGCAGCAAACCGGGGTGTACCCGACGTCCAGCCCCGGCGGCTGGCGCCTGATCGGGCGTACGCCGTCGAGCCTGTTCGATCCCCGCGCCGATCCTCCATGCCTGGTGGATGCCGGCGACCTTGTGCGGTTTGTCCCGATACCTGAGAGTCGATTTGCCGAACTGGCGGGCGTCAGGCCGGTTGCGGTGCCGGATTCGCCCATCGATGCCGACGGGATTGAGGTCCTGGACGGAGGGATGCTGACGACCGTGCAGGACACGGGGCGCGTCGGATACCAGCGTTTCGGCGTGCCAGTGGCGGGAGCCATGGACGTCGTCGCCCTGCGGTGCGCCAACCGCTTGGCGGGAAACGCTGACGACGAGGCCGGTCTCGAGATGACCCTCGTTGGACCGTCTCTGCGCTTCGGCGTCGACACCGTCGCGGCCCTGGCCGGTGCGGACCTCGAGCCCCGGCTCAACGATCGACCCCTGCGCGTCGGGCAGGCGTTTGCGGTCCGGCGCGGCGACATCCTGACCTGCACCGGGCAGCGTCGGGGCATCCGGAGTTACCTGGCGGTGCGCGGCGGGGTCACGGTTCCGCAGGTGTTGCGGAGCCGCGCCACGTACCTCGCTTCGGCGTTCGGCGGCTTCCACGGGCGAGCGCTGCGCGAGGGGGATCGGCTGCCCGTGCCGGCCGGGACCGCCGGAGTGCCGCTGCGCCTGCGCGCCTCGGTCGTGAGGGGGGGCGCGTCCGGCGGGGCCGATCTGATCGTGCGCGTCATGATGGGCCCGCAGGACGACGCGTTCACGGTGTCCGGGCGGGAGGCGTTCCTCTCGTCCACTTACACGATGAACGCCCGGTCTGATCGCGTGGGATGCCGTTTCGACGGTCCCCGTATCGACCACCGGAGCGGTGCGGACATCGTGTCGGACGGGACGGCATTCGGCGCTGTCCAGGTGAGCGGCGACGGCCAGCCGATCGTCCTGATGGCTGATCGCGGTACGACCGGCGGGTACACGAAGATCGCCACCGTGATCTCGGCCGACCTGCACCTGCTGGCGCAGGCGTTGCCGGGCGACCGCGTACGATTCTGCGCCGTGGGCCGCGAAGCCGCCGTGGCCGCGTTGGGGGACCAGGAGGCGTGGCTCGATAGCCTGCGCCAGGACGACCGCCGGCCCGAGCGGGACGGTGGTGTGTACGACGAAGACACCGGAGCGGCGTGGGCGGCAGAGGGGATGGACGCGCTGGCGGCCGTGCTGCACGGCCGCGCGGGCGTATCCGCGACAGCCCCGTCGGGCGTTCGTGCAGGCATGGCGGGCCTGGTCGTCAGCATCGCCGTCGGTGCGGGAACGGTGGTGGCCGAGCGGGAAACGCTGCTGGTCATCGAGGCGATGAAGATGCAGAATCCCATCCGTGCGCCGCGCGCCGGCCGGGTGGCCCGTGTGCACGTGACAGCCGGCACGCACGTGTCGGCGCAGACCGTCGTCATCGAATACGAGGAGTGAGCATGGACAGCGACGTCAGGACCGGCGGGCTCTTCGGATGGTGGCGGGCCGGCACGCCCGAAGGGCGCCGGGCGCTGGTGGCAGGCAGCCTGGGGTGGATGCTCGACAGCTTCGACGTGATGCTCTACGCCCTGGTCCTGGCGACGCTCATGAAAGACCTCGAGATGAGCAAATTCACCGCCGGCCTGCTCGGATCGGCCACGCTGGTGGCGTCGGCCATCGGTGGCCTGGTCTTCGGCATTGTCGCCGACCGCTACGGGCGGACGCGGGCGCTCATCTGGAGCATCCTCATCTACTCCGTGTTCACGGCCGCCTGCGGGTTTGCGCAGACCATTGCACAGCTGGCGGTGTTCCGCATCTTTCTGGGCCTTGGCATGGGGGGCGAGTGGGCAAGCGGCGCGGCGCTGGTCTCGGAGACCTGGTCGGCCGAATACCGCGGCAAGGCCCTCGGTTTCATGCAGAGCGCGTGGGCCGTCGGCTACGGCGCCGCCGCCCTCGTGGTGGCCATTGTCATGCCGCTCTGGGGCTGGCGCGCGGTGTTCTTCGTCGGGGTGTTGCCGGCGCTGCTGACGATCTGGGTGCAGAAACGTGTGGAAGAGCCGGCCTTGTGGCGGTCGCGCCGGGCGGCCGCCCAGACGGCCTCACGCCGCGCCGGGCTCGCAGACGTCTTCCGCGGCGACCTGCTTCGGTTGACCGTGGCCGTCACCCTGATGAACGCGTGCACCATGTTTGCGTGGTGGGGATTCAACCAGTGGATTCCGGCGTACCTGTCGTTGCCGGCTGCCGACGGGGGGATCGGCCTCAGTACGCGCACCATGTCCGGCTTCATCATCGCGATGCAGGTGGGAATGTGGTTCGGCTACGTGACGTTCGGGTTCATCAGCGATGCGGTCGGCCGCAAGCGCGCGTACGTGGCGTACCTGCTGACGGCGGCCGTCTTGATGCTGGGCTACCGGACGACGCAGAACCCGACGCTGCTGCTGCTGCTCGGGCCGGTCGTCGCATTCTTCGCGACGGGATACTTCACCGGCTTCGGCGCCGTCACGGCCGAGATCTACCCGACAGAGATCCGCGCCACGGCGCAAGGGTTCACGTACAACGTGGGACGTATCGGCAGCGCCGTGGCGCCGTGGGCTGTCGGGCGCCTGGCCGACACCAGCGGCTTCGGCGCCGCGTTCTCCCTGGCGGCCGTCGCGTTCGTCCTGGCGGCGGTCATGTGGACCTGGATCCCCGAGACAAAGGGGCGGGCGTTGGCGTAGCGTGGGGGTTGGGGATTCGGGATTGGGGATTGGGGAAGGCAGGGGATGTCCCCAACCCCCAATCCCCAACCCCCAATCCCCAGTCAGAATGCGAAGTAGATGAAATCCATCGGGGCCCGGCTGCGCAGCACATAGATCGTCGCGACCATCACGCCGCACAGCAGCGTCTGCACGGCCGTGCGGCCCCACCCGGCTGCGACGTCAGGCACGTCGATGGCGGCCACGAGATTCGGCCAGCCGCGGTCAGCCCAGACGTCCTGGATCCACAGGGGCAGTGCGTAGATGAGCGCCAGCAGGAACAGGTAGACGCCCGCCCTCCCGTCCAGCGGGTTGGTGTCCCACGGTGTCAGCGTCAGGTGGCGCACGAGCTGGGCGAACTCGGTTTCACGGAAGATCAGCCAGCCCAGACTGGTCAGCGCGAACATGCCGGCGATCTTGAAGGGCGTGACCCACGGTCGTGTCCGCCGCCGCCGGCGGGCCGGACGGCCCACCGCGGTGACCACACGGGCCAGGCCCAGAAGCGCGCCGTGGTAGGCGCCCCAGATGACGTAGTTCCAGCTCGCGCCGTGCCACAGGCCAGCCACCAGCATGGTGACCACCATCCCGCCGATGTACGCCCATGAGGTGGCATCGATGGCCAGGATCCGATCCGACTCGATTCGCCGGGAGACCCGGTACGCGATCGGCAGGAAAACGTAGTCGCGGAACCAAGTGGACAGTGAGATGTTCCAGCGGCGCCAGAAGTCGCTGGGGCTGGTGGCCATGTACGGATGTTCGAAGTTCTTGATGAGATCGAATCCATACCACTTGGCCACGCCGCGTGCGATGTCGGTATAGGCCGAGAAATCCGCGTAGATCTGCATGCTGAAGGCGAAGACGCCCGCCCAGAGTACGTAGAACTCCGGCTCCTTCAAGGCGAAGACTTTGTTGGCGATCACTCCCACGCTGTCGGCAATGACGAGTTTCTTGAAGAAGCCCCAGACGATGAGGACGAGGGCGTCGCGTGCGGCCGGGGCCGAGAACCGGCGTTCCCGCTCGACCTGGGGCAGGAGGTTCGTGGCCCGCATGATGGGACCGGCGACCAGGTGCGGGAAGAACGACACGAATGTGGCGACGTCCAGGAAACTCGTGCGGGCTTTCGAGTGGTTCCAGTAGACGTCGATGGTGTAGCTCATCGACTGGAACGTGTAGAACGAGATGCCGACCGGGAGGAACACCTGCAAGGCCGGCCTCGGGATGTGCCAGCCGAACGCCGAGGCGGCAGCCGAGACGTTGTCGACGAAGAAGTCGAAGTACTTGAAGAAGCCCAGCAGGCCGAAGTTCGTGACGATGCTGAGCCAGAGGAACTGCTTCCGGCGCCCCGGCCATGCGGTCATGCCGCGGGCCGACCAGTAGTCGATGAACGTGGTGGCGAAGATCAGACTGAGGAACCACGGGTGCACCCAGCCGTAGAACACGTAGCTGGCGATCAGCAGGAACACATTCTGCCAGCGGTGCGGAAGTCCCCAGTACAACGCCAGGGTCACGGCGAAGAAGACGAGGAAGTCGAGGCTGTGGAAGATCACTGGAACAGGCCCCGGTTCTTCCGGAAGAACAACTCCGTATAGAAGTCGCGATAGGTGCGTGAGATGTGGTCGCCGTCTTCGTAGATCCGTAGGGGTTGTTCGGGATCGCCCCAGTCGTCGTGGAAGTACGCGCCGTTCTCCGTCAGCCAGGCCGCCAGTCTGATCATGTACCGCTGGAGCGCCGGGGACTCGACCGGCGGTCCGTCCGGGCCCGGACGGCGCTGCACGCGCACGAAGGCCACCCGAATGCCCGACAGTCTCGAGAGGCGGATGATCTCGGGCAGCACGGATTTCGGCAGGCGCCGGTCGAAGTCGAGGGCCGTCTCGGAAGCCACCGGCATATCGGCGGCCACCATCGGGCGCAGAGCCTCGAGCGGGAACAGTCGCTCGTTCATCTCCTCGAGGAACGCCTTGCGGTCGGCGGAGCCGACCACGGCGCCGAGCGGCATGTTGGTGATCTGCGGCTCCAGCCAGTCGCGCGTACGGTTGAACTGGTACGCCCGCTGCGCGGCCAGGTGCACCTGGTAGAACGTGCCGTGCATGTTGGCCGAGAGGATCCGGTCGAGCGTGGCTTCGCGATCATAGGCCGCGCGGTCGAGGACCCCCGGGTACACGCGGAACAGCGGGTCTGTGAGGTTTTCGTCCCGGAAGAAGAACACCGCGGCTCTTGCGCCGATACGCGCGTTTACGACGAAGTTCTTGAAGACCAGATACCAATAGGCCGAGCCGGTGCCCGGGTGGAGCAGCGATGCGACGCCGCGCCCGCCGACCAGGCGCGACAGATGGCCCGGGTTGATGCGCGTGCCGGCCATCGAGTCGCCGATCACGACGTAGTCGGGCCGTGCTTCCTGGAGGGTCGTGACCACCTCGCGATCGAACGGCGTGCGATGGCGTGGTGACTCAATGGATGGGATGAACGACGGCGACAACGCCGCGCTGGGCAGGAGCGTGTTGACCACCCTCAAGCCCAGCGGGACCAGCACCATGCCAGCCAGCAGCACCCCAATCGACAGCCAGGCCCCCGGCCCTGCCGCCGTCTGTCGTTCCCGTGTCACCAACGCGTTGCGCTCCGAAGTCAGTCGCGGCGGGTCGAGGCCGTCAGGCGCGCGTCACGCCTTCTTGGGGAACAGCTTCTCGAGCGTCTCCTGCGAAGGCGGTGGCGTCATGAGCGACACGACGATCAGCAGGCCGAGCGAGATGATGAATGACGGATAGATGCTCGGGATGCCCCAGGGGTCGGCGCCGAACGTGGAATTGATGGCGTCCAGGCCCGTGAGTCCGTGCGCAGCCTGCATGACGCCCGGCGCGACTCGGGGGATGACGACCTCGAAGATCACCGTGGCCAGCGCGCCGCCAACGATGGACGCAACGCCGCCCTGTCGCGTCGCCCGTTTCCACGTCAGGGCCGCGAAGAGCGCCGGCGTCACGGCGACGCCGTACATCGTGTAGGCGAAGTACGCGTACTGCAGCACCGAGACGTTCAGTTTGAAGTAGGTGGGGATGAAGATTAGCGCGAACGCCATGAGGCCCATCACGACGATGAACACTTTCTGCAGGGCCACCATCTTGTTCGGGTCGGCGTTCGGGTTGATCATCCCCTGGTAGATGTCGCGCATGACGTTCGAACTCGACGACAGCAGGTAGTTCATGCCGGTCGAGAGCACGACCGCACAGGCGGCGCCCAGCAGCAGCACGCCGACGAACGGGGGCACCATGTTGCGTGCGGCATTCAACACGAGGGCCCGGCCGTCCCACCCGAGATTGTTCTCGACGTTGTAGGACGACGCGTAGACCGCGATGGCGATGACAATGGTCTCGACCACGATGGTGCCGACGATCCAGATGGACACGGCCTTCTTCGCTTCGGCAGGCGACTTCGCGGCGTAGAACTTCTGGTACATCGACTGCACGCCCATCAGCAGCAGCAGCGTGGACAGGAAGTACGCCAGGGCCTTCAAGGCGGGGTACTTGCCGAAGTCGGCGGGGAAGACCTCGAAATGCGAGGCCGGGAGCACCTGGGCCGCATGCGACCAGCCGCCGGCCGTCATGATGACGAACGGGATCGACAGCAGGCAGGCGCCGACGATGATGATGCCGTTCGGCAGGTCCGTGTGCGCCACGGCCACCATGCCCCCGATCGTGACGAACAGGATGACGAAGACCGCCGCGATCGTCTGGCCCAGTTCCACCGACACGGCGCCGTCGGTGATGACGTTCAGGATGTAGCCGCCGGCCCGGAACTGGTAGGCGACAATCGTCGTGAAGGCGATGATCAGGGCAATGGCCCCGAACAACCGCGCGAACTTGCCGTACCGGACTTCGAGGATGTCGCCGACCGTATACTGGCCGAAGGTGCGGATTTTGGCCGCCACGAAGTAGATGATCGCGATGCCGACGAACGCGCCCGCCGGCTGCCAGATGGCGCTCCACCCTGCATACGACGCGTACTCGGCGCCGGCGATGAACGTGCCCGAGCCGATCCAAGTGCAGACCAGCGTGAAGACCATCTTGGTCAGCGACAGGCTCCGGCCCGCCACCATGAAGTCTTCCTGCGACTTGATCTGCCTCGACCGATAAATGTTGTACCCGGTCAGAACCAACAGATACGCGAGGATCACGTACAGGTAGATACTCACATGCCCTCCTGCGGACCGACGTGCGTCAGGGATGACTCACCGTGGGGCGGGGTGCCCGGTCCGGACGTGCCGGACGATCAAAACCGTTGCAGCATAGCACACGCCGGCCGACGGCGAGCCCGGCGATTGGGAACAGGGGAGGGACGACGCGGCGCCGGCGGTCGTACACACGTCGCCCGCGGCGGCTGGGCACCGTCGGAGGGGTGGCCTGGCGATAGGTGGGTCAGTGCTGCGGTTTATAGTCCGAGGGGGTCTGACCGCCGGAGCCGAAGAAGAACTCTTCCATGGCCCGCGCCATCAGCTCCTGGGCTTCTTTCTGGAACGGCAACAGGCGGTACTCGTTCAGGATCATCCGCATCCGCTCTTCCCAGAGCTTCCAGCCGTCTTTCGAGACGTGTTCGAAGACTCGCTGCCCCAGTTCACCCGGCCACGGCGGCGCATCCAGTCCTTCGAGCTCCCGTCCCAGCTTTACGCACTTGACCATCCGGCTCATCGACGTCTCCTTCGATCGGCTTTCGGCTTTCGGCTATCGGCTGTCGGCTGTCGGCCTACGGCTTGCGGCCCAATCCCCTAGTCCCTAGTCCCTAGCCTCTAGCCTCTAGCCGCTAGCCTCTAGTGTATCTGCTTCGCGGCCACGTTGACCTTTTCAACGTGCCGGCGTTCGATCTGCACGCGGGCATCGTTGAAACAGGCGCCGGCGCCGATGTCCGTCGTCGCATCCGGCGACAACGCATTCGCGGTGGCGCCGTTGTCGGTGTGCCGGCTCCAGAGTCCCTTGGTCATCGCCACCGTCCCCGGGGGCAGTGTCGGTGAGATCGTCACCCGGCACAACACCTCGCCCAGGTCGTTGAACACGCGCACCGGGTCGTCTTCGCGCAGGTCGCGGGCGTGGGCGTCGTCGGGGTGGACCGCGACGGTGGCCGGTGTGCTCACCAGTTCGCCGAGCGTCGAGCTGATCATCCGGTCATTGGACGGGGAGATCAGGGCGAGCGGGTACTCGGCGGTTCCGGGATCGGGCTGATAGCCGTACAGTCCGGCCGGAGCGCCGTGATCGAGTTCCGGCGGGAACAGGCGGACCTTGCGATCAGGCGTGAGCGGGAACACGTCGACGAACTGCACGGGTGCGAGGCCGAAGGGGGGCTCGGGGATGTTCCCGTTCCGCAGCGCGTCGCCCACCGCGGGCGGCAGCTCCGCCATCACCTTCAGCAGCATGTCGAGTTCGTCCGTGGCTTCGCCGTCGCGCGCCAGGCCCAGGCGCGCTTCGAGTTCGCTGAACACGTGGATGTTGGGTCGGGCATCGCCCACGGCCTCGACCGCCGGCTTGACCAGTTGCAGGCTGATCGGCCCGTACGCCCGCGCCAGATCGTACTGCTCCATGAAGGTGGTGGCGGGCAGCACAACGTCCGCGTACCTCGCGGTGTCCGTCATGACCTGGTCGAACACCACGGTGGTCAGGTCCTCGCGTTCCAGGCCCTTCCGGACCAGGTTCTGGTGCGGCATGGTCGCCAGCGGGTTGCAGTTGTAGACGAACAACACCCGGACCGGCGGGGACGGTGCATCGGTGAGGACGCGGCCCAGGTGGTTCATGTTGATCTGCCGCGTGTCGGGCTCAGGTTCACCGACCCAGGTCTTGTCGATGCCCCACGCGCTCGAATTGCTCAACGAGTACCCGCCGCCCCGCACCCCGAACTTGCCCGCAACTGCCGGCAAGGCCAGGATGGCCGCAATCGCGCTTCCGCCATTCCGGTTGCGCTCGGGGCCCCATCCGCACCGGATCACCGCCGGGGTGGCGTCGGCGTACAGCGTAGCCAGATGCTCGATAGCCCTGGGGGCCACTCCGGCGACCTCCGCCGCGTGCTCGAAGGTCCAGTCAGACGCACGTTCGCGCAGGCGTTCGTGTCCCGTCGTGTGGGTCGCCAGAAATGCGGCGTCGGCCCGGCCCGATTCGAACAGATAGCGGTGGATCGCCAAAGCGACGGCCACATCCGACCCCGGGCGAAGGGGCAGATGCAGGTCTGCCGTGCGCGCCAGCGGGGTTGCGCGCGGGTCCACGACCACCAGTTGGGCGCCGGCTTTCTGCGCGTCGCGAATGAACGGCACGAGGTGGATGCCCGAGGCCGACGGATTGAAACCCCACACGACGATCAGCCTGGCATGGACGTAGTCCTGGTAGGTCACCGACGGCATCTTGCCGTAGAGACCCTGGCTCGCCGCGCTCGTGGCAGCCGCACACACCGTTCGGAGGAGGCGTGAGGCCCCGAAGCGCCGGAAGAGCCGCGCATCCGTCGTGTCCTGCGTCAGCAGCCCGTTCGACCCGCCGTAGTAGAACGGCAGGACCGACTCGGCGCCGTGTTCCTCCTTCGCGAGCCGCATGGCGCCGGCGACACGATCGAGGGCTTCGTCCCAGTCGACCCACCTGAACTGGCCGGAGCCTTTCGGCCCAACCCTGATGCCGGGGCGCGTCAGGCGATCCCGGCCGTACATCCGCGCGTCGAACTTCCGGACCTTGCCGCAGATGTAACCGCGCGTGACGGGATTGTCGTGCCCGCCGTCGAGCGCGACGACGCGGCCGTCGCGGACCGTCACGACCACGCTGCACGAGTCTGGACAATCGAGCGGGCACGCCGTGTGGACGTGGTGGTCGGGCTTGATGCTCACTGGCGCGTCCTCGCGCGCACCGCCTGGCCGGATTGGAGGTCGCGGAGCGCCTGAAATGGCCCCACGACGACGGGGACTCCTGCATTGATCCCGCTGACCTCGATGTCGAGTCCACCAATCAGACCCGTCGTCACCGGCTGGAACCGGACGTTCCGGCCGTCGATGACGAAGACGCCAGTCTGGTCGTCGCCGGTGGCCGACGGCCGGACGACGACCGCCTGCAGCGGCACGGCCAGAACACCCTGGCGTTCGGCGGTCAGAATCTCGGTATCGCACGTCAGGCCCGGGCGCAATGACGCGGCGGGATTCTCGAGGCGCACCTTCACTCTGAATTCGCGAGCCGCGGCCCCGCTCCCGGTGACCGGCAACGCGCTGGCACCCACTTCGACGACACGGCCGGGGAAGGTCACACCCGGCAGCGCCTCGAGCGTGACGGTGGCCGCCTGGCCTACCTGCACGCGCAGGACGTCGGCTTCGGCCACCTTGACTTCCGCATCGATGGCCGACAAGTCGGAGATGGTCATCAGCGTCGTGCCGGGCTGGTTCTGGATGCCGATGACGACCATTTCGCCCTGCTGGACGGGCAGGCGTGTGACGGTGCCGTCGATGGGGGAGACGATGTCGGTCTTGTCGAGGACGTCCCGGGCGCGTGTCGAGTCGGCCACGGTTTCTGCCTGGCGGCGGGTTGCCGACTCGAGGGTCTGAGTCAGCCGTCGAATGACGGCCTGCGCAGCCCTGACCTGGGCCATCGCGGCGTCGGCGTTGGCCTTGGCCCGATCCAGGTCCGCGGCGGGAACCAGTCCGTCACGGCGCAGCTCCTGGCTCCTCGTGAGCGTCTGCTGCGCCTCCGCCTCCCGGGCGCGGGCGGCTTCGAGGTCGGCACGGGCGGCCGCAAGCTGCTCGGCTGCCGCGCGCGCGTCCGCCTCGGCACCCTTCACGCGAGAGGCCGCCGCCGACGCGCCGGCCGCCGCCTGCACGGCGTCGATCCGCGCGAGTACCTGGCCAGCCACGACCCTGTCGCCTTCCTTGACGCGCAGGTCCATGAGCTTGCCCATCACGCTCGAGCCGATATCGGCATAACGTTGTGCCACGATCTGGCCCGACGCCGTCACGAAGGACCGGAACGCGGCCTTTCGGGCGACGGGCGCGACGTCAACCTCCACGCCCCCGCTGCCGCGCCTCGAAACCAGCACGGCCGCGACGAGTACGACGAGGAGTCCGACGATGCCGACGGTGGTTCTGCGACGAATGGCCATAATGTTCTCGACGCCTTTCACTCTACCATGCGGATCCTGCCACGCAGGCCCCGCGCTCTGTCAGACGTCGGGACCCAGGCCCGGGGATCCAGGAGCAGGCGACGGGCGTCGGACAATAGGAAGCAGGAAGCAGGAAGCAGGAAGCAGGAAGTAGTCAGTAGGCAGTAGTCAGTAGGTCGATAGCCGATAGCCGATAGCCGAAAGCCGAAAGCCGAAAGCGCACTACACTGAGACAGGTCCGGGCAGTTACGCGACATGAAAGTACTTCGCGATCTTCGGGATGCCGTCGGTCAAGCCGCTTCGTCCGTCCAGGGAAACCCCCTGCGTGCGGGACTCGGGGCCCTGGCTATCGCCGTGGCCGTGGCCACCATTGTCGTGGTGGTGACGGCCATCGACGGCGTCGGCCGGTACGCGACCACGATTGGTGCGCGGGCGTTCGGCAGCGACACGTTTCTGGTTGCGCAGATTGCGTCGGCCGGCCAGATCAATCGCCGCGAGCTGGCCGACAAACAGCAGCGGAACCCCCCGATTCGACGCAACGACCTGCGGTATCTCGAGCGGATCGCCGGCGAGGGCATCACGTATGCCTCAACAGTCCAGCGCGTCGGTGGTGTGACGGCGGGCGGCCTGACCGTTGAGAATGCCTCGATTGTGGGAGCGACGGCGACGCTGGCCGACCTGCGCGATCTGGGTATCGGTCGAGGGCGGTTCATCCAGCGCGAGGAAGAACTGCGCGGCGCGCAGGTTGCGGTCATCGGTGCCGACGTCGCAGAGGCGCTGTTCCCGGCACAGGACCCCCTGGGCTCCCACGTCCGCGTGGCGGGGCGTCGGTTTGAGGTGGTTGGTGTCCAGCAGCGCCTCGGGTCGTCCGGCGGGACGTCGCTGGACCGGTCGGTCTACATCCCCATTACCGCGTTCGAGCGGGCGTTCGGACCGCCGCCGTCGCTGAGCGTGTTCGCCAGGCCTGTTGGCGGCGGTGACACGCAGGCCGCGGAAGATACGGCGCGGATGGCGATGCGCGCCCGGCGGCAACTGGCGCCCGGCGTGGCTGACAACTTCGATATCCTGACGCCGCAGGCCGCGCGCAGTTTCGTCCAGAACCTGTCCCAGCGGATCAGCGCGGCTGCCGGCCCGATTTCGGCCATGGCACTGCTGGCCGCGATTGTGGTCGTGACGAACACGATGCTGGTGTCGGTGACGCAGAAGACCCGGGAGATTGGCGTGCGGCGCGCGATCGGAGCGTCGCAGGGGCAGGTCATGCGTGAGGTCGTGGCCGAGTCGCTGCTGGTATCGACGGCCGGAGGCGTCGCCGGCACGTTGCTCACGTCGCTGGCGCTCGCGGCCCTTGCCTCTCTCCTCGACATCGACATCGTCGTGCGTGGGGCGACGGTCGCATGGGCCATGGGTGCCGCGGCGCTGAGCGGACTGGTGGCGGGATACTACCCCGCGCGGCGCGCCACCCGCATCGACGTCATTGCGGCGGTCAGGGCGGAGTAGCGAAGCAGGAAACAAGAAGCAGGAAGCAAGAAGTAGTCAGTAGTCAGTAGTCAGTAGTGTCCGGTTAAAAGTCTAACAGGCTCAATTGGT
>CAYJPV010000029.1:8241-71182 GCA_964372095.1 uncultured Vicinamibacterales bacterium | reverse complement strand
GGCTAGGGGCTAGGGGCTAGGGGCTAGGGGCTAGGGGCTAGGGGCTAGGGGCAATACAAGCGGGGCCGCCTGGGTGCTTACCCTGCGGCCCCGAATTGTTGCTTCCTGGTTCTTGCTTCTTGCTTCTTGCTTCTACTGTCTACTGTCTACTGTCTACTGCCTGCTGTCTCCTCCCCCCAGTCCCCCTCCCCCCTTGACACCATGCTCCCCGCGATCCCATAATTAGCAGTCGTCGATATTGACTGCTAGCGAACGGCGCTGGTCATTGCCAGCGTCGGACGGGCATCGCGACGTAAGGGATTCCGAGGCGCCCCACGCGGGAACGCCCCGAACCTCTGTGGCACGCAACATCCATCTCGCAGGAGCAAGGAGCATCATGAAAGTCAGACCGCTTCATGACCGGATCCTCGTCAAGCGCGTCGAGGAAGGCGAACAGATCGTCGGCGGGATCATCATCCCCGACAGCGCCAAAGAGAAACCGCAGCAGGGCAAAGTCGTCGCAGCGGGCGCCGGCAAAGTCGACGACAAGGGCAAGCGGACGCCCCTGGACGTCAAGGACGGCGACACGATCCTCTTCGGCAAGTACTCCGGCCAGGAAATCAAGCTGGACGGCGAAGAGTTCCTGATCATGCGCGAGGACGAAGTCCTGGGAATCATCGAAGGCTGAGACAGCCGGACGCGAAAGGGGTATGAACGATGGCTAAACAGATTGTGTATGGTGAGCAGTCGCGTCAGGCGATCCTGAAGGGCGTCAACCGCCTCGCCGATGCGGTGAAAGTGACGCTCGGCCCGAAGGGGCGCAACGTCGTCCTCGAGAAGAAGTTCGGTTCGCCGACGATCACCAAGGACGGCGTCACGGTCGCCAAGGAGATCGAGCTGAAGGACGCCATGGAGAACATGGGCGCCCAGATGGTCAAGGAAGTGGCCAGCAAGACGTCGGACATTGCCGGTGACGGCACGACGACGGCCACGGTCCTGGCGCAGGCGATCTACCGCGAAGGCGCGAAGATGGTGGCCGCGGGCTCGAACCCGATGGACATCAAGCGCGGCATCGAGAAGGCGGTCGAGGTGATCACCGCCGACCTCAAGAAGCGGTCGAAGCCCGTCAAGGGCCACATGATCGCCCAGGTGGGCATGATCTCGGCGAACAACGACGAGACCATCGGCAAGATCATCGCCGAGGCGATGGAGAAGGTCGGCAAGGACGGCGTCATCACGGTTGAAGAGGCCAAGACGCTCGAGACGTCGCTCGAAGTGGTCGAAGGCATGCAGTTCGACCGCGGGTACCTGTCGCCGTACTTCGTGACGGATCCCGAGCGCATGGAAGTGGTGCTCGAGAACCCGGTCATCCTGATCCATGAGAAGAAGATCAGCTCGATGAAGGACCTGCTGCCAGTCCTCGAGCAGATCGCCCGCGGCGGCCGTCCGCTGCTGATTATCGCCGAGGACATCGAGGGCGAGGCGCTGGCCACGCTGGTGGTCAACAAGCTGCGCGGCACGCTGCAGGCGGCGGCCGTGAAGGCGCCGGGCTTCGGGGATCGCCGCAAGGCCATGCTCGAGGACATCGCCATCCTCACGGGCGGCAAGGCCGTCACGGAAGACCTCGGGATCAAGCTCGAGAACGTGAAACTCGAAGACCTCGGCAAGGCCAAGAAGGTCACGATCGACAAGGACAACACGACGATCGTGGAAGGCGCCGGCGGCTCGAAGGACATCGAGGGCCGCGTGAAGCAGATCCGCGCGCAGATTGAAGAGACGACCTCCGACTACGACCGCGAGAAGCTCCAGGAACGCCTGGCCAAGCTCGTCGGCGGCGTGGCCGTGATCAAGGTCGGCGCGGCCACCGAGACCGAGATGAAGGAGAAGAAGGCGCGCGTCGAAGACGCGATGCACGCCACCAAGGCGGCCGTCGAAGAGGGCATCGTGCCCGGCGGCGGCGTGGCTCTGGTCCGCGCCATCAAGGCGGCCGAAGCCCTGAAGCTCGACGGGGATCAGCAGGTCGGCGTGAACATCGTGAAGCGCGCCATCGAAGAGCCCCTGCGCATGATCGCGCAGAACGCCGGCTTCGAGGGTTCCATCGTCGTCGCCAAGGTCAAGGACGGCGAGAACGACTACGGCTTCAACGCCCTGACCGACAAGTACGAAGACCTCGTGGCGGCCGGCGTCATCGACCCGACCAAGGTCGTGCGCAGCGCCCTGCAGAACGCGTCCTCGATCGCGTCGCTCCTGCTGACGACCGAAGCGCTGGTGACGGAGATTCCTGAAGAGAAGAAGGAAGCTCCGATGCCGGGCGGCCCGGGCGGCATGGGCGGGATGTACTAGGGACTAGGGACTAGGGACTAGAGGCTAGGGGCTAGGGACTAGGGCAACAACCACATCCCGAAACCGCTGAGACCAGGCCGGAGCAGAGTCGTTCTGCTCCGGCCCTCTTTTTGTACCCTGTTGCCACAGACACGACGGGCCCGAGGAGTATTCCCCCTCGGGCCCGACCGTCATCTACTGACTACTGACTACTGTCTACGGACAGCCGTCAGGATCTCCCTCTAGCGCAGCGTAAACGTCAGCTCGATCGTGACCAGCACCGGCACGGGCTGTCCCATCCGCCGGCCCGGTGTGAACCGCCACTGCCTGGCCGCTCTCACCGCGTTCTCATCCAGACCAAACGTCGAATCGAGCGACTTCACCACCTCGCACTCGGTCACGACCCCGTCCACGCCGACGACGCAGTCGAGCACGACGGTCCCCTGGATCTTGGCCCGCATGGCGTTCGCGGTGTAGTTCGGCTTCACTTCCTGGAGCAGCCGGGGCAGTTCGATCCCGGCGCCTGGCCGGTACGCCCCGCCGCCGAAGCCACCGCCCGAGCCAGGCCCCAGCCCCGACCCGTTCCCGGGGCCGATCCCCGTGCCCGTACCCGTACCCGCGCCACCGCCACTGCCCGATCCCTGGGCCGTCGATGAGTTTGAAGACGCCATGCCCTCCAGCGCCCCGACCGTCGTGGTCTCGGCCGCCGCCATGATCTGGGCGGGAATATTAAAGGTCTGCAGGGGCTCGACTTCCTTGGGCGGTTCGGGAGCCGGAGTGATGTCCGGCGGCTTCAGCACCGGAACGGTCATCTTGTCGTCGCCGGGCAACTCGGCCAGGCGCGGAGGTTCGATCGACTGATTCCCGCCACCACCACCGCCACCGCCCGGGCCGGGCTCGGCGATCCAGACGATGCCCTCGATGTTGGGCTGATCCTGGGCATTGCGCAGGTCCAGCGGCGTCTGCACCGTGGGCAGCCAACTCGACAGGAACACGAACGACACCAACGCGGTCACCTGGAAGATCAGACCGGCGCCGCTGGCACCCAGCAGCCGCCGCCCTCTCGTTTCGAAGGAGAAGACCTCGTCTTTCGGATGCAGGTGGTCCAGCCGAAGCGACACGTGGCCCACGCTTCCCACTTCGGGCCGGTCAGACGTCGTGCGGTCGGACATGTCAGGAGGACTCTCCGGTTCCATTGTCGCGCGTCCTGCAAGTCACCGCAAGTGCAAGTCCAATGCCGTGGCAAACATGGCCTGTTTGCCTGGACGACACGTGCGTCTGACACCAGAGCAGGACACTAATCCACGCGGCTCAGTCACCGCCTGAAGACAGTCCCGGCAGGCCTGGTGACTCGCCCGCGGCGGGTCTCACCCCTTTAGACGACGATCAGACCCGTCCGGTCCACGCCCCGATTGCCGCGTTGCCGCCGCCGAAGCTGAGCATCACCGCCAGGGCATCAGCCGCCCGCGGAGCGCCATTCACGGCCACGAGCACGCCGCCGCGCCCGATCAACGTCTCGTAAATGAGACCGTCGTGGGGCTGGAACCCGGCACGCCGCATCGCCGCCGCCACACCCACTCGGCCCAGATCCCGGGCATCCCCCTGCAGCACACCCACCAACGCCCCGCGCGCGATGCACGATCCGACGACGGGGAGTTCGACCAGTTCGGGCGCCGCGCCGGTTGCCCGCGCCACCCAACCGGCCACCTCAGGCGCGTCCTTGGCCACCACCGACGCCGCAGTCGGATCGAACCCCTGCTGCGTCAGCGCCTCGAGCCCCCGCTGCGCCCAGTCCACATCTTTGAACACGCAGACGGTGAATAGATCCTGTTCAACTTCAGCCATGCCGTCATTCTCCCCGAGACTTCATGCGCCAACCCGTCAGCGCCATCCCCATCACTCTAAGCGGGACCAACCGCCGCATCAAGCCGAAAGGCCGCGACCGTCAACTGATGGTACAATCGTGTCAGGTCGTCAGCCAGGCGACCTGGAAAGCAGGATACGCTGATGGGACGCCTCGGACTGCCGGAACTGCTGATCATCCTCTGCATCATCATCCTGATCTTCGGCGGCAACCGCCTGCCGGAACTTGGTCGGGGTATCGGAAAGGCCATCCGCAACTTCAAGGATGGCACGAAAGAAGGCAGTTCCCAGGATTAGAGCAGGACGCGGGCGTCACCAACGCGCCGCGTGATTCGTTCACGATCCAGATGTTCCAGCAGCGGGATCGCGAACTTCCGTGACACCCCATACCGGTCCTTGAAGGCTGCCACGTCGATCCGGACCACTCCCCCACCGGCCGCTTCTTTGAGGGCGGCCAACTCCTGCTTCAGTCTCGCCAGCGCTTCGTGGTGGAACACGAGCGTGTCGACGCGCACCAGCACCTTCTGCCGGACCAGCAGCGCGGCCACCTTCTCCACGACAGCCGGAGACAATCCCAGCGTCGCCGCCACGTCGGCCAGCCCCGGCGGCGCGAGCCGCGCATCCCGATACACGCGGTCGAGCCCGCCTTTCGCCTCCGCCTCGGCGGGTGACAACGCCAGGCGATGCGATGCCAGCGCCAGCCGCTCGCGCGCCACGATCTTCCCGCCGGCCACCAGCTGATCAACCGTGTACTCGAACAACCCGGGCGCGGCATGGGCGAACAACCGCTCGCGGGCTTCTTCTCTCGGCACGCCGTCCTCGAGTGGCATCGCCTGATGGTGGCGCGCCAGCAGCGCCAGCACGCCGTCCGCCACGCGCGCCGCCTCCGCCGCCGACACGAGCGTGTCGCCGATCACGAGGACACGGCGCGAATCGCGCAGCAGCCGCTGCACCTGCTCACGCCGCGCCGCCGTCAGCCCGACCCTCGTGGACAACGCCCCGCGCGCGAGCCCCTGCGCGGCTGATTCGTCGACCAGCGCGGCCACGATGTCCGCCGCATCGCCGAGGGGATCCGTGCCCGCCTGCTCGATCGGATCGAGACGGGCGAACCGGCGGCGCCCCGCCGGTGTCCGGATCCCGCCGCGCGGCGGCTGGGGATCAATCACCACTCCGCCGGCAATGGTCACCGCCGGTGAATACGCCCGCACGATGAACCGGTCACCGCGCGTCAGTACCGCCTGGCCTTCGAACCGCAGGCGCACGTACGCGGACCGCCCGCTCGGCACCTCACCCGGGCTCGAGACCTCCGGCGCCCCCGCCTGTGCGATGATCCCGCTCACGGCGACGCGGCCAAGCACTTCGGTCGTCCCCTGGTGGAATCGCACGCGGCCGCCGTGTCGCAGGGGCTTCGCGGCGGGCAGCAGTTCGAGCCGCACATCCACGACGCGCGTGGCCGCCAGCGACCCGGGCGTGGCCAGCACATCACCCCGCACGAGTTCAGCCAGATCAATGCCCGCGACGTTCACCGCCACCCGCTGCCCGGCCACGGCCACGGGCAGCGTCTCGCCGTGCACCTGGAGCCCTCGCACCTTTACCGGCCGGTCCCCGGGCAACGCCACGACATCCGCGTCGCTGGCCAGGCGGCCGGACACCAGCGTCCCGGTCACCACGGTCCCAAACCCTTTCATCGAGAACACCCGATCCACCGGCAGGCGTACGGGTCCGTCTGTCGCACGCCCACCCAGCCGCTGCGCCTGTTCGACAATCGTCCGGCGCACACCGTCAAGGCCCGCACCGGTTCTCGACGACGCCGCCACGATCGGCGCGGACTCCAGGAACGACCCTCGCACGAGGTCGCGGACCTCCAGCCGTACGAGTTCCACCATGTCGGCGTCGACGAGGTCCGCTTTCGTCAGCACGACCAGGCCTGCCTGCACCTGAAGCAGCCGGCAGATCTCGAAGTGTTCGCGCGTCTGGGGCATCACGGACTCGTCTGCCGCGACGACGAGGATGACCATGTCCACGCCGCCGGCGCCGGCCAGCATGTTCTTCACGAACCGCTCGTGCCCGGGCACATCGACGAACGCCACGCGAAGGTCCGGAGCCTCCCAGTGGGCGAACCCCAGATCGATCGTAATCCCCCTCGCCTTCTCTTCTTTCAGGCGGTCGGGGTCGGTCCCCGTCAGGGCGAGCACGAGCGTGCTCTTGCCGTGGTCGATGTGGCCGGCGGTGCCGACGACAATATGCTTCATGTGGCTGTCTCAGCGCCTGCGGCGGCTGCGCGTGCGCACGCGCCCGGTCGCGTGAACCGGAGTGCGCTTCGGCCGGCGGGTGGCGCTCTTCTCGCGCCCGCCTCGGGCGGACGCCGCGGCTGCGGTCTTTCCCCGCGGCCGGCTGCGCACGCGGGCTGTGCTTCGGCCGGCGCGACGCACCTGCTCGAGGACCTCAACCAGGCCCAGTTCAATCTGCCGGCGGTCCAGGTCGACGCGGGCCACCTGCACGCGCAGGCGATCGCCCAACTGGTACACCTTGCCGGTGTGGGCGCCCCGCAACTGCAGACGGTCTTCCGCAAACCGGTAGTCGTCGTCCGCGAGCGTCGCCACGTGCACCAGGCCCTCGACGAAATGTTCGAGCAGTTCGACGAACAGCCCGAACGGCGCGACACCGGTGACGACACCCTCGAACTCGTCGCCGATCTTCTGCGCCATGAACCGCGCCTTCTTCCACTGGACGAGTTCGCGCTCGGCCTCCATGGCACGCCGTTCGCGCTCCGAGCACCGGCGGGCGACAGCGGCCAGCGCCTCGGTCCGTTCGGCCACGTCATCCCGCCGCGACGGCCCCTGCCTGGCACGCCGCAGCTCACGATGCACAACCAGATCGGGATACCGCCGGATCGGCGACGTGAAATGGGTGTAGGTCTCGAGGGCCAGGCCGAAGTGACCGCGATTGGCCGCCTCATAACGCGCAAGCTGCATCGTGCGCAGCATGAGGAACGCCACAGGCTTCTCTTCCGGCGCGCCACGGACCTGTTCGATGAGGCGCTGGAAGTCACGGGGCCGCACGCCATCGGCGTGCGGATCGAATACGAACCCCAGGCTCGACACGAAGGCGCCGAACTCTTCCACCTTGAACGGATCTGGCGCGTCGTGGACCCGGTAGATCGACGGGCACTCGCGGCCGAACAGGTGACGGGCCACGGTCTCGTTCGCCGCTAGCATGAACTCCTCGATAATCCGGTGGGCGACGTTCCGCTCGGCCGGCACGATGGCCTCGATCAAGCCGCCCGCGTCGATCACGATCTCCGGCTGCGGGAGGTCGAAATCAATCGCGCCGCGTTTCCGGCGCCTGGCCAGGAGCATGTCGAAGGCCTCGCGCATCAGGTCGATCAGGGGCACGAGCGCCGCATGGCGGGCCAGGGTCTCGGGGTCGCGGTCGGTGAGGATCGCATTGACCTCGGTGTAGGTCAGCCGCGCGGCGCTGCGGATGACGCCGTCGTGGAATTCGTAGCGCACGACGTGGCCGTCCCGATCGAGATCCATCAGGCACGACTGGACGAGCCGGTCGACGCCGGGCTTCAGGCTGCAGAGTCCCGCGGCGAGGTCCGACGGCAGCATGTGCACCGCGCGCTCGGGGAAGTAGACGGACGTCCCGCGATCGAGCGCCTCCGCATCCAGGGCGCTGCCTTCGACCACGTAGTGGGAGACATCCGCGATGTGCACGCCGAGCCGGAAATGGCCATCCGCCGTCTTCTCCAGCGAGATCGCGTCATCGAAGTCGCGGGCGTGTTCGCCGTCGATGGTGACGATCGGCCAGGCTCTGAAGTCCGTGCGCCCGGAGAGGTCCTCCGCGCGGACGTCCGATCCGAGGCGGGCGGCTTCGGCGAGCGCCTCGGATCCGTGGGCGTCCGGGATGCCGTGTTTCCGCATGACGACCAGCGTATCCACACCGGGGTCATCGATCGGTCCGAGCACTTCCACGATCTGCCCGACCGGGCCGCGCGAGGCCGTGGGCCACCGCGAGATCTCGGCCACCACCATGTCGCCCTGGCGCGCGCGGCCCCTGGCGTCGTCGGCGATACTCAGGTCCTGTCCCACCCGCCGATCGTGGGGAACAACCCAGCCGCGGCCCGACGGGTCCGCCTCGAACCGCCCGATGATCTGCGCGTTCGCGCGATCCAGGATCGTCGTGATCCGTCCGGCGCGCCGCCGATCGAACCGGCGCTCATCCACGCGAACCGCCACGCGGTCGCCGTGCATGGCATCAGCCGTGTGCAAGGGCGACACGTACACGTCGCCAGGCTCGTCCGGATCGGGTGTCTCGGGCTTCACGAATCCGTAGCCGTCGGGATGCAGGCTCAGCCGCCCGATGACGACGTTCATCCGTCCCGGGAGGGCGTACCGATGGCCGCGCACGAGCACCAGCGTGCCGTCGCCGGCAAGCGCCTTCAATTGACGGCGAACGCCGACCCGCTCCTCACGGGGAACCCGGAGCACCTGGATCAACTCTCGCACCGAGACGGGATGAGCGAAACGGGTTTCGAACGCCCGAACGAGCTGCTCGCGCGTCATGGCCGCGCGGCGCCGACCATCACGATCTGGACGTCGCCGACATTGGTACCGGACGGTCCCGTGATGACGAGGTCGCCCAGCCGCTCGAAGAAGTGGTAGGCGTCGTTCGCCGCCAGGAAGGTGTCGGCTGCGGGCACGCCGGCCGCGGCGGCACGCCTCGTGGTGGTGGAATCGGCCACTGCGCCGGCCGCGTCCGTCGGGCCGTCGATGCCGTCGGTGCCCACGCTGACGATGACGGCCTCGCGGTCGAGCGCGTTCAGCCACGGCAGGGATGCCAGCGCAAACTCCTGGTTGCGCCCGCCGCGCCCGTCACCGGTCACGGTCACGGTCGTCTCGCCGGTCGACACGACGCACAGCGGCCCGCGTGTGCCGCCGGCGACCACACCGCCGACGACCGCCCCGTGGGCCGCGGCCGCGGCGCGCGCTTCGCCCACGATCGCGTCGTGCAGCGACGTCACGGCATACCCCAGTCGCGCGGCCTCGGCGGCGGCGCCACGCAGGGCCTCCAGGCGACTCGCCACGACCATCGTCCGGACCCGCTCGAGCGACGCCGCACCGGGTTTCGGCGATTCGCCCTGTCCTGTCCGCAAGCCGGCCTGGAGCCACTCGACCACCGCCCCGGGGTAAGCCGACCGGCCGCCGTGACGATCGATGACCGCCAACGCATCCGCGAACGTCGTCGGGTCGGCCACCGTCGGCCCCGATCCGATGACCGACGGGTCGTCGCCGACGACATCCGAGATGGCCAGGCAGGTGGTGGCCGCGCGGCACGAGGCGGCCAGGCGCCCGCCTTTCGTCCGCGACAGGTGTTTGCGAACCGTGTTCACCGCGTGAATGTCGGCGCCTGCGCGCAGCAGTTGTTGCGTCGTGGCCTGCTTGTCGGCCAGCGTGATCGGTCCCATCGGCGCCGCCAGCAACGCGGACGCTCCGCCCGACAACAACACCAGGAAATGGTCGTCATCGCCGCAGGCGGCCGCCAGCGCCAGGGCCCGTTCGCCGGCCGCCACGCTCCCCGCCGTCGGCACCGGATGGCCGCCGATGCAGATGTCGACCCACGCGGGCAGGCCGGTCACCACATGGGGCACCACGCAGACCGCCGCGGCCGGTGGGACGGGCAGGCTGTCGAGCGCCGCGCGCAGCATCGGACCCGCCGCTTTGCCCGCAGCGAGCACGTGCCAGCGGCGGACGGCGGCGAGGGTGGGTGCCAGGTCGCGCAGCGCGCTGCGCACACAGGCGCCCGCGTCCACGGCGGCCACCGCCGCGCGTGCCGCGGCCAGAGCATCGGATCGAAGTCGTGCGAGTGGATGAGTCAGTGGATCTTCTTTCGATCGTACTGGTACGAGGCGCCGGTCACACAGTCGAAACTCGCCAGGAGGCGGCTGAAGACCTCGTCGGCATTCTGCCGCGCGCAGAGGGCGTCGAGCTGCGTGAGAATGCGGTCGAGAGCCTGTTCCGCGCTTGCGAGTGCACCGTCGGAAAAACACCCGCGCTGCCGGCGCAGCGACTCCTGCTGCTTCAGCAATTCTTCACGGTAGAAACGGGTGACGGGCCGCTGCGGAGAAAACGTGCTTGCAGATACTGGTCGACTCAAGGGACGCGCCATGAGTTCCTCACGAGGAGTGATGCAAGACTTCTTCAGTGTAGTGAACGCCCTGCGAGGTGTCAACGCGCGACGGCAGACGCGGCGGTCGTGTCACCGCACGTGACGGGAGGCGGCAATCCCGCCGAGGCAGCCAACCGCCATCCCTCCCAGGACCAACCCTAGTGCCGCCGGCCACGGCAGATACGCCACGAATCCGGACTCGACGAAACCGGGAAACGCCGCCGCCACACGCACGCGGAGGGCTGCGTGCGCGGCGTACACGGCGACGATCGCCACCGTAGCGCCCATCCCGCCGTGCAGCAGTCCCTCGATGACGAGCGGGCCTCGCAGCACCGCGACCGGCGCTCCCATCAACTGCATCAGATCGACTTCGTCCCGCCGCGCGTACAGCGACAGCCGGACGACTGTGGCCACCGTCAACGCAGCCGCGAGGACGAGTACGCCCCCCAGCACCCACCCGGTCCAGCCGATGACGGACACGGCCGATGCCAGGCGCGCCAGCCAGCGCCGGTCGTACCTCACGTCGGCCACCCCCGCTGCCACGCGCGTCCGCGTCGCGAGTGACTCGACCGCATCGGTCGTCGAACTCCCCGGTTTCAGACGGACATCGATCGACGCCGGCAGCGGGTTCTCCTCGAGGGCGGTGACGCTCGGCGCCAGGTCCGGAAAATCGCGAGCGAACCGGCGCAGCGCGTCAGCCTTCGACACGTACGTCCGCGAGACCACCAGGTGGCTCTCGCTGAGCAGGCGGTTGAGGTCGCTGCGCTGCCCGGCGGTGACGTCGTCGCGCAGGTAGACGGTGAACTCGGCGGCGGCACCCCAAGCCGAGACGGCACGACTCAGATTGTGCGTCGCGGCGAGGAACGCACCAAGCACGGACATCGCGATGGCGATCGTCAGTACCGACAGCGCTGTCGACCAGCGTTGCCGCCACAGCCCGACCGCCGCTTCGCGCACGCAGAAGGACAGGGTCCGCATCGTGTCGTCCCTACGGGGTCGCGACCAGGCGCCCGTGTTCGAGGCCGATCGTCTGCCGGCCCACCCGGCGGATCAGGTCACGATCGTGGGTCGCCACGAGCACCGTCGTCCCCTGGGCGTTGATGTCACGGAAGAGGTTCATGATCTCGTAGGCCAGGTCCGGATCGAGGTTGCCCGTCGGCTCGTCGGCGAGCACGATCGCCGGCTCGCTGACGAGGGCCCGCGCAATCGCCACGCGTTGCTGTTCGCCGCCCGACAGTTCCTGGGGGAACGCGTGGGCGCGGTGCTGGAGCCCCACCCACTTCAGCACCTGATAGGTGCGCCGCTGCTGCTGCAGCGTGGCTTCGCCCACGGCCCGCAACATGATCGACACATTTTCGTGCACCGTCTTGGTGGGCACGAGCCGGAAATCCTGGAAGACGAAGCCGAGCGTCCGGCGGTACGCCTGCACCTGGGAGAGGGTCAGCGACGCGAGATCGCGGCCGCCAACCGTGATGGCCCCATCGGTCGGGACCTCCTGCCGCAGCAGCAGACGCAGCATCGTCGACTTGCCCGCGCCGCTCGGGCCGGTGAGGAACACGAAGTCCCCCTTGGCGATCGTGAGCGTCACGTCTCGCAGCGCGAAGATGCCTCGGCCGTACGACTTCGACAGGTTCGATATCTGAATCACGGATCGTGCGCCCAGTGTAGCACAGCGATTCAGCGCGGCCGGGACGCCGCCGCGGCCCCGCCGGAGGACGCCACGTAACGCGTCAGCGCCATGCGGAAGAGACCGTACTCGGTCTCGACTTCCGTCAGCAGCGGGATGCGGCGATCGTCGGTGCTGAGCCACACCGTTGCCTTCGGCGCCGGCGCCCTGGCGGCGACGTACTCCATCCGCACCGCCATCCGCCGCGCCAGTTGCGGCAGGCCTTCTGCGGTGACACGTTCGGTCGGGCCGGAGCGAAGCTCCACCCCGAGATCCATCCCGAGGTCCGACACCAGCAACCGCATGTCCGGCTCACGATCCCAGTCCCGTGACCGGACGTAGTACATCGCCGCAAGCGGGTCGCGCGCCGATGGCGGCAGCGCATAGGAGATCCCGTCGGACGCGCCTGCCAAGACCCCGTCGCCCACACGCACCAGGCGCGCACCCCGGTCGAACACGGCCCGGCGGCGGACGTGCCGACGCCCTTCCTGCAACTCCTGCCCGTGCTCGAGCGGGAACAGGTCATGCGTCGCCAGGGTCCAGAACCGATCGCGCGCCTCGAAGAAGGCCGACACCAGCGGGGATGTCGTGGCGATCAACTCGAACCGGAAGGCGGCACCGGGAGCGCCCCCTGCCTGCACGGTGAACTCGACGGTCCCCGCCGACAGACCCGCCCCCAGCCCCATCCAGCTCACGTCGTAGGTCGCCACCTCCCCCACACCGAAAGGCAGACGCCGGATGGCCGGTGGATCCGGTGGCCGCAGCGGCGCCCGGGCGGAAGGCGCAGGTGGCGCGGGCTGTTCGGGCAGCGGCAGCCGCATGACGACCGCGTCAGGCTCCGGCGCCGGTGGGATCGGCGGCGGCACCGGCGCGTGGAGGTCGGTCGCCACAGGCCCGCCGCCGTGGCGGGCCTGCGTCCACCACCAGGCCCCCGCCGCCGCGACGATGACCATCACGATGAGCGCAAGGCCGCGTACACGGGTCACGTGCCGCCCTCGCCGTCCAGCCGGTTGCGCAAGCCCTGATCCACCAGCCCGGGGTTGGCACGACCGCCGCTCTTTCTGATCACCTGCCCGACGAGGAACCCCAGCGCGCCCCGCCGGCCCGCGCGGTGCTGGGCCACGACGGATGGGTGTTCCGCGATCACCGCGTCGATCCACCCCTGCAGGACGGCCGGATCGGACTCACGGACCAGTCCCAGTTGGGCAACGACGGCGTCTGGTGCGTCGCCGCTGCCCCACATCCGGGCAAAGACCTGCTTTGCGGCCGTCACCGACACGGTCCCGTCGTCGATCAGCGCCAGCAGCCGGGCGAGGTGAGAGGCCGTCACGGGGATCGTGTCCGGCGATTGCCCCGACTCGTGGAGGCGCCTCGTCAGTTCTCCCCTCACCCACTGCGCAGCCGCGGACGGACGGGCCCCGGCCGCCACCGCCTCGAAATATCGCGACAGCGGGGCCGACGCCCCGATGACCACCGCGTCCTCGTCACTCAATCCGTAACGCGCCCGCAACCGGCCAATCCGGGCGTCCGGCAACTCCGGCACACGCGCCGCGATGGTGGCAAGCCGACCTTCATCCAGACGCAGCGGCGGCAGATCCGGCTCGGGAAAGTACCGATAGTCCCGCGCGTCTTCTTTGCCGCGCATCGGCACCGTCACACCCTTCCGGTCGTCCCACAGCATGGTGCACGACTCGACGCGCGCCCCGCTCTCGAGCAGCGCGCACTGCCTGTGGACCTCGTACTCGAGCGCTCGCTGCAGGAACCGGAAGGAGTTCAGGTTCTTGATTTCGGTCCGGTCACCCAGTCGATCGCTGCCGGCCGGTCTGACGGACACGTTGGCGTCGCACCGGAGGTTGCCGGCCTCGAGGTTCCCGTCGGAGACGCCGGACTCGACCAGCACGGCCCGGAGCTGCCTGAAACACTCGGCGGCCGCATCGGCGGACCGCAGGTCGGGAGCCGTGACAATCTCTGCCAGCGGCACGCCCGACCGGTTGTAGTCGACGTGCGTCACGTGATCCGAATCCGGAAATCCTTCGTGCAGCGACTTGCCTGCGTCTTCTTCGAGGTGAACCCGGACGATGCCGACGCGGTACGCCTCACCGTGGCGCCGCCAGCTGAGCACGCCGTCAACGGCCAGGGGCCGGTCGTACTGCGTGATCTGGTAGCCCTTCGGGAGGTCCGGGTAGAAGTAGTTCTTGCGGGCGAACACCGACACCGGGTTGATGCGGCAGCCTAGGGCGAGCGCGGCGAGGACGGCCTGATCCACAGCACGGGTGTTCAGTGTCGGGAGCACGCCGGGCAGGCCAAGGCAGACCGGACACGTGCGCGTGTTGGGCTCGTCGCCCGTCAGCGCGGCGCACCCGCAGAACAGCTTGCTGGCCGTCAGCAACTGCGTGTGAACCTCGAGGCCAATGACCGTTTCGTACATGTATGCCCGCAGCCCCCGGGCGTGCCTCCTGTTCACGAGTATAGCCGGGACCCGACGGCGCCGCCCGCCGTCCTAATCCTGCTCCCGGCTCGAACCGATAGAAAATGCGTGCGAAACCGTGTCTCTACTCCCACGTCTTCCACGGGTACGCGGTGCCGGACCGCGGCCACTCTCGTCGCCGGCGTTGTCCTCGCGACCCTGGTGACCGCCTGCGCGACGTCGAGCGGCGCCAATCGGGCCGTCCCGCTGGTGGCTCCCCCACGCACGCCGCAACCGGCGCCTCCCGTCACGACGGCACCGGCGGCTCGTCCGGTTGGACGGCCCGCTCCCATGCCCTCCCACGCGACGACAATCGGGGCGTTGACGATCCGGCTCCGGATTACCGACAGCCAGGGCACTCGAATCGTGACGCTGCCCCTCGACGAATACGTCCTGGGATGCGTGCGGGCCGAGTTGTTGCCCAAGACGGTCCAGACCGACGCCGCGGGACGGACGCTCCAGGTGCAGGCCATCGTGTCGCGCACGTATGCCGTCGCGAATCTCGATCGCCACAAGGCCGAGGGCTTCGACCTCTGCGACGGGACGCACTGTCAACTCTACCGGGCGGCCCTTGCACACGAGCACGACGGCGACTTCGCCGCCCGCGCGGTTGGCGACACGCGGGGCCAGGTGATCACCTTCGCGGGCCGGGCCATCCAGGCGGTCTTTCATGCGAACTGCGGCGGCCACACCGCAGCCGCCGAACACGTGTGGACGGGTCCGGGCGTGCCGTACCTGAGGCCGGTTCCCGACTGGTTCTGCTCGCGCTCCCGGACCGAGTGGGAATTCGTCGCCGACGAAGCCCAACTGCGGCAGGCCTTCAACGCCGACACGAAGACGGCCATTGGCAACCGCCTCGATCGTATTGACGTCACGGCCCGGGACGCGGCGGGACGCGCCACGGTGGTGACCATTGCCGGTGCCAGGGCACCGGTCGTGCGGGCCGAAGAATTCCGCGCGGTGATGCGCCGGGCGTTCGGCCCCCGCTCGCTGCAGAGCACGTGGTTCAGCGTGACACGAGACGGCCCGCGCTTCCGGTTCACCGGCCTGGGTTACGGCCACGGCGTCGGCCTCTGCCAGGCGGGTGCTGCACAGCGCGCCCAAGCCGGCCAGTCGCCCGCTACGATCGTGGCGCACTACTTCCCTGGCACCCGCGTCGAGTCCGTTACGACGCTGGCCGCCGTGCGATCCCGCGACATCCGGACCGTCCCCGCGCACTGACGCGGCTCCCGGGCTGGGCTCGGGGCTCGGGGCTCGGGGCTCGGGGGAGTCTCCTGCCCTGCCCTAGCCTCTAGCCTCTAGCCTCTAGCCTCTAGCCGTCACCTCCGCGTTAAACCCATTTATTACAATACGTTGCGGACTCGCGTGTTCGTGGATTATCATCACCGCGTCGCGGCTCTTCTCCCCGGCGTAAACGCGGCGAGACAGCCCGGCGTAGTCACAGTTAGGTCGTGTACGGCATGCAGGAATCCCGGGGACCGGGAACGTCCGTTCCAATTCGGCCGCGAGCGCTTCGCGCCGCGCCGGCCACACCCGGGGTGTCGGCGCAGGCGGGAGCGGGCTCCGAAGAGGCCCGCCGGGTGAAGACCCTCGTTCTGGCCGGCCAGCACGAGGCCGCTCGCGAAGCCTTTGCGGATCTCGTGGCGTGCCAGCAACGGCGGGCATCGCGGCTGGCCCTCTACCTGCTGCGCGATGTGACCGAAGCCGATGAAGCCGTCCAGGATGCCTTCGTCAAGGTGTTTACGCACGTCACGGCCTACCGTGAGGACATGCCGTTTGAAGCCTGGTTCAACCGGATCCTCACCAACACGTGCCGTGACCGGCGGAAGACGCAGCGGCGCCGGCAGCGGTGGGAAGTGGCGGGACTTGAGCGGGATGCCGATAGTGGATCGTGGGTGGACTCGGTGCGCTCGACAGGCCCCTCGCCGGAAGACGCGGTCCTGAATGCCGAGCGGCGCGCGATGCTCGCGACGGCGGTGGATCAGCTGCCCACACGGCAACGCGAGGTCTTTCTGCTGTGCCACGCCGAGGGCCAGACGCCACGGGAAGTCGGCGGGTTGACGGGCTTGAACGAATCGACCGTGCGCGTCCATCTGTTCCGGGCGCTCCGGAAACTCCGTTCAGTGTTGGAGGTCAGCGGTGCTCAGAAGTAGACGGCATCCGGGCGACGACGCGCTGGTGCGCTGGTACATGGCGGACCGCGGTCTTGACGCACTCGAACCGGCAGACGAAGCCGTCGTGCGACACGTCAGCGGTTGCGCGTCCTGCGCCGGGCGTTACGACGCGATCGTTCGCGATCTCGACGAGGCGGCGATGGTGTCGGCGGAAGCGGCAGATGCCGCCTTTTCGCCGGAGCGGCTGGTGGCCCAGCGTGACCGTATCCTGCGCCGGCTCGACACCCAGAGCGCGAGAGTCCTGGCGTTCCCGGCGGCCGATATGCCGGGCGGAGCGGCGTCATCCTCCCGGCCGATGATGCGCTGGGTGGCCGTCGCGGCGGCGGCCGGGCTCGTGGTGGGCTTGCTCGCGGGCCGCATGTTCCACCTGGGCGATGCCCCCGCTCCCACGATGGCATCCCGCCAGGGTGTGGTCACCCGTTCCATCGGCCCAACCGAGGGTCAGGTCCGGACGGCTGCGCTTGCCAGGATTGCAGGCGACGATGTGTTTATGTCAGAGGTGGACACGGCCTTGTCCGCGCCCCGGACGCCGGAACTCGAAGCCATCGACGCCATGACGCTGCGCGTGCAGGCCGCGCCACCCCGGCGGTGACGGTGGCCTGCCGGGGTCCCATCGCCGCATTGCGCCCCCGCCGCGTCCTTCTGTAGACTGTTTTGCCAATGGTGGACGCGAACACGATCGTTGTCGGCAGCCGGGATCTGCTGGCCCCGTTGAACGCCCGGATGGGCGTCACGAGCGGGGCGGTCACCGTGTTCCCGACCGACGACATCCGTGCCGCGCTGGATACCATCCTGGGAGCCCATCCCCGCTACCTGGTGATCGATCACGAGTTCAGCCAGAGTCCGCGGGGTACCGCGATGATCGATCGCCTGCAGGCCGACCCCGGGTTCGAGGCGACGGAGGTGCTCATCGTCCGGGGTACCGAGGTGGAGCCGCTGGGAGTCACGGGCTCGGCGAGCGCGCCGGAACTGCTCGACTGGCGCGGCACGCGTCGCGTGCCGCGTATCAGGATCAGGGCAGGCGTGCAGGCGCAGGTGGACGGCAGCATCGCCGACCTTGTGGACCTCTCGACGCTGGGTGCGCAAGTCGTGTCGGGTACCGCACTCAAGCCGAATCAGCGCGTCCGTGTCACGCTGCCGGCAGACGCAGGCGAACGCCTGGTGGCGACCGTCGCGTGGGCCAACTTCGAGTTGCCGAAAGGCCGACCGTCGCCACAGTACCGGGCTGGCCTGGAATTCAACGGCGCGGACTCGAGACCGCTGGAGCAGTTCTGCCTCGTGCATGCCGTCACCGAAGCCGGCTGCCTCCCCTAGTTTCTAGTCCTGCTCTGCGTGAAACCCCTCGCCGAACCACGCGCGCACCTGCGCGCCGTCGCGGATGATCGTCTCGTCGCGGCCGGGTCCCGTCGACACCAGGAGGGCGGGGACGCCGGTCAACGTCTCGATCCGGGCGATGTAGGCGCGGGCTTCCGCGGGGAGATCCCCGACGCGTTTCGCACCCCGCGTCGGCTGGGACCACCCCGGCATCCACTCCAGGACTGGCTCACACGACTCCAGGTGCCGGACATCCGCCGGGAACTCGGTCAACACGCGTCCGCCGACGCGGTAGGCGTTACACACCGGAATCCGCTCCAGCCCGTCGAGCACATCGAGCTTGGTCAGGGCCAGGCCGTCGATGCCATTCACGCGGACGGCATGGCGTACGACGACGGCGTCGAACCAGCCGCAGCGCCGCGGGCGGCCAGTCACGGCGCCGAACTCCTGACCGCGTGCCCGCAGGTCTTCGCCCTCCGCGCCCAGCAACTCGGTCGGAAGGGGCCCCTCACCCACCCGGGTGGTGTACGCCTTGACGATTCCCATGACCGCGTGGACCGACCGCGGCCCGACGCCTAACCCGGTGCAGACGCCACCGGCGGTGGCGCTCGACGACGTGACGTAGGGATAGGTGCCGTGGTCGATGTCGAGCATGGTGCCCTGCGCGCCTTCGAACAGCACCGTCCGGCCTTCCGCCATCGCCTGGGCCAGCACCACCGACACATCCGCCAGCCACGGCTGCACACGCGCGGCCAGCACCGACAGGTGCGACGCCACGTCGCGCCACTGCAGGGTGTCATCCCCGGCCAGGCGGTTGCGCGCGTCAACGACGCGCCGCACGTGGTCCTCGACCGCGGGGGTATCCAGCAGGTCGCACATCCGGATGCCGCGCCGCGCGATCTTGTCTTCGTAGGCCGGGCCGATTCCGCGCGACGTCGTGCCGATCTTCCGGGCGCCGCGTTCGGCTTCGCTCAGGCGGTCGAGATCCCGGTGATGCGGCAGGATGACGTGCGCGCGATCGCTGACGAGCAGCCGGCCGTCGACGTGGACGCCGGCGCGGGCCAGTTCTTCCACTTCATCGAACAGGGCCTGCAGGTCGACGACCACGCCGTTCCCGATGAGGCACGTCACGCCTGTGTGCAGGATGCCGGACGGGATCAGGCGCAGGATGGTCTTGCGGCCGCCCACGTACACGGTGTGTCCGGCATTGTGCCCGCCGCCGTAACGCGCCACGATCGAGAAACGCGGTGCGACCAGGTCGACGATCTTGCCCTTGCCTTCGTCGCCCCACTGCGCACCGATGACTGCGATGTTCATGACCACTCCCACGTGCACACACGAGTGCCGCCTGCGCCGCACACGCTAACGCGCGATCTTAACACAGAGAGTCGCGGCTCCCACCGGTTCCCGATGTAGTAGCATCGTGCTCATGCGGTTCTCACCACGCTCGCACCACCTTCCGTTGCACGCAGGTGCACGCGCATGAGTACCGGCTGGCACGACGTCGATGACCGCGTCGCCGCAGCCCTCGACGCGGCGCCGTCCCGGATCCCGGTCCTGATTGGATCGGATGTCAGCGGGCGCTCGACGCTCGTCGCCCGGCTGGCCGGCCGCATTGGCGCTGAGCGCTGCCAGGCCCTCGATCTCGAGCGGATCGTGTCGACGCCCGAACGGTTCATCACGGCGCTGCTCGCCACGTGCCCGTTCGCCTATGCGCCCCCGGGCACGACGCAGCCGGGCCCTGAGGCGGCGTTCGGCGAAGCCCTGCGCGTCTTCACGCACGCCCGGCAGCGCGCCGGCGGCCCCGCGACGTTCCTGCTCGACGAGTGGCTCGAGTTGCGCACGTTCGAACACTTCCCCGGGTTGCGACAGGTCATCCCTGCGACCATCGATACCCTGGTGGCGAGCGAGAACCGCTTCGTCCTGACCACACGGTTTTCGGCCCGTACGCTCCGGCTGCTGGCGGACGCACCGGATCGGTTCGTGATGATCACGATGCCGGACATGTCCGTGTCGGACGTCACGGCCGACCTGATGCGCCAGCCGGGCGTCCGCTCCGACACCGCCGGCGAATTCGCGCAGATGATCGTCGCCCTGACGGGCGGGCGGGCGGGGTACGTCCGCCTCCTTGTCGAGGCCATGCGCGGGACGCCGTCGCTCACCGACCCCGTCTCGAGCCTGCTGGCGTGCCTCGTCCCGGGCGGCGTGCTCGACCGCGCGTGCCGGTACACGTACGAATTCCGGCTGCACCGGGCCCGTGGATATGGCGCGCTGAAAGCCGTCCTTGCCGTGCTGGCCGCGGAAGAACCGTTGACGCTCACGGACATTGCCGTGCGTCTGGGGCGCACGCCCGGATCGACGCGCGACTACTTGTGGTGGCTCGAGGATGTCGATCTCATCGTGGCGCACCGGAAGCAGTACACCTTCGTGGACCCGCTGTTGCGGGCGTGGGTCGGCCTGTTCGAGCGGCCTACGCCCCCCGATGACGACACGGTGGCGGCGGCAGTCCAGCGTTTCGCGCTGACACGCCTGACGTTGCCCGCACGGGACGAACGGGCCGTCTGAATAGGGTTCACCCGGCCAGTTTCTCCAGCGCGAGGCGCGCCGCTTCCTGCTCGGCCTCTTTCTTGGTCCGGCCTTCGCCGCAGGCCAGCACGGTGCCGGCCACCGACACATCGATGCGGAAGACCCGCCGGTGCGCCGGGCCCAGTTCCCCCGCCACCACGTACTCCGGGAGCGGCCGGCCGGCCGCCTGCACCCGCTCCTGCAACACGGACTTGTAGTCCTCGTCGGGTTTCGTCAGGTCGCCGGCCGCTTCCACGAGGGAGCCGAATTCACGTTCGATGAACCCTCTCGCCGCCTCGATTCCGCCGTCGAGGTACACCGCGGCGATCAGCGCTTCGTAGGTGTCGGCGAGGAGCGTGGCTTTGCCGCGGCCGCCGCTTTTCTCCTCGCCGCGACCGAGCAGCAGGTGACGGCCCAGTTCCAGACGCGCCGCCTGCAGTCCGAGGGTCGCCGCCGACACCAGCCGGGCTTTCATCTTCGACTTGTGCCCCTCGTCCCGATCCGGGTACCGCCGGAACAGCATGTCGGCCACGACGAACCCGAGTACGGCGTCGCCGAGGAACTCGAGCGACTCGTTGTCGGTCACGCCCCCCGTGACGTCTTCGTTCGCGCGGGACCGGTGCGTCAGGGCGTGCTCCAGCAGGCCGCGGTCGCGAAACCGGTGGCCCGACACCGTTTCCAGCGCGTCGAACTCGTCGCCGGACACCGACACCCCGCGATGCTGCTGGTCGCGGTACGACGCGATGACGCGCAGCGCCTGATCCGCTTCGTCGGCGCACACCGTGAGACGCACGGCCCCCACGCCGTCGTTCGGCAGCGGGAACACGGCGTGCGGCACGTCCGACGACGTGGCGGCCTCGATGCCGTGGGCGTCGAGCAGGGCCGAGACCACCGTCGCCTCGACCTCCGAATGCGTCTGGAAGACTACGATCGGATCTGGCATGGCTCTTCACCGACCCGGAGGAGGATCATGGTCATGTCATCGTGTTGCGCGGCTTCACCCACGAACGCGTCGATCTCGCGCAGCACCCGTTCGCGGACTTCGTCCACCGACAGGTGCGCGTGGGCCTCGAGCAGATGCGCGAGACGCGGTTCGCCGAAGCAGTCGGACTCTTCGTTCATCGCTTCGCTGATGCCGTCGGTGAAAAACGCGAGCAGGTCCCCCGGCGCGAGGGCGAGCGTGGCTTCCTGCAGGATCCCTTCGAACCGCTCGCCGTTGTCGATACGCAGGCCGACGACCATGCCATCCGGCGCCAGGACCATGGCGCGGGCCGCACCGGCGGCAGTAGCAGTACACGGGACGTGAATCAGCGGCGTGTGCCCGGCCCGTGCGTACACCATCGTCCCGGCCGCCGGGTCGATGACCGCGTACGTCATGGTGATGAAACTGCGGCTGTCGAGGTGCTCGGAAATCAGGCGGTTCGCGTCGAGCAGCAGGTCCCGCGGCGAGGCGTGGATCCGGGTCAACGAGAGCATCAGGCCCTTGAGTTCGGCCATGTAGAGCGCCGCCGACATGCCCTTGCCGGCGACGTCGGCGATGAGGACACCGATGCGGCCCCCGTCGAGCGCCAGCACGTCGTAGTAGTCCCCTCCCACCTCGCGGGCGGGCACGCAGAGCGCGGACACGGCCATCCCCGGCACCGTCAGCGGGCCCGGCGGCAGGAGGGACATCTGGATCTCGCGGGCGAGGCGCATCTCTTCTTCGAGGCGCTTCTTCTCGGCGGCCTGGCGGAGCAGATCTTCGATGCTCCCGGTCATCTGGTTGAACGAGTCGGCCAGGGCCCCGAGCTGGTCCCGGACGCGCACCGAAATGCGATGGGTGAAGTCGCCGTGCCGGATGCGCTCGGTCCCGGCGAAGAGTTCGTGGATCGATCCGGTAATCGACCGCGCCAGGGCGAACCCCATCGCCAGGGCCCCAATCTGGATGATCAGGAACAATCCCGCGATGAACAGCAGCAGGGTGCCGAGGAAATCACCCAGCAGTGCCTGCGCGGCCGACAGCCTGGTGTAGATCTCGGTGACACTGAACCCGATCTGGACGTGCAGCGCCCCGGTCGTCCCGGTGCCCCAGTCCACCTGGTCGATCATCGCCACCCACTGGAAACGTGTCAGCCTGGCGGACCAGCCGGCCGCATCGGGCGGCACCGTCGCCTGCAGGGGCGCGGGCGCATCTTCTCCGAGCAGGCTGAAACCTCCCACGCTCACACCGGTGGCTGCCTGGATCCGGGCCCTGACGGTCCTGTCGAACGGAACATCCACCACGACCGCCCCGCCGTTGCGCAGCGCGATGGCTCGCACCACCGCAAGGGACGGCTCCTCCGGCGAGTCGGCCGTGGGAAACGCGATGACCCCGGCAAAGCCGGAGCAGGTCACCCACGCTGGGATCGTCGCAGGTGCCGGGCCGTGATTCCAGGTTCCCATCGGCGATAGACCGGTCAGCCCGGCCAGACCGCTCTCCTGCCGCGTGCCGCACCGGCGGGGGGCGAGCGGGACGTAGGCGACGGAAATCCCCGGATAGCGGGCGACCCAGACGGCGAACTGCTGGGCGATCTCCTCGTGGGCGCCGGAGGCGGACGACGCGTGGGCCAGTTCGACGGCGGCCGTCCGCGCCAGCGCCTGCGCATCCGTGGTCATCTCCCGGACCGATGCCTGGATGAGGTACGAACTCACGTTGTTGAACAGGAGCCGGCCCGCCAGCAGGAAGAAGGCCGCCACGAGGATGACCGGGACCGCGCCGATGAAGATGTAGGAGATGATCAGCTGACGCCGGACGCGCCACAGCAGGTCACGGCGCGCCGCCTGCACGAGGCGGTAGAGGACCGTCCCGATGGCAACCGCCAGCGCCAGGCCGCCCAGTGAGCTGACCGCGTGCAGCCAGCCGTCACCCGGCACGCCCAGTGCGACCAGGCTCCAGTACAACGCCTTGATCACGAGACCGAGCGCCAGCAGGCGTCCCACCCAGGTGCGCACGCAGAACTCGTGCAGCGCGCGGGCACGGTCGCGCAGTGACATCGGGCGGGCGTTCGGGCTGGACGACGGCACGGGCACCGTGCAATAGGATAGCCTACGGACGCGTCGACTCGCGCACCCAACTCAGGTACGGCACGGATCCGTGTGCAACGGTCAGCACGACGAACTCGGGCACCTCGTAGGGGTGCAGTTGGCGGATCCGGCGTTCGAGTTCGTCCAGCCGATCCCGCGACGTCTTGATCAGCAGTTGCCACTCGCGATCTTCGCAGACGTCGCCTTGCCAGCGATAGACCGCCTGCACCTCACCGACGATCGTGACGCACGCCGCGAGGTGTTCGTGGACGAGCGCACGGCCGAAATCCGCGGGATCGGCGGTCAGCGGAAGGGTGGTCAGCACGACGACGGTGTCCAGTTCGGCCATGGCGGTCCCTCGTGGCGAGCAGGTGATTCGCGTGCGATTTTTCCCTGTACAAGGATCGATGATTAGGGTACAACAATGCGAGCATGCCCGCGATCCCGCCATCACCCACGCCGAGACGACACGATACCAGGCGTGTCGGTCAGGTCCGGCGGGCCGTGCTGGCGATCTCGCTGACCGTCGGCGTGATCCTTGTGGCCGACGCGCTCTTCGGCGAACGAGGCCTGTTGGCTCTCGTGCGGACTCAGCAGCAGGTGGCGGCGCTCGAAGCCGACATCGATCGCGCGGAAGCCGAGAACCAGCGCATTCAGGAACAGGTGCGCCGCCTGCAGCAGGATCCCGCGGCCATTGAAGAACTGGCCCGGCGGGAACTGGGCCTGATCAAGCCCGGCGAGAAGTTGTTCATCATTCGTGACGTCCCGTCACCGCACCCCCCGCGCTGACACACGCCCACACGTTCTGCGCCGATGCCGAGTATGACGTCGTCGGTTTGACCTCGCAACGTATGCGTGGTACGATTCTCCTGTTGGACGTGGCGTCTACACGTTCGCTGACGCGGGGTGGAGCAGTCCGGTAGCTCGTTGGGCTCATAACCCAAAGGTCGGGGGTTCAAATCCCCCCCCCGCAACCACAAGGGCCGCCTGGGAAGACCAGGTGGCCCTTTCCATTTGTACGGCCACCTACGACTTCGGCCCATGCGGTTGCGGGGGCGGGATTTGAACCGTTGTTTGCCGGCAACCACGCCGCTGCTCCACCCATCCGCGGCGCGTTGCCTCGCCCCCCCGCAACCATGAAAGCCGCTTGAGAAATCAAGCGGCTTTCGCCTTGTACGGGGGGATTTGAACCCGTCATCTCCGGCAACCACCCTGAGCGACGACGTCAGCGGGCGGCGGAGTCGAATGGCGTTGTCAGTCGGCGTCCCAGAGCTCATCTCGATCTGCCTGGCAGCGCACAGTCCTGCAGCGGAGTCGTTTGTGGGGCCTTCCTTCTGCGCCGACATCGCCTCGGAATCACTTGAGGACGTCACTGAACCCGCTGCGGCGAACTGCTGTCAGGGCGCCCTACGCCCCCGCCGTGAGGATGCGCCCGACAAAGTCGCGCACCCGATCGAGCGCCGCTTCGACATCCGTGTCTCCCGGCTCGTTCGAGGGCATCCGCGAGGTCAGCCTCCCAGTCGCGCAGCACCACGTCGATGTCCTGCGTCGCACGGGCTCGGTCGCGCAGGCGCAACTCCAGGGCGACCCCGCCCTTGACGATGAACCGTGGTCCAGCGGTACCGCTTGCGCGATTCAGGGCGCCGGCCGGCGGCGGCGGCTCGGCGGGCCGCTTCCGGCCAGGCGTCACCTCACACCTCGGCGCGTCGCCAAGGTCCGGCGTCGGCGTGGCGTCGTTCCCAGGAGTTCCCGCTCTAGGGCGGCACACGTCGTGGCACCGCGCGGCACATGTTGTATTATCAATATGACAACTCGCGACGTCCGGGGCGGCATCCGTGCGCCCAGCGCGGGAAGCCGACATGTGCCAAGGAGGGATGATGACGTTGAATCGACGCGAATTCCTGGCCGTCCCGCCCCTGGTGGCTGCCGCTGCCGCCGCGTGGCCCGCTTCCGTGAAGGCATCGGGTGCGCAGCCTGGCGCGGTCGATTGGCGGGCGTTGCGGTCCGAACTCACAGTCGAACCGGATCTCGCGTACCTCAACTGGGGCACCTACGGACCGCCAGCCCGCGACGTGGCCGGGGCGGACACGCGAGACCGCGAGGTCATGCGCGCCAACTACAATCGGCATTTCGCCTCCCATTTTCCGGCAGCGTCGATCGTGCCGGTTGTCGAGCGGATCGCCGCATTCCTGGGCGCCGACAAGGACGAACTGGCGTTCGCGAGCGGCGCGACAGAAGCGATGAACGTGATCGCGTCGGGCCTCCCGTTGGAACCAGGAGACGAGATCCTCACGACGGAACACGAACACCAGGCGGGCATCTACCCGTACCTGATGGCGGCGAAACGTCGGGGCATCGTCGTGAAGCAGATTCCCATGCCCGCCACGCTTCGCACCACGCAGGCCATCATCGACCACTTCGAGTCTGCCGTCACCGCGCGCACGAGAGCGATCAGCTTCTGCCACATCCAGTACACCGACGGACTCGTGCTGCCGGCCAGGGAGTTGTGCGCCATGGCGAGGCGCCGGGGTGTCCTCTCCATCGTGGATGGCGCCCAGGCCGTCGGCATGATCGACGTGAACATCCGTGACGTCGGCTGTGACTGCTATGCAGCCAGCCTGCACAAGTGGCTGGGGTCGCCCTACGGCACGGGGTTCTTCACCGTGCGCAGGGACCTGCAGGACCGCCTCTGGCCGTCCGTGGTGGAGGCCTACGAGGGATGGGACACGAAGGACCGTTACGGGACGTCAAACCCCGGTGTCGACTTCGCAGCCGGCTGGCCGGCGGCGCTGCTGAAGTACTCGGTGAACTTCCGCTACTACGCACCGGCGTTCTGGGCCATCGTCCCGGCGATCGCGCGACACGAGCGTGTGGGCCGTGACGCGATCATGGCGCGGATGCGACTGCTCGTGGCACGGCTCCGTCGTGGCCTGTCGGCGCTGCCGGGCGTGGAGATCGTCACGCCCGAATCGCCGGAGCTGTCGGCCGGCCTCGTGTCGTTCCGCACGCCCGGCATCGACACCTCGGCCCTGTTCTTCGCGCTTTCGCGCCAGGACCGTGTCGTGACGCGGTACGTGCGCCACCAGCCGATCGGTGTCGACGTCCTGCGTGCCTCGGTGCACGCGTTCAACACGGAGGGCGAGATTGATCGGTTGTTGGAGGCGTTGCGGAAGCGGCTGTCATAGAGGACGGGCAACCAGTGGCAGGCCCCGCGGGGCTGTCGGAGTCGGCCGCACGCAGTCGTCACGCGCCTGCCCGTGACTCCAACTCCACCCAGCGTGCATCTGCCTGCTGCAGCTCCTGCTGCGCCTCATCGAGGCGCGCCAGGGTCCGCCGGATTGCCTCGGCGCCTTCCTTGCAGAAATCCGCTCCGGCGACGGTGTCCTGGAGCCGCCGGACCTCGGCCTCGAGGCCCTCGATGTGCTCGGGCAGCCGCGCGTATTCCCGCTGCTCGTTGAACGTCAGCCGCTTGCGTGACGGCGTTGTCGAGGAACTCCCGGTCGTGGCTCACCAGCAGCAACGTGCCCGGGAACTCGGCAAGCTGCGCCTCGAGCAGTTCGAGCGACTCGATGTTGAGGTCGTTTGGTCGGTTCGTCGTGCACCAGCACATTGGCCGGGCGGGTGACACTCCGCGCCAGCATCAGGCGGTTGCGCTCGCCGCCGGACAGGCTCTTGACCGGTGAGCGGGCGCGCTCCGGAGGAAACAGGAAGTCGGCGAGGTACCCATTGACATGACGCGACTGCCCATTGACCGTGACGGCATCACATCGTTGCCCTCGCCGATCGTGTCGAACACACTCCGTTCAGGATCGAGTAGCTCGCGCTGTCGTTCGTAGTACGCCACCTGGACGTTTGCGCCCTGCTCCACGGTCCCCGAATCAGGCGCCAGTTCACCAGGAGCAGCCGGAGGAGCGTTGTCTTACCGACGCCGTTCGGACCGATCAGTCCGATCCGGTCGCCGCGCATGATGCGGACAGAGAAGTCGCGGATGACGGTCCTCCCGCCGAACGGCTTGGACACGGCGTCGGCCTCGAACACGCGTTTGCCTGACGGGTCCGCTGCTTCCACCTGCAGGCGCACCATGCCCGGCTGGTCGCGCCGCGCGGCCCGTTCCTCGCGCATCGCCATCAACGCCCGCACGCGGCCCTCGTTGCGCGTCCGGCGTGCCTTGATGCCCTGCCGCAGCCAGACTTCCTCCTCCGCGAGTCTCTTGTCGAACTTCTCCCGTTGCACGGCCTCGTTGGCCAACCACTCCTCTTTCTTGGCGAGAAAGTTGTCGTAGGTGGCCACGACGACAATCGTCCGCGATCGACCTGACAGCGCCCCCGGACCGGTCGCTGGTGGTCAAGCTCACACACTTATCCAGCTTCCGAGACATTCGCGCCACACAATCGGCGCCGGGGTAACGAGAACGGGCGGGCACATACGGCCCGCCCGCTTGGCTCGCCCGCTGTGGCGCTCCCTAGCGCTTCGATCCGGCCGTCAGTGTCTGTCCGAAGATTGCGTTGCTGTTGGTCATGTTCGGCACCAGGGACAGATCGCCCCAGATGATTCGGTCGCCCCAGATAATCCGGTCGCCCCAGATGATCCGGTCGCCCCAGATGATCCGCTGATCCCACACCACACTCTGCAGGTCGCCCCAGATGATCCGATCACCCCAGATGATCCGGTCGCCCCAGATGATCCGCTGCGCCCACGCGAACTGATCAGTGTCTGTGGTCGTGAAGGGGTCGACCGGCGTCAGCATCCACCACTCGCCGCTCGCGGCTGCCGGGTTGACGGCCCCGGCGAGGTCGGTTGCACCGGCCGGGTTGATGGCGCCCGCGCCCTGGGTCAGGACGTCGACATTGGGCAACACGTAGGCCGTGAATTGCAGCATCGCCTTGAGGGCATTGGGGGTGAGCCGGCCCTCGACACCTGCTTCGATCGCCGCGTACCGGTTCGCTTCAATCATCAGCGCCACCACGCCGCTGGCCACGCCCGTGGCCATGCTCGTGCCGCTGAGCGTCATGAGGTTGGGTTTGGACGACTCCTCCGCCACGAGGCCGCCCGGGTAGTCGTCGTAGATGGTGCTGTCCTTGGCCGCCTTGCCGATGAGCCGATACCCGGGCGCGACGACGTCGGGCTTGGCGTAGCCGTCGTACCAGGTTGGACCGCGCGAGCTGAAGGGCGCCACTTCATCATCTTCGCGTGTCTCGGTACCCTTCGTATCGAGCGCGCCGACCGTGATGGCAGACGGCGCGTTGCCCGGCGAGGTGAGGCCGGCGTAGCCGACTTCCTTGGTCTCGAGATTGCGCCCGAGGTTACCAGCCGAAGCCACGACCACGATTCCCGAGGCTACGGCGCGTTCGACGGCTTGCACGAGCGGGTCCTTCGCCGCGGGTTCGAAGATGGGGTGGCCCAGTGACAGATTGATGACGTCGATGCCGAACGTGTCGCGGTTGGCGATGGCGTAGTCGATTGCCAGGATGACGTCGCTCGTGTAACCCGCACCCTGCCCATCGAGCACCCGGAGATCGACAATCCGCACGCCGGGCGCGACGCCGCGACCTACGCCGCTGGATCCCTTGCCGTTGCTGCCGATCAAGCTCGCCACGTGTGTGCCGTGACCGAAGTCGTCGTGCAGCTCCGAGGGCGCCGCCGAGAAGTTGTACCGATGGACGACCTTCAATTCGCCGCCGTCGTTGCGGACGCCTGAGTCGATCACCGCGACGCCGACGTCGTAGCCTGTCAGGATGGAACGTTCCAGCCCCAGACTCTGGATCAGGTCGTTCTCCCGCAGCCGGGGCGTCTTGGCGAAATCGACTTCGAACGCCAGCGCCGTCGCGCGAAGGAGCTTCTTCAGCGCGGCCGGAGCCTTGGCGGCCATGTCCCTGATCCTGCCAGACTTGGCAATCACCTCTGAGACATTCGCCTGTTCGTTGGCCGCGAGGCTGGTGTTGAGCGGGACCAGCGCCTTGTCCGCCTCGCGCTGGAGTCCCTTGACGAGGGTGGCCCGCTCGGCCTCGACGCCGTCGACCACGAGCATATCGGCGGTGAAGTCCGCCGCCGCCTGAGTGATCTGAGTTGTTGCGGCCTGGACCTCAGTGGTGTTCTCGGCTTGAGCGGCAGTCTGTTCGGCCACGACCGGCGCCATCGCCGTGGTGTACTCCGTCTGCGCGGCTCCAAGCTCCGTGCTGACGCTGCGTGCCACCGTCTCGTACTCCGCCTTGGCTGCTGCGAGTTCATTGGTGGCGATGGCCGTTTCCGCGGACGCCTCGGCGCGGGCCGATGAGATATCCCGATCGGCAGCCTTCAACTCAGTCGATTCGAGGGTCTTCGCCGCCGACACGTCACGGTCGGCAGCCGCGATTTCGGCCTTTTCGGCAGTATAGGCCGCGCTGATCTCCGCGTCGGCCGCGGCGATCTCTGCCCTCTTCAGCGTGTACGGCAGGTAGGTGGCTCTGAGCTTTCGCTGCTCCGCCGCCGTCACCTTGTCCTTGCGCACCTTGGCGGCGTTCGCCTTGCGGGCAGCCGCAGCGGACTCGATCTGCTGGCGCTTCTGCGTTGCGGCAGCCTTCCGCTGGTTGGCCGCCGCTTCCAAAGCCGCACGCCTGGCGTCCGCCGCCAGTTTGCGCTGGTTGGCTGCAGCATCGCGCTCGGCACGCCGCTGGGCGGCAGCCGCCTGACGCAGATTCGCGGCGGCCGTGCGCTCGTTTCGACGGACCGCGGCAGCGTCCGCACGCGCTTGAACCGCAGCCAGCCTCGTGGCCAACGTGGCCGCCGCTGCCTCGAGGCGTTGCTGGGCCTGCGATTCAGTCGCCTTGCGGCGTTCCCGCGCGGCGGTGGTCAGCTGTTCGATCTTCGGCAGGTAATGATCGTTGACCGCCTGGACCGCCATCTGGAGCTGCTCGTCCGCCGCCTTGCGCTGTTTCATCAGCTGCGCCCAGGAAGCATCGGTGTCGTTCATCGCCTGAGAGCGCACCACGGCGTCGGTGGAGATCTGCGCGACATCCGGACTGGCCTCGAGTTGGACCAATCGGTCACGGCGGATCTGGGCCGTGATCGCAAACAGCTGCCGGTGCACGAGCGGCCGTGCCTTCGCGCCAGCCTCCGCCATGAGCTTGGCTAATGCGCCCGCTCCGGGGACGTCGTGGCGCTGTCAGTCCTGAACGGGCTTCATCATGACTACCGCCGCGCCGCGTGATTCGCGGCTGCAGATGGTAGCCACCACGGGCACGTGCGTACGCCGATCACGCGCATGCGTTGAACACCGCGCACTCCGGGTCCTGGTTGAACTCGCAGGTTTCGAGACGCGGAGCCCTTCGACCCGGCTCAGGACGCCCCGAGCGACGTCGAGGGGCGGTGCCCGCCCCGGACGCGGCGTGACCTCGGTGGGCAGGTGCAGATGGCGCAGATTACTTCGAGATCACTGTCACGGGGCCCCCTGGGTGTTGTCCAATAGAGTAGTGGCCGTCCGATGGACACGGAGGCCGAATTGGAGGAACTCATGCACCACCCGTTTCGCGAGGACGCTGGCGATCCACCCGACGAGATCCTGTTGACTGAGGCACGAGCCGGCGCCCGCGACGCCCTCGAGCGACTGATCGAGCGGCACCAGCCGTGGGTCTTCAATATGGCCCTGCGCATGCTCAACAATCACGCCGACGCGGAGGACGCAACCCAGGACGTCTTCGTCAAGGTGCTGAAGGGACTGCCTGCGTTTCGGGGCGACAGCAGGTTCCGCACATGGCTCTATCGGATTGCGGTGAACCACGTGCTCAACATCAAGAAGGACCGGTGGAACGCCGCCGACGCGATCTGCTCGTTCGAGGTGGCCGCCGGAGGGCTTCGACAAACGCCCGACCTCGACCTTCCGGACCCGCAAACCGTTCCGGTTCCCGTCGAGATCCTCATCGAGGAGACCAAGATCACCTGCAGCCTGGGCACGTTGCTCTGCCTCGATGGCCGACAGCGGTTGGTCTTCATCCTGGGCGAGGTGTTCGGGGTCAGTGACGAGGTCGGTGCGGAGATCGTCGAGGTGACGCCAGTCAACTTCCGGCAGATCCTGTCCCGGTCTCGTCGGGACTTGTACGAATATCTGCGCGGCAACTGCAGCCTCGTAACTCCCGGCAGCGCCTGCACATGCGCGCGGAAGACTCAGGCGTTCATCAAGGGCGGGTTCGTCGATCCGCATAAACTCACGTTCACCACCGGCTACCGACGCAGGGTTCGCGAGGTCGCCGACGCCCGGATCACCGAGTTGGGCGACGCGTACATGAAGGTCGGTGCCGACGTCTACCGAGGGCACCCCTTCTACGAGCGATCTGAGCAAGTCGCCAGACTGCGCGAGGCGCTGAAGTCCGTGTCGCTCGAGTCGCCCGCGTGACGCGGCCAGTGCCACGCGACCACGAAGTGCAACGGTCCGAATCCCAGGGAGGGAATTCGTGAAGAAGACGATGCTGGTGTTCTCGATCGTCACCGCTCTCGGCGTCACGCCGGTGCGGCTCCCGTCAGCAACCGACACGATGTCGGAGATTGTCGCCCTGGAGCGAAAGGCAATGGACGGCTGGATCCAGGGGAACCCCGACCCGCTCCTCGCCGTGGCGGATGCGGATATCACCTACTTCCACGTGATGACCGAGAAGCGTGTCGACGGGCGTGCGGCGCTGATGGCGCTGGTCGAGCCGTACCGAGGCAGGGCGCTGTTCGACAGCTACGACATGCTGGAGCCCAAGGTGCAGGCGGGGGGGAGCACCGCGGTGCTCACGTACATCCTGCTGCGCCGGAATGGTTCGGTCACGAGTCGGTGGAACGCCACCCAGATCTACCAGAAGAAGGCCGAGGGGTGGCGCGTCATCCACACGCACTGGTCCCAGACGGCAACGCCACCCACGCCGCGCCCTCGAGGGTGAGACCTGGAGAACCGCGACTCGACCCCGCTTCAGTCCGCCCACGGGATTGCGCCTCGAGCCACCGGGAACGGCGACGGACGGTTCGAGGCGCAGCGTCGCGGGCCTGCGTGTCGCACCAACGAGCACGGCGCCGGCCGGACAGTGCTCGGCGCACGGCTTGCACGCATCGCAGAACTCCACCACGCCGAAGTCAATCGGGCTCGATGAGCGGCACCAGCAGCAACAACTGCGCGAGCTCGAGGTCGTTCGGCTTGTCGACGCCTCGCCGCTTCGACCGGACTAACTTGAGGTAAGGAACTCGTTGTTGCGGTGGCACGCCCTACGGGCAGGCGGAATCGGCAGAGGGGGGAACAGTGCGCTTTGGAGGGTGTTCCCCCACCCGTTCCCCCTGTGTCACGTCTTCTCCGGTCGCGCGAGCCCTACTTCAGAGCGCCCGGACGGCCGCCCAGACCTCCCGGACCCGCTCATAGGTTCCGTCGAGCGTCTGGTCGAGACCGCACTCCGTGAGAAGTGCCGCGAATGGCCTTGCCCAGTCTCTGGGCGGCGGAAGAAGGTCGTCGGGGATGGGATGCGTGGCGCGCCGCTCGAACGTCGCTGCGACCGCCCGCCGGATTCGTTCGGGCGACAGCGAACCCAGCTCGATCAGGAGTGAGGTCGAGAAGATCACGTACGCGGCTATTGGCGGTGCCCGGGCGAGGCCGTGTGTAGGCATGGAGCTGCTCCGCCCAATGTTGCTCCTTCGAGAGCACGGGCGCCACGGCTGGCGCGATGCCGCCGAATCCCAACCAGTCCTCCCCAACGAGCTCGTCGAGCGGCTCGATGATCTCGTCCCCGACCCCGAGGTCGACGTGAAAGCTGACGAACGTGCGGCCGTCGAGACGTGCATCCACCGGAAACCGGGCGCCACCCTCGGGAGCCTGATCGAGCGTCATCATCGCCCCGCCGACGATGAACGAGAAGAAGTCAGGCAGGCTAACCTGTGCGGCCGAGCGCAGGTGATCGAGCAGCGCTTCGGTGCCTGGGGCGTGCGACAAAGAACCAACGCCAGCACGGACGCTGAAGTCGAGGTCGCGCGTCGATCGCGCCTCGTGGAACCTCATTTCCAGCGCATAGCCGCCCTTGAGTACCCAGCAGTGACGGGCCGCCAACGATGGATCGAACATCCTCGCGAGGAGTCGGTCAAATGCCACCTGCCGGCGCAGCCGCTGCAAGTCACCGACTTCGCGCTTGGCGCGATCGAGCAGGCGGATTTCGAGAGCGTCTCGGAGCGCGCCGGCCGTCGCGTAGGGACGCGGAGCTGCCGTCATGCAGGCACCTGCTTGATCACGCGGTCGAGCCGCTGTCGTGCTCGCCGGCTCGTCTTCACCTGCGCGAGTTGCTGTGCCATCACGAGTCCTCGCTGAAGCGCCTCTCGAAACGCCTGGACCTGCAGGTCCGCGGCAAGCCGATCCTCGACGACGACGTCGACGAGCGTGCGGAGCGGCGTCGTCACACGCACGCCGTCGGTCATCTCGACGTCGTCGTCGGCGAGCCGGCCGCCATGGAGGCGCAGCACTCTCGGGATGGCCGCCATCCTCTGGAATCCAGGAGGAACCGTCATGTCGAGCTTCGCCGGCATGACATCGGAGAGCGCGTGGAGCGACAGCGCCGTGTTGTGGCTGAAGGTGCCCTGAGGCTCCCCACGACGATTGTGAGCCCACAGCTGCCACAGCATCAGATCAGGTCTGATGGCCAGGGGGAATCGAGAACGTCGATAGATACCTCGGTGCTCACGGATCCAGTTGCCGTTGCGCACGTGATGCGGGTGCGTGTTGTCGGCGTAGCCGGCCAGCCGGGCTTGGCGCGCGGTGAAGAAGCCGCCTTGTTGCTTGGCGACCCTGTAGAGTCGTTCTTCCGCGTTTGGCCGCTTCACGGTATATAACCTCAACTAACTTGAGGGGTTATACCTTCCATTGGCTGCAGTGGCAATGGACGCAACCCGTCACGCGGCCCCGCACCAGAGCTGCAAGTATCGTTGGTTGCGAGCCCCCGCAACCATGAAGGCCACAGGGTTAACCCCTGTGGCCTTTTCCATTTGCGGTCTGGGATTTGAACCGCTTCTCTCCGGCAACCACCCTGAGCGACGGCGCCAAATGGTGGCGGAGTCGAAGGGCGTTGCCTCGGCCCCTCCCGCAAGCCCAACTCAACCGTCGCAGAGATCCCCCGTCCCAACCACCCGGCAGAAATCCGCTGCCAGCGTCGCGACGTGAACCCGGTGGATCTCGCGGGCCGAGATGATCCCGCCGCCGATCGCGTCTGGCAGTTCCATGCAGTCGCAGGCGTCCGCCACCAGCACCATCTCCCAACCCGTGTTGGCACCGGTGCGGATGGTGGTCGACACGCACATGTCGGTCGCCCAGCCGAAGCAGACCACCCGCTTCGCCCCGAGCCGGCGCAGGCGCAGATCGAGGTCGGTGCCGATGAAGGCGGAACTGACCGACTTCACCACCAGCGCCTCGCCCGCCCGAGGCTCGAAGCCGGGACGCGGTGCGTTGCCGGGATGATCGGGACGAAACAGGCTCTCCGCGTCAACCGAGTCGTGTCGCACATGGATGATCGGCAGCCCCTTCTTCCGCCACGACGCGAGGAGACGCAGGCCGTTTTCGTCGAGCGCGGGATTGCCTCGGCGCGGTCGGCCCGGCCAATCGATCGCTCGCTGCATGTCGATGGGAAGAAGTACGGCGCCAGAGAACTCGAACGGGACACTGGCCATCATGCATCCTTTCGCTCACGACGAGCCGGGTCGAGCGGTTGCGACGCACGTCCAAGACGTGCTTCCTGCGCAGCAGTGAAAGACACCCGCTGAAGCCGAACGCCGTCCCTGAAACGAAGATAGTCCTGGCGGGTGGCAGCGGCGTCGGCGCTTTCCCGGACGGCGACGGATTCAGGGATCGTGAGTGTCTCCGGAGGAAGTGTATCCCGAGGGCCGGGGTGAATTCGGGCTGAATGCAGCCACGACCCCGGGATGAAGTATCGTGGTGGCCGGGTTCACGGCTCCCCACCGGCGGACCCGCCGCCTTCGGAGGCGGCCACGCGAGTGACACTTCGCCCCTCTCCGGGTGTCTGTAGGTGCGCATGGCGGAAACGTCGCCCGATCTGGAACAGCTGTGGGAGCGCTACGGGCCTCTCGTGCTGCGCCGGTGTCGCCAGTTGCTGCGCGACGAGGACGAGGCGCTGGACGTGTGCCAGGACGTATTCGTCCAGTTGCTCCGGCGCGGCGTCACCGACGTCCGCTTCCCGTCGAGCCTGATTTACCGGGTGGCGACGAACCTCTGCCTGAACCGCATACGTGATCGCCGGCACTGGCCGGACCTGCCGGGTGACGAGGTGCTGATCGGCATTGCCCGCCTCGATGACCCGGAGCCGGCCCTGCAGGCACGGTCGCTGCTCGACCGCCTGTTCGGGCGGCACCAGGCCTCCACCAGGGTGATGGCCACCCTGCACTTCGTCGACGGGCTGACGCTCGAGGAAGTGGCCGGCGAGGTGGGGATGTCCGTGTCCGGCGTGCGCAAACGCCTGCGCGCGCTGCGAGCCACGCTCGCGGAACTGGAGGCGTCATGAGTACACGGGAGACGTTGCCTGCCGTCGTCTCCGACCTGCAGCTGGAGCGGTATCGCCTGGGTGAGCTTCCGCCGGACGAACGTCAGGCTCTGGCTGCCGGCATTGCCGCCGACCCTGAACTGGAGCGCCGGCTGGCGCTTCTGGAGGCGTCGAGCCGGGACATCCAGTCGGCCTTCGAGCCGCAGGAGATGGCCCGCCGCATCCGTGAACGGGCGCGCCAGAGCCACGAGCGCAGCGAGCCGGCGGCGCAGGCGGGCCGCTGGCGCCCGTGGCTCGCACCCGCGAGCGTCGTCGCCACGTGTGTCTGCGTGGCCGCCGTGGGCGCGTCGCTCTGGCTGGGCCGGCCCTCGGGCGAGGACACCACCCTCAAGGGCGGCGAGCCGGCGCTGGTCCTGCACCGGCGGCTGAGCCAGAGCAGCGAAGAACTGGCGTCAGGCGCCGTGGCGCGGCAGGGCGACCAGATCCGGATCGGCTATCGCGCGGCGAGCCGCCCGTACGGGGCCATTCTCTCGGTCGATGGCCGGGGCGTGATCACCCAGCACCTGCCCAAGGCTGGTGAGCGCGCGGCAGAACTGCAGCCGTCCGGAACGGTCTTCCTGGACTTCTCCTACGAACTCGACGACGCGCCGCGGTGGGAGGTGTTCTACCTGGTCACGGCCGACGCGGCCTTCGATCTCGAGCCCGTCCGATCAGCGCTTCGCGCGGCAGCCTCCGCCGGCCGCGTGCCCGCCGCCCTGGTGTTGCCTCGTGGATTCGCGCAGGCGGCATTTCCCGTGATGAAGGACGAGCGACGATGACGAGCACGATGGCGGTGGTGGTGGCGGCGGCTGTGGCGGCGGGCGCGGCGCAGGCACCGCCTGCGCAGACCACCGTCAGGCGTATCGTGCTCGTGGCCGCGGCGAACCGCGGCGGCGAAGATCGTCCGCACCTGAAGTACGCGGTGTCGGATGCGGAGCGCTTCAGCCAGGTGATGCAGGCCCTGGGCGGCGTCGACGCAGCGGATGTCGTCATGCTCGACCAGCCCCGCGCCGGCGACCTCGACGCCGCGCTCATCGCGCTCAGGCAGCGCGTCCTGGCGGTCCGCCGCCCCCCCCAGACGGGTGAGGCGGTCCGGACGGAGGTCTTCTTCTACTACTCGGGGCACGCTGACGAGAAGGGGCTGCTGCTGGGCAACGACCGCCTGTCCTACGTGACGCTGCGCGAACGGCTCGAGGCGGTGCCGGCGGATGTGCGCATCGGCGTGCTCGATGCGTGCGCGTCGGGCGCCGTCACGCGCCCCAAGGGCGGCAAGGTCCGTAGCCCGTTCACGATCGACCAGTCCTCGGACATGCGCGGGCAGGCGTTCCTCGCCTCCAGCTCCGCCGACGAAAGCGCCCAGGAGTCCGACCGGCTCGGCGGCAGTTTCTTCACGCACTACCTGATTTCCGGCATGCGGGGCGCCGCGGACGTGTCCGGCGACCGCCGGGTGACGCTGAACGAGGCCTATCAGTTCGCCTTCAACGAGACCCTCAGCCGCACAGTGGGCACGAAGGGCGGGCCCCAGCACCCGGTCTACGACATCACGATGTCGGGCACGGGAGACGTGGTGTTCACCGACCTGCGCCAGACGACTGCCGGGTTCATCGTCGCGGCGCCCGTCGACGGCCGGTTCTACGTGCTGGACGACCGGAAACGTCTCGTCCTCGAGTTCTACAAGGCGGCTGGCCGCCCCGTCGACATCGGCCTGGAGGCGGGCGTCTACGAAGTCCGGTTCGAACGGGAACCGCGGGCGCTGCGCGGCCGCCTGGACATCAAGGATGGGCCGCACCAGGTACTCGACCTGTCGGGCTTCGGGCCGGCGAGCCTGGAGTTCACACGCCTGCGGGGCGTCGATCTCAGTTCGGAGTACGTGCTGACCGGCCGTCATCAAGTCGGGGTCCGGTTCGGGATGTGGAGCGGCTCCGGCTCGGCCCACCTGCCAGTGGCCGCGCCTCCGCAGTTGGTAGGGTCCTACGTCAGCGCGGGCAGCCTCGCGTTCAACCTGGAGTACCTGAAGTTCGTGCGGGACGACTTGGCGCTGGGCGGAGCGATGCACATCCTGGTCGACAGCGCGGAGGCCACGTTGTCGGTTGCGGGGACAGCCGTGCGGGACCGCGTGGGGGTGTGCCTGCCGTTCGTCGTCCGCTGGAATCCTCTCCGCCGCTTCACGTCGTGGCGGGCGGCGGAGCCCTACGTGGTCGGTACCGTCGGCCCGCTGCTGGCTGCCTACAACGATGCGAGGCTCTCCAGCCCCGCCTCGCCCGGCGTGCTGGTGGGCAGCGAGACCGTGCTCGACGCAACCGTGGGCGGGAGTCTCGGTGGCGGCGTTGATATCAGGGTCGGCCGGTCGTGGACGGCCGGCACGGCCGCGTCCTACCGCTTCAGCGGTGTGGTCAAGACGATGGGCGCCGGGGCCAGCCGCTACACCGGCTGGGAGCTGACCTTCGGGATCGGGAAGCTGTTTGGTGCAAACAAGCCGGCGCACCGGTAACACGTGGGGCCGGTTCGCGTGTCTCAAGAAGCAGGAACCGAGACGGTTCCCTTCGTGAGAAAGGACCGGCCATGTTGATCACAACCGCACTGTTACTCTCCTCTCTTTCCCTGGGCACGCCGCAGGATCCTGTCCAGCCCGTAGACCCGGTTGCGGCGTCGTCCGCCGTGCAGCAGCGCATTTTTACGGGAATCGTCCTGGCGGCATCCGTGGAAGGGCGCATCGCGATCTTCGACAATCGGGGCACCCTCGTCGTGGAACTCGACAAGCCGGCCGGCCGGCAGCTGGATGTGGCCCTGGAGCCGGGCGCGTACGAGGTGAGATTCGGGCCGGCCGCTCCCAAGGTGGTGCGCTTCCAGGTCGGCGACGGCGACAAGTTCGTGTTGGAGGCGCCCCGCCTCGAGGCGCCGGACGTGGTACCGGCTCCGCCGGGGCCGCCGACAGGTGCGCTGCCGGTGCCGCAGGCGCCCGCACAGGCGCTGGACCCCCGCCACCGCATCGAGGTGCGTTTTGGCGGATGGGCCGATGGATGGGCTGACGGCCCCTACGACTGGGACTACGGCGGCTCGGCGCACGGGGCGTTCGGGTTCGAGTATCTGCACTTCCTCCGCAACGACTTCGCCGTGGGCCTGGCGGTCACCGGCTACGGGACGGCTGACGGGCAGAACCACGGCTGGGACGACCATGGCACGGCGCAGGGACTCGTGAGCCTCCCGGTTGTCGCGCGTTGGTACCCAGTGCGCCGGCTGACGACGACAAGGGCCGTCGAGCCGTATGTCACGGCGGGCTTCGGCCCGGTCTTCGGCTTCAACTCGGCGTGGGCGGACTGCGATTCCAAGTGCGGATGGGGCCCGGGCTGGGATTGGGATGACTGGGACGACTGGGACGACTGGCACCAGGGTGTGTCGCGCACGCGGGTGTCCACGACGTTTGGAGGCCGGATCGGCGGCGGCATCGACTTCCGGCTCGGGTCGCTGTTCACGCTGGGCCTGGCCGGTGGGTGGAACTGGAACACCGGCTTCCCGGACGATCTCTGGTACCGCCCCGAGCCGCACGGCGGCGAGTTCACCGTGACGATGGGATGGCAGTTCGGGCGATAGCGCTCGGTCATGCCGGGTCGTGGCATTGTCAGCGCTCATACGAGAGAGTCCGCCTAGCCCGCCCGCTGCCACGTACGAACGTAATCGATGAGGAACCGGCTCGGCAGGTCGTTCGGATCGGGCAGTCCTCCCCAGGCCTCCATGATCTCGGAATCGAACATCATGTGGAGCGGGTTCTTGTGGAACTCGTTCTTGATCGTCCACCGCTCGACTCCGTCGACGTACCACGTCAGCTCGTCCGGGGTCCACAGCAGCGCGAACACGTGGTACTCGTCGGTGAAGTTGTGCGGTGCCACCCACTGGGAGCCGGTGCTTTGGAGGTTGGTTCTCACGAGGGTCTCGACATAGGGCGTTTCTTGCCGGTGGACCGTCATGAAGAGGGTGTGCGAGAACGTGGGGTGTTTCCCGAAGATCTCGAAGACGTCGATCTCCTCGCTGTGGGAGCCGGCCTTGTACTTCTTGTCTGCATCGAGCGGGTCGTAGAACCAGAATGCGCTGGTCGCTGCGGACGGCATGGCCTTGGCCCGGACCTCGAAGTAGCCGTACCGTACGCGTTTCCGGCTCTTGACGATGGCGGTGGCGAACGAATGGTATCCGCGGGCGGTGTTCTCCACCGTCTCCATGGCAGGCGGCATCTTCGAAGCCGTGAGCTGCAGCAGGCCGTCTTTCACCGTCACGTTGTCCCGGCTGAACAAACCTGGTTTTCGCCCGATGAACGTCGTCGGGTTGAAGTCCCACCACTTCTCCCCGTCCAGCCGGTCGCCCTCGAATTCGTCGCTGAAGTCGGCCACGAACGTCCACCCGCTCCCCATCGGGCACGTCGGGAACTGCTGTCGCGCCGTTGTCGATGGAACGGCCACGGGCACGGCCACGACCACGGCCAGGACTAATGCCAAGTGCCATCTGTTCATGCGATGCCTCTCTGTGGGTGCTGCAAGGCAGCATACCGCAGACTGGACGGTCGCCCCGTCCCTCGGGATCTTCTTGCCGCGCCTCTGACAACCGATACCCCCCGGATTCCGTCAAAGCAGAGGAACGCTGTTGTTCGTATCGGCCTCCGGGACTGCACTCATGCATCTGCGACGAATCGCCATCACCATCCTCCTCGCCCTCGCGGCGATCCCTGCCCCCGCCGCCGCGCAGCGCGGTAGTTCCGCCGCGGCCTCTCCCCTCCCCGCGGTGGCCGCATCGAAACTCTCGACCGCAGTCACCGTGGACGGTCGCCTGGACGAGGAGGCCTGGCAGAAGGCTCCGGCAGCGAAGGGGCTGCGCCAGTACCAGCCCCACGAGGGCAATCCCGAATCCCTCAGCACGGAAGTGCGGTTCCTCTTCGACGACCGGGCTCTCTACGTCGGCGCCCGCATGGCCCAGCCGGCTGGCGTCGTCGCCCCTCTGGCGCGCAGAGACCAACTCCTCGACGCCAGCGGCGACAACGGATCCTTCAACTCGCTGACGACCGACAAGCTCGTCGTGCGCCTGGATCCCTACCACAACCACCTGGACGATGCGTGGTTCGAGGTGAACCCCAGCGGATCCAAGGGGGAGCAGTTCAACGGCGACCCGTCGTGGGATCCGGTCTGGGAAGTGGCTACCCACGTCGACGCGGACGGGTGGACGGCAGAAATGCGCATCCCCTTCAGCCAGCTCCGTTTCTCGACCGAGCCGATCCAGACGTGGGGGCTTCAGATCTGGCGTTATGTCGACAGTTTGAACGAGCAGGCCATGTGGTCGTTCCGGCCTCGGGACGCCGCCAGCGGCCCCGCCTTCTACGGTCACCTCGAGGGTCTGGCCATCCCGCAGCAGCCCAGGCAGCTCGAACTGCTCCCGTACGCCGTCGGCGGGGGCCGGTTTGACGGGGCGGCCGGAGGGAGCGCGTACGGCGAGCGACGCGAGGGGCGTTACGGCCTCGGCGGGGACCTCAAGTACCTCCTCACCACGAACCTGACCCTCGATGCCACCGTCAACCCGGATTTCGGCCAGGTGGAGGTGGACCCCTCCGTCCTGAATCTCAGCGCCTTCGAGACGTACTACGATGAGAAGCGGCCCTTCTTCGTAGCCGGGAGGAGCGCTTTCAGTTTCGGGGGCATGCGCTGCATGTTCTGCAGCAACAGTTCCAGCCTCAACGCTTTCTACTCCCGGCGCATCGGCCGGCCTCCCCAGCTCGCGGGGTATGTCGATGGTGTGTCGGACGCCACCGACACCCCGGAAAATACCTCCATCATCGCGGCGGCCAAGATTACGGGGCGCACGTCAGGCGGGTACACGATCGGCGTCCTGAACGCCGTCACCGGACCGGAGACGGCCCGCTTTCTTCCCGACGTTGGCAGTCGGGAGGCGAAGCAGATCGTGGAACCGCTGACGAACTACTTCGTGGGGCGTGTGAAGAAGGAGTTCCGGAATGGGGCCACCACGATCGGGGGAATCGTGACGTCGGTGGCCCGCCGGACCGATGACGCCGTGGTGGACGCCCGGCTCCACAGCCACGCCGAGGCGGCGGGCGTCGACTGGTACCACACCTGGCACGGACGCGAGTACTCCTGGATGGGCAGCACGCTCTTCACCAACGTGGCCGGGTCGCCGGAGGCCGTCGAGCGGACCCAGCGATCGAGCGCCCACTACTTTCAGCGGCCCGACCGGGAAGGCGCGCGAGACGGGCTCTTCGAGTCGGGCTACGACCCCAATGCCACGGCCATGCAGGGCTTCGGCCTCTTCACCCGGGTTGGCAAGGACAGCGGCGGCATCCTCCGGTGGGAGCTCATGGCCAACACCCGGAGCCCTGGCTTCGAGAACAACGATCTCGCTTACCTCAACAGGGTGGATTACGTCTGGGTGAACGGCAACATCGGAGGGAGTTTCACGACGCCCACAAAATCGTACCGGAGCATCTTCACCAGCCTCGGTGGGGCGGCAGAACGGAACTTCGACGGGGATCTCACCCGGGCCGCCATCCAGGCGTACTACGGGATGGAGTTCCTGAACTACTGGAACCTCCGGACGTTCTGGATCCACGAAGAACCCGCCCTCGACGACCGCCTCACGCGAGGTGGCCCCGTGGTGAAACGCGCGGGCTACGACTTCGGGCACTTCCAGGTGTCCACCGACGCCCGGGCCCCGGTGGTGTTTGACGTCCAGATCCGGGGCTCGAGAGGGATCGGCGCTGATTCCCGATCCTTCACCTTCGCCCCCGGCTTGGCCCTGAAGCCCGCCTCGAACGTCTTCGTCCAGATCTCGCCCACCTTCGACTACGACGAAGGCGAAGCGCAGTATGTGACGTCGGTCGCGGATCCCACGGCCTCGGCGTTCTTCGGCAACCGCTACGTCTTCGGGGCCATCCGCACCCGGACGGTCTCCATCAGCACGCGCCTCAACTGGACCTTCACTCCGAAGCTGACGCTCCAGCTCTTCGCCCAGCCTTTCGTCGCTAGCGGAGACTACTCCTCATTCCGGGAGTTCGCGGCGCCCCGGACCATCGAGAAGCGCGTTTACGGGGCCGACATGGGGACCATCGAGTACCGTGCGGGGGACGACACCTATCTGGTGGATCCGGACGGCATTGGGCCCGCCGGACAATTCTCGTTCGGTGATCCGGACTTCACCACCGGGGCACTACGCGGCACGGCCGTCCTGCGCTGGGAATACCGACCTGGATCGACACTCTTCTTCGTCTGGACCCAGCACCGGTCCAGCTACGATCCCGCGAGCGGCTTCGGCTACGACCGCGCCCGGACCGCCATCTTCGACCAGCGGCCCGTGAACGTCTTCCAGGTGAAGTTCACCTACTGGATCGGCCGATAGGAGGAGTGGGTCCACGACCTGCCGCCCAGCCACTTCCCCCTTACAGGAGTTCGCTCAGGCGCGCGTAGCCGTTGCGGCTCACCGGCAGCTTGGTGCCGTTCTGCAGGATGGCGATGCGGCTGTCTTTCGCATACAGCTCGACGCGGGAAATGCGCTCGATGTTGAGAATGTACGAGCGATGAATGCGCACGAACCGCTTCGGGTCGAGCAACGTCTCGAGTTCCGCCATCGTCTGCTCTTTGAGGAACCGCTTCCCTTCCGCGTGCAGGCAGACGTAGTCGTCCTGCGCCTCGACGTAGTCGAGGCTGTCGATCGGCACCACGTGCACGCGGGTCCCGTCGCGGACCAGCACGCGTTCGAGGGGCGCCTCCCGCAGCTTCGACTCACCCAACAACGCCGCCACCTGATCGCGAGGTGACTGGCCGACTCGCTCCAGGGCCTGTTCGAGGGCCGTCGCGAGCCGTTCCGGACTGAACGGCTTCATCAGGTAGTCGATGGCGTGGACCTCAAAGGCTCTCACGGCAAATTCGTCGTACGCCGTGACGAAGATGACCGCGGGCGGATCCGGCAGCAGCTCCAGCACCTCGAACCCGTTCAGCTTGGGCATCTGGATGTCGAGGAACAGCAGGTCCGGCTGCAGTTCGGCCACGGCCTTCACCGCCTCGAACCCGTTCGCGCATTCCCCGACGATCGTAATCCCGGGATGGGCGGCCAGGTGCTCGCGCAACACGGCACGCGCCAGGTCTTCGTCATCCACGATGACCGCGCGCAGCGGTCCGTTCTCTCCGGTCATGATCGTGTCGCTTCCTTGGCCGGTGCGGCCGCCAGGCCTTCGCAGGGCACGACGACGCGCACGAGGAACCGGTCACCCGTGTCCTTCACATCCAGCCTGGCTCGCGTGCCGAAGTGGGCGTCGAGGCGCTTGCGCACGTTCTGCAAGCCGAATCCGGTCTGGGGTTTCCTCACGCCCGCGTCGCGCGGATTCTCGATGACGATCGTCAGCAACCCGTCAGCCGCCGTGACAGCCAGTCTGATTGTGCCACCCTCGAGGAGGTTCGCAATCCCGTGAGTGACGGCATTCTCCACGAGCGGCTGCAGCATCAGCGGCGGCACGCGGCACTCGCCCACCGCACCATCCCAGTCAGCCGCCACGTTCAACCGGATGCCGAACCGGATCTTCTCGATATCGAGATACTGGATCGCCAGCGCCACTTCGTCCGCCAGGCGAATCAGTTCCTGCCCGCCAAGCCGGCTGCTGGCACGCAGGTAGTCGCTCAGCATGACGCACATCCGGCGCGCGCCGGCCGGGTCGGTCGTGGTCAGGGCGCTGACGGAATTCAGGGCATTGAACAGAAAGTGCGGATCGATCTGCGACCGCAGCGCCCGCAACTCGGCCTCCCTCGCCAGCACCTGCGCCTGCAGGATCTGACGTTCGGCTGCCCGCGATTCGTGGATACCGATGGCAATGTAGTTGATCGCAAGCGACAGCGCGTACAGCAGCAGCCCGAGTTCCACGACCACGAGACCGTCGGCCCGGTACTGTGCCGCCAGGCCGGACCAGCCGGCCGCACGGGCGAGGATTTGCGTCCATACCATCCCGACGCCGAACCAGAAGGCCACGGACACCACCGCGGCGGCCGCCAGGTTGAGCACGGTGGTGAGGATCTGCGTGCGCCGCAGCGGCGTGGTCCGGCAGACGTACCACGTGGACAGGCTCACGAAACCGAAGACCGTCGCGTGGGGCACGGTCAGGGCCAGCGCCGCCATCCAGGTGACGTCCTCTCCACGACGGAAGATACCGGCCAGCAACGCGCCGCCCACGGCCCAGGCCCCGAGGTAGGCGGCCAGACGATCGCTGCGTTCCAGGACTGGGTGCATGGTCTCCGGCCCGTCAGTGTTTCACTTCCACGCCGCCCATCACCGCCAGGCCGCGGATGACCAGCCGCTTCCTCGCCCCCGGCGGCCGTGGCCCCGTTCGATCGTCGAAGCCGCCCATGAACGGGAAGACCTGCGGCACAATCACCCAGTCGTCCGGGACCTTGATTTCAATCCCGCCCCAGAACGCCAGCACGTCAATCACGGCTTCTCCCTGCGAGATGGACGCGCTGCGCAGGTCGATCTTGGCTCCACCCATCACGGCCGCCACCGTGCCGCCTTTGAAGTCCTGCGTGTTCAGGCGCCGCGTCACGCCGCCCATGATCACGAAGGCGTTCGCGACGTTGTCGGACGGGACACTCGCAGACGACGTCCATCCGGACGACGGGGCCGCAGGCCGCGGAGCGCTGGTTTCCGGCTGGGGCCGCGGCGGAACCGGCTCGGCCGGACGCTGGAGCGGCTGAATCGGCGGAGGCTGGGGCGGCGGCACCGGCGTGATCCACCCGTCGTCTCCCGTCTCGTACAGCTCGCTCCGATTGTCGACGGTGGGCCTGCCCCGCTTGGCGTCGTAGCCGCGCCACCCCCGGAAGACGAGGAAGGCACCCGCGCCGGCAAGAATAACCGGCCATAAATCACCGACGCCAACACGGATCAAGCCGATGTTCCGTCCGAGAAACCACAGGCCCGCCAGCATCCACATCACGGCACCGGTGTAACTCGACCACGTCCGGCACTGTGCGATCTGGGCCAGGCCAATGCCAATCAACGCGAGCGGCCAGTACCGGAAGTAGTCGCCGGCATCGACCATCCCCATGTTGTCCAGCGTGAACAAGATGCCGGCCACCAGGATGCCCAGGCCCACGACGACCTGCACAAGATTCCGGTCTTCACGTTTGGCGGACATGTCGCCCTCTTACAGAAAACTGACGAGCTTCTTCACGGCAGAAGCCACCAACCCCAGCACGGCCCCGGCCAGTCGGCCCACATCCCCCGAATCCAGGGCCGTCGCCATCGTCATCGGTTCGGTCAGCAGCAACCAGATCGTGGCCGCCGCCAGCACCGCTGTCACCACACAGACTGTGGCTCCTACGCTCAAACCCACCCTCCCGAACACACCCTGCAAGAGCATTGACGTCTCCCGCATCCTCTCCTTCATTGATACGGCGGGGTGAGGGCGCTGCGCATCGGTTTCCCGGCCAGTGGAGGCGGCCGACCGGTGGATTCCGCCCGATGGGTGGGGGTCCGTTTGCGACATGCTTGCAATATGATATCATATTGAAAGCACGCAAACACAAGGACCCCGCGGGTCGATTGGACAGGACTGCAACCTTCGGAACCGTCAGGCCTTCGGGCGGTTGGAACGCCTCAGGGCTTCGCGCAGCAGCTGTGACAGGTGCCACACCCGGCGCCCGGTGGTCTGCTGAATCTGCTCGCGGCAGCTGAAGCCGTTCGTCATGACGAAGTCATCAGGGCCTGCCTCGCGCACGGCCGGAAGCAGGACACGTTCTCCTACCTTCTTGGACACTTCAACGTGCTCGTGGTCGAACCCGAACGCTCCGGCCATGCCGCAACACCCGGCGTCGAGCACCGTGAAATCGACATCCAGACGCTTCAGGACCGCCACCTCGTCATCCAGTCGCAGCGCGGCCCGATGGTGACAGTGCGGATGGACGAGAGCCTTCCCCGCCAGCCGGAGTTTCGGCAACGCCTTGTGCAGCTCGAGGAACTCGCTCAGCAGGTACACCTGCTGGCTCAGTTTGAGCGCACGGGGATCGTTGGGGAACAAGCTCAGCATCTCGTCGCGGAAGACCGCCATGCAACTGGGTTCGAGTCCGACGATGGGCGTGCCGGCGGCGATGTCGGGGGCGAGCGCATCGAGAATCTCGGTGAGGCGCCGTTTGGCGATGTCCAGCATGCCGTGGTCGTACAGCGGGCGGCCGCAGCACAGCCGCCGCTTCGGCACATCCACACTGAATCCGGCGGCCTCCAGCACTTCCACCGCGGCATGCGCGACGTCTGGCTGGAAGTAGTTATTGAAGGTATCGGCCCACAGCACGACGCGGGGCCGCGCCTGATTCGGTGTCGCCTGAGGCTCGAAGGTCCGCCGGAAACTCTTCGGCGCGAACGCCGGCAACTGACGCTCCTGCGCGACGCCCAGAATCGCCTTGATCCACGTGCTGAACGGGCGGCTCTGCGTGAACGCGTTCGCCAGCCACGGCACGTATTCGGCAAGCGCCGCCCAGTGATTGATGAGGCCGAAGGCGTACGACTTCAAGGGCCGGCGCCGGCCTTCGTAGTAGTGCGCCAGGAACTCGGCCTTGTAGGTGGCCATGTCCACGCCAACCGGGCACTCGGTCTTGCAGCTCTTGCACGACAGGCACATCTCGAGGGCCTCGTGCACGGCCTCGTTCCGGAATCCGTCCGTGATGGTCTCGCCCTGCATCATCTCGAAGAGCAGGCGCGCCCGGCCGCGCGTGGCGTGCTCTTCGTCGCCGGTGGCCATGTACGACGGGCACATGGCGCCGCCGTCTGTCTTGCGGCACTTCCCCACCCCGACACAACGCATGGCCGCGTCTGCGAACGACCCTTCCTTCGGGTACGAGAAGTGGGTGTGCACATGTGCGGGGTGGTATTGCGCAACCCGCAGATGCTCATCGAGGCGGTAGGGGCTGATCAGCTTGCCCGGGTTCATCCGATTGCCAGGATCCCAGACCCGCTTGAACTGCCGGAACGCCTCCATCAGTTCGTCGCCGAACATGCGCGGCAGCAGTTCTCCGCGCGATTGACCGTCGCCGTGCTCGCCCGACAGCGACCCACCGTACTTCACGACAAGGTCGGCCGCCTCCTCGACGAAACGACGGTACGTCGCAATCCCTTCAGGTGTCTTCAGGTCAAAGTCGATCCGCGTGTGCACGCAGCCCTGACCGAAATGCCCGTACAACGACCCCTTGTACCCGTATCGCGCCATCATGGCGCGCAGGTCGCGCAGGTAGCCGCCCAGATTGGCCGGCTCCACCGCCGCGTCTTCCCAGCCCTCCCAGTTCTTCTTCTCGCCGGGCACGAACGACGTGGCACCGAGGGCCGACTCGCGCACCGCCCACACGAGCGCCGTCTCGGCCGGATCGCGGAACAGCACCATCGACGGAGGAACGGCTTCGCGCCGGAACGCTTCCATCAGACGTTCTGCCCTGGCCTCGGCTTCCGCGACGGTATCGCCGCCAAACTCGACGTACAGCCAGCCGCCGCCTTCAGGCAACAGCGCGAGTCCCTTGAGGTTCAGCCCCTTCTTGCGGGAGTGGCCAACGAGCATCTCGTCCATGCCCTCGAGGCCGATCGGGCCGAAGCTGGTGACGAGCGGCACCGCATCGGCCGCCGCGTACACGTCGCGGAACCCGACCACGAGCAACGACCGGCAGGGCGGACTGGGCACCAGGCGCGTCGTGGCCTCGAGAATGGTGACGCACGTGCCCTCCGACCCGACGAGCGCCCGCGCCACGTTGAATCCGTTTTCCGGCAGCAGGTAATCGAGGTTGTACCCGGACACGCGCCGCGGGATCTTCGGAAACTTCGCCCGGACGAGGTCGGCGTACCGGTCCCGGATGGCCTTCAGCCCGGCGTAGATCTCGCCGCGCCGGCCGCCTTCCGCGATGATCCGCTCCAGTTCATCCGGCGGCGTGGCGCCGACCCTGAGACGCAGGCCGTCGTAGGTCAGCACGTCGAGTTCGTCGATGTTGTCGTCGGTCTTGCCCGCCATCACCGAGTGCACGCCGCACGAGTTGTTGCCGATCATGCCGCCAACGGTGCACCAGCGGTGGGTCGCCGGATCCGGCGCAAAGGTCAGGCCGTGTTCTTCGGCTTTCTCGCGCAGCCGGTCGAGTATGATGCCCGGTTCCACGCGCGCCTGCCCCTTGGCGGGGTCGAGTTTGACGATGGCGTTCAGGTATTTCGAGCAGTCGAAGATCACCGCCACGTTGCAGCACTGGCCGGCCAGGCTCGTGCCGGCGCCGCGGGCCAGGATCGGCGCGCCAAACTCGCGGCACGCCGTCACGGTGGCAATGACATCATCCACGTCGCGCGGAATCACGACACCGATCGGCACCTGCCGGTAGTTCGACGAGTCGGTGGCGTACAACGCGCGGCTGGCGATGTCAAAGCGCACCTCTCCCTTGACGGTGCGGCGCAGCCGCTCGGCCAGCGCGGCAGCATCGCCGGTGAAGACGGGGGACGGGGCAGAAAGATGGGTCTCGTGCGACATGGCGATGGGTCTCAGCCGGCGGGGGTCAGGTTGCGCACCAGCATACCATCCCGTACGTAGCCCCGGAGCTTCCTTGGCCTGAGCGTAGTCGAAGGCAGGTCCGGGGTCCCCGGGTCTAAAGACCCGGGGCTACGTACCGCGTATTCGCCGCGCGCCAGGCCCACCACATCCGGGCCAGGAGCAGCGCACCAACGATGGCCGCGTACGCCAGGGGCCGGCGAATATCGGCTTTGACCAGCCACCAGTAGTGCACCACGCCGGCCGCCGCCACCACGTACACCAGCCGGTGCAGCCGGCGCCAGGCGACGCCGCCAAGCCGGCGGACCATCCGCGCCGTGGATGTCACGGCCAGGGGCACCATCAGGACGAATGCCGTGAACCCCGCGGTGATAAACGGGCGTTTGCCGATGTCCTTGACGATCGCGGCCACGTCAAAGAACTGGTCCAACCAGAGGTATGTCAGAAAGTGCAGAGATCCATAGAAGAAGGCAAAGAGGCCGAGGGTCCGGCGCCAAGGCGCCAAGGCGCTCCAGCCGGTCAGGCGGCGCAGCGGCGTGACGGCCAGCGTCGCCACCAGGAAGCGCAGGGTCCACGTCCCGGTCTCGTCCGTGATGGCGTCGATCGGGTTGGCGCCCAGGCCGCCCGTCAACGCGGCCCCCACAAGATAGACCGCCGGCCCGAAGCCGAGTGCGACGACGACACGCCGGGACAGCGGAGACACAGCGAATCAGTAGTCCCGCTTGAGGTTCATCCCGGCGTACATCGAAGCCACCTGATCGGCGTACCCGTTGAACATCAGGGTCTTCCGCTTGAAGAACTCCCCAATCCGCCGCTCACTCGCCTGGCTCCATCGCGGATGATCGACGTCCGGGTTCACATTCGAATAGAACCCGTATTCCCGCGGCGCGGAGCGCTGCCAGGACGACACGGGCTGCTTGTCGGTCAGCCGAATGCGGACGATGGACTTGATGCTCTTGAAGCCGTATTTCCACGGCACAACCAGCCGCAGCGGGGCGCCGTTCTGGTTGGGCAGCGTCTTGCCGTACAACCCCACCGCCAACATGGTCAGCGGGTGCATCGCTTCGTCTATCCGCAGGCCTTCGACATAGGGCCACTCCAGCACGTTGAAGCGCTGCCCCGGCATCTGTTTCGGATCCAGCAGTGTGGTGAACTCCACGTACTTCGCGCCCGGGGCCGGCTCGACACGTTTGAGGAAGTCGCCCAGACCAAACCCGACCCAGGGAATCACCATGGACCACGCTTCGACACACCGCAGCCGGTAGACACGTTCTTCGAGCTGGTGCGGTTTGACGATGTCGTCGAGGTTGTAGTCGCCGGGTTTGCCGACGAGGCCGTCGACCTTCACCGTCCAGGGTCGCGCCTTGAACTTGCCGGCGTTGCGCGCCGGATCTTCCTTGTCGACGCCGAATTCGTAGAAGTTGTTGTACGTGGTGACGTCTTTCCAGGGCGTCCAGGCCTCGTCGATCACGTAGCTGCTTTTCCGGACGTTCGGCAGGACGTCCTGTGCCGCAGCCACCCGGTCGGTCCAGGGCAAGCCGGCGAACGCGGCGACAGCAGGCAGCGCTGCGGTCTTGAAGAACTCGCGGCGGCGAAGGTAGAGACGTTCGTCGGTGATTTCCGACGGGCGGATATCGGGAGTGCGTTTGATGATCATGGGGGCCTGTATGTAGTGTAACCCGGTGGCGCGCCGGAGTATTCCCAACCGCTGAGGCCCGCCCTGTCCCGGCCGATTACCGATGGCCGAACGCCGATGGCCGAAGACCCGGCTTTGCTGTAGCAATCGCCGAAAGGCCGCAGTACACTGCCTCGATTCACCGAGGAGTCGGCCGTGACATCTGCTTCCCTTGCCCGGCGAGTGGGTCCGCGTGCGGTCGGACCGGCATTCGGCCCGGAGACCTTGAAATTCCTGCGCGCGCTGGCCAGGCACAACGAACGGGAGTGGTTTCAGGCCCGCAAGGACCTGTACGACCAGGTGGTGAAAGCGCCAATGGTCGCCTTCGTCGAACGCCTTGCGGACGACCTGGCAACATTCGCGCCCGATCTCGTCGCCGTGCCCCGCATCTCGATCTTCCGCATCTACCGGGACACCCGGTTCAGCGCGGACAAGACGCCTTACAAGACCAACATCGCCGCGCATTTTCCGCACCGCCTTCTGCCCAAGAACGAATGCGCGGGCCTCTACATTGAAGTCGCGCCGAAACATGTGTGGTACGGCGGCGGCATGTACATGCCGAACGCCAGGCAACTGCACCTCGTGCGCCAGCACCTGGTGACCCATCACAAGAAGTTCGAGCGGCTGCTTGGTGCGGCAGCGTTTCGCAAGGCCTTCGGCACGCTCGAAGGTGAGACACTCACCCGCGTGCCGCGGGGTTTCCCGGCGGATCACCCCGCCGCAGGCTGGCTCCGGCACAAGCAGTTCCTGGCGGGCATCGAGCGCCCTGCCGACTTCGCAACGTCCGGCCAGTTCTACCCGACGGTGGTCGCCGCCTTCCGCGCGCTGGCGCCCATCATCATGTTCCTGAACGAGCCGCAGGTGGCCGCGGTGCGGGCAACCACCCGCACCTGGGGCGAGACCCACCAGTGAAACCTGCGCTCCTGATCGCCGTGATGCTCGTCGGCTCGGCGGCAGGCCTGTCGTCGCAGGTCCGGTTTGCCGATCCGGCCGACCGCGAGGCCTTCCGCAACTGGTTCGTCTTCCTGGCCGACGCGCAGTTCTATCGCCATACGCCGGACGTCGCCGACTGTGCGGGCCTGATTCGCCACGCGGTGCGCGAAGCCGTCAAACCCCATACGACCGAATGGTACCGGCTGGCCGCGTTGCCGCTGACGCCGGCATTGTCGGACGTGCGCGTGCGCCCGGCTCCGACCGCCCAGGGCTGGCCCCTGTTCCAGGTGGGCCCGGGCCGCTTCGCGGAGTTTGCCGACGCCCGGACCCTGGTTGGCCTCAATGCCCGGCGGCTCGGACGCGACCTTGGCGCGCTGCGTCCCGCCGACTTGCTCTACTTCCGTCAGGAGGAGCAGGATTTCCCGGATCACGTGATGGTGTACGTCGGCCCGTCCCGTTTCGAACGCGAGGGCCACGACTGGGTGGTGTACCACACCGGGCCGCAGGACGGCGGCCCCGGTGAAGTCCGCAAGACGCGGCTGGCGGATCTCCTGCGCCATCCCGCGCAGCGGTGGCGTCCTGTTCCTGCGAACCCTGCGTTCGTCGGCGTCTACAGATGGGCCTGGTTATGACACGACTGCGACCTCTCCTGTTCGTTGCCCTGCTGCTCTGGGCTCCCGCTTCGCTGCTGGCCCAGGACGAACCGGCTGGCGACAGCCCGGCGTTCAGCCTGTGGAGCAGCGAGATCTACACGACGACCGAGCGCCCGTCGTTTCACCTGACCTACCGGCAGGTGGATCACCTGGACTTCCGGGTCTACAAGGTCCAGGACCCGCTGGCGTTCTTTGCCGGGCTCAAGGATCCGCACGCGCTGGGGTCCGAAAAACCCGTCGTCCCGCAGGAACGGACGTGGCTGGAACGGATCGCCTCGTGGAAGTCGGGCCAGCGCGCCCGCATCCGCGGTTTCCTGCGCAATCAGGTGAGCTGGGAATACCGGGTGCACCGCCGCGAGGCCTCCGATCAGGTGCAGGTGGCCCAGCGCCAGGTGCTCCGCCACAACACCTTCGCGCAGGTGCCGCTGCTGAATGCATCGAGTGTGGTGGCGTCGTGGCGCGAACTGCTGCCGCCGCTGCGTGAGGCCGATACGCGCCGCATTCCCCTCGACGTCAAGGAACCCGGCGTCTACGTGGTCGAGGCCATCAGTGCCCCCCTCAAGGCCTACACCATCGTCATGGTGTCCGACGTCGGCCTGGTCACGAAAACATCGCCGGGCCAGATCCTCGTGTATGCGGCCCATCGTGCGACCGGCCAGCCGCAGAGCGGGTGCGACATCCAGACTCTGGTCAACAACACCGTCGCCGCCACGGGCAAGACGGGTGACGACGGCGTTGCCATCTCGACGTTCACCGTGGACCGGCCCGACTCGGTGGTCACCGTTGCCAGGTGCGGCAACCAGGTGACCGCGTCGGACCCGGGCAACTGGGCGCTGCAGTCCGACGCGCGCGAGATGGTGGGGTACATCTACACCGACAAACCCGTCTACCGGCCGGGACACACGGTGCGCATCAAGGGTGTGCTGCGGTGGCGCGCGCAGGGCCAGTTGCTCCCCTTCGATGGCAACGAGGTGGAACTGTCGATCACCGACAGCAACGACAAGGTCGTCCGTCGCGAAACACGGCCGGTGGATGCCTTCGGGGCCGTGTCCACGTCGTTCACCGTGCCGGCTGGTGCGTCGCTGGGTTACTACACGATCAAGGTCGCGAAGGGTGAAGCCGAAGCCAGCAGCAGCTTCCAGGTGCAGGAATACCGCAAGCCGGAATTCGAGGTCATCGTCACGCCGGCCGAACGGTTCGTCACGCAGGGCGGCAGGGCGTCGGTGACGATCAACGCGAAGTACTACTTCGGCCAGCCCGTGGCGCGCGGCTCGGTCAAGTACGCCATCCACCGCCAGGGTTTCTACTCGCCGTGGCGATGGGGCGAGGTAGACGATGAGGAAGGTGGCGGCGGGTATTTCTGGGGTGGGGAGCAGGCCGAAGAACAGACGGCCGAACTGGATGCCGACGGCAACGCGACGCTGGCGATCCCGCTCGAACTCGATGAGAACAGCCGCGACTACTCCATCCGGATCGAGGCGCGCGTCACCGACGCAAGCAGCCGGGAGGTGTCGGGCAACACCGTCGTGCACGCACCGTTCGGGCCGTTCATGGTGAATGCGTCGCCTGACCGCTACGTCTACCGTGCGGGGTCGGAAGCCTCCGTCTCGATCAAGGCGCTCGACTACCTCGGCGCCGTGCGCCCCAACGTCACGCTGCAGGTGGCCCTTGAGCGCCTGGTGTACTCGCAGGGGCGGTGGTCCGACCCCACGGTCACGACGATCACGCAGGGAACGGCGACGACGGATGCCGACGGACGTGCGTCGTGGACCACGACGCTGCCGAAAGACAGCACCGGCTCGCTGCAGTTCAAGGTGGTCGCCCAGGTGGATGGCCGGGCCATTGCGGACACCGCGAGCCTCTGGGTGACGAACGCCAGCAACACGAGTTATCACGAAGACAATACGTACCTCGAGCTGATTGCCGACCAGCGGTCGTACAAACCCGGCGATACGGCACGGCTCGTGGTGAAGGGCGGCAAGGTGACGGCTCCCGTGCTTGTCACGAAAGAGGGCCAGTCCATTTCGTACCATAAGGTCGTCACCGTGGCGGGCGACGAAGCCATCGAGGTGCCGGTCTCGGAAGCCGACCTCGGCGACATCTACGTGAATATCGTCTTTCTGAGAGACGACCGCCTGTTCCGCGCCGAAAAGCGGATCAAGGTCCCGGCCCTGTCGCGGCAGCTGAACGTGCAGGTCACGGCCGAACAGCCCGTGGCGAAGCCGCGGCAGTCAGGCAAGTTCCTGCTGACTGTCACGGACGCCGCCGGGGTGCCCGTCAAGGCCCAACTGAGCGTTGGCGTGATTGACGAAGCCGTCTATGGCGTGCAGCCGGACGGAACCGTGGATCCCGTGCGGTTTTTCTACCGGCTCAGCTACAGCCGGGTGTACACGGACTTCTCGCGCGACTACTCGTTCGTGGGTTACGCGGGAACGCAGCAACTGCTGCTCACGCAACGGCGCAGACCGCTGACGCTGGCTGACTTCAAGGCCGACAAGCCGGCGCGTCCGCAGGTGCGTAAGGAGTTCCCCGACGCGATCTACTGGGCGGCGGACATCACCACCGACGCGGCCGGCAAAGCGTCGGTCGATGTCCCCTATCCCGACGCCCTGACCACGTGGCGGCTGACCGCGCGCGCCGTGACCGCCGACACGCTGACGGGCACGGGAGTCGCACGGACACTGACGACCAAGGACCTGATCCTCCGCGCAGTGACACCGCGCTTCCTGACCGAAGGCGATACGCTCAATCTCCCCTACATCGTGCACAACTACTTGCCGGGCGAGCAGACCGTGACGTTGTCGGGAACTGCTGCGGGAGTGACGCCGGATCCGAACGGGGCGCTGGCGCAGCCGATTCAGTTTGCGGTGCCGCAGAATGGCGAACATCGGGTTGACTGGACACTGAAAGCCAACGCCGTGGGCACGGCCACCGTGGGCGGTTCGGTTACCGCGCCGACAGACGGCGACGCCCTCGAACTGTCGTTCCCGGTGCTGGCGTTCGGCCTCAAGAGGGAAAGCGGGATTGCCGGTTCGATCGTCGGCGGCGGCGAACAGTCAGGCGAACTGGTGCTGCCTGCCACCGCGAATCCCGCAGCGAGGACCGTTCGCGTGCAGATTGCCCCGTCACTGGCGGGACCCATGTTGGGCGCGCTGGAATTCCTGTCGTCGTATCCCTACGGGTGCACCGAGCAGACGTTGTCGAGCTTCGTGCCCAACCTGCTCGTGCAGCGGGCGCTGGCGGATCTGAAACTCCCGCCAACCGAGAGGCTCAAGAGTCTGGATCGGCAGGTTTCGGATGGCTTGAAGCGTATCTACGACTACCAGCATGAAGACGGCGGGTGGGGCTGGTGGAAGACCGACGAGAACCAGCCGTTCATGACCGCGTACGCCGTGTATGGATTGCTGGAAGCCAAGAACACCGGCTACCGCGTGGACGAGTATCGGCTCGAACAGGGTGCGCGGCAGTTGAAGAAGCTGTACGCGAAGTACCCGAAGGCCGTGCCGGAGTTGAAGGCCTACATCACCCACGTGCTGGTGCTGGCCGAGACACGAGGCGTGGAAGCCACCGACTACAGCGACGACCCTCGATGGGAACGTGATGCGGCGCTGAACGAGTTGTGGGCGGCCAAAGACCGGATGTCGTCCTACGGCCAGGCGCTGCTCCTGCTGGCACTGAACGACCGGAAGGACGCCCGGGGTGACGAACTGGCGCGGCAACTGCTGGGCGGCGTGCAGCGCAAGGGCGAGTTGGCGTGGTGGAAGGCCGACAACGATCCGCTGCTGGACGACTGGGCCGACACGAGCGTCGAAGCCACCGCGATGGCCGTGCGCGCCCTGGCCGGCCGCGAGGCGAAGAACCCCGTGCTGGAGCAGGCTGTCCGCTGGATGCTGCTCAACCGGACCTTCGGCTGGTACTGGGGCAGCACCAAACAAACGGCGATGGCCCTCTACGGCCTGCTCGACTACATGAAGGCGCGCGGCGAAACGGCGGCCGATTCGGAAGTCACCGTGTTCGTGAACGGCGCGTCGGTGGGCACCACCAAGCTGACCGGCGCCGCACTGACGGCGCCGGATCCCATTGAGTTCACGGTTGCCGCACGCGACGGCCAGAATGCGGTGAAGGTCGTCACGCGCGGCGCCGGGGCGGTCTACTGGGCCGCGCAGGCGGTGTACTACGACACCGCCGCCGCGCAGGAGCGCACAGGCTCACGCAAGCTGGCGCTCGAACGCCAGTACTTCACGCTGACGCCTGTCACGGTCAAGGACCGGATCGTGTACCGCGAGACGCCGTTCACCGGCACCGCGAACCCCGGCGACATCCTGCTCGTGCGGCTCACCACCGCCGGCTCGGCGGACTGGCGGTATCTGATGATCGAAGACCCGTTGCCGGCGGGCGTCGAGCCGATCCAGCAGGAGCGGTTCTACGCCATGGAGCGCCAGCGTCAGGACATGTGGTACTGGGGCAGCCAGCGCGAGTTCCGTGACGACCGGGTGGTGTTCTTCCAGCAGAGCTTCAACCGGGGGCGGTACGAGTTCCAGTACCTCGTGAAGGTGGTGAGCCCCGGGACGTTCCGCGCGTCACCGGCGCGCATCTCGGCGATGTACGTGCCGGAAGGGACCGCCTCGAGCGCGGCGCAGACCGTGGTCATCGCTCCGCCATCGGCGGCGCCATCGTCAAATGGAGGTCGGCAGTGAGCAAGAGAGGCATCGCCATTACGGGATGGCTCGTCGTGGGCCACGCAATCCTGGGAGCGCTGTACTGGCTGCTGCTGCAGATCCCGGAATCGAACGTGTTCATGCTGACCGCGTCGCTGCTGGTCGTCATCGCGCTGATCGGCTGGGCCGGCGTCGTGCAGGCGACGGCCGTGCTCGGCTGGGTGCCGGGCACGCGCGCGACAACGGCACTGGCGCAAGGTGCCCGGCGCGCGGCGTGGATCGCATTTCCGCTTGCGCTCTTCGTCCTCGTGTGGCTGGCGACTGGATCCGCGCAGAACTGGCTCGCGGCGCACCGGGGCGAGTTTGACGCGTGGTTCATCGCGCGCTTTGGCTGGACGGATGCCGGAGCGTTCCACACGACCGTGCGCTGGGTGCTCTGGTTCGTGCGGTTCGGCGTCGGCGTCTCGCTGGCCGCGGCGTTGTTCGCGTCAGTCGTGACCGGAAAGGTGCCCGGGGCGTCTCCGCTGGCGTGGCTCAGGCGAGGTGGCTCGTGGCGGTCGTTGCTGGTCACGACGGCCGTGCTGTGGATCGGCATGTGGCTGCCGTGGCACTACCTGGCTGACTGGCGGCCCGTGTCGTTGTCCGTCTCGTGGGTCCAGCCTGCGTTTGCCGCCACCAAGCTGACCCTCATGTTCACCGTCATGAACGTGGCGTGGGCGATCGTCCTGTGGTGGGCGACGAAGCCGGCCGGCGTGGCCGCCCCTGCGACTGCGGCTCCCGCCGCTGAACCCGCACCGTCAGCCGCGCCACCGGTGTAGGTCCAGCGCATGACACGCGTCATACCCCTCTGACGCGAGGGTCCGGTATAACAGGGGGAGTCCACAGTCACCCGAGAACGAGTCAGAGAGGACTCCCCCATGTCTGCAACTCCCGTGCTGCCCCCTTCAGAAGCGCTGATGCTTCAGGCGCTCATCACTCCGACCGACCAGGGTATTGCCAGCCGCGTGCTGGCCAAGACCACTGGCGGCAACTTCACTCTGTTCGCCTTCGACGCCGGTCAGGGCCTGACCGAGCACACGTCACCCTTCGACGCGTTCGTGATGGTGCTCGAAGGCGCGCTGGTGCTGACGATTGGCGGCGCGCCCGTGCGCGCGACGCCCGGTACGATCGTCCGGATGCCCGCCGATGTCCCGCACGCCCTCGACGCGGCGGAACCAACGCGGATGCTGCTGCTCATGCTGCGGGAACGCAAAGACGCGTAGGGGCTGGCCTACGCTCCGCGGAGTTATACTGAGTTCGTGGAATTCCGGTTGCAGCGCGTCCTTCACGTCACCACGGCGGCCGAGCACGCAGCCGGCGAGGAGGCCCGTCGGTACTGGAAATCCAGGCCGCCGGCCGAGCGTCTGGCCGCTGTGGAGTTCCTCCGGAGGCAGCATGGTGGAACTGGCGCACGACTTCGACGAGTTCTTCGGCTCGTTGACCGCCCACGGGGTTGAGTTCCTCATCATCGGCGCCTATGCCCTCGCCTTCCACGGCGTTCCGCGATTCACGGGCGACATCGATGTGTTCATCCGGCCGACGACCGAGAATGCAGCACGCCTGCTGGCCGCGTTGACGGACTTCGGGTTTCCGGCCGATCAACTGCGGCCCGAACAGTTGGTTGAACCAGACCGTATCCTGCAGATGGGCGTGGAGCCGGTCCAGATCCACGTCATGAGCGACATCTCCGGCGTGACCTGGGACGAAGCCTGGGCCGGACGCGAGACCGGCCCGTGCGGAACGAGAGACCTGCCGTTCATCGGACGACGGGAGTTCCTGCGGAACAAGCGCGCTTCAGGCCGGCTGAAGGACCTCGCCGACATCGAGGCGCTCGGCGACATGGGCCAGACATAGCCGCGAACACGGTGCGCCTGTTGGCCGGCGCTGAGCTACGCGGAACACCCCCCACCCTTCGTGCGCCGGCACCTTGGGTCAGCGTAGGCCGCGCCACGCCACGCCCGCGGCCAGGGCGCGGCGGAACCGACGCGGATGCCGCTGCGCATGCTGCGGGAACGCAGGGACGCGGAGGGAGGCCTCGCTTCCGCAGTCACGGCTGACCAAAGGTCAGCAGAGTCGCGTTTGGTCGCTCTAAGTGCAACACTACCGACGTGATTGGCCGAGAACAGCGGCTGGATCGGCTATAGCAGGCTTGGCGCGAACGCCGGCATCACGGCGCCGTGACAACCGCAGCGACCAGGGCGCGCGCGGCGGAGACGCCTCGTTCTATGCCATAATCGCGGCCAGAGGATCTGATGCCGCCAGACCGCGAACACGGTGCGAGCGTCGGCGCCGGCCCCGACCAGGACGACCGGATCGCCCGACGAATCCGGGAAGCCCGCGCTGTCTGTGAGGCCCACGCGTCAGCGTCGTTCGAGAACGTGTGGCATACGCTCACCCTCCTCGAACTCCCGCCAATTGAACGGCTCAACCGGAGTCTCCTCCGTGGACGTCCCATCCCTCTTCACCGATAGGGAGACAGCGTTCCTCGAAACGCTCTTGGCCGAGGGAGTCGACTTCCTCGTCGTCGGCCTCGCCGCAGCCGCTCTCCAGGGAGCTCCAGCGGTGACGCAGGATGTCGACCTGTGGTTTGCCGACCTCACGGACTCCCGGTTCCGGACGGCGCTCGATCGGGCCGGCGTCACCTACATTCCGCCGACCGCTGCGACGCCCCCCCTATTGGCCGGCGAAGGGACCGAACTCTTTGACATCGTGGTGCACATGCACGGGCTCGGGACGTTCCGGGAAGAGGCTGCGAATGCCGTCCGCGTGCAGATCGGCCGCGTGCCGGTCCCTGTGTTGCCACTCTCACGTATCCTCGTGAGCAAGCGGGCCACCGGGCGGCCCAAGGACCTCGCGATCATCCCCGCGCTCGAAGACGCGATCCGCGCGGGAGGACAACACACGTCACACTGAGCCACGCCAGCCGCGGGAGGCACACCGCCTACACAGTAGTGGGCCGACAACTTGGTGTCAGCGCAGCTTGCGCCACGCCACGCCAGCGCCCAGAGCGCGCGCGACGCACGCAGCCGCTGCGTCATACGCCGCACGCCAGGCATCGGCCGACGCCGGGTTCCGCAGATCGGCGTCCGACGGACACGGCCGCGCGGGACGAGGTGAAGGCTCCTCGTCACCCCCCTCCCCTGCCATCGTCCGCGCCAGCCCCTCACGTACCCACAGCGGGCGGTCCGCCAGCACCGCGTCCGTAAGGACGTGCACGAGTTCGTGGCGCACGGTGGTCTCGACGCTGGCGCGGCGCTGAAGCACGGACAACGGCAGCAGGTCGATGCGCGTGCCGCGGGTGCGGCCGGAGGTCCACCACGGGAGGCCGGTCGCGCGCGTGTAGGCTTCGACCGTCGGGTGAAACACCACGTCCACGCGGCCGGGCACCGGCACGTCGAGGGTCGCTGACAAGGACCGAAGCGAATCCGCGATCATCGCCCTGACGGACGCGCCCTGAGAGCGTTCGGATTCAGGCAGAACGAGGTGGACGTCCGCTTCGGTCGAGGCGGGCGGGCCGACGCGGGTGCCCGGAAAGTACCACGCCAGAATGTCCAGCGCCGATGCGCCCGTCGCGGCCCGCATGCCGGAGCCGCGCACGCAGAGGCCGACGCCGTGTCCCAGCCCCCGGCCGGTGAATCGATATCCGTTGCCTGTGCGCACGATGTCGAAACGCGTGCTCTTGACGAGGTTCCATCCAAGCAACCGGCCGGCCGCCATGCGGAAGACGTTCGCGTCCAGACGACCAGGCGTCATCCCTCGCACGGTAAGCACCGCCGCCCGTCCCGACGCTGTTCGCGACTCCACGTACAGACCCTCGACGAGGGTGCCCCGCAACCCGGCGGCCTGAAGAACTCGACGCAATTGAGGCTCCCCCACCTCCGCCACCCATGGCGATTCATGCGAGCAGGCCTCGTCCGCTTTCGCCACCAGGTGCGGCGGGTCGGCGGCGCCAGCCCACACCGCCGACGGCCGCTCCGTATGGCCGCCGCAGGATGCCGAGAAGTACACCTCGGCAATCTGCCCTCCCGCGAACACCACCCGCCCTGACGTCGCCGCCGCAGCAGCCTGAGCACGAGCGGTCACCGGCCGCAGCGCCATGCAATGCGTGAGGTCGCACAAGTCGAACCCCTCGGCCGCATGCCGCCCCCGATTGCGGACGGCAAACGTCCGAACCGTGATGGCCAGCGCCTCGAGAGCGGCCCGCGGCAAGGCGTCCCCGCCTTCACCCGCGACGGCGCGCGCGACCAGGTCCTCCAGTGCGATGGCGGACACGTCGTAGCCGCCGTCGCGACGGGCGTGACCGACGGAGATGGGGGACCCCGGGTCTAAAGACCCGGGGCTACGTACGACAGCCCCGGGGCTCCGTACGAACTGCCTGGCGCGGACGGGGGACCCCGGGTCTAAAGACCCGGGGCTACGTACGGAGGGCCCGGGGACGGCGCGATGGGGAACGTTGTGCTTCGCGAGTAGCTGGGCAGCCAGGACGGTAGCGTTGGCACCACTCGTCCCCGGCGCGATCACGATGATGGCGTGCGTGGGCAGTTCCGTGTTCACGACAGCCGCCACGAGTCCGAAATACCCCCCGCCGGGCATGGGCGCCGTGCCGGTCTTGGCCATGCCCGAATAACCGGCCTCGGACAGGGCCGATGCTGTGCCCTCGCGGGCAGCCAGTTCCAGGCCGCGACGAATCACCGCGCGCGTTGCAGGCTCGAGTGTCACGGCTGGCTGGATGGAGCCCGACATGCGCAGGAACGCCTCGAGCCACGCACGCGGTGTGGCCCGCGTGCCCTCCAGTCCGAGCGCGACACGCGTCATCGCCGCCGTCGCGGCCGACGGTGCAAGGCCCGCGCGAACGAGCAGCGCATCCAACGAGTCGCGGGACACTCGTTTCGCCAGCGTGGCGAAGTACACGTTGCACGAGTGGGCCAGGGCTTCCTCGGGCCCCAGCGCCCTGTGGAACTCGGGATGCACGCAGGTGACCGGCCTGCCGTCGAGGTCAATCGTCCGGCGGCACATGATGCGCGTGCCCGCGTCGGCCACGCCGCTTTCCAGCGCAGCCGCCAGCGTGAAGACCTTCATCAGCGAGCCCGGCACCAGGCGCGCCGCCAGCACATCACGGCGCGCTTCGGCCACGACGCGCATCGATGGGAGTTCCAACAGGAGGTAGGCAGGACCGGGCGCCGGGGCTGTGCGCTGCGGGACGCCGGAACTCGCCCCCACGGCCACCAGGGCCACAAACGGCGCGAGGGCGTTCAGGACGAAGGATCGCACGGGTATAGGTTACCGCGAGGAACTGTCGTGGCGGGGGGGGGGGGGGCCCCCGGGGGGGGGGCCGCGGGGGCCCCCGGCCCCCCGCCCCCCCCCCCCGCCGGCC
>CAYJPV010000029.1:0-8231 GCA_964372095.1 uncultured Vicinamibacterales bacterium | reverse complement strand
CGGGTATAGGTTACCGCGAGGAACTGTCGTGGCGGATGGCTTCCGCCAGCCGGGGAGAACGTCCGGCTGAAGCCGGACGCCACGTCCACCACGTCCGGCTGAAGCCGGACGCCACGTCAGGGGGCGCCGAGGAAGGCGGCCGTCTCGCTGATGATCGTGTCGATGTTCTCCATCAGCAGGTGATCGTCGTCCATCATCCGCAGCGACACGAACGGCTGGCGCGCGGCATACCGCTGCACCATCGCCGGGTCCACCGCGTCATCACTACCGCCCTGGAAGATGAGCGTGGGCACGGGCGTCCGTTCGGCCAGCGCGTCGTACTGCTGCGCGTCTTCGTACAACGCAAAGCCCACGTGGCGCGCGCGGTTGTCGCCGTAGTGGAACACGTCGAGACGCCCTGTCGCCCGCCAGCGTTCGATGCCGGCCGCGTCGATCGACCCATAGGTGGTCCGGCCGAAGTCGAGCGCCGGGGCGAGCAGCACCATCCGATCAATCCACTGGGCAGGACGGCGGCCGGCGGCAGCCAGTTTCGCTTGCCGCACGGCCACCAGAAACGAGACAAAGCCCCCGAGACTCGACCCGATCAGCGCAACGGGCCCCGGGGGCAACGTCGCGAGATCGGCTTCGAGTTGTCCGACCATCCGCGACGCCGTCAGCGTCTCGAACGCGGGCTCGTTGAAATCCGGGCACCGCAGTTCGAACCCGGCCGGGCCAAGGCGGCTGGCAAACATCGCCGCCTTGGTCGACCGGGCCGACGACGCGAACCCGTGCACGTAATAGACGTAGCGCACTACTTCTTGAACCCCTGGACGGGCACGGCGTCCATCACCCACATCCCCCGGCCGTGCGTCGCCGCCACAATCATCCGGTCGCGCGGATGCACCACGATGTCGTGAACGTAGTTGGTGGGCAGGTTGCCGCCCAGCACGGCCCACGTGATGCCGCCGTCGTGACTGACGTAGACCCCGCCGTCGGTCCCGACGTAAAGGATCTTCGGGTTGGTCGGATCTTCGGTGATGACATTGATCGGACCGAGCGGGATACCCGCCGCCAGGCTCTTCCACGTGGCGCCGAAGTCCGTGGACTTCCACAGATACGCCGTGAAGTCGTCGTCGCGTTTGCCGTTCTGCGCGGCATAGACGGTGCCTTCATCAAAGGCCGACGCCACGACTTTCGAGATCCACCGCTTTGGCGCCAGTCCCTTGGTGATCTCGGTCCACGCTATCCCGCCTTCTTTCGTCACGTGCAGGCGGCCGTCGTCGGTGCCCGCGTAGAGCAGGCCGAACCGCATCGGCGACTCGACCAGCGCGTAGAGCGTCTGGTACGGCACGTCGCCCTGCTGCTTCGGGTCGTTGTAGGTCAGGTCACCGCTGATCCGCTCCCAGGTATCACCACGGTTCCAGGACCGGAACACGTACTGCCCGCCGTAGTAGACGACGTCGGCGTCATGCGGCGAGATCAGGATCGGCGTCAGCCACTGCCCGCGCAGAAGGCCGTCGGCAGGACTCAGGCGAGGTGTGATGCTCTTCGCCAGCGGCCGGCCGCGGGCGTCGAGCTTCGAGAGGTCGGTCCGGTTCATGTTGTGGTAGAAGCCGGCCGAATACACGATGTTCGTATTGAACGGGTCGATGGCGTGGCGTGTGCCTTCGCCGCCGGGGGCGTCTTCGAACGGCTGGGCCGGCACACGGTCACGTCCGCGGCTCAGATCCACGACGCCGCGCCGGCTGCCGTGATCCTGAATGGATCCGTACACGTGGAACGGCGTCTCCATGTCGTACGACACGTTGAAGAACTGCACCGCCGGCAGGTTGTCGAGGTGCTGCCTCCACGTCTTCCCCTGGTCGTAGGACACGACGATGCCGCCGTCGTTGCCGTTGACAAGGAAACGCGGATTTACCGGATCGATCCAGAGGGCGTGGTGGTCGCCGTGCATCCCGCGCAGCGGCTCGAAGGTCTTGCCGCCGTTCTTCGAGATGTTGAGGCCGAGCCCCATGATATAGACCGTGTTCTCATCAGTCGGATCGACGCGAATCTGGCCGAACACCCAGCCGTACGTGCCGGCCGCGCGTTCCATGTACTCGTTGGAGTCGCTGACCTTGCGCCACGTCTTGCCCTTGTCGTCGGTGCGGTATACCTCGGCACCCTTGATCACCGCCACGCGCGGGCGGCCGTAGGCGTCGAATTCACCCGGCTGCGCCTGGCGCGCAATCTCGTAGCTGTCGACGAACGCGTACAGCACGTTGGGCTTTGAACGGGCGATGTCGAGGCCGATGCGGCCGCGGAACTGCGACAGGGGCAGGCCTTCGTTGATGGCCGCCCACGTCGTGCCGCCGTCTTCCGACTTCATGACACCGCTGCCGGTGTAATCGGCCGCGTGGCGCGGGTCGTTCCACTTCTGCCGGATCCGCTGCCAGGTGGCGGCGTAGAGGACGTTGGGGTCTGTCGGGTCCATGACCAGGTCGATCGCGCCGGTGCGCGGGTTGACGTAGAGGACCTTGTTCCAGGTCTTGCCGCCGTCGGTCGTCTTGTACACGCCGCGGTCTTCATTGTCGGTCCACTCGTGGCCCGACGCCGCGACGTACAGTGTGTCAGGGTTCGACGGGTGGATGAGGATACGGGCGATCGTCAGCGTCCCAGCCAGCCCCATGTGCGTCCACGTCTTGCCCGCGTCGGCCGACTTGTAGATGCCTGCGCCGGCGTTGGAACTGCGAAAGATGTTGGCTTCGCCGGTGCCGACCCAGATGACGTTCGGGTCGTTGGGCGCCAGGGCCAGGTCACCGATGGACGCGGTGATCTCCTTGTCGAAGATCGGCTGCCAGGTGACACCGTCGTTGTCGGTCTTCCACACGCCGCCGGTCGCCGTGGCCGCGTACATCGTGTAGGTCTTGCCCCGCGGCGTGACCACCTCGACGTCGGTCACGCGCCCGGAGATATTCGTCGGCCCGAGGAACTGCCAGGCCATCGACTTGAAGGGCGATGCCGCCTGCATGGCCCGAACCTGCTCGAACGCCTTGAACCGGACCTGCGGGTCCGTAGAGGTGGGCGCCGCCGGCCCTGCCGGAGCCTGGGCCAGGACGGCCACCGCCGCCGCGCACACGAGGACGAGGACAAACGCCGGGACGAATCTGACCAGATCACGCCGGTTCATCAGGTACCCTCCAAGAATGGCGCGCAGTATATCAGGTTGGGGGTTGGGGGTTGGGGATTGGGGGTTGGGGAGAGACAGCCCTTGCCCCTTGCCCCTTGCCCCTACAGGATCGTCTTACATCCCCGGCGGCAGTTGCAGCGAATCTCGGCGGAGCCGCCCGTGTAGTAGTTGTAGTGCAGTTCTTCGCCTTTGCGGATGTTGCGCCCGGCGCGAATCCAGATCACGTCGCCCACGATCTGCGAATAACAGTTCGGTTTGCATGCGTGGTTGATGTACCGCGCGATGTTGCCGCCGACCGCGGCGTCGCGCGTCCACTTCCGGTTGATCGTGAAACACCAGATGTGGCCGTTCTTCAGGTACCGGGCTTCGCGGGGAGAACTCTGCTTGGTGGTGATCTTCTCGCCGGCGTACTGCACGATCCGGGTGTTCTTGTTGATGGGTTCGAGGGCGAATACGCCCCAGCCGTGGACCTTGGACCGCCGCCGCTCAATGCGAGGATACGTTGTTCGTTTCATCTGCTCTAAGATACAACGGTCCCGTTGCTTATGAACGACTCGCCCTCATTCGTTCCGCCCCGGCTGCTCGTGGATGGCATTGCCCAGTTCAACCGGGGCGAGTACTTCGAGCAGCACGAGACGCTCGAAACGTTGTGGCGCGCCGAGCCGGGGCCGGTGCGGCGCCTGTACCAGGGGATCCTGCAGATCGGCGTGGCGTTCCACCATGCCCGGCGCGGGAACCACCACGGCGTCACCGTCATGCTGGAACGGGGCCTGCGCAACGTCCGTCCGTTTGCGCCCGCGTGCCAGGGCGTGGATGTGGCACGGCTCATCGCTGAAACCGAGCGGGCGCAGGAAGCTCTTGCCGCGCTGGGCCCCGACGGCCTCGCGGCGTTCGACTGGCAGCTGGCGCCTCGTGTTCACTGGACTGGAGGGAAGTTGTGATGAACAGATTCCGGATTCTGACGGCCACCGCCGCCGTGTGCCTCCTGGCTGCGCACGTCTGCGCCCAGACGGCCGTGTCATTTCCCGCAGTGGAGCGCCGTGGGACCGTCATCACCGTGTCGGGCATCGCCGCACCCGCCGGCCAGCTGTCCGCAGGCTTCGCGGCCCAGGCCGACGCCATCCTGAAGGCGCTCGAGGACCGCCTGGCCGCCTCGGGCTCGTCACTGTCCCAGGTGGTCTCCACGACCGTCTACCTGGCGAACGCCGCGGACTTCCCGGCCCTGAACGAAGCCTGGAAACGGACGTGGCCCACGGCGCCCCCGACGCGCACGACGATTGTCGCCGCACTCTCCCGTCCGGGCGCGTTGCTCGAGGTCTCAGCCATCGCACTCACCATCGGCACCGAGCGCATCATCGTCCAGCCCGCTGGCTGGCCGGTGCCCGCCAGTCCGTACAGCTGGGCCATCCGCTCCGGCGACACGTTGTTCGTCTCAGGCCTCATCCCCCGGAGGGGCGCGGACAACACGCAAGTCACGGGCGACATGCGGGTCCAGACCCAGGGCGTGCTCGACAACGCCCGCACGATCCTGGAGGCCGCGGGGATGACCATGGCGGACGTCGTCAGCGCACGGGTCTACATCACGGACATCGCGCAGTTCCAGACGATGAACGAGGTGTACCGGACGAGCTTCCCGCAGGCCCCGCCGGCACGGGCTACGGTTCGGGCGGCCCTGACGCACCCCGATTATCTGGTGGAGATCACCCTGACGGCCGTGAAAGGCGGCGGCAGGACCGTGCTGACCACGCCGGCCGCCGATGGCACGCCGGGCCGGCCGAACCCCAACCTCAGCTCAGCCGTGCGTGTGGGACCGGCCCTCTACCTGTCCGGCATGCTCGGCGTCGTACCCGGCAACGCGAAGGACCTCGCCGCCCAGACGGACGAAACCCTGGCCCGCCTCGAACGAACCATGGCCCTCGCCGGGTTTACGTGGTCCAATGTGTACGAGAGCGTCATCTACGTCACCGACATCTCGACGGCCGACACGGTCGTCCGCGCACTCCAGGCCAGGGCCGGCGGTCGCCTGCCTGCCGGCACCATCGTCGGCACCGGCCTGATGAGCGCTGACGGCCTGGTTGAAATCATGCTGACCGCCAGGAAATAGGAGCACTCATGGCAACAACCTGTTCATTCGACGTGACCTCGACGGTTGACCTCCAGGAGGTCGACAACGCCCTGAACCAGGCCCGCAAGGAGATCGTGCAGCGCTACGACTTCAAGGGATCGAAAGCGTCCATCGACTTCAACCGTGCCGAGAACACCGTCACGCTGGTCGCCGACGACGAGTTCAAGATGCAGGCCCTGTGGGAGATCGTCCAGGGGCGGATGGTGAAGCGCAACGTCCCGGTGAAGAATCTGAAACTCGGCGACATCATTCGCGCCGGCGGCGACATCATCAAGCGTGTCGTCACACTCCAGCAGGGCATCCCGACCGAAGCCGCCAAGGACGTGGTGAAGTTCCTGAAGGACCGCAAGCTGAAGAAGGTCCAGGCATCGATCCAGGGCGATCAGTTGCGGATCTCGTCCGGGTCCCGGGACGAGCTTCAGGCCGTCATCGCGCTGCTCAAGGAGCAGGACTTCGGCATCGCGCTGCAGTTCGGCAACTTCCGGGAGAACTGACGCGTGGACTCGCCGCGTCCCTGGGTCCGTGCCGGCCGGCTCACGAGCGGGCGGGCGGTTCCCTGGCTGGCCCTCGGCGCGGTTCTCGTCCTGCTGCTCACCAGCGCGGACCTGGGGTTTGACGTCTTTGCCGTCGCGGCCACGGTGGCCGTGCTGCCGTTGCCGGTCTATCTCGCCCTGGCGTTGTGGATCGACCGGTACGAGCCCGAACCCCGCGCCATGCTGGCGACGACATTCCTCTGGGGCGCATCGGTTGCCGTCCTGGCAGCGGGACTCCTCAACGCGATGGCCGACGCCGCCGTCGGCGACACGCTGGGTTCGATTGTCGCCGGACCGATGGTCGAGGAATGCCTCAAGGCCGTCATCCTGTACCGGTTCTTCCTGAAGCGGCCTGATGAGTTCGACGGCATCATCGACGGACTGGTCTACGCCTCGATGGTGGGCCTGGGTTTTGCCTTCGTGGAGAACATCGACTACTACGGGCGCTCGCTCGCAACAGAGGGGACGGGCGGCCTGGCCGTCACCTTCACGCTGCGCGGCATCGTCAGCCCCTTCTCGCATCCGCTCTTCACGGCCATGACGGGCCTCGGGCTGGGGATCGCCCGCCAGACGTCCCGGACATGGGTCCGGAGAACCGCCCCGCCCGCGGGCCTGATCGGCGCCGTCGCCCTTCACGGCTTGTGGAACGCCGGCACGATGATGGGGTGCGTGTTCTTCGCGATCTACGGGCTGATCATGCTGCCGATGCTGGTGGTGATCCTGCTCGTGGCCGTGCGGGCGCTGCGCCGCGAAGGACGCATGATTCGCACCCAGCTGGCCAGCGAGGTCGACCAGGGCATCGTCTCGACTGACGAACTCGATCGGTTGTGTGGCGTACGCGGGCGCCTCGACTCGTCGCTGCGTGCCTGGATGACTGGCGGGCTGGCGGCCTGGAAACGGCGGCGGGCGTACCACCGGGCCGTCAGCGAACTGGCCTTCCTGCGGGACCGTGTCGCCAGAGGCACGCACCCGCCCGATCCCGATCTGGAAGCCGCCTACCTGCAGTCGCTGGTGCAGTGCAACCACGATTCCAGCACGACGCCACCCCTTCCCTGACGCCCCGTGACGTGAACGCGCGTCGACGTCAGTTCTTCTGGAAAACCACGATACGGTTGGTGTTCGTGCCGAGACGGTTGTTGGAGACGCCCCAGACATTGGCCGTCTTGGTGAACTCCTGGGTATTGAGCAGCACCAGCACGGGCTCGAGCCCCGCCTCCAGTCCGCAGGGGATCACGGTTTCTTCGAGCCGCACGGTCCCTTTGCGTACCTCACCCACTTCGAACGCCACAAATCCGCCGGGTTTCAGCACGCGATGCAGTTCGTGGAATACGCGCGTCATGGCCGCGCGCCAGTTCTCGAGGCTGCCAGGCACCGTCAATCGAACCTTGTCGGGATCGATGCCGCAGAACCAGCACCGCAGCCAGTTGTCCATCTTGTAGTTCACGATATTGAGAAACGGCGGCGACGTGACCACCAGGGCCACCGACGCGGCGGGCATGCCGGGTGTGTCGTCGGCCGGCCCGGTCAGCAGTCGCGCGCTGGCCGCCGCGGCTGACAGCCGCGCCCGATCCGCCTCGGTGCAGTCTTTCAGCAGGCTCTTCGTCTTCCTGATCACGAGGTCCGACACGAGGCGCCGCGGAGGCGTCTGAGCCCGGGCATGGTTGATCTTCCGCTGGGCCTGCACGGTCGTGGCCTGGTTGGGCGGCAACGTGTAGACCGAGAAGAACCCCGCGGAGTGGCCGGTCAGGCGATTGATCGCCACCATACGAATCCAGCGATCGACGGGATCCAGCGTCCCGGCCGACTCGTGCCCGAGCAGACACGAACGGAGCGCGCAGATCTCGCGCAGGGTATCCGGATGGTAGAAGGTCAGGAGGTCATCAGGGCAGGTGTCAGGACGTCCGTAGGCGGCCCGTGTGTTCTTGGCATCCTGCCGGCTCGTCATCTCGCGCAGCCGGTCGGCGACGGCCTGCCACGTCGGGGGCGTGAACCTGGGTTCCAGCAGGATCGCCGACAGCGGGTTGACATCGCACGCAGCCGGCACGCGTCCCGCAAGAGCTGCTTCGAGCGGCGTGGTGCCCCGCCCCGAGAACGGGTCGTAGACCACGTCGCCTGGCACCGTCAGGCGTTCGATGAAGAACCGCGGCAACTGGGGCTTAAAACACGCCCGGTACGAAATTTCGTGGAGACTGTGGGCGTCGCGCTGCTTGGCGGTCCAGAACTCGTTGGTGAAGGTCGGCACCTCAACCGCACGACGCGCATCCACTTCCACGCGCGTGGTGCCCTCCACCGTGGCGCAGCCCTCCCACTGGAAGTCGCGCAGGTCCCGAAGCAGATTCGCCGCCGTCATGGGTTCAATGGTACTTCAGGGACATGGGGCATGGGACATGGGGCATGGGTAGGGACAAGGGACAAGGGGCAAGGG
>CAYJPV010000028.1:4302-71542 GCA_964372095.1 uncultured Vicinamibacterales bacterium | reverse complement strand
TTTTCTTCGCCGCGCAAACGCGGGCAAACAAACCCCGGCCCCACGAAAAAATGGGGGGTGGGGTTTAGGGGCAAGGCGATTGGGGACATCCCCTGCCTTTCCCCAACCCCCAACCCCCAACCCCCAACCCCCAACCCCCAACCCCCAATCCCTAGTAAAATCCCCCCATGCGCATTTCGTTCGACATGGACGGCGTGCTGGCTGACATGGACTCGGCGTTGGCGAAGATTGCTGAAGCCGAGTTCGGAATCAAGCCAGCGCGAGGGGCGGTGCCTGCGGAGGCGGGGGACCCCGTCAAGGACCCCCCGGGGAACCGTACGGAAGACCCGGGGCAACCGCCTCTGGTGACACCGTACCCCGCGACGGCCATCCTCGAGCAACTGACATCGCGGCAGCAGACACGCCTGTGGCAGCGCGTGGCCGAGACGCGCAATTTCTGGGAGACGCTCGACGAACACGAACCGGGCACGGTACGCCGCCTGCAAGACCTGTCGTACCACCTGCGCTGGGAAGTGTTGTTCGTGACCCAGCGGCCGTCGACGGCCGGCCGGACAGCCCAGGTGCAGACGCAACGCTGGCTGCACAAACATGGCTTCGACCTGCCGGCCGTGTACACCACGAAGGGGTCGCGCGGCCACATCGCGTCGGCGCTGACGCTCGACGCGCACGTGGACGATCGCCTCGAAAACGCGGTGGACATTGCCAGCGATTCGCGCGCCTGGTCCATCCTGGTGTGGCGCGACGATGCGTCGTTCGACCGCGTCCAGATCAACGGCCGCAAGATGAAGATCGCGGTGGTGCGCACGGTGAACGAGGCCATCGACAACATTGTCGAAGCCGACAAAGCCCGGACGGGCGGCGATGCAGGCGGGACGGACGATACGGCAGGAGGCTCGGCACTGCTGGGCCGCGTGAAGAAGGTGCTCGGGTTTGGCGGCGGGTCTGAATAGGTGTTGTCGAAAGAAGTTATGACGAAGACGTTTCCCCCGCTGCGAGCACTGGTGCCCGACGAAACCGGATGGGGTTTCTACTTCTGCTCGTCGAAAGACGTCCGGCAGGGGCGCACAGGTGAATTCCTGTCGCTGACGCTGAAAGACGCGAGCGGCAGCGTGCCGGCCAAGGTGTTCGACAACGCGTCCACGCTGAAGACCGAGTTCGACGCCGGCGAGTTCGTCAAGGTGCAGGGCCGCTCGAACCTGTACAACGGCCAGATGCAGCTCGTCGTCGAGCGGATCCGGCGCGTCAACCCGGACCAGGACCGGAAAGACGGGTTCCGCGAAGAAGACTGCGTGCCGGCGTCGCCGCGCCCCCTGGACGAGATGTGGGTCGAGCTGATGACGCTGATCGCCGGCGTCCGCGATCCGTTCGTGCGCGCGTTGCTCGAACGGGTGGCCCAGGGCAACGAAGCCCAGCTGCGGATCTGGCCGGCAGCCCAGACCATCCACCACGCGTATCGCGGCGGATATCTCGAGCACATTCTCCAGATCGCGCGTGTCTGCACCATGCTGGCCGAGGTGTACGGCGCCGACACGGACATCCTGGTGGCGGGGGCGATCCTTCACGACATCGGGAAACTGCAGGAACTCAGCTACGACGGCGGCACGTCATACTCGCGCGACGGACGGCTGCTGGGCCACATCTCGATGGGGCTGGTGCTCGTGCGCGAGACGGCCCGCACGATCCCCGACTTCCCGCCCGCCTTGCTGACGCACATCGAACACCTCGTGCTCTCGCATCACGGTGAGGTGGAACTCGGCTCGCCCGTCGAACCGATGACGGTCGAGGCGTTTATCCTGGCGGCGGTGGACCGGCTGGACGCCACCGTGCACCAGGTGCGCCACGCCATCGATGAGGACGTCAGCGATGCGGAGTTCACGGCCTACCAGCCACGGTTCGGACGGACGTTTTACAAGGGTAGTCAGTAGTCAGTAGTCAGTAGACAGGGGTGAGTGGGAATCGCTCCTACTGTCTACTTCCTACTGTCTACTTCCAGCCGCAAGCCGCAAGCCGCAAGCCGCAGGCCGTAAGCCGTACAATGTCCCTATGTCCCCCAACGATCCGTCCGCCCCCCCGGCCGAGGGTTCCCCCGGCGTGGTGTCAACCTCCCTCCCCGTGACGGGCATGACCTGCGCGGCGTGCGCAGCGAACATCGAACGCGCCCTCAAACGTACGCCCGGCGTCGCGTCGGTGGGCGTCAACTACGCCACCAACCGCGCGGCGGTGACCTTCGACCCAACCCTCCTCACCGTCCCGGCCATCGTCGAAACGATTCGCGACATCGGCTACGACGTGCTCGAGGTTCCTGGCGCGGGATCCGATACCGCATCCGGTGCAGCAACCGGCGGGAACGACGTTTCCGGCGCTGCCGGCGTTGAACACGAAGCCGCCATCGAAGATGCCGAAGCCGCGGCGCGTGCGGCCGACTACCGCATCCTGCGTCGCCGTTTCATCGTCGGCACCATCCTCGCCTTGCCGGTGGTCGTCATCGGCATGGCCCACCTGCACTTCCCGGGCGTCAACTGGCTGCAACTGGTCCTGGCCACGCCGGTGCTGGTGTATTCCGGATGGCCGTTTTTCCGCGGCGCGTGGAAAGGCCTGCAGCACTTCACGGCCGACATGAACACGCTGATCGCGGTGGGCACGGGCGCGGCGTGGACGTTCTCGGTGGTGGCGACGATCGCCCCGGCGCTCGTGACCACCGACGCGCACGTGGCCGCAGGCCACAGTCCGGCACCGGTCTACTTCGAAACAGCGGTCGTCATCATTGTCCTGGTGCTGCTCGGGCGCCTGCTCGAAGCCCGCGCCCGCGGCCGCACGTCCGAGGCGATCAAGAGATTGATGGGGCTGCAGCCGAAAACGGCGCGCGTGATTCGCGCGGACGTGGAAGTGGAGATTCCCATCTACGACGTGCGGATGGGCGACGTGGTGGTGGTGCGCCCGGGCGAGCGGATCCCGGTGGACGGCAACGTCGTAGCGGGCGCGTCGTCGGTGGACGAATCCATGCTGACGGGCGAGTCGCTGCCGGTCGACAAGGAGCCAGGTTCCCCGGTGTTTGGCGCGACGATGAATACGACCGGAAGTTTCCGGTTCGTAGCCACGCGCGTGGGGGCCGAGACCGCGCTGCACCAGGTCATCAGGCTGGTGCAGGAAGCGCAGTCGCGGCGGGCGCCAATTGCCAGGCTGGCCGACGTCATCTCGGGATATTTCACGCCCGTGGTGATTCTCGTCGCCATCCTCACGTTCGTGCTCTGGATGGTGCTCGGGCCGGCCGAGTCCAGGTTGACCATGGGGATGGTGAGCGCGGTGGCGGTGCTGATCATCGCGTGCCCGTGCGCGATGGGGCTGGCCACGCCAACAGCCATTCTGGTGGGCACCGGCAAAGGCGCCGAGATGGGCGTGCTGATTCGCGGCGGCGACATCCTCGAGCGGGCCGGCGGCATCACGACCGTGGTGCTCGACAAGACCGGGACAATCACCGCCGGCCGGCCCGAGGTCACTGAAGTGGTGGCTGCCGCCGGCGGGCCCGAGCCGGGCGTTGGCGTACCCGCGCCCGGCGTGCCGGCGACGCCGGGCGATCGCCTGCTGGCGCTGGCAGCGTCGGCCGAACATGGTTCGGAGCACCCCCTGGCGCAGGCAGTCGTGCGGGCCGCCGTCGAGCGGGGGCTGGAACTTGCGGAGGCCACGGCCTTCGAGGCGCTGCCCGGGCGCGGCGTGCGGGCCACGGTGGGCGAGCAGGTGGTGCTGATCGGGAACGAACGGCTGATGGCCGAACACGGCGTGGCGACGGGCGAGCTGGCCGACGAAGCCGCCCGCCTGGCGCGCCTCGGGCGGACGGTCATGTTCGTCGCCTTCGACTCGGGTGAGGCCAAAGGCCTTCGACCTCGCTCAGGCCAAGGCTCCCCGGGGCTACTGGGTGCCATTGCGCTGGCCGATACGCCCCGGGCCGAGTCGCGGGCGGCCATTGCGCGGCTGCGGGCGCTGGGACTCGACGTCATCATGCTGACGGGCGACAACCAGGCCACCGCCGATGCGGTCGCGGCCACGATCGGGCCGCCGGGCACGTTCCTGCGGGTGGTGGCCAACGTGCTGCCGGCGCGTAAGTCGGACGAAGTGCGGTCGCTGCAGGCCGAAGGGCGGACGGTGGCGATGGTGGGCGACGGCATCAATGACGCCCCGGCCCTCACGCAGGCGGACGTGGGCATTGCGATGGGCACCGGGACGGACGTGGCCCTCGAAGCGGCCGACATCGCCCTGATGCGCGCCGACCTGAACGGCGTGGCCGACGCCATCCTGCTGTCGCGGCGCACGCTGCGTATCATCCGCCAGAACCTGTTCTGGGCTTTCTTCTACAATGTCCTGGGGATTCCCCTGGCGGCGGGCGCCCTCTTCCCGCTGACCGGCTGGCAACTCAGCCCGATGATCGCGGCGGCGGCCATGTCCGTGTCGTCCGTGTCGGTGCTGACCAACAGCCTGCGTTTGCGGAGAGGGTAATGGACGAAAGCCTGCTCTGGTTTGCCCTGGTCGGCTTCGGGGCACAGATGGTGGATGGCGCGCTGGGGATGGCCTACGGCGTCACCGCCACGACGGTGCTGCTGAGTCTGGGCGTGCCGCCGAAGTTCGCCAGCGCCAGCGTACATGCGGCCGAAATCGTCACCACCGGCGTCTCGGGCCTGTCGCACTGGTGGGTGGGCAACGTCCACTTCGATCTCGCCAGAAAACTGGTCTTGCCGGGTATGGTGGGCGCCGTGCTCGGCGCCTACGTTCTGACGTCCCTCGACGGCGACGCCATCAAGCCGTGGATTGCGCTGTACCTGGCCGTCATGGGCCTGGTCATCATCTGGAAAGCGTTCAGCAACGTGGCGCTGAACCACGTGCGGACGTGGCTGCAGCCGCTGGGTTTTGTCGGCGGCTTTGCCGATGCGATTGGCGGCGGCGGCTGGGGGCCGATTGTGACCACCACGCTGCTGGCCCGCGGCAACCCGCCGCGTTACGCCGTCGGCTCCGTGAACCTCACCGAGTTTTTCGTCACCGTCGCCCAGTCTGCCGTCTTCATTGTCATGCTGCGATCAGACTACCTGCAGTACTGGCAGGCGCTGGTGGGGCTGCTGATTGGCGGCACGCTGGCCGCGCCGCTGGCCGCCGTCGTGGCGCAGAAGCTGCCGCGCCGGCCGTTCATGGTGCTGGTGGGAACGCTGATTGTGGTGCTGAGTATCAGGACGCTGGTGCACGGGGTCAGACCTTGAATTGACAGGCTTTCACCATCCGGCAGCCTGTCAATTCAAGGTCTGACCCCGAGGCCCGCAGCCTACACGTTCGCCCGTGGCTGGTTGTCGTCGTCGCCGTTCTTCTTGCTGAGGGCGAAGGTCATCGTGCCTTCGCAGCAGATGCGGCCGTTGACCCGCGCCACGCCGTGCAGCGTGCCCATGCGGCTGCGCAGGCGCTTGACCGTGGCGATGATCTCCACCTGATCGCCCGCCCGGGCGGGGTGGCGGTAGCGCACCTTGTCGATGCCCATGAAGAAGATGAGTTTGTCGCGGTTCTCGGGCTTGGCGAGAATCATGATGGCCCCCACCTGCGCCACGGCTTCGGTCAGGATCGTGAACGGAATGGTGGGCTCGGACCCGGGTTCGTGCCACAGGTACGTCTCGTTGCGCGAGATGTTCTTGATGCCGACAATCCGCTTGTCCGGCTCGAACTCGACGACACGATCCACCAGCAGGAAGGGGTAACGGTGGGGCAGGATACGCTGGATGACCGTCTGGTCGAAAGGCAGTGTCAGGTCCATGGAGGAAGTATAATTCGAGGACGTGACCGAAAAGCTGGATCTTGACGTATTTGCCGTCCTCGAGGCCGAACACAGCGCCAGCGCCAAGAGCGACCGGCAGCTGCTGACCACGCTGTTCGCGCTGGGGCGCGAAGTGGCGTCGGTGCTCGATCTGGACGAGCTGCTCGGGAAACTCCCTGACCTGATCGCCCGCATCACCGATTTCCACGCGTTTGCCATCTATCTGCTTGACGAGACGCGGGGCGATCTGAAGATTGCCTGCTCGAAGGGGTACCCGGCCGAGCACCAGGCGTTCCGTCTGGAGTTGTCCCAAGGCCTGGTCGGCGCGGCCGTGTCGGGCGGGCGGCCCCTCGTGGCCAACGACGTGGCCCGCGACCCGCGCTACATCGAGGTGGTGCCCGAGACGGCCGCCGAGGTGGTGGTGCCGCTGCGGCGCAAAGGCAAGGTCATCGGCGCGCTCAACCTGCTCAGCCGGAACGTCGGAGAGTTCACGCCGGCCGAGGTGGAAACGCTCCGGAACTTCGCGGCCACGGTGGCGGCGGCCATCGAAAACGCGCGCCTGTTCGAGTCGGAACGGCGGTATTCGGATACGCTCGAGACCCTCGCGGAAATCGGCCGCGACATGGCCTCGATCCTCGATCTGGACCAGTTGCTCGAACACGTGGCCCGGTCGATGAAGCGGGTGATCGACTACCGCACCTTCGGCATCCTGCTCATCGACGACAGCGGCACGACGCTCGAGATGAAACACGCCGTCCGCTACGACGAGCAGATCCTCCAGAAACGTGTCGCCATGGGCGAAGGCCTGGTCGGCTACGCCGCCGCCAACAAAAAGCCGCTCATCGTCGGCGACGTCACCAGCGACCCGCGGTACATCAAGGTGGTGGACGACGTCCGGTCCGAACTGGTGATCCCGCTGCTCTACAAGGACCGCTGCATCGGCGTGTTCGACCTCGAGAGCCCCGAGGTCAACGCGTTCAACAAGTCGCACATCGAGCTGCTGTCGCCGCTGGCGGCCAGCGCGGCGGTGGCCATCGAAAACGCGCGGCTCTACGAAGAGATTCGGACGAGCCAGGAACGCCTCGAGAAAGAAGTCCGGTTCGCCCAGCGCGTGCAGCAGGCGTTGTTCCCGACCGAACTGCCCAGGCGGATCAAGGGCATCGACGTGGCGTGGCGTTTCGAGCCGGCGCGCGAGCTGGGCGGCGACTTGTACGACTTCCTGTCGCCCGACCCGCAGACGCTCACGGTGGCCGTGGGCGACGTGTCGGGCAAAGGGGTGCCCGCGGCGTTGTACAGCGCGTTTGCCGGCGAACTCATCCGGTCGCGCACGTACCGCCGGCGCTTCACGTCAGAACGGTCGAGCCCGGCCGAAATCCTGGCGTCGATGAATCGTATCCTGCACGAACGCAAGCTGTACGAGTACTACTGCACGTTGTGTTACGCGCTGTTCGACTTCAAGCGCCGCCACGTGACCATCGCCAACAGCGGCCTGCCGTTCCCCCTCCACTGCACGGCGGAAGGCGTCGGCCAGATCCAGTTGCCGGGCGTGCCGCTGGGGTCGTTCTCCGAGATCACCTACGACGAAGTGACGATCCCCCTCAAAGGCGGCGACATCTTCGTGTTCTGCTCGGACGGCATCTCGGAAGCCATGAACGCCGACGGCGAAGAATTTACGACGCCGCGGCTGATCGAGGTGATCGAACGCACACGGACGTTACCCGCCCAGGTGATGGTCGATGCCATCTACGAGGCGGTCAACACGTTCGTGGGCGCCGCCGAACAGAACGACGACCGGACGGCGGTGGTGGTCAAGATCGCCGGGGGGTAGGAAGTAGTCAGTAGGTAGTAGACAGGGCTTCCACCGCCTCCTGACTACTGACTACTAACTACTGTCTACTGACCCACTTCGAACCTCGAGAGAAAACCATGAAGCTGACCGACGTAGCCGTGATCGTGATGATGGTGGCAGTAGCGTCCCCTGCGTGGGCCCAGGCGCCGCACCCGCCGATGGGCGGCGCGGCCAAGGCCCAGGCCCAGAAGCCGGCGGGCGATGGCAGCGACCTGAGCCGTGACCTGCGCACCCGGACGGCGTTCCTTCTGGAAGACGCGGCCGTGTCGCTCGACGGCGTGGTGAGTTACGCCATCGGAGACCTGACAGACGGTGACGGCTTCGAACGGATGTCAGCCGTGCCGTTCCCGACGGCGTCGATCATCAAACTCGCGATCCTGTACGAACTGGTCAAGCGGGCCGACGAAAAGTCGCTCACCCTCGACGACACGATCGTGCTCGATCGTAAGCGTGCCGTGCCGGGCGGCCTGCTCTACGAGCTGGGCACGCCCACGTTGTCGCTGCGTGATTACGCCAACGCGATGATCATCGAGAGCGACAATACGGCCACCAACGTCCTGATCGCACACCTGGGCATGGACGCCATCACGGCGCGTATGGAGAAACTCGGCCTTGCCTCCATCAAGCTGCGCCGTTACATGATCGACCTCGAGGCGGCAAAACAAGGCCGCGAGAACGTCGCCACGGCGGCGGACATCGGTCGTCTGCTGCAGATCTTCCATAAGGCCGACGGCCTGTCGCCGGCTGCGCAGTCCGAAGCACTGACGATCCTCAAGAAACGCAAGAACACGGCGGTGCGCAAAGCCGTGCCGGCTGGCGTGGCCATCGCGTCGAAAACCGGGGGCCTCGAAGGCGTGCGTGGCGAAGCGGCCATCGTGTATGCGAAGAACCGCCCGTTCGTGATCGTGGTGCTGACCACCTACCTGCAGGATGAAGACGCCGGCGACAAGGTTATCGAGCGGCTGGCGCAGGTGGCCTACGGGTATTTCGCACGCCTTGGCGCCGCGGCCCCCGAGACGGGCCGTCAGTTGCACCGATAACGGCGTGACCACCGGCTCAACACGGCCGCCCGGCGGTCCAGGCCAGGCGCCCCGGCGCGGCGTGTGGCGTGGCGTCGTCGCCGTCGCGTTGGGATTCGTCATCGTGTTCGGCCAACTCGAACGCTCGGCCCGGACCATCGTCGCGAAAGAGCAGTTCGACCGGCCGTTCTGGTACGCGCAGGCCGCGGAACGCCTGCGGCACGAACGGCTCGACGTGCTGGTGGTCGGGTCGTCGCGTATCGCGTACGCCGTGACCGAAGACGCACTGGCCACAGACGTGGGCGCGCGCCTGGGGCGGCCGGCCACGGTGATCGATCTGGGCCGTGGTTACAGCACGTGGGCCGAACACGCCCTTGGCGTGCAGCGGCTGATCGAGGCGGCACCCGACAGCCTCCGTGGCGCCATCCTGCTGATCGAAGCGCCGACGGGCCGCGTGCCTCTCGGATCGTGGGGGCAGTGGTATCACTCGTTTTCGCCGGGCTTGCTCCGCATGGTGGCGCGGCGGGAAGACCTGCTCACGCTGTGGCAGTCGCCCGACCGGTTCGATCGCAAAGCCGCAGCCACGCTCGACTGGTATCTGTCTGCGAGCGCCTTGTGGCGCCACCGGTACCGGCTGCGCGAACACGTCACCAACCGGCTGATCGACCGCGTGCGCGGCGAGAGCCCGCAGCAGAACGTCACCGCGGCTATCGGCGGCACACGCGCCGGCGCACGGACGCTGAAGTCGACGCGGCTGAACATGGTGCTGCAGGGCATTGGAACGGGCCAGAAAGCCGCGCCAGGCGAACCCGCGCCCACCGAAACACTGGTGGCCGCCGCGCGGCGCGCCGGCATGGTGCCGCTGCTGTTGTTCGTTCCCGAACACCCCGACCGCATGGACCTTGGCGGGTACGCCGACGAACGCCACCGCCCGGGACTCAGCCGCCTCGGCGACGTCGAAATGCTGACGCCGCCGGTCCACGTCACGCCTGACGACTTCTTTGACGGCGTGCACATGAGTCCCGCCGCCTCGGCACGTTTCACCGCCGCGCTGGGAAGGTTGATACCGATAGTCGATAGCCGATAGCCGACTCTGGCTTTCGACCTTCGACCTTCGGCCTTCGGCTCAATAGCGCGGCTTTCGGCTTACGACCTTCGGCTTTCGGTTAGATACACGATCTGGATAAGCCGATGGTCGATAGCCGAAAGTCGATAGCCGATAGCCGAAAGTCGATAGCCGATAGCCGATAGCCGATAGCCGATCAGTGGTCTTTAACTCATTTCTCTTCGCCGTCTTCTTCGCCGTGGTGCTGGCCGTGCTGCCGCGCCTGAGCCACCGCGCCCAGAACCGGTTTCTGCTGGCGGCGTCGTTCCTCTTCTACAGCGCCTGGGACTGGCGTTTTGTCGGTCTCCTCCTCATCACGATCATTGTCGATTACACCGTAGGCCTTGCCCTCGAGACCACCAGCGACACGCGGCAGCGCAAGCTGTGGCTGGCATTCAGCCTGGTCACCAACCTGGGCATCCTGGGCTTCTTCAAGTACTGGAACTTCTTCAGCGACAGCGCCGAAGCCGTGCTGGCGGCCGTGGGCCTGCCGTTCCTGGCCACGCGCCTCGACGTGGTCCTGCCGGTGGGGCTGTCGTTCTACACGTTCCAGTCCGTGGGGTACACCATCAACCGGTACCGGCGGCAGGCGCCGGTTGTGGCCAGGCTCGAAGACTACGCGTTGTTCGTGAGCTACTTCCCGCTGCTGCTGGCTGGCCCGATCGAGCGCAGCACGAACCTCGTCCCGCAGTTGCTTGCGCCGCGGTCCGTGACGCGCGACCAGGTGCTGTCGGGCAGCTGGCTCATCTTGTGGGGCCTCTTCAAGAAGGTGGTCATCGCCGACAACCTGGGCGTCTGGGCCGACACGGCGTTCGCGTTTCCGGCTATCGACAACGGCCTGGTGGCCTTGCTCGGGCTCTACGCGTTCGCGCTGCAGCTCTACGGCGACTTCAGCGGGTATTCCGACATGGCGCGCGGCGTCTCGCGGCTGATGGGCATCGAGCTGATGGTCAACTTCAGCCTGCCCTACGCCGCCGACTCGCCGGTCGAATTCTGGCGGCGCTGGCACATCAGCCTGTCCACGTGGCTGCGCGACTTCCTGTTCCTGCCGATGAGTTACGCCTTGTCGCGGCGCTGGGACTTCGAACGCCTGCTCGGGCTGCGCGTGGACATCTGGATCTACAGCGTGGCCATCGTTGCCACCATGCTGCTGGGCGGGTTGTGGCACGGGGCGGCCTGGACGTTCGTGTTGTGGGGCTTGTATCACGGCCTGTTGCTGGCGGGATACCGCCTGTGGGCGCCCCGGCGGCGCCGGACCGACCGCGGGCGCGCCGTTCGCGTGGTGGTGATGTTCCACCTGACCTGCGCCGGCTGGCTGCTGTTCCGGGCCGAGAGCCTGGCGCAAGTGAAAGCCTACGCTCTGGCCCTGATCTCAGTGCCCTACCGGATCGCGGAGGCCGAGACGATGATTGTTGAGGTGCTGGGGCTGACCGCGCTGGTCTGGATGCTGGAGGGGTGGCTGCGAAACGTGGACGACCCGCGCGTCAGGCCCGGCTTCCGATGGCTCGGATGGGTGGCCGTGCCCCTGCTCTGGGCCGGGCTGGTCCTGCTGGCGCCGCAGGCTGGTAAGTCGTTTGTATACTTTCAGTTCTAGGGGGTAGGAAGCAGGAAGTAGTCAGTAGGAAGTAGTCAGTAGGCTCCGGGCTCCGGGCTCCGTGCCGTGCCTTCCCCAACCCCCAACCCCCAACCCCCAGCGAACGGGCCGCGTCGGATCGCCCTGCCAGACGGGACAAGTAATGCCAGCGCCTGCCTTTGTAACCTGCCCCGTTGATCCGACGCGGTTGCCTGATCCTTAATCAAGGAACGTGCCGACCCGGATCTGCACAATCTGGCCCGAAACACCGATAATCTGATGTGGTCGTCCTTCCAGGGTGACGCCGTCGACCTCCAAGGGAGTCAGACTGGGGTACACTGCACGGAACAATTTACGAGCCGATGTCGAAACAACTCGAAGTCGTACTTCGTCACTCGGGAGTCCTGACGCCCGACGTGCTTCAGCGTTGCGTGGAACAGGCGCGCCGGCGCAACGTTCCGCTGCTCGATGTCGTGCTGAAAGAGGGGCACATCAGCGATGACAGTCTGGCCGATGCGTTCTCGAAGTACCTGCGGCTGCCGCGTATCCGGCTCGCCAACTCCGAGTCCGATCCCGATGCCCTGAAGAAGGTCCCCGACAAAATCGTGCGCAAGCACGTGTGCATGCCGCTCTCCATCGATGGCAAGACGATGGTGGTGGCGATGGCGAACCCGACGGACTATCTGGCGCTGCAGGATATCGAGTTTGCGTCGGGCCTGTCGGTCAAGCCTGTCGTGGCGTCGCGCACCGAACTGCTCGACGCGATCGAGCAGCGGTACTCAGCGGCCGACCGCCTCGGGTCGTTCCTGGCGAACGTGCCCGATGTCGAGGACATGCAGATCGTCGCGGACGACTCCTCGCAGGAGCTCGATATCGGCGACGAGCAGAATGCCGCAGAAGTGGCGCCTGTCGTCAAGATGGTCAACCTGGTCGTGTTCGACGCCATCAAGAGCGGCGCCAGCGACCTGCACATCGAGCCCACGCTGCACGACGTCAACGTGCGGATGCGCGTGGATGGCGTGCTGCGCGACTACACCAACGTCCCGAAGTGGCTGCACTCGCCGGTGATCTCGCGCCTGAAGATCCTGGCCAAGCTCGACATCTCCGAGCGGCGCCTGCCGCAGGACGGCCGCATCAACGTCCAGTACCAGGGACGATCGATCGACATTCGTGTCTCGACCTTGCCCACGCATTTCGGCGAAAAGGCCGTCCTGCGCGTGCTCGGCGGCAGCTCCGTGCCCAAGGTGGACAAACTGGGCCTGAACCAGACCCAGCAGGCCATGCTCGAGGCGGCCATCATGCAGCCGCAGGGCATCATCCTGGTGACCGGCCCCACCGGGTCGGGCAAGAGCACCACGCTCTACGCGCTGCTGCAGCGGCGCAAGTCGCCCGAAGTCAACATCATCACCGTCGAAGACCCGATCGAGTACCAGCTGGCCGGCATCAACCAGGTGCAGGTCAATGTCAAGGCCGGCCTGAGTTTCGCGGGCGTCCTGCGATCGATCCTCCGCCAGGACCCCGATGTCATCCTCGTCGGCGAGATGCGCGACGAAGAGACGGCCGAAGTGGCGTTCCAGGCGGCCATGACCGGCCACCTCGTGCTGAGCACGCTGCACACGAACAGCGCCGTGGCGGCGGTCTCGCGTCTCTTCGATATCAACGTCGACTCGAGCATCCTGTCCACGTCGCTCACGCTGGTCATTGCCCAGCGCCTCGTGCGGCGGATCTGCGCGCAGTGCAAAGAACCGTACCAGCCCGACGCCGCGACGATGCAGAAGCTGGGGCTTTCCGCCGGCGATGGCCAGGTGTTCCGGGGCAAGGGGTGTCCGGCCTGCGGCGGCACGGGGTACTCCGGCCGCCTTGGTATCTACGAGTTCTTCAAGCCGACAACCACGATTCGCAAGCTGATCCACGAGAAGGTCGGCGAGGTGGAACTGCGCAACGCCGCCCGCCAGTCGGGGATGAAGCTGCTGCGCGAAGACGCCGCCGACAAGATCAGGCAGGGGCTCACCTCGCCGGACGAAGTGCTCCGCGTGGTGCAGGTGGACGAAAACGAAGTCCCGTGCCCGAACTGCAAGGCCCTGATCGAACCCGACTTCGCCGTCTGTCCGTACTGTCTCTACACCATCCGGCGCACGTGCCAGTCGTGCGGCCAGAACCTGAAGCCCGACTGGAAGGCGTGCCCGTACTGCAATGCCGTCGCGCAGGTGCAGGCGCTCGCCGAGCCGATCGCGGCAAAGGCGACGGACAAACCCGAGCCGCCGCCGCCACCACCGCCCTTGCACCACCATCACCCGCATGCCGCCGGTGACGAAACGCAGGCCGACAAGGGTGATGGGGTGATTGAACGGCGCGAGCCCAAAGAACGGCGGGAGCCGCAGGACCGCCGGGTGGCCGAGAAGGCCGGCAAACGGTCCGGAAAAGACGACGACAAGAGCGAAGACTGGCCGTCAGGTCTGACCGTCTTCGACTTCGATACGCTGGCTGAGGCGTCGAGCGAAGAACAGCCCGTCGACGAAGCCTCGCGGCCCGTCGTCCTGGAAGAGCCGGCGAAACCACACGCTCGGAAGAAGCCCGGGGCCCCGCCGCCCGTGGCCCCGGAGCCCGCGGCACCTGCGGTCGTGGCACCGCCCGTGGCACCGCCCGCGCCGCCCGCTCCCGAAGCACCGCCTGCGCCGCCGCCGGCACAGATGCCCCCGCCCGCTGCGCCGTTGCCCCAGGCCGCGCCAGGCGTCGCGCCAGTCGGCCGCAGCCTGCGTGTCCTCGTCGTCGATGACGACGAAGACATCCGTCAGGTCGTGTCGTTTACGCTGCGGAAGTTACCGATGAAGGTCGAGATCACCACGGCGGAAGACGGGCAGGACGCCGTCGAAAAGGCGACAGCGTCGCCGCCGGATCTGGTGGTGCTCGACGTGATGATGCCGCGTATGGACGGGTTCGAGACCTGCCAGCATCTCCGGCAGAATGTCCGGACGGCGTTCGTCCCGATCCTCATGCTCACCGCCAGCGCCGACGAGTCGAGCCGCACCAAGGGCTACCTCATGGGCACCGACGACTACATGAGCAAGCCGTTCCTGCCGCCAGACCTCAACCTGCGCGTCACGCGGTTGCTCAGGCGGTCTTACGGGATCTAGGGGCCAGGAAAGGCAGAGTAGGAAGTAGACAGTAGACAGTAGACAGTAGACAGTAGGGGTGGGGCCTGCTTCCTACTTCCTACTTCCTACTTCCTACTGACTACTGACTACTTCCTACTGACTACTGACTACTGACTACTGACTACCCCCCCACCGTGATCCTCACCACGCCGCCGCCGGTGATCTGGCGGTACTCGATGTTGCCGTCGTGGCGTTCGGCGATCGCCCGGGCAATGGCGAGATCCAGGCCCACGCGGTCGCCCGCATCGCCCCGGCGGGCGACGGGATTGAACGGTTCAAAGACGCCCTCGTAGTCCCCTTCGGCCACGGGCTGCCCCTGGTCTGCCACGCGGATGACGACGCGGCCGGCCACGACTTCGGCACCCAGCTTCACTACGCCGTCGCGGGGCGTCACGCGAACGGCATACCGCATCATCCGCGCCACGGCATCACGCAACAGGGTTTCGTCGGCCAACGTGTCGAAGGTCACCAACTGCGCCTCGATCGTAACGCCTCGTTCTTCGGCAAACGGCTGCCCCCGCTCAGCGGCGTCTTCGAGCAGCAGCGACAGGTCCACCGGCGCCATCACCACGGGGCAGTCCGGGTCCAGCAGTCTCGCGTACGCGGCCACATCGTCGAGCAGGTAAGCCAGTTTGGACGCGTTGCGCAGGGCAATCCCCGAAAACTCGCGCACGGCATCCGCGTCGTCCGACTCGCTGGTGAGCAGGCCGAGAGACCCGCGCAGCGCCGTCAGCGGCGTCCGGAGTTCGTGGACGAGCGACGAGAGGAAGTCAGTCACCTGTGGCGATAAGGATACAGAAAAAAGGGTCCCGGGGCTACGTACTGGGACCCCGGACCTGACCCGACTACGTTCTTCGAACTTCGTCGAGGCCTCGCCGTAGCGCTTCGCGCGGAGGCGGGAGGTCCGGGGCTACGTACGAGATATCGGGATTGTGAGCGAGAAGGTGGAGCCCTGGCCGACCACGCTCTTCACGGCCACGGTGCCGCCCTGCATTTCGATCAGGGCTTTGGTGATGGCCAGGCCCAGACCCGTGCCGCGGAACTTGCGGGTGTCGGCCCCGTCCACCTGCTGGAACTTCTGGAACAGCTGATCCAGTTTGTCCGCGGGGATACCGCGTCCGGTGTCGCTCACCGCAAAGCGCAGGTGGCTGTCTCCGTCGCGAGACACGTCCACGACCACCTGACTGCGTGGCGGCGCGTACTTCAGGGCATTCGACAGCAGGTTCACCATGGCCTGCACGGACCGGTCGGGGTCGGCCATGACGCGCGGCACGTCCGCAGGAATGACGGGCGCAATCGTGACTGACGCGCCCACGGCAATCGACTCGACGGCCTGCGTCGAGAGCCGCACGAGTTCCGTGGCATCGTACGGCCGCACGTTCAGTTCGAGTTTGCCGGCTTCGATCTTCGAGATGTCGAGGATGTCGTTGATGATGCGGACGAGGCGGTCGGTGTTCGACAACGCCACGTCGATGAGCGTGCCGTGGTCGGGATCTTCCCAGTTCGCTTCGGCCTGGATCAGCTGCAGCGCGCCTTTGATCGAGGTCAGCGGGGTGCGCAGTTCGTGCGACACGATCGACACGAACTCGGTCTTGAGGCGGTCGACTTCGTACAGGTTCGTGATGTCCTGGAACGCGCCGACGGCGCCCGTGATGGCGCCGCGGTCATCACGCAACGGCGCGGCGCTGACGAGGATCGGAATCCGGCGTCCGTCGGCCTGCTGAATCACCAGTTCCTGGCCGACCACCAGTTCGCCCCGCAGGGCCCGCGCCGGGCCCCAGTCCTGGGTCTGGCACGGTGTGCCGTCCCGGGTGGTTGCGTGGAAACGATCCCAGTACGCCGGCCGTTCCGCCTCGTCATCGGGTTCGCGGCCGATGAGGGCGTCGGCGGCGAGGTTCTGGAGCACGATCCGGCCCGTCGAGGCCTCCAGGATCACCAGTGCCGCGGGCACGGTCGACACCGTCGCCAGCAGCCGGGCATGTTCCTGCTCGGCTTTCGTCCGCAGCGTCGCGTTCAGCCGCGACACTTCGCGTTCGCGCGCGAGGGCGTCGGTCAACTCGCGCTGGCGCCGCTGCACGGCGCTGGTCATGTCCTTGAAGGCGTCGATGAGGGCGCCCAGTTCGTCGCGCCGCGACTCGGGCAACTGCACGTCGAAGTTGCCGCCCGAGATCTGCCGCGCCGACTGCGCGATGGTGGCCAGGGGATCGAGCACGATCCGCGCAAGCAGGAACACCAGCATCAGCAGCATCACGACGGCCACTGACGGCACCGCCAGCATGAACAACGTGGCCATCAGCGACGTCGAGGTGGCCGTGTCCCGCTGTACGTTGAACCGGTTGCGCGCGAGGGATTCGAACTGACTCAGCCGGCCCAGGACCTTCGCCATCCTGGCGTCGCTCAGCTCGGCGAACTCTGCCAGCGTCATCGCGCCGAGGCTGCGGCGCGTGAGGACCACTTCCGACGCATTCTGGTGCCAGTCGCGAACGGCTTCGTCCAGCAGCGTCAGCCGGGCTTCCTGGTCCGGGTCCCCGATGCTCTGGGGCAGCACCGTCACCGTCCGTTCGAAGTCGGAATACGCCTTCTCATACTGTTCGCGGAACGCCGGGTCGCCGCTCAACGCGTAGGTCCGCAGCGCGCCGTCCATCTGGATGATGAGGCGGCCCAACTGCGTCTGGTTGTCCAGCCGATCGAGCGACACCACGAGCTTGTTGGTGGCCTCGGTTCGTTGACCTTCGAAATAGTCAACGAGCAGGACTTGCACCAGGGCGGCGGCAACGACCACCCCAATCACGGCGAAGATCCGCGAACGAATACTCACAATCCCAGAATCGTCCTTACCTGGTTCCCAAGTGTCAGCGCGTCGAACGGCTTGCCGATACACCCCGAAGCCCCCAGGGCCAGAGCCTTGGCCACTTCGGATTCCTGCACCTTGGCCGTCAGGAATACCACCGGAATGTCCCGCGTGGCGGGATCACCTTTCAGACGTTTGCAGGTCTCGAAGCCGTCCATGTCGGGCATCATCCAGTCGAGCAGGATGACGTCAGGGCGCTCCACGGCCACGCGCTCGAGCGCCTCGATGCCGTTGTTCACCGTCGTCACCTGAAACCCCGCCTTCTTCAGCGACAGGCGCGCAATCAACTGCACATCCGGTTCGTCTTCAGCGAGCAACAGTTTCATAACGGCGATTGAACTCCCTTCCTACTTCCTACTTCCTACTGCCTACTTCCCACTTCCCCCGCTTCTCATTGCAGCAACCTCTCCACCCGCGCCAGCAATTCCTGTGGGCTGAACGGCTTGGTCACGTAGTCGTCGGCCCCGAGCGCGAACGCCCGCGTCACGTCCTGTTCGTGACCGCGGGCCGACAGCACCATGATGCGGGGCCGCGTCGCCATATGGCGCAGCCGCGACAACACGTCGAACCCGGTCATGCGCGGCATCATCATGTCCACGATGACGACGTCGGGATGGTGGGTTTCGATGGCCGCAAGGGCCTGAGCGCCGTCGAGGGCCAGGAACGTCCGGTATCCGGCGGCCTTGAACTGGGCGTCGACCAGCGTGGTGACGTTCGAATCGTCGTCGGCGAGCACAATCGTGCCCTTGATTGGCGTCGTCCCGGCCGGCGGTTCCTCGACGGGTTCGTCGCCGGCGATGACCGTCACCACCCCGCGACGCCTCGCGGACGCCACAGCCAGGTCGGCTTCCCCAATCAGCGTCTCGAACGGCTTGGCGCCGGGCGTTTCCGACCAGGCGATCCCCACGTGGAAGCGGGGCAGCGAGCCGGGCCCGAGGTTGGCGATGATGTCCGCCAGACGGTCGGCAGCCTTGGCGGGCGGCATGTCGGCCATCAGGAGGATCAGGTGTGACGGATCGTAGCAAGCCACGACGTCGCGCCGGCGCAGGTCGGCGCGAAGCGCGGTGAAGACTTCCATCAGCCGCGATTCGGGCACCCTGACCAGGGCCAGCACGGCGGGGGACCGGCCCAGTTGTTCGCGGGCAACGACCACGAAACTCTCGTAATCGAGGTCCTTGACGTCGCTGGCGGCCGGCGTCCACTCCTCCGAGGCCGGGAGGTCTTTCCGGGTCTTGCGGTCGAGGAGAATCGTGATGCGCAGGACGACTTCCGTCAGGTCGAGAGGCTTGGTCAGGTATTCGTCGGCGCCCAGCAGGAGGCCCACCGCCTTGTCGTCCACTTTCGAGCGGACGGTCGTGAAAATGACGGGCGTACCCGCCAGGGCCGGGTCGGCCTTGAGCAGCCGGCACACGGAATACCCATCGAGGCCGGGCAGGTTGGCGTCGAGCAGAATCAGGTCCGGCCGCAGCCGCAAGGCGGCTTCCACCACCTTGTCGCCTTCGCCGACGGGCAGCACCGTAAAACCGGCGGCCCGCAGGTGGATGGAGACCACCTCGCGCTGGTCTTCGTCGTCTTCCACGACCATGATGCGCCGGGACCGGTTCAGCACCGGAGCGGTGACCGCCCACGAGGGGGGTGCCGTCAGATCTTCGGTGAAGCCATCACGCAGGGCGTCGAACACCTGGTTGACCCGTGAACCGTCAACGGGCTGGCGGTCGGCCTGGTCGAGCAGTTCTTCGAGGTCGCGGGCCCGGGCCGAGACGGTCGGGAACCCCAGTGTGCCGGCAAGGCCGGCCGTCCGGTGCACGATCTCGCGCAGCGGCCCCACCGGGCCCTTCACGCCCAGCGTGGTCACCGTGTTGAGCAGCAGCCCGATCGAATCAGCCCGCCTCGGAAACGCGGCAATAAACCGTTGCCGCGCATCCCGCATGGCCGTTTCCGGGTCCTCCTCGGACCCCTGGTCCATGAGATTGATGGTCTTGTCGGACATCGATACTCCAGGCTAGCGGCCTGCGGCTTACGGCTATCGGCCAAGGGGTACGTAGCCCCGGGGCTACGTACATACAGGATCCGGGCTGTGCCTGTAGCCCGGAGCCCGGAGCCCGGAGCCCGTAGCCCGTAGTCTACGCCCCGATGTAGGACGCCTACTTACTATCGGCCGATTCGGCCCCGAGATTCACTGAACGGCCATTGGCGGCGGTTGGGCGTCATATAGGTAGCAGGAAGTAGCAAGTAGACAGTAGACAGTAGGCGGTAGAGAGCAGGCACCCCCCCCGGGGGCTACTGCCTACTTCCTACTGCCTACTTACTACTACCGAAGCCGGAAGCAGGCCGAAAGCCGAAAGCCGATCAGGAGGCACTTATGCGTGTGTGGAAGGTAGCCGGCGGGGCGATGGCCGTGCTCGGTGTGGTGGCGCTGGTAGTGGCGGCGTCCGCGCCGGTTGCGGGTCAGCAGCAGACATTCACGATTACCCGAAGTGACGACGGCGACCAGCGGGTCATCGTGCGCGAGCGGCTCCCGGAGTTCTTCCAGGCCGGGGCGTTGGGCGGCGTACGGCTGGGCGTCAGCGTGCGGGATGTGACGGCCGACGACGCCACGAAGATGAAGCTGCCGGGGCAGGCGGGCGTGGTGATTGAGGACGTCGACAAAGACTCGCCCGCGGCCAAGGGGGGTGTGCTGAAAGGCGACGTAGCCCTGTCGTTCGACGGCGAAACCGTCCGGAGCGTCACGCAGTTCACGCGCCTCGTGCGCGAAACGCCGTCGGGGCGGACGGTGAAGCTGGACGTGATGCGCGACGGGAAGCGGATGGCGCTGTCGGTGGCGCCGGAAGAAGCCGCGGTCGATCGCGACGTGCGCGTCTGGCTCGACCAACCCGGCATGCGTTCGGATGCCGATCGCCAGCTCAAACGCCGCCAGGAACTCGAACGCCAGCTCCGCGTGTTGCCGCGCGACGGACGGCATTTTGAACTCGGGCCCATGGGCGAGTTCCACTGGCAGGGCGAACCGGGAGCCGGGATGCTGTCGTTTTCGGCAAACCGGGGCCGCCTCGGCGTGACCTTGCAGAGCCTCACGCCCGAGCTGGCCGAGTTCTTTGGCGTGAAAGAAGGCGCCCTGGTGTCGAGCGTCCAGAAAGACACGCCCGCCGCGAAAGCCGGGATCAAGGCCGGTGACGTGGTCACGGCCATCGACGGGACAGCCGTGAAAGAACCCGGCGACATCGTGGCCGAGTTGCGCGACAAGTCGGGCGAGGTATCCGTCACCGTGATGCGCGACAAGAAGGCGCTGACGCTGAAGGCGACGATCGAGAAAGCCGCGGCGCCCAAGCCGAAAGTCGTCATCCAGGGAGAGCGGCAGTCCTGATCAGAACCGGTATGTGAGACCGGTCAGGAGCCGGTTTTCGTGGTAGTCGTTGCCGGTCGTGTGTTCGCCGGTGAGCATCAGCGACAACGTGCGGTTCAGGTGGACCATCGCGGATCCGCCGAACCGCCTGGTTGACGGTCTGGTTTCGATCACCACGCCGCTCGATTGGGTGTACCGAATCACCGAGAGCGACGTGGAGTACTCGCCTGTGAGGTAGACTCTCGAACCGAGGGATCGTCCCACCGACACGTACCAGGAATCGTACGAAGAAGCCGACCCGCGATGATAACGGTAGTCGGTGACGTTGACGTCGATTCCCGTGCCGAACAGGTTCGATGAATACAGCCCTGCGGTGAGGCGGCCCGTGGCTTCGTCGCCGCTGCCGTTCTTGTCCTGGCCGTACCCGGCGAACACGCGGACGTTCTTCACCACCTCCACCGAGATCCGGCCGCTGGTCGACTCGAACAGGTATCCGTCGAGCATCTTCGCCGAGACGGGCCTGCCGTTGAGGATGTCGTCCGTGATGGTACGGGCATCGATCGATCGGCCCCGGTGATAGGTCACCTGCACGTCGGCGCGGCGGGTCGGCGACAGCCTCGCGTTGGCGAACACGTACGTCAAGCCCCCGTTCCCTTCGCCGCCGGGGCCCGAGATGTCGAATTCCGCCGCCTGGTACAGGAAGAAAGACTGGCGGACGGGCACGTAGTTCGTCACGCTGATCACCGAACGCTCCGTCAGGCTCTTGTTCCTGACACCGACGTACCCCACCACGTGTTTCCGGGCCCCGTTGCCATCGAGCGCCACATAGCCGCCGAACTTGGTGATGCCCGACACATAGCCAGGCTCGAGGATCTTCGGTTCGAGACCGCCGAACGCGCCGGCTCTCCAGCGCATGGCCTGACTGGATCCGCCCTGCTTGAACTCCACGTGCCCGCCCGCGACCGACCCGAGCGCGCCAAGGTCATTCAGCCACATCTGCCCGGCTCTCACGAACAGGCGTCCCCCGGCCAGCCGTTGGCCCACGTACGCGTCGTAGACGGAGACGCGCTGATCGCGGTCCTCGGAGGAGGGGTAGGCCCCGAACCGGGCATCGAGGCCGTACTCGAACCCGCCCTCAGGCCGCTGGGGCGAGCGGGCAGCGATGCTGGTGGTCACTTCGCTGAACGTGGACGACCCGCCATCGGCCTGGGACGTCGCGGCGCCATGACCGAAGAACGACACGCGGGCCCAGCGCGGAATGGTCGGCGCAGCCGTGGCGCTGGCCGTGGTGCCGGCCGGCCCCGCCGTGATGGTCTGCGCGTGACTGCCTGCGGCGACGAGCGCCAGGACCAGTGCGAGAGGCCCGGTCATCATGGGGCGGATGATGCGCATCGGTGGTCTCCCCCGCTATTCCCGGCCCGTGGGGTGGCAGCTGTAGCAGGCGGCCGAATCGTACCGGTAACCCGCGCGCCCGCGGTGCTCGCTGTCCATTTCACTCTGCGTATGGCAAGCCGTCGTGCACTGGAACACCTTGTAATTGCCCGGGTTCTGGTGGCACTCGACGCACTGCCGGCCGGCGTGGTCGCCCGACGTGATCGGGAACCACGTGTGGTTGAACTTCCCCTGATTCCAGGCCGTGTCCGAGGCCTTGTGGCACGCGTCGCAGCCCGTCGGGAACCCCGCAGCCCGGTGGTTCGGGCTGACCGTCGCGTCGTACTGCGTGCTGTGGCACGGATAACACTCGCGCGCGGTGCCCTTGTAGACGTTGTTCCGGTGACACGACGTACACGACGCCGTGAGGTGCCTGCCCAGCAGCGGGAAGATGGCGTTGTGATTAAAACTCGACGACCACGTGGGCGCCGACGCACTGTGACATTGTTCGCAGGTGGTCGGGAATCCGGCGGCGACGTGGTTGGGATTCGTGGTCCGGTCGTAATTCGCGCGGTGGCAGCCGACGCAGTCGCGCGGCGTGCCCTTGTAGACGTTGTTCTTGTGGCACGCGGCACACGCCTGCGTGGCGTGGACCCCGGCCAGCGCGAAGTACGTGTTGTGGTTGAGCGACGCCCCGGTCCAACGGGCATCCGACGCCCGATGGCACGGCTCACACGCCGTCGGGAACCCGGCCGCGACGTGGTTCGGATTCGTGGTCCGGTCGTAATTCGCGCGGTGGCAACCGACGCAGTCGCGCGGCGTGCCCTTGTACACGTTGTTCTTGTGGCACGCGGCACACGCCTGCGTGGCGTGCGCCCCTGACAGCGGGAAATAGGCACCGTGGTTGAAGGTGGTCTGCGACCACGACGTGTGTGACGCGCGGTGGCAGGCTTCGCAGGCCGTCGGGAACCCGGCCGTGATGTGGTTCGGGTCCTTGGCCTTCTGGTAGTCCTCGGCGTGGCACGAGTAGCAGGTCACGTCGCCGCGTTGGAACGTCTGGTTCTTGTGGCACCCGTCGCAACCCAGCGCGCGGTGCACGGGGCTCAGCGGCAGACCCGTGAATGTCCCATGATCCCAGGTCACGGCAGTCCACGACACAGGACGATGGCAACTGCCGCAGTCGCTGCCGAGCCGGGTGCGGTACCGGTCGTCCTGCCGTCTGACCCAGTGACAGTCGTAACACCTGGTCGGCGTGCCCTTGATGACGCCGTTCAGGTGGCAACTCGAGCAGTCGACAGCCAGGTGCCGTCCCTCCAGGGGGAAGACGCCGGCCTTGTGGAACGCCCGCGAGATGACCCGCCACGCCGCCGTCGTCGGATGGCAGGTCCGGCAGTCGGCACCCAACGTTCCTCTGTGCACATCGGCATGGCAGGAATTACACGATGGTAGCGCGGTCAGGAATGACCGCGACCTGTGACACCTGGCGCACTGCTTCGCGATCGGGGCATGTTTCCCATCAAGAGGGAAGGTGGTCTCGGTGGCGTGGTCGAAGCCGGCTTGATCGAACGGTCGCAATTCACCGTCCACGCCCTGATGCTCGACGTGACAACCCGTGCAATCGTCCGTGACCTCGCGATGGACGCCTCTCTTCTGGCGAATCCGTTCGGCGACAGGCTTGTGGCACGAGAGGCACAGTGCCGGCGTAACCTTCCGTCCCGGTTCGTGGCACTTCTGGCAGTTGTCGGCGCCTTCGAGGCTGGCGTGCGCCTTCGCGAGCGGCCCCGGGGATACCAGTTGTCCGATCTGGGCAGACGCCGCCCCCGCCCCCGGAAACATCACCACGAGCGTCAGGACAACACCGACGATCGTGTGACGCACGGCTGCCGCCATCCCTGCAACCTGGGTCTCGCGTTCCATGGCCCCTCACGTCGCGCACCGGAGACACCGATGCAGTCAGGGGGCCGCACGCGATGTCAGTTGAGCTGTTGACGGGACGAGTCTAGCATCCGGCGTGCCAGGTCTCGCGTGAGACTGAATCGCAGATGCCCGCCGCGGAGCCGTCTCGCGAGCAAGCAGGCCCGTGTCACGCCGGGACGACGGCCGCGTCCCACTCGGCCTTCTCGCGATCCGACTGCACCAGGCGCGAGAGATCGACGACGCTCGACGAGCCGTTGCGCTTCACGCGAGGGCGTCAGGCCGAGGTGTGTTGGACGCCCGTTCCGCTACCGCGCGTGAGACACGCGCGAATTCCGCCGCCGCCGCAGGCAGGAGGGCGGCCGCTTCGTCGAAGGCCTGCCGTTCTCCCATCGCCTCGAGATCCCGGCAGTAGGCAGCCATCTTTGCGGCGCCCAGCATGGCGCAATTGCTCTTCAGCGTGTGCGCCAGGCTCTCGAGGGTGGCGCCGTCACGGGCCGACACGGCGAGGGTGATCCGTTCGAACCGGCCCGGAGCGTTGGACGCGAACAGGCCGAACAGCTGCGCCATGAACTCGGAGTTGTCCGATTCGACCCCCAGCTGTTCGAGCCCTGCCAGGACGTCCGGATCGAGGACCGGATCGTCGGGCGTCATCCGGTCACCGACGGCGGCGGGCTGGTGGGAGAAATCAGCATCGACAACTGGGCAGCAATGATGGCGGCCGCGGCGCGAGCGGGTTCGACGGGCGTGCCCGCCTTGATCTCGGCCGCCATGACACCCGAACACCCGTCAGCGGTCACCAGCGGCGCCGCCACGGCGCCCGACTGGTCACCGTCCGGCGCAATACTCTGCGTCGTGCGTGTCCTGAACGCCTCGGCGGTGGCGTTGTCGGAGTCCACGGGGATCATGCCCATCCGCGTAATCGTCAGCGGCGAATATCCCTGGGCGAGGGCCGGGCGCAGCATGCCGCCAGGACCGTCGGGCATCCACACGACAATCCCGTCGGCGTGCAGGACCGTCGCCGCCTGCTCCAGCAGGGCGGGCAGCTCTCGCGGCTCCTGGACCCTGGCGAGGGCGCTGCACAGGTCGGCGGTGGCGGGCAGGCTGATGACCTGACTGTCGGCCGCCGCCTGGCGTTCGGGGCGAATCGCCGCGTTCCCGGCCTGTGTCCCCGCGTGATCCGGCCGGCCGTGGGCTGGCGGGATGTGGCCGATGCCCAGGCTCGAACCCGGCTGCTCGCCGTCAGCGTCGCCCGTCTGATCAAGTGCGGCCGACGCCCTGGGAACCGGCAGCAGCAACACGAGCGCGAGCAGCGCCACGGCGGCCGCGCCGCCGAGCCACCAGAGTTGCTCGACTCTCTGGGCTTCGAGGCGGGTGGCCGTGTAGACGCTTTCGTGGCCCCTGGCGGTATCGACGGCGGTGACGACGCGGGCGATCTGCGGCGCCGCTTCCGCGAAGACGACGTCCGACGCCGACAGCCGCTGTGACGACGCCAGGAACTCGCGGGCGCGTGTCTCGGTTCTGGCGAGGGACGCCACGCCTTCGAGGGCGCCTTCCACCGCGCCCTGGCCTTCGGGCGAGCGGGTCAGGCCGCGCAGCGCGGTGGCCTGGGCCGACGATGCCTGGTAGAGGTCGGCGGCGGTCTTCTGCCAGGATTCCACGATCTGGCCGTCGGCCACGTACGCCTGCAGGGCCACGCGCAGCTCGGCCAGGCCTCGCGTCAGCTGACGCGCCTGGCGCTCGAACAAGTCCGCCGCGTCCCGCTCGAGGGCGGCCTGCTGCTCGATGCCCCACACCTTGAACGCCGCGCCGGCAACGGCCACGACGACCGCGAGCACGACGATCGACCGCAGCACCAGACTCTTCATGGAGACCTCCCGCCCGCGTATCCCGTGCCCGCCGGCCCGCCTACTTCTTCAGGATCGCGTTGATCAGCTCCGCGCGCACGACCTGCGGCTCGCCCTTGACCGGCGGATTGTCCTGGAACGCGTGATCCCACTTCCAGCGCTCGGACGGATTCGACGACTGCAGCCAGGTGCGTGCCGACACCGGCCGCGAGAACGTGAGGTTCTCGATGCCCGCGTACGCCGGGTTACCCGCCAGGGCGTGTGCCAGGGCCGCCCGGATGGTCGCCGGCGTCGTCCAGTCGAGGGGCGCGCCCAGCTCGGCTGCCAGGTCCACGAGGATCTGCCAGTCTTCGCGCGCGTCGCCGGGGGCGGTCAACACACGTGCCGTCGTCTGCACGAGGCCCTTGTCGTTGGTGAACAGGGCCTCCTTTTCGGCTGTTGCCGCGCCCGGCAGGATGACGTCTGCGGCGGCGGTCAGGACCGACGCCTCAACCCCCTGGACGGCCAGGAACGTGATCTTGCCCGAGGTGCGCGCCTCCGCGAGCCAGGCCATGTCGCCCATCAGGCTGGCGGGTCCCGGATCCACGACGTACACCGCCTTGACCGCCCCGGCATCCACAGCCGAGCGCAGGCCGTTCAGCGATCCGGCGCCATCGGCATCAGGCGGCGCGGCAAACCCGATGTCGCGGGCGCCGGCAACGTTGGGCGCGTCCACTTCGGGCACGACGAACGTCGTGTGCGCCGGCTGATTCTTCCGGGTATTGCGCCAGGAGACCGACACGAGGCGTTCGGCGGAGGTGCCCTGCACGCGGCGCACCAGTTCGCGCACGAGGAAAAGCTCCTCCGTGGACGCGTGGGCCGACACAACCATCCTGAACGACGCCGCGTTTTCTTTGAGCACCGGCGCCAGGGCTTCGCGCACACGGCCCAGCGCTGCGGCCCACGTCGCAGGCGCCTGCTCTCCGGAGGCCTGGCGGACCGCCGGCGTCGTCAGCCGGGTGTCGCCTTCGAGCCAGTGATATCCGAACCGCCCGATGTCGCACATCCAGTAGCCGTTGACGTCGGCGTTGTAACGCGGCGTCATCCGGATCAACTGGGCGCCTTTGGCCCATTCGGGCTTGGCTTTCAGCCACGCGGTCGTATTGCAGCCTTTCGAGCAGGACGTGCAAATCGTATCAACCGCCAGCGGGTTGTCCCACGGCCGCGACTTGAACCGGTAGTCGCGCGTCGTGATCGCGCCCACCGGACAGACGTCCATCAGGTTGCCCGACAGCAGCGAGTGGACCCCGTGTTCCTCGAAGGTGGAGATCTCGCTGGCGTACCCGCGGTCCACGACCGAAATCTGGGCGTCGGTGTCGATCTCGCGCATGAACCGCACGCAGCGCGTGCACAGGATGCAGCGGTTGCGGTTCAGCATCAGCGTGGGGCCGAAATCCACGTCGGCCTTGACGCCCTCACCATCGAAGGTGCGCCGCGGGAACTCCATGCGGCTGCCCTTGGGCCCGAACGTATACGAAAAGTCCTGCAGGGGGCATTCGCCGCCCTTGTCGCAGACCGGACAGTCGAGGGGATGATTGATCAGCAGGAACTCAAAGACGGACGCCCGCGCGTCCACCACGTCTTTGCCGCTCGTATCGACGACCATGCCATCCGTGCAGACCGTCGAGCACGACGTCTGCAGCTTGGGCATCTTCTCGACCTTGACGATACACACGCGGCAGGAGCCGTCGACGCCGAGGCCGGGATGGTAGCAGTAGTAAGGAATCGAGATCCCGTTGTCCAGGGCGGCCTGCAGAATGGTCGTACCCTTGGGGACGGTCAACGGGCGACCGTCGATGGTCAGCGTCACGGTTTCCATGGGGACGATGATACTAGGGGCTAGAGGCTAGAGGCTAGGGGCTGGGGATTGGGGGTTGGGGATTGGGGGTTGGGGAAAGACAGGGGATGTCCCCCCTCCGACTCCCGACTCGCGAGCCCCAAGCCCCAAGCCCCGAACCCCGAACCCCTACTGTCTGTAGGCAAGGCCGCAAGCCGCAAGCCGCAAGCCTACTGTCTGTACACACTGACCAGCGTGGTGCCGTCTTCCTTGACCGTGATGTCGCGCAGGTCGCCGGTGAACGGGACGCGGACTTCGGTGGTGCGGCTGCGGACGGGCACGATGACGTCCCGCGTGGTGCGGTCCGCGAAGTGGAGCGTGACGACGACCGGCAGGTCGAAGACCGCGCCGACCTGTTCGAATCGTACGAGGGCGGCCGCGTCGGTTGCGCCGGCGTCCCGTGCCCACGAGAACCGTACGACGGGAATGCCCGACGTGTGGATCCAGCCGTCGAAATAGACCGAGAGGTCCTGGCCGCTCTCTGCTTCGAACGCCCGCTGCACGTCCAGGGTGCTGGCTTTCTTGAAACGCCAGTCGAAATAGAACCGCCGGAGGCCGCGCCAGAACACCTCGTCGCCCAGCAGCAGCCGCAGGTTGTGCAGCACGACGGCCGCCTTGTTGTAGACCAGCGACCTGAACACCCGCATGTCGTTGCGGACGTGGCCCAGGCGATACCCCAGCGAAATCGGGCCTTGAGACGACTGCTCGCGGGCAAACTTCGCCATACGGCGCATGACGTCGTCAAAGGCCTGTTCCCCGCGGCTGTGCCGGGCGTACAGCGCCGCGAAGTACTGCGCGAACCCTTCGCTGATCCACTGTTCGTGGTAACTGCGCCAGCCCACGGCCTGGCCCCACCACTGGTGTGCGATTTCGTGGGCGACGAAAAACTCGGGGTAGTTCTGGAACGCCGACGGATCGTTGCCCCACGAGAAGTTGACCTGCGGCATCGGCTGGTGGACAACGCTCAAGTACGCGGGGCTGTGGCCCCCGGGCAGTTCTTTCTCGACTAGCCCGACAGAGAGGCCGGGATACGGGCTGTCGCCCACCAGGCTCACGTAGAAGCGGACGATGTCTTCGGCCGTGTCCAGCATGCGGACGCCGCGGGTGCGGAGCCGGGGATTGGTGTCCACCGAGAGCGACAGGGCGTCGTAGTAGACCCCAGGGCGGACGGGCCGGACCGATTCGCGGGACCCGTCAGGCCCGACCGTCGTCAAGGCGGAATCCAGGTTCACCGACCTGGCTCCCGCGCGGACAAACTTGGTAATCAGGCACGACAGGTATCGCAGCGGCTGCGGAGCCGAGAAGGCGTACTGCCGATCCGGACTCCGGCGGCCGTCCGGCGGCGCCACCGTCCTGGGAAACCCGGCCATCAGTTCGCCGCTGGCGAGCACGCCGTAACCGGCAGGAACGGTCAGCCGCAGCACGGCAGGCGCGTAGTCGGACACCGATGACTGCGGATACCAGTACGTCCGCGTGGTGAACAGCCAGCTGGCTTCGCCCGGAATACCCAGCAGGTCGGCCGTGAACGGATCCTGCGGCTGGCTCTGGCCGACCGAGACCGCCTCGCGTTCGATCATCGACGGCTGCAGCGGCCCGCCGTACTCGACATCGAGGGTCAATTCGGCGCCCGGTGTCGCCACGGCCGGGAGGTTGACCACCAGACTGTGCTGATTGCGCACGCGCAGGAACAGCAGGCGGCCCAGTTCGGGGCTGAAGACCGAACGCACCGCCAGCGAGTCGGCCAGCTTCAGCGTCAGGCTGCTGAGCGCCGAATCCCTGACCTTCAGGCGCAGCCGGGTCCTGCCGTCGATCTGATTACGTTCGGGCTCGAAGCGTGTTTCGACCTGATAGTCGGTGATGTCGTACGCGGCTGACGCGTCTTCGTCGAAAAAACGCCCGCGGTCGCCCACGTGGTCGCGCGACGCGTACACCGAGATGTTTTTGCGCCGGCGCCGGTCGAACACGGTGATGTCTTCGGGGTCGCCGCTCGACTTGGCGTACGTAATCGTCTGGAACTGGCGCGTACGAATCTCGGCCAGCAGGTCGCCGCTGTTCGGCGACAACGACCAGGCGTCGCGGCTCAGGTCGCCCATGTCGAGGCTGAACGACTTGTTCACGTCTTCCCGGAACACCGACTCGGCCCGTCTCAGCGAACCTTCGTCCACGGCTTCGAGCTGCACGGCCGACGGCGGGAACAACTCGCCGAAGTCCAGGGCGTTGAGCCGCAGGAAGATCGCGCTGAAACCGTCCGTGATGTCTTCCGAACCGGCAAACAGCTTCACCTGCTCGCGTTCGGTGGCTGGCGTCGGCTTGAACGTGAACCTCGCATCGTTCCCCGGCAGCAGGACGGCCGCCGTCGGGCCCTCCTGGGTGTCCGAGATGAACATGCGGCCGCTGGGCATCCGGACTTCGAGGTCTTCGGAACGCAGCACGAGATTCTGCACCCGGTACTGCCGGGAGCGGTTCAGCGACAGACGGTACAGACCGTCCACCACGCTGATCTGCTGCTGGCCGGCAATCACCCACGCGTCGGCGGTGTCACCGTCACCCACGCGCCGCACGTCGAACCGCCACGTCGACACCCGCGCCCGATCCGTGTATTCGATGAACGCTTCGACCATCAGGCGATAGCCGTCGCCGGGCAGGGCACCGTCGAGGGGCACGCGATCGCGCTCGCGCAGCACCGTGCGGGTCATGGTGGACGAGACGAGCAGTTGTGCGGCGGTGCGGGCGCTGGTCCGATCGGCAAAGGTCCCGAGCAGCTCGTAGTACGCCTCGGGCTTGCCCCCGGTCATGATCTGTTCCACCCGCCGCAGCAGCGCCGACACCCCATCGTCTTTTACCGGCTGCTGGGGCACAGCGCCGCTCGGACCTGCACTCAGGCCCAGCCAGCAGCAGACGACGGCAACGGCAGGACGCCAGTTCATACGACGAGTCACCATTATGACGGCGAATCCGGCCGGGGGGTCCCCTGCTTCTTGCTTTCTGCTTCCTACTGACTACTGACTACTGACTACTGACTTCGGCCCCCTGCCTCCTCGCGAGCAGGATCGTGAGGTCGTCGGCAAACCGCACGTCCTGGGCGTGGCGTTCCACGGCCCCGAAGATGGCTGCGCCGATGTCCGGCAGGGGCACGGTGGCATGGGCGTCGATCAGGGCGCGCAGGCCGTCTTCGTCGAAGGGCCGGCCACGGGGGTCTTCCGCTTCCGTGATGCCGTCGCTGTAGAGCACCAGGACGTCCCCCGGGTTCAGGTGTGCCGTCTCGGCCGTGTAGGTCGAGTGTTCGAACATGCCCAGGGCGATGCCGCCCCCGCTCAGCGTATCGACGGCGCCCGAGTGGCGGCGAATCAGGCCGGGCAGGTGACCGGCGTTCACCGAGGTGACCGTGCCGGTGGCGGGGTCGATGACGACGAACAGCAGGGTAATGAACCGAGACGGCGGCGCGTGGCGTGTGATCTGGACGTTGAGGCGTGCCACCAGCGGAGCCGGCTCCAGGCCTTCGTCGACGAGCGTGCGCAACATGGCCAGCAACAGTGCCATCAGCAACGCCGCCGGGCTGCCTTTGCCGGCCACGTCCCCGAGGGCGACGAGCAGCCGGCCGTCGGGCAGGGGCAGCACGTCGTAGAAATCGCCGCCCACGGTGTTGGCGGGCCGCGTCAGGCCGAACGCTTCGATGCCCCGATCCGCGTACAGGCCGCGGGGCAACATCGCTTTCTGGATGTCGCGGGCGATTTCGAGGTCGTTCTTGAGCGACAGGCGCTCGAAGACTTCCAGCAGCACGATCAGGTTCAGCGCGAGCAGCGAGAGGATGACGAGGCCCGTACCGGCGGGCCAGTTGGGAATCGGGATCGGCACCCGCATGACAAACGGATCGATCGGAATCCACTCCGCGTGGAATCCGTCCGCCAACTGGAACAGCCCGATGATGGCCAGCACCAGGGCGGCGGCGAACAGCACCCGGCGCGCCGGCGACATCTTGAGCGTGAAGGCCAGGAAAAACCCGTGGAGAAAGACGAACGGCCGTTTGTACCAGCGAACGCGGGACAGCGCCTCGCGATCGATACGCCGTGAAAAATAGCGATAGGCATCACGCGTGTCGCGCGTGAACAGGCGCTGGAATTCTTCGGTGGTCAGACCTTTGGTGTACATGTCCACGAACGACCGCACCTGGCCCCGGGCTTTCGGGGCCTCGCGACGGGAAGAAGAATCTGCCATGCGGGCACATTATAGATGCAAGTCGGCTTACGGCCTGGGGCCTGCGGCCGGCCACGCCTGTCCGCCATAGCCCGAAGGGCGACGGCGGAAGCCCCACCTGTCCGGGCTCTCTGGGACAGACGAGATTCGCGGAGAAAACGATCACGGAGGGGCAGAGGGGAGGGCAACCGAGCCGAAGGGGGACATCCTCCTACGCTCAACTCGACATGCCGGAGAAACTCCCGGTGCTTTCCACGAGTCGTTTCTCGGTTCTTCCCGTCGGCATGCTCAATTCGCTCCGGAGGACGTCCCCCTTGACCCGGTTGCCCGAGTCCCATGTCCCGAGTCCCGAGCCCCGAGTCCCGAGCCCCGAGCCCCGAGCCCCACGCCCCAAGCCCCCTGTGCTACACTCGGGCCACTTTTCGCCAGGAGCCTTTGGCCCCTGGACGATTGTGCCCCCCTCGTTGATCTCCCGAACCTGCAGGATCCGTGTGATCACTGGCGCCGGCCTCGACTTGTTCGACGTCTCCCGGATGGAACGCGAGATCGCTCGCCAGGGCACCCACCTGCTTGATGAACTGTTCTCAGGCGCCGAACAGGCGTCGTGCGCGGCGCGGCGCCGGCCGGCCTGCGGCCTGGCCGCGCGTTTTGCCGTCAAGGAAGCCTGCTTCAAAGCGCTCGGCACGGGCATGGTCGGCCGCATGCGCTGGCGCGACATCGAAACCACCTCGTCCGGCCGGGGCGGCATGGCCGTGTCCCTGGCGGGCGAGACGGCGCGGGTGGCATCCGAGTCCGGCGTGCGCGGGATTCACGTGGCGTTCACGGTCACACGCGACCACGCGGTGGCGTGGGCGGTGGCTGACAGTACCAACGGGTCAGAGGAGGGGGCAGATGCCGTTTGATTACGAACAGCTTCGGCGCGACGTGTCCTGGGATGTGGCGAAGCGGGAACTGGCATACCGTGACGGCGAGCCGCTGAACATCGCGCGCCTCTGCGTCGATCGCCACGTCGAGCAGGGCCGGGGCGACACGGTCGCGCTGATTCACGAAAACCACGAAGGCGAAGTCCGGCAGTTCACCTATCGTGACCTGCACGAACTCACCAACGGGTGGGCGCATTACCTGCGCGGCAACGTCTTCGTCAAACCCCTCGATCGTGTGTGCCTGTTCCTCGATCGGATCCCCGAGCTGTACATCGGCTTCATGGGCATCCTCAAGACCGGGGCGGTGGTCGAGCCGCTCTTCTCGGCGTTCGGCGAAGACGCGCTCATCGCCCGCATGCTCGACAGCAAGGCCACGGCCATCATCACGCAGCGCCGCCACCTGAGCAAGGTGCGCAAGGCGCGCGAACGGCTGCCCGACCTCAAGACGGTGATCGTCGTGGATCACGACGAAGAAGGGCGCAAGCTGCGGGACGGCGAAGTCAGCTACCAGATGATGGCGCACCGCGACGGGTTCTTCCCGGTGGCGGCGACGCATCCCGAGAGCCCCAGCGTCCTGCATTACACCAGCGGCACCACCGGCGCGCCCAAAGGCGCCATGCACGTGCACGGCAGCATCTTCGCCCAGTACCTGACGACGAAAGTCGTCCTGGACCTGAAAGACGGCGACGTCTACTGGTGCACGGCCGACCCCGGGTGGGTCACGGGCACGAGTTACGGCATCATCGGCCCGTGGGCCATGGGCGCCACGCAGGTGGTCCTCGACGCGGGCTATTCGTCCGATCGCTGGTACCAGACGATGGAGAAACACGGCGTGACCGTGTGGTACACGGCGCCGACGGCGATCCGGATGTTGATGAAAGACGGATTCGAGCCCGTCCGCAGGCGCAATCTCACGCAACTGCGGCACATGGCCAGCGTGGGCGAGCCCCTGAACCCCGAAGCGGTCCGCTGGGGGTACGAGGCGTTCGGCCTCTGGTTCCACGATACGTTCTGGCAGACCGAGACCGGTTCGATCATGGTGACGAACCTGCCCGGCATGCCCGTCAAACCCGGCAGCATGGGCCGGCCGTTCCCGGCAGTCGAAGCGGCCGTCGTGGAGCCCAAGACCGGCACGCCGATCACCGAACCGGGCCGGGTGGGACTGATTGCGATCCGTCCGCCGTGGCCGAGCCTGATGCGGACGTACTGGAACAACACCGCGACGTATTACGGCAAGTTCCTCAACGGCTGGTACATCTGCGGCGACCAGGCCAGCCTGGATCAGGAGGGCTACTTCTGGTTCTGCGGGCGGGATGATGATGTGATCAACACGGGCGGGCACCTGGTGGGCCCGTTCGAAATCGAGAGCGCGCTGCTCGAACACCCGGCGGTGGCCGAGTCGGCGGCGATCGGCAAACCCGATCCGGTCAACATGGAAGTGGTCAAGGTGTTCGTGTCGTTGCGGCCGGGACACGAAGCCACGACCGACCTCGAACTCGACATCATGAACTTCGTGCGCAAGCGCCTGTCGCCTCTGGCCATGCCGCAGGAAATCGAGTTCGTGGACAAGGTGCCCAAGACGCGCAGCGGCAAGATCCTGCGGCGCGTGCTGAAGGCCAAAGAACTTGGCCAGCCGATTGGGGACGTCAGTACGATGGAAGACGACTAGCGGCTTGAGGCTTACGGCTCAAGGCCCTGTTGAAGCCGCAAGCCGCAAGCCGCAAGCCGTAAGCCGTAAGCCGCAAGCCGCAAGCCGCAAGCCGTAGGCCATAAGCCTGTGAGGAGTGCCCAATGAAAGAAATGATCCTCGAGTACATCAAGAACGAATACCTCGACGAAGACGAAGCCGAAGACATGGATCTCAACGAGAACACGCCGTTGATCTCGAGCGGCATCGTGGACAGCTTCAGCATGGTGAGCCTGAAGCGGTTCCTCGAGAAGAAAAACGGCATCACGATTCCCGACGAAGAAGCCACGCCGCAGGCCTTCGACACGGTGGCCAGCATCATGACGCTGGTGAACAGGCACCTGGCGAAGAAGGGGGCATAACATGGCATACCCGGCAGCCGCCAAAGAAGTCTGGCTGGGTGAACTGGCCGGCATCCGCGAGAAGGGGATCTTCAAGGAAGAGCGGTACATCCACTCGCCGCAGGCGGCGCACATCAGCGTCGAGTTCCCGAGCGGATCCGCGCTGAAAGAGGTCATCAACCTCTGCGCCAACAACTATCTGGGGCTGTCGAGCCATCCCGCCGTCGTGGCCGCGGCGCACAAAGCCCTCGACGAACGCGGCTACGGCATGTCGAGCGTCCGGTTCATCTGCGGCACGCAGGACGTGCACCGCGAACTCGAGCGCAAGCTGACCGAGTTCCTCGGCACCGAAGACACCATCCTCTTCCCGAGCTGCCTCGATGCCAACGCCGGCGTCTTCGAAGCCATCCTCGGCCCGGACGACGTCATGATCTCCGACCGTCTGGTCCACGCCAGCATCGTCGACGGGATCCGCCTGGCGAAGGCGATGCACGACACCTACAAACACTGCGACATGGCGCACCTGGAGCAGAAACTTCAGGAACACCAGGACCGGCGCATTCGCGTCATCATCACCGACGGCGTCTTCAGCATGGACGGCGACCTGGCGCCGATGGACGAGATCTGCGCCCTGGCCGAGAAGTACAACGCGCTGGTGTTCCTGGACGACAGCCACGCGTCGGGTTTCATCGGGAAAACCGGCCGGGGCTGCCACGAACATTTCGGCGTGATGGGGAAGATCGACATCATCACGACGACGCTCGGCAAAGCGCTCGGCGGCGCGAGCGGCGGCTGCGTGTCGGGGCGCAAGGAGATCGTGGAGTTGTGCCGCCAGCGGGCGCGGCCCTACCTGTTCAGCAATGCCGTGCCGCCGCCCATCGCGGCGTCGGCCATCACCGTGATCGACCTGCTCAGCGCCAGCACCGAGCGGCGCGACAAGCTGGAAACCAACGCGAAGTTCTGGCGCCAGGGGCTGATCGACGCGGGATTCGTCATCAAGGCCGGCGACAGCCCGATCGTGCCCGTGATGCTGTTCAACGCGAAGCTGGCGCAGGACGTGGCGCGGGACCTCTACTACGAAGGCATCTACGTCGTCGGGTTCTTCTTCCCCGTCGTGGCCGCCGGCCAGGCGCGTATCCGCACGCAACTGTCGGCCGATCACGACATCCCGATGCTCGCGCGCGCCCTCGAGTCGTTCAAAAAAGTCGGCGCGAAATACGGCATCCTCGGGCTCGACAAGAAGGGGATTATTGAGAAATACGGACAGTAACGGCTTACGGCCTGCGGCTTGCGGCTTACGGCCGGGAAAAAGCCGGTACGCGGGGGCGAAATGTCATTCGTCCCCGCGTGCCTTTCATGCCGCGAGTCGCAGGCCTCAGGCCTCAGGTCGCCGCAAGTCGCAAGTCGTAAGCCATGAGAAGTCGCAAGTCGCAGGCCTTAGGCCTCAGGCCGCCGCAAGTCGTAAGCCGCAGGCCGTCAGAACGTCAGCCGTATGTCCCAGCTTTCGTCCGCGCTGTGTTTCTCGAGGGGCACGCCGGTCTTCTCGAAGACGCGGAGCATGGGTTCGTTCTCTTTCAGCACCTCGGCGGTCAGCCCCATCAGGCCCTGGCGTCTGGCGATGTAGACCAGGAACGCGAGCAGTTCGGTGCCGATCCCTCGGTTCTGGTGGCTGTCGCGTACGGCAAACGCGACGTTGGCCCAGAGCCGCTCGTCATCGAGGTAGTACTCGCCCAGCCCCACCACCACTTCCCGCGCCTCTTCTTCCACCGTGGCGAGGATGATCATCTCTGTGGTGTAGTCGATCACCACGAAGTCCTGCAGGCGTTCGTGGGACATCTCCCACGTGGGCGTCAGGAACCGCCGGTACATGCTCCGGTCGGACAGTGAATAGAAGAAGTCTTTCAGCAGGGGCTCGTCGCTGATCCGGACGGGGCGCAGCAGGATGGGGTGGCCCCGCCGGGTGGTCTTCCGCGTCTCGAGGTGCTCGGGGTATTCGCCCCCCGCGCCGGTGAGGAACTCCTGGTCGCGATAGATGAGATTGAGGCGGCGGGCTTCGTCGATCAGCCACGGCCTGAACTTCGGGTGGGCGATGCCAATCAGATCCATGGCCCGCTCGCGCACGCTCTTGCCGTGTACGTGCGCCATGCCGTACTCGGTCACCACGTAGTGCAGGTCGCCGCGCACGAGCGACGTGCCGGCGCCTTCGCCGAGGAACGGCACGATGCGCGACGTCTGGCCGTCGTGGGTGACCGAGGGCAACGCCAGAATCGACTTCCCCCCGGGCGCCAGGACGGCCCCGCGCATGAAGTCGGCCTGGCCGCCGATGCCGCTGTAGAACGTGTGGCCGATCGACTCGGCGGTGGCCTGCCCGGTCAGGTCCACTTCGAGCGCGGTGTTGATGGCGGTCATGTTCGCCTGGCGCGCGATCACGAGCGGGTTGTTGGTGTAGTCGATGCCGCGCAGTTCGATGGTCGGGTTGTTGTCGATAAACGAGTAGGTGTCGGCACACCCCATGCAGAACGACGCCACGCTCTTGCCGCGATCGACGGTCTTGCGCGTGTTGTCCACCACCCCGGCGCGGATCAGATCGACGATGCCGTCGGTGAGCAGTTCGGTGTGAACGCCGAGGTGTTTCTTGCGGGCGAGCGCCGACATGATGGCGTTGGGCACACTCCCGTAACCGACCTGGATCGTGTCGCCGTCCTGGACGATACGCGCCACGTGTTTGCCGATACGCGTGGCAATCTCGTCGGGCACGCTCGGGCAATACTCCAGCAGCGGCTCGTCATGGTGGACGAGGTAGTCCACATCATCGATGTGGAGGAACCCGTCGCCCTGCACCCGGGGCATGAACCGGTTGATCTGGGCCACGACGAGCGACGCCGCCTTGATGGCCGCCTTCACGATGTCCACGCTGACGCCGAGGCTGAGGTAGCCGTGCTGATCGGGCAGGGACGTCTGGATCAGGGCCACGTCGATGTCGATGAGGCGACGGTTGAAGAGGTCGGGCACCTGCGACAGGAAGATGGGCGTGTAGTCGGCCAGGCCCTGGTTCACCGCGGTGCGCGTCGTGTTGCCGACGAAAAACGAGTTGTGGCGCACGTTGGCCTGCAGCCGCTCGTCCGTATACGGCGCGACGCCCAGCGTCCAGACGTGCAGGATCTCCGCGCCGAACAGCGCCTTGGGATTCGACCGGATATAGGCCGTCAGCTCGTGAACCAGGTGCTGCGGCTCGCCGCAGCCGGTCCCGATGAAGATGCGGTTGCCCCGCCGGATGTTGCCGAATACGAGGTCGCCGGGCTGGAACTTGTCGGCGTAACGGGATTTGATGGCATCGAGGTCGCGCATGGCGGGTACAGGTTACTGCTTCTCAGGGGCATGGGCATGGGGTTCGGGGCTCGAGGGTAGGCAGTAGTCAGTAGACAGTAGGCAGGGGCACTTCCTACTTCCTACTTCCTACTTCCTACTTCCTACTGACTACTGACTGCTGACTACTGACTACTTCCCCCAGCGTCCTGCGGTAGTCTAGTCCCCATGTCCGATGCTGCCGAGTATGCTGGCGAACTGGTGAGACGGGCGGCGGGAGCGGCGACCGCGTTCAGGACCTTCGATCAGGCGCGGGTGGACCGCGTGGTGCACGCGGTGTACGAAGCTGCCTTCGCGGCCCGCCTGACTCTGGCCCGGCTGGCCTGCGACGAGACCGGCATGGGTGTGTTCGAGCACAAAGTGCTGAAGAACGCGTGGGCGAGCCTGCTGGTCTACGGCGACATCCGCCACGAACGGACGGTGGGGGCCATCGCCCACGACGCCGCCAAAGGCATCACGCAGATCGCGCAGCCCATGGGCCCCGTGCTGGCCACGGTGCCGCTGACCAACCCCACGTCCACGGCGATCTTCAAAGCGCTCATCTGCATGAAGACGCGTAATCCCATCATCATCAGCCCCCACCGGGCCGCCAGGAAGTGCGTCAAAGAAACCGTGCGCCTGCTTGCCGCCGCCGCCGAAGCCGCAGGCGCGCCCGACGGGGCCATCCAGGTGATGACCCGCGGCCAGACCGAACACGTCGATGCCGTCATGCGCCACCCTGGTCTGGCCCTGATCCTGGCCACCGGCACGTCGTCCATCGTCGCACTCGCCCAGCGATCCGGCACGCCGACGCTGGGCGTGGGGCCCGGCAACGTCCCGGTCTACGTCCACCGATCGGCCGACCTCTCTCTTGCGGCCCGCTCCATCGTCCACTCCAAGGCCTTCGACAACGGGACCGTCTGTGCCAGCGAACAGGCCATCGTTGTCGAAGAAGACGTGGCGGGGCCGCTGCGGGAGCACCTCGAGCCGCTGGGCACGTACTTCTGCACGGCGGACGAAGCGGAGCGCCTCGGCCCGGTGTGTTACGACTCGGACAACCATCGGATGCGGGCGGACGCCGTCGGCCAGCCGGCGGCGGTGCTTGCGGAGCGAGCCGGATTTGCCGTGCCGGAGGGCACGCGCCTCATCGTGGCCGAATGTTCGGGTGTCGGCGCCCAACACCCGCTTTCGCACGAAATCCTGATGCCCGTGGTGTCGTGGTACCCATGCGCGACCTACGCGCACGCGCTGGACGTCTGCCGGGCGGTGAACGTGCGGGGAGGCATCGGCCACACAGTTGTGGTGTACACGAACGACGAGACCGTCATTGCCGATTTCGCGCAACTCGATGCGGCACGGATCCTGGTGAACCAGCCGTCCACGCAGGGAGCCATCGGCGGGATCTTCAACCGGCTGCGGCCGTCGTTGTCGCTGGCGTGCGGCGCCGGCGCGCGTAACATGACCACCGACAACATCTCAATCGAACACCTGCTCAATATCCATCGCGTCGCGCACCCGATTCCCAACACCGCCTGGCTGGACGTCCGGATGGCGACGCTGGACGAGGCCATCGGTCCCGCGGAGGCGCTCGAGCGCTACGTGGGAGGCGGGAAGTAGACAGTAGACAGTAGACAGTAGGAAGGACGCGGCCCTGCCTACTGACTACTGCCTACTGCCTACTGCCTACTGCCTACTGCCTACTGCCTACTGACTACTGCCTACTGTCCGTGCCCTGCGTCAGTGCGTAATGAAAACCCCGATCCACGGCAGGACTGCGCCGCCGGCGTAGATGGCCGTCAGGCTGGCGACCACGCGGTGTACGCCGATCAGGTGGAGCGAAATGCCGAGAAGGGCCGCGAACACCTTGGCGCTGAGCAATGCCGGCGCGGCGCCCATCGATACCATAAGCGTCACGAGCAGCGGATTGGCTTCGATGCCGAGCCCCATCGTATGAACGCCCAGATAGGTGAAGGCGCCGTCAGCCGCCTGCACGAGCAGGAACAGCAGGATGACGGCGTCACCAAAGGGCGAATGCGTCGATGGTTCACGCGCGGGCACGTGCACGGAGGCCTCCACAACAAGTCCTTCGATGCGCAAGCACCGCACGTGCTTGTGCCCTCAGGACCTCGTGAAGCGACCGGCGCGCGCCCAACACAAGTTGTCGCCCCGCTGACCCCGGGGAGTGCCGACAGACTCGGGACGCGCGCCCGATCGTCTTCACCGTTCCTCATAGCAAGAATCGATCACGATTGGCTTCGCGCGCGACTGGGCCAAGAATGGCCAGTTCACGCGCACAGGCCCCCCAGGCGGGAAGTTCGGGCTACACGCTGTGTAGAAGTGGGCAATTCTGGACACCGGAGGCTGGGGATTGGGGGTTGGGGGTTGGGGGTTGGGGCAGAAGCAAGAAGTAGGAAGTAGGAAGTAGGAAGTAGGAAGTAGGAAGTAGGAAGCAGGAAGCAGGTCGCCCTGTCTACTGTCTACTTGCTACTATCTACCCCGAGCCCCGCCTGTCCGCCGAAGCCCGAAGGGCGAAGGCGGAAGCCCCTAGCCTCTAGCCTCTAGCGAGATACCGCCCCGTGAAGTCTGCCATCGTGTCGTAGATGCCGGCGAGTTCGGCCGGCGATGCCAGGAACACGACGCGGAAGAAGCCGTCTTCCGGGCGCATGCCGAATCCTGAGCCGTGGACGCACAGGACGCCGGCTTCGCGCAGCAGGGCGAGCACGTAGTCTTCGTCGGTCTTGCCCGGCGGCAGCGTCACCTGAGGCATGGCGTAGAACGCGCCGCGTGGCGCGACGCACGACATCCCCGGGATGGCGTTGAGCCGCGCCACGGTCAGGTTCGCGCGTTCGATCAAAGCCGCGCGGAAACTCACCTGGTGCGACTTGTCGCCCGTGAGGGCGGCCGTGATGGCGTACTGCATTGGCACGGTCGAACACAGGCGCCCGTCCGCCAGTTTCTTGATGCCGGCCAGGAGATTGACCTGGCGCGGGCTTCCGCCGATGGCCATCCAGCCTGCCCGCCAGCCGGGGGCCAGATAGGCCTTTGACAGGCTGCCGAACGAGATCACCGGCGCTTCGAGATCGAGGCGCGCCATCGGCGGCGTGGGCCCGTCGTAGCCGAGATCCGCGTAGACCTCGTCGGCCAGCAGCACGAAGCCGTGCGAGCTGGCCATGGCAATCAGTTCGCGCCGTACGCTGTCCGGGTAGATGGCGCCCGTCGGGTTGTTCGGATCGATGACCACCAGTGCCCGGGTTTTCGGCGTGATCAACGACCGGATCTGTTCGACGTCCGGCAGCCAGCCGTTTTTCGGGTCTTTCCGGTAATACACCTCCCGCGCGCCAATCTTGGCGGCCACGGCGGTGTAGAGCGGATACGTGGGCATCGGCACGAGTACTTCGTCGCCCGGGTTCACCAGCGCGTTCAGCGCGAGTTCGATACCCTCGGACGTGCCTGCCGTCAGGATCACGCGGTCGGGCGTCATCGGCACGCCACGTTCGGTAAAGTCGGCGGCCACGGCTTCGCGGGCCTTCTCGACGCCGGGCGACGGCCCGTAGCCGTTGATGCCCTCGCGCAGGGCGCGTTCGATGGCTTCGATCAGGTGTGGCGGCGTCTTGAACCCGAACGGAATCGGGTCGCCGATGTTGAGGTATTTCACGGCCCGTCCCGTGGCTTCGACCTTCTTCGCTTCAGCGACGATGTTGCGGATGGCGTATGTGAATCCCGAGACGCGCTGCGCGACGGGGATGGAGGACAAGGCGGCGGATGTGCTGGGCATGACGGCTCCGGTGGAACGGGCACGGCATGGCGTGCCCTGGCTCGAGGGGCTGGTCCAGTATCTCACAACCCTGACTTGCACGCCGCTGCACGCGGCTGCACGACGAGGCGCGACATCACGGCCGGCCCGTGCGTGCCCGCGCGGCCTCGCGCCGATAGACAGGGGACGGGACCCCGGGAAACAGCTGGAGGGTAGATTGCGACAAATGGTGACCGTGGCGCGGGTAACGCGCGTATTCGTGATGTGTGCGGCGGTTGTCCTGCTGGCGTCAGCCACGCAGGCTCAGGCCCAGACGGTGGGCATTGGCGGCCGGCTGGCGATGGTATCGGGGGCCGAGAGCCCCATTCTGGCGGGCAGCGGCGAGTCGCAGGCACGTTTCACCGGCGGCGTGGTCCGGGTGCGGTTCGGCCGTCTGGCGCTCGAGGGGGCCCTCGACTACAAGGAACTGAAAGACGAAGCCGGTACGGCGTCCATCAAGATGTATCCCCTGCAGGGTTCAGTGCTGTACCACTTCAGCGCCGGCCAGTCGGGCCTGTACGCCCTGGGCGGGATCGGCTACTACACGCAGTCGCTCAACCTCATCCTGTCGGGCGACGAAACGTTCCGGACCGCGGCGCATTCGGTCGGATACCACGCTGGCGCGGGCATGGAGCTGGCGCTCGGACGCAAGGCTGCGGTTTTCGCGGACTATCGGTACACGTTCGTGGATCCGCCGAGTTTCTCCGAGCTCGGGGGCGCCGTGATCGGGGCCGCGCTCGCGCCGGTCCGCGCGCCAGGCTCCGACAACGAAGGCGTCAACACCCGCGGATCCATGTGGACAGTGGGGCTGCTATTCGTATTCTGAAGGCCTGCGACCTGCGGCTTGCGGCTTGCGGAGGGCTCAACGATGGCCTGCGGCTTGCGGCCCGCGGCGTACGTAGCCCCGGGGACTACTTACCCCAGGCCGTAAGCCGTAAGCCCCAGGCCGTAAGCCGTTCCTATATCCCCCCCCGCCGTGCCACGTCCTCCAGAATGCCGGCAAACGTATCGACCTCTTCCAGCATGGTGTAGACGTTGGGTGTCACGCGGATGCCCTGATAGTCCGGGCGTTTGATGGGCGTGACGATGAGGCGGTGTTTGCTCCAGAGGAACTCGGTGAGTTTCGAGCAGTCCACCGCGTCGAGGCCGACGTTGGCCAGGCCGCACGACTGCGCGGGGTCGGTGCTCGTGTGCAGCCGCACGCCGGGCAGGCCGGCCACGCGGCTGGCCCAGCGGTTCTTCAAGTAGCGCAGCCGCGCGGCTTTCCGCTCGATGCCGATGCCGTGCAGGAACATCAGCGCCTCGGCGATGGCGTTGTGAACCGACGCGGGGTGCGTGCCGATCTCCTCGAACTTCCGGATGTTGGCGTCCATCGATGCCGGTGCGGGCTGCAGCGGCCAGGTGGAGGGGATCAGTTCGCGGCGCACGTACAGGAACCCCGTGCCGATAGGCGCCGTGAGCCATTTGTGCAGGCTGCACCCGTAGTAGTCGCACTCGAGGTCGCTGACTTTGAACGGGAAATGCGCGAACGCGTGGGCGCCGTCCACGATCGTGCGGATGCCCCGGGCGCGCGCCCTGCGGCAGATCTCGCGCACGGGGAAGATCTGCCCCGTCAGGTTCGTGATGTGGCACAGCAGGATGACCTTCGTACGCGGGGTCACGGCTTTCGTGAAGATGTCCGCCAGGTACGCCGGGTTCGGCGGCGGCACGGGGAACGACACCTTGACCATCCTGATGCCGTCGCGCCGCGCGCGTTGTTCCCACGTGGTGAGCATGCGGGGATAGTCCTGGTCCGTCGTCAGGACTTCGTCGCCCGGCTTCAGGTCGATGCCCAGTTGCGCCGTCTGCAACGCTTCGCTGGCATTGCGGGTAATCGCCATTTCTTCGGGGTCGCACCCGAACTCGGCGGCCAGCCGGCGCCGCACGGTCTCGATGCCGGGCTCGAGAATCTGCCACATGTGGTAGACGGGCGTCTGGTTCTGGATGTCGGCGTAACGCTTGAACGCTTCGTGCACCACCCGCGGGCTCGGGCACACGCCGCCGTTGTTGAGGTTGATCAGCGTCCGGTCCAGCGTGAACGCGCTCTGGATTTCGCGCCAGTACGATTCGTCCTGGGCCACATCTTCGGGCGATCTGCCGGCGACGAACTGCGAGGCTTCGAGCACCCGATCGAGCCCGTCGGTGCTGAAAGCCGCCAGCGCTGCGGATCCGGCCACACCTCCACGAACCACGTCCGAGAGAAATCGTCGGCGCGAGAACATCGGTGGTCTCCTTCCAGAGCTATTCGTGCGCTTTGAACAGACGGTCCAGCTGGGCGAGGCGTTCGTTGGAACCCAGCAGTGACAGGACGGTTCCGGCCTCGATCACTTCTTCGGCCGCGGGTGCGATGCTCGTGATCTCGCCGTCACCGGTGGCGGTCTTGCGCTTGATCGCAATCAGCATCAGTCCGTAGCGGTTCCGCAACTGCAGCTCTTTCAGCGAATGGCCGACAAACGCTGCCGGCGCAGGCAGGTCGATGATGCTGGAATCGCGCGACAGTTCGATGTAGTCGATGACGTTCGGCACCACCAGGCTGTGTGCCAGCCGCTGGCCCATTTCGCGTTCGGGGTTGACGACGCGCTGCACGCCGATCCGCTCGAGGATACGGCCGTGCAGGGGCGTCACGGCTTTGGCGACGATACGCTTGATCCCCATTTCTTTGACCAGCATCACGACCAGCAGGCTGGCCTCGATGTTCTCGCCGATGGAGATGACGGCGCAGTCCACGTCCTGGATGCCGGCGGCGCGCAGCGCCCGTTCGTCCGTGGCGTCCAACTGGGCCACCGACTGGAGCACTTCGGCCATCTCCTGCACGTGGCCTTCGTGGGCGTCGATCCCGATGACGTCCTGGCCCATCTCGGCGAACGTCCGCGCCACGGCCGAGCCGAAACGGCCGAGTCCGATGACGGCAAATGACTGTCTGACCATCAGCCGATGACAACCTTTCCTTCTGGGTAGGTCACGCGAGGCGGCGCGCCCCGGCCCGCCAGAGCCACAGCCAGGGTCAGCGGTCCAACCCGGCCCATGAACATCATGCCCATGATGAGCAGTTTGCCTGCCGCGCCGAAAAACGCAGAGAGGGACAGGACGCTGCCCGCCTGTCCCATCGACAATCCGACGGTGCCAAAGGCGGACGTCGTCTCGAACAACGTCCGCAGCAGATCTCCTCCTTCGGTGACCAGCACCGCGAGGGTGATCCCGTTCACGGCCAGGAAGGCGATCATCGATACGGCAAACGCACGCCTGACCGTGTCGGCGCTGAGGCGCCGCTTGAAGATCACCGGGTCTGCGGTGCCCCGAATCGTGCTCCAGAGCGACGCCACCGTGATGCCGAACGTCGTCGTCTTCACGCCGCCGCCCGTGCTCCCTGGTGACGCGCCAATGAACATCAGTACCAGCATCAGGAACAACGACGGCATCGTCATGGCGCCGATGTCGATGGTATTGAAGCCGGCCGTACGCGGCGTCACGGCCTGGAACCAGGCCGCAAGCACCTTCTGGCCGACGGGCAGCGGGCCCAGCGTCTTCCCGTTCGTCCACTCGAACGCAAGGATGGCCAGCGTCCCGCCCACGAGGAGGATGGCGGAAATGCCGAGCACCAGACGCGAGTGCGTCGAGAAACCAGGGCGGTCGCCTCGTTTGTGCAGACCGAAGACCTCGGCAATCACCAGGAAACCCAGGCCGCCGGCAATCACGAGTCCGGTGATGACGAGGTTCACCGTCACGTCACCGCGGTAACCCATCAGGTTGTCCGAAAACAACGAGAAGCCGGCATTGTTGAACGCCGACACCGCGTGGAAGACGCCCAGGTAGATGCCGTTGGCCACACCAGCGTCCAGGCTGAAGCGGATGGCCAGGATCATGGCGCCCACCGCTTCAAAGACAAACGTCAGGGCGGCGATGGTGGCGGCGAATCGGACCAGCCCTTCCATGCTGGTGACGTTCAGGGCATCAGCCAGCGTCAGGCGTTCCTGCAGCGAGGTGCGGCGTCCCAGGGCGACGGCAATGACCGTCGAAATGGTCATGTAGCCCAGGCCGCCGGCCTGAATGAGCAGCAGAATCACGATCTGGCCGAACAGCGAGAACTCGACGGGCGTATCGCGGACGATCAGGCCGGTGACGCACACCGCCGACGTGGACGTGAAAAACGCGTCAACCACCGGAATGTCAAAACCAGGAGCTGCTGCGACAGGCAGGCTGAGCAACACACCGCCGATGACGACGAGTCCGGTGATGTGGAGGGCGAGCCACTGAGCGGGCGAGAGCGCACGTTTGCGCACGAGGTGCATCTTACTAGGGGCAAGGGGCAAGGGGCTAGGGGCATGGGGCATGGGACATGGGGCATGGGTAGGGACAAGGGGCAAGGGGCAAGGGGCATCCGCCGTCGCCCTTCGGGCTATGGCGGACAGGCGGGACTCGGGGCTGGCCGCAGGCCGCAAGCCTCAGGCCTCAAGCCGATCCCTACCGCAAGTGCCTTCCCCCGTCCACGCGGATGACCTCGCCCGTGACGAAGTCCGATTCCACGAGATAGAGGACGGCCCGGGCGATTTCGATCTCGCCGCCCCAGCGCCCGAGGGGCGTCGCTTCTTCGACGGCCTTGATCTCTTCTTCACTCACACCGGGCGGGGGCACGATGGGGCCGGGGGCCACGGCGTTGACGAGGATGTGGTCCGGCGCCAGTTCGAGGGCCAGCGCTTCGGTCAGCGCGATCACGCCGGCTTTGGCGACGTAGTACGGCACGAATCCCGTGTAACGAGGCCGGCCGCTTGCCGGCAGCCAGTCCGCGATGTTGACGATGCGGCCGCCGCCGGCGATGCGGAGGTGGGGAACGGCGGCTCTGGCGCACAGGAAGGCCGCTTTCAGGTCGATGGCCAGGCCGGCGTCCCAGGCGTTCTCGTCCAGATCGTCGAAGGGCTTCGACCTGTAGACCGAGGCCATGTTCACGAGGACGTCGAGGCGGCCCAGTTCGCGGGCGGCTTCGTCCACCAGGCGGCGGCACGACGCACCGTCGGCGAGATCGGCCTGGATCACGGCGGCCCTTCGCCCCAGGGCCTTGACCGAGTTGGCGGCCGCGGTGGCTTCGTCGCGCGACTGGCGGTACACGATCGCAACGTCTGCCCCGCGGGCGGCGGCTTCCAGAGCCAGCACCGCACCGATGCGGCGGGCGCCGGTGATGAGCATCACGCGGTCCTGTAGGTGCATGGGGACATCATAGGCTGGGGATTGGGGATTGGGGATTGGGGATTGGGGAAGGCAGGGACAAGGGGCAAGGGGCATCCGCCGTCGCCCTTCGGGCTCCCTACAGCCAAGGCGGACACGCCCGTATCCCCCAGGCTGTTTACGGCAAACCAATACCGCATGGCCCCCAGCCCCTGCTGGAGGTTGGCATGAAAGGCGCATCGATCGCCCTGGTCTGCGTTGGCGGGACGCTGCTCGCGTGCCTGGCCGTAGCGGCGCAAAGTCCCACGCTGCGAATCACGTATCTCTACGACAACACCCTCGACGTCCCCGGAACGACAGCCGACTGGGGGTTTGCGTGCCTGATCGAAGGCCACGGACACACGGTGCTGTTCGACACGGGCACGAACCCGGACATCTTTCGGCACAACCTGGCCGCGCTGAAGGTGGATCCGTCCCGTGCGCAGGCGCTCGTCCTGTCGCACCAGCATGCCGACCACACCAAAGGCATCGACGCGTTGCCCGCGATGCCCGGGCTGCCGGTCTATGTGGGTGAACACTTCGTGCTCGGGCCGCAGGTGGAAGCCGCCCTCACGCGTATCGGCGCCAGACGGATCATGGTCTCCGACGCCACGCCGGTCCAGGTGTTTCCCGGCTTCACGGTGACTCACGAGATGATTGCCGATGGCGGCCTGCACGAACTGGCTCTGGTCGTCGACACCCCCGACGGCTCGGTCGTCATCGTCGGCTGCGCCCACCCGGGAATCGTGTCGATGCTCAAACGGATTGCCGAGACCACGAAGCGGCCGATTCACATGGTCATCGGCGGGTTCCACCTGATGAAGACACCACCCGATGACGTAAAACGCGTCATCGCCGAGTTCAAGTCATTGGGCGTGGCGTGGGCCGGACCGACCCACTGCACGGGTGAGGCGGCAATCCGGCTGTTCCAGCAGGAGTACGGCGATCACTTCGTCCGGGGCGGCGTGGGCACGGTCGTCACGGTGCCCAGGTAGCCAGGGGCAAGGGACAAGGGGCAAGGGGCAAGGAACATGGGTAGAAGCAGGAAGCAAGAATGCTTCTGCTTCTGGCTTCTTGCTTCTTGCTTGTGTCTCACCCCAAGCCCCAGGCCTCAAGCCTCAAGCCTCAAGCCTCTATCAAATCCCCGCCTTGCGCATGATCTCCCCAAGCGTCTGCGTGGCGCGGGTGACGGGCAGGTTCGAGATGTAGAAGTGGCGCACGCCGGCGTCCATCAGGGCGCGAATCGACAACGCGCACACGTCCGTGGCGGTGAGGCCCCGGGCGAAATCGGCGACAAGTCCGTCCACCGGCACGGGCAGGAATTCGCGCAGCATGTGGAGCGTCTTCAGGTTGGCGCTGCGGTAATAGAACACGCCGAAGACGCCCGGCATCGTGAGGTCTCGCGCCGCGGCTTCCTGGAGGAACCGTGCCACCAGCGCGGCGTGGTGGTGCGACACGATCTGCGTCAGGTAGAACTCGCCCGTGAACGACGGGGCGGCCAGCAGATCGGCCTGCCACGCCGGGTCGACGTGGGGGTTGGCCCACCCGCCCAGAATCAGATCCGGTTGCTGTTCGCGGATAGCCTGCCGCAACTGCCACGCATGCTCCATGCAGCGTGGCGTGCCCACGTGTTTGTCGCCGCCAAGCACGACGAGCGCCGGGAACCCCTGCTGGACCGCGCGGTCGGCGTACGCGAGGCAATAGTCCAGCGGGTGTTTCGATGTCAGGAACGGCACCACGCGTTCCCACGGCGCGTCGGATCCGAGATTGGTGACCAGGTGCCGCAGGTTGTCTTCTTCGGGCGTGCCCACGGCGCTGTCGGTCAGGAACACCATGGTTCCGTCACGCGTCAGCCTCCGCACGGTGTGGTAGGTGTCGATCCACGCGTCCATGCCTTCGTGTGTCTGCAGTTCCGCGCGCGGCGGGCGCAACTCGGCGGACACGAACACCGGTGACGACGCGAACGACTGGAGAAAACGTGGATTGGGCACGGCACGGGCGATCCGGTTGACGAGGCCGACAGGCGGTCTGAGGGGGAGCCCCGCTCGAAGTATACAATAGGCGCGATGTACGACTATACGACGGCAGTCGCGCGCCTGCGCGCGTGGCCGCGAACGGCACTCTGGACACAACCCTCGCCCGTCCACGACATGCTCCGGCTCCGTGCCGCGCTCGGCGCCGGGCCCCGGTTGTCGATCAAGCGTGATGACGCGATCCCGTTCGGGTTCGGCGGCAACAAGGTCCGCAAGCTGGCGTTCGTGACAGCCGCGGCGTTGGCCGACGGCGCCGACACGCTCATGACAGTCGGCGGCGTACAGTCGAACCACTGCCGGGCCACGGCCGCGGCGGCGGCCGTGCTCGGCATGCGGTGCGTCCTGGTGCTGAACGGCACCCGGCCCGCCGTGGCCACTGGCAACTTCCTCCTCGACGAGTTGCTCGGTGCCGAGGTGCACATCGTTCCGGGCCGGGCGGACCGTGTCCCGACCATGGCCGCGCTGGCGGCCGATCTGCGCGACCAGGGCCGCAAACCAGTCGAAATTCCTCTGGGCGCCTCGACGCCGCTCGGTGCGCTCGGCCTCGCGCTGGCTGTCGGCGAACTGGTCGATCAGGGCCTGGTGCCCGACCTCATCGTGCACGCGTCGTCTTCCGCCGGCACGCAGGCCGGCCTCACGGCGGGCTGCACGCTGTTCGGCCTGCCCACGCGCGTGCTGGGCGTGAGCGCGGACGAACCGGCGGCGAGCCTGCGCGACAACGTGCGGGCGGTGATTGCGGGCATCGGCGAGATGCTGGGAGTCGATGGCGGCGCATTCGCCGACGCGCGGCCCATCGAGGTTGACGACACACGAATCGGCGACGGTTACGGCATCCCGACGGATGCCTCCCGGGAGGCCGCACACCTCCTGGCCCGCCACGAAGGCGTCTTCGTGGATCACTGGTACACAGCGAAAGCGGCGGCGGGCCTCATTGGGGGGCTGCGCGACGGCGCGTTCGGCGACGTCCGTTCGGTGCTCTTCTGGCACACGGGCGGCCAAGTGGGGTTGCTGGCATGAGTTCTTCCATCACGTTTCTCGGGGCGGCAGGCACGGTCACGGGTTCGAAATATCTGGTCGAGACGGGCAGCCGCCGCATTCTCGTCGACTGCGGCATGTATCAGGGCCTCAAAGAACTGCGCGAACGCAACTGGGCGCCCCTGCCCATTCCCGCAAGCGAGATTGACGTGGTCGTGCTGACGCACGCGCACATCGACCATTCCGGCTACCTGCCCCGCCTCGTGAAAGAAGGGTTCACCGGTCGCGCGTTCTGCACGTCGGCCACCGCCGGACTCTGCCGGATCCTGTTGCCGGATGCCGGCCGGATCGCCGAAGAAGACGCGCGCGAAGCCAATCGCGGCGGGTATTCGAAACACGCTCCGGCGCTGCCCCTCTTCACCGAAGAAGACGCGACGGCGGCCCTCGCCCATTTGCAGCCGGTCGGGTACGAACGGCCGATGCCCATCGGCGGCGACATCACGGTCGAGTTCCTCGACGCCGGCCACCTGCTGGGGTCGTCGTTCGTCCGTATGCGCCTCGGCGGCGACGGCGGCCGGGAGATCCTCTTCGGCGGCGACCTCGGCCGTTACGATCGCCCCGTCCTGCCGGATCCGCAGCGTGTCGAACACGCCGACATCCTGCTCGTCGAGTCGACCTACGGCAACCGCCAGCACGGGGCGGATGACGATGGCGAGAAGTTGGCGGAGATCGTGAAGGCGACGATTAAGCGGCGCGGGCGGGTGATCATTCCCGCGTTTGCCGTCGGGCGCGTCGAAGAAGTGATCTACTGGCTCAAACGCCTGGAAGAGGCCGGGCGTATCCCCGTCGTGCCGGTGTACGTGGACAGCCCGATGGCCGTCGACGCCCTGAAACACTACGCGAGCCACAGTCAGGATCTCGACCCCGATATGCAGGCGCGACGCGGGCAGATGGGGGCCTTCACCACGCGGCGATTCACCGCCGTGACGTCGCCCCGCCAGTCGCAGGAACTGCAGGCGGGCACCGCGCCGGCGATCATCATTTCGGCCAGCGGCATGGCCACCGGCGGACGTGTCCTGTGGCACCTCAAGGCCGCCTTGCCGAACCCCAACAATACCGTGCTCTTCGTCGGGTACCAGGCCGAAGGCACACGCGGGCGGCGTATGCTCGAAGGCGCGACAGAGGTGAAGATCCACGGGCACTACATTCCCGTGGCCGCGCAGGTGGCGTCGATCGACTCGATGTCGGCCCACGCCGACGGGAATGAAATCATGCGCTGGCTGGGCGGCTTCCGCGACGCCCCGGACATGACCTACGTCGTCCATGGCGAGCCCGTGGCGCAGGAAGCCCTCCGCGTCCGCATCGAGGAGGAACTGGGCTGGCCCGTGCACGTCCCCGTCTACAAAGAAACCGTCACCGTATGAGCGTCCCGGCCCGCCCGTACCTGCTGGAGCGCGTGGAAGATGCGGCCGTCGTGCAGTTGTACGCCGACGGCTTCGAGGGCTTGTCCCCGCGGGATCGGATCCTGGCGTACCACCTGTCGCAGGCGGCTATTGCCGGCCGCGACATCTATTACGACCAGCGGTACGCGCACAGTCTCGAGATGCGGACCGTGCTCGAAGCCGTGGTGCGGCACGGCGACGCCGTCGACGCCGACACGCTGGCGCGGGTCCACCACTATACGAAGCTGTTCTGGCTGAACTCGGGTCCCCACAACAACCTGACGGCGCGGAAGTTCGTCCCGCGGTGCGAACCGGACGCCTTCGACCGGGCGGTGTATGCGGCGGCCGGCGCGGGCGCGATGGTGCCGCTGCGGGCGGGAGAAACGATCGACGACCTCCTGCGCCGGATGCGTCCGCTGTTTTTCGACGCGGCCGTCGATCCCGTGGTGACCAACAAGACGCCCGGGCGCGGGGTGGACATCCTCGAGGCCAGCGCCAACAACCTGTACGACGGCGTGGCCCTGGCCGACCTCGACGGGTTCGTGGAGCAGTACCCCCTGAACTCGAGGCTCGTGAAGCGGGACGGCCGCCTGGTTGAGGAGGTGTACCGCGTGGGTGGACGGTACGACGCCCGGATCAGGGCCGTCATCCGGTATCTGGAGGCGGCAGTGCCGTACGCGCCGGAACCCACGCAGGAGGCGCTGCGCGCCCTCGTGCGGTGTTATCAGACCGGCGAACGTGCGGATCGCGAGGCCTACGACATCGCATGGGTGCGGGACCGCGAGTCGGCCGTGGACACCATCAACGGCTTCATCGAGGTGTACCTCGATGCCCGGGGCATGAAAGGCGCGTGGGAATCGGCGGTGTTCTACGTGAACCGCGAGAAAACCGAGGCCATCCGGACGATCGCGCGTCACGCCCAGTGGTTCGAAGACCAGATGCCGTTCGACCCGGCCTACCGCAAACCCGGGATCACCGGCGTCACCGCGAATGCGATTGACGTGGTGATCGAGACGGGCGATTCGGGGCCGGTCACGCCCATCGGCATCAACCTCCCGAACGACGACCGCATTCGGGCCGAGTACGGCAGCAAGTCGGTGTCGATGTCGAACGTCATGTTCGCCTACGAGCAGGCCATGCCGCAGGCGTACTGGGCCGAGTTCTCGTGGACCCACGAAGAAGCCGAGCGGGCCGTCACGTGGGCGAGTGTCGCGGGCGAACTGACCACGAATATGCACGAGGTCATCGGCCACGCGTCGGGCCGGGTGGACCCGCGCCTCGAGACGTCGCCACAGGCGGCGTTGCGCGACGTCTACTCGACCATCGAAGAGTCGCGGGCAGACCTGGTGGCGTTGTACTTCGTCTCGAACCCGAAACTCGCCGAACTGGGGCTCGTGCCCGCCGGCGAGCAGGGTGACATCGTGCGGGCGGCCTACGAGGCGTTTGCGCGCAATGCGCTGGTCCAGCTGCGCCGCATCCGCGAAGGCACGCAGATCGAAGAAGACCACATGCGGAACCGCCAGCTGATCGTCCGCTGGATCATGGCGAACACACGCGGCATCCAGGAGCGGTGGCGCGACGGCAAGACGTTCTACGTCGTGTCGGATCCGCATGCCGTTCACGATGGCGTGGCCACGCTGCTGGCCGAAGTCCAGCGTATCAAGAGCCAGGGCGACTACGCGGCGGCCCGGGCGCTGGTGGATACCTACGGCGTTCACTTCGAAGCCAGCCTGCGTGACGAAGTGCTGGCCCGTGTCCAGCGGGTCAGCCTCCCCTCGTACACGGGTTTTGTCATGCCCAGGCTGGATCCCGTCAGGGACGCCGACGGCCGGATGACCGACGTGACGATCAGTTATCCCCTCGACTTCACGGCCCAGATGCTGGCCTACGCGGAGGCGCGAGACTGATGACGGCTGACCAGGCCGCACGCGCAGGGTCCGAAACCGTTACCAGGACGTTCGTCCTGCTGATCCTGGTGGTGTTCCTGGCCGTGCTCATTCGCACGGCGTGGATCAGCGACGATGCGATGATTTCGCTGCGGACGGTGATGAACGTCACGCACGGGTACGGGCTGACGCAGAACGTGGCCGAACGTGTGCAGACCTTCACGCACCCGCTGTGGGTGCTGTGCCTGACCGTCGCGTACCTGCTGGTGGGCAACGTCTACTACGCCACGTTCCTGCTCAGCATGGCCGTGTCGCTCGTGGCGATTTGGCTCGCCGTCACGCGTGCGTCGTCGCGCGAGCAGGCTATCGTGGCGGCCCTCGCCCTCGTGTGTTCGCGGGCGTTCGTGGACTTCGCGACCTCCGGCCTCGAGAACCCGTTGTCCTACGTGCTGCTGGCCGCGTTCGTGGGGGTGTACCTCTCCGGGACGGCGGGCCGCCGGTGGCTGGCCTGGCTCGCCACCGTGAGCTCGCTGCTCTATCTGACCCGTCCCGACGAGATCCTCCTCGTGGCCCCGCTGATGCTCGTGGCGTGCTGGCGTGTGCGCCGCCCCGGGACCGTGGCGGTGGCGCTGGCGATCGGCGCGCTGCCGGCGCTGGCGTGGACCGCGTTTTCGATCGTGTATTACGGGTTCCCGTTCCCCAACACCGCCTACGCCAAGCTGACGCATGGGATTGCGCAGGGCGAACTGTGGCGCCAGGGCGTGCTGTACCTGATCGACCTCGTCGATCGTGACCCGCTGACGGCGGTGTTCGTCGTCTTCGCCGTGGTGCTGGCCGCCATCGAACGCCGGCGCGACGCGATCGGCCTGGCCGTCGGCATCGTGCTCTACGTCGTCTTCGTGGCGCGTGTCGGCGGCGACTTCATGGCCGGCCGCTTCATGGCCGTCCCGACGTTCGCGGCGGTGCTGCTGGTGAGCCGGATGACGGCGAACACACGCGCGTTCTGGGTCGCCGTGGGCGTCGTCGTGGCCGTGGTCGGCGCGTCGTCGGCGGGGCCGCCGCTCAAGAGCGACAGCCGCTTCGACGACCGCGGCGCCAAACACAACGGCATCGTCGACGAGCGGGTCTTCTATTTCAAGACCAACAGCCTGATGCACGCAAACCGCGAGTCGTTCGCGCAGCCCGAGTGGTTCGTGCGCAACCCGGCGAAGAAGGACTGGAACGTACTCGATACGTGCGGGCTCATGGGGGCTGCGGGACTCGACTTCGGCCCGATGTCGCACCTGCTGGACGAATGCGCGCTGGCCGATCCGTTGTTGTCGCGGCTGCCGGCGACGTACCACGAGTTCTGGCGGCCCGGGCACTTCAGGCGGCTCATCCCCGCCGGCTATCGCGAGTCGCTGGCCTCGTCGTCCAACGAGATGCAGGACCCGCGGATGCGGGAGTATTACGAACAACTGCGTCTGATTGTGCGGTCGAAGCGGCTGTTCACCGGCCCGCGTGTTGACGCCATCCTGAAGATGAACCTCGGCGCGTACGATCACCTGATCGATTACGACTACTACCGGTATGGCGCGCCGATCAGGACCCTGGCCGACATGGCCGAGGTGAAAGCCGACGGGACGCCGTTGGACGCGCCAGGGGTGATGTCGATGCCGTCCGCGCCGATTGTGGTGCGCGTGGACGACAAGCCGGGCCGGCGTTTTCTGGACGTGTCGCTCGATTCGAACGATACGTACCGGATCGTGTTCCTGAAACGGTACGAGAAAGTGGCGCATGTGGACGTGGGCCCGGTGCCGCAACACCGGCGATCAGCCGGGCTGGCGTCGTACGTGGTCGACATCCCGCTGCGCGCCCAGAATGCCGGCTTCGACACCGTCTTCGTCACGACACTGGTGGGCGACGACAACGCCTACGCCGTGGGACACCTGCTGCTCGACGGCTACGGGCCCACGGAGGCCTCGCTGCGCGAGCGGGCGAGGGGACGGTAGGGGGTTGGGGGCTGGGGATTGGGGGTTGGGGATTGGGGGTTGGGGACCAGGGACAGGGACCGGCCGGGCGGGGTGGGGCGTCCTCCGGAGCGAATTGAGCATGCCGACGGGAAGATCCGAGAAACGACGCAACGAAGGCTCCGGGAGTTTCTCCGGCATGTCGAGTTGAGCGTAGGAGGATGTCCCACTCCGCCCGGAATCGGCGACGGTGACTTATGACGGGTGCGCTGCGAATTGGAGTGTGGTTGCTCGTGGCGGCGGACGTACTTGCTGCTTCGTCCGTCGCCCAGCCATCGCAGGACGGGTCCGCCGCGTTGCGATACGCGATGCTGGCCGCCGAAGACGCGCGACCAGCGAGCCGGGCCGACGCGGCGCCGCTGCTGAGCGGCCTGGCCAGCCCGTCCGCCACGATCGTGCGGCAGGCCGTGAGGGCGCTCGGCCGCCTGGAGCAGGCAGCGTTCCTGCCCGAACTGCGCAAGGCCCTGGCGGACGCCGATCCGGGCGTGCGCGCCGAAGCCGCCAACGCCATCGCGCAGTCGGCTGCGGCCAATCCCGATGGCGCACTGGCCGCGTTGCGCGAACGGTTTGCCGTCGAGAAAGACCCGGTTGCCCGCGGAGCGTTGTGTGATGCGCTGGGGCGCCTGCCGTTCACGGTGCCCGACGCGCGCATTCCCGTTGAGCACCTGCTCGCCCGCGCGCTCGGTCACGAGTTTTCGCCCCTTCCCGTACGCCTGGGGGCGGCGCGGGGCCTCGAGAGCCTGGTGCGCCGCGCCAGAGGCACGACCTTCGCCCCCGGAACCGCGACGATCGAGGCCCTGCGTTCAGCCGCCCTCGGCACCTCACGCCCCATTGGCACCGGCGACGAAGACCGTGTCAGGCTGGCCGCCGTCCTGGCGTTGAACGCCGCCGGGGCCGTTGACGCCGGTTACGAACGGCTCGCGATGGACCGCGACTGGCAGATACGCCGGCTGGCTGTGGCGGCCGCGATGGCCCCGGCTACCGATGCCAGCCTGCGCGCGCGGCTCATCAAGGCCGGACTATCCGACACGACACCGGCCGTACGGTACGAAGCCTTGCGCGCCCACGGCCGGCATCTGGCTGCCGAAGACTGTCAGCCTCAGGTGGACGCCCTCAAGGATTCGAACCCGCACGTCGCGTTGCTGGCCATCGACCTGCTGGCGACCGCCTGTCCCGCCCGGGCTGACGTTGCGGACCAGCTTCGCGCGCTGCTGGCGCCCCCGCAGGAGCCACCGACCGGACAGACGTGGCACCGTCAGGCGCACGCGCTCGCGGCGCTGGCGCGCCGGGCACCCGAACAGGCCAGGCCCCTGCTGGCGGCCGTCGCCGGCCACGCCTCCTGGCAGGCGCGTGTGTACGCAGCCCGGGCCGCTGCCGTTCTCGGCGACGGCGATACGCTCACGGCCCTGGCCGCCGACGGCCAGCCCAACGTGCGGGCCGCCGCAATCGATGGCCTGCGCCAGGTTAGGACACACGACGCCGACGCGATCTACCGCGGCGCGTTCGCACGCCCCGACTACCCCGTCGTCATGGCCGCCGCCCGTGCGCTCGAGGGCACGCCGGATCCCGGCCCGGCGACGGCGGTCCTGCTCGACACCCTGACCACGCTGACGGCACAGGGACGCGATACGTCACGCGATGCGCGGCTGGCCATTCTCGATCGCCTGGCCGAACTCGGCGGCGCGCCGCAGGCCGCGGCACTGGCGCCCTACCTGGCAGACGCGGATCCCAACATTGCCGCGCGAGCCGGAGATCTGCTGGCCCGGTGGACCGGCGAATCGCAGCACGTCAGAACCACGCGCCTGCGGACGTTGCCGTTGCCGCCGCCGGACGAACTGGATCGCCTGCCCGCGGGCCTGCGCGTCACGATGGCCGACGGCCGATCCTTCGATATCCGGTTCTACCTGGACGAGACCCCCGTTGCCGTCTGGCGGATCGTCCGTCTCGCACGGCAGGGCTACTACGACAATCTCACCTGGCACCGCATCGTGCCCAACTTCATCGTCCAGGGCGGCAGCCCGGGAGCCGACGAGTTCGTGGGTGACGGTCCGTTCATGCGCGACGAGTTCAGCATGCGCTCTCACGTGCGCGGCACCGTCGGCGTGTCCACGCGGGGCCGCGACACCGGCGATGCCCAGTTGTTCATCAACGTGGTGGACAGCCCCAGACTCGATCACGACTACACGATCATCGGCGAGGTTGTCGCCGGCCTCGACGTCGTCGACTCGATGCTCGAGGGGGACGTCATGGTGCGGGTGGCTCCGTTAGGGATAAGGGTAGACAGTAGACAGTAGTCAGTAGGCAGTAGGCACTGGCCTTGCCCCTTGCCCCTTGCCCCTACCCATGCGCCATGCCCCACCTGTCCGCCATAGCCCGAAGGGCGAAGGCGGGAGCCCCGAGCCCCGAGCCCCATACCCCCCCAGTGCTACAATCTCCCCGCATGTCCGCAGGCCACGGCCGCTACAAGTTCGGCCCGTTCATTGTCGAGCGCACGGCGTATCGCGTGCTCAAGGACGGCGAACCGCTCACGCTGACGCCCAAGCTCGTTGACGTCCTGCTGCACTTCGTCTCGCGGCCATCGGTGCTGGTGACCAAAGAAGAACTGCTGTCCGCGTTGTGGCCCGACGTGGCGGTCACCGACAACGCGCTCACGCAAGCCATCTCTGACCTGCGGCAGGTGCTGGGAGACGATGCCTCGTCGCCGCGGTTTATCCAGACCGTCGCGCGGCGCGGGTATCGGTTCATTGCTGCTGTTGAACCGCTTTCGGCCACGGGTGGCACCGACAGTCCGGCGGCGGTGGATGCGGTATTGCCCGGGGAAAACGGCGTCGTCCGGTCCGTCGCGGTGCTCGACTTCACCAACGTCAGTGGCGACCGCGACGTCGGCTGGCTGGCCACGGGCATTGCCGAGACGGTCACGAACGACCTCACGGCGTTTCGTGTGCTGCGTGTCGTCGATCGTGTGCGCGTGGCCGAAGCGGTCCGCCGTACCGATGGCGCGCTGACGTCCGTCGCACGCGAACTGGGCGTATCCCTGGCGGTCGTGGGCAGCTTCCAGCGCTCCGGCGATCGGCTTCGTATCACCGCGCGCCTGATGGACGTGGCGTCGGGCGCGACGATGGCGGATGCGAAAGTGGATGGGGGGGTGGAGGAGGTCTTCGAGCTGCAGGACAGGATTGTCAGGCAGTTCTCGGCGGCGCTCGGCGTGGAGAGCGCCTACGGCCGTGCGACGAGGGTCGGCGTGCGGGAGACCTCGAACCTCGATGCGTTCCGGGCGGCATCGGAAGCGCGGGTGTGCCTCGACAGCCTCGACCCTGTCGAACTGGAATCGGCCGTGCGGGGGTTCGAGCGGGCGGTCCGCCTCGATCCGCGTTATGCCATGGCGTACGCCGGGCTGGCACACGCCCACTTCATGGTGTACGAAGCCACCCGGGCGCGGAACCAGGCCGACGCGGACCGTCTGGCCACGGCCGTCAGCCACGCCCGCCGTGCAGTAGACCTGGACGACACCCTGGCCGAAGCGCACGCGAACCTCTCGTTCCTGCTCGTGAGCGCCGGCCGGAACGCCGAAGCGTTGTCGGCGGCGCGGCGGGCCGTCGCGCTGGATCCCCACGACTGGCGGCACCTCTTCCGTCTGGGCCACGCGGCGTGGGGAAACGAACGTATTGACGCCCTGCGGCGCGCCCTCGCCATCTACAGCGACATTGCCTTCGCGTACTACGAGATCGCGATGGTGCACATCGCCCGGGGCCAGCTCGACGTGGCGGCCGAGATTCTGCGCCAGGGCACGCCGTTCCAGGACCGGCAGACCGGTTCGTCGTGGCGGTTTCCGGTCAGCGGCCTGCATTGGCTGCTGGGGCTGGTTCTGCTGGCGAGGGGCGAAGCCGACCAGGCGCTTGCGGCATTCGGACGCGAACTCGAAACGGGTCCCTCGTCCAGCCTGTACCGCAACGAGTTTGCGATGAACGCCCACGACGGGCGCGGGTTTGCGCTGCTGGCGCTGCGTAAGCCGGCCGACGCCGTCAACGCGTTCGAGCAGGCGCTGCGGCTGTTCCCCGGCCACGCGCGATCGCACCTCGGGCTGGCCGCCTGCGCTGCCGCAGCCGGACGCAAAACCGACGTGCAGACGCAACTGGGCCTGGCCGAGCAGTCACTCGTGCAGCTGGCCGCCGGCGGCCGTCTGTTTGAATCGACGCTGCTGTCGGCCCAGGTGGCGGTCGTCCGGGGCCGGCCGACCGACGCCCTTGCGATCCTCGATCGGATGCTCGCCGAAGCGCCCGCAGGGTATCCCGGCTGGACCATTCCGATCGAGCCGCTGTTCAAGCCCCTCGCCACGCAGCCCGAGTTCCTGCCGCTGCTCACCCGCCTTGCCGATCGGGCACGGTAGGGGAAGAAGCAAGAAGCAAGAGGTAGGAAGTAGGAAGTAGGAAGTAGTCAGTAGTTGGCAGGAGATCGGAAGCAGCGCGGCGGCTTCCTGCCTCTGCGCCTACTGTCTACTGTCTAGTCCCTAGCCCCATGTCCCATGTCCCTAGCCCCTATAATGGTCCCCATGTGTCCCCGCGCTCTTCGAGCCGCCGTCGTCGTGGCCGTTGCCTGTGTGGCGGCGGCCTGCTCCGGCGAGACGCGCCTGGACCTCGGCCCGCCGCAGAGGGTGGCCGACGGCGTCGAGTTGTTCCGCGTCAACAACCCTGCCGTGCTCGACAATCCCGGGCCGCTGGCCATCCAGATTCTCAGGATTGATCCGGCGCGGGCCGAGCTGAGCAGCGCGATTGCGAACAATCGGGTGGTGTCACTCGAGACCGTCCCCGAGATGGCCGCGCGCACGGGAGCCCTGGCCGCCATCAACGCCGGATTTTTCGTGGTTCGCAACGGCGATCCCGCCGGCCTGCTCGAGGTGGGCGACGAACTCGTCAGCGAAACCGGCCTGATGCGGGGCGCGATGGGCGTGGTGCGGAAACCCGGCCAGCCGGTACGCCTGGTGTTCGATCGCGTGAGCGCCGGCGTCACGCTGCGTTATACGGTTGACGGCGAGGTGGTGACGGCGCGCATCGACGGTGTCAACACGACACGTGTGCGCGGCAAGCTGATGCTGTATACGCCGCGCTACGGGCCCGACAGCGACACGGCTCCGGCTGGCGTCGAATGGCAACTGGACGGGACGCCGCTCGCCGTCACGGCTGTGCGCGCGAACGCCGGCAAGACGGCAATTCCTCGCGCCGGCGCGGTCCTGTCGTTTGGCGGCACCGTGTTGCCGATGGCCCTGGAACGCCTGACCGTCGGCCAGGCCGTCGCCATCGAATCGTCCTTTCAGTCGTCGTTCGGCACCCTGCCCCAGACCTGGGTCGACGCCGTCGACATCGTCGGCGGCGCAGGCCTGCTGGTGTTCAAGGGCACGGCGACGACCGACTGGTCCGAAGAACAGCTGCGCGACGGCTTCACGACAGAACGCCATCCCCGCACCGTCGTCGGCGCCAGCAAGAACGGCACGATCTGGCTGATCACCGTGGACGGCCGGAACCCGCAGGTCAGCATCGGCATGACCTTCGCCGAGTTGCAGCGCCTCGCCTTCGACCTGAAGCTGTACTACGCGCTCAATCTGGACGGCGGCGGATCGACCACCATGGTCGTGAACGGCGCCCTCGTGAACCATCCGTCCGATCCGGCCGGTCCCCGCCGGGTGAGTGACGGTCTCATCGTGACGGCTCGCCGGCAGTAGGCGTGATTCCAGGCGCCGGGCAGGCCGGCGGCAGAAAGCACCGACGACCATGACCACCGCATCCGTTCTCCTGTCAGAAATTGCCCAGCAGCCTGACGTGCTGGCCCGGCTCCTTCGGGACGGGTCCGACGGCATCGAGACCATTGCCCGAACCTTGCGTGAGCGGGACATCCACCATGTGGTGATTGCCGCGCGGGGATCGTCAGACAACGCCGCGCGGTATGCGCAGTACGTGTTTGGCGCGTTCAACCGGCTGACCGTGACCCTGGCGACGCCGTCGTTGTTCACGCGTTATCAGGCGCCGCCGCGCATGGACGGCGCCCTGGTGGTGGGCGTGTCCCAGTCCGGCGCGTCGCCCGATCTCGTGGCGGTGGTCCAGGAAGGGCGCCGGCAGGGCTGCCCGACGCTGGCGATCACCAACGTGGACGGGTCGCCCCTGACCCAGACGGCCGACCATACGATCCTGCTCAGGGCCGACAAAGAACAGAGCATCGCGGCCACGAAAACTTACACGGCGCAGCTGATGGCCGTGGCCATGTTGTCGGCCGCGCTGGGCGACGACGACGAGAGGCGCCGCCAGCTCGCGGGCGTGCCGGCGGCCGTCGCTGCTGCCGCGGCCATCGATGAAGCGGCCGTGGTGACGGCGGCAAACGTGCTGAAAGACGCCGGGCACGGCGTGGTGATCGGCCGCGGCTTCAACTATGCGACGGCTTTCGAGATCTCCCTGAAGGCGAAAGAACTGGCGTACATCGCCGTCGAGCCGTACTCGGCCGCCGACTTCCAGCACGGCCCGATCGCGCTTGTCGAAACCGGTTTTGCGGCGGTGGTCATCAACGTCGTGGGAGCCGTGAGCCAGGAGGTTGACGACCTGCTGGCCGAGATGGTGCGGCGCGGCGCGCGGCCCGTCGTGTTGTCGAACGTGGCGGCGTCGCTGGCCCGCGGCACGGCGTCTTTGCGTCTGCCTGAAGACATGCCCGAGTGGCTGTCGCCGATTGCCGCCGTCGTCCCCGGGCAGTTGCTCGCGTTCCACGTGAGCCGCCAGCGCGGGTTCGATCCCGATCAGCCGCGAGGGCTGAAGAAGGTCACGCTCACGACGTAGAGGCTAGGGGCTAGAGGCTAGAGGCTAGGGGCTAGAGGTAGGTAGTAGCAAGTAGACAGTAGACAGGGCGACCTACTTCCTACTTCCTACTTCCTACTTCCTACTTCCTACTTCTTGCTTCCTGCATCTGCCCTTGCCTTCCCCAACCCCCAATCCCCAACCCCCAATCCCTAGAGTATCGGGTATACCTTCGTGAACAGTGTCATGCACAGCATGTAGAGCGCGCCGAAGCCGGCGAGTGTCCACTGATACGCCGTGCGGGAGCGGATCGAGCCCAGCAGGATGAAGACCGGGAACAGCACAGCGCAGTAACGGCCGAGGCCCTCGAGGGAGCCGGACGACAGCGGGAGCCAGAGTCCGGCGATCATCAGCACGGCGTACGCCGCGCCCAGCCGGCGCCAGACACACGGAATCGCCAGCACGAACACCAGGGCGGCGCTCGCATTGAGCAGGTCGAACGGCGCCATCCGGTCGGTCACCAGGAAACCATACGGGTCGCTGAGGAGCGACGAGAACACCCGGTAGATGGACGACCATGGCATCCCGCCCGGCGAGTAGTTCCAGCGGGTGATGCTGTGCGCCCACTCCAGGAACGATCCGCTCTTCGTGTACGCATAGACGGAGTACGCCGCGAGGCCGAGCGGCACGAGAGCCAGGCCGCACGCGGCCCGTACGCGGGCGCCGAGACGCGGCTCCGCGTATTTCCACGCCAGCAGGGCCAGGGCCGGCAACAGCAGGATGCCGTTGACGCGCGTGGCGCCGGCCAGGGCGCCGGCGACGCCCCCGAGCCACCAGCGCCGGGTCGAGAAGCCGTAGAAGGCGGTCACGCTGAGCAGCAGGAACAGCGCCTCCGTGTAGACCACCCCGAAGAAAAACGCGAACGGGAACACGCTGGCCAGGATCGCGGCCCGTTCGGCTCCGGCGCGCGGCAGGAACAGCCGCGCCAGGCGGTAGATCATTACGATGGCGAGCAGGTACGACAGCCACGAGATGACGAGGCCGGCCAGGTAGATGTTTTCGCGGCCGCCGCCGAACGCCAGGCCGAGGTACCGCATGAGCATCGGGTACACCGGCATGAACGCGAGATTGCTGCGGCCGCCTTCCACGAACTCGTATCCGTACCTCGCCACGCCGAAGTACCATCCCGCGTCATATCGGGCAAGGGCGTCCCAGAAGTGCCGGTACGGCAGTTCGGTGCTGAACTGCTGCTGGGCCTGCGGAAAGATGACGTTGACGAGGAACGCCGACGCGGCCGAGAACAGGCGCCACACGAGGCCGAAGGCCACCAGGCGCACCTCCGGCGTGTGAAGAAGAACACGCCGTGCTGCTGCAACGCTCAACTCCCGGTTCATAGGTGCTCGGCGATTCTAATTCAACAGCGATGCGAGTAGAATCTCCCCGTCCGTCAAACCGGCCGGTGGAATCCCGCACATGAGAACCCGCCACGGCGTGTCGTACTGGCTCGATCGGTATCCCAAGGCGCGTCAGCCTTCGTATTCTCGATTGCGTGGCGGCATCGACACGCAGGTCGCGATCGTCGGCGGAGGACTCACCGGCTGCGCGGCCGCGTGTGCGTTTGCCATGGCCGGTGTGCGTGTGGTCCTGCTCGAAGCCGACCGTCTGGCGAAGGGGAATACGGGCGGGTGCCCGGGCCTGCTGCGTCTCGAACCCGCCGTCCCGTTCGTGTCGCTGCAGGAACGTCACGGGCTGCGGGCGGCGAGAACGGCGTGGCGCGCGTTCCGGCGCGCCGGGCTGGACCTGGGCGCGACGATTCGCCGGCTGAAGATCCGGTGCGAATTCGTGCCGGACGCCGCGTTGCGCGTGGGCCTGGCGGCCGAGGACGAACGGCCGCTGAAACGCGAGATGGCGGCCATGCGCGCGGCAGGCGTGGAAGGGACGTGGCTGACCCCGGCGCGGCTCAAGCAGGAAACCGGCCTGACGGGGATTGGCGCCATCCGGTCCGCCGGCGACGGCTACATCGACCCGTACCGTGTGGCGCTGGGCCTGGCGGCGGCGGCCGCCAAACGCAAAGCGGTGGTGCACGAACAGTCTCCTGTCGTACGCCTGAAGACACGCAGCGACGGCGTGGACGTGATCACCGATGGCGGCGTGGTCCACGCCGACTGGGTGGTGGTGGCGGCCAACCTTCCGCCGAAGATGTTTGCGCCGTTGCGCCGGCACTTCCGGTCGATGGAGACCTACTGCGTGCTCACCGACTCGTTGCCGTCGTTCGTCCGGCGCGAATTCGGGCGAAGCCGCGCCATCCTCATCGATCGGGACTCGCCGGCCCACACCGTGCGCCGGACGGCCGACGACCGGTTGATGGGCATGGGCGCCGACCAGGGCCGGCTGCCGCCGCGGGCGAACCGGAAAGCCGTGGTCCAGCGCACGGGGCAGCTGATGTACGAGATCTCGCGGCTCTATCCGGCGTTGTCGGGCGTCCGGCCCGAATACGGCTGGAGCGTGCCCGTGTCGGCTCCCATCGACGGCCTGCCGGTGATTGGCCCCCATCGCCGGTATCCCCGGCACCTGTTCGTGCTCGGCCTGGGCCACAGCGGCATCGGCGCCTCCTGGCTGGCCGCCCGCGCCCTGGTGCGGCACTACCAGGGCACGGCGACGACGGAAGACGAGTTCTTCGGCTTCTCGCGCTTACGGTAGGTGGGGAATACGTTAGTAGTCAGTAGCCAGTAGTTAGTAGGAAGTAGTCAGTAGCGGAGGCCGCCCCCCTACTGTCTACTGTCTACTGCCTACTGCCTACTGCCTACTGCCTACTGCCTACTGCCTACTGTCCCTGCCCCCTGCCCCTTGCCCCTTGCCCCTGATCTATACTGAGTCTTCACGCACAATTCCCATCGGCAGTGGTTCCCAGGAGGCTCCCGTGATGCGTCGTTCTCTATTCAGCGTGGTGCTCGTGTTTGTGTGCCTGGTGGCGGCCGTGCCGGTGATGGCCCAGTCGCAGGCCATCAACGGCACGATCGAAGGCACCGTTCGTGACGATTCCGGCGGCGTCCTGCCCGGCGTGAGCGTCACGCTGACCAATACGGACACCGGTTCGAGCCGGACCGTGGTGACCAACGAAAACGGTTTTTACCGGGCCCCGCTTCTGCCCCTCGGCGCCTACCGGGTGTCGGCGGAACTGGCGGGTTTCAAGACGTCGCAGCGGACCGGCATCTCGCTGAGCGCCGGCCAGGCGGCCGTGATCGATGTGGTGATGGGCGTCGGCGACCTCAGTGAAGTGGTGTCGGTGACGGCCGACGCGCCCCTGGTGGACGTGGGCCGGATCGACCAGGGGCGCACGCTCAACGAGCGCGAAATCAAGGAACTGCCCCTCACGTCGCGCAATCCCTACAACTTCGCCCTGCTCCAGCCCGGCGTCGTCGGGTTCGAAACCCAGGAATTCGGCGTGCCGCGCCTGACGGCGAACGGCGCCCTGCTGCGGATCAACTACCAGATCGACGGCAACGACAACACCCAGAAAGACCGCGCCGGCCTGCGGCAGATGCCGATGTCCGAGGTGATGATTCGCGAAGTCAAGGTCATCACGACGGGGTACGCGCCGGAATTCGGCCAGACCATGGGGTTGATCTACAACGCGATTACGCCGTCCGGCACGAACCGCGTGAAGGGCCAGGGCAGCTACCGGTTCCAGGAAGATTCGTTTGCCGCGAAACCGTTCTTCTCGCGGGCTGCCAAACCTCCCGTCGACGTGGACATGTTCACCCTCGACATCGGCGGGCCGATCGTCAGGGACAAAACCCACTTCTTCGCCGGCTTCGAGAACACGAAACGCGACCTGTCGGGCAACCGCGTCATCACGATCAGCCCGGCCAACCAGGCGGCGCTCGGGCTGAGCGAACCCGGCTACATGCCGGCGGTGGGGGACACCAAGTTCTTCATCGGCAAACTCGATCAGCAGATCAACGCGTCGAACCGCGCGACGGTGCGTTACATCTTTTTCGACAACTTCATCTCGAACAACATCGGCGGCGGCCTCAATTCGGTGCAGCGGGGCACGGACTTCAAGGACCGGCAACACTCGGTGGCGGCCCAGCTGGTGAGCACCTTCGGCGCCAACGTGCTGAACGAGCTGCGCGTGCAGTATGCGGGCCGCAATCAGTCACGCGTGCCCGGCGATCAGGCCGGCACGGGTCCGGCGATCGCCGTCTCGGGCGCGGCGAACTTCGGCGGCCCGGTGGCGACCGCCTCCGACGCCGGGTTCGGCTTCACCCAGAACATCTTCCAGGTGATCGACAACTTCACGTTCATCCGCGGCGACCACGCCGTGAAGCTGGGCTTCAGCTTCCAGAACGTGCAGGACACACGGACGATTCCCCAGAGCCAGCAGTACACGTTCTCGTCGGTCGCGAACTATCTGGCGGCGAGAAGCGGCGCAAACCCCTTCGCGTACTCGACGTTCACCCAGTACTTCGGCGCGCCCGGCCTCGAGTACGACACGCGTATGTTCGCGGTGTTCGCCCAGGACGACTGGCGCGTCTCACCCCGCGTGAAGCTGCTCTACGGGCTGCGGTACGACCTGGCGATGCCGCCCGAGGCTGACGGGAACGCGCCGGTGGCGGCGTCGCGGGCGTTCACCACGGACAAGAACAACCTTCAGCCGCGCGTCGGCCTCGTGTGGAACGTGACCAACGACCAGCGCTCGGTCTTCCGGGCGAACAGCGGCCTGATGTACGACCAGCCGCTCAACGCCATCTACGAGCAGGCCCTGCAGAACAACGGGACCAACGCGCGGGCGTCGGCCACCTTCTCGCCGACGACCGCCGGCGCCCCCGCGGTACCCGCGGGGTTTTCGGGCGGCGCCCGGGCGGTGGCCAACCCCGGGGCGACCCGGGGCCCCCCCAAAACCCCCCCCCCCC
>CAYJPV010000028.1:0-4292 GCA_964372095.1 uncultured Vicinamibacterales bacterium | reverse complement strand
TGGGGCGCCGGTCGGCGACCCGCCCGCCCCCCCCCCCCCCCCGCCCCCCCCCGCGCGGGCGGCGCCCCCCGCCCCCCCCCCCCCCCCCGGCGCCCCGGCGTTCCCGGCGGTGTTGTCGGCCGGCGCCGGGGCGTTGCCCAACTCGGTGGCCACCGTGGACCCCGACTTCAGCACCGCCCGCAGCTGGCAGAACAACGTGCAGTTCGAGCGCGCCGTCGGCACGGGGTACGCGATCGGCATCGGCGCGTCGTACGTGAAGTTCTGGAACCTGCCGGTCATCACCAACATCAACCCGATCAATCCGACGGGGACGTTGTCCGATGGACGGCCCATCTTCAGCACGGCCGTCAGCGCAGCCACGCGCCTGGATCCGCGCTACAACGTCATCAACATGGTGCAGGCTATCGGCGACGGCGACCACAAGGCGATGACACTGCAGGTGACGCGGCGTTTCTCCAAGGGGTTCCAGTTCGACCTGGCCTACACCCTCGGCAAGAGCACCGACAACGCGCCCCTGACCGGCACCCTGTCCGTCCAGGGTGACACGGGGGGCCGCAGCGACATGACCCGCCTCGAGGTTGACCGCGGGCCCAATATCCTCGACCAGCGCCACACCTTCTCCGGCTCGATCGTGGCCCAGCCGAACTTCAACGTGGACGGCGTCCTCGGCGCCATCCTGAACCACAACCAGTTCGGCATCGCCCTCCAGTTTGCCAGCGGCATTCCGGTGAACGTCCGGAGCAACCGCGAACTGAACAACGACGCCACCGGCAGCGACCGCCCGGTCGGCGTGAGCCGCAATTCGCTCAACCTGCCAGCCCGCAAGAACGTCGACATGCGGTATTCCCGCAAGTTCCCGGTGCGGGGATCGGTGGAACTGCAGTTCACCGCGGAGGTCAAGAACCTGTTCAACACCGTGCAGTGGGCCGGCGTGAACAGCGTCGTGACCACCGATACGCTGGGCGTCCCCCTGTCGGCGATTCCGTCGTCTGGCGACGGGTTCCCCGCCACCAGCGGCTACGAGCAGCGCCAGCTGCAGCTGGGGGTGAAGGTGATCTTCTAGGGACTAGGGACTAGGGGCTCGTCAGTAGGCAGTAGTCAGTAGTCAGTAGGAAGTAGTCAGTAGGAAGTAGGCAGTAGGAAGTAGGCAGTAGGAAGTAGGCAGTAGGGGAGTCCCCTGCTGTCTCCTGTCTCCTGTCTCCTGTCTACTGACTACTGCCTACTGACTACTGCCTACTCCTCACTACCCGATTTCGCGCTCGCTACCCCCTCCGTCCCGCCCCATGTGACAATTTTCCCGAATTGTGGTCTAAGAGATACATGATGGCTCCGGGCTCCGGGCTCTGGCGCCGGGGTTCTGGGCTCTGGCTCCAGGCCGTAAGCCGTAAGCCGTAAGCCGTAAGCCGATGGTGATGCTCCTTGGCCTTTCATGATGATGCGTCGATTCGGCACCTGCTGAGGCGCGCGGGATTCGGCGCGAGTCCGGAAGAGCTTGCGCTGTTCCGGGAGCTGAGGCAGACCGAGGTGCTGGACCGGCTGACCGGTTTCGAGCAGGTGCCGGATGACGTCGACGGGAAGATCGGCCAGATCGGCTACGTGAACGTCATGGTGCGCGGGACGTTCGCGCCCAACACGAACATCACCGACGCCAGGCAACGCTGGCTGTTCCGGATGGTGCACTCCGGGCGGCCGCTCCAGGAGAAGATGACCCTCTTCTGGCACAACCACTTCGCGACGGCGTATTCGAAGCTGGCAGGCGCCTACGGCTCATCCAGCGCGACGCGCATGATGGCGGCAAAGGCGTCGGAAGACCCGAAGCGGCAGGAAGGGCAGATCGAGGTCATCCGGCGGATGTGCCTGGGCAATTTCCGGGACCTGGTCGTGGCGATGGCCCGGGACCCGGGCATGCTGGTCTGGCTCGACGGCCGCTTCAATACGAAGCAGAAGCCGCAGGAGAACTTCGGCCGTGAACTCATGGAGCTGTTTTCCATGGGAGTCCGGTATTACAGCGAATCGGATGTCTACGCCGCCGCCCGCGTGTTCACCGGCTGGAACCTGCGGCGCACCAGTGACAGCAGCGCCGACCTCTTCCCGAAATTCGAGTTCGCCTACAACGCCGCCTCACACGACACGGCGGCCAAGACGTTTACGTTTCCAATCTATTCCGACGGCAGCCGGGTCATCCCGGCCCGGTCGGCCGACGCCGGCCTCCAGGACGGCATCGACCTGATCACGGCGGTGGCGTCGCACCCGGAGACCGCGCGGCGCCTGGTCCGGCGGCTGTGGGGCTTCTTCGTGAGCGAGATGGCCGAGCCCCCGGCCGACTATGTGCAGAACCTGGCGGACGCGTTCCTGCAGAGCGACTTCGATCTGCGCAGCCTGGTCCGCCGGATGCTGCGTTCTCCCGAGTTCACGGATCCGGCAAACTTCTACTCACGGTATTCGTGGCCGGTGGAAACAGTCGTGCGGTCGATCAAGGAGGTGGGCTGGGTCGGGTATTCTCTGAACGATGCGGTGAACCAGCTGATCAACATGGGGCAGCAACTCTTCGAGCCGCCCGATGTGGCCGGCTGGGAACTGGGCCCGGGCTGGATTTCGTCCGGGGCGATGCTCTCGCGCATGAACTTCGCGTCGTCGCTGATTACGAGCCAGCGCACCGCGCTCCTGAACGCCGCAAAACCGCACGCCCAGACGCCAGAGAACTTCCTGTCGTATTTCGTGGAACGGCTGGCGCCGTCGCCCCTCGACGGCGCGACGTACCAGGACCTGTTGACGTACTTGCGGGGCAGCGGCACATGGACAGGGTCGGATACGCAGGTCCGGAACAAAGCATCAGGCCTCGTGCACCTGATTCTCGGTTCGGGCGAGTATGTGTTCGTGTAGCAGACAGGTCCCATGAAACTGACACGGCGCGCGTTCGTTCGCAGCGGTCTCTCGGCGTTCACCGTCGGCATGGCCGCGCCTGCGTTCCTCACGGACCTGGCGCTGGCGCAGGGCGCGATCGGACGCAACCTGGTGGTGCTCTTCATGGGCGGCGGCAACGACGCGCTCAGCATGCTCGTGCCGTACGCCGACCCGTTCTATTACAGCCGGCGCACGACCATTGCGATCCCCGCCGGCAGTGTCCTGCAGGTCGGCACCGACTCGAGCGGCGTGCCCCTCGGATTGCATCCGAACCTCGTGGGCCTGCGCGCGCTGTTCGACCAGGGCCGCCTGGCCCTCATCCAGCGGACCGGGTACGAAAACTCCAGCCGATCGCACTTCACGGGCACCGACATCTGGGGTACGGCGATCCCGTCAAACCCCGCCACCACCGGCTGGCTGGGGCGGTATCTCGATACGCTGCCCGAACCGGTCGATCCCCTCATTGCCTGGGATGCCCAGCGCGAAGTGCCGCGGGCGCTGGTGAGCCGCAACGTCTCGGTGCCGGCGATTCCGAACGTCAACACCTACACGTACGCCAGCCCGAATTCCGGGGTTGAAAAGACGCTCGAGCGCACCATCGCCCAGCGGATCGCATCGCATGTGCCCGTGGACCGGCCGCATCTGGGATTCGTGAACGACAGCATCACGTCGGCGATGGCCACCCTCGACCGCGTGGCCAAGGTGGCCGCCTACGCCCCGACGGTGACCTATCCGACGGCCAGCCTGGGCCAGGCCATGAAAGCCGTGGCCGGGGCCATCTCGAACCAGATCGGGACGAAGATCTTCTGGGTGCAGACGGGCGGGTACGACACGCACGCGACACAGGTCGGGACCAACGGCGCGTACCCCCGCCTGATGACCGACCTGAACGATGCCCTGGCGGCGTTCTACAACGACCTGAACAACCAGGGACTGATGGGCGAAACCCTGGTCGTGGCGTTTTCCGAGTTCGGACGCCGGGCGCACGAAAACGGCAGCGTCGGCTGCGACCACGGTGCTGCCGGCCTGATGTTCGCCATCGGCGGCCAGGTGCGCGGCGGGCTGTACGGGACCGCGGCATCGCTCAACCCCGTGTCCGGCAATCCCACCCTCGAGAACAGCGGGAACGACGTCCGGCACGAGACCGACTTCCGGGCGGTCTACGCCCGCGTGTTCGACGCCTGGCTGGGCGTGGATTCCGTGCCGCTGCTGGGGGGCAACTTCAGGAACCCCGGACTTTCATTCATCTAGGGCTCTGGGCTGCCAGGAGCAAGTAGACAGTAGCAAGTAGACAGTAGGCAGGAGGAACCCTGCTCCGGAGCCACGTCCGTCCACTGACTACTGACTACTGACCAGTAGTGTCCGGTTAACGCTGTCGCCTGAGACAG
>CAYJPV010000027.1:0-71934 GCA_964372095.1 uncultured Vicinamibacterales bacterium | reverse complement strand
TCGGCTGAAGAGGTTGCCCAGACCGACAGCACGACGATCGGCCTGACCTTCGCCGCGGCCCTCCGGGCGTTCCTGCGCCAGGACCCGAACATCATTCTCGTCGGCGAGATCCGCGACTTCGAGACGGCCGAAATCGCGGTCAAGGCGGCATTGACCGGCCACCTGGTGATGTCAACCCTGCACACGAACGACGCACCCAGCACCATCAGCCGCCTGATGAACATGGGGATCGAGCCGTTCCTCGTGGCGAGTTCCGTCAACCTGATCTGTGCCCAACGCCTCGTGCGGCGCATCTGCGCGAACTGCAAGCAGCCGAACCCCGTGCCGCCGGCGGCGCTGGCCAAGGTCGGGTTCAAGCCCGACGAAATCGCCGGGGTCGCGCCCATGCACGGAACGGGCTGTGAGAAGTGCAACGGGACCGGCTATAAGGGGCGCGTCGGCTTGTACGAAGTCATGGACGTGTCGGACGGGCTCAAAGAACTGATCCTCGTTGGTGCGTCAGGGCTCGAACTACGGCGCAAAGCGACGGAAGAAGGGATGCTGACGCTCCGTCAGAGCGGTCTGCGCAAGATCAGGGACGGTGTGACGACGATTGAAGAAGTCCTGCGTGAAACCGTCGGGTAGAAGGAAATGGGATCAGGATTTGCATCCTGGTCCGGGGATGGGAGAGGCTCGATGACCACGCTTCCGGAGTTGTTGAAGTCGACGTTCGAGATGGGGGGGTCGGATCTGCACATCACCAGCGGCACCCCGCCGCAGGTGCGTGTCCACGGCAAGCTGCAGCGCCTGCCCCTCGAGGAACTGTCGGCGTCGGATACGAAACGGCTGGTGTACAGCGTCCTCAGTGACGCGCAGAAGAAACGTTTCGAGGAGCAGCTCGAACTCGACTTCTCGTTCGGGGTCCGGGGCCTTGCGCGGTTCCGCTGCAACGTGTTCAGCCAGCGGGGCGCGGTGGCGGCGGTGTACCGGCTCATTCCCGAAGAAATCAAGGGCCTCCGCCAACTGGGTCTGCCGCCGGTCATCACGTCCCTCGCCGAGCGCCCGCGCGGGCTGGTGCTGGTCACGGGGCCGACGGGCAGCGGCAAGTCCACGACGCTGGCGGCGATGATCGACAAGATCAACGTCGAACGCAGCGCCCACATCCTCACGATCGAAGACCCGATCGAGTACCTGCACCCGCACAAAGGGTGTCTGATCAACCAGCGCGAGGTCTCGAGCGACACCCTCGGATTCGCCGAGGCGCTCCGGTCGGCGCTCCGCGAAGACCCCGACATCGTCTACATCGGTGAAATGCGGGACCTCGAGACGGTCGAGTCCGCGTTGCGCGTGGCGGAGACCGGGCACCTGACCTTCGCCACCCTGCACACGAACTCAGCAGCGCAGTCGATCAACCGCATCATCGACATCTTTCCGGCGCACCAGCAGTCGCAGATCCGGACGCAGCTCTCAATGGTGCTGGAAGGTATCGTGTGCCAGACGCTGCTGCCGCGGGCCGATGGGCACGGGCGCGTAGTCGCCGTGGAGATCCTGGTGCCGACGCCGGCCATCCGGAACCTGATCCGGGAGGACAAGATCCACCAGATCTACGCGTCCATGCAGGCGGGCCAGGAGAAGATCGGCTCGCAGACGCTGAACCAGTCGCTGGCCAGTCTGTACTACGCAGGGGCGGTGACGCTCGATGTCGCCAAGATGGCCTCGTCGCTCAAGGACGAACTGATGGACATGATCTCCCGGGGGGCCGGGGTCGTGGGCGGCGGGAGCGCCGCGCGGGCGGCGGGCCGCACCGGGATGGCGGGGCGGTAAGGCATCGGGCCGGCCCGGAGCGGCGGGACGGGCCGATCCGTCCAGGAGAAGACGATGGGGACATTTGCATATACCGGGCGGACACGCGGTGGAGAAGTGGTCAAGGGCGAGAAAGTCGCCGACACCATGGAGGGAGCCGTTGCGGCGCTGCGCCGCGACCAGATCCTGGTGACTCGCATTACGCCCAGCAAGGGCAAAGGCGAGGCCAAACTCAAGACCGGCAAACGCGGCAAGTCCGTCGCGGCCCGGAATCTGGCCATCTTCACGCGCCAGTTCTCCGTCATGATCGACGCGGGCCTCCCGCTGGTCCAGTGTCTCGAGATCCTCGGGAACCAGGAAGAAGACAAGAACTTCGCCCAGGTCATCCTGCAGACGCGGTCCGACGTCGAGTCGGGGGCGTCGCTCGCCGACGCCATGCGCAAGCACCCGAACGCCTTCGACGGGCTCTTTGTGAATATGGTGGCCGCCGGCGAGGCGGGCGGCATTCTCGACACAATTCTGAAGCGGCTGGCCGTCTACATCGAGAAAGCGGTCAAGCTGAAGGGGCAGGTCAAGTCGGCGATGATCTACCCGGTGGCGGTGATTTCGATCGCCATCATCGTTGTGGCCGTCATCCTCTGGAAGGTCATTCCGACCTTCGCGGCGCTCTTTGCCGGCCTGGGAGCGGACCTGCCGCTCCCGACTCTGGTCGTCATCTGGATGAGCAACCAGCTGGTGCGCTGGATGCCGTTCATCGCGGTGGGCATCGCGGCCGCCGTGTACGCCCTGCGGCAGTACTACCGGACCGATGGCGGCCGCCGCGCGATTGACGGTCTGCTCCTCAAGTCCCCGGTCATCGGGCTCATCCTCAGGAAGATCGCCGTGGCGCGGTTCTGCCGCACGTTGTCCACCCTGATCAGTTCCGGCGTGCCCATTCTGGACGGCCTCGAGATCACGGCGCGCACCGCCGGCAACGCGGTCATCGAAGACGCGATCCTGAACACGCGCAAGAGCATCGAGCGGGGCGAGACGATTTCCGCGCCGTTGAAGGAGACGGGGGTATTCCCGCCCATGGTCAGCCAGATGATCAGCGTCGGCGAGGCCACCGGGGCGCTGGACACCATGCTGGGGAAGATTGCCGACTTCTACGAAGAAGAGGTCGACACCGCCGTCGCCGGGCTGCTCACGCTCCTCGAGCCCCTGATGATCGCGTTCCTCGGCGGCGTCGTCGGCGGCATCGTCATCGCGATGTACATGCCGATCTTCGACCTGATCAGCAAGCTTACCGGGTGAGGCCGGGTGCGGGCATGGCGCGGGGACCGGTACGGAGGACGCTCGTCGGGCTGATCACCCTGCGCCTGGTGATCAGCACGGTCCTGCTGGGAACGGCGGCGTTCGTCCAGTGGCAGGCGGCGCCCGAGGCGCATGCCTGGCTGCTCTACGCCCTGATCGGCGTGACGTTCGTGCTGTCGGCCGTCTACGCGACCGTGCGGCACGTGTCCGAGCGGCGCCGCTGGCTGATCGACGTACAACTCGGGATCGACGCGCTCACGGTGGCGCTGTTCGTCTGGTTCACGGGCGGCGTCACGAGCTACTTCTCGTCGCTGTTCGTCCTGCCCGTGATCGCCGCCAGCATCCTGCAGCAACTCCGCGGCGCCCTGCTGGTCGGCGTGCTGAGCTCGCTGCTGTACGCCCTGCAGGTGCTGTGGCAGTTCGCCCACCCGACCCTGCCAGGGTGGACCGTCTGGACGTCCGTGCCGATCCTGCCGGAACCTCAGGTGGCCCTCTATACGGTGGTCACCAACGTCGCGGCCTTTCTGGCCGTCGCGGCCCTGAGCGGGTCGCTGGCCGAGCGCGTGCGGCGCACCGACCAGGAACTGGCCGACGCGTCCACGGAGATTGCCAGCCTGCAGGCGTTCAGCCAGCACATCATCAGCAGCCTGACCATGGGGCTCGTCACGACGGGCACGACGGGACGGATCCTCACGTTCAACCGCGCCGCAGAGGCCATCACGAGCACGAGGGCCGAGGACGCCGTTGGCGCGCGGGCGGCCGACATCCTGCAATTGCCCGGGGAGTTCGCCGCGAACCTCGACGCGCAGCCGGACTGGCCGGGCAACCGGCGTGCCGACTACCGGTTTCACCGCGCGGACGGCAGCGACATCGATCTCGGACTCAGTGCGACCGCCTTCCTGACCGCCGGCGTCCGGACCGGGGTGCTGTTCACCTTTCAGGATGTCACTCAGCTTCGGCGGCTCGAGCGCAATGCCCGGATGCAACAGCGCCTGGCCGCGGTCGGCGAAATGGCCGCCGGGATCGCCCACGAGATCCGCAATCCCCTGGCGTCGATCTCGGGGTCGATTCAGCTGCTCCGCCAGGAACTCAGCCTGTCGGACGACCAGGCCCAGTTGCTCGATATCGTCATGCGGGAGTCGGACCGTCTCAACCAGACCATCAGCCACTTCCTGGCCTACGCACGGCCCCAGCGGTTCCGCGTCACGCGGCTCGATGCCCGCCGGCCCGTCAACGACACGGCGATGCTGCTGCGCAACGGCCCGGCCCTCCAGGCGCGGCACGTGATCGACGTGGTCGTGCCCGATGACCCGGTCTGGTGCGAAGCCGACGAAGGACAGGTGTCCCAGGTGATCTGGAACCTGGCCACCAACGGCTTGCGCGCGATGCCGGACGGCGGCCGGCTTCGGCTCAGCGCGCACCGCCACCCGGAGAGCGGCGATGCCGTGATCGAAGTGGCCGACGAAGGGGCCGGCATCCCAGAGGACGAACTCGAGCGGATCTTCCAGCCGTTCCACAGCACGTTCGAGGGTGGCACCGGGCTGGGCATGGCCATCGTCCACCGCATCGTGAGCGACTACGGCGGAGACATCCATGTGACGTCACGGCCAGGCGCCGGGACGACCGTGGCCGTCCGCCTGCCGATTCGCGCGCTGGTGACGCCCGCATGACCCCCACGAACGACGACGAACCCCGGGTCGCTGCCTCGCGCGGGCGCGTTCTCGTCGTGGATGACGAACGCTCCATGCGTGAGTTGCTCAGCATCGTCCTGAGACGCGAGCAGTACGAGGTCCTGCTGGCCGAGAACGGGGCGGCGGCCATCGCCGTCCTCGAACGCGAACCGGTGGACCTCCTCATTTCCGACATCAAGATGCCGGACATGAGCGGCGTGGACGTCCTGCGCGCGGCCAAACGGATCGATGCGGACATGGTCGGCATCATGATCACGGCATTCGCATCGACGGATACCGCGGTGGAGGCGCTGCGGCTGGGCGCGTACGACTACATTTCCAAGCCGTTCGACGTCGAGGCACTCAAGGCCAAGGTGCGGAATGCCATCGAGCGCCGCGTGCTGCGCCAGGAGAACGTGCTGCTGAAGCGGGCCCTGCGCACGTCGTCCACGTTCGCGAACATCGTCGGGAAGAGCCGCGTGATGCAGGTGCTCTTCGACCTGGTCGAGACCGTGGCGCCGACCAACAGCACCATCCTCGTCAACGGGGAGTCCGGAACCGGCAAAGAACTGGTGGCTCGGGCGATTCACGTCAACTCCCTGCGGCGTGATCACCCGTTCGTGGCCCTCAACTGTGGCGCGCTGCCGGAAACCCTGCTCGAGTCCGAGTTGTTCGGCCATACGCGGGGGGCGTTCACCGGAGCGGCCACCACCAAGAAGGGGCTGATCGAGGCCGCCGATCGGGGCACCGTGTTCCTCGACGAGATTTCCGAGATGAGCCCGCTGATGCAGGTCAAGCTGCTGCGGGTTCTCCAGGAGCGGAAGTTCAGGCGCCTGGGCGGGACTGACGAGATCGACGCCGATATCCGCATCATCGCCGCCACAAACCGGGATCTGCTCCGGATGATTGGCGAGGGTCGGTTCCGCGAGGACCTCTACTACCGGATCAACGTGATCCCGATCCTGCTGCCGCCCCTCCGCGAGCGCCGCGAGGACATCCCGCTGCTGGCCGAACACTTCCTCGGCCGGTTCCGGGAGCAGATGGGCAAACGGCTCGAGGGTCTGTCCGCCGAAGCCGTGCATTGCCTGGAAGATTTCAGCTGGCCCGGCAACGTCCGTCAACTGGAGAACGTGATCGAGCGGGCGGTGGCCCTGGAACGTACGACCGTGATTCAGGCGGAGAGTCTGCCGCTCGAGATCTGTCAAAAACGTGACGCCCTGCCGAGTCCGAGCAACGACGCAAGCGGTACGTCACTGCCAGAAACAGGGCTCGACCTGCCCAAGCACCTGGAGTCCCAGGAACGCGAGTTCGTGGCCCAGGCACTTCGCCAGGCCGGCGGCCGCCATGACAGGGCCGCCAAACTCCTGGGGATCAGTCCCAGGCAGTTCAGATATCTCCTTGATAAGCACGAACTTCGGTGACAGAGCCGCCGGGCTCCTGGCTCCAGACTCCGGGCCCCGGGCCTCCGTGTTGACTACTGACTACTGACTACTGACTACTGACTACTTCCCTCCGCACCCATTGCCACTTCTTGTGTCAGTGACGGAATTCGGCACCCGATGTGACGCGGATTGTCACTGCATTGGCGGTCCGGCCTCTGTCGGGCGCACTCCGAATATCTATAAAGCATTGGTATAAAGGTGTTTATGCGTGCATGGTTACGCCGATTCGGTGTTGGCACCTGCCTTGCTTTACGCTAAGTGCCCGGCAGTCACCGGGTGCGAGAGCCGCCCAGGTGGCTGCGGCAGAACCGGTTTCATTCAACCAACACCCAAGAGAGGGAACAGGACCATGAGAATCCAGAGCAACAAGGGCTTCACGCTGATCGAACTCCTGATCGTCGTTGCGATCATCGGCATCATCGCCGCCATCGCCGTGCCGGGTCTGCTGCGCGCCCGCCAGTCGGGCAACGAAGCCTCCGCGATCGGGTCGCTCCGCGCGATCAACAGCGCGCAGTCGACGTACGCTGCCAGCTGCGGAAACGGATTCTACTCGCCCTCCTTGGAGAACCTCGCGTTGGCGCCCGCCGGCGGCACGGCCTTCATCAGCCCGGACCTCGCCACGACTGGCGTCGTCAAGAGCGGCTACACCGTGACGATGGCCGGTGACGCGGCTGCGGGCGCCCCGGCGTCCTGCAACGCCGGCGCCGTGACATCGGGTTACCGTGCGACGGCGACGCCGCAGGGTGGCGCTGGCCAGCGCGCCTTCGGCACCAACACCACGAGCACGATCTTCTTCCTCGTGGGCCAGGTTGCCCCGGCCGTGACGGATACCTCCACGAACGTCGGCGCCCCGATCCAGTAACACGGGCGTTCGCGCTCTTCCTTACTCGTCGAGCTATGCGAGGGATGTCCGCACGGGCGGACGTCCCTCGCTGACGTAGCGGATGACAGCGGGCTCCAGCGACGCCGGCGACGTCGCGCGACGTCGGGCCCTGGATCTCGTCGGAGACGAGGGTTGGGTTATGAGGCATACGAACGCTCCGGGATTCACCCTTGTCGAACTCGCGATCGTCTGCGCCATCATCGCCGTGCTGGCCGCGATCGCCCTGCCGACGCTCTCCCGGGCGCGGCTGTCGGGCAACGAGGCATCGGCCATCAGCTCCTTGAGAGCCATCGCAAGCGCGCAGTACATGTACAGTTCAACCTGTGCTGAAGGGTTCTTTGCGCCGACGCTCGTGGTCCTCGGGACGGCTCCGCCGAGCGGGGCCGCGTTCCTCAGTGCCGATCTTGGCTACGCGGCGGTCGTCACGAAGTCCGGGTACACGGTGACGATCGGCAGCACGACCGGTCCTTCGCCCGCCTCGCCCGCGTCGTGCAACGGCGCGGCCGCCGGCGCCGGCACGCGGGGGTTCCACACCCTCGCCACACCGATGCCGACGACGGGCACCCGGGCGTACGGCGGCAACGGGACGGGGACCATCTACTACGCCCAGCAGATGACACCGCTGGCCATGACGGACACCGCGGCTCCGGCCGACGCACGGCCGATTCCGCAGTAACGCCGCCACGCCGGGTGTCTGCGGCCGGCCGGGTCTTGACGCCCCGCGCCTTCTCCGCTACAACTGCTTGAGCCCACATGGCTTCCCAATTATGACCACGACCGTTCGCCGACTACTGCTGATCTTCGCCCTGGTGGGGCTGGCATCGTCGCTGGCATCGCTGTACGTCCACGCGCAGATGCTGGCCAAGCCCGGGTACTTGAGCTTCTGCGACGTCACCTCGACGGTCAGCTGCACGACGGTGTACCAGAGCAAGTACGCCGTGTTGTGGGGGACGCCCGTCGCGTTGTTCGGTGCCGGTTACTACATCGTGGTGCTCCTCCTGCTGGCAGGCGCCGAGTGGGGTTCGCCCAGCCTGCGCGACAACGCCGCCGGGTACGTATTCGCCCTGTCGACCATCGGACTGGGCGTGTCGCTGTTCCTGGCCTACGCGTCGTTCTTCATCATCAAGGCCGTGTGCCTGATGTGCCTCGTGACGTACGCGGCGGTTGTCGGTCTGTTTCTCGTCTCCGGGGCGAGGACCCCGTTCCCCATGACGTCACTTCCACGCCGCGTGTGGCAGGATGCCCGCACGATGTTTGCGAGCCCTGTCGGCCTGACGGTCCTCATCGTGTTCATTCTGGCGGCCACCAGCGCCATCGCCTTCGTGCCGCGGCACACCGAAGCCGGCGTGGCCGAGCCTGGCGGTGCGCCCCAGGCGCCGGCGGACCGCCGGGCGGAGTTCCTCAAGTTCTGGGAGTCGCAGCAGCGGATGCAGGTGCCGGTCCCGTCCGATGGAGCGGCCGTGCTGATTCTGAAGTTCTCGGATCACCAGTGCCCGGCCTGCGCGCAGACCCATCTGGACTACAAGCCCATTCTGGCCAAGTACGCCACCCAGTATCCGGGCGCCATCCGGATGGTGGGCAAAGATTTCCCGCTCGACCGGGAGTGCCACGTCTCGATGCCTCGCGACCTGCACTACGCCGCGTGCGAGGCGGCCGTCGCCGTCCGCCTGGCGCGGCCGCGGGGCCGGGGCGACGCCATGGAAGACTGGTTGTACGCCAATGCCGCGATCCTGACGCCAGGTGGCGTGCGGCAGGCGGCACGCGACGTGGGCGGCATCCCCGATTTCGATGAGCAATACGAGTCGACGCTCAATCAGGTCAAGGCTGATATCGCGCTGGGCAGCGTCCTGAACGTCCGCGTCACCCCGACGTTCTTCATCAACGGCGTCAAGCTCGAAGGCGGCCTGCCAACCGAGTACTTCGAGATGGCCCTCCAGTACGAGTTGAAGAGGGCTGGAAAGATGGTTCCCTGACCGGTGCCGGGTGATGGCGACGATCGAGACGGAACTGCTCTGCAAAGACTACACGGTCGGCTTCTGGCGTCCGAGACCGTATCGCGCGCTTGACAGCCTGAGCCTCCAGATCGAGTCCGGTGAAGTGTTCGGCTTTCTGGGGCCGAACGGCGCAGGGAAGACCACGACGCTGAAGCTGCTGACGCAGCTGATCTATCCCACGTCGGGCCGCATCGCGATCCTCGGCCTTCCGCCCGGGGACCTGCACCTTCGCCGTCGTATCGGTTTCCTGCCCGAAGCCCCCTACTTCTACGATTACCTGTCCGCCGAAGAACTGCTGGGCTACTTCGCAGGCCTCTTCGGGTACGCCGGCGCGGACCGCCAGAAGCGCGTTGCACGCCTGCTGGACCGTGTCGGCCTCGGCGGTGAACGCCGCCTGCCCCTGCGCAAGTACTCCAAAGGCATGCTGCAGCGAGTCGGTCTGGCGCAGGCGCTGATCAACGACCCCGAGGTCGTGTTCCTCGACGAACCGATGTCCGGACTGGATCCACTGGGCCGGCGCGACGTCCGTGCGCTGATTCTCGAGCTGCGCGATCGGGGCTGCACGGTGTTCTTCAGCTCCCATATCCTGTCCGACGCCGAGGCGTTGTGCAGCCGCGTCGCGATTCTTGTCGGCGGCCAGCTCGTGACGGCCGGCCGCCTTGCCGACATCGTGGCGTTCAAGGTGACGGGCTGGGAACTCGTGCTGGCTGACCTCGACCCGGCGGCTCCCGAATTGGCGGCTCCCGACGTTTTGCGTGTCACGCCCATTGCCGACGGGCGTTTCGTGATCGAAATGCGGCCCGACGCGGAACCTGACCGCCTGGTCGCGTCGCTGCGCGGGAGCGGTGCCCGACTGGTCGCCCTCAATCCTGTCCGCTCGACGCTCGAGGATTTTTTCGTCGAGCAGGTCAAGGCCCGGCAGGCTGCGCCCGCGCCCGGACGCGCCGTGGGGAGGGGGTAGCCGTGGGTGTCATTGGCCTGGTGGCCTACCACGTCTTCAAGGAGTCGGTGCGGGACAAGGTCCTGTACAACCTCGTGTTCTTTGCCGTCCTGCTGATCGCCGCGTCGTTCCTCATCGGACAGCTGACGGCCGGGCAGGACATCAAGATCATCAAGGACCTCGGACTTGCGGCCAGCAGCATCTTCGGCCTCTTCATCGCCGTCTTCATCGGCGTGGGGCTGGTCTGGAAAGAAGTGGACCGCCGCAGTGTCTACGCGTTGCTGGTGAAGCCGATCCGGCGCGAGGCGTTTATCGTGGGCAAGTTTCTCGGCCTGGCCCTGACGCTGGCCGTGAACCTCGTGGTGATGTGCGCGGCGCTCTACGCCGTGCTGGCCCTGATGGCCTGGCTCGAACCCAATCTGGTCAAAGGGAGCGTTGACGCGCCGGTCCTGGATCCCAGCCTCGGGAAGGCGTTCCTGCTGATCTTCGTGCAGTTGCTGCTCGTCACGGCCATCGCCCTGTTCTTCTCGACGTTTTCGAGCCCGATGTTGTCCGCGGCCTTCACGTTCGGCCTCTATGTCGTCGGGCACTTCAACGAGGACCTGGCGCACTTCGAGACGGTCGTGCAGTCCAGGCCGGTGGCCTGGCTGGCCAAGGCGCTCTACTACCTGCTGCCGAACCTTGCCCCGTTCGACATCAAGGCCGCCGTGGTGCACGGGCAACCGGTGTCCTGGGGCTACATCGGCTTCACCATCGGGTACGGCCTGTTCTACGCATCTGCCGCCATCCTGCTGGCCACGCTGGTGTTTTCGCGGCGCGACTTCAAGTGAGTGTGTCCTTGTCGGCCGGTCGCCGTCGGTCCCTGAGCGCTCTCGCCGGCGCGGCGGTCCTGATCTCGGCGGCCCTCGGTCTGCAGGCGCTACGCGAGCGCTGGTACCCGCGTGGTGACGCCGCCGCGCGCGACGTCATCTACGTGACGTCGGCAGCGGCGGTCGGACGGGCCGTGCTTTCGTTCGACGCGCTGGCGGCAGACATCTACTGGATCCGCGCCATCCAGTACTACGGCGGCACGCGGCTCTCCAAGACGGCCGACAAGCAGTACCCCTTGTTGCACCCGCTCCTCGACCTGGTGACGAGTCTCGACCCCCGGTTCACGGTTGCCTACCGGTTCGGCGCGATCTTCCTCGCGGAGTCTCCGCCCGAAGGCCCGGGCCGGCCCGACTGGTCCCTCGCGCTGCTGCAGAAGGGCATGGCCGCGGCCCCGGCGGGCCAGTGGCAGCTGGCCATGGACACCGGGTTCGTCTACTACTGGTGGTTGCGTGACTATCGGAACGCGGCCGTCTGGTTCGAGCGGGCCGCAGGCATGCCCGGCGGATCCTGGTGGCTCCGCTCGCTCGCTGCCGCGACGCTTGCCGAGGGCGGCGACCGCCAGTCGTCACGCAGCATGTGGCAGCGTATTCACGAGACGGCCGATCACGAATGGCTGCGGAACAACGCGCGCCTCCGCCTCCTGCAGTTCGACGCCCTGGACCAGATGGACGCGCTGGGCGGCCTCGTGCGCCGCTACGAGGCCGTCACGGGCCGTGCGGCGCGTTCGTGGGCGGACCTGGTCGCCGTCGGCTGGCTGCGGGGCGTACCTGCGGATCCTGCCGGCACGGCCTACGTCCTGGACCGGGCGCAACCTGAACTGGTGACGCTCTCGCCAACATCGCCCCTGTACCCGCTGCCGCTGCAATTTGCCAAGAAAGCGAGCCCACCATCGTGACGACCTGGCTTCTGTACCTGTTTGCCGGCCTGCTGGGCCTGGCCGTGGGCAGCTTTCTCAACGTCTGCATCTACCGGATTCCCCTCGGAACGTCCCTCGCGTACCCGCCGTCTGCGTGCACGCAGTGCGGGCGGCCCCTGCGCTGGTTCGAGAACGTGCCGGTCATCGCGTGGCTGGTCCTGGGAGGGGCGTGCCGCACGTGCAAGACGCGGATTTCGCCCGTCTATCCTCTGGTGGAACTGTTCACGGGAGCGATGTTCGTCTGGGCGTGGTGGCAGTACGGCCCAGGCTGGCTGCTGGTCTCGCACCTGCTGTTCGGGTGCGCCCTGATCGTCCTGTTCTTCATCGATCTGCGTCACCGCATTCTGCCCAACGTCATTACGCTTCCGGGCATTGTCGTCGGACTGCTGTTCAGCGTCGTCAATCCCCCCGGGTGGGCCTCATCGCTGGTCGGCATCCTCCTGGGCGGCCTGATTCCGTTCGCCATTGCCGAGATCTACGCGCGTGTCCGGGGCGAAGAGGGGCTCGGCATGGGTGACGTGAAGATGCTGGCCATGATCGGCGCGTTCCTCGGCTGGAAGCTCATGATCCTCACGCTGGTCCTGGCCTCGTTCATGGGCTCCATCGTCGGGCTGGGCCTGATTGTGGCACGCCGCGGGGACATGAAGTACGCGCTGCCGTTCGGGACGTTTCTCACGCTGGCGGCCTTCGTGTCCGTCGTGACGGGCACACGCGTCCTGGCGTGGTACCTGCGGTTCTTCTGATGTGCGTCGCTCAGCGACCGCCCAGCCAGGCACGTCGGCGGGATCCGGTACGCCTTTCCTGCACCATACGCAGCACCTGATGCGTTGCACGTTCTGCCACCACCGTCCGCAGTGGGCGTCGCGCCGGCGTCGGACCCGAGCCACCGGTCAGCACATTACCCCCGAAACCACCGGTTCGTGCACCCGGATGCGCGTTGGTATCGCAATTGCCTCTTGCTGAGGTGTGGCACGAGACGCGTACTCATCTGGCACGGGCCTGATCGAAGCGATCATCGCGACGGCGGTGGTAGTCACGGCGCTGGGCCTGCTCGCCGGGCTCTCCACGGTCGCCGCCCGCTCGGTCATGACTGCGCGTGACCGCTCGCTCGCTGTCATTCACGCCCAGACCAAACTCGAACGGTTGCGGGCCCAGCCCGTGGCGAGCCCGCTGTCACCCCCCGAGGTGTTGCAGCAGGACGTGGCTGGTCATGTGGAGTACCTGGACGCCTCCGGGCGTGTCATCGGCCAGGACGCTCCCGGCGAAGGCCGTGTGTTCGTCCGGCGCTGGCGGGTCGGCCCGGTGGCCGCCCAGCCCGGCCTGCAGACGATCGCCGTCCGTGTCGGGCGATGCCGCCCGGTGCCGGCTCCCGCCGGCGGGTGCAGCATGGCTGCTGACGCCGTCGTGCTGATGGGGATACGGTCGGAGGCGGTATGGTAGGGCACACGGTCGTCGAGTTGCTGGTGGCTGCAACCGTGACGCTGCTGGTCTTCGGCGCGGTGCTGGCGGTTGTCGTGCCGACCTCGGAAGGATTCGCGACGATTCCGGAACACGCCGACGCGCAGCAGCGCCTGCGGGTGCTCGTCGAATCGATCCGGGCAGACATCTGGGCGTCCGGCGGCGCCGCCCCTGTCGGTCCGGCGGGCCGGACAGCTCACGCATGGCCGGCCATTCTGCCGTGCGGGTGGGGGCACGATCCGGTGTCAGGGGGTTCCGGGCCGTGCGCGCGGGACGATGCCTTTTCGGTCGTCCGGGTCCCGGGTCCGCTCTGGATGGTCACCGCCGCGGAGGTGGGATCCGGTGACACGGTCGTTCCAGTCCTGCGGCCGCCCGGGTGTCCTGCTGGTACGGCCGGCTGCGCGTACCTCCCCGGCGATCAGGTGTGTCTGGCCGACGGATTCGGACGAGTCGAGTGTTCGGAGGTCAGCGCGACCGGACCCGACGCCGAGTTCCTCACGTTGCCGGAGCCCCTCTCGGGAACGTATCCCGCCGGATCGGTGGTGTCGGCGGGGTTCGCCCGGACCTACTACGTCAGAGCGGATCCGTCCACCGGGGCCCTGCAGCTCCGTCGGCGCGACCATGGATCCGACCAGCCCTTCCTCGACAATCTGGCCGGGTTCACCGTCGAGTACTTCGGCGCGGCCGATCCGCCGGCCCTCCGGATGGGCGACGACGGTACGTTGTCCCCGAGTTACGGGCCGGCCCCCCGCCCGGCCGCGAGCGGGACCACCGGCACCTACATCAGCAGTTGTGCGTTCGCCGTGGTCAACGTCGACCCGGTCTCGGCCCTGCAGCCCCTGGCGGCTGCGCCGGGTGAACTGGCTCGCGTGCCGTTGTCCGCCCTGCAGGATGGTCCCTGGTGCCCCGATGGGACCGGGGCCACGCGCCTCGATCTGGACGCCTATCGGGTCAGGTCCGTGCGTCTCACGGTCCGCATGCAGGCGCCGGTACGCTGGCTCCGAGGACCGGACACCGTCTGGTTTGCCCAGCCCGGGAGCGGCCGTTCGGCGGGGCGGCTCGTGCCCGACGTGGTGGCCGTCTTCGACCTCGCTGTCAGGGGAGGGGGGCGATGACCGGGACGACTGATCCGGGTCGGGAGGCTCGCGGCACGGCACTCGTCGCGGCTGTCGTCCTGATGTTGTTCCTGCTGGCTACCGGGCTGGGTCTCGCGCTGACGGCCGCCCTGGAACCTGCCATCGGCGGCAACTTCGAGGCCGCCTCCGGTGCTCTCCACGCCGCGGAGGCGGGCCTCGTGCTGGCGGCCCACGAACTGGCGTCGTTGCCCGACTGGTCGGCTGCGCTGTCCGGGCAATGGAGGCCCGGTCTGCTCGAACAGCCTGCGGCGGCAGGCCCGACGGTCATCGGGGCGGCGGGACCGACGTGGGCAGTCCTGACCAGCCTCGCGACGTGCGGGCAGGTTGCGCCATGTACACCGGCGGCCGTCGCCGCGGTGACGGCCGATCGCCCCTGGGGCAGCAACAACTCCGTGTTCATCCTGCTGGGGGTCCTGCGGATCGGCGACGAACCGGGTCCCCGGATGGGACCGTTCGAGGTTGGTGTGTGGCTGGGCGACGATGCCTCCGAGATCGACGGCGACCCCCTCCGGGACGGCGCCCCGTCGCCAGGCGCGCCGGCAGCGCCATCGCCGGGCCTCGGCGTGGTGGTGCTGCGGGCCGAAGCGTTCGGCCCGCGCGGGCACCACGGTGCCCTCGCGGCCACACTGGCACGGGCTGGTGACGGCGGGGCACTGCGGCTGCGGCGGTGGGTAGTGGGGTCCTAACCCGAGTCCGGGCTAAAGCTTCACGACGGTGCCGCCGATACACCAACGGACACTCCTCGTGCGTCTAAACGAGTGAGCAGGGACCATGACCATGAGATACCGTACCCGTCGCTCCTGGCAGGTTGTGGCGTTCGTGCTGGTGTGTCTGCTGGGTGCCGCCGATGTGGCGGTGTCCCAGAGCCTCGCCGACGCGGCGCGCCGAGAAGCGGCCAGGCGGAAGGCCGTCACGAAACCAGCCAAGGTCTATACGAACACCTCGCTGAGGTCGGTGCCGGGCGAGGTGATTCCGACGCCTCCCGGCCCTGGGGGCGTGCAGGAGCAGGCGTCGGCGGCGGGAGACGCTGGCGCCCAGGAGGCCGCGGAGCCTGCCCCTGCTCCCGATCCGGCCCGCACGCAGGAATACTGGAAGAAGCGCATGGCCGACGCGGAACAGGAGCGCGACAACAACGCTCTGATGATCGACGCCCTCGAATCGCGGATCAACGGCCTGTGGGCCGACTTCACGGCCCGCGACAATCCCCTCGAGCGGGCGGCCATCGCGTCGAACCGGCAGAAGGCGCTCGACGAACTGGACCGTCGCAAGACGCTTCAGGTCAACCTGGTGAAGGCCATCTCCGACCTGGAAGACGAAGCCAGGCGGGCGAGAATTCCCCCGGGCTGGCTGCGCTAGGCGACGGCGTCCGGCCCTCAGGCCCCGACACCGCAGCGGACCAGGGCGTCTTTCACTTCGAGGTCGGAGACATCGTCGACCGTCACGGTTGCGCCGATGTCGGTGGGCAGGATCATGCGGATGCGACCGTCCCGCACCTTCTTGTCGTGGCGCATCTGCTCGAGAATCGGGCGGGTGAAGAGGTCGGAGACCGCCGGCAGCGGACCGAGTTTCGTGATCAGACTGGTCAGCGCCGAGTGGTTGGCAGACGACAGGATGGACCGGCCCGCCGCGACGTCGGCGGCCACCATCATGCCGTACGCGACGGCCTCGCCGTGGAGAAACCGCTGGTAGCGAGTGACCGACTCGAAGGCGTGACCGGCGGTGTGCCCGAAGTTCAGGATCTCCCGCGCCCCGGTGTCGCGTTCGTCGAGTGCAACGACGCCGGCCTTGATGCGGCAGCACGAGGCAATGACCGGCGTCAGGGCCTCGGGTGCCCGGCGGCTGATCGCGGACAGGTCTCTCAGGATCACGTCGTACAGGTCGCGGCTGCACGCCATCCCGTACTTGATCACCTCGTACAACCCGGAGCGGAACTCGCGGCGCGGCAGCGTCGACAACACATCGGGATCGATCGCGACGACCCAGGGTTGATAGAACGCCCCCACGAGGTTCTTGCCGCCCGGGAGATTCACACCCACCTTGCCGCCGATTGAGGCATCCACCTGCGCCAGCAACGTCGTCGGTGCATGAGCCAGACCGATGCCCCGCATGAAGGTGGCGGCGGCGAAACCGGCCAGGTCGCCGATCACGCCGCCTCCCAGCGTCACCACGACCGACTGCCGGTCGGCGTTCGCCCGCAGGAGGGCGTCGTAGACCTCCGATACCTGGGCGAGCGTCTTGAATCGCTCGCCGTCGGGAACCGGAATGGGTTCGATGTCGGGCATCACCTCACGAACGGATCCGCCCCAGTGTTTCCAGACGGGCGGCGTCGAGATGACGAACCGTCGTGGTCCGAGGCCAACCTGATCCAGGAGCGCAGGCAGCTGGCGGAGCACACCACTGCCGACCCAGACGGTATACCCGCGGGACGGCGTGGCCACGTCGATACGGATTGGATCGCCCACGTCGAGCCGCATTGTGACGGGGTGGGTGGCCGGGAGTCAATGGTAAGATAAGAGATTACGGTCGTCTACGAGGGCGTCGCACCGAGCGCGGCCCGGCGCCCGAGGCAAGGAACTTACGATGGCAGAGAAAGACGCGAACAAGGAACAGTTCATTACGGCGGTGACGCCCAAGTCGGAGGACTTCTCCCGCTGGTACACGGACCTGGTCCGTCGTGCCGAACTCGCGGACTATTCGCCGGTCAAGGGGTGCATGGTCATCCGCCCGTACGGATACGCGATCTGGGAGCTCATTCAGCGAGGGCTGGACGATCGGTTCAAGGCCACCGGCCACGTGAACGCCTACTTCCCCCTGTTCATCCCGAAGAGCCTGCTGATGAAGGAGGCCGACCACGTCGAGGGGTTCGCTCCGCAGGTGGCCTGGGTGACGAAAGGCGGCCAGGAAGAACTCGAAGAGCCCCTGGCCATCCGGCCGACCTCCGAGGTCATCATCGGCACGATGTATGCCAAGTGGATCCAGTCGTGGCGGGACCTGCCCGTGCTGATCAACCAGTGGGCCAATGTGGTTCGCTGGGAGAAAGTGACGCGGCTGTTTCTCCGGACGACGGAGTTCCTGTGGCAGGAGGGGCACACCGCCCACGAGACGCCTGAGGAGGCCGAAGCGGAGACACGGAAGATCCTGGGCGTCTACAAGGAGTTCTGCGAGACAGAACTGGCGATGCCGGTCGTGGCGGGCCAGAAGACCGAGAGCGAGAAGTTTGCCGGTGCACTGCGGACGTACTCGATCGAGGCCTTGATGAGCGACGGCCGGGCCCTCCAGGCCGGCACGTCCCACAACCTGGATCAGAACTTCGCGAAGGCGTTCGACATCACGTTCCAGGCGCGCGACAAGTCGCTGCAGTACGTCTACGGGACCTCGTGGGGCGTGTCGACGCGCCTGATTGGCGGCCTGATCATGACGCACGGAGACGAGACGGGCCTCGTCCTGCCGCCGCGCGTGGCGCCGTATCAGGTGGTGATCGTGCCCATCCCCCGGGGGAACTGGCGGGAAACGGTGCTGCCCCACGCGCAGACGATCGCCGCCTCGCTCCGGGGCGCCGGCGTGCGCGTGATGCTGGACGATCGGGACGCGTACACGCCCGGGTGGAAGTTCTCGGAGTGGGAGCTGCGCGGCGTGCCGCTGCGCCTGGAAATCGGGCCCAAGGACATCGAGAAGCAGCAGGTGATGCTCGCGCGGCGGGATACGCGCGAGAAGGCGCCGGCGGCGATGGACGGGATCGTGGAACACGTGAAGGGCCTGCTGGAGGATATTCAGCGCACCCTGTTCGAACGTGCCCTGGCTTTCCGGCAGGACCACACGACGTCGACCACGTCGTGGGACGAGTTCACGCAGATCATGGAAGGTCGCCCCGGCTTCGTGATCGCGCCGTGGTGCGGCACGGTGGCGTGCGAGGCGGACATCAAGACCGCGACGCAGGCGACGATCCGGAATCTGCCGATGGACGTCGCCGCAACGCCGGGCGTGTGCGTGAAGTGCGGGCAGCCGTCGGTGGCGGATGCCTGGTTCGCCAAGTCGTACTGAGGGTTATCCGAACAGGGCCTGCGCGACCTCCGGGTGCATGCGGGCCAGGCGGCGCACCACCGCATGGCGGCGCGTGAGCCGTTCGTGATCGAGAATGGCGCGTCCGGCATCGAGGAGCTGGTCGCGCCATTCGTGTGCCTGTGGGGTTGGTGTCTCCCGCATCCTGGCCAGCGCACCCGCGATCACCTCCAGGCAGGCGGCGTCGCCCACACGCGCCAGTGCCGTGGCGAACGCCGCCGGAAGCGGACCCTGTGCCTGCTCGACGGTGTCCTTCACGTCGTACAGCGCGACGCGGCTGCGGCGGCCGGCCAGAGCGGCGTGGACGGCCGCGCGGACGGCCAGCCATTCCCGGGCGTCCGCCTGCTCTCCTGCGTCACGTTCGTTCGACCGGGCCCGTTCGATCAGCCGGTGCAGCGTCGTGAGGGGGATCCGGTGTCCGGCGGACGGCAGGGCCACCATCAGGAGCGCCGGGTCGGTGGGCTGGCCCGCGGCGGCCGCGGCCAGGAGATCGGCCGGGTCGATCAGCGGCAACGGTGCGGTATCGCCGGCGGGTTCGGCCAGTACCCGGCGCCGGATTGCCGGGCTGCCGTCGCGCGCCAGACGGGTGCGCAGCGGCGCCAGGATACGCCCCGGCATACGCTCCAGCATCTGCCACGCAGCGAGCCGCTCGAGATCCGGCCGGTCGGCATCTACGGCCACGGCCCCGAGCGTCTCGAGGGCGTGGGTGCTCTCGCCGTCGAGAAACGTGCCCAGCAGGCCGATGGCGGCCGCAGCGGTGGCCGGGTCGCGGTCCGGATCGGCGAGGACGTCCAGGCCGAGGGCAAGCGCCCGGCGGTCGCGAATGGTTTCGAGGACGTGCAGGATCGCGGTGCGGGCCACGGTCGAGTGCGTAGCGCGGAAGGCCTCGATCAAGTGCGGCACCGCCCGTGCGCCGATGGCGCCGAGGCGGGCCGCAGCGGTCTGGCGGGCCACCGCGTCGCCGGCAGCGAGCGTGTCGACCAGTTCCTGCGTTTCGGCGGCGGCCGAGCGGCGGATAGCCACGGTGTCAGCTTACAGGATCAGCCCGCCGTCGGGTGTCACTCTGCCTCAGCGCGCGTGCGTTTCCCGAAGATCCACGCGAGCACGATGCTCAGCAGATAGAGCACGACCATCGGTCCAGCCACGAGGACCTGCGTGCCGACGTCACCGGTCGGCGTCAGTACGGCGGCGGCGACGAAGATGATGAGCACGGCCAGCTTGATCTGGCGCCAGAGGAATCTCGCGGTGACCAGTCCCATTCTGGCCAGCGCGAGCACGACCGCCGGCATCTCGAAGACGACGCCCATCGTGAGCAGCAGCATCGCGTACAGCGAGAAGACCGCTTCGATGCGCGGCGCGAACATCACGAAGTCCGGCGCGAACGTCGACAGGAACCCCCAGGCGAAGGGGAACACGTAGTAGTGCGAGAAGGCCGCGCCCGCCAGGAAGCAGACCGTGGCCAGCAGGATGAACGGCAACGCGAAACGTTTCTCGTTCGCGTAGAGGCCCGGCGCGATGAACAGCCAGAGCTGCCAAGTGATCAGGGGGGCCGCGATGACGACACCGGCCAGCAGCCCGATCTTGATGTAGAGCATGAACGGTTCGGTGGGCTCGACCGCCGTCAGTCTCGCGCCGGCCGGCAGCTTGTCGGCCAGGGGCTTCATGATGAACGAGAAGATGCGGTCGATGAACGCGAAGGCGACCGCCGCGCCCACGGCGAGAGAAATCGCCGACGCCACGAGGCGCCGGCGCAACTCGTCGAGGTGATCGAGGAACGACATCTTGCCCGCGCCGTCGTCGTCGGGCTCGTCAGCGCCGGGCAGGGCCCGCTGCCCGGCGGTGGGACTGCCGAGGGCAGGCGCGGCCTTCTTCTTGAGGAACGGGAACGCCATGGGGCGCGCGGCTACTGGGCCGACGCGCTGGGCGTCGTGGGCGGCTGCTCGCCGGCAGCGGGCACGGGAGCGGCGGTCTTCTGCTGTTCTTCGACCCGGATCTCGTCTTCCAGGGTGCTGCGCAACTCGTTCGACGCGCGCCTAAACTCGGTGAGGCTCCGGCCGAGCGACTTGCCGAGCTCCGGCAGCTTGCGCGGCCCGAAGATGATGAGCGCAATCACCAGGATGATGATCAGCTCGGGCATGCCAATGGATCCGAACATTCCAGTCGCTCCTCTGGGCGCGCCCTCGCAGGCGGCCCGCCGGCGCCCTCCAAGGCACACACGTGCTCGCGAGAGATCACCGTAAGTATTAGTAGCGATTATAGGAACCTGCTTGCCGCAGGGTCAAGCAAGGAGCCTTTGCTGCCCCGTGATATCTCTGGTACGATAACGGGATGCGAACAGCCCGCTTCGCCACTTTCGGGGCCATCGTGCTGGCCGTATCCGCCGTCGTGGGCGGGTACCTGGGCCGGAGTACGGCGTCCAGCCAGGAACGCCTGCCCGAGCAGTACCGGGCCTTTACGGCGGCGCTGCGGCTCGTCGAAACGGACTTCGTGGAGAAGATCCCGACCGACCGCGTGGTCTACAACGCGATCGGCGGCATGCTCCAGACCCTCGACCCCCACTCCAGCTTCCTCGATCCCCGGACGTACGCCCAGATGCGTGAGCGGCAGGAAGGCCGCTACTTCGGCCTCGGGATCACGATTCAGGTGATCGACGGCGACATCACGGCGGTCTCGCTCTTCGAAGGGTCGCCGGCGTACCGGAAGGGGGTGCGCCGTGGCGACGTCATCGCGCGGATCGCCGACGAAAGCGCCAAAGGGCTGACCAGCGAGGAGGCGGCGCGGCGTCTGCGCGGCCCGAAGGGCACGCTGGTGAAGATCGCGCTTCGCCGGCGGGGCTACGACCAGTTGATCGAACTGGAAGTGCCGCGTGACGAAATCCACATCCCGACCGTCCCTGCGGCGTTCGTGCTGCCGGGCGGCACGGGGTACGTGCGGTTGCAGGACTTCGCCGAGCAGACCGACCACGACCTCTCGCAGTCGCTGGCGTCGCTCACCCGCGACGGCATGAAACGCCTGGTGCTGGATCTGCGCGGCAACCCGGGTGGCCCGCTTGACCAGGCCATCAAGGTGGCGAATCAGTTCCTGCCCCAGGGGCTGCTTATCGTGTACACGCGCGGGCGCGTGCCCAACTCGGATCAGGATTTCCGCGCCACGGAGAAGAGTGGCTACACGTCCCTTCCGCTCGTCGTGCTGACCAACCGCAGCAGCGCCAGCGCGTCGGAGATCGTAGCCGGCGCCCTGCAGGACCACGACCGCGCGGTCATCGTCGGCGAGACGACGTTCGGCAAGGCCCTCGTGCAGTCCGTGTACCGCATCAGTGAAGGTGCCGGGCTGGCGCTGACCACCGCCCGGTACTACACGCCCAGCGGCCGGCTCATCCAGCGGCCCTGGGATGGCACGTTCGACGAGTACCTCCTGTACACCGCCCGCGACCAGGCTGCTCCCCGCGAACGGTCGGCGTCAGACCTGAAGTACACCCTCGCGGGGCGCAAGGTGTACGGCGGCGGCGGCATCGAACCCGACCATCGCCTGGAAGGCCCGATCGAAGGGTTTAATCCGTCGAAGTACGGTCGCACGCTCTACGCGCGGCAGGCGTTCGCGTCGTTCGCGCAGAAGTACTCCGCGCTGGGTGACACGCGGATTGCCGTGACCGCCACTGAACGCCGGTTTGTGCCGCAGGGATTCGAGGTCGACGCGGCGATGGTCGACGCGTTCCGCGAGCATATCTCGGCCGAGCGCCTGCCGATGGACGCAGCCGGATTCACCCAGGATCTGGAGTTCATCAAGGCGATGATCCGCTACGAGATCGACGTCAACCTGTTCGGTGTCGCCGATGCACGGCGACACCTCATCGAAGCCGACCCGCAGGCGCGGCTGGCGCTGGGGCTGTTCCCCGAGGCCGAACGGCTGGTCGCGGGAACCAGGATTCCGTCCGGCCCTGCCGGTCATGACAAGTAAGCCAGGCCCGGCCCGGGTCCCACTCACGATCTGACATCACGATGCGTTTGCAACGTCTGGAAATCAGCGGTTTCAAGTCTTTCTGTGACCGGTCGGAACTTGCGTTCGACCGCGGCGTCACGGCCATTGTCGGCCCGAACGGATGCGGGAAGAGCAACGTGGCCGATGCCATCGTCTGGGTGCTCGGCGAGCAGAGCGCCAAGAGCCTGCGCGGCGACCGCATGGAAGACGTGATCTTCAGCGGCAGCGATGCCCGCAAGCCGGTGGCGGCGGCCGAGGTGCGCCTGCTGCTGGCGGGCGTCCCCGTGGTCGAGGCCGGCCCCCCCGGTACGCCGGGCGATCTGGTCGACGACGACGGGAAGCCGTTACTGCGCGAGGTCGAGCTCACGCGGCGCCTCTATCGCTCGGGTGAGAGCGAGTACCTGATCAACGGGGACGTGGTACGCCTCAAGGACGTCCATGAACTGCTGATGGACACGGGCCTCGGCGCGAAGGCCTACGCGATCATCGAGCAGGGCAAGATCGGGATGATTCTCAGCACGCGGCCGACCGATCGCCGCCAGTTGATCGAGGAAGCGGCGGGCGTGACGAAGTACAAGGCGCGCCGGCGCGCGGCCGAACTCAAGCTCGAGGCCTCGCAGCAGAACCTGACGCGGATCGACGACATTATCTTCGAGGTCGAGAAACAGCGCGGCACCCTCAAGCGGCAGGCTGCCAAGGCGCGTCGGTACCAGCGCCTGCGCGATGAGCTGCGCAGGTGGGAGAAGGTCCAGTTCGCGCGCCGGCAGCGCGTGCTGGCCCAGGCCATCGAGTCCGCGGACGCCCGTATCGCCGATGTTCGCGCCCGGGAGGCGGCGGCAGGGTCGGAACTGGCGGCCCTCGAGAACGAACTGGAACGGCTCCGCCTCGAAGTGGCGCAGCGCGAGACGGCGGCCCGGGAAGAACGCGAACGTGCCCACACCCACGAGGTGGAGATCGGGCGCCTGGAGCAGCGGCTCCAGAGCGACGAGCAGCAACTGGGCGGGCTGGCGCGGCGGCAGACCGAGGTCGCGGCTGAAATCGAGATCCTGCTCGAGCAGCGTGGCCCGGCGGCGGCGCTGGTCGACGTGCGCCGGCAGGATGCCGAGCGGGCCGCCCACGAGCGGGAGAACGCGGCGGCAGGTTTGTCGGCGGCCAACGACGAGCAGGTGCGCGCGCAGGGCATGCTCGAAGGCCTCGAGGCCGACGTCGAAGCCGTGCGCAGCGAGCAGTACTCGCTGGCGAATACCGCAACCGCCCTGCAGAACGCCATCGACAACGCCCTGGCCGGACGCGCCCGGGTGTCGGCGGATCTGGCGCGCCTGGCCACGGAGCGCGACGACCTGGAGGTCGAAGCGGCCCGGATTCAGGTCGAACGTGAACGCACGGACGCGGCGCTCGAATCGGCCACGGATACCCTGGCGTCGCTCCGGCAGGACCGGACGCGGCTTGACGCCGAACTCGCGGACCTGCGCCTGCAGCGTGACCGCCTGCTCGCCGTCCGCCGCGGGCTCGAGCAGGACATCGCCGGCAAGGAAGCGCGCCAGCGTTCGCTCGAAGAGTTCGAGCACGCGCGCGCGGCGTACGGGGACGCGGCCCGGTCGGTCCTGGCGGAGTCGGGCGGTCGCGTGCGCCACGCAGGATCGCTGGCTGACTATCTCGACGTCACGCCCGGATTCGAACGCGCCGTCGAGGCCTGCCTCGGCGAACGCCTGCAATACGTCGTCGTGGCGACCCACGACGACGCGGCCGAGGGGCTGGCGTTCGCGCGCGAACGCGCCGCCGGCCGCTGTGGTTTTGCCGTGGTCGGCGGCGTGCCCGCCACGACGACCCCGATCGAGGCCGCGCCCGTGGCGGGTCTGACGCCGCTGTCGGACGTGGTGGCCGTCAGCGGTCCGTACGCCGACGCCATTCGCGTGCTGGCCACGCCGGGCTGGGTGGCCGATTCGTACGCGTCCGCCGTGGCCGGGGCGGTCCTGACGTCCGCGCCCATCGCCACCCGCGAAGGCGATCTGCTCCGCGGGCCGCACATGGTCGTCGGCGGCCAGGGCCGCGACGAGAGCCACGGCATTCTCCAGACCCGCCGCGAGATCCGAGACACTCGCGAAGCCCTCGAAGCCGTCCGCCTGGAACTCGCACTGACCGCCGAGCGGCTGGCCGGCGTGGAGCAGCGCGAAACCGAGACGCTGGCCGCCATCGCGTCGTGCACCGCCGCCTTCCACGAGCAGGAAAAAGCCATCGTCGGTTTCGAGATGCGCCTGCGGCAGAACGACGATGACGTCCGGCGGGTCCAGCAGAAGCGCGAACTCGTGGCGCGCGACTCGCACCGGTGCGACGATGAGCTGGCGGCGCTCGAGTCGCGGCAGTTCGAGGCTCGGGCCTCCATCGCTCAACTGACCGACCAGCAGCGTTCCGTGGACGACAGGCTGGCCGACGCCCAGCGGCGCCTGTTCGAGGCCCGCGACGAAGCCCGTATCCGGTCCGAGCAGGTGCGCGACGCGATGACGGTGCACGCGCGCCTGGTCGAGCGTGCGTCGTCGATGGCCCTGGAGGCCGTGCGGGTCGAGGAAGCCCATCGCGAGATCGAGTCACGGCTGACGGCGCGGCAGGACGAGCTGGTCCGTATCGGCACCGAGCAGGATCGGCTGCGCCAGTCCCTCTCGGACGGCCGGCAGGCCCTCGATGACGCGCTGCGCGCCCTCGACGCGGCCCGGGAACTGGTGCGCCTCGCCGACGACGCGGTCAACGAACTGCGCGGCCTCGGCGACACCCAGGAACACACGATTCGCGAGGCACGCAAGGCACTGGACACCGTTCGCGCGGCGTTGTCCGAGGCAGAAGTCCAGCGCGCCAAGGCCGAAAGCGACCTGGGTCACCTGGCGGACACGGTGCTCGAGACGTTGCAGGCGGACCTGCCGTCGGTGATTGCCGAAGTCGAGCAGATGGAGCGTGACGGGGCCGTGAGCCCTGACTGGCGTGCCATCTACGCCGAGGAACCCGACGACGACGGCGGGGTGCCCGAGGCCGAGGGAGTGCCCCCGGTCGTGCCGGCCGAGGACGGTGCAGCCGTGGAGGCGCCTCTTCAGGCCGACGCCCGGCCGCTGACTCCCGAGGACGCCATCGCCGAACTGCGCCGCAAGATCGAGCGCCTGGGTCCGGTCAACATGATGGCGATCGAGCAGTACGACGAACTGGAGAACCGCTACGGGTTCCTGACCACCCAGCGCAAAGACCTCGTCGACTCGATCTCGTCGACGGGCGAGGCGATCCGCAAGATCGATCTGACCACGCGGGAACGGTTCCGCGAAGCGTTTGATGCCATCAACCAGCAGTTCCAGGAGATCTTCGCCGCGCTCTTCGGCGGGGGCCGCGCCGGGCTCACGCTGCTCGACGAGCAGGACCTGCTCGAGTCCGGGATCGAGGTCATCGCCCAGCCTCCGGGCAAGCGGCTGCAGAGCGTGCAGTTGCTGTCGGGCGGCGAGAAGGCCCTCACGGCCATCTCGCTCATGTTCGCCATCTTCAAGTACAAGCCCAGCCCGTTCTGCGTGCTCGACGAGATCGACGCGCCGCTCGACGACGCCAACACCGGGCGCTTCCTCGAGATCCTGCGGTCGATGCAGGACGAGACCCAGTTCATTCTGATCACCCACAACCGCAAGACGATGGAGATTGCCGACCGGATGTACGGGGTGACCATGGCCGAACCGGGAGTGTCGAAGCTGATCTCCGTGAAGCTGAACTGACGTCGTCCCGGGGAACTCCGCTCGCCAGGTCGTCGTATTACCCTGGTGGGAGGGCGTATGCGTAACGCATGGTTTGTTCGCCGCATCACACGGATCGCGCTGGTGGCCGCCGCAGCGGTGGGTCTGACGGCCTGTGACGTCGTCGTCAACACCATGGACGGCGGCAAGGCCAAAGCGGTCGATCAGTGGGCCAGGACCTACACGCTGTCCGAGACCGCCCTCATCGAAGTGGCCAATACCAACGGCCGCATCCTCGTCGAGGGCACCGACGGCACGACGTTCGACGTCAAGGCCGAGATCTCGGCCAAGGCCGGGACCGAAGAGGCCGCGCGGGACCTCCTGAAGCAGGTCGAGATTCGGGAAGAACAGGGGACCGGGCGTGTGCGTCTCGAGACCCGCTATCCCAAGAGCCTGGGCCGTTCGAGCGTAGAGGTGAAGTACACCCTGCGCGTGCCGCGCGGCGCGAAGATCGATGTCGAGACCGTGAACGGCAGTATCGAACTGGCCCGGTTGATGGGGCAGGTCCGCGCAGAAACCACCAACGGCGGCGTCCGGGGGCACGACCTCGGCGGTGCCGTGACCGCAACGAGCACCAACGGCGGCCTCGACATCGCGATGAGCGGTGTGGCGGCCGACGGCCTCAGCCTGGAGACGACCAACGGCGGGATTGAACTGCGTCTGCCGGAAGAGGCGAAGGGCACGGTGTCCGTGCGGTGCGTCAACGGCGGCATCAGCGTGACGGATCTGCCCATCGAGAAGACGGAGACGTCGAGGCGCCGCCTCGAGGGGACGCTGAACGGCGGCGGCCCTGCCATCCGCATCGAGACGGTGAATGGCGGCATCCGTATCCGCCGTTCCTGAACATCCGGACAGGCCCCGCCTGGTCCGGGTCGCGCGAACGCGCCCTGAGACCGGCTGTCGTCCATGAACGAGGACCGGGGCACACGATTTCAGCGCCTGCGGCGGCGGACCACCATCGTGGCCGCCGCCTGGGCCGTATTGCTGCCGGCCGCCCTCCTCACCTCCGGTTTCCACCACAGCATTCGTGATACCGCCTGGAGCATCGTGGCGTTCGTGCCCGCGCCCGTCCGCGAGGCACTCGTACCGGCGGTGTGTGCCGTGTTCCTGGTCGCGCTCCACGAACTTGGTCTGCTGCCGTTGCTGTTCGTCGGCCGGTACGGCCTGGACCGCCGCTTCGGCCTCACGACGCAGCCCCCGTCGGCCTGGGGCCTGGACCACGCGCGTGCCGTCGCCGTGGGCGGTGCGTTGTCCGTGCTGGCGGCCACCGTCGTCTACGCTGGTGTCCGGACGTGGCCCGCGCAGTGGTGGCTGCCCGTGTGGGGAGTGTCACTGTGTGCGGGGGTGTTCCTGCTCTGGGCCGTACCCGTCTGGTTCGTGCCACGTATGTCGCGCATCTCGCCCCTGAGCCGGGAGGACCTGGTCCGCCGCCTGAACGCGCTGGCGGCCAGGGCCGGCATCCGCACCATCGGCGTGTACGCCTGGCACCTCGGGGCGGCTCCGCACCGCGCGAACGCCGTCCTCACGGGTCTCGGGGCGAGCCGCCGTATCCTGCTGTCGGATACGTTGCTGGCAGACTACTCCGACGAGGAGATCGAAGTGGTGCTGGCCCACGAACTGGCGCACCAGGCGAGTGCCGACACCTGGAAGACCGTGGCCGCCGAGGCGGTCGCGGTGGGGGCGTCGTTGCTGGCCGGGCAGTGGGCTCTGGAGGCGCTGGGTGGGGCGATCGGCCTGACGGCCGTGTCGGACCCGGCAGGGCTCCCCCTGCTGGTCCTGGCGGGAACCCTCGTCGGCGGCTGCGCGACGCCGGCGCTGCTCGCGGTCTCACGTGCAGTCGAGCGTCGAGCCGACTGGCAGGCGCTTGACCTCACCCGGAACCCGCAGGCCTTCACGGCGGTCATCCGGCGTATCTCGGCTGCCAGCCTGGCCGAGGAGGACCCCCCGGGTTGGGTCAGGCTGTGGTTCTGCTCGCACCCGCCTGTGTCGGCCCGGCTCGAGCTTGCCCGCCGGTGGGCCAGCCGCGCTACGCCCTGACGTGCGCCGGCGCAGCGACGGGGTTCAGCGCCAGCCGACGAAGGCGCAGGCAGACCGTTCAGACACGTGCTGAGGATCCGCCCACGTCACGGGCGGCTTGCGACCACCAACTCGCCCCGCATCGTCCGGCAGTGTTCGTCTGTCGTGAGGTCGCAGTAGAACGGGAAGGTGCCCGACCGATCCGCCCGGAACTCGAACGTGACCGGACGGCCGGGCGTGGCGCGTTTGGAGATGCGGTAGGCATCGATCGCGAACGAACACGGCACGTCTTCGGCGACCAGGGTGATCCTGATGATATCGCCGGTGGCCGCGTCGATTCTGGCGGGTGTAAAGGTGTAGTCCTGTCCCCGCACGGTCACGTCGTGGCGGACGGGATCCTGGAAAGCGACGGCCGTCAGCGCCAGCGCGAGCAGCAGACAGAGCAGCGAGCCGAGAGGCCGGAGAACCAGAAGGCGTGCGGCCATGGGGATCGTCCTTTCTCGTTCAGACGCCCGGGCGGCCACCGACGGCCACCTTCTGGATCTTACCGGCTCCGACCCGCTGCACCAAGCCTTACCTGCGACGGTCGCGTCCGGGCGGACGCCCGCCGGGGCGCGGGCCGCGGTCACGCGGCGCGTGTTCCCGCGGGGCACCCTCCGGTCCCGGCTCCTGTCCTTCAGCCGGCGCCTCGCCGCCCTCGGTCTCTTCCAGCAGCGCCTTGCGGCTCAGACGAATCTTGCCGGACGGGTCGATGTTGATGACCTTCACCATCACCTGCTCGCCTTCGGCCAGTTCGTCCCGCACGTCCTGGACGCGGTGGCGGGCGATCTCCGAGACGTGCAGCAGGCCGTCGGTGCCAGGCATGATCTCGACGAAGGCGCCGAAGTCCGTGATGCGCTGGACCTTGCCGAGGTAGGTCTTGTTCAGTTCGGCCGTGGCCGTCAGTTCCTGGATGATGGCGATGGCCTTCTTGGCCGCCGCCTCATCCGCTGACGCCACGTTCACGTGACCGTCGTCTTCCACGTCGATCTTGACGCCGGTCCGTTCGATGATGCTGCGGATCATCTTGCCGCCGGGTCCGATGACGTCGCGGATCTTGTCGACGGGGATCTTGATGGTGACGATGCGGGGGGCGAACGACGAGATGCTGGACCGGACGGCCGGCAGCGTCTCGGCCATCGTGCCCAGGATCTGGATACGTCCGGCGCGCGCCTGCGCCAGCGCCTGGCGCATGACATCCATCGTGATGCCACTGACCTTGATGTCCATTTGCAGGGCGGTGATGCCCGTGTCCGTGCCCGCGACCTTGAAATCCATGTCGCCGTAATGGTCTTCGGCGCCGGCAATGTCCGTCAGCACGGCGAACTTGCCCGTGGACTCGTCCATGACGAGGCCCATGGCAATGCCGGCCACCGGGGCCTGGAGGGGCACGCCAGCGTCCATCATGGCGAGGGTGCCGCCGCAGACACTCGCCATCGACGACGAGCCGTTCGACTCGAGGATGTCCGACACCACGCGGACCGTGTACGGGAACGCGTCTTCGGCAGGGACGACCGGCGTCAGCGCGCGCTCAGCCAGAGCCCCGTGGCCGATCTCGCGACGGCCGGGTCCACGCATGAACTGCACTTCACCCACCGAGAACGGCGGGAAGTTGTAGTGCAGGAGGAAGCGCTTGTAGTGCTCGCCGTCGACGGTTTCGATCTTCTGCTGATCGTCCGACGTGCCGAGCGTCGCCGTGACGAGGGCCTGGGTTTCGCCGCGGGTGAAGACGGCGGACCCGTGTGTGCGCGGCAGCACGCCCACCTGACACCAGATCGGACGGATCTCGTCGAACGCGCGGCCGTCGAGGCGCACGCCGCGCTCGAGGATCTCGTCGCGCATGACCTTCTCTTTCAGTTCCTTGAACACGGCCTTGGCGTCACTGCGCCGTTCGGGCTCGGTCTCAGGGAACGAGGCCACCAACTCGGCCAGCACCTGGTCCACGCGGCCGTAGTTCTCGAGCTTGTCCTTGATGCGCATCGCCTCGGCGAGGGGACCGTAGGCCTTCTCCTCGACGGCACGGCGCACGTCGGCCGCCACCTGCTTGGGGGCTGCGGCACGTTTGTTCTTGCCGGCTTCGCGCGCGAGGTCGTCGATCCCCGCCACGATCGTCTTGATGGCGGCGTGCCCGGCTTCCAGGGCCCGGACGACGTCGTCTTCCGACACCTGCTTCGCGCCGGCTTCAACCATCACCAGGCCGTCTTTCGAGCCGGCTACGATGATATCCAGCAGGCTGCGGGTACGCTGTTCGTGGGTCGGGTTGATGACGAACTCGCCGTCCACCATGCCGACCCGGACGCCGGCGATGGTCTTCTCGACAGGGATCTCCGAGAGGGCCAGCGCGGCGGACGCGCCCGTGATGGCGATCACATCCGGGTCGAAATCCGTGTCGGCAGACATCACCATGGCGATGACCTGCGTCTCGTAGTGCCAGCCGGACGGGAACAGGGGACGCAGCGGCCGGTCGATCATGCGGCTGGTCAGGGTCTCCTTCTCGGTCGCCTTGCCTTCGCGTTTGAAGAAGCCGCCGGGAATACGGCCCGACGCGTAGGCGTACTCGCGGTAATCTACCGTGAGCGGCAGGAAGTCGATTCCCTCCCGCGCATTGGTGGCGGCGCACGCGGTCACGAGGACGACGGTGTCACCGTAGCGGACGAAAACCGAGCCGCTGGCCTGCTTGGCCAGGCGCCCGGTTTCGATCGACAACGTCTTGTTGCCGACAACGATTTCTTTCGTGTGCATGATGCTTGCCCCTGCGCCCGGGTCAATACCGTCCCGGGTATGCGGTCGTGGAGTGCGAAACCCCGAACTGCCGCGCGCTACACCTCGCGGGTGTTCCCGCAGTTCCGGGGAGAGTCGTTCGTGAGCGGTGCCACTCGCGGCCTTTCCGGCCGTCGCCGCCAGGCCGGCGTCGGGCCGGCCCGTGGCAGCGCGGCGGTTCGAAGCTACTTGCGGATGCCGAGTCGCTGAATGACCGACGCGTATCGCGCGTGGTCCTTCTGCTTGACGTAGTCCAGCAGGCGGCGGCGCTGGCCGACCAGCATCAACAGGCCGCGCCGGGAGTGGTGGTCCTTGGCGTGCGTTTTGAAATGCTCGGTCAGGTAGGTGATGCGCTCGCTCAGAAGGGCGATCTGCACTTCCGGTGAGCCTGTGTCTCCGTCATGAGTCTTGTACGACTCGATGAGTTCGGTCTTGCGATCCTTCGTCATTGCCACGTTGGGTTCCTCCACGCACGGCCCAGCACGCCACCATCAGGGTGGGCCGAGACCGCCGTGCGTTCAAGACGGGGCCGTAGAGTCGGCTCCCGTTACGCCTGCAAACTCAATATTTTAGACCAGTACGAGCCCCGGATGCAAAAACCCGCCCGCCTGCCGGGTTCCCACCGCGACGAGCCGTCCGTCCGGGTCGAGCAACCGCACCGGATCGGCTCCCGCCGGCGGCGCCGGACCTGCCAGCTGGGACGGCCCGAGCGGCCGTCCGTGGCGGATCCACGCCAGGCCTTCTTCGGTGACCGCCAGGCCGGGAAGGTGGGTCAGAAGGCCTTCCAGGGGCACCAGGCGCGTCAGGGCCACGCCAGGGTCCCGCAGGACCGGCTCCAGACCGATGCTCTGTTCCAGGGTGAAGACACCGCTGCGTACGCGCCGAAGATCGGTCAGGTGCGCGCCGACGCCCAGCAACCGGCCCAGGTCGTGGGCCAGAGACCGCACGTAGTAGCCGGCAGCGCAATGGACCTGCACGGTCACCCAATCCGCGCCGGTCGCGGTGATGGCGAGCGCATGGGCCGTCACGCGGACCGGCGGCAGTTCCACGAGCTGGCCCCGTCGCGCCCGTTCGTACGCCGGGGTGCCGCCGGTTTTTTTGGCCGAGTACGGCGGTGGCACCTGGTCGTGCGGGCCGACGAAGCTCTGGAGGGCCGTGGCGATGGCGTCCGGGCCCGGCATGGCCTCCGCCGGAGCGGGACACATCGTCCGCTCACCGGTGCCGTCGTACGTGTCGGTGGCCCAGCCGAAGGCAATCCGGGCCACGTACTCCTTGTCCGCCCCGGCGTAGAACTGGGCGAGTCGCGTGGCCTTGCCGATTACCAGGGGCAGGACGCCCGTGGCAAACGGATCGAGGGTGCCAGTGTGTCCGACGCGGGGGCGCCCCAGCGCGCGGCGGACGACATGCACCACGTCGTGCGAGGTGAGTCCGGCCGGCTTGTCCACGACGAGCACGCCGCCGCGCAGGTCATCCACGGCGTGCCGGGGCAGCGGAAGCGGACACCTCGGCGGTCAGGCGTTCGAGGACGCGCGCCCGGACGTCGTCCAGTGCGCCGGTGAGCGTGCAGCCCGAGGCGTTGCGGTGGCCGCCGCCCCCGAATTCGCGGGCGATATGGCCGACGTCGATCGAGCCTTTGGACCGCAAGCTGACACGGTACTGCCCGCCGTCGGCCTGCTTGAAGAAGGCGACCGCGTTGAGGTGGCGCACCATCAGGGGGATGTTGATCAGACCGTCGGTGTCCTCGGGCGTTGCGCCGGCGGCTTCGATGGTGTCCGGGGTGACCGACAGCGTGGCAATCGTGCCGCCGTGATGGATGGCCAGCGTCTGCAGCACGGCGGCCTGCAGTCTCAGGCGCCCGAGCGAGTGGCCGTCGTACAGCAGGCGAGACACGGCGACCGGGTCGGCCCCGGCCTGCACCAGCCGCCCGCACGTCTCGAACGTGCGGGGCGAGACCCCGGGGTACCGGAACGATCCGGTGTCGGTGACGATCGCCACGTAGAGGTGCATCGCCATGTCCCGGGACACCGCGACGCCGAGTGCCTCGATGACGTCGAATACCATCTCGGCACAGGCCGCCGCCGTGCCGTCGAACCAGCGGACCTCTCCGAATCCGGTGTTGCCAGGGTGGTGGTCGATGTTGATGACGGGGTGACGTTCCAGGCCGCTCACGCCGGTCCGCTCCAGATCCCCGCATTCCATGACGATCACGGTGGCGCCATCGTCCGCCACCGCGTCGAGGTGTTCGACGTCGCCCACCGCGGGGAAGTCGGGATAGGGATCGGGCAGGTGGTCCCGCATCACGACCCGGGCCGACTTGCCCAAGGCGCGGAGCGCCAGAGCCATGGCCACTGAGGATCCGATCGCGTCGCCGTCCGGCCTGACGTGGGAGGTGACGATGAAACGATCGGCCCGGCGGATGGCCTCGCACACCTGGTCGATCAACGCGCGCTTATTCTGGTTCTGACTGGGGTTCATCCGTGCTGGGGTCCTCGGTTCGGGCGGCCCGTTCTTCCTGGATTTCGTGGATCAGGCGCTCGACGCGGTCCTGGTGCTCGACGGACCGGTCGAATCGAAAGTCCAGTTCGGGCACACGACGCAGGCGGAGCCGGCCGGCCAGCTGCCGGCGCAGGAACGGCAGCACCCGCGCGAGGGCCTTGGTGGTCTGCTTCCGGGCGGCCTCGTCGGCCATGGTCGTGTAGTAGATGTGGGCGATCTGCAGGTCTGTGGTGACCTGCACACGGGTGACGGTGATGAACCCGACGCCGGGGTCGTGCACCTCGCGGGCGAGCAGTTCGCTGATTTCCGATCGGATCTGGTCGGCCAGCCGATCGGGCCGGAATCCCTGTGCCATGCGTCCTACCTGAGGAACTGCACCTCGGTGCGCGTGACCAAGCCCGGTTCCACGCGTTCGATCTCGTTGAGCGCCGCCGCCAACTCGCGATCGGCGTGTTCGTCGGATGTCGCCACGGTGACCAGCCCGAGGCCGGCCCGCTGCCAGAGGTCCTGGTGTTCGACCTCGGCCACCGCAACGTTGAACTTGGCCAGGCGGTCTTTCACCCGGCGCAGGACCATGCGTTTGTCCTTGAGCGACCGGCAGCCCGGCAGGTACATCTCGATCGACAGCAGCGCGACGACCATGCAGAGACCCTGGCCCGCGCCGGCTGGCCGTTAGGCCGGCGTCGCCGGCGCCACCTTTTCGATGACGAACGCCTCGATGACGTCACCGACCTTGATGTCGTTGAACCGCTCGAAGCCGATGCCGCACTCGAACCCGGACTTCACCTCGCTGACGTCGTCCTTGAACCGGCGCAGCGAACTGATCTTGCCTTCAAACACCACGACATGGTCGCGCAGCAGGCGCGCCTTGATGTCGCCCGTGCGTGCGATGCGGCCATCGGTCACCATGCATCCGGCAATGACGCCGGCCTTCGGGACGCGGAACGTGTCGCGCACCTCTGCGGAACCCAGCCGCACCTCGCGGAACGTCGGGTCCAGCATGCCGGCCATCGCCTTCTTCATCTCGTCGATGACGTTGTAGATGACCGAGTGGAGCCGGACCTCGACGTGCTCGCGTTCCGACAGTTCCGACGCGTTGCGGTCCGGGCGGACGTTGAAGCCGATCACCACGGCGTTGGACGCCGAGGCGAGCAGCACGTCCGATTCGTTGATCGCGCCGACGCCGGAGTGGATGATCCGGACCTTGACCTTGTCATCGGACAACTTGGCCAGCGTGTCGGCCAGCACCTCGGCCGAGCCCTGCACATCGGCCTTCACGACGATCGGCAGCTCCTTGATGCTGCCTTCGGCGATCTGCTGCTGCAGCGACTCGAGCGTCAGGCGGGATCCTTTGGCGCCGAGCGCCTTCTCCTTGGCCTGGGACTGGCGGAACGTCACCACCTGACGCGCCTTGGCCTGGTCGGTGATCACCTGGAACGAGTCGCCGGGCTGGGGCAGCGCCGCCAGCCCGAGCACCTCGACCGGCGTCGACGGCGGTGCCACCTTGACTTGCCGGCCGCGGTCGTCGATCAGCGCCCGGACCTTGCCGATGACCGGTCCGGCGATGATCGCATCGCCGACACGCAGGGTTCCGTTCTGGATCAGGACGGTCGCCACGGGGCCGCGTCCTTTGTCCAGCTTGGCTTCCAGCACCGTGCCCTGGCCCGGCAGCTTCGGGTTCGCTTTCAGCTCGCCGATGTCGGAGACCAGCAGGATCATCTCGAGCAGCAGTTCGATGTTCTGACGTTTCTTGGCCGAGACCGGCACGGTGACGGTCGTGCCGCCCCACTGCTCGGGCATCAGGTTCAGTTCGGTCAGGGCCTGCATCACCCGATCGGGATTCGCTTCGGGCTTGTCGATCTTGTTGACCGCGACGATGATCGGCACGCCAGCCGCCCGGGCGTGGTCGATAGCCTCGCGTGTCTGGGGCATGACGCCGTCGTCGGCCGCAACGACCAGCACTACGATGTCGGTCACCCGGGCGCCGCGGGCGCGCATCAGCGTGAACGCTTCGTGGCCAGGCGTGTCGAGGAAGACCACCGCCCGTTTGTTGACGGTGACCTGGTAGGCCCCGATATGCTGCGTGATGCCGCCGGCTTCACGTTCGGCGACCTTGGTCTCGCGGATGGCGTCGAGCAGCGTGGTCTTGCCGTGATCGACGTGGCCCATCACCGTCACGACCGGGGCGCGCAGCACCTGGTCTTCGGGATGGCTGTCTTCCGTGCCCACTTCCAGCAGTTCTTCTTCAAAGCTGCGCATCTGGACCTCGGCGCCGAATTCCCGGGCGATCCAGGTCGCCGTTTCGGTGTCGAGCGTCGTGTTGATCGTCATCATGATGCGGCGATCGAGCAGCTTCTTCAGGATGTCCTTGGCGCGGACGTCGAGCTTCTCGGACAGGTCCTTGACGGTCATGCCTTCGGCCAACGTGATGCTTCGGGTAACGGGCGGCGGCTCCGCCGGAGTGAATGCCGCGGGTGCGGACGCACGTCCGCCATCCGGGCGGCGCGTCGAGCGGCCAGCCGGACGCTGTCCGGAACGGGGAGGTGGTGCCGCACGGCCAACCGCCGGGCGCGCCGGCAGCTGTCCGCCCGGTCCGCCCGGACGGGCGGACGAAGGCATGCCGGGGTAGCCCGGCCGCACCGGCTGCGACGGCAGCGGGCGCGGGCCGCCGGACACCGGCGGTCTGCCTGCGGGCGTGGCCGGCCGCGGCGGCAGAGGCCTGCCGGCCACGGGCGGTCGCGCCATCGGCGTTGGCGGCGTCGGCCGCGCGATGCCGGGCCGGGTCAGCCCTGCGGTGGCCGGAGCCGTGGGGCGTGCCACGGGACGCTGGCCTGCCGGCTGGGCATCTTCCACGCGCAGCCGGAGTTTCGACGGCGCCACCCGGCCGGTGGGTGTCGGCATGCCTGTCCGCACGGTGGGTGCCACGGGAGGTGCGGGGGCCGCCGCAGCCGTCGGTTCGGCCGCCGGGGGCTCGGCCGCCGGCTCGGGAGCCGTCGCCGTGACGGAGACCGGTGCGACGGGCTCGGCGACAGCGACAGGCTGCGCTTCGGCCTGCACGGCGGCGGGTTCGCGCAGCTCGGGCGCCTTCGGCGCGTGCGCGTCTTCAGCCGCGGGGGGCTGGGCCTCGACCGCGGGCGCCGCAACGGCGGCGGGCGGTGGCTCGACGGCCGTGACAGGTTCGGGCCCTGGTTCTTCCACGACGACCGGCTGCTCGGCCACGGGGGCGCTGTCCGCCGTGAGGGGCTCGGGTGCCTCGATCTCGGTCGGCGGGTGTTCGCTCTCGATGTCGGCTGCTGGCTCGGCCGGTTCGGCGTGCGGCACGGGCTTGGCGGCCTTGACCAGCCGCGGCGGCGGCAACGACGGCTTCACCGGGGGCGGTGGCTCGGCCTTCTTGGCCGTGCCCGGCTTCTTCACCTTGGCGGCGGCGCCCTCGGCGAAGATATCCCCCGACGGCAGGGTCACGTTGCGCTTCTTCGCCAGGCGATCCACGAACTGGCGGGCGACGATCTCCTCAACCGTGCTCGACGCGCTCTTGACCTCGATGCCATGGTCGCGCTTCAGCAGTGCGACGATTTCCTGGCTCGTGGTGCCGAGCAATTCCGCGATCCTGTAAATCCGAACGGTTGACAACGCTGACCTCGAGTGGGTGACCTGCTAGCCCCGGTTTCCGGATCGTTATTCCGTCGCGGCGGTCTCGTCGCCGGACGCGGCACTGGTGGCGGCCGAGGCGGCGTCGAGCACCGCGTCGATCGTCTCGTCATCGAACCCGAGCGCTTCGAGCCCGGCTTTTCCCGCGGCGACGATCGCCGCCGGCGACGAGAATCCGCCCTGCTGCAACGCGCTCACGACCTCGTCGTGGATGCCGGGCAGTTCCAGCACACCGGTGTCGGGCTCGGTCCCGTCGACTTCGCCCTCGAAGCCCGTGAACTGGGCTTCGACTTCCTTGCGCTTATCTTCTTCGCTCTTGATGTCGATGCGCCAGCCGGTCAGTTTCGCCGCCAGGCGGACGTTCTGGCCCTTCTTGCCGATCGCCAGCGAGAGCTGCTTGTCCTCGACCACGACCTCCATCACCATCTCGTCGTCATCCACGATGGTGACGCGCTGTACCTTGGCCGGGCTCAGCGCGTTGGTGACGAAGTACACCGGGTCTTCGGAGTACTCGACGATGTCGATTTTCTCGCCGCGCAGTTCGCGGATGATGGCCTGGACGCGGGTGCCCTTCATGCCGACGCACGCCCCGACCGGATCGACATCGCGCTCGCGGGAGTAGACCGCCACCTTGGCGCGGTCGCCGGCCTCGCGGACGGCGCCCCTGATCACCACAGTGCCGTCGTAGATTTCCGGCACTTCCTGCTCGAAGAGCTTGATCAGCAGGGCCGGGTCGGTGCGCGACAGCACGATCTGCGGGCCCTTGGTGCTCTTCTCGACCTTGCGGATGACCGAACGGACGCGGTCGCCGGGGGCGTAGCTCTCGGCCCGGGACTGCTCCTTGCGCGGGAGCACGGCCTCGATGCGGCCGACCTCCATGATGATGTCGCCGTTTTCGAACCGCTTGACCGCCCCGGTCACCACCTCGCCGATCCGTTCATTGTACTCGGCGTAGATATGCTCGCGTTCGGCTTCACGCACCTTCTGGAAGATGACCTGCTTCGCCGTCTGCGCCGCGATGCGCCCGAACTGGTCGGTCGGCTTGGGGAACTCCATCTCGTCGCCGAGTTCCACGCTGTCGGCGATCTCGTCGCCGTACAGGTCACGGTAGAGACCGCGCGCTTCGTCCAGGCTGATCTCGGTGGCGGGTGTGGCCACGGCCTCGACCACCGTCTTGACGGCTACCAGTTCCACGACGCCCGTCTCGGGATTGAACCGCGCCTTGAGGTTCTCGCCTGCCCTGAATACCTTGCGCGACGCCGTGAGCACGGCGTCTTCAATCGCCGCGATCACCACCTGGGGGTCGATGCCTCGCTCTTTGGCGAGCGCTTCGATGGTCTGCTGAACCGGATTACTGCTGCCTGCCATTTAGAACTCCACATCCAACCTGGCGCGCGCGATGAGGGCCAGGGGAATCCGCCGGATTCGTTTACCGTCGGCCACCACCACGTTTCCGTCTTCAAGCCCCTTCAGCCGGCCCGCCACGTGTTTCACGCCGTCCACGGCTTCCGTCAGCACGATCTTTGCGAGGCATCCGTTGAACCGCACGTAGTCCTCAGCGCCCCGGAGCGGCCGGTCCAGACCAGGCGACGACACCTCGAGGGTGTAGTGATGCCCTACCGCGTCTTCGACGTCCAGCAGGGTGCCCAGATCCAGGCTGACCCGCTGGCAGTCCTGGATCGTGACGCCATCCACCAGGGCCGACCCGGCCTTGCCGGGCACTACGCCCGTGCCGGGTTTGTCGAGGAATACGCGCAGCACCCAGCCGTGCGATTCCGTCCGGAACTGGAGGTCGAACACCTCGAGCCCGTGCGACTGCGCCACCCGTTCCGCAACGGCCCGAATCTGTGCCAGCCGACTGGCCTCGGTCTCTTTCCCGGTCACGTGCCCTCCCCCTGAAACGCAAAAAGTGGGCTCCGAGCCCACTTCAGCAGTTCCAGATGGGACTTCCGAAGCAGTTTAGTATATCACCCGCCCTAAACCCCGGGCAACGGCCGGACGATCACGTCGTAGTCCCGGCCCCCCACGATGACGCCTTCGACGAAGTCTCCGGCGCCGTACAGGTCGGGATCGGCGTCGGTGAGATAGACGCACGAGTCGATCTCGGGCGCCTGGCCTTCCAGCCGGCCCCTGAGCACCAGCCCGTGATCCGGCGCCGGACCGTCCAGCAGGACGCGCACCCGCTCCCCCTGCCGCCGCCGCAGCGCGCGCCGGACAATCCGCCGCTGCGCCGCCATCAGGGCGTTCCGCCGCTTCGTCTTGGTCCGGGCCGGCACATCGTCGACCCGGGCATAGGCCGGCGTGCCTTCTTCGTGGGAGTAGGTGAAGACGCCGACGTGATCGAAGGCGATGTCCGTCACGAACGACTGCAGTTCGGCGAATTCGCTGTCGGTTTCCCCCGGGAACCCGACGATGAACGTCGTTCGAAGCGTCACGCCCGGCACGCGCGTACGGATCCGATCCAGCAGCCGGCGGTACGTCGTGCCCGTCCCGGGCCGCTTCATGCGCTTCAGCACCGCTGCCGATGCATGCTGCAAGGGCAGGTCGACGTAGCGGCAGACCTTCTCGCAGTCGGCCATCGCGTCGAGCACGTCGTTGGTGATCGTGGTCGGGTAGAGGTAGAGCAGGCGAATCCACTCGAGGCCGGGCACCTTGTCCAGTTCGCGCAGGAGCCGCCCAAGGGCCCCGCGTTCGCCGCGGTCGATGCCGTAGAACGTCGTGTCCTGCGAGATGAGCAGCAGTTCTTTCACGCCGCGTTCAGCCAGCCGCCGCGCCTCGGTGAGGATGGACTCGGACGTCCGGCTCCGGTAGTGACCGCGCAGCGTCGGGATGATGCAGAACGCGCAACTGTAGTCGCACCCTTCGGCGATCTTCACGTAGGCGAAGTGCCGAGGCGTGACCAGGGTGCGGGGCGTCTGCGCGTCGTAGAGGTAATCGGGCAACGGCGCCGTGGCCGGGGGGGCGCCCGCGTCAGCCCGCGTCCGGAACAGCGGGACCGGAACCGCGGCGGCGGACGGTGTGCGACCCGTGACGGCGCCGACAATGGCCGGGACTTCGCCCGTGCCGAGCAGCGCGTCGATGTCGCCGATCTGGGCCCGGAGTTCCTCGCGGTACCGCTCGGCCAGGCAGCCCGTGACCACCAGCCGCTGGCACTTGCCGGACCGTTTGAGTTCGGCCATCTCGAGGATGGCGTCCACCGACTCCTGCTTGGCGGAGTCGATGAAGGCACAGGTGTTCACGACGAGCACCTCGGCGTCGCCGGCATCGGCGGTGACCTGGTGCCCGGCCTGCTCCACGAGCCCGATCATGACCTCGGAATCCACGAGGTTCTTCGGGCAGCCGAGGGAGACAAATCCAATTTTCATGGGGGTTGGGGGTTGGGGGTTGGCGGTTGGGGACGGAGGCCGAGGGTGCATTCCCCCCCATCCCCAGCCCCCAATCCCCAATCCCCAGCTACGGGTACAGTCTGTACAGCATCCGTGCGTACGGGATCGCTTCGCGCAGGTGATCGAGGCCGCAGATCCAGCTGACGACCCGCTCGATGCCCATGCCGAAGCCGCCGTGCGGCACGCCGCCGAACCGCCGCAGATCGAGGTACCACTCGAACGCTTCCGGCGGGAGGTTGTGTTCCTTGATGCGCTGCATCAGCAGCGCGTAACTCGCGATCCGCTGGCTGCCGCCGATGATCTCGCCGTACCCTTCCGGAGCCAGGACGTCAACGCACAGCGCCACGTCCGGGCGCTGCGGGTCCGGCTCCATGTAGAACGCCTTGACCTGCGACGGATACCGGTGCACGCACACCGGGCGATCGAAGGCCGACGAAATGAGCGTTTCGTCGGGGGCGCCGAAGTCGCCTCCCCACTCGAAAGGCTGGCCCTTCTCGTTCAGCATCTTGACGGCGTCGTCATAACTGATGCGGGGAAACGGTTTCTGGACCTGCTCGAGTTTTGCGACATCCCGCGAGAGTTTCGTCAGCTCCAGGCGGCGTTTCGCGACGACGCGCTGCACCACCGAGACCACCAGATCCTCGGCCAGTTCGATGACGTCGTCGAGGGTGGCCCACGCCACCTCCGGCTCGACCATCCAGAACTCCGTGAGATGGCGGCGCGTCTTCGACTTCTCGGCCCGGAACGTGGGTCCGAAGCAGTAGACCCGGCCAAGGGCCATGGCGTTGGCTTCGTTGTAGAGCTGGCCGCTCTGCGTCAGGTACGCGGTCTCGTCGTCGAAGTACTTGACGGGGAACAGCGTCGTCGTGCCCTCGCAGGCCGCCGGCGTGAAGATGGGGCCATCGGCGAGGGTGAACCCGCGATCGTCGAAGAACGCGCGCACGGCGGCGATGACCTCGGCCCGGATGCGCAGGATGGCGTGCTGGCGCTCGGTCCGGATCCAGAGGTGACGCCGGTCCATCAGGTAATCGACGCCGTGTTCTTTCGGCGTGATGGGGTAGTCCTCGGCGACACTGACGACTTCGAGCGTGTGGGCGTCGAGTTCGTAACCGCCCGGGGCCCGCTGGTCGGCGCGCACCGTGCCCGAGAGGATCAGCGACGTCTCCTGCGTCAGGTGGTCGGCCCGGCGGAAGGTTTCGTCATCCACGGCGGCTTTCGACATGACCGCCTGGATGAACCCGCTGCCGTCACGGATCCTGAGGAAGTGGATCTTGCCGCTGGAGCGCCGGTTGTGGAGCCAGCCGCGGATGATCACCCGCTGCCCGTCATAACGGGCGATATCTTCGATGTATGCCAGTGTGCCTTCGTGTGTCATCCCCAGCTCCCTCTCCCGGCGTTCAGGCCCGGACCATCGGATCGGCAGCGTCGCCGACCGGGAACACCGCCGTCTCCAGTTCCGCCTCGAGCCGCTCACAGGCACGGCGGGCGCGGGCCAGGACCTCGGCGGCGGGCGCGCCGTTGGGCGCCACCTCCACCATCAGGAGGCCGTCGTAGCCGATCTTGCGCAGGGCCATCATGGCCTCCGGCCAGGCGATGGTGCCCTCGAACGGCGGCAGGTGTTCGTCGCGGGCCCCGTGATTGTCGTGCAGGTGCGTGGTGGTCAGCACCTCCGCGAATGCCTCGACCGCGTCGGCGACACCGCCCATCAGGTTCGCGTGGCCGAAGTCCAGGCACGCGCCGAGGCCGGGAATCTCCAGTTCGTGCCCGATGAGCGACACAATGGACTCGGGCGTGGCCAGGGCACTCGGAATGTTCTCGAGCGCGACCCTGACGTCCCGCGCCGCTGCCGCCGCCACGATCTCCTGAACGCTGCGCCGGGCCGCCTCACGGGAGTTCCCGTCGCCGCCGGCCGCCAGCGAATCGGGCAGCCCGAGGTGGAGGACGAGCGCGTGCACCGGTACCAGGTGCGCCAGTTGCAGGGCCGCCAGCGTCTCGTGCACCGCCTGGCGGCGCACATCCTCGCGGCCGGACGCGTTCGAGTAAGCCGCGCCCCAGCGCCCGCCTTCGGCCGACTCTGTGACCGGTGCGTGAATCGAGTGCAGGCGAAGCCCGGTGTCGCCCAGCCACCCCGCGAAGGCCTTCAGCGCGTCGGCGTCGTGGTAGTCCAGGTGCGTACGCGTGGCGACGACTTCTATCGCGTCGAAGCCGTGCGCGGCAATCTCCTCGAGATGCGCACGGCACAGACGTTGGCCGTGATAGAGCTGCGTCGACACACCAAACCGCACGAAGTCACCTCTCCTTGCAGATACGTGAATCTCCTATTGTAGCAGGGGCCCGGGGCAGGGGGCATGGCGCATGGGACATGGGTAGGGGCAGGGGGCAGGGGGCAAGGGGCAGGGGGCATGGGGCTCGGGGCTCGGGACTCGGGACTCGGGACTCGGGGGGGTACGTAGCCCCGGGCCTTTAGGCCCGGGGGACACAGCGGGGACACGGAGTCCGGGGCCTGGGGCCCGGAGCCCGGAGCCGAAGCCTGAACCCCCAGCGCCCCTAGCGCAGTTCCGGTATGTGCGCGGCCAGGAGCGCGTGCAACCGCTCGAACCGTTCGTACTTGAGCAGGTTGGCGCGCGCGTGGCGCAGGGTTCGCGGGATGTACTGGATGTAGACCGGGTTTGCCCGCGTCGCGGCCTGGTAGCCGAAGGTGCCGAGGGCCTTCAGATTGCGCTGGAGGGCCATGAGGTCGAATCGCCGCCGGAACTCGCGCGCCGGATCACCTGCATTGGGAAGACCCTTGAGGGCCAGGAAGTACGCCAGGTGCTCTTCGACCTGCGCTTCGCCGATATCCACGTACGAGTCGCGCAGCAGCGACACGAGGTCGTAGGTGTCCGGGCCCATGCGCGCGTCCTGGAAGTCGATGATGAAGAGCCGGCCGTCGTGCCACATGAGATTCCGGCTGTGGTAGTCGCGGTGGCACAGCACTCGCGGTTCGGCGGCCAGTTCGCCGACCAGCGTCTGCCACTCCACGGTCAGCGACGCCCGGTCCGCCTCGGAGAACGCCGCCCCGCAGTAACCCACGCAGAAGTGCTTGGTGAAGAACTCCATTTCCCACATGAGCTTTGCGACGTCGAAGGCAATCCCGTACGGGATGTAGGACGCCGAGGCGAGTTCCTGGCCGCGCCGCTGGATGGTGGCGATGAGCCCGATGGCCTCGCGGTACAGCGCGGCGTGTTCAGCCGGCGTGGCCGCGCCGAGATGGGCCTGCAGCGTGACGTCGCCGAGGTCCTGCTGCAGCAGGATGCCCAGGTCGGGCGCGCAATCCAGGATGGCCGGGACGGGAACGGGCACCTGCGACAGCAACTCCGCCACGTTGATGAACGGCAGGGTTGCCGGGTCGAACGGAGCCGCATGGAGCGCGATCACGACGGACGGCTGCCCGCGCCTCATGAGGCGGAAGTACCGCCGGTCGGACGCGTCGCCGGTCAGCGGGATGACGACGCCATGGTCGGTCGCCGGGCTGACGCGGGTGACGTATGTGCGCACGGCTTCGGGCAGGGGGCTGTCGGGGGCGTTCTTCAGCGTCGTCATCACTCAGTCCTTCGGGCGATAGGCGTCCAGGGATGTTACCAGCAACGAGCCGACCTCGGCATCGTGGGGACCGGGCGTGAGCCCCTCGCGACGGACCAGGGCTTTCCGGGTGAATGACAGGCCTGACGGCACTTCGACGTCGTCCGCCACCACGCATTCGGTCAGGCTGGCTCCGGCGCCCACCGTGACACGATCCCAGATCACGCTCCGGTCGACCCGGGCATGCGGGGCGATCGAGCAGTCCCGCCCCGTGAGCGCCCCGTGTGCCGACTCGCGGGCTGCCAGCGAGAGGCTCGTGTCGAGGTAGTCGGCGGCCGTCCCGATGTCGTGGAAGACCGCATCGCAGCAGTACCCCCGGATCGCGCCGGGCCCGGACCGGATCAGATCCCGGTACAGCGCGCCCACCGACTCTGCGGGGCTTTCCGGATCCAGAGGGGCGAACACGTCGGCATTCACGATCTGGACACCAACGAAGTGCCAGCCCGCATTGTCGGGACCGCGCCGCGTGAACCCGATGATGGCACCGTCTGGCGCCACCTGCACGCCCCCGTAGTGGCGCGGGTCGGGGTTCGCGACGAGCGCCATCGTCACGGCCGCGCCCGATTCGACGTGACGCCGGGCCATCGCCCGCAGATCGACATCGGTCAGCGTGTCGCCATTGACGAGGAAGAACCGCGGGGCGTCCAGCAGCGGCAGCGCGCGGGCCGGGCCGCCGGCGCTGCCGAGGATCGTCGGTTCCCAGGAGTACCGTACTCGCACGCCGTACCGGGATCCGTCACCGACGGCGCGCGTGACGGTGTCGGGCCGGTGATGCAGGTTCAGCACGGCGTCGCGCACGCCCGCCGCAGCCAGCCACTGCAGCACCCGGCCCGCCAGCGGGATGCCGGCCACCGGAAGCGCGGGTTTCGCGCGTACGCCCGAGAGCGGGTGCAGTCGCGTGCCCAGGCCCGCCGTCAGCACCAGGGCGGGCCACGTGGCCGCGGCGGATCCAGGGACAGTGCCGGGGGCCATCACGCCAGGCGGCTGGGGTCGTCGAAGACCATGTCGTGCCCCGCGAAGCCCAGGGCCTCCCGATACGTCAGGAACAGGCGATGGTACGAATCCAGGATGTAGTCGGCGGGACCCTTTCCCATCGCGGCGGCGGTCGCGTTGATGCCCTGTTCGCCGCCTTCGATTTCGACAAACGTGCCGACCGGCGTCTCGTCCACGGCAATCACCACGTCGTCGAGCGCAAACTCCTCGCGGTACTTCTGGTAGCGGAACCACACGTGCAGGCCCAGGCGCTCGAACACCGCCAGGACGATGTCGCCGTCGGCGATGACCGTTTCGAGTTCTTCGCGTACCTTCATGGGGCCCGGCTGGACAGGGCCCTTGAACGTCACCAGGCTGCGCTGGCCTTCGTTGCGCACGCGCAGCACGCTCCGCTGCCGGCGCAGGTATTCGTCGTCGGCGTCCAGCAGGACGTCTTCCTGGAAGCGGCGGCCGTGCAGCGGTGTGGCCCCGGTGCGCGCGACGGCCGCGCGGGCCTGGGCCGGTGTGTCGAACCGCAGCTTGATCTCACGTTCGATGGCGGCGCCCATGGTGGAACACTGTACGCCGTCAACGCGCCGTTGACAACGCGGGCACGTCCTTGGCGAAGGCAAGCACCCGGTGGGACGTGCCCATCCCGCCCGGGACGAGGAGCGTCTTCAGGGCGAGGCGGTCACGCAGGCGATCCGGGGCCTCCAGTTCGAAGATCAGTCCCGACCGCTCGGCTTCTCCCAGCAGGAACCGTGACTGGTCGGTGTCCACCACCGTCAGGAGACCGGCCGATTCCGCCGCGCGCCGGATCGACGTCAGATCGACATGGGTGGTGAGATCGCGCGACCCGGGGTCGATGAGCCATGGGGGCGTGCCGGCCGCGTCGGTAGACGGCGCGTCCGCCAGGTGGCGATGGAAGCTCCGCAGCGTCCCGGTGGCGTGGGGCGAGGAAAACAGCTGGGAGGCTTCGTGGCCGTAGTCGATGACGAGCAGGAATCCGCGAGACAGGGCCGTTGCGGTCTCCCGGATCCACGAGATGGCGGCCAGGTTGACCTCGGCTCTGGCCCCGGGCTCGAGACAGATACCCAGCGCCTCGAAGTACGCGCCCAACGCGGGCGTGGAAGGCGGGCCCAGGCGTTCCACGAGACGTTCGTCAGCCAGGTCGACGAAGACTTCAGCCAGGCCGCCGGCCGTCATGGTGACCACGTGAACCGGCATCGCGTCGAGCAGTTCATTGCAGAAGATGATGCCGTCGACGCCAGCCGGCAGATCCGCGCGGGACGCGCGGAGGTGTCGTGTATGGGCGGCCAGCGTCGCGGCGTGCGCGTCCCGCGCGCTGGCGCTGCGTTCGACCAGCGTCAGCCGGATGCGGTCGTACAGGGCCGGGCATCGCTGGCGCAGGGCGTCCAGGACGTCGCGGGACAGTCGGCCGTTTCCGGCGGCGGCTTCCACGAGGTCGACAGGGGCGGGTTCGGATGGCGGGTCGGCACCGTCCAGGGCCCGGGCCATGCCGGCGAGACTCGACGCGAGCAGGGCACCGAACAGGGGGCCGATATCGACGCTGGTGACGAAATCGCCCGCGCGCCCGGAACGTTGGGCGGCGCGGGCGTAGTAGCCGAGACCGGGCGCGTAGAGCGCCAGGTCCATGAAGGCGGCCATGGTGAGCGGGCCCGACTGCCGGATGCGTTCAACGATGAGCGCCCGGCAGTCCACGCAGCCTACTCCTTGGTGATCGCGACGAAGGTCTCCTGGCCCGCTTTCCACAGCAGCAGGAACGCGTTGCCGCCGGATCGGATGGCTTGCAGCGCGCGGCTGGCATCCGCGACCGTCTCGACGGGACGGTTGTTCACCTTGAGGATGACGTCACCAGGGCGCATGCCGGCGCGGGCGGCCGGACCCGTCGGGTCGAGGTCGGTCACGAGCACACCCTTCGTGCCCGGCGGCACCTGCAGGCGGCGCGCCGCGTCGGAGCCCAGCGGTCCCAGAGTGATCCCGAACCCGCCGCCGGCTTCTTCGGCCTCTTCCGACTCCGCTTTCCCCGACTCGGCTTCGAGGTCGAGTTCGGCGACGGTCACCGACAGGCTCTTCTCCTGCTTGTCCTGGACCACCTTGATCGGGACCGTTGTGCCGGGCTTCGTCGCCATGACAACCTTCACCAGCGAGTTCCGATCGGACACCGGTTTGCCGTTGAAGTCGACAATGACGTCGCCCGGCTTGATGCCGGACTTGGCGGCCGGGCCGTTCGGCGTGACGACCACGACCAGCGCCCCGCGTCGGGCGCCGACGCCCAGTTCGTCAGCCGCGTCTCTCGGCACGTTCTGCACGGTCACCGAAATGCGCCCGCGCACGACCTTGCCCGTCTGGAGCTGAGGCAGGATTTCCCGGATGGCGTTGATCGGAACGGCGAATCCGATGCCGATGTTCGCGCCCCGCGTGCCGTCGGTGTAGATCGCGGTGTTGACGCCGATGACCTCGCCGCGTACGTTCAGCAACGGGCCGCCGGAGTTGCCCGGGTTGATGGCCGCGTCGGTCTGGAAGACGTCTTCATAACGGCCCTCGGCGACCTGCAGCGGCCGGCCGAGGCCGCTGATGACACCCACGCTGATCGTGTGGTTGAAGTTGAACGGGTTGCCGATGGCCATCACCCAGTCGCCGGGCGCCACCTGGTTGGAATCGCCCAGCCTGGCTTCGGGCAGGGGCGTCGCGGGTTTGTCGATCAGCTGGATCAGCGCGCTGTCGGTCAGCTGATCGCGCCCGACGATCTTGGCCAGGTAGGTCTGCTCCTGATCGTCACCGAACAGGGCGACTTCGATCTTGGTCGCCCCCTCCACCACATGGTTGTTGGTGATGATGTACCCGTCCTTGCTGATGATGAATCCCGTGCCCGCCGACTGTGTCGTCTCTTCGCGCGGCTGCTGCGGGCTGCGGAAGAAGCGGTTGAACGGATCATCCTGGCCGAAGAAGTCCGACATGGTCTGCGCCCGGCGCTTCGACGTCGTGCGGATGTTGACCACGGTTGGCGACGCCGCCTTCGCGACGTTCCGGAACGTCTGGGCGTCGATCGCGCCCGTCACCGGCGTCGCGGCTCCCACCTGGGGCGCCAGTGTCTGGGCGGTCGAGCGAGGCGCCAGATCCAGGCGCGAGGCAATGACCATTCCGACCGCCAGGCAGGCAACACCCACCAGCACCACGTAGAACAAGGTCGTCTTCCGACTTGACATGCCGTTCCTCCAACACGAACAGGGGACTCGAAATTCCTGGCCAACTCCAGTATAGCGCCCCGTCGGGCCGCCCGCTCAGGCCAGTCCGCGTTGCGGGGCCACGGGCACGGCCCCCGCGTTGACTTCCGGGGCACCGTCCTATAGTTTGACGCTGCCGACCGCCGGGAGGTTTGTACCAGAGGAGGATTCCATGCCGGACCAGACCCAGTTGCTGCATGCGCGCGGCCGTGGCCGAACGCTGAACCCCGTCGCCGTGGCCGTGGCCCTTGTGGCTCTGGGCACGCTGACTGCCGGGGCCGTCCAGGACCCGATGCAGGAGGGGCGGAGCGGCACCCGGGTTGGCACGCCGCCGCCCGTGCACCGGGTGGCCGGGGTCAGGGACGGCGTCTCGGTGTTTCCCCGCGTCACCTACCCGCAACTGAAGCCGGTGACCGAAGGGCAGTACGACGCCCTCCACTACCATTCGGTGGACGAGACGATGGCGCTGCTGAAGGGGTGGGCCAGGCAGTTTCCGGATCTCGTCGAACTCTACACGGTGGGACAGTCGTTTGAAGGCCGGGACATCTGGCAGATGACGATCACGAACAGGAAGACCGGGAAAGACACGGACAAACCGGCCTTCTTCCTCGAGGCCGGACGCCACGCCGGGGAAATCAGCGGGATCGAGACCTGCCTCTACTTCATCAATCACGTCCTCACCGGCTACGGGTCGGATCCGGGCATCACGAAGCTGGTCGACTCGAAGGCGCTGTACGTCCGCCCCGTCAACAATCCGGACGGTGCGACGCTCTACCACCTCACGGCGCAGACCCTGCGCAGCACCGTGCGCCCGTACGACACCGACGGGGACGGGTTGCTCGACGAAGATGCCGGCGAAGACCTGGACGGGGACGGGTTCGTGCGGCAGATGCGCCGCTACGTCGGCGCGGGTAACGGTAACGCCACCAAGGACCCGAACGACCCCAAGGGCCGCGCGATGCGCCGCGCCAGGGACGGCCAGGGCGATTACGTCCTGTACTCCGAAGGCGTGGACAACGACCTCGACGGGCGTTTCAACGAAGACGGCATCGGCGGTCTCGACCTGCACCGCAACTACCCGGAGAACTGGCGACCGATGCGTGAGGCGACGGGCCGCGGCTGGACCCAGGGCGGTGCCGGCGAATTCCCCTTGTCCGAGCCGGAAACCCGCGCGGTGTTTTCGTTTCTCATGACGCACCCGAACGTCGGGCTGGCACAGTCGCTCGATACCGCGGTGCCGATGCTGCTGCGCGGCCCGTCAACCGCGACGACTGAAGAAGCGATGTTCCCGGAAGACGCGGCGCTGGCGTACAAGTTCGACAAGCAGGGTCTGGCGATCACCGGCTATCCCTGGGCCGGCGATGTCTATCACGTGTACGCCACCCGCACCGGGGCGAACCCCATGACCGGCGAACCCGCGAGGGACCAGCCCCTGTTCGGTCACGGGCCTGACTTCGGCTACCTGTACTACGGCGTCATCTGGTACGGCGACGAGATTTGGAACGGCGGCCGCTTCACCGACTACAACAAGGACGGCCGGATCGACGAGGTCGAGATCCTGCGGTGGAACGATGAGAACCGGGCCGGGAAGGGCGACTTCCAGGAGTGGACGTCCTTCAAACACCCGCAACTCGGCGACGTGGAGATTGGCGGCTTCAGTCCGAAGTTCTACGGCCAGAACCCCCCGCCGGATCTGATTGGGGAGTGGGCCCGACGCGAAGCGCTCTTCAACCTGTACCTCGCCCAGCAACTGGCCCAGGTGAAGGTGGCGTCGGCGACGGTCGTCCCGTCGGCAACGCCCGGTGTGGTCGACGTGCAAGCCACGGTCACCAACGAGGGGCTCATCCCCACGGCGCTGGAGATGGCGAAGCGGGTCAAAGTCGTCAAGCCCGACACGGTGTCCATCCGTCTGGCGGCGGGACAGGAACTGGTGCGCGCCGCCGGCGCGCGTCCGCCGTCGGCGGCGACTGAGATCGGCTGGCTGAAACCCGGTGAGGTGCGGACAGTGACCTGGCGCGTGAAGGGCGCGGGCACCGCCGTCGTGACCGTCTCGTCCACCCGCGGCGGCGTCGACCAGCGGGAGATCGTGGTCAAGTAGGGACGGCCATGCCCTACGAGTTCCTGCCGCACACCGCGGACCTTGCCGTGCGGGTCTGGGCCGACACGCTTCCGGCACTGTTTGGCGAGAGTGCGCGTGCATTCACGGCGTCGTTCACCGATCCCGGGCGGGTGACTGGCGCTCACGCCCGACTGGTCAGCGTGGAGGCTGCCGACCTGGAGGTTCTGTTCCATGACTTCCTGAGCGAATTGCTGTCACTGTGTGACACACAACGGTGGCTGGTTGCTTCGGCCGAAGCCTGGATGACCAGCGACGGGGGAACGTGGCGCCTCGATGCCCACCTGTGCGGGGAGCCGTTCGACGTGGCCCGGCACCCGGTCACCACGCGCATCACGGCCGTGACGTTTCGCGACCTCACCGTGACCCGCACGGACGACGGGTGGCAGGCGCTGGTGGTGTTGGATACCTAGAGGCTAGAGGCTAGAGGCTAGAGGCTAGAGGCTAGAGACTGGATGCTAGGGGCTCGGGCATCCCGCCCGTGGCCGATTGGGACCATCACAGGCTGACGGGCCCCGATCAACGTCGAAACCGGTAGAATAACAGGACGCCTGTCCTGATACCCGGAGGAGTGTCGCCAGCGGGCTGCGTGCCCGCCGACACGCAAGAGAGAACTGTGTACAAACCTACAGCGATTCTGACCATCATTGCGTTACTGGGGACGACCGTATCGGGCCGGCAGGCTGCGCCGCCCGCGGTGGCGCCGGCCCCGCCGCAGGCCCAGCAGGTCCGTCCGGACCCGCAGATGCCGCCCATCACCTTCAAGGCCGAAATCAACTACGTCGAGGTCGATGCCGTGGTCCGTGACGACCAGGGGCGTTTCGTGCGCGACCTGCGGCGTGACGAGATCCAGATCCTCGAAAACGGGAAACCGCAGGACCTCACGACTTTTTTCCTGGTCGAGATTCCCGTCACGCGCCCGGAACGGCCGTTGTTCACCGAGCGGGCCATCGAGCCGGACGTTCGCACGAACGTCGGGACCCTCGACGGACGGGTCTACGTGTTGTTTCTCGACGACGTGCACACGTCGGTGATGCGGTCGACTCATGTGCGCCGGGCCGCCCGCGAGTTCATCGAGCGCAACTTCGGCGCGAACGACGTCGCGGCCGTCGTGCACGCCAGCGGACGCCAGGATGCGGGTCAGGAGTTCACCAGCAACCCGCGCCTGCTGCTGGCGGCGATCGACCAGTTCATGGGCCGGAAACTCCGGTCCCCGACGTTCGAGCGGATTGACGACTACTACCGGCAGATGCGCATGTCCGGGACCATCGAGTCGATCAAGGACCCGCTGGCCTTCGAACGGGCGTACAACGCCCGCGCCTTGCTCGAGTCGGTCGGCAACATCTCGACGCTGCTCGCCGGCGTCTCGGGCCGCCGCAAGGCCCTGCTGATGTTCAGCGAAGGAATCGATTACGACATCACGGACTTCATGAACCAGCAGGACGCGATGACGATTATCAACGAGACCCGCGACTCGGTCTCGGCGGCCACACGGGCCAACGTCAGCATCTACACGATTGACCCGCGCGGACTGAGCACCTACGCCGACGATGCGATGGAGATGCAGCCGCCGACGGACGCGGACCCGAAGTTCAAGCTGGACATGACGGGCCTCATGGACGAAAACCGTGTCGCGCAGGACAGTCTGCGTACGCTGGCGGAGGGGACCGGCGGGTTTGCGTCGTTGTCGTCCAATGATTTTGCGCCGGCCTTTGACCGCATCGTCGACGAGAACAGCAGGTACTACGTCCTCGGGTACTACCCCACGAACGTCAAGCGTGACGGTTCGTTCCGCAAGATTGACGTGAAGACGACGCGCCCGGGTGTGACCGTGAAGGCGCGGCGAGGCTACGTGGCCCCGCGCGGCAAGGCGCCGTCGCCGAAGGGTATCGAAGCGAAAGCCGGGACGTCGCCGGCCCTGACCGAGGCGCTCAATAGCCCCCTCCAGACCGGCGGTCTGCAGATCGTCGTCAACGCCACGCCGTTCCGGGGCGAGGCGCCCAACGCCGCGGTGGCACTTGTGACCCAGACCGCACCCGTGCAGGGTATGGCATTCACTGAGAAGGACGGCAAGTACACCACCAAGATCGAGGTGTCGGCGATTGCGGTCGACCCGCAGGGCAAGGTGCGCGGCGGCATGCGGGACACGGTCGACCTGTCACTGCGCCCCGAGACGTACCAGCGCGTGCAGCAGGCGGGATTCCGCGTCCAGTCACGCCTCGAAGTGCCCCCGGGACGGTACCAGTTGCGCGTCGCCGTGCGCGAGGGCGGCGGGAAGATCGGGAGCGTGTACTACGACCTCGTCGTGCCTGACTTCGCGAAGGAGCCGCTGTCGATGAGCGGGCTCGTGCTCAGCTCCGCGCTGGCCGGGTCCGTCCCGACCGCCGGGACCATTCCCGAAATCAAGGACATCCTGCCCGGACCGCCCACCGCCGCTCGGGCATTCAGCACCCGCGATCAACTGGCCGTGCTGGCCGAGGTCTACGACAACCAGGGCCAGGCGGCCCACCGCGTCGAGATCGCGACCAGCCTCCGCGCGAACGACGGACGCGTGGCGTTCTCGACCAGCGAGACGCGGTCGAGTTCGGAACTGGGCGGGCGCACGGGCGGCTACGGGTACACGGCCGTCATTCCCCTCGGGGACCTCGCGCCCGGGCTCTACGTTCTGCGTGTGGAAGCGAAGTCGACGCTGGAAGGGCAGTCGGCGGCGCGGGAAGTGCTCGTGCGGATCGCCCAGTAGGAAGTAGTCAGTAGGAAGTAGTCAGTAGGAAGTAGTCAGTAGGGAGCGGCGACAGCCTACTTGCTACTGTCTACTGTCTACGTCCGAAAGCCGATCGCCGAAAGCCGAAAGCCGAAAGCCGAGAGCCGAGAGCCGAGAGACAATAAAACCCGACACCCGGCCGTTGGGCCAGGTGCCGGGTTCGTCGTTTCGGGTCCGGCGGGCCGGGACCTAGAACGTCTTCATGGTCTTCGTCTTGACCTTGCCGTTCGCGTGCGAGAACAGGTACTGGTTCCGGTGCATCTTCGGGTCTTTGGGCGTCTCGAGCGTCAGGGTTGCCACTTCTCCCGGGAGCAGCGGCTTCGCAAGACGGGCCTTGGACCCGGTGACCGGGTTGTTGTCCTTGTCGTACCAGTACTCTTCGACTTTCAATCCTGCGACCGAGCCTGTCGCCGACAGGTTCTTGACCTTGATGGTCGTGATGACCATCTTGGCCTTGTCGTCGACCTTCGTTACCGGGGGCAAGACCCCGACTTCGACTTCTCCACGAACCGGAGGCACGAACTTGCTCTGTGCCGCCGCGGATCCGGCCACTGCCAGAATGACAACCGCAGCCACAGCTACCTGAACCAAGCGAGTCATACACCCTCCAAAGGGGCTGAATGAGAGCACGTTGCAGACACCACCGTCGCGGCGATTATAGGTCGCAAGCGCACCGAATCTCAAATGTTCCCGATCATGCTCGGGATTTTCCCGCGGCAGGGGCTAGATCTCCCCGGTCCAGTCTTCCGGATCCGGGTGGGCCGCCCGGTACGCCTCGAGGTGCCACTTGCCGCCTCCCCAAGGCTCGATCACCTCGGTAACTACCACGTCCACAAGCACTTCGGCGAACGAGCGGACTTCTGTGTCGCCTTCCAGGTGGTAGGCCGGTTCGTCCCAGGCGAACGCCGGCGACAGGATCAGCGTGAGGAAGAGGTCGTAGCTGTCGTCGATGACGATGAGCTGGCCGCAGGGACGCTTGAGCGTGGAGTGATAGATGAGGTACTTCTCGGCCGACTGGGCGCGGATGTACCGCTTGATCGCGAACTCCTTCGCGACAATTTCTTCGACGGCAATCTTCTTGTCCCAGCAGCTCCGGCAATACCGTTCGTCGCCGTGCGGCTCGGTGACGTCCCTTGCGCCGCAGAGCGTACACTTGGCCCGTTCGGCTGTCTTGCGTCCCATGCGCGTCAGTCCTTCTGCCGCACCAGGTTCATGGCTGGCGCGTACATCTCGTCTACATACTGCTTGACCATCCGCCGGGCCGAGAAGGCCGGCATGACCGTCCGGATTGACTGCTTCACCGTCGCCAGCCAGCGTCGCGGCAGCCCGCTGGCGTCGTGATCATAGAACGCCGGCACGATCTCGTCTTCGAGGAGGCGATACAGCGCGTCGGCATCGGCCGCGTCCACGGCCGCGTGGTCGCGACTGTCGACGCGCCCGTCGATCTGCCAGCCGTTCGTGCCGGAGTAGCCTTCGGCCCACCAGCCATCACCGATGGACAGGTTCGGGACGCCGTTGATGGCGGCCTTCATGCCGCTCGTGCCGCTGGCTTCGAGGGGCTTGCGCGGGTTGTTGAGCCAGACGTCGCACCCGTGGACGAGGTACTGCGCGACGTGGAGGTCGTAATCGTCGATGAACGCGATACGCCCTCCGAACGACGGATCCGCCGCCCGTTTGAACACCTGCTGCAGATGGTGCTTGCCCGTGTCGTCCGCGGGATGGGACTTGCCGGCGAAGATGATCTGCACCGGGCGCCTGAACGCCGAGAGAATGCGCGTCAGCCGATCCGGGTCCGAGAGGATCAGCTCGGGGCGCTTGTAGCCCGTGAACCGCCTGGCAAACCCGATCGTCAGCGCGGACGGATCGAGCAGCGTGCCCGCGGACACCACCTGGGCCGCACTCACGTTGTCGTGCGTCCAACGCTGACGTGCCCGGTCCAGAATGAACGCCAGCAGATCCCGCTTGAGTTCGTGGCGCGTGGCCCAGAGTTCGTCGTCCGGAATGTCCAGCACCCGATCCCAGAACGCGGTTTCGTCGATGCGGTCGCGCCAGTCCCGTCCGAGGTGGCGATCGAAGAGTTTCGCCAGGGGCGCAGCCAGCCACGTGAAGACGTGAACGCCGTTGGTGACCGACCGGATGGGGAGGTCCTCCTTCGGCGTGCCCGGCCAGATGCCGGTCCACATGTCCTTCGTCACCGTGCCGTGCAGTTGACTGACCGCGTTGATGCCGGACGCCGTGCGCATGGCCAGTGCCGTCATGTTGAACAGCGACCCGCTGCCGCTGTCGTAGGCGCCGAGGGCGAGGAACCGGTCGCGATGGTCGCCGAGGCTGCCCCAGGCGCCAGCCAGGTGCGTCTCCACCAGGCTGAACGGGAAGGCGTCGTGGCCGGCGGGCACCGGCGTGTGCGTGGTGAACACCGTCGTGCGCCGGACCTCGGCGAGCGCCTCGTCGAAGGACCGCCCCTCCTCGAGGAACGTCCAGATGCGCTGCAGGACGACGAACGCCGCGTGCCCTTCGTTCAGGTGCCACACCGATGGCTGGATCCCCATCGCGCGCAGCACACGAACGCCCCCGAGCCCCAGGACCACCTCCTGCTGGATACGCGTCTCCTGGTTGCCGCCGTACAGGCGCGCCGACAGTTCGCGGTCCCACGGCGCGTTTTCGGGCACATCCGTGTCGAGCAGAAAGAGCCGGGCACGACCAGCCCTGACAAGCCAGACGGACGCGTGGACCGTGCGGTTGCCGAGCGGCACGTCGACCGTGCAGCGAGTGCCGTCCGCCCTGAGTGCGGGTTCAACCGGCGCATCATCCCAGTTCAGGTGTTCGTAGGTCTCCTGCTGCCAGCCGTCTGCGGACACCGTCTGGTGGAAATATCCTTGCGGGTACATGAACCCGACGCCCACAAACGGCAGACCCAGGTCGCTGGCTTCCTTGCAGATGTCTCCGGCCAGGACGCCCAGGCCGCCGGCGTAGATGGGGAGGGACTGGTGCATCGCAAACTCCGCCGAGAAGTAAGCAATGACCTTCTGCCCGTTCTCGCCGAATGTCTGCGGCCACCAGGCGTCGCGGGCGTGCCGGGCCGCCTTGAGGGCCCGTACCATGTCGTCGTACACGGCCAGGAACGCGCGGTCCGTCGCCACGGCTTCCAGTCGCTCGCGCGAGATCAACCGGAGCATGTGCACCGGGTTGTGCGCCGTCATCCGCCAGAGGGCGTAGTCGAGCCGCCGGAACAGATCGCGCGAGCGGTTGTGCCAGCTCCACCAGAGGTCGGAGGCCAGATCGCCGAGGTCTTTGATACGGTCGGGAAATGGGGGGAATGAGTCCGTCATGGAATCCCTGACACCTGTAAGAGTCCGCAGTGGTTCGCAGAAACCCTCATGCTATCGGCGCCCGGGGCCCGACGTCAAACACCACTGGTTGTTCCGGACGGGAGGCGCGGATAGAATCGAGCGACCTTCAGCCTGATCCTGTCCCGAGGAGCGTGTGGATGCGTACCAAGATGAACCGTCGCGAATTCGTGATGACCGGCGCGGCCGCCGGCGTGGCCGCCGTGACCGCTGCCGGCGGCCGCGCTCAGGCGCAGACCGCTCAGGCTCCGACCGTGATCGCCCGGAAGACCGTTCCTCCCGTGGTCGTCGCGTCGGTGAACGGCAACCGGTTCAAGAACGGCGGGGATGTCACCGCCGTGCAGAAGGCCTTCACGCTGATCACCGGAGGCACCGACGTCCTCGACGCCCTGATTGCCGGGGTCAACCTGTGCGAACTGGACCCGGAAGACACCAGCGTCGGCTACGGAGGTTTGCCGAATGCGGAAGGTGTCGTGCAACTCGACTCGTGCTGCATGCACGGTCCCAAGAAACGGGCTGGCGGCGTGGCGGGCATCGAGGGCGTGCGCACGCCCTCCCTGGTGGCGAAGGCCGTGATGGAACTGACGGATCACCACCTGATCGTCGGCAAGGGCGCCACGGAGTTTGCCCGCACCCTCGGCTTCACGATCGAAAATGACCTGAACACGCCGGCGTCGCGCCGGCTCTGGCTCGAGTGGAAACGTCGCGTCGATCCCCTCCACTATCTGGATCCGGCCAAGCGACTCGAGGCGTACAACCGCGCGGGCCTCGAGATGGTGGCCGAAGGCCTGATCGACCCCGAGCACTATTACGGCACCATCAACTGCGACGGCGTGAGCCCCAAGGGCGACATCTGCGGCGTGACCACGACCAGCGGGATGGCGTGGAAGATTCCCGGACGGGCGGGCGATTCGCCGATCCTCGGGGCGGGACTCTATGTGGACGGCGACGTCGGGGCCGCCGGCTCGACCGGCCGGGGCGAAGCGAACCTGTTCAACCTGTGTTCGTTCCTGATTGTCGAGAACATGCGCCGCGGGATGCACCCGAAGGACGCGGGGATGGAGGCGCTGAAGCGGATTCGCGCCAACACCATCGAGAAACGCCTGCTCAACAAGGACGGCAACCCGAACTTCGGGATCAGCTTCTACGCGATCAACGCCAAGGGCGAGTACGCCGGCGTGTCGATGTACATGTCGAAGTACGCCGTGTGCACGGAAGCCGGTCCACGAACGGTCGACACCGAACCGCTGATTCCGGGGCAGGCGGAGCCGGAATAGAGGCTAGAGGCTAGAGGCTAGGGGCTAGGGAAAGGCAGGGGCACGCCCTACCCATGTCCCAAGCCCCTACCGTCGAGCGAGCAGTTCCCTGACCCGCTCGACGGGAAGCGCCTCGACCGTTCGGCCGTTTCCCGTGACGGTGGTCGCCCGGAGCAGCGAGTTGTAGACCGCCTCTTCGGTGGCCTCCAGGGCCGCCTGGAAGAGCGGTGACACGCCTTCAGGGGGCAGGGGTGACTGGGGCCTGGGAACGCGTTCCCCATGGCGCGTCCGCACCGTCGCGGCCGTCGAGAAGGCGATGGCGTAATCGCCGCTGCCATTGCTGAACGACGAGCCCGTCCGGGCCAGCCCGAACACGGCCCGGGCCGCCAGGCGCCTGAGATCGCGGGCGTCGAGCGGGGCATCGGTGGCCACGACAATCATGCACGAACCGTCGGCGTTGTCGGCCCCGGACGCCGCCGGCGGTGCGAAGGCATGGCGCCCAAGAGCTTTGCCCACCTGCACCCCGTCGATGGTGAGCACGCCCCCGAAGTTGGTCTGGACGAGCACGCCGAGCGTGTACTCGCCGTCGGGGCTGGTCAGGCGGCGTGACGACGTGCCGATGCCGCCTTTCCACCCGAAACACACGGTTCCTGTCCCCGCCCCGATGCTGCCTTCCTCGACCGACTGCGCCCGCGCGCCGGTGATGGCTGCCAGCACGTCGTCGCGTGTCACATGGCGGCCGCGGATGTCGTTCAGCCCCCCGTCGTTCGTCTCGCCAACCAGGGCGTTGACGGAACGGACGTCTTCATTGCCCGGCAGCGACGTGATGTAAGCGGCGACGGCGTCGATGGCAACGCCGACACTGAGCGTGTTGGTGAGGATGACGGGCGTCTCGATCGTGCCCAGTTCGTCGACTTGCGTTGAACCCGCCAGCTTGCCGAAGGCGTTGCCGACGAAGACGGCTCCCGCGACCTTGTCGCGGAAGAGGTTGCCGCCGTGCGGCAGGATGGCGGTGACCCCTGTCCGAACGTGGTCACCACGCACGATCGTCGTGTGCCCGACACGCACGCCGCTCACATCGGTGATGGCATTGAGTGGACCCGGCTGGAACACGCCTGGCGCCACACCGAGATCGCGGGCTCTCGGTTTCGGTGCCTGCGCCAGAGGTGCCGTGACGACAGCCAGCGCCAGCAGGCCTGCGACGGTTGAGAGCAGGTGGACACGCGGGGTGCGCATGTTTCGGACTCCAGGCTCCGGGCTCCAGGCTCCGGGCCTCCCTACTGTCTACTGACTACTGTCTACTTCTGGCTTCTGCCGCCCCAATCCCCAACCCCCAATCCCCAATCCCCAGCCTACGGTGCCCGCCAGATGCCCAGCAGGCCGATGATGGTGCCGACCAGGCCGACCAGCAACGCGATGACGGGGACGAGCACCAGGGACCACTGCTTCACGACCCACACCCGTTCTTCGGTCAGGCGCCGCCGCAGGTGCCGGCGGCCTTCGGGCGTCATGTACCACAGGTCGTGCGTCTCATCGTGCTCCCACCAGTCGCGGGGCATCTCGATGCCGAAGCGTTCGGCCTTGCGCCGCAGGATTCGGCTGCGCAGGGTTTCCAGGCGGAGATCCGGCAGACGGCACTCGGCCAGATAGGCGTTCATGACCGCGTCGAAGTCCTGGCCGTCTTTCTCTGCGGACGTGAACTTCTCTTTGTAGGCAAGACCGATTCGTCGCAAATCCGCGGCGGCCGACCGCCGGTATGCTCGTTCGAAGCGGCGCTCGCGCCACCACCGGGACAGTCCCATGCGAATACCTCGCCCGCATCTTACACTGCCTTCGGGCTGCGGCAACGCCCCGACCGGACGTAGAATGGTCGGGCGGGGCGTGGGCGTCCCGTTCTGGAGGACATGTTGGCGACCGAAGATGCTCCGTTGACCCTGGCGCGCCTGTGGCGCGAGATGACACCCGTGCAGAGAACCGCCGCCGCGCAGGCATTCTGGCTGGACGATGACTCGATGGCCCAGCAGTTCGAGACGGTGACGCACCTCGCGCGGTTGCTGCACTTCCGGCCGCAGTCGGTGCTGAGCATGCCGGTCGTTCGCAAGGTCCGGCAGATGGCGGGGCAAGCCAAGCTGCCCGACGCGGTGATCGCCCGTGCCCTGGTGGTCTACCACCTGGCCGCGCAGCGACCGATGCTGGTGGCGTTTCTGGACCATCTCGGCATTCCCCACGAAGACGGCCTGATTTCGGACACGATGGGCGAGAAGCCGGCCCCGGACCGCGTGACCGCCGCCGCGAAGGCGCTGCTGGCCGCGTTTCCCGAGGCGGACGTCCGGCTCTACCTCAGGACGCTGACCGTGCAGGACCCTGAGACGTGGGGCGTGCTCGCGGAGTCGGCTGGCGCGGTGTGACCAGACGCCCTGCGGACCTGTCGTGGTCGCTGCTCGTCGCGGCGTACCGGGCCGGGTACTTCCCGATGGGCATGGACGACGGCGAGATCGGGTGGTTTTCGCCGGACCCCCGGGCCATTCTGCCGCTCGACGCGTACCACGTGCCCCGCCGGCTGGGGCGCCTGATCAGGTCGAGGCTGTTTTCGGTGACGACCGACACCGCGTTCAGGCGTGTCATGGACGCCTGCGCGGCGGATCGGGAGGAAGGCACCTGGATCACGGACGAGATCCTCGTGGCCTACGGGCAGATGTTCGACCGGGGCCTCGCGCACTCCGTCGAAGTGTGGCGCGACGGCGCGCTGGCTGGCGGCCTCTACGGCGTCAGCCTCGGCGGCGCGTTCTTCGGCGAGTCGATGTTCCATCGTGTCACCGGCGCCTCGAAGGTGGCGCTCGTCGGCCTCGTGGAACGCCTTTCTACGCGCGGATACGTGCTGTTTGACACGCAATGGACGACGCCGCTGCTCGAGACGTTCGGCGCCGTTGAGATTTCGCGCGACCGCTATCTGTCGCGCCTCGAGCAGGCGGTTCAGCTCGACTGCCGGTTCGACGATCGGTGACGAGCCCGACGGGAGCTTCCATGGAGTCCACGGTCTACCATCTGGCTCTGAACGCCGACGCGACGGCAGGCGCAACCCTGGCGCTCCTGCCAGGCGACCCGGGGCGGGTTGAAGCCCTGGCCCGGTCCGCGCCCCTCACCGGCGCCCGCGAACTGGCGAACAAGCGTGAGTTCCGCACCTGGCTGGCCTATCTCGGTGACGTCCCTGTCCTGGTGACCTCGACAGGCATCGGCGGGCCGTCGACGTCGATCGCGATCGACGAACTCGCGCAGTTGGGCGTGCGGACGTTCCTCCGGGTCGGGACCACCGGCGCCATCCAGCCCGACATCAGTGTGGGCACGGTGATTGTGACGACGGGTGCCGTGCGCCTGGATGGTGCGTCCACCCACTACGCGCCCATCGAGTACCCGGCCGTGGCGCACCACGATGTCGTGGCGGCAGCGATCGGGGCCGCCCGCGCACTGGACATCCCGTACCGGGCCGGCGTCAGCGCGTCGTGCGATACGTTCTATCCGGGGCAGGAGCGGTACGACTCGTACTCCGGCTATGTCCCCCGCCGCTTTCAGGGCGCGACGGACGAGTGGCGCCGGCTGCACGTCCTGAACTACGAGATGGAGTCGTCCACCGTGCTGACCCTCACCGCCGCGATGGGCCTGCGGGGCGGGTGCGTCGCGGGTGTCATCCTGAACCGGACCACCGGCGAGGCCGTGTCGGCGGCGGACCACGCCCGCGGCGAATCGAACGTCGTGCGCGTCGCTACTGCGGCCATCGCCGTGCTCGCCCGGGAAGCGGGGCGGCCATGAGCGTCGCGGTGCTCTTCCTCGGCACCGGCGATGCCTTCGGCAGCGGCGGACGGCTGCACACCGCCACGTTGATCTCGACGGCGACGGCGCGCGTGCTCGTGGACTGCGGCCCGTCCACCCTGGCGGCCCTCCGCCGCGAACGGATTGATCCCAACGATGTCGACATCATCCTGCTGACGCATCTCCACGGGGACCATTTCGGCGGCCTGCCGTTCTTCCTCATGGATGCGCACTATGCGTCGCGTCGCGCGCGGCCGCTCGTCATCGCCGGACCGGCCGGCGCCGAGGCACTGACGGCACAGGCTCAGGAGATCTTCTTCCCCGGCAACGGCCAGTTGCCGCTCCGGTTCCCGCTGACATGGGCCGAATGGGACGAAGGCCACCGGGTGACCCTGGGGACCGTGGCCGTCACGCCGCTGGCGGTCGCGCACTCGGACGAGACACCGTGTTTCGGCGTGCGGGTCGAGTGCGGGGACCGTGCGATCGCGTTTTCAGGGGACACCGAGTGGACGCCGTCACTGATCGACCTGGCGCGCGATGCGGACCTGTTTGTGTGCGAGTGCTTCGGCTACGACGGGGCGCCGCCCCGCCACCTCGACTACATGACCCTGCTGCGGCGACGCTCGAGCTTGACGTGCCGGCGGCTGGTGCTGACGCACATGGGCGACGCGATGTTGCGGCGCGCTCGTTCGGTCGGCTTGCCGACGGCCTCGGACGGGCTGCTGCTCGTCGTCTGACCGCGCGGCAGCAGGCGCGCGGACTGCAAAACTGACACGATTGTCAGGGAAGATTCAGGATTCGGCTCTCGCGCGCTGCATATGCTGGGGCCGTGGCAACTGGAGAATCACAGGTGCGTGTGCTGGTCGTCGAAGACGAAGCCAAAGTCGCCCGGGCGCTGAGCGACGGTCTGTCGTCGGAAGGGTACGACGTGTCGGTCGCGAGGACGGGGGAAGACGGGTTCTTCCTGGCCAGTTCACGGGGCTTCGACCTGCTGATTCTGGACATCTCGCTCCCTGGGCGCAGTGGCCTGGAGGTGTTGACGACGCTCCGCAAACGCGGAGTGACGACACCGGTCCTCCTGCTCACCGCTCGCGACACGGTAGAGGACCGGGTCGTCGGCCTGGATGCCGGCGCGGACGACTACCTCGTGAAACCGTTCGCGTTTCCGGAGCTGATCGCGCGCATTCGAGCCCTGATGCGCCGGGGACGACCGGAACTGGTGATGCGTTTCAAGGCCGGGCCGCTTGACCTTGATGCGATCACGCGGGTCGTCACGGTGTCCGGTGTGCCGGTTGATGTCACGGCTCGTGAGTTCGAGCTGCTCGAGTACCTCCTGCGCCACCAGGGTCAGATCGTCTCGCGTGACATGCTGGCCGCCGACGTCTGGAAGGAACCCATGCGGGGGACGCCGCTCGACAACGTGATCGAAGTGCACGTGGGCCGGGTGCGGCGGAAGCTTGAGCCCGACGCCGCCCGCCTGATCCGGACCGTGAGGGGTGTGGGCTACGTGCTGAAGGCAGGTGACGCATGAAACCGCTGGGCGTGAGGCTGAAACTCACCCTGTGGTTCGTGGGGGTCCTGCTTGTGGTGCTGGCCGTCAACACGGCGTGGACGGCAGCCCTGCTGTGGCGTGACTTCGGCGAGGCCCTCGAGCACCACCTGGACGAGGATTATCAGGTGGCCGTACAGATGCTCGAGCGCCGAGACGCTGGCGTCGCGTGGCGAGGCAACCCGGATGCCGATCCTGGGTATCAGGGCGGGGTGAGGCGATGGGTGGAGGTCTGGAGTCCCGATGGGCGGCAGCTCTTCCGGCGGGGTGCCCCTGACGCGGCGGCCCTTCAGGACGCCTTGCTCCCCCCGACGCCCCAGGGCGCAGCCCACGTCGTGCTGTCGCCCGCCGGCCGCCTGCGGGTCATCTCGCGTGCCTTCGACCTTGACGGCATGCCCGTTGTCGTCCGTGTTGCCCGAACCGAGCGGAGCGAATGGGAGGACCTGAAGCCCACCGTCGTCGCCCTGCTGCTCGGGATTCCCCTCGCACTGGTGGTGGCCGGAATCGGTGGCTACATCCTCGCGCGACGGGTGCTTGCGCCACTGGGCGAGATGGCCGATCGTGCGCGCCACATCTCCGCCGAGCAATTGAGTGCCCGTCTGCCGGTCCTGAATCCGCACGACGAACTGGGGCAACTGGCGACCGTCTTCAACAACCTGTTCTCCCGGCTGGAACGGTCCTTTGAGTCATTGCGGCGCTTCACGGCTGATGCCTCCCACGAGCTCCGGACCCCGCTGACCGCGCTGCGCAGCGTCGGGGAGGTCGGGCTGAGCGAACTCCGTTCGTCCCAGGAGTACCAGGATATCGTCGGGAGCATGCTGGAGGAATCCGCGAAGCTTGCACGCCTTGTCGACGGACTCTTGCTCCTGTCGCGCGGCGACGGGGGGCAGACCCGGCTCACACTCCAGGTGGTCAATCTCCCCGACAAGGTTCGCGATGTCGTGGCACAACTCCTGGTGCTGGCAGAAGAGAAAGGCCAGGTCGTTGAGGTGGAGGCCATCCCGGAACTGCCTGTGGCGATTGACACCGGTGTCTGCCGACACGCACTGGTGAACCTGCTCGACAACGCGATCAAGTACAGCCCTGAGGGGACACGGATCCGGATATCCGTCCGCCGTGCCGGGCGGCAAGCCGTCGTGGAGGTCGCCGACGAAGGCCCGGGTATTCCTGCGGCACACCGCGACAGGGTGTTCGAGCGTTTCTACCGCGTCGAACGACATCAGGACGACGCCGTCACGGGAAGTGGACTGGGCCTGTCGATTGCCCGCTGGGCGGTCGAGCTGCACGGCGGGCAGCTCACTCTCGTGCCGGATGTCCCCCGCGGAGCCTGTTTCAGAATGACCCTCCCGCTGGCCGAGTAGCGGGCTGGCGCTCACGCCGACCACTTCAGAAGCAAGAAGCAAGAAGCAGGAAGCAGGAAGCAGGAAGCAGGAAGCAGGAAGCGGGGCGGCACTCGCCTGCTTCCCGCGCCTGCTGACTACGTCCTACGTCCTACTTCCTACTTCCTACTTCCTACTTCCTACTTCCTACTTCCCGGACTTTCCTAGAATCGGTACTTCACACCCACGAACCCCGTGTGGGCATCGTAGCTGGGCGCGAGGTACGTGCCGAGGTTGAAGAGGCGGTTGCCCCACTGGTGCGACCGCGAAGTGTCCCGCAGCAGCGTCTCCGCGCCGACCGCCTCGACCCACGGGGCCGACGAGCCCTGCTGCCAATCTTCCAGGGTGTAGGTCTCGAAGCCATAGCCCACAATCAGCGTGACGGTCTTGACTGGGATCTCCAGCCGGATGTTGAGCGCCTGGAGATCTTCGCGAACCGTCGGTGGCGTCGCGAAGTGGAACTGGTGGTTCGTTGCGAAGGGCGTTCCGTCCCAGTTCGTGACCCCGAAGCCCTGATAGGCGATGTCGATGTCAGCCAGTGAGACGGTGTAGTCGGCGATGAGGCTGGTTCCGTTCTGTGCCAGCTGGAACGTCGCACCAAACCCTCCGCTCCAGGTCGCATCGGCGGTGTCTGCGGTCCACTGGCTGCTTGCCCGTGTCCACGGCCCGAGTTCAGCCGTGTTGATGCTGCTCGGATTCAGTTTGTTGTTCTCGTTGTACTCGATGGACTTCTGGAGGCTGGTGCCTTTGTCGTAGTTCAGGAACGCGTTCAGCGTGACACGGGGGCTTGGCTGCAGAAACAGGTCCGCGCCGTACCGCAGCCTGGCATCCTCAAGCAGCCCCAGTTGGTCGCCTGGTGTTGTCGCGTTCTGGTCGGCAAGGCCAGTGCCTGCCAGCGGGACCGTCGGCGTCACGTGTGACTCGTAGTCGTCGGACCTATACCGCACGAACGCCGAGAGGGCGAACATGTCGCGCGGTGTCAGGTTGACCGTGACGTCGAACTGCTGCCGAGTGCGATCCGAGACGTCGTAACGCCGCGTGTCCGGATGGTTGTCGAACGACACGGCCGGATTGCTGTTGTTGGGATTGTCGGCCGCCGTGAACCAGTACCCGGCATGGGTGACGGTGTTCTGGTAGGTGGTGCCGGTGCGGTCGCCATAGGTGTAGCGGGCACGCAGTGACATCCAGTCCGCGGGCTTCACCCGCCAGGCCGCGCGAAGGATGTGCTCGTCCGTGTCAGCTTCACGGTGATCGAGGTCGCGCCCTTCGTGTTCATAGGCTATCGTCAGCGTATTCCGCCTGGCGAGGCGCACGGTCGCCTCTGCGCCGGCGTTCTGCCGGGCCCAGGCAGCAGGGATGTTGATGCGCTTGTTGACGAACGCGACCGTGCCGGTCACATTGTAGGTGTCCTGAGTCACGTAGTTCCACTTGTCGGACGGCGTGTCGTTCGTCAGGGTGTACTGCCGGAAGAACCCTCGCAGCAGGAGGTTCCGGGCCGGCGCCACGACGTAGTCGGCAGCCACGTGCATCGTCTTCATCTGGGCGTCAGCGGTGCCGCGCGGGAGAGCCCTGTCGACCAACGCACTCTGGCCGTACGCGTACGGCAGCAGGGTGGCGTTCTGCTCGAGGCGGCCGTACGACGCCGTCGCCGTCAGGCGGCTGTCTCTCGGCATGTCGACGCCGGCGTTCATCGTCACGTTGTGGTAGCGGTTGTCCGGGGGCAGCGGTCGCTGGCCGAAGGTGGACACGAGGCGATCCCAGACGTCGAAGTCGGCGCCGGGTGCCGCGGTGGTGTACACGTTCTGCCACGTGAGGGTATCGATGGCATTGGCGAAGTCCGAATACAGGTACTCGGCCCGCACCTGGTACCCGCGGCCCTGGTGCTCGGCCGAGAAGGTCAGATCGTTCGTCCGGTAGTCGACCGGCTCGGCCAGCTGAATGTTGAGCGTCCGTGGCGGCCGATCGCCGATCGGGCCAAACCCCGATTTCGAGCCGTTCTTGGTCCGCACGTCATACGCGACGCCGAGTGCCAGTGCCTCGGACGCCTGCAGGCCGAACGCGAAGCGGCCCGCGTTGGTCTGCATGGCCAGCGAGGTCGGCGCCAGGAACGATGACTGATAGGCTGCGATGAGGCTGTCGCTGGCCAGCACGCCGGGAACATCCGCAGCCCCCGTGGCCAGCTTCTTGAACGTGATGGGGATTGTGGCCGGTACCGTCAGCACGCCGGGCGCGCTCTGGATGTACGGCGTGACGGCCTTGTTGCTGAAGTTGTGGGGTGTCCCCACCCACGCCCCTTCCGCGCGCCAGACACCGGCGCGTCCCACCCTCGCCGTCATGGTCTGGTCGTGACGGCTGACGTTGCGGCCGGAGAGATCAAAGTAGCTGCCGGACGCCGGATCCACAAGAGAGAAGACCAGTCCGGGCAGGTAGGAGTCGTCACGCAGGTCGCGGTACTCCGTGAACTTGCTCGAGTTGCTACGGTTATCGACCTGCTCCACCCCTGCCGTCACGCTTCCGGTGGTCTTGATGCCGGAGGCCGACGGGGTGGCCGGAGTGGTCTGGGCGAACAGCGGTGTGGCCGTGAGGGCCACCACCAATGCGACGATCGTCTTCATGGCAGCCTCCATTAGCGGGTGAGTTTCGCCCCAGAGGGGTGGTTGGATCCGTGCATGCTGACGTGGCAGTTGGAGCAGCCGTTGCCGTAGGGGTTACTGGTCCGGTTGTACCGCGGCAGGTTGATGTGGCCGCCGTAGTTGTGGCACGTCAGGCACAGGAACGGGTCTTTGCTGGTGAGCAGCGTCCGCTGGTTCGACCCGTGCGGCGTATGGCAGTTTGCGCAGCTCTCACGGGCCGGCGCGTGTTCCCACACAAACGGGCCGCGTTTTTCCGCATGGCACGTGTAGCACGTGTCATTCAGCGTGGGCTTCGTCAGCAGTGCCGGCATCGAACCGTGGACGTTGTGGCAACTGGCACAGTCCATCCGGCCCTCGCGCACCGGGTGGTGCGACATCTTGTTGAACTCGACGCGCGTGTCGTTGTGGCACGCGGCGCACGCGTCCGTGGCGGACGCCTTCGACAACAGGTTGCGCTCGCTCTTCTTCTCCATGACCGTGTGGCACGCCGTGCAGCCGACGTCGTTGGCCTGATGAGGGCCCGCCTTCCAGCCGAACCGTGACCCGCCCTCGTGGCACTGCAGGCACACCGCCGACTGTGCCTTCGGTGAGGCGAGCTTCAGATCTGCCGAGGGGGCGTCGACGTGTTTGCTGCGGGGACCATGGCAGCTCTCGCAGTCGCCAGACCCTGCCGGTGGTCGGGCGCCGAACGTGATGCCGTGAAGGGTGTGACTGTAGGCCTGCATCGGGGCTTCGTGGCAGGCGCGGCAGGTCTCGGCGTTGTTGACGAACGTTGCGCCCTCGAACGCAGGGTTGAGGGCCGGCCAGTTGATGGTCTTCTTCTGGGGGCCGGCTTCGGCAGCGTTGCACGCAAACGCCAGTGCCAGCCCGGTGGCGAGGGTCCACCTGAACAGCGGGTTTCGGGGCATCGAATTCGCTCCTGTAGGATAAGAGACAGCGAGGTCAGACCGCACGATTTCGGCGAGGCGTGTCAGAACCCAGTCAGGAGTCTAGCGGGCCCGGAGTAGTGGATTTCTGAAGACTCGCTGAACATATCGTCAGGAGACCACTGGAAGTGTTGAAAAAGTCATCGCGCTCACCCGTTGCGAGGCGCCATCTCGCCTGTCGCGTTCTGACGTATCTCCTGTCTGTGGCAGCGGCGCAATTTGACGCTTGATTCAGGTGTGTCAAAGGCGCACAGTGCTCGGGATGCCGTCCTGACCCGACGCGCAGCGGGCACGGATACGGGGAGCCGGCGTCAGCGCGATGTGGCCAGCTGACGCCGGGATCCTTCGGGCAGGCATCAGGAACGGATCACGCCAGGGCAGGACCGCGAATCAGAGCGCCGCGGACAGGGCCGACGATAGTTCGTCAGGCCGCAGCACGACGGGGTTCGCGGCCATGCTGCTCGACCGGGTCGCCTGGTCGACGATTGCGGGCAGGTCGGCTGCCGTCACGCCCCACGCAGCCAACATCGGTACGCCGAGCGTTGTCACCATCCCCGCGAGCCACTCCACACCCTCGTCAGTCGTCCCATCTTCGCGTCCCGTCAGCAGCCGGGCGACTTCCGTGGCGCGGGCCAGGGCGCGGTGTGCCGGCGCGCGGGCGGCGAGCGCCGACAGATTGACCCGGAACACGTGCGGCAGCAGGGCGGCGCACACCGCGCCGTGTGGTGCGCTGAACATGCCCCCAATCGGTCCCGCCAGACCGTGAACGGCGCCCAGGCCGGCATTGGCCAGCGCCAGCCCTCCACACAGGCTGGCCACCGCCATGTCTTCGCGGGCGTCGAGGTCCTCCCCGTCGGCCCACGCGCGTTGCAGGGAACGGGCCACGCGCCCGATGCCCTCCCGGCAGAGCGCATCGGTCAGCGGTGTGGCTCGCGGCGAGAGGAACGGTTCGATGTTCTGCGTCAGCGCATCCAGGCCGGTGAAGGCCGTCGCGGCCGGCGGCAGTGTCCGCGTCAGGTCCGGATCGACGATGGCGGCGCGTGGCAGCATGAGGGGACTGCGCAGGCTGACCTTGACCCGGCGGTCCGGCACGGCCAGCACGGCGTTCTTGGTGACTTCGGCGCCGGTGCCGGCGGTCGTCGGGATGGCGACGAACGGCAGCGGGGCCGCGCGCAGCGGCACGCCACGCCCGACCACCTCCAGGTAGTCGAAGACGTCCCCGGGGTTCGTGGCGAGAGCGGCGATAGCCTTGCCTGCGTCCAGGGCGCTCCCCCCGCCCGCCGCGACCACGACGTCGGCGGACATGCGCCGGGCGTACGCGGCGGCATCGGCGGCAAAGGCGACGGTCGGTTCGCCGTCGACGTAGATGAGGCGCGGTTCGAGATGCACCGCCGCCAGCGCATGCACGAGCCATTCGGCCCGGGTCGGGGTCGAGCCCGAGACGACGAGGGCCCGTCTTCCCAGGCCGGCCACGATCGGGGCCGCCTCGGCGGCGGTGCCGCGCCCGAACACGATCCGCGTGGCGGTGGCGAACTCCCAGCGCGCCGCACCGCTCACCAGCCAGCCTCCTCGGGGAGGAACTCGATGAACATGGGCGCATTGTACAAGACAGGGGCAAGGGGCAAGGGGCAAGAAGGGGTAGACAGTAGACAGTAGACAGTAGACAGTAGGCGGAGCCTGGAGCCCGGAGCCTGAAGCCTTAGGCCTGAGGCCTCAGGCCTTAAGCCTTGAGCCTGGAGGGATCGATGATGCGTCGAGTTGTGGCGTGTGCGGGTCTGGCAGCGGCAGTGTGGCTCGGGGCGGGACAGCATGCGGTGCAGGGGCAGCGCACGGGCTACTCGGCTGAAGAGTTCGCGCGCCGGCGCCAGGTGATCATGCAGGAGACTGGCGGCGGACTGATCGTGCTCTTCGGGAACGATCGGCGCGACCCGGGCACGCATTTCCGCCAGGACAACGACTTCTTCTACTTCACGGGCCGCGATGATGTGAACGCGATCCTGGTGATGGTCCCGACGACGGGCGCTGCGCACCTCTTTCTGCCAGAACAGAACCCGCGCGAGATCATGATCGATGGGCCCAACCTCCTGAAAGACCCGAAGGGGGCCAAGACGGCCGGGATGACGGCGATCCACGGGCTGGGCTTCTTCGACGAGTTCCTGGCGCGCAACCTCTCGTCGCAGGGCCGGACGATCCACCTGCGTCTCTCGCCGCGCGATGCGCTGGACGGCGCGCGGTCCGAATCGGACCTGTTCTACGCTCGCCGCTCCCGGATCCACTACAACGACCAGTTGCCGATCGACTACTACCGGATCGCCAAAATGAAGGACCGGTATCCGTCCGTCGCCTTTGTGGACATCACGCCGAAGATCGATGCGATGCGTGTCATCAAATCGGCGGAAGAGATAGCCGTGCTGCGCCGCAACGGGCGCGTATCGGCCGAGGCCGTGAAGCAGGCCATGCTGGCGTCGCGGCCCGGCGCCTTCGAGTACGAACTCGAGGCCGCCGCCATCGGGACCGTGCTGAAACACGGCGCGAAAGGACCTGCCTACGCGCCGATTGTCGGCTCGGGCCCCAACAGCTGCGTCTGGCACTACGACGCGAACGGCCGCCAGATGGTCGACGGGGACATCGTCCTCATGGACTTCGGCGCGGACCTCGATCACCAGGCCATGGACATCACCCGGACGTGGCCCGTGAACGGCGTCTTCACGAAGGAGCAGCGGGAGGTCTATCAGCTGGTGCTCGAGGTCCAGAAGGCGTGTATCGAGGCGTACAAGCCTGGCGTCACCGATGCTGATGTCCGGCGGTACGTGGCCGACCGCATGAAAGCCAAGGGCCTCGACGCGGGAGACCTGCGGGGCGGCTTCGGCCACGGCGTCGGTCTGGCGACGCACGACGTGCCGCTCGGGCCCGTCCTGCGCGAGGGGATGGTGTTTGCCATCGAGCCGGCGTTGTACTTCCCGGAGAAGAACGTCGGCGTTCGTATCGAGGACACGGTGCTGATCACGAAAGACGGCGTGGAGGTCCTGACCAGGGACGTGCCGAAGGAGATCGCCGACATCGAGGCGCTCATGGCGGCGCGCAAGCGGTAGGGGAGACGTGCGGGATCCTGGAGCCGGCGGGGGCCGTCATACGGGTGAGGTCCACATCGCGCCATGATTGCCGATCGCATCGAACACGACCGCGACCGCCGCGAAGCAGGCACGTACATCATCCGGGCGGTCCTGCAGGTCTCCAGGCCTCGAACGGAGGTGTTCGCGTTTTTCGCGGACGCCCGCAACCTCGAGTCGATCACGCCACCCGAACTGCGTTTCCGGATACTGACGCCGGGTCCCATCGTGATTGCGGCGGGATGCCTGATCGACTACCGGATTTCCCTGTACGGCGTCCCGATGCGATGGCGCACCCTGATATCCCGATGGGAACCCGGGGTGGCTTTCGTCGACGAGCAACTGGTGGGACCGTACGCCAGGTGGGTGCACACCCACACCTTCCGTGATGCGGAGGATGGCGGAACCATCATCGAGGACGAGGTCCGTTACCGGCTGCCGCTCGACCCGCTCGGGCGGGTCGCCGCACCGGTGGTCCGCCGGCAGGTCGAGGCGATCTTCCGATTCCGGACCGCCCGCGTGCGCGGGTTGCTGGAGCGTCGGGACGTCGTCAGTAGTCAGTAGTCAGTAGTCAGTAGTCAGTAGTCAGTAGTCAGTAGTCAGTAGGGATTGCATCCCCTGCTTCCTACCTCCTACTTCCTACTTCCTACTTCCTACTTCCTACTTCCTACTTCCTACTTCCTAC
>CAYJPV010000026.1:67219-84297 GCA_964372095.1 uncultured Vicinamibacterales bacterium | reverse complement strand
CTGACTACTTCCTACTGACTACTTCCTACTGACTACTTCCTACTGACTACTTCCTGCTGGTGTGCCGAGAATCACCGCCGCGGCAGCGGCAGCCGGCACAAACGACTCGAGTGCATCCACGGCGGCTTCGCCCGCCGGTCGTGCACGCCGCTCTGGGTTGAACCACACCGCCCGCAGGCCGGCTGCGCGCGCACCCGCGATGTCGGTCCCCCAGGCATCACCAACCATCACGGCGTGCGACGCCTCGCACGCCAGACGCTCGAGGGCGGCGTGGAAGATGCGCGGGTCGGGCTTGCTCACACCTTCGGCCTCCGAGATGACGACCGCATCCAGATACGGAGCCAGACCCAGTCGCTGAATCTTGCGAGTCTGCTCGCTGACGACGTTGTTCGTCACGACGCCAAGCCGGGCACGGCCCTTCAGCGCCTCCAGCACCGCGCGGGCGCCGGGCACGAGGCGCCACGCCCCCAGGTACGCGTCCCGGTACTCTTCCGCAACGGCCGCGGCACCATCCGCCGAAAGCGGGCTGCCGGCATCCGCAAACAACGTCGCGAAACGCCGGAGCCGAGCGTCGTCCACCGTCAGCCGGCCTGCGAGCACGTCCAGATGCAGGCGCTCCAGGAGTGCCACGTGCCGCGCGGCGAGTTCTTCCGCCGGCCAGACGCACAACGCGTCGTGGCGCACGCACAGCGCGGCCAGCGCCACGCGCGTGCCGTACTGGTGGTCGAACAGCGTATCGTCGAGATCGAACAGAACAGCAGGCAAGATAACGTGCCTTCGGCGACCCCGGACCTGAAGGTCCGGGGCTACTTAAGTGTGCCGCGAGGCACGTACCACGGGTGCATGTCCACCGCGAGACGGCCGGCCTTCACGGCCGGATCGGCGCTGGCCCACTCGACCGCTTCCGCCATCGAGGCCGTCCGGTAGATGACGATGCCGCGCACGGCGCCGCCGTTTTCGATCGGCCCCGCGAGCCGGAGTTTGCCTGCCTCCCACGACTTGTTGAGGTGGGCCATGTGCTGCGTCTGTATCTCGTCGCTCTCTGGCGTCTTCTCGGCTGTCCACTTCGGCCCCTTCACCAGGAATCCGAAGTAGAGCTGCTCGAGGTCGGTCGTACTCCAGGTGGGGCTGAGGTACCCGTCTTCGATCCACCAGGCCAGGACGTCCACCGCCACGCGCCCGGCCTTCACCGCGGGGTCGGCCTCTGCCCATGCGCGTGCTTCTTCGGGAGACGTGGCGCGCAAGACGGCGATGCCGAGCACGCGGCCGTCATCTCCCATCGGGCCGACCGCGAGGGCTTTCCCGGCTGCAACGAGACCGGCCAGGTGATCGAGGTGCGCCGCCTGGATCGTCGCGGCCACCGCCTCGGACTGGGTGCGATCGGGGCCGGCCACGAGCAGCACCAGATACAGCTTGATCATCCTGGGATTCTGCCGGGGCGCGGCGGAGGCTGAGGTGACCGCCAGGAGCATCACCACGGCGGCGGCCGCAGCCAGAGGACGGGACAGCTTGGGTAGGAGCATTGGCCTATTCTACCGGCTACCGGCCCCGCCTCGCGGCCGAACCTCGGTGCCGTCGCGATACTCGGATCGGCTGCCTGACTGCTTCACGGCCGCCGCAAACGCCATGATGGTTCGGTCGATGTCGTCACCAGTGATGCCCCGGTACGTCACCAGCCGCAGCGTCGAGCCCATCCCGGGCAGCCCGCGGACGCCGCGGGCCATGAGGCGCTTGTTGAACGCCAGCGCGTCAAGTCCCAGCCCTCGGGTATCGACGTTCACAATGTTCGTCTGGACCGTGGAGAGGTCGACGGCAAGGCCCCGCAGCGAGGCGATGCCTTCGGCGAGGCGCCGCGCGTGTTCGTGATCCTCGCGCAACCGTGTCACCATCGTGCGCAGCGCCACGAGCCCAGGCGCCGCGATGACGCCGGCCTGCCGCATGGCGGCGCCGAACGACCTGCGGATCTTGCGCGCGCGTTCGACGAATGCCGACGATCCCGCCAGGATGGAACCCACCGGGGCGGACAGCCCCTTCGACAGGCAGCACGACACCGAATCGGCCGGCGCCGCCAGTTCACGCGCCTCGACGCCGAGGGCGACCGCGGCGTTGAAGATCCGCGCGCCGTCCAGATGAACCACCAGGCCCGCCGCATGCGCCCGTCCGGCCAGCCGGGTCGTCTGCTCCACGGTCATCACCGTCCCGCCGGCGGCGTTGTGCGTATTCTCGAGGCAGAGCACGCCACGGGCCGGGAAACCAGCGACCGCGCGCCGGATCGCGATGTCCACCCGCATCTCGTCGGGCACGCCGTGATGGGCGGGCACCGGCATGACCAGCAGGCCGCAGGCGGCCGCCATCGCGCTCCACTCCATGTTGTAGACGTGGGCCGCCTCGTCGATGATGGCAGCCGCCCCGGGTTCGCAGTGCGTGCGCAGCGCCACGGTATTCGACATCGTGCCGCTGATCGTGAACACCGCGGCCTCTTTGCCGAGCATCGCCGCCGCTTCGGCTTCGAGGTCCTGGACCGTTGGGTCGCCGTCGCGGGAGTCGTCGCCGAGCGGGGCGGTCGTCATGCTCTGCAGCATCTCCGGCGTGGGCAAGCTCAGCGTATCGCTCCGCAAGTCAATCATCGGCACGGCCACTCCTCCACTCGCGCTCATTGTACCTCCCCCAGAATCCTTCCCAGTTCCGTGGTCAGCACGTCCCGAATGCGGTCTTCACCCGCGAGCGTCGCCAGCATGGGCGGCACGTCCGCGTCGAGGATGACCTCCGCGTCCGCGACGTCGAGCCAGCCCCGAATCGTCAGCGAGAAAAACCCACGCGACGCGGCGAACGAGAAGTCGAGGCGGTCGCCCGTCCAGTTCCTGGTGATATCCCGCACCGTGACGCCGCCGGGCCACTCGCGCGCGGACAGCCCCTCGGCAAACACGGACAGCGTGTGCCGCGCCCGCTGCCGTCCCAGTGTGTGAGCGACCTGTACTCGCATCGTGTCCTCCGGCCATCAGGCCTGACCAGTGGTAGCATGGCGACCGCCCGCCCCCGTCCGTCCGCTACAGGAGGCTACCATGTCTTGGATCGCCGTGCCCCGCGTCCGCGCGGGCCTTGCCACAGGGCTACTGCTGCTGCTCGCGTTCGTCGCCTGGATGGGGTTCCGGACATCCGCACAGACCCCGGCCGCGGCGGGCCGCACGATCGAACTGGTGCTCGACGCCTCGGGCAGCATGAACGGCAAGCTGCCGGACGGCCGCACGAAGATCGACGCCGCCCGCGCAGCCGTGCGTGCATTCCTCGATGCCCTGCCGGCGGGCACGCGCCTCGCGTTCAGGGCCTACGGCCACCAGTCGCCTCGCGAGAAACACGATTGCAACGACACGGCCCTGATCGTCCCCTTCGGAGACGCCACCTCGCTGAAGACCGACATAGTGGCCTGGGCGAATGGCATGAAGGCGCAGGGGTACACGCCCATTACCAAGGTGCTTGAGATCGCCGCCAAGGACTTCACGGCGGCCGAGAAGACACCGAAGTTCATCGTCCTCGTGAGCGACGGGAAGGAGACATGCGACGGCGATCCGTGCGCCACCGCCCGGGCCCTGCAGGCCGCCGGCGTGGGTATCGTCATCCACACGATCGGGTTCGACGTGGATGAAGCCGCGCGCACGCAGCTCGAGTGCGTCGCGAAGGCAACCGGCGGCACCTACTTCGACGCGCCCAATGCCGAACTGCTGGCGGCGGTCATCGCCAAGGCGGCCGTGCAGACGGCCACCACCGTGGTCGTGGAAAAGGCCGGGCAAGGATTCCTCACCGTCAAAGGCGCTGAGTTGCAGGGCCACGACGTCGTGGATGCCGCGACCGGCAAGGTTGTGACGAACGTCGGCGCGCTCAAAGCCACCGTCCCGCTGCCGTCCGGGATCTATAGCGTGAAGTTCGGCAACGCGTGGTGGAAGAGCGTCGAAGTCAAGGCAGCGCAGACCACCGTGCTGGAACCGGGCGTCCTGACGGTGAAGGGCGCCACACAACGCGGCCACAGAATCCTCGATGCCGAAACCGGCGAACAACACGGCGAAGCATCGGCCGCCGACACCAGCGCGACGCTCATGCCCGGTACCTACGACGTGGTGTTCGGACGACTCGTCTGGCCGGGCGTGAAGGTCGACGGCGGCAAACCCGTCGAACTGCACCCGGCGATCATCACCGTGCTCGGCCTGAGCGCGAACGACGTGTGGATCCTGACAGCCGACGGGCGACAGGCCGCCGCGGTCTCCGCGCTGGCGTCAACCGTTGCCCTGCCCGCCGGCAACTACACGATCAAGGTCGGCACGGCCTCGAAAGCGTTCACCGCGGTGGAGGGCGAGAAGCTGACGATCAGCTTCAAGTAGGTCCGGACCGAGGTACACTTGGGGGTATCGCTGTCACACGAGTGGAGCCCCCCATGGCCCTTGCCTCTGCGTCTCCGGTGTCTGCGGTCCGCGGTCGCCACCTCGCTGCGTGCGTATGCGTCGTCGGGTTGGTGATCGGCCTGCCGGGTTCACCCCGGCCTGCCGGCGCCCAAGGCGCCCCCCCGTCTGCCATCCTCCCCGCAGGCGACTACCCGTTGTACCTCGCCTCGGTGGCAGCGGCCGAGGCGTCACTGCGGCTGCACGAAACCGCCGCAGCCAGGCGGTGGCTCGACATGGCACCCGCGTCGCACCGCGGATGGGAATGGCGCTACCTGCACGCCCGCACGGATGAAAGCGGTGCTACGATCACCGCGCATCAGGGCGCCGTCAACGGCCTGGACGTCAGCGCGGACGGCCGCCTGCTCGCATCGGCATCGGCCGACCGCACGGTCAAGGTCTGGAACGCCCACACGGGCACGCTCGTGCACTCGCTGGGCGGTCACACGGCGGCCGTCTGGAACACGCGGTTTTCCCCGGACGGCACACGGCTCGCGTCCTCATCGTCCGACGGGACACTTCGCGTGTGGGACACCGCCTCCGGCGCACCGGTCTTTTCGGTGAGCAACATCGGCAGGGGCATTGCCGCAGTGGCCTGGCACCCACGGGGGCACGAACTCACCACGGCCTCGTGGGATCGCACGCCGGAACGGGGCGTGTGGGGCGTGATCAAGACCTGGAACGCCGCCGACGGATCCGCAATCAGGGCACTTGAACACGGCGTCAAGCCCATCGTCGCGGTGTCGTACTCGCCTGACGGTACGCGCTTCGCCGCCGGGACCTGGGACTACGACGTCGCGCTCTTCGACACCGCGTCGTGGACGACGCCGTCCAGCATTGCGCCGCCGCCGTCCGACGCGTACGCCGCCGTGCAGGGACTGGCGTTCAGCCGCGATGGCGCGAGGCTTGGTGTCGGCGCCAAGGACGGTACGTTCCGCGTCTGGGACGTCACCACGCGGACGCTGCGGCAAACACTGGTCGGTCAGGCCGAAGGTCAGGCAAAGTGGATCAACGGCGTCTGCTTCCTGGGCTCCGGGCCGGATGCCGCCGCCGTGTCCAGCGACGGCACACTGCGCATCTGGGACACGGCGGGCGCGCGACAGCGCCTGGTCCTGCACGGACACGCCGGGGCCATCATGGCCGTGGGCGCTGCGGCCGACGGACACACAGTGTTCACCGGCGGCGCAGACGGCACGATCAAGCGATGGGACCTGGCCGCACTGGCGCCGGCGCGCCGGACATGGAGCACCGGGCAGAACATGTACGAGGTCGTGTTCTCCCCAGACGGCACGCGGGTCGCCACGACGGGATGGACCGGCCTCATCACGGTCTGGGATGCCGCGACGGGCGCGGTCGTGCGGTCCTGGACCGGCCACACGGCATCAGGCGTGCGGGTGGCCTGGAGTCCCAACGGGCAGTGGCTGGCGACCACCAGCCACGACGACCGCGTGGTGCTGTGGGACGCCGCAACCGGCAGCCAACTCAAGGTGCTTCAGGCCTTCGAGAAACAGGCGGGCGACGGCGTTGCGTTCAGCCCGGACAGCACGCTCCTCGCCGCAGCGGGCACCGCCGGCACCGTCCAGGTGTGGAGTGTGCCCGACGGGACGCTCCGGCACACGATCACGGACGGCACACGCTCAGCTGAACACCTGACGTGGTCGCCGGACGGGCGCGCCCTGGCCATCGGCAGTACGGACGGCACCGTCAAGGCGTGGGACGTACGGACAGGCACGGAGGTGGCGCGGTTCGCCCACGGCCGCGGCACCGTGGTTGCGGCATTCAGCACCGACGGCCGGACACTGGCCATCGGGTCGAGTGACCGCACGATCTCACTGTGGACCACCGCCACTGGCGACCGGGCACGTACTCTCACCGGACACGGCGAGGGCATTACGTCCGTGGCCTTCTCCCCCGACGGCGCCCGTCTCTCGTCGGCATCGGGCGACGGAACACTCAGGATCTGGGATACCGCAAGCGCCGAGTGCCTGCTCACCGTCCCGTCCGAGAGTTCGGTCTACGGCACCGCCTGGAGTCCGGACGGGCAGCGGGTGGCCATGCTCGTGCTGGACAAGACGCTGCGCATGCTGGACGCCGCGCCGTCGCGCTGACCGGCCGGCCCGGCGGCGGTGGGGGGTTGCGGGCCGTTCACCGCACGCCAGTCCAAATCCGCCATTGCGAGGCTGCGCAAGTTCTGTATGATGAATTCGTGAACATTCCAGCAAGCCGGTTGAACCGCACGTGGCGCGTCGGAGACCCGTGGACGAACGCCGACGCGACCGAGTTGTACGAGATCGCCCGATGGGGCCAGGGTTATTTCTCGATCGGCGAGAACGGCCACGTGCGCGTCCACCCGACGAAGGAGCCGAATCGCTACATCGACCTGAAGAGCCTCACGGATCAGATGGTGCTGCGGGGAATTGACGTTCCGATCCTCGTGCGGTTCAGCGACATCCTGCGTCACCGCCTGAAAGACCTGCACGACGCGTTCAAGAACGCGATCTTGCAGCACGGGTATCAGGGCAAGTACTCCTGCGTCTACCCGATCAAGGTCAATCAGCAGCGGAAGGTCGTCGAAGAGATCGTGAACTACGGGCGGCCCTATGGCTTCGGCCTCGAGGCCGGCTCGAAACCCGAACTGTTCGCTGTGGCGGCCCTGGCGTCGAACGACACGCCCATCATCTGCAACGGGTTCAAGGACGCCGAGTTCATCGAGATGGCGATGCTGGCCCAGAAGGTCGGGCGGCACATCATCCCGGTGGTGGAGAAGTACACGGAACTCGGACTGATCCTCGAGTACTCGGCGAAGGTCGGCGTCCGCCCGATGATCGGGATGCGGGTGAAGCTGGCCTCGCGCGGCAGCGGCCGGTGGCAGAATTCCGGCGGCTACCGTTCGAAGTTCGGTCTGACGGTGTCGGAGATCCTGAAGGGGCTGGAAGAGCTGCGGGCGCTCGGCATGCAGGATTGCTTCAAGCTCCTGCACTTCCACCTGGGCAGCCAGATTCCCAACATCCGCATCGTCAAGGGCGCGTTGAACGAAGCCGCGCGGGTCTACACGGAACTGGCAAAATCAGGAGCCGGCCTCGAGTACCTGGATATCGGCGGCGGCCTGGGCGTGGACTACGACGGCTCGCAGACCAACTTCGAGTCGAGCGTGAACTACACCCTGGAAGAGTACGCGGCCGACGTCGTCTATCACGTCCAGACGGTCTGTGACGATGCGGGCGTGGCGCATCCGACGATCGTGTCGGAGAGCGGCCGCGCAATCGCCGCGTACCACAGCGCCCTCGTGTTCAACATCCTGGGCGTCTCCGGCTACCGCGAGCAGGACATCCAGCCCGTCGCCCCGCACGAAGAGCTCGAGCAGCCGATCATCGACCTGCGCGAGACCTACCAGAATGTCTCCGCGCGGAACGCCCAGGAGAGTTACCACGACGCGCAGCAGGCCCTCGACATGGCGTTGAACCTGTTCAGCGGCGGCTATCTCCCCCTCGAACAGCGGTGCCAGGCCGAAACGCTGTACTGGGCCATCTGCGCCAAGCTGCAGAAGATCATCGCCCAGCTCGACGAAGTGCCCGAGGATCTGCAGAGCCTCGACGAGATGCTGGCGGACACCTACTTCTGCAACTTCTCCCTGTTCCAGTCGATGCCAGACAGCTGGGCGATCAAGCAGCTTTTTCCGGTGATGCCCATCCACCGCCTGGAAGAACCGCCGACCAGTCACGCGGTGCTCGGCGACATCACGTGCGACTCGGACGGCAAGATCGACCAGTTCATCGACCGCCGCGACGTGAAGCGGACGCTCGCCCTGCACACGCCGGATGGTAATCCGTATTACCTGGGAGTCTTCCTGATCGGCGCCTACCAGGAGATCCTCGGCGACATGCACAATCTGTTCGGCGACACCCACGCCGTCCACGTGTCGCTCGGCGACAACAACGAAGTGGTGCTCGACGCCGTCATCAAGGGCGACACCGTGCGCGAAGTGCTGCAGTACGTCGACTACAACGCCGACTCGCTCGTGGCACACCTGCGCACCGATGTCGAGACCGCCGTGCGCGAAGGACGGATGACGTTCGAAGAATCAGGACGTCTGTTGAAGTTCTACGAAGAGGGCCTGCACGGGTACACGTACCTCGAGGACCCCGAGGCGTAGCGGACAGGCGGGAGTAGACAGTAGTCAGCATGGGGCTTCGGCCGCCAGGCTCAGGGCCTGCCTACTGTCTACTCACTGCTGACTACTCCCCAGCCTCTAGCCTCTAGCCTCTAGCCTCTAGCCCCTAGCCCCTAGCCTCCCAGCCCCTTCCGCGCCGCCGCGATGCGGGCCTCGAGTGCGGCCGTCGGGCCGGCCGCCGGCAACGTGCTGACGGCGTCAAGGGCTTCGCCGAACCACTTCACCCACGCAGCTGCCACCTGCCGTTCGACGGCCTCGGCCGCAGCGGTGTCGCCGGCCTTCGCGACGAGCGCTGCGCCCTGCCGGCGCTCGAGGGCCATCCGCGAGGCCGCCGCGGCCTCAACCAGCCTCACGACATCGACCGCGTCCTGCTCCGTCGCCGTCGCCAGCAACAGGGCCGTGGCGGCCACACTGACACCCACGTGCTCCATCACCGCCGCGCTCGTCTTGTCGGGCCGATCCAGGTTGCTGTGGTAGAAACGATCCGGGAAGTGCCAGGCCAGGAGGGCCGGAACACCGGCCGCGAGGAACGGCGAGTGGTCCGACCCGCCTTCGTAGGGATTTGTGCCCACGACCCAGCCGGTCTGCCGGGCCCGGTGCTGGCACACCGCCAGGAAAACATCGTTCAGGAACGACCCCTTCAGTGACTCGGCCTTCACCGAACCGCCGCCCCACTCGGTGTGCGGATCCGAGGGGCGGTTCCACACGGCCGTGGGATCGGGCATCTTTTCGATCAGGAACGTCCCGCCGGTCTTCGCCGTGTCCTCGCCGGTCATGTCGAGCGCAAACATGTACCGTACCAGCTTCGCCTCTGCCGGGTGATCCGTCAGCCACTGCCGGCTGCCGCGAATTTCGTCCACCCACAGAAAGGTCAGCGTACGCTCCGGCTGGGGCAGCCGGCCATCCCGCACGCCCGCCACAATGGCGCGCGCCAGCTCGACCTGCGTCGCGCACCCGCTGGCGTCATCGTTGGCGCCAGGCTCCTGAATGTGCGCCACCATCACGATCCGTTCAGCCGGTCGCGTCCGGCCGGGAATCTCCGCCACGAGCGTACGCACCTTGCCGGGCGAGAATGACGATGACACCTCAGCCCTGACCTTGGCCGCTCCCTGCTTCAGGCGTGCGCGGATACGCGCCGCGGCCCGGGGCGACGCCTTGAAGCCGAACGCTTTGCGTGTGTCGTCGTACGGCACGCTGCCCCACTGGAGGACGTCCCACTGATCACGGGGCACGGTGCCGTCAGTGGAGGGAGGGCCGGGACGGATGTAGTCCTCCAGCGTGGTCGAGATGACGCCGATCGCGCCCCGCTTCACGACCGCCATCTGCCACAGGCCGCGCGTCCCCGCGTCGCCCAGCACGATCGCTCCCCGAACGTCGATGGTCGCATAGTCGGCATCCGTCGCGCCCTGGCCCACGTCCACCACCGGCGCCTCCACGCCGCCCGCCGGCGTGGAGAACGAGTTGATGCACAGGGCCACGCGGTGGCGATCGCGCGACAGCAGCACCTCGTCCGGCGTGCCCCCCTCGCCCATCAGCGTCAGCGTCCCCACGGTGTAGTCCCAGCCGTTCGCCTGCCCGAACTCTTCGACCCAGGCCGCCGGCTCCCCGGGGCGGGCCGTCTGCGTCGCGGCAAACCCTGACGCGCCAAGCCGTGCATGAATCCGGTCAATCGACGCGTTGAAGCCCGCGTTCGCGGCGTTCCGCCAGAACTGATCCATGAAGACGACCAGGTCCATGGCCGCCCGCTCGTCGAACCGCTCGGCGAGCGCGTCCATGCGCGCCGCCGTCTGCGCGGGCAGATAGGCCGACAGCCCCGGGTTCTCCGGCGCGGCCTGGGGTCGCGGCCCGCCAGCTGCGCACGACAACACCGCCACCACCGCAAGACCCGCCACAAGCGACATCACACGACGCATTAGAATCCTCCGCGTGGTCCCCGGACCTGACTGCCTCCGCCCAGAGTTCTACGCGGCGGGCACCTCACTCATGAGCCCGACGGCGTGCCCATCCGGGTCGGTGGTAAACGCGAGCCATACCTCGGTGCCACCGAGTTTCGCGATCATCTTCGGCGCCTCGGTAATGGGGCCGCCGCGCTGCTCGATGGCCTCGACGGCCGCGTGAATGCCCGCCACGCGATAGTAGAGGATCGGGTGACTGCCGGCAGAATCACCATCCTGGGTGCTCACCATCATCCGCGTCCCGCCGACCTGGAAGAACGCGAGTCCGGGAGGCGCGGTGAAGAGCAATGGCAACTCGAGCACGTCGCGGTAGAACGCGACGGCGCGTTCGAGATCGATGACGGACAACGCGACCTGTGCGAAACCCGTGATACTTGGGGACTCAGACACGGCTTCCTCCTTGTCGATCGGTTCGTTCAGTCTACTCCCTCGTCACCGCCGCTCCAGCACCAGCACCCAGCCCTTGCCGATGTCGAACGGGATGGGCTTCGAGGGATCGAACGTCCGCCCCTCCTGGAACCCGGCGATCGCCGGTGCCGTCACCGTCACCGCCGACGGATCCAGCCCCAGGGCCTTCCAGTCTATCGTCAGGGTGGTTTCCACCCGTTCGTTCGCCCAGCTTGCGACGGCAACCAGCGTCCTGCCTTCACGCACGTACGCCGTCGCCAGGACGTCGGGACGTCCGGACTTCACGGGGCTTGCCGGCACCCAGAACCCGATCATCCGGCTGTCCGCGATGCCGAACTGGTCCCAGACCTTCCACATTCCTCTCGGATCGCCGGCCCAGGGCAGACGCCCCGTCATGCCGAACACCATGCCGCGCCACGGCTGACCGCCGCCCTCCAGCATCTCGCCCATCAGGCCGAAGGGGACACCCGAGATCTCGGTGAGCCAGTAGTCCGGCGCGGCGTTGTAGTCGAAGTACTCGCCGAACCACAGCCGGTTGAGATACGGAAAGTGCTCCAGATACAGGTTCGCACTGCTCGCAAAGCCGTCGCGCACGTTGTACTGATTGGCCGAGTGCAAATCGATCAGGGCATTCGGCCGGTTCCGATCCAGCACCTTCCGCACCCGCTTCATCGTCAGCCGGTCGAACGCCACGTCGTCGATGTACACGCCGTCGATGCCGACGTTCCTGGTGAGCCAGTCCAGCCCCTCGATGTAGAAGTTGTGCCACCGCGAGACGCCGCTGTTGACGATGGCCGCGTCCTTGAGGTCGGGCACGAACCAGGCGGCAATGTAGTCGGAGCCCAGGTGCTCCTGGAGCCACGAATAGCCGCCGCCGGGCCCGGGCGCGAAGATGTCGCCGAGACTGCGCAGCGCGAAGACCTCGGGCGCCCGGTTCGCCAGTTCACGCACCGTGTAGTAGATCTTCACGCGCTGCCCGAGCTGGTGCGCCTGGTCGATGTAGGCCTTCATCGGGCCGGGCCGGAAGAACGGGTAATTGATGTACGGGTTGATCGGGTTCGCGTGGTGGACGTTGACCACGTTCGCGCCCGTGTTCAGCACGTCGGCCGGCGGCTTGAATGCGTGGAAGAAGCGCGTGGAAAACTGCGCCTTCGTGTCCAGGGGCTTGAACGGCGTCAGCAGCAGCCGGAAGTTGAAGGACAGCGGCGCGCCGGGCTGAACCGTGCGGGCCCCGCTGTAGCAGCTCACGAGGTACGTCGCGCCTTTCGACGCGAGGCGGCACCCGCCCTTGCCCCCGTTCGCCCAGGATGCCGGCGCCACGAGCGGTTTGAGCGTGTAGAAGTTCGTGTTGAGCGGCCGGACGTACTGGTCGTCCTTGAGCGTGAACTGCAGCCCGGCGTTGACGTCGCCGATCCAGGCCGAGTCCTGGTTGTGCTTTGCCACGTTCCACGTCCAGTCGAACGTGGCGGGCCGTGCCCCGCCCTTGAAGCCCAGGCCCATGACGTACCGCGCGACATCGTCGGCGATGGGAATGTCGAGGCGGATGTCGTCGACGGGCGTCGGCCTGGTGGAACCAAGCGTGACGGTGAATTCCATGTTGCCATCGAAGTCCATCCGGGCCTGCGTCGCCAGCGTGAGGGCGCCGCCGGTGGCCGTCGCCCGCCAGGCCGCCGCGCCGCGCTGCTGCCTGGTGAACGTCACGCCGCTGCCCTTCCAGGGGGCCACGTCCGGCGACGCTCCCGATGCCACGAGGGCGACCGGTCCCGTCAGGACCGGACGCCCCTGCTCGACCAGGTGCGTCATCTCCACCGCGAAGCGGCTCTCAATCGTCGCGGGAAAACCCAGCGCGTCGAGGGTGACCGAACGGCCCAGCACGCCGACTCGCGACCCCGTCACGGTCACCGGCGTATAGGGCGCCACGAGGTCATCGTCGACGGCCAGCACGGAATCGAGCCAGCGCAGGCGCGACAGACGCCACGGTTCGTCGTCGCCGCGGGCGGCAATCACCGTCGGCAGCACCCGCAGCGTCACAGGAAGCGTCGTGCGCGGCGCGCCCGCCGGCGCGACCACGATCTCGCCCCGGTACTCGCCGGCACGGGCGGACGCCGGAATGTCGACGCCGCACCACAGGGATTGCACGTGCCCCTGCGCCACAGCCACCGTGCGCGTGAAAGGACTGGCCGCCGAGTCGATGCCGCCCAGGTTGAAACACCGCAGGGCTGTGGCCGGAATCCGGCCGCCGCCGGACCGCGACAGCGGCCCGAATTCCACGCGCACATCGTCCAGGGACTGCCTGGCGGCGAACACGCCCAACTGGAACACGTAGAACTCGCCGCGCTGCGCGTTGCCGCTGACCGGCCCGTTGGCCCCGCGCCGAATCCACCTCAGCGGGAGGTCCGTCGGCATCTTGATCGGTCGCGTCCGGTCTTCGGGGAACACGAGGTACGGCGCTTGTGGGTGTTTCGCCAGAAGCCCCGCCGTCTCGTCGCTCGTCGCGGCGATAAGCATCGGGAAGACACTGTGGAGTTCGTCCACCGCCTGGAACTCCGTCACGGCAGCCTCGGGCAGCAGGCGCCACGCCCCGTCCGTAAGCGCGACAGGCGTCAGTCCGTGTTTCGCCAGCCAGGCAGGATCTGCGGTGTCTTGCGGCCCGGGATACGTCACCGTCGGATAGTTGGTCCGGCCTGACCCGACGTACGGGAGGTAGTACACGAAGTAGGTCCCGGCCCCGGGAGCCTCGAACACGATGTCGCCCGACTCGCGCGTGCTCGACGGCCGCGCCACATTCGTGATGCGCCGGTCGCTCGATGCGTGGGCGACGATCAGGTGCCGGCCGGCGGGGTTCGGGTCCCACCGCCGCCAGGGCAGGTGCACGCGTACCGCCGGCGCGGCAGCATCGACGCGGACGACGGCGCGGTGGTTGCCATAGGTGTCCGCGTCCCAGTCCCCGATCCCGTAGGGCACGTCGGCGTCCTGGATGCTGGCGGCAGAACCGCAGGTCGTGCGGATCGCCTCGAGCCGCTCCTGGAAACGCCTCTGTGCCAGAATGTCCTCGAGGCCATCCTGCGTGAACGCCAGTCCTGCAACTGGTCTGCCCAGCGCGCTCGCAATACCCGTCGCGGCCCGGCAGTCGCCACCCGTGGCCAACGCGAATGCACGGCGCACACGCACGTCCAGCCAGATCTGCCTGACGTTGATGCCGCCTTCTTCACGCGGGAAAAAGCGGCCGGCAAACTGGCGTTCGGCTTCGTCGAACCGTCCGGCTTCGGCAAGCGCCGTCGCCAGCTTGTAGACGAGGGCCGCGGGCAACGTTCGTTGATCGGGGAACCCGAGCAGGGCGTCCGCCCGTTCGGCCGCGGGCCGGCCGGCACGGGCAAGTGCCGCCTCGAGACCGGTGTAGACGCCTTCGTTCGCCGGGTCGTGCGTCAGGCCTTCCCGGAAGATCGCGATGGCCTGCTCCACGTCCCCGCGCTGCAGCAACGTGTAGCCCATGTTACGGTGCAGCGTCGCGATGCCTGGCCGCATCGCCCGCGCGGCTTCCCAGGCCTTCATCGCCTCGTCAACCATGCCGCCAGACAGGTAGAGCGAACCGAGCAGGAAGTACGCCGTCGGGTCTTTCGGGTTGCGCGTCACCGCGTCGCGCAGCACGGCCAGGGACTCTGCCCGATGCGGAAACACGTACGTCGTCGGCATCGCGGACGCGGCCGCGTAGTCGGCTGCCGGCGCCTCGTGCTTCAGCGACCGGATGTAGCCCCGATAGTACGCCAGCAGCGGATACGACGCGGGCGCGGGCATGGCGGGCTCGCTGACGACCTCCGGGCCTGAAGGGTACGGGTGGCTCAGGACGGCGAGTGCGTCGTCGTACAATCCAAACCGCTGGTAGTCCACGACGAGTTCGAGAATACGTTCGGGATCCGCAGCCAGATGAGCCCACAGCCGGTCGTCCCCGCCGCCCAGGCACACGGCCTCATACCGCAGCAGGGAGTTGGTTGGATCGGTGCGCCGCAGCGTCTCCACTCGCTGCCGGGCTTCGGCGGCGCGCCCGGTGATTCGCAACAGCGCCACCTGCATGCCACCGATGCGGACGGCCAGCGGCGACTCCTGCATCGCGTCGCCCAGCAGGCGCAGTGCCTCGCGACGGTCACCGTCCCTGGCCGCATGCCCGGCCAGCGCGAACAGCGCTGCTGCACGGTGGGGACCGTACTGCTCGGCTGATTCGAGCGCCGTGCGCGCCGAGAGAGGACTGGCGCCGCGTTGCGCCAGACCAAGGTAATAGGCGCTCTCGCGGTCGTTGCTCACGCGAGCCAGGGCCGTCGTCAGCAGGGGCACCGCCGCGTCGAACTGCTTGAGTCCGACCAGCAGCCGGCCGGCGGCCCGGGCCAGGGTGTAGCTCTCGGGGAATGTCTTCAGGCCCTCCCGATAGGTCGCGAGCGCCTGCAGGCGCTGGCCGTTCAGTTCCTGGTCGCTGCCCTGCGCCTCGTAGTCGGCGTCAGTCATCCGTGCCGGCGGGTGCGCCACGGGCTGCGGCCCCGTCCTGGCGCCTGCCCGGCCGTTGAAGTCGTACGTGCCCTCGGTGTGTGCGAGCAGTTCGTGGCCGGACGCGTCCAGCACGCGGACCGTGTAGGCACCGGCTGACAGCTGCCCCGGATACTGCCGCCGCCAGGATGAGGCCGGGGACAGCGTCACCGTCTCCCGGGCCACCTCACGGGAGCCGTCCGTCACGATGACCGTCGCGCCCGGGAACGTGCCGAGTGCGTTCAGCACGACTGAGAGCGCGACGCCGCCGGCGTTCTCGGGCGTGCGCGACAGGTTCAGCAGGACGTCGGGATTGGCGCGCGACAGGCCGTCCATCTCCCACATCGGCAGCCAGAGTTCGCTGAACTGCACGGACTGCTGCGGATCGAGGAAGCCGTACGTCTCCTGATTGCGGAAGAGGCCCGCCTGGACTTCCACGTAGGCGCTGTTGTTGTCGGACAGCGCCCGGCGCCAGTCGAGGCCGTCCGCGTCGCTGCTCCACGACCACAACTTCTTCGCCGGCAATTCCGTCGGTGCCGAGTAGTGCACGATCCCGGACTTGGTTTTCGGGTGGTAGACCCCCATGAACGGTTCGCGGCTGCCGTGCGCGAACCGCGACACCGGCCCGTACTTGTGGTTGCCGACGATGCTGAGATCGTGTCCTGCGGCGTCGATCGGCCAGGTGTCCACGAACGTGAACCCGTGAGACGCCGTGAATTCCATCGGGTAGAGGACCTTCGAGTCGTCCCACACTTCGACGCCCGCGTTCGTCCACCAGTAGAAACGGTGGCGGGTGTCGGCCCGGTTGTAGAGCGTCGTGCGCTGCTCGAGCACGGCACGCCCGGGCCGCAGCGTCAGTTCCACGCGCCACTGCATGCCGTACGGCCGGTCGATGTTGCCGACCCACACCGACGCGCTGCCGTCGGGGTTCGTGGTGGTGGCGAAGTCGACGGGCGACACCGTCATCCAGTTGTGGGAAACCGGGAAGTTGAATTCGATGCCGAAGGCCGCCCAGGCGCCGCGGTACGCGATCGCGGCGAATTTGATCGACGGGTTCGCGTAGAACAGTTCCTGTCCGTTGCGTTTGTCGGTGCAGCTGTACAGGTGACCGCCGAGGTCCGGGAGGATCAGGCACTTCAGGAACTCGTTTTCGAGCCGCAGCGCCCGCCAGGTCGTGTCCACGCGCGTATCCGTCAGGTTCGTGCGCAGCGTGTAGGGGTAGTTGAACCGGCTCGTCTGGAAGTAGTCGAACGGTGGATTCGGGTCCGGCGGCCCGTCGGGATATGACGGGATGACCACCGTATCCTGCCAGGCGCGTGCGCCGGCGGGAGGCGGCGCAGGCGGCGCCTGCCCGTCGCGGGAGGCGGCGGCGGTGGCCACGGCGGTGGCGGCCAGGACGGTGACGAGGAGGGTGGTCAGCAGGCGGCGAAGGCGATCAGTCATGGCGAGGTAACTCTAGTGTGGTGCGGGCCGGGCCGCAACCCCGCCCAGGCGTGTTATCGTGACCGGGACGTCCGGCGGAAGCCGGACGCCACGAGTGCCGGAGCGGGCGTGGGGGGCGGCGGTTTGCCGGCCGGCCAGGGGCGGGGTCGGGTGGAA
>CAYJPV010000026.1:38295-67209 GCA_964372095.1 uncultured Vicinamibacterales bacterium | reverse complement strand
GGGGGGGGGCGCGGGCCCCAACCCCCGCCCGGGGGTTTTCTCTGGCCGGGTCGGGGGGGCGTCCGCGGCCCGCCACGAGTGCCGGAGCGGTCGTGGGGGCCGGCTTTAGCCGGCCCTGCAAGGAGCGATGACGTGACGAAGCGCATTGGCGTGTTCACAAGTGGCGGGGATGCGTCGGGCATGAACGCCGCGCTGCGCGCGGTCGTGCGGACGGGCCTGGACCGCGGCCTCGAGGTCTTTGGCATCTACGAGGGATACTGCGGTCTCATCGAAGGCGGCTCCAAGATCCGCCCGCTCACCTGGAACAGCGTCGGTGGGATCATTCACCGTGGCGGCACGATCATCGGGTCCGCACGGTCCCCGGAATTCCGCACGCGCGAAGGACGCCTGAAGGCCGCCATCAACCTCCTGGCCCACGAGATCGACAGCCTCGTCGTCATCGGCGGCGACGGCTCGCTGACGGGCGCGGACCTGTTCCGGTCGGAGTGGGCCGGCCTGGTGGCCGACGCCGTGGCGCAGGGCGCCATCGCGCCCGACGTCGCCGCACGCCACCCGAAACTCACGGTGGTCGGCCTCATCGGGTCGATCGACAACGATGCCTCGGGCACCGACATGACGATCGGCGCCGACACCGCACTGCACCGGGTCACCGAGGCCATCGACGCCATCAGCAGCACGGCATCGAGCCACCAGCGGACGTTCGTGGTGGAAGTCATGGGGCGGCACTGCGGCTACCTGCCGCTCATGGGCGCCATCGCCACGGGCGCCGACTGGGTGCTGATCCCGGAAGTGCCTCCCGAGACCGATGACTGGGGCGACCGGATGATCGCCACGCTCAAGGCGGGACGGGCCGCCGGCCGTCGGGATTCCATCATCGTCCTGGCCGAAGGGGCCAGCGACCGCCATGGCACGCCGATCACGAGCGACGACCTGCAGAAGATTCTGGAGGGGCAGCTCGGCGAAGCGGTACGCGTCACGGTGCTCGGCCACGTGCAGCGGGGCGGAGCCCCGAGTGCGTTCGACCGGAACCTCGGGACCATGATGGGCTACGCGGCCATCGACACGCTGCTGTCGGGCGACGCCGACGCCGAATCGCAGGTCATGGGCATCCGCGGCAACCGCCTCATCCGGATTCCGCTGAGCGAGTGCGTCTCGCAGACCCGCGAGATCAACCGCCTGCTCGAGTCGCACGACTACGCCAAAGCCCTGGCGCTGCGCGGCACGGCCTTCAACGACGCGTGGCGCACGTTCAACACGCTGCTCAAGGCGCTGCCCCACCCGCCGCGGGCGGGCCAGCGCCGGCTGCGCCTGGGCGTGATGACGGCGGGGGCGCCGGCACCCGGCATGAACACCGCAGTCCGCGCGGCGGTCCGGCTCGCCATCGATCAGGGTCACAACGTCTACGGCATCCGGCGAGGCTTCAAGGGACTGGTCGACGGCGATCTGGTCGAGATGGACTGGATGAGCGTGAACGGATGGGCCCCCATGGGCGGATCGGAGCTGGGGACCGGCCGGGACGTGCCCGCCGGCCCGGACCTCTACGCGATCGCCCGGACCATCGAGCAGTACGCGCTCGACGGCTTCATCGCGATCGGCGGGTGGGAAGCCTACCAGGCGGTTCACCGGCTATGGGAAGAACGCCGCAATTTTCCGGCCTTCGATCTATCCATGGTGTGCCTCCCGGCGACCATCGACAACAACCTGCCTGGGACGGAACTCAGCGTCGGCGCCGATACCGCGCTCAACAACATCACTGGCGTCGTGGACAAGATCAAGCAGTCGGCCGTCGCCGAACGCCGCTGTTACGTCGTGGAGGTGATGGGCCGCCGGTGCGGCTACCTGGCGATGATGAGCGGGCTGGCCACCGGTGCGGAACGCGTGTACCTCCATGAAGAAGGCATCACGCTGCGCTCGCTCGAGGAAGACCTGAAGATGCTCATTGAGGGCTTCCAACGCGGCAAGCGCCTGGGCTTGATGGTGCGCAACGAAAACGCCAACGACGTGTACGACACCCGGTTCATGTGCGCGCTCTTCGAGGAAGAAGGCGGCGGGTTGTTCGACGTGCGCCAGAGCATCCTCGGGCACCTGCAGCAAGGCGGCGATCCATCACCCTTCGATCGGATCCAGGCCACGAAACTGGCCCGACTGGCCGTACAGCATCTCGTGACCGACGCCCTGACCGAGAGCCACGGCGCCTCCTTCATCGGCATCGTCCAGGGCAAGGTGCAACTCAGCTCGTTCGAGGACTTCACCCGGATGGTCGATCTGGAGAACCGCCGGCCCAAGTCGCAATGGTGGCTCGAACTGCGCCGGGTGAATGACGCACTGGCACGGCCGGAGCCGCAGGCGGCGCTGGAGGCTAGTAGGGGCTAGAGGCTAGGGCTAGAGGCTAGGGGCTAGGGAGAAGCAGGAAGCAGGAAGCAGGAAGCGAGAAGGGGTAGACAGTAGATAGTAGACAGTAGCGGGACCGAAAGCCGATGGCCGAAAGCCGATGGCCGAAAGCCGCGAGACGGGGACCGGGGTGTCTCGCCCCAATCCCCAATCCCCAATCCCCAACCCCTAGAACCGGATGCGGATGCCTCCGCCGTACTGCATGCCACCAACCTCGACCTTGATCGCCTCGGACAATCCCGTGGGCGTCACATCGATGCTGGCTGCCGCGTAGCGTACGAATCCGCCGAAGCCGACGTTCTTCGTCACGCGGATGGTCGCGTCCACGCCGACGTTGAGGCCGACCTTGCTTTCTTTGGTCGTCACCTTGCCGACGCTCGTCATCGAGACGGCTGTGTAGGGCGCCACGTCCGCGCCGATCTGAACGGCCGCCAGGTTTGGCGTATCCTGCTCGACGGAGAAGAACGTGGGGCCAGCCGACAACATAACATCGAACTTGTCGCTCAGCGGAAGGACGTACAGCGCCATGAGGTGCAACGCGCGCTCAGAGTGCTTGAGGCCGTCGATGGACGCAGTCGCCGCGCGGGGCTGGTCGTAGAAGAGGGGATGCGGCACGCTGGCCGACAACGCGGACGAGGTCTCGGTGGACAACTGGTTGAACCCGATTCCCAGTCCGAAGTTGCGAACGACGCGGGCGCCGGCCGTGAAGTCCGGGAAACCTCCGCTCGTCTCGACTGTCTGCCCGGCGGCGATTCTCGCGGTCTCGTCGTACAGCGTAAAGGACCGCTCGAAAGCCAGTTCGGTGGCGGCCTTATTCTGGTACCCGAAGCTGATGTTCAGGAAGCCCCGGTCCTCCCAGGCCAGGATCTGCGCCTGGGCCCGAGTGGAAATCAGCAACATCAGTCCAACAAACAGGAAGAGCTGAAACGCACGCTTCATCGTGATGTCCTCTTCAACGCGATACCCGCGACGCCACCGGACCCTCGCCCGGCATGCGGGAGGCCCTGGCGCTGGCCGAATCGTCAGATGTTAGCACAGAGGCCGACGCGGGGACACGTCTCCGCAGGAGCGCCCCGACGGGCGACGCTGGGCGAGATCGGCCCCCAGCCGCTCGGTCGGAGGAACTTCCGTGGCACCGCCAGATACGTTATGCTAGCGGGATGCGAGGCGCCTGCCTGGCCGTAACCAACATCGTTCTTGGAGCGAGTGAATGCTGAAGAAGGGTCTCCTGTTTGGTCTCACGTTGAGCCTGGCTGCCGCGATGGCCTGCGGCGGCGACTCGAAGACGCCGGTCTCTCCGACGCCCTCGACGGCGGCAGCGGCCGACGCAGCGGCCGACGGGTCAACGCTCAAGGTGACGGCGCCGCAAATCGTCCTCCCGGCGACGGGAACCACGATCGATTCGATTACCCCGAATCTCGTCATCAACCCGTCCTCCGCCAGGTTCGGCACGATTGGCGCCATGGTCTACCGTTTCGCCGTGGAAACCCAGTCCGGCACGGAGGTGTACCGGTCCGGGGCCATCACGGACGGCGGGACCGGCCTCATCGCACAGCGGGTGCCGGACTCGACGCTGGCGTGGGCCACGAACTACCGCTGGCGCGCCCGCGCCGAGTCAGGCTCGAGCGCGGGTCCCTGGATGACCTACGCGACGTTCCAGACGCCGCCCGAACCGGATCCGCCCACGCTGAACTCGCCCGCCAACGGTTCGCGAACCAACTCGGTGGCACCGAAGCTCATCGTCAACAACGGCGGACTTCCGGCCGGCGGCTCGACGACCGGCCTCGAGCACCGCTTCGTCGTCGAAACGCCGACCGGGACGGTCGTAACAACGTCCTCCGTCGCCACCGGCGCAACGACCACGACGTTCCAGGTGCCCACTGACGCCCTGCAGCCTGAAACCAACTACCGCTGGCGCGCCCGGGCGGAACGCGGGACGGCGTTTGTCGGCCCCTGGTCACCATACTGGACATTCACTACGCCGGCCTCGTTCGTCTGGCCATCGACACCTGGCGACATCGTGGCGTTCGTCACCGAGAAGTATCCCCAGTACATGAATGCGACCAGCACGCTCCATGAGCGTGAAGAGAACATGAAGTTCATTCGCGACCGCATGATCGAGGCCGGCATCTGCGGCGGGCTCGATCTGGCGTGGAACCTCAAGCGGGGCGTCGGCCCGCACAGCACAGACGCGCTCCTCCACCGGGACGGAAGCCGCGACCGCGTCATCGACATCGCCGCCGGATTCGACGAGTACAAGATCGCGATGCGGTTGCACTGGATCGAGGTCGCTGGCCCGCCCGGATACGACCGGTACCTGCCGCGACCGACCTGCAAGTAGGGACGGCGGCGCAACTCCTCTACGACGACAAAGGGCCGGGTTCCAGAGAACCCGGCCCTTTGTCGTGTACCCGCAACCCGCCAGGCGCCCGCCGGGCGCAGGGTCTACTTTGACGGCGCTGTCGTCCCGCTCTTCCCCTTGCGCTTCTCGTTCATGGCCCGCCCAAGGAACTTGACGTACGGCACCACCTGTTTCACCGCCGCCACGTTCATCTGGCAGGGGCTGAGACAGGTCGGGCACTTCTTGTCCCGCACCTCGTCGCGGTGCGCCTGGCTGGCCTTCCCGAAGTACAACTCGCCGGGATCGGTCTGGACCACGTTGCCGATGGCGTCGCTGTTCTCGCAGAAAAACAGGCCGCCGTCGGGATTCAGCATGATGCCCTGGGACTGGAACGGGCACGGGGCCAGCCGGTGGTAGCCGTTCGCGATCATGTCCGCGTAGTGCATGTAGATGTAGTTCTGCCCGTCCATCAGGGGGTCCACCCGGACACGGTCCAGGAAAAACTGGCGCATCTGCTCTTCTTCCAGGCCGACGGGTTTCTGGGTCGTTTCCAGGCCGGTGTTGCCGAGCATCGGCTCGGTGAAGCGGATCATGTTGAACACGATGTCCAGCTTCTCTTTGCGCGCCCACGCCAGGATGTTCTCGGCATCCTTGAGGTTCATCGAGAAGATCGTCGTCGAGACACCGTAGTTGAACGAGTACCGGCTCTGCATCTCCCGCATCGCCTGGATCGTCTCGTTCGCCTTGTCGAAGCCGCGCTTCACGTTCCGCACCAGGTTGTGCATCTCGCCCACGCCGTCGATCGACACGCGGGTGCTGAAGATGACGCCCCGGCGCTGGCACGCCGCGGCGATCTTCTCGATCATCGGGATCGCCCGGTGCGGCGTCAGGCCGGTCGTGTTGATCCCGAACTTCCGCAGGCGCGGCATCCGGTTGATCATCAACTCGCAGATGTCGACGAGGTCGTTGCGGGTCGTCGGCTCACCGCCCGAGACGTTGGCGATTTCGATGTTCTTCCAGAAGTCGGACTGGAAACACCGATCGATTTGCTCGAGCGTCATGTCGAGCTTACGATCACCGCGTTTCCAGTTGCTGCACATCTCGCACTTGGCGTCGCACACCCACGTACAGTTGAAAATCAGGACTGTCGGGTGGATGGGGCGAATCGTCGCGAGATAGCTATTGACCAAGTCCCGCGGGGCGCTCAACGCGGCCTTCGCGAGATATTTCGCAGCGTACGTCTGTGCCATGTCGTTCTATGTTGCCGGTTTCCGCCACCCCGCGCAAGGGCGGGCGCCGCGTCGGCACCCGCGCACGATCACCGGCGCTTCAGGTAACCCTTCGGGTTGAAGGTCAGGAAGAACTTGTCCATGGCCGAATCGTGTTCGAACTCCGGGTGCGACGGCAGGAACGCCTCGATCGCCTCCATCGGACCGGGCCCGAACTCCGGGTCGACCGGGTGTCCGTTCAGGTTCGTGTCCTCGACGATCAGATAGCTGCCCCGTGACACCATCGGCGCGTAACACTCGAGTTCGCGCAGGACGTGGTCTTTCGCGTGATCGGAGTCCAGCAACACCAGGACCGGTGAGGCCCCGCCCACCAGATCCGCCACCTGCGTAACGATGGCGGGGTCGGTGGACGAACCGGTGACATAGGTCACGCGGGGATGGGCGGGACGCCCCGGCCGCTCCTCGATGTCGATCGTCACCACGCGGCCGTGCCCCACGATGTCGAGCATCGACCCCAGGAAGTGGGCACTGCCGCCGAACGCCGTCCCGGTCTCGATCACGACGGCCGGGCGGACGGTGTGGAGAATCTCCTGGTAGAGCCACAGGTCCAGGGGGCACTTCAGGATGGCGGTCCCCATCCAGTAGGTGTTCCGCCACGTCATGTTGAACGCCCGGGCATCAAAGTAGAGGCGGTGGAACGCGGTCACCAGGTTCTGTTCCTGCTCGCGCGATTGGGACAACCGGCGGTAGATCGCGCCACGCAAGGTCTTGATCTCGTGCAGGGCTGCTCGCCGAAGGGACGCGAATCCGCTCATGGTCCGTTCTCTCGATGGGCCGGCTCCGCAACGGGCCGGCGGGTCAACAACAGCAGGGCACCGGGCAGGTTCGCGACGAACCCGGCGAGGATGAACACCGTCGACATCGCGAACGACAACGCGTCGGGCACGCCGAGCGGGCGCATCATCCATACGATGCCGCCTTGCGCCGGACCGAACCCGCCGAGCGAGATCGGCAGCAGGATCAGGATGATGCCGATGGGCATGAACACCAGATAGTACGACAGCCCCACGTCGATGCCCATCCCGCGCCCGATGACCCAGGCGAGCACCACGCGCAGCACCTGTACCGCCAGCGACAATACGCTGACCCAGGCCAGCGTCCGCCACGCGCGCCGGTAGACCGACACCGCCTCGGCGAGGCGCGTCAGGACCGTCCAGGGCTTGCGCGCCAGCCATGTCTGCGGCACCAGCATCCCGAGGACCCGATCGGCCCACAGGCCGAGCACCGACCCGGCCAGCGCCAGTCCCAGGAACCCGTACGTCAGCGCCGATACGCGCCAGTCCACGGTCCGCGTCCAGTTGGCCAGGCCGTAGATGCCCAGGAGGATGACCGACGTCAACCCCAGCCAGCGATCCACCACGCCGGCCGCCACGACGTCGGCGCCCCGTGATGTCTGGCGGCCCAGTTGCCAGGCCCGGGCCACGTCCCCCCCCACCCCCGCGGGAGCCAGGCTGCCGACGAACGACGACTCGAGATAGAGACGCACGCCGTGGGCCCAGGGCAGCCGCACGCCAGTCGCGCGCACCAGCAGAATCCACCGCCACACCATGATCGCCCGATCGGCCGCGGTCAGCATCGCGATGACCAGCAGGGACCGGCCGTCGAGACGCGCCGCAGCCTCCAGCGTGGCCTGCCCGCCCGCCTGCCGGATGAGATAGGCCAGCGCCGCCAGCGTCAGTCCCGCGCGGATCCACACCGGCATCAACGGAGGCTCCGGGTCACTCGTGCCGGCGGGCGGCGCCCGCCGATTCGCGCGAGGCCGTCATACGCGGCCGCCGGGCTTGCGCCCCACGAAGGTCAGAGTCTCGAAGAAGTTTTTCCGAATCCGGAACAGCACGTCTTCCGTCTTCGTGTAGCGCGACAGCGGTTCCAGGCCGGGCAGGTTCGCCAACATCGACAGCCCGGCAAGCAGGTCCCGCGCGACGCCCGTACTCGCACCGATGCTCCGGACGACGCGCTCCACCGCAAAACCGTGGTCGCCGAGCAGGTGCCGCACCCGCCGCTCCGTCGTCACGAAGTTGTGCGTGTAGTCGACGTCCCAGAAGAACGTCTTCTCCTTCAGGTAGTCCGGCACGACGATGAAGACGATGCCGCCGGGGCGAAGCACGCGAAGAGCCTCCGAGACGAAAGCCCGGGCACCATCGATGCCGCTCATGTGCTCCAGCACCTGGTCGGCGTAGAGCACGTCACAGCAAGCGTCGGGCACCGGGAACGGCGGCACCCAGGCTTCGGTCACCTCCACGCCGCGGTCGCGCAGTGAGGCCGCCAGGCTCGGGCTCGCCTCGATGGCCCGGTAACGCCACCCCATGGCGCGGATCGGGTCCACCAGAGTGCCGACGCCGGGCCCGACCTCGATCAGGTCGCCCCCGGGCGCGGCGTGCTGCGCCAGCACCGCCAGGCGGCTGCGCTCGATCCGCAGGCGCCGCGCGCCGCCGAACTTCGTCAGCTTGCGCTCCGAGAACCACTTGTAGAAATCGTTGGCCATGGGCGTCACGGAAACGGGTCCGGCTGCAACAACGGGGTCCGGCTAAAGCCGGACCCCACTTCGAGACGTACACCTACTTGATGTCGAACAACTCGACGTCGAACACGAGCATGCCCTTCGGATCGCGGCCTTCGTACGCCAGGTTCTCGGGAATCCAGAACCGGCGTTTCTCGCCCACCACCATCAGCTGCATGCCTTCCGTCCAGCCGGCAATCACCTGATCCAGCGGGAAGCTGGACGGCTCGCCGCGCACGACGGAACTGTCGAACATCTTGCCGTCCGTCGTCCAGCCCGAGTAGTGCACGGTCACCGTATTGAACCTGGCCGGCTTCTTGGTGCCCGTCCCGGCCTTCAGCACCTTGGACGCCAGTCCCGACCGCGTCTTCACGGCGTCGGCCGGAACCGCCGCCACGTCGGGCGGCACCACCGGCATTTCAGTGAAGTCCATGAGCTCGATATCGAACACGAGCATGCCCTTCGGACGGTCGGCACGGCCCTGGTACGCGAGGGCTTCGGGAATCCACGCGCGGCGTTTCTCGCCGACCACCATCATCTGCACGGTCTCGCCCCAACCCGGGATCACCCGATTGAGGATGAACCGGCTGGCGCGCCCACGCGCGTACGAACTATCGAACATCACACCGTCGGTCGTCCAGCCTGTATAGTGCACGGCCACTTCGTCGGTCCCCGCGGGCTTCTTCTGGCCCGACCCGGCCGTAACCACCTTCGTCGCCAGCCCGCTGGCCGTCTTCTCGGCATCGGCGGGCGCGGCGTTCACATCTGCAGGAGCGGGAAGCGGCCTGGCCAGCTTCGGCACCTCGAACTGGGGCTTGGCCGGCGCCTGCTGCGCCAGCGTCGCCGGGGCGTTCCACGACAACAGTACGATCGCCGCCAGCGAGACGCCGAGCAGCCGGGAGTTGAGACGCGTCATTCTGATACCTTGTCCTTTCGTTTGCGGGTCGTTGCGGCCTTCGCCCGCGGCTTGCGGGCAGGCGGCGCGGTCTCGGGGGCTGTCGCAGGGGCAACCTCGCCGGCCGCCTTCCGGCGCCGGCGTGGTTTCGGGGCCGGCGGCTCCGCCTCGGCCTCGGGCTGTTCGGTGGCGGCGTCGGCGGCGTTCTCGCTCGCCGTCGGCTCCGCCTCGGGCTCCTCGCTCGCGGGGCTCACGTCACTGGTCTCTGCCGGCTCGGCGTGGGTGTCAGCCGACTCCATAGCCCGGTAACGCGACGCCATCGCGGCTTCGTGTTCGAGAGCCGGATCCTCAACCGGCAGTCCGAGTTCCTGCGCGGGCACGGTGCGCAACTGCAACCCCTGGAACACCCGCATCACGCCCTGGCGGTCACGATCCAGGCGGACCAGGCCTTCCCGCTGCACGGCCCGCAGCAATTCCACGAGGTTGCCGTAGCGCCGCTCGTCGAAGGTCGGCTCGGCGCCGCGAAGAATCTGCTTCACGTTCCGGATGTACATCGGCCAGCGCGTCACGGCACCGGGCGTCGCCAGCACCTTCCGCAGCAGGGCCACTCCATCGGCAAACGACACCTGCGACACCGCGTCGCCCGCCGCCACCTCGGCCTCGACGTCCGGTTGCGGCAGGACGGACTCAGGCACCTCCGCAACGGGCGGCTGCACGTGTGCGTGTGCGTGTGCGTGCACGGGCACCGGTGGGGGAACCGGCACATGGACATGCGCGTCCGGCGCCTCGCCGCCGGCCTCACCGGCCGACTCGCGCAGGTCCACCAGCACGCTGCGTCCGGAACTGCGCAGGGTCACCAGGCCCGACTCAGCCAGCTTGTCGGCGAACTCGCGGAAGCTTGACGCGCCGTAGTCGCGCTCGGAGAAGGACGAGTCCAGCTGCAGCAGGGTGCTCTTGAGCAGGCCGAGCTGCGGCGTGACTTCGCGGTCGGTCATCACCTGCAGGGCTCGCGTGACCAGCGGGAACGCCTTCGCGATCGGAGCGGTGGTCAGCGGGGCGGCCGTCGGGGCGGGCGTGCCGCTGCGGTCGCGCGGGCCGGCCTGCTGCCGCCGGCTCGGCTGCCGGATCAGGTTCTCGTAGGCGATGAACTCGGTGCAGTTCTTCTGCATCACGGCGCTCGTGAACTGCCGGCCGCCCACGACGAACACCTTCCGGTCGTACTGCTTCAGTTTCTCGACCAGGCTGATGAAATCGCTGTCGCCGCCGACAATGACGAACGCGTTGATGTGGGCGTGGGTGAACGCCATCTCGAGGGCGTCGAGCGCCAGGTTGATGTCGGCGCCGTTCTTGTCGCCGCCCGGCGTCATGTTGCGCTGCACCATGCGCACCGCGTGCTGCGTCATCATGCGGCTGTAGTCGCCGGTGCGTTTCCAGTCGCCATAGGCCATCTTGGTGATGACCTCACCACGTTCTTTCACGGCTTCCAGCACCGCGCCCACGTCGAACGACTGGTTCATGGTGCTCTTGACGCCGATCTCGATGTTGTCGAAATCGATGAACACGGCGATCTTGAGTGCGGATTGTTCTGTCACGTTTGCTGTCCTTTACTGGAGACGGGTGTCGGCTCGCATGCCCACCTGCGTGAGGCGGCGGACGGGCCTGGTCTACACATCCAGTTCACGCGCGTCTTCGGCGCGCTCCATGATGAAACGGAATCGGGCCGAGGCGTCCTTGCCCATCAGCTCGTTGATCACGCGATCGGTGACGATGTGGTCGGCGACGTCCACCCGCAGGAGGCGCCGTGTCTTGGGGTTGAGCGTGGTCTCCCAGAGCACCTTCGGCATCATCTCGCCCAGGCCCTTGAACCGCGTGATTTCCGGCGTCCCGCGTGCCTTGGCGTGCTGCTTCAGGATCGCCTCTTTCTTGCCATCGTCCAGGGCCCAGAAGGTCTCCTTGCCGATGTCGATGCGATACAGGGGCGGCTGTGCCAGGTACACACGGCCCGCGGTGATCAACTGGGGCATGTGGCGGTAGATGAAGGTGAGCAGGAGCGTCGCGATGTGGTTCCCGTCCGAATCGGCGTCGGCCAGGATGATGAGGCGGCCGTAACGCAGCCGCGTGATATCGAAGTTGCGGCCGATGCCGCACCCGAGCGCCGTCACGAGGTCCGACAGCTCTTTGTTCTCGAGCACTTTCGCCAGCGAGGCGCTTTCGACGTTGAGCACCTTGCCGCGCAGCGGCAGGATCGCCTGCTTCGTCCGGTCGCGCCCCTGTTTGGCCGACCCGCCGGCCGAGTCGCCTTCGACGATGAACAGTTCGCTGTCGTCGCGCCCGGCCTGGGAACAGTCGCTGAGTTTGCCCGGGAGGTTCAGGCGACCAGACGTCGCGCTCTTGCGCGAGACTTCCTGCTGGGCCGCCCGGCTGGCCTCGCGGGCGCGCGCCGCGAGGATGATGCGGGCCACGATCGACTCGGCCACGCTGATGCTGTGATTGAGCCAGTGTTCGAGCGCCGGCCGCACCATCGAATCGACGGCCGACAGGATCTCGGGGTTGTTGAGGCGGTCTTTCGTCTGCCCCTGGAACTGCGGCTCGGCGAGGAAGATGCTAAGCACGCCGGCGAGGCCTTCGCGGATGTCGTCCGCGGTGAGGGTCACGCCCTTGGGCGTGAGGTTGTGCGTCTCGATGAAGTTGCGCACGGCTTTCCCGATGCCCGCGCGCAGGCCGTTCTCGTGCGTCCCGCCGGAACCCGTCGGGATGCCGTTCACGTAGCTGCGAATCCGTTCGTCCGTCGACTCGGTCCACTGGAGCGCCAGATCGAGGCGGATGCCGTTCTCCTTCATGACCGCGAACGGCGCCTCGTGCACGGCCTTGAGGTTCTCCGTCGCGACGATCTTGCGCAGGTACGCTTCGATGCCGTCGTCGTGCTGGAAGGTCTCCTTGACCTTCGTGGATTCGTCCTCGAACACCACCTTCACGCCCTTGTGGAGGTAGCTGGCCACTTCGAGGCGTTCGCGGATCGTCGCCGCGTCGAACTCGACCTTCGGGAAGATCGTGGCGTCCGGACGGAAGAACACCATCGTGCCGGTGCCGCGCGCGGCGCCGAGTTTCTTCACGGGCGCGACCGGCTTGCCCTGGCGGTACTGCTGCTCCCACAGCTCGCCGTCGCGTTTCACCGTGACGACCAGCTCTTTCGACAGCGCGTTGACGACGCTGGCGCCGACGCCGTGCAGGCCGCCGGCCGTCTTGTAGTTCTGGCCTTCGAACTTGCCGCCGGCGTGCAGCGTGGTGAACACCACTTCGAGGGCGCTCTTCTTTGTCTGGGGGTGCTTGTCGACCGGGATGCCGCGGCCGTCGTCCACGATCGTGATGGACGCCCCGTCCTCGTGCAGCGTCAGGGCGATGTTGGACGCGAAGCCGTTCATGGCCTCGTCGATGGCGTTGTCGAGGATCTCCCAGACGAGGTGGTGCAGGCCGGAGGCGCCCACACCGCCGATGTACATCCCGGGACGTTTCCGGACGGGCTCGAGGCCTTCCAGAACGGTAATGTCTTTGGCGGTGTAAGTGGACATTCAATAACGCAGGGGCAAGGGACAAGGGGCTAGGGACAAGGGTTCGGACCAGCACCTGCCGCCAACACCCTCCCACGGATGGCACACCAGCCTTTCGGCTCAGCCCCGCTCGCCGTACTCCGACAGTGTACTGTGCGGGGCCGACCGGCCACAACCGAAAAGAAGCGCGAGCCCAGCTTGCCCCTTACCCCCTGTCCCTTGTCCCTTGCCCTATGATGCCCGTCATGGCCCGGCAGGGTGCGGGGCGGTAGGCTGTGGATATGGCGGCAATGACGTTCATTCGCCGGAAGCCCGACCAGGCCCAGTTCGTCCGGCGGACCGCGCAAGTCGCGTTCTTGTTGCTCAACCTCTGGATTGGTGCCCGCTTCTACTTCTTCGTCCGGTTCTACGAAACCGGCGGTCAATCGGCCTGGGTCCCCCGCCCGCCCGGCGTGGAAGGCTGGCTGCCTATCGCCGCGTTGATGAATCTGAAGTACTTCCTGGTCACCGGCCTCGTCCCGGAGGTTCATGCGGCCGGGATGTTCCTGCTGATCGCCTTCCTGGCGATCACGTTCCTCGCGCGCAAGGCGTTCTGCAGCTGGCTCTGCCCGGTCGGCACGATTTCGGAGTGGCTGTGGCAAGGCGGGCGCGAGATGTTCGGACGGACGTTCGCGGCCCCCAAGTGGCTCGACATTCCGCTGCGCGGCCTCAAGTACCTCGTGATGGGGTTCTTCGTCTATGCCGTGCTGGGGATGTCGGCGGGCGAGATCAAGGCGTTCATCCAGAGTCCGTACGGCCTTGTCGCCGACGTGAAGATGATGAACTTCTTCCGCAACATGGGCACGACGGCGGCCGTGGTCATCGCCGTCCTGCTTGTCGGGTCGGTGTTCGTGAAGAACCTGTGGTGCCGCTACCTGTGCCCGTACGGTGCGCTGCTGGGACTCGTGGCGCTGGTCAGCCCCACCCGCATCCGGCGCGACGCGGACGCGTGTATCGACTGTGCGAAGTGCGCCAGGGCGTGCCCCTCGCTCCTGCCGGTGGACCGCCTCATCACGGTCAAGTCGGCCGAGTGCACGGGCTGCCTGGAGTGCGTGACCGTGTGCCCCGCCCAGGGCGCCCTCCGGCTGTCGGTCGGCCGCTCGCCGGCTATCCCCACCTGGGCGGTAGTCGCTACCATTGCCGTGTTGTTCTTCGGCCTCGTCGGCTACGCACAATTGACCGGTCACTGGCACACGCCGGTCCTGGACTCGGTCTACCGCGAGATGATCCCCAACGCGGACGCCTACGGACATCCACAATAGCGGCTTGCGGCTTTCGGCTTTCGGCTTTCGGCTATCGGCTATCGGCCGTGCTACTGTCTACTGACTACTGACTACTGACTACTTTCTGCCGGCTTCCTGCTTCTTACTTCTTGCTTCTTGCTTCTGCCCCTTGCCCCCTGCCCCTTGCCCCTAGTACGATGCCTTCCATGCCGCCGACCATCGACTTCAAATCACTGTCACTCAAGGACGCGCTCGACCTCGCCATCCTGATCGAGGAAGAAGCCAAGGACCGCTACGAGGAGTTCCACGAGAACCTGGCCGTCCACCACACGCCGGATGCTGCCCAGTTCTTCAAGACGATGGCTGGCAACGAGGCGAAGCACGGCGAAGACCTGATGATGCGTCGCCAGTCGCTCTTCCCGACCGAGCCGCGCACGGTCACCCGCGCCATGCTGTGGGACGTGGAGGCACCGGACTACGACCAGTCACGCACATACATGACCGCCCGCCAGGCGATGGAAGTCGCGATGTCGTGTGAAGTGAAAGCCCACGACTTCTTCGACGCCGCGCTGGCGCACGTGACGGACACCGAGGTGCGGACGCTGTTCGAAGAACTCCGCCAGGAAGAAGTCGAGCACAAGGAACTGGTGCAGGCGATCCTCGACCGGCTGCCCCCCGACTCCCCAATTTCTCCCGACACGTTTGAAGACGAACCGGTGGGACAGTAGCTAGAGGCTAGAGGCTAGAGGCTAGGGGAATCGGAGGACAGCGATGACGAGGATGATCGTCGGTGCCGTGCTGGTGTGCGCGATCTCCGCCGTGCCTGCGCTGGCGCAGCAGGATGCGGATGGCTGCAAGGATCACCCCTTGTTCACCCGATTCCCAAACATGCACATTGCGGGCTGCGAGAGCAGTCAGTTCGACATGAGAGGGTTTCCCGTCGGCCCCGCCGTGATGGATCAGGAGAGGCCCACCAAAGTCATCGAGGTCGAAGGGCCGGTGCAGTGGCTCACCTACGAGATCAACGAAGGTGCAACGCCGCCCAGCGGGCTCCAGATCATGCGGAACTTCGAGAACGCGGCGAAGAAGGCCGGGGCGACCATCGAGGGCCAGTACCCCGGTTGGTGCAAGGGCTACTACGACCCGGAGAAGATGCCCCAGATGGGCAACGGGTGCTTCAGCTATGCACTGACGTTGAAGTTCGTTGGCAGCAGCACAGAGACGTGGGTCTTCATGCAGGCCAGCGAGAAGGACGGGCAGTACGCCATGACGGTGTCCGAACGCGCCGCGATGAAGCAGGACATCGGCGTCAACGAACTGGTCGACAAGTTCGCCAAGGACGGGTTCATCTCGCTGTACATCAACTTCGAGACAGGAAAGTCCACGATCAACCCCGACTCGGCGCAGACCCTGGACACCGCGGCAGCGGCGCTCAAGGCGGCATCCGATCTCCGCGTCGAGATCGGGGGCCACACCGACAACGCCGGCACGCCCGAGGCGAACCTGCGGCTCTCGCAGGAACGCGCGCAGGCTGTCATGGCCGCGCTCGTGGCGCGGGGCATCGCGTCGGCCCGGCTGACCGCCAAGGGCTACGGACAGACGGCGCCCGTCGCCGACAACCGCACCGAGGAAGGCCGCGGGAAGAACCGGCGCGTGGAACTGGTCAAGAAGTGAGCGGCTGCGGAGCCACGACCTCCGTCGGGACCACGCGGGTGAACTGTCCTCGCTGCAGCAGTTCCCTTCCTTTGCCGCCGCGGCTCGTGACTTCGTACTTGGCGGTGCTGATCGTCTGCTCGGCGCCGCGGCTGGTTTCCACGGTCAGCAACGTCCGGTCGCCTGACGACGCCACATAACCCAGCACCCGGTCTTCATCCGGATCCAGCTTGATCAGGATGACGCCCTTGCCGGGACCCGACAGGAAGTTGATCTCGTCCACCTTACAGAGCATGGCCCGGGCCTGGGCCGTCGCCGCGATCATGATCTCGTCGCCGTTGATTGCCGACACGCCGACCACCTCCGCCCCGTCCGCCGGTCTGGCGAACCGGCGGCCCGCGCGGGTGCTGGGCTCGACAAACCCCTCGAAGCTGAACCGCAGGCTGTAACCGTCGCTCGTCACGGCCACCGCATGAACCGGCGGCGCATCTTCGGGCCTGGGTGCGGTCACGTCGCCGATGACCCGCGGATCAAGGCTGAAGGCCCCGATCACCCGCTCACCGTCCCGGAACTTGAACAGCCGCTGGATGGGCTCGCCGTACCCGGTCGATGCCGGCACGTCCACAATCCGGACGGTGTACGCCGCGCCGAAGTTCGTGAAGAACACGGCCGACGCACGCGTGCTCCCCGGCAATACGGCGAGCACCGCGTCCCCTTCGCGGAGCCGCGTGTTCGCGAGATCCTTGACCTCTTTCTGCCGCTTCACCCAGCCGTCGCGCGATACGATGACAATGTTGTCCTCGTCGATGATGAAGTCGTCGGCCGAGTATTCGACTTCTTCCACCGCTTCGATGAGCGTCCGGCGCGACTGCCCCCGCGGTTCCGCATACTGCTTCTGCACACTCTCGATTTCCTGGCGCACGACGCCCCAGCGGGCCTCTTCGTTGGTGAGCAGGCCGCCGATCTGCTTCGCCCGTTTGCGCTTCTCCTCCAGTTCCTTCCGGATGACGAGGATCTCGAGGCGCGCCAGGCGGTACAGCTTCAGTTCCAGGATGGCGTCCGTCTGGTCGTCATCCAGTTCGAACCGCGCCATGATCTTCTGTGCCGCGTCGGGCTTGCCGTCCGACTTGCGGATGATGCGGATGATCTCGTCGAGGGCATCGAAGACCTTCTCGAAGCCCTCGAGGATATGGGTCCGCTTCCGCAGGGCTGCCAGTTCGTGCTCGAGCCGGCGTGTCACCACGTCCAGCCGGAAGTGCAGGAAGTGCCACAGCACCGACTTGAGATCCAGACGCTCAGGCCTGCCGACCTCGGGGTTCTCGGTCGGAATCAGGCAGGTCATGTTGACCGGGAACGTCGTTTGGAGCGGCGTGTGCTTGGCCAGGTACGCCATTACCATCTTCTCGTCGGCGTCCTTCTTCACTTCCAGCTCGATCCGGACATCATCGGTGGAGACGTCGCGGACGTCGATCAGCGGCGGCAGCTTGCGGCTCATCACCACTTCGGCAATACGCTCGACCAACTGCGACTTGTTCACCATGTACGGAATGCTGGTGATGATGATCGTGCGGCCGCTGCGCGTCACCGTCCCGGCCTCCCACGTGCCGCGCACGCGAACCGATCCGGACCCGGTGCGGTAGATCTCCCGCAGTTCGTCCGCCGAGTTCAGGATGTGGGCGCCCGTGGGGAAATCGGGGCCTTTGACCCACCGGCACAACTGCACACTGGTCAGGTCGGGGTTGTCGAGCAGCTTGACGAGCGCCGTGCTGATCTCGCCGAGGTTGTGCGGCGGGATGCTCGTCGCCATGCCGACGGCGATCCCGGTGGCGCCGTTGATCAGCAGGTTGGGCAGGCGCGCGGGCAGGACGACGGGTTCGAACTTGGTGCCGTCGTAGTTCGGCCGGAACGGCACGGTGTCCTGATCGATTTCGCTGAGCAGTTCGTCCGCGATGCGCGCCAGGCGGCATTCCGTGTAGCGCATGGCCGCCGCCGCGTCGCCGTCGAGCGACCCGAAGTTGCCCGAGCCGTCCACCAGCGGATATCGCAGCGAGAACGCCTGCGCCATGCGGACGAGCGTCTCGTAGATGGCCGAATCGCCGTGCGGGTGGAAGCTGCCCATCACGTCGCCGACGACCTTGGCGCACTTGCGGTGTTTGGCGTCGGCCGTCAGGTTCTGCTGCCACATCGTGTAGAGGATGCGGCGCTGTACCGGTTTCAGCCCGTCGCGCACGTCGGGCAACGCGCGCGACGTGATCACCGAGAGCGCGTAGTTGAGGTACTTCTCCTGCGCCGCCTCGTGCAGGGCTACGACGTCGTCGTCGCCGCCCTCGCCCCCTCCGCGCCCCGAGGACCGTCCGGGAGGCGGCGGCCACTGGGCCGGGGGCCATGCGGGTCCGTCACCCGCCGGGGCGGTTTCAATCACGTCGAACAGCGAAGGGTCTTCGTCTTTCGGCCGAGGCGACACGGGAACTCCAGAAGCAAGAAGCAAGAAGCCGGTAGAAAGTAGTCAGTAGTTAGTAGACAGTAGCACGGCCGCGGGCCGCGGGCCGCAGGCCGCAGGCCTACGACGGTCTTACGTGCACCCCCAGCACGGCAGCGAACTCCGCCAGCACCATCGCCGTGGCGCCCCAGACCTGCTCGCCGTCGAGGTCGAAATACGGCATGTCGAACTCGATGCCATCCCGGACGCGGCACGTGCGGCGATGCCTGGCCGGGTCCAGGAGATCGGCCACCGGCACCTCAATCACCCGCGAGACTTCGTGGGGAGCCGGCGTTGTCTCCGGCCGCGCAGGCAGGGTCCCGACGACCGTGTGCAGGACGAAATTGCTGACCGGAATGTGCATCACGGTCAAGGCACCGACGATGGTGACGGTTGACGGGGCAATGCCAACTTCTTCGTGGGCCTCTCGCAACGCCGCCTGTTCGATGGTCTCGCCGGGATCGACCGCGCCGCCTGGCAGCGAGACCTGTCCGCGGTGCTGCGGCAGGGTGCTGGCCCGCTTCGTCAGCAGCAACCCGGCCGCTCCCTCAATCGGAAAGATCGCCAGCAGTGCCGCGGCCGGCCGGGCATCGTCTGGCAACAGTCCGGGTTTCCAGCCGTGGCGCGGAATCGGAGCCATCCGGCGCTGGGCATCGAGGCCCGGCAGGCTGGTCAGGCGCGATGGCAGTTCGCGCTGGAGGTCGTCGAAGGAGAGCAGCGGCACGACACTACATGCTACCGCAGGGGGGTGGACACGGGACATCCGTCTCCGGCGAGTAGACAGTAGGCAGTAGGCAGTAGGCCGCACGCATCCGTCGGAGGGGCTTCCTACTGACTACTTCCTACTGACTACTGTCTACCCAAGTCCCCAAACTACTTTCGCGTGATCGCCCGCGGCCCTTTGTTGTCACGGACCGGTGCGTGATCGAGGTTGGCGACCTTGACCGCTGTCCCGTAGATCAGCCGGGTGATCGTGGCCATCTTCTCCCACTCGATCTTGTCCACGCCGTCGGTGTTGGCGTGATAGTCCGGGTGGGTCCCCGTGGTGTAGAAGATCACGGGAATGCCCTTGACGGCGAAGCTGTAGTGGTCGCTGCGTGTGTAGAGCGACTCCGAGTCGGCCGGGTCGTTGTAGGAGTAGTCCAGGGTGATGGGCGCGGGCATCGCCTTGTTGGCTGCCTCGCTCATCTCGTGCAGCTCGGTGCTGATGCGGTCGGACCCGACGAGGTAGACGACGTTCGCCTCGTCGGGCTTGTTGTCCCGGTTGCGGCCGATCATGTCGACATTCAGCACCGCCACCATGGAGTCGATCGGCACCGTGGGATGATCGGCAAAGAACCGCGATCCCCACAAGCCGCGCTCTTCGCCCGTGAACCAGATGAAGACCAGCGACCGTTTCGGTTTCGGTCCTTTCGCGAACGCCTTGGCCAGGGCCATCAGCGCGACCGTGCCCGACCCGTCGTCGTCGGCGCCGTTCCAGACACGATCTTCAACCGCATTGGCCGTGACGCGTCCCACCGACGCGCTGCGCCTGGGTCCGGTCGGGCCCTGGATGACGCCGCCCTGAGCGTAACCAACGTGGTCGTAGTGCGCGCCGAATCCCACGTAGGTGTTCTTCAGCTTCGGATCGGTGCCCTCGACGATGGCGACGACGTTGCGGGTGTATTGCGTGCGGACCACTTCGTACTTGGGTTCGAGCGTGATCGTGATCTTCACGCCTTTCAGCGCCACGGCCGGCAGAGGCTCACGTTTGTCCGCAGCGGCCTTCAGCGTGGCGTACGGCACGTCCGACCCGCTGAACAGGAACTCGAAGAAGGCGTCTTTCGCGCTGATGACCGGCGTGACGGCTCCGTCGAGGCGCTGCACCGTCGTGAAGTCGGGCACCTCCGGAGGCACACCCTGACCACCCATCTGCATCGCAGCCGGAGGCTGAGCCTGTCCGGCTGGTCGTGCCTGCCCGGGCGCGCCTGCGGCCCCTGCCGCCGCCGCACCGGCGGGACCACCGAAGCCGGGGCGGGCCATCTCAGGGCCAATCACGGCGATCGCGCCTTCCTGTTCGGTCGCCGTGCGAGACCGTCCCATCAGCGCACGGCGGAACTTCGTCAGGTCGAGTGCACTCGGCCCCTGCGAGCCCAGCCACACGGCCACCTTCCCCCGGGCGGACCGGCCCTTGTAGTCGTCGATGCCCGCCGCCGGCAGGCTGAGGCCGTAGCCGACGAACTCGATCTGGTCCGCGGTGATGGTCCTGGCGCCGCCCATGTTCTTGGGGAGATCAATCCCCTCGCCGAGTTTGAACGTGCGGGACTGGCCGTTGACCTCCACCGTCACGCTTGCCGTGCCCGTGTTCTGGACCCCCTGCACGGCCACGCGCTGGAAGTAGGTGCCGTTGTCGCCGCCGGGCTTCACGCCCAGTGTCTCCATTTCATCCGCGATGTAGGCCGCCGCCAGCGCCAGGCCCTCGGAGAAGTTGCCGCGCCCTTCGAGTTCGTCCGACGCGATGTACCCGAGCCACTGCTTCAGGTCGGGAACCGAGATGAGGTCGGCCTTGGCTGGTGCCTGGGCCTGCAGTCCGAGCGACGTCGCCAGCGCCGCCGCCACCGTGAACACAACGATCCGTCTGCCACGCGTCATAACACCTCACTGGGGGCTCCGGGCGCCAGACTACGGGCTCCGGGCGCCGGGCATGGAATGGAGGGGCGAATCCTCATTCGCCCCCGCCTCTCTCCTGTCTACTGTCTACTGCCTACTGCCTACTGCCTACTTCTTGCCTCCCGCTTCCTGCTTCTTCTTCCCCATCCCCGCCCGTTCCTTGAGATGGTCATCCATCTGAAGGCGCGGGACGCCGTCCGTGTACCACTTCGGCGCGGGCTTGCCCATCAGGAAGTGATCGAAGAACTCTTTCATCCGGACCGTGTAGTCCTGCTGGTTCGCCGGCTTGGCCAGGCCGTGGTTCTCGCCGACGTACTCGAGCATCACCACGTTCTTGCCCATGCGGCGGAGGGTGTTGTAGTACTCCACGCCCTGCGTGAAGTCCACGGCGCCGTCCTTGTCGTTGTGCAGGAGGATCAGCGGCGTCGTGACGTTCTTCGCGAAGAACACCGGCGAGTTGCGCACGTAGGCTTCCCAGTTGTCCCAGTAGCCGCCGCGGAACCGTCCCTGGCTGCTCTCGAAGATCGCCATGTTGGCGTTGCCGCTGTTCTTGTAGATCAGGCTGTACATGCTGATCATGTTGGTCAGCGGCGCCCCGGCAACGGCCGCCGCGAACGCGTTGGTCTGCGTGACCAGGAACGATGTCTGGTAGCCGCCCCAGGAATGGCCCTGCAGGCCGACCTTCGCCGCATCCACCACGCCGGTGGCCACGGCGGCCTTCAGCGCCGGCAGCACGCACCAGACCGCCGACATGCCCGGGTCGTTGAGCGTGTAGGTAATGTCGGGCATCAGCACGGCGTACCCGTTGCTGGTATAGGCCGACGCGTTGAAGCCGTTCGCCGTCGGATTCGTGAACCGGTTGAGGCCCTGCGACAGCTTCTCGTAGATGTAGACGATCGTCGGGTACTTCTTGCCCTTCTCGTACCCCGCGGGCAGGAACAACGCGCCCTGCAGCTTCGCGCCCTTGGCGCTGGTGTAGTCCACCAGCATGGCGCCGGCGGACCAGTGGAACGCCTGCTGCTGCTTGCCGTTGTCGGTCAGCTTCGGGCCCGCCTTGAAGGACAGGTCGGACACGAACAACTCGGGTGCCTCGGTGAACGCCTCGCGCGAGTAGACGATCCGGTCCGCGTCCTTCGCCTTCACGACCCGGCCGAAGGCGGCGGCATCCCACAACAGGGACTCCGCGCCGGTCTTGCCAGGCGACAGCCGGGCGATACCGCCTTTCTTGGTCCACTCGCCGTACGTGTTGAAGTACTGCGGCACGGACAGGTCGATGCCTTTCTCGTCAGGGTCGAGACGCAGCCTCGCCTGGTAGCGCAAGCCGTCCTTGCGACCGTTGCCCGTGAGGTTCACGGCAGGCCCGCCGGCCGAGGGCACCTTCCACACGTCCCAGCCGTCGCTCAGCAGCACGACGTCGCCGTCTTTCGCCCAGCCGACGGGCGAGACGGGCGGCTTCACCACGTTATGGTCGTCGTCGACATTGACAAACGAAACCGGCGCGCCCAGCGTGATGTTCGTCGTCGTCCCGGCGGCCATGTCGTACGTGAAGTAGTGGCCGTCGTTGTAGAAGAGCAGGCGGTTTCCCGCCGGCGACTGGCCGAAGGACCAACGTACTTTCTTCACGGCCAGCTTCTTCGCGCCGGTCTTCATATCGATGGCGTACACGTCCCGGAACTGCCGGCCTTCGGTCGATCCCTGGAGCTGGTAGTCTTCGTTGTCCGTCCCTAGGGCCCACGAACCCGTCATCGGCAGCGTGACGTCCCTCACGTCGTCATCGGCGAGGCGCACAAACGCCTTGTCAGCCACGCGGAACAGACAGAGATAGCTGAACCGTTTGTCGCGATCTTCTTCCACCTGCTGCTGCGACTGCAGGCGCGGGTCCTTGTGATGCCACAGGATCAGGTCCGGCTTGTCGTCGGCCGGCGCCTCGTCGGCCTTCTCGGCGTCCGCAGCACCCGCGCCAGCTGCGGGCGGGGTTGCCGGCTTCTCGTCTGCAGGCTTCTTGCGGACCTTCCGGATGCCGAAGGTCAGGTTCGCCAGATCCTCGGTCCAGCCGGGCGTACGATCCGGGCTGACGCTCATGTCGGCCGGGAAGGCCTTCTCGGTCTTCGGGTCGAACACCACGGCCGGAGAGGCGGTGGGGCTGAAGCTGTTGAATCCCAGTACCGAGTAGAGCTTGTCCTGGTACGCCTTGTCCTCGCCCGTCTTCAGCACGGCCAGCGCGTCTCCCTTGTCCGTCCACGCCAGTTTCTCGTAGCCGGCCTTGTCGCTGTCGAGCACCGTCACCACGCCCGTCGCCATCCAGCGGAGGTGCACGCCGTTGCCGGCCTTGTCGGCCGCATCGATGATCAGCGCGAGGAACAGACCCGATTTATTGAACGCGAACTCGCTGACGTTGCCGACATTGAGGTCGCGGCCCGACGCCAGGTCGCGCAGGATTAGGTCCGTGCCCTTCGGGCGTTCGCTGGCGCCGCCGCCCGCTGCGGCCGCTGCCGGTCCGCCCGCAGCCGGGGCCGCAGGCGCTGCGCCCGGGGCGCCGGCCGGCGCGTCGGGCGGATCCTTCTGTATCGCGAGCCAGCCGCCGCGTTCGCCGGAGAAGGCAAAACGGCGCACGTTGTCGACGGTCACGTCCTTACCCGTGACCAGATCCAGCACCCGCAGCTTGTTGTGCGGCGTGCGGCGCGTGCGCCTCAGGCGCGCCGCTTCGGCCCGGGTCGGATACACCGTGAACGCAACCCACTTCGCGTCATGCGAGAACTGCATGGTCGGCGATGGCGCGGCGCCCCCCATGGGTCCGCCCCCGCCTCCCCCGCCCGGTGCCTGGCCGATCGGGAACCGGTATGCCTTGTCGGAACCCGTGGCCCGAATCACCACTTCGCTGTCGCCCTCGAGCGGCGAGAGGCGGTACGCCAGCCAGGCACCGTCATTCGACAGGGCCGTGGCCGCCATGGACTTCCAGGCCAGGATGTCACCCAGTTCCATCGCCTTCTTGGCGACGGCAGCCGCCGGTGCGGGTCCCTGGGCCGAGATCGGCGCCCAGGCCAGACAAACCACCAGAATCAGGCCGAATGCCAGCCACTTCGCACGCATGCTCAAGCTCCTTGGAACGCAGGCAGGATCACGACTTGCAGCAACCGGACGCCGGAACACCGGCAACCGACACCACTCCCCGGAAGGATACTACGCCGGCGGTCGGCAGGGCGTTTCCGGTTGCACAGAGAATCGAGGGGGCCTACCCCAGCTCCTCCAGCGAGACGAGGCCGCGCTTGAGGGCCTGGACGACGGCCTGGGCGCGGTTCTCCACGTGGAGTTTGGCGAAGACGTGGCTGACGTGGGTCTTCACGGTGTCTTCGCCGACGAACAACTCGCTGGCGATCTCCTTGTTCGATCGTCCGAGCGCCAGGCGGCGCAACACCTCGACTTCGCGCACGGTCAGGTCGTCGGAGGCCGCCACCGCCTGCGTGATTTCCCACGAGACGGCCGGGTCGATGTAGGTCCGGCCGCGTGCCACCGCGCGTACGGCCGCCAGCAGGGTCTCCGGTTCAGCATCCTTCCGCACGTATCCCACTGCCCCGGCGCGCAATACTCCCATCATGCGGGCTTCGTCGGTCGATGCCGTCAAGGCAATCACGCGGATCGCGGGTGCCCGCTCGAGCACGCGGCGCGTCGTCTCGATGCCGTCCATCCCGCCAGGCAGCAGCAGGTCCTGGATCACGATCTGCGGAGCCCACGCCGTCAGGTGCTCGAGCAGTTCTTCGCCGCTCACGGCGATGCCCACGACTGTCATGCCCTGGAACGATTCCAGGTACGCCTGCAGGCTGCGCCCTACGACGCGGTGGTCGTCGACGATGGCGATGGTGATGGAGTCCATGGCTTCGAGTTCTTCATGCGCAACGCGCGCCGGTAATTCACAATCGCCCGGTACAGGAAACCACCATTCAACGCGAGCAACGGGAACAGGGCCTGGCCGCTTGACATCAGCCCGACCCCTGCACCTAACCCCACGACCAGGACAGCGAACGAGAGCACGCGCCGGCGCAGCCAGGCCACATCGACCTGTGCGGCGTGCGGAATGGCAAAGACGACGATGGTGCCGCCGCCAGCAGGCGTCTGCACGCTGAGGGTACCACCGAACTCTTCGGCCCGATCCCGCATGTTCTGCATCCCCATCCCCGCGTGGCCCGCTCCCTCCCCTTCGCGCCCCGCACCATCGTCGCGAACCGTGAGGGTGACGTCCGTCTCGGTGCTTTCCAGCGTGACCCAGACGTGGCTGGCACGGGCATGGCGCCCGACATTCGCGAGCGCTTCCTGCGCGACACGCAAAACCGCCTGGTGCGAGCCGGGCGGCCAAGCCTCACTGGGCGGCAGCGATCCGACGTCGACGCGTACGTTACCGCCTGTCCTGAATCCGAGCGCCTCGCCCTGTTTCTTGAGTGCCTCTACCAGGCCGGTGTTTTCGAGGACGGACACGCGCAACTGGTCGAGCATCGCCTCCATCTCGGCCATGGCTTCGCGCCCGGCCGCCCGGATCTGTTCGATCGCCGTCTTCGCTCCCGGCGGGTCGTCGTCGAACCGGGCTTGCGCGGTGGCGGCGGCCGTCTGCATGACGAACACCTGCTGCTTGATCGAATCGTGAAGGTCGCGCGCGAGTCGATGACGCTCCTCGAGACTGGCCGCGTCGCGAATCCGCTGCTCGTAGGACGAGCGCAGGACAGTCATGGGCACTTTGCGACTGGCGAACAGTGTGGTCACTTCAAGTGCCGCGCCTGGCTCCGGGCGGCTCCCAACCATCAGCCCGAGCAGCAACGCGATGACCACGTAGAACACCGTGCGCCCCTGGCTGCCGAGATCAGCAAACGCCCAGGACGGGAGCATCACCACCGCATGCGCGAGCAGGACCCACTTGAGCAGGTCGTACCGGATCCGTTCATCACGCACCGAGGCGATGCCCCACATCACGCAGGCGGCGGCCACAAGCAGCCCCCCGGCCTGCCGGATGAGTCTGACGCTGGCGCCCTCCGCCGCAAACCACTCCGGCCCCCAGGCGGCAACCGCGACGCCGGCCACCGCGTACCCGCCCGCAAACAGCCACAGGACCACCTGGGCTGTCCGTCCCGTGTTTGCGTCGTTGATGTCGGTGACGGTGTGATTGTGTGCCATGCCGGCAATGTACGCGCGAGGCCGCGGCGCGCGCATCACCCGAACGGCTGATTTCGGGGGCACCCGGAAGGGGCTCCCGCCTTCGCTCGTCGGGCTACGGCGGGCAGGTGGGGCTTGGGGCGAAGGGATTAGTAGAAGCAGGAATCCAGAAGCAAAAAGCAAGGCACAGCCCACCCACTGCCTACTGACTACTGACTACTGACTACTGTCTACTCTCCCCTTCCTGCTTCCTGCTTCCTGCTTCTGTCCCTTGCCCCTTGCCCCTTGCCCCTATGTCCCATGCCCCAGGTCCCTAGGCGTCCACCCCCTCGAACACGTCCCCGGCGGGGCGTGCGGCCAGCGCCGGCCCCCAGGCCTGCCGGAAGAGTTCAGTGCTCAGCAGCCGCCGCACGTCGGGCTTCGAGAAGAAGATGCGCTCGAGGTTGAGGTGCTGCGTGCGGTGGGCGCGCAGCGCCGCTTCTTTCTTCGCCACCCAGGGGGACACGTCAACGGCGAAGTCCACGCCGGGTTCGGCAGCCGGATCCGTTGTCTGCAGCAGCCCCCACGGCCGGACCGGAAGCGTCCACACGAGCCTCTGGATGGCCCAGGCCGGACCGAGTTCCGGAAACCACCGCGCGTCTGCCGCCGCCGCGACGGCGTCGCCGGCAAACCGGCTGATGGCCACATGGTCCGGGTGCAGGTTGGATCCGTTGGGATCGAACGTCACCACCACCTGTGGCGTGAACGCTCGAATCACCTCGACCAGTTGCCGGCGGATGGTATCGGTCGGCGCGTATGTGAGCCCGCGGTCCGGGTACCCGAGCACCCGGAGCGTCGAGACGCCCATGATGCGCGAGGCCTCCAGCAGTTCACCCTGGCGGACGCGGGGCAGCTCGCCCGGCGCGCACACCGGAGGCTGCCCCGCTTTGCCGCGGTCGCCGAGGGTGGCGGTCACCAGGCCCACGCGTCCGCCACGCGCCACCACCCGGCACGCCGTTCCGGAAGCGAACACCGCTTCGTCGTCGGGATGCGCAAACACGAGAAGCAGCCTGTTCACGATCTGTCGCCTCGCTCCCCTGTCGTGGCGTCCGCCTTCAGGCGGACGTACGCCAACAACTGGCGATCGTGCGCCCGGGACAACCCGACCATCGCCGCGATGGCCCCGACAAACGCCATGAACATGTCCCACTGCGTGTCCCACACGTCGCCCTGCGTGCCCAGGAACGCGTCTGCTTTCGCCCCACCGGCGATGGCGGCCCACCATTCGGTGAACTCGTAGAACGCGCTGATCCCCAGGCACATCCCCACGACGATCACGCTGAGCCAGATCCCGGGCCGCAGCGGCGTCTTGCGCAGCAGGACCTCGCGCGTGATCACGGCGGGAATGAACCCCTGGGCGAAATGCCCGAGGCGGTCGTAGTGATTCCTGGCCAGGCCCAGCGCGTCACGCACCCAGTCCCCGAGCGGCACCTCCGCGTAGGTGTAGTGCCCTCCGACCATCAGGATGAGCGCGTGCAGCGCGATCAGGCGGTACGCCAGGGGCGTCAGCCGAAACCGCCGCCAGGTCAGCACGAGCAACGGCGCCGCAACCATCACCGGCGCGTTCTCGAGGAACCACGTGAGACGGTCGGCTTTGGGCGCGATCCCAAGCGCCACCATCACAAGCAGCACCACAACGAGCAGCACCAGCGGTTCGCGGCGGACGGGAACAGGTGTCATGAGTCACTCGTGGAAGGTGGGAGCATAACACGGGGCGGCAGCCGATAGCCGATAGCCGAAAGCCGATGGCGTGGGGTACGCTCATGACATCCGGTTTCGCAACCCGTTCTCGCGGTGGAGAACAAGCCGCTCACGCAGGTTGCGAACCGTCCCCAGTATGCCCATTCGCCTTATTGCTATTGATATCGACGGGACGCTGCTCAACTCGGCCGGACACGTGCCGCCGCGCAACCTCGATGCGCTCGACGCGGCAGTGAACCGCGGGGTCGAGATCGCCATCGCCACCGGCCGGCGCTGGGACTTCGCGACACCCATTCTCAACACCCTCCGCTGCCCGGCCACCGCCATCGTCAGCAACGGTGCCCTGGTCAGGCTGCCTGACGGGACGAAGCCGCTGCGCCGCCTGCTTGCGCGCGACACCGCCGCGCGTGTCCTCGAAGCGACCAGGCCGTGGCGTGACAGCGCCGGGCTCGTGTTCGATCGGCCCCTGGACGGGCAGGTGGTGTTCGAGAAGATCGACTGGGAGCATCCGAGCCGGCGCGCGTACGCCGAGAAGAACAAGCCGTTCATTCACGAAGTCGATCCGCTCGAAGATGCGCTGACGGAAGACCCGCTCCAGGTGATGTACAACGGCAGCGTGGCGTCGATGCGCGCGATCGTGCGGCACCTCGCCACCGCGGCTTTCGCGCGGGACATCAGCCTGGCCGCGACGGAATACGAACGCCGGGACTTTGCGCTCGTCGACGTGCTGGCGGCGGGGTGCACCAAGGGCGCCATGCTGACAGCGTGGATCGAGCGGCAGGGATACCAGCGCGCAGAAGTGATGGCACTGGGCGACAACCTCAACGATCTCGAGATGCTCGAAGCCGCAGGCCTGCCGGTGGTCATGGCCAACGCCGTGCCCGAGTTACACACGCGCGGCTGGGCCACGACGGCGAGTTGCGACGATGCCGGCGTGGCGCAGGCGATCGAGCGGTGGGTGCTGGGCGGGGGGGGGGGGCCGTAATTTTTTTTTTGGGGGGGGGGGGATAAAAAAATTGTGGACACCC
>CAYJPV010000026.1:0-38285 GCA_964372095.1 uncultured Vicinamibacterales bacterium | reverse complement strand
GGGGGGGGGGGGCGGGCCCCCCCCCCCCCTCGCCCCCCCCCCCCCAAAAAAAAAACCCCCCCCCCCCCCCCCCCACGCTCCCCCCTGCGCGGGTATTTGGTGTCCACGTAGTCGTCGACGAGTTTGCGGAAGGCGTCGGACAGTTCTTCGTAGGTACCGCGCAACGTGGAGTGGTGCTGGCCGTCGATGAAGACCGGGCAACTGGGTTCTTCGCCCGTCCCGGGCAGACTGATGCCGATACTGGCGGCCTTCGACTCGCCGGGACCGTTGACGACACAGCCCATCACCGCCAGCGTCATGTTCTCGACGCCTTCGTACTGGAGCTTCCACTCGGGCATCTTGTCGCGGATGTAGCCCTGAATCCGTTCGGCCAGTTCCTGGAAGGTTGTGCTCGTCGTGCGGCCGCAGCCCGGGCACGCCGTCACGCTGGGCGAGAACGCCCTGATGCCGAGTGCCTGCAGCAGTTCGCAGCAGGCGTAGACCTCCTCACGCCGGTCGCCGCCGGGGCGTGGCGTCAGCGAGATACGGATCGTGTCGCCAATGCCCTCGTTGAGCAGGATGCCCATGGCGGAAGCGGACCACACAAGTCCTTTCATCCCCATGCCGGCTTCGGTCAGGCCGAGGTGCAACGGCTGTTCGGTCTTCGCTGCCAGGTCGCGGTAGACGGCGATGAGATCCTGGGGCTTCGAGACCTTGCACGAGATGATGATCTGGTCTGTGCGCAGGCCGTTCTCGATGGCGAGCGCCGTCGATTCGAGCGCCGACTCGACCATGCACTCGTTGATGATCTGCTCGGACGTCTTGCCCAGATCGCGGTCCGTGTTCTCCTGCATCCGGCGCATCACCAGTTCCTGGTTCAGCGACCCGCCGTTGACCCCGATCCGGACCGGCTTGCCGTGGTCCACGGCAATCTTGCAGATCGTGGAGAACTGTTCGTCGCGCCGCTTGCCCGTCCCGACGTTGCCGGGATTGATTCGGTACTTGTCCAGCGCTTCCGCGCATTTCGGGTACTTCGTCAGCAGGATGTGGCCGTTGTAGTGAAAATCGCCAATCAGGGGCGCCGTGCAGCCCGCCAGCACGAGCCGGCGTTTGATGGATGGCACGGCCTCCGCGGCTTCTGGCAGATTCACAGTCACGCGCAGCAGTTCCGACCCGGCCTGCCAGAGTTCGAGGCACTGGAGGAAGGTCGACTCGACGTCGACCGTGTCGGTGTTGCACATCGACTGGACGGCCACGGGCGCGCCGCCGCCCACCTGGACTCCGCCCACCCTGACGCCTACGGTGTGATGTCGCTCGAGCATGAGTCGATCATAACGTGGGACGTGGGACATGGGACATGGGGCATGGGTTGGGGCATGGGACTGGGGGCACGGGGGGGGGGCGTCTGGTGAGCGTCAGGTGGTGGGGGCCGGGTTCCGCCGGACCCTGATTGGCGCTGGGTTTCGCCAGCGCCCACGTCTATCAACAGACTCGGCTCATGTGAACCCCGGGCCTGAAGGTCCGGGGCTACGTACTGCCCCCCGTCCCGGTGTACCCTGTGCCCATGAAATCCATCCGCGTGCATCAGACCGGCGGCCCCGATGTGTTGTGTTACGAAGACGTGCCGGATCCGTCGCCTGGCCCCGGCCAGGTGCTCGTGAAGATAGACGCCGCCGGCGTGAATCCGGTCGAGACCTATATCCGCTCGGGCCTGTACGGACGCCGGCCGGCGTTGCCCTACACACCCGGCTCCGATGGTGCTGGCACCGTGGAGGCGCTCGGCCCGGGCGTCGCCAGCCTCGGCGTCGGCGACCGCGTGTACGTGATCGGCACGGCATTGGGCACCGCGTCGGGCACCTATGCCGAACGCGCGGTCTGCGATCGTGCACAGGTCCACCCACTTCCGGAGCACGTGTCGTTCGCGCAGGGAGCGGCCGTCGGTGTGCCCTACGGCACGGCCTTCCGGGCGTTGTTCGATCGGGCACGGTGCCAGCCCGGCGAGACCGTGCTCGTGCACGGCGGCAGCGGTGGCGTCGGCATCGCGGCCATCCAGATGGCGCGCGCCGCGGGACTGCGTGTGCTGGCCACGGCCGGCACACCGCGCGGACTGGACCTCGTGCGCGAGCAAGGCGCGCACGCGGCGTTCGATCACACCGGAAGCGGATATCTCGCTGCGATCATGGACGCGACGGGCAGCCGTGGCGTGGACGTCATCATCGAGATGCTGGCGAACGTTAATCTCGACAAGGACCTCGGGCTGCTCGCGCGCCACGGACGGGTGGTCGTGGTGGGCAACCGCGGGCGCATCGAGATCGACGCGCGTCAGACCATGTCCAGGGACGCCGCGATCTTGGGTATGACGATGGCGAATTCGACCGCGGAGGACCGGGCGCGGATTCACGCGGGGATTGTGGCGGGACTGGAGAATCGATCGCTGCGGCCGGTGGTGGGCCGCGAGTTCGCGCTGAAAGACGCGCCCCAGGCTCACATGGCGGTCATGGAGCCCGGGGCGTACGGGAAGATTGTACTAACGCCGTAGGGACAAGGGACAAGGGGCAAGGGGCATGGGGCTCGGGAATCCCCCGCCTTTCCCTAACCCCGTAATCCCTTGGGGTTCCACGCGCGCTGTGCCTTCGGCGACCCCGGGGCTGCCTTCGACTGCGCTCAGGCCAAGGAAGCCCCGGGGCTACTTCCGACTTCCTACTTCTTCACCGCCACCGTCCCCCGGCCCCCGCCGTTGTAGTAGATCCCGTTGAACAGCAGCTTGTAGGTGCCGTGCGGCTGGGCGCGGAAGGCAATCTCGGGACCGTAGAGGAAGACGCGTCCCTTGCCCATCGCCACATCGACGATGGCCGTGGCGCCTTCCAGGTACGCCTGGCCCCAGGCCCAGCCGCTGCGCAGCGGCGTGGCCGAGTCGTACCACGCCACGGGCCGCAGGCCCTTAAGCCCCGCATCCGGCGCCAGCTTGAACGCCGGGCTGCCCTCGAAGAAGACATCACCCTTGGCGGGCATGCCCCACGCCAGGGGGTTCGACGTATCGAACGCCGCTTCGAGCACCGACCCCGGGATGTAGAACTTCTCCGACGGCAGCGGCCGGTCTTCGCCTGCCGGTGTCTTCTCGACAAGTGCGTTCGAGACGGGCAGACCGAAGTGCTGCGCGACGGCCGTCGAACTGCCAATCGCCAGCAGCAGGCCGCCGTCTTCGACGAACTGCTTCAGCTGCGGGATCGTCTTGGCCACGGTGATGCTGCCCACCTGGCCGCGGTATTCGGCCGGGATGTCCTCCGCCCGCGGCTGCCCGCCCAGGAACGGATCGGGCCCGCCGACTTCACGCGCCGGGATGGCGCCATCGACGAACACGAGCACGTCGTACTTCGCCGCCAGGCCGCCGGCATCCAGCGTCTGTGGGTACACCACTTCGAACGGGAACTCGAACTGTTCGAACACGAGGCGCGTCCAGCCGGACGGCATCGAGCCGCCGTAGCGGTCCCACAGCCCGACCCGCACCGGCCGCATCTTCACGGCGCCGCCGGGCACCTTCGCCGTGGTCGCCTCGAACGACACGCCGACGGCGTCCGCCAATTTCTTCAGCATGGCGGCTGTTGTTGGCCGCGCGGCCACGTAGAACGACCCGGTCGTGTACGACGCCGCGCCCGCCGTCAGTGGCGCGGCCAGGCGATAGACATCTTCTTTCGCGGCGAGCAGGCGGTTGATCGCCAGGAACGCGTCGTTCACCTGGCCGCTCAGCACGTAGCCCGCCGGCTTGCCGGACGCGGGTGCCTTCACGACGCCCGCGGCAGGCGCAATCACATCCGGCACGACCTCGAACGGCCCGTCGAACGCGTCGAGGATGCGGTCGAACTTCACGCCCATCGTGTAGGCCAGCGTCCAGCCGGCGCTGTCGTACGGCGGCCGCGGCGGCCCGCCCGGATACGCGAAGTCATTCGGGTGGTCCTGGGGCTCGAACATGTCGAGCACGTGCGGCCTGAACGCCTGCGCCGCCTTGAGCACGTACGAACCAGCCGGGTACGACTTGCCGGAGACGGTGAAGGCCGCGGTGGCCCGGTGGACTGTAATCCCGTTCTTCAGCAGCGAATTGACGAATTTCGTCGCCGTCAGGAAGTCGGCCTGGTCCGACGGGATGATAAACCCGCGCGGATCCCTGGCCGCGGGCGTCTTCAGCATGTCGAGGTACTTGGTGGGCACCGTTGCCCCGCCGCGCCCGCCGCCCCGGCCGCCCGCCGCCGGCGGTGCCGGGCGGTCCTTCGCGACCTGGGCCATGAGGGCGTCGATCTTCTTCGGCATGAACGTCCAGGTATCCCGGCTGCCCTTCTCGATGGCGTTCTTGCCCATCTTGTAGATGTTGAACAGCAGCGTGTCGCGGTACCGCGACGCGATGTCAATCACGGCCTTGTTGGCCGACACCTCGTAGTCGATCGACTGGCGCATGTGCCACCGCTGCGGCAGGATCGGGAACGGGTAGTCGGTCGACGCCAGCAGCTTCGGCGGCACGAGGGGAATCTCCATCGGGGTAGGATTCCCGATGATCTCGGTGAGCAGGCCGATGATGTTGTGGAAGTACGCCGTGGTCCGCAGTCCGCCGTTCCACCAGGTCGAGTACGACGCGCCCGAGCGCATCGTGCTGCCGGGCTTGCCCTCGGCGACGAACCGGCTGTGCATGGCCGTCCCGACCGCTTCCACACCCAGCGGAATCAGCGGGTCGTAGTAGTAGTTGAACGGGTCGCGGAACGGCGGCATGAAGATCACGGTGCCGATGGGACCGGTCTGGTGGTGGTTGTAGAGAATCTGCGGGAACCACTCGCGGTAGAGCACGCGGTGCATGTTCTCGGTCTCGGACAGGTTGACCATGTACGAGTCGCGGTTGTTGTCGTGCCCGGCGTACTTCTGGTACAGCCGCGGGATGCCGCCCGTCGATCGTTTGGCCTGGTCGGGGTTCCGCATATACCACCCCGAAACCAGGTCCATCCCGTCCGGATTCGCCGGCACGCACAAGACGATGACGTCGTTGAGGAAGCGGAGGGTCTCGGCATCGGAACGGCTGACCAGCTGGTAGACCGTCTCGATCAGTTGCTGGGCGCCGACCACTTCGGTGGCGTGCAGGCCGCCGTCGATCCAGACCACCGCCTTGCCTTCCGCGGCCAGTTTGCGCGCCTCGTCATCGGTCAGCCCCTCGGCCAGCGCCAGCCGCCGGGCGATCTCCTTGTACCGGTCCAGCTTCTTGTGGTTCTCGGGCGACGTGATGATCGCCATCGTCTGGGTGCGCCCCTCGGCGGACTTGCCCATGTCCTTGAGGATCATCCGGTCGGATTCCGCGTCGAGTTTCTGCCAGTAGCTGACCATCTGGGTATAGGTGGCCAAGTGGTAGTCGTCACCGACGGTGAACCCGAGGTGGTCCTTTGGAGACGTCACCGGGACCTGCGCCGGGGCAGGCACCCCCATCAGCAATATCAGCGCGACGAAACCGAACGTGCGCACACACATGCGTACCATCTGATCCTCCGTGAAACGTCAGCGTCGAGAGCCTTCCAAACCGCGCATACCATAACCCGTTTGGGCGCTGGCGTCCAACGGAGGGGATTGGGGATTGGGGGTTGGGGATTGGGGAAGGCAGGGCACGCACGTAGCCCCGGACCTTCAGGTCCGGGGTCCCCGGGGCTGCGTACCTGCGCCTTGGTTCCTGCTTCTGTCCCCTGTCCCCTGTCCCTTGTCCCTTGTCCCTTGTCCCTTGTCCCTTGCCCCTGCGCTATACTTGATGGCTCGCAACAGTCACGTTCCATTACACGGGAGAAAACTGCATGCCCCCAGCAGCGATCCGACGTGGTGTCGCCGTACTCTGCCTGACCGCCCTCTCCGCCATCGTCGCGGTGGTTGGTCAGGCACAGCCGGGCGCCGCCCCCACCGGGCAGCAACTCTACACGGCGCGCTGCGCGACGTGTCACGGTACCACGGGCAAAGGCGACGGAGCCGCGGCGAGCCTGCTTGCCGTCCGGCCGCGCGACCTCACCACCGCGGTGTACAAGTTCCGGTCGACGCTGACCGGCAGCGTGCCCACGGATGACGACCTGCTGCGCGTCGTGACCGACGGCGTGCCCGGCACCGCGATGATCGGCTGGGAAGACCTGATGACGGAGGCCGAGCGGAAGGCGGTGGTCTCGTACATCAAGGGCCTGTCGGCGCGCTTTGAGGCCGCGCCTCCGGCGCCTGTCACTCTTGGAGACCCGGTTCCTTCATCCCCGGCGAGCATCGAAGCCGGCCGCCAGTTGTACGCCTCGCTCCAGTGCTCGACCTGCCACGGCGAAGCCGGGCAGGCCTCGACCGCGGCGATCCCGGACTTCCAGGACGACTGGGGCCAGCGCCTGGAGCCGGCGCACCTCACCGAACCCTGGACCTTCAAGGGGGGCTCGTCGCCGCGCGACATCGCCATGCGACTCAAGACGGGCATCGACGGCACGCCGATGCCGGCCCTGGCCGACGTGGTCCCCGACAACGAGATCTGGCACCTGGTGAACTACATCCAGTCGCTTGCCCGCAAACCCGTGTGGGAGATGACGGCTGACGAGGTCACGGCGCACTACGCGGCCGAAGACGCCGAACGTGCGAGTAACCCCGTCGAGCGGGGCCGGCATCTGGCCGAGGCCTGCGCCCACTGCCACTCACCACACGACGCCGGCGGCAAGATCCTGCCCGATCTGAAGTTTGCAGGCGGCCTGCGCATGAAACTGTCGGTGTGGGACACGGTAGTCACCGCCAACCTCACGTCGGACAGGGACACCGGGATTGGCGCGTACACCGACGAAGAACTGCGGAAGACGATCACGCATGGTATCCGTCGCGACGGTTCGCGCATGCTGCCGTTCCCGATGGGCTGGACCGCCTGGGCACACCTCACGTCGGACGACCAGCGGGCGATCGTGGCCTACCTCCGGACGATCCCGCCGGTCAGGAACCGGATTCCGCCGCGTGTGACCCCGGGCGTGTTCACGTATCTCACGGACAAGTTCCGCATGCTGATCCTGGGTGCCGACGACCCGATGCTGTTCTATGCGGGCAATGCGGGAGCCCGCGAAGCCGCGGACGGCTCGCCGAAGCAGGAGGCCCGATAATGAAACGGATTCTGAAACGGACCGCCCTGGTGGTCGGCATTCTGGCCGTGGCGGGGTTCGTGGCATTCCTGTATCTGATCCCGCCGTTCACGCTGGCCGCTCCCGAGACCTTCGCAAAGATGCAGCTCGACGCGTTGCCCAGCCTCGACGGCATCACCGATCCCGCCACGCGCGCCATCGCGGAGCGGGGCCGGTACATCGTGCTGACGTCGGACTGCGCCGGCTGTCACGCCACGCCGGGCCCCGAGAACGCCGGGCCGTCGATGTACCTGGCCGGAGGCATGCGGTTCGTCACGACCAGCCACGGGACTGTCGTCAGCCGCAATCTCACGCCGGACCCCGAGACCGGCATCGGCAGGCGGACGGACGCGGAACTGAAGAACGCGCTGCGCGGCGGCGTCCGCGGCGGCACGCCTGGCGGCTGGGCCATGTCTCACGGCGCCATGCCGTGGCCGATTACGGCCAGCTGGACGGACGAAGACATCCATGCGGTGATTACGTACTTGCGCCACATCCCGCCGGTGCGCCATGCGATTCCGGATCCGGCACCCGGCCGCCCCGACAACCCGCAGGTCATCGAAGCGGCGTACGGCGGGACAAACGCGGGCACGAAATAGCGACACGCGGTTTCAAGACCCGTTCTCGCGGCTTCAGAATGGGTTAGATGATGCCGGTGAGCTGCCAGTAGCCGACGGCGATCCAGAGCGCGACAACCGTCGCCAGCGCGTACACCGACGCCAGCCGGATGCGGTCGGCGTCGGCGTACGCCTGCTTCTTGGTGATGCCTTCCGTCATGACAATCCAGATGTTCTGGTAGTTGAACCAGAACGGGTGCAGCGGCAGCAGGACGACCCCGGCCAGTACGAGCGGCGGAATACCCCAGGTGGGCGTCACACCGGCCAGCGCGAGGAAGAAGGCCGCGATCGTGATGAACCCTACCGGATCCACGAACCGCATGGCCATCACGCCGATCGCAATGACCGTGACGAGGAACACCGGCTGTCCGGCCGCAGGCGCCACGGCGGGCACGATGAACCCGGCCATCCATCCGCTGATCTTGTACGTCGTGATGATCGTGCTCACGCTCAGCATGCCGCCGACAAACAGCGCCAGATGCCACGGAATGCCCGTGCCGATCTCGGGTGCGGTGATGACGCCCCCGGCAAAGAGTGCCGTCAAGGCCAGCATGCCGATGGCTTCGGGCGGCACGCGGTGCCACGGCTGGGTCGCCCAGGCCAGGATGGCGATCGCCACGACCGAGGCTGTGAGGCGTTCGGCGCGGCTCATGGCGCCCAGTTTCGCCAGCTCGGTCGACACGAGCGTGCGTGTGACGCCGAGTTGCCCCTCCGGCCTCAACGCCAGCAGATTGCCCACCAGCACCAGCACGCACCAGATCATGGTCGGCACGAACATGACGCGGGCGTACTCGATCCAGCTGAGCGGGATGTTCTGATTCGCGAAGAGCCCCGTGAGGTAGGGGCCCCAGAGCGCGCCGGTCAGCAGGGCGCAGCCGGGCAGCACGGCCATCTCGAAGGTGCTGAGGATGATGAGGGCCGAACCGCGCCCGGGCAGAGCCAGGCCGAGGGCCTGCACCAGCGCCCAGGCAATCGGCATCAGGATCGCGGTCCGCACCGTCATCGACGGAATGCCCAGCGTGAGGACGAATCCAATCGTCAGGAAGGCGAACAGGATGCCCGCGTACGTGGGCGGGAACACCAGCAGGATGCGGTACGCGATGCGACGGGCCAGCCCCGTCTTGTCCATGGCATAGCCGAAGAACAGCACCGACACCAGGATCCAGAATGCGGACGAGGCAAATCCCGACAACGCCACCGAGCCAGGCACGCCGGCCACCAGCATGAGGCCGAGCACCATCATCGCGGTGATGCCGGCGTTCATGACGTCGGTGGCCCAGAAGACGACGCCTCCTACGATGATGGCCAGCGCGCGCTGTCCGAGGGGATCGAGGCTCCCTACCGCGGGCCAGAACCAGACGAGCCCGCCGAGCAGCAGCCCTGCCAGCACACCAACCGTGCGTCGTTTCATCGCAGCCCCTCCCTGACACCGCGGACTCTGGCGCCGAACCCCGGCCATCATAGTCCGAAGCACGCCGTGCGGCACCGTGCGACAATGGTTTCACTCATGACGGACCCCTCGCTGCTGTCGATCATCGTGCCGGTCTACAACGAAGCCGGCACGGTTGCCGCGGTGATTCACCGCCTCCTGTCCGTGGACCTGCCCGCAGCGCGGGAGGTGATCGTCGTGAACGACGGGTCGAGCGACGGCACCCGCGAGGCGCTCCTGGCGATTCCCGAGGACCCGCGCGTGCGCATCATCCACGTGACGCCGAACGGGGGCAAGGGCGCGGCGATACGCCGGGGCCTGGCCGACGCCCGCGGCAACATCGTGGCCATCCAGGATGCGGACCTCGAACTCGACCCGGCTGAACTCGCAGACCTCGTGGCGCCTATCCTCGCCGGCGACGCGTCCGTCGTGTACGGGTCGCGATTCCTGAATGGCCGGCCCGACGCGCCGTTGATGACCGTGGTTGGCAACCATGTCCTGACAGCCGCCACCAATCTGCTGTACGGGTCGTCCATTACCGACATGGAAACCTGTTACAAGGTGATGCGTAGCGACGTCGCACGTTCGCTGCAGCTGCAGGCCAACCGGTTCGACATCGAGCCGGAGATCACCGCGAAAGTCCTGCTCCACGGGCACCGGATTGTCGAGCTTCCGGTTGCGTTCACGGCGCGGTCGAAATCAGCTGGCAAAAAGATCCGGTGGCGCGATGGCGTGCATGCCCTACGCGTGCTCGTGGCGCACCGGTTCGGGACGAAACGTCTGGCCCACCCCGCCCACCCTGCCGATTGACAGCCAGCTTGGCAAGATGCATTATGCCTCCATACTGGAGCCATTTCAGATGCCCGTCAACATTTCGATCAAGGACGTTCCCGACGACATCGTCGAAGCGCTGCGCTTGCGCGCGCAGGCAAATCACCGCTCGATGCAAGGCGAGTTGATGGCGATGATCGAGCGCCACACCAACGAGAGGCCGTTTAAGGCTCTTGAACTGTGGAACGATATCCAGAAACTCGGGCTGCGGACGCCCAGCGAGTCCACGCAGTGGATCCGGGAAGACCGGGACGGCCGATGAGACGCGTGGTCGTTGACGCGTCGGCGCTGGCGTCCGTGACGTTTGGCGAACCCGAGGCCGAGCACTGGCTGCAGGCGCTGAACGGCGCTGTGCTGCACGCCCCCACATTACTCAGGTACGAACTGGCGAGCGCGGCTCGGAAGAAGTGCAGAGCCGAGCCCGGTCGCGTTCGCGACATCATCACCGCCCTGAGTCTCGCGCTCGATCCGCGTCGAGGCATCGTCTATCACGACCCCAACCCGATGGACGTCGTGCTGCTGGCGAACGCCACCGGGCTGTCGCCGTACGATGCGAGTTACTTGTGGCTGGCCGGGTTTCTCGGCGCCGATCTCGTGACGGCTGACCACGAGCTCGCCGCCGCGCACGACGCGTTCGCGGCGGTATAATGCTCCGCAGTCATTCCCCCCTCATCAGGAGAACAGACATGACCCGGAAAACCCTCGTGTCGGTGGCCACGATTCTCGTACTGGTTCTGGCGATGGCCGCCTCGGCGTCCGCGCAGGACTCGCCGAAAGGGGACCTGTCGCTGTCGTACAGCGCCCTGAACGATGCCGAATTGGACGAGACGTTCACCGTCGGCTGGGCGGCTTCCCTGTCGGGTTACCTGACTCCCTGGCTCGCCATCGTCGGAGAAGCCGGCGGCCACTACAAAACGTTCTCCGAGTCCGGCGTGGACCTGGACATGAAAGTCCACACACTGCTCGGCGGCGTGCGCCTGGGGGCACGGGGAAGCCGGGCGATGATCTTCGCCCAGGTGCTGGCGGGAGGCACGCAGGTCACCGCCGACCTCAGCATCGCGAATCTCTCGGAGAGCGAGTCCGATCAGTTCTTCACCATTCAACCCGGAGTCGGCGTGGACGTGATGCTCAGCTCCAACGTGGGACTCCGGCTGCAGGCAGACTATCGGAGCGTCCAGGACGGCAATGAGTGGTTCACTCAGTACCGCGGCGCGGCCGGCCTGGTCTTCTCGTTTGGCCGCCGGTAAGCGGACATTCGCGGTTCGGGCTGGCTGGGTGACAGCACGCGTGCTGTTCCTGGCCAGCCTGTTTGCCTACCTTTTCGTCGGTCAGGAACCGGACAAGACCCGTTTCTGGGACACGTTCTTCGACACGGGTCACGCCCCGCTCTTCGGTCTGGCCGCGCTGGTCATCCGCAGCCTGCTCGCCTCGGAAGCCCATCTCGCCGGTGTCTGGCGTACGTCGGCTGTGGCGTTCGGCGTGGCAGTGGCCGCCGGCGCAGCAACCGAAGTGGTTCAGCTGTTCCTGCCGTCGCGCGATGCGTCACTGATTGACCTGGCCCGCGATGCCGCCGGCGCAGGGGCCTTCCTGCTGATCTGGAGCCTGTACCTGGCCTGGCGCCGCCCCGGCACGGCTCCAACCACCGCGTCCGGACGCGCCGGCATTGCCGTCGTGGCCGCCCTGGCGCTGCTGGCAGCCGGCGGCCCACTCCTCTTCACGACGGCCGCGTATGCCGGCCGCAACCGGGCGTTTCCCCTCGTATTCCCGGCCGACGGGGCGTGGTGGCAGGAGCCCTTCGTCTCGACCCGCGGCGCCACCCTGAGCCCGGCCCCTGCCCTCCCCGGGCATGGCAACGGGCCATGGGTGCGGCTCGATCTGAAACCCGGACGATACTCCGGCCTGGAACTCGTCGAGCCCTGCCCGGACTGGCGGAACCGCACGCGGCTCGTCTTCACGATCGTCTCGGATCTGAACGCGCCGCTGAACCTCGAACTCCGCATCCACGACCGGGGCCACAACCGCCGCTTCGCGGACCGCTTCAACCGCACGCTGACGATCGTGCCCGGCCTGAATCGCGTCACCGTTGACCTTGACGATGTCCGGCGGGCGCCCGGGCGCCGCCAGATGGACCTGGCGCGGATCCGCGGCGTCATGCTGTTTGTGACACGGCTCGCCCGGCCGGCGCACGTCTACGTGGGACCAATGCGATTGGAGTGAAGACGGAAGGTCCGGGGCGACCGACGACACTACATCCGCAGCAGGTAACTCAGCTTCACGAAGAAGCCGTCCTGCTGACGCGCGAAGTCGCGGAACCGGAGCGCCCGCTCTTCGGCCAGCGTCGACCCGTACCCCGCGAAGACCACGGTGCCCGGGACGGGCTGATACGAAAACAGCCAGTCAGCCCTGAACCGGTTCGACGTGTACCCCAGCGCACGGTCGTACGTCCCGGCCGCCGCGTCGTACAGGAACACCGGCAGGTCCGTCCGCGAATCGTCACGCAGGTCGTCCTGACGGTACGCGTCGTATTCACCCACGAACCGGAAGAAGATCGCGCGCGAGAGCTGGTACTCCACCTTCAGGCGCGGGATCTTGCGCTGCCCCACGATCGTGCCGTCGGTGCGGCGTTTGTACTGCTGGAGCTGGAAGCCGCCGTTCACCCGGATCTGCTCGGTCGGGCGCCAGTCGAGGCCGTATTGCGCAAAGATGATGTCGGCCGGCGACCATTCGTGGAAGTTCTCGTCCTTGCCCCACAGATAGAACACGTCCGCGGAAAACCGTTTCCACTGCGGCGTGGACACGGTGATCTGCCAGTCCAGGTTGTGCAGATGCGGCGTCCCGACGAACGGCAGGTACACGAACGTGCCGTCCGCCTGCTGCCGTCCCAGCCGGTACTCTTCGTACAGCGCCTCGTCATAGCCGAACGACTCGATCATCACCGTCGTCCCGACGTCCCATCCACCCCGCAACGTCCCATTGCCCGTCAGGTGCAGCCGCTGGTCCTGCGCGGGCCGCCCGCCGACGAAATCGTCGTACTGCCAGATGCCGTCCACCATCACGTTGCCGCTGGCGCGCTCCCACCAGTGGCCCTTCGCGGCATAGCGCGTCAGCCGATGATCGGCTGCCGCCCGGACGATGCCCGCCCGCGAGATGAAGCCGGAGGCCGCGCGGAAGTCTTCGTCGATCGCATTGACCTGATACCGGAATCCGAACGACCGGCCGTTGCGGCTGACGCTGCCCATCCACAGCGGCGCGGTCATCGTGCCAGCCGGGGTGTGCGTCCGGCTGACGGCCGCCTGCGCCTGCGCGGTGTAGATCTGGTTGAAGACAATCCGCGTATCTGCGGCGGCGACCCGGTTCGAGCGATCACCGTCGATCCGATCCGTGTACACGACGGCCACCTTCGACTGGCCGCCGACGTCGCGCTGGACGCGCGCGATGTTGAACACGGGGTGATGCTGGCCCGTGGCCGACACATCAGGGTCGTCGACGGCCGAGAGCACGGCGACGGTGGTGCCGCCGACTTTCCCGGTGAGCTTCGCGGCAAACAGCGGCGCCACGACCCGCCGGGTGTAGATGAGCTGATTCGGTGTCGTGAACTGCTCGATGCCATCAAGGAAGAACGGGCGTTTCTCGGCGTAGTAGAGCGCCTGCCGCGGATCGAAGACGAACTGGCTGGCGTCGGCCTCAACTTCGGCGAAGTCGGGGTTCACCGTGCCGTTCAGCGTGAGGTTGGGCGTGATGCCCCATCGCACGTTGCCGCCCAGTTCGGCCGCCGGGTTGTCGTACGCCCACCCGTCACCGCCGCGAGCGCCGTCGATTCGTCCGGTGCCAATGGGGTTCAGGTCCAGCACGAGCCCGCGCCGCAGGCCTGTCAACTGCGCCAGCGTCCCGCCTTGCGCGAGGAACGAACTGGCCGCGCGCCGCGTGGGTGTCCAGGTATCTTCAACACCCGTGCCGCGGCGCACCCGCACGATCTGGAGTCCCCAGTCCTGCGTTTCGGCGGACGGCGACTTGATGCTCTTGAACGGAATGCGGATCTCCACCTCGAAGCCGGACGGTGTGAGCCGTCCCTTCGACTGGAAGACGAAGTCCGGGCTGAGGTCCGGCGCCTCGCGCGCCGTCGACAGGCCCGAGAACCCGCTGCTGGACGACCGGCTGCCTTCCACCAGCGCGCCGTCCGACTGGACCCCCAGGGGGTTGACGCTGAAGAACAGCGCCTGGCGGCCGTCGTTGAACGGGCTCAGGAAGATCTGGATCTGGTCGTCGGCCTCGATACGATCGCGGCTCGACAACGTCGCGCGGACGGACCCTGGCGCCGCAGACGCCCGGATGCCGAAATAGATCGCCGTCGGCGAGTACCACACGAGGACGGTGGTGTCTTCGTCGGCCGGACGGCCGTCGGCCGGCGCGTACTGTGAGAACCCGGTGAGCACGGGTGCCTGCGCCCATGGCGGCTCGTCGAGCACGCCGTCGACCACCACATCGGACTCGAGCCGCGGCGGCTTCACCGTCAGGTTGTTCTCGGTTCCGCGGTGGACGGGCGGAATGTCGGCAACCGCGACGCTTAACCCAACGGCAAGAAGCAGGGTACTCAGCATGGGAAATGAGTCTACCAATTATCGCCGGGTCGGCGGCAGCAACGCGCTGACCACCCCTGCGTCGATCCAGAAGAGGTCGTCCTGACCGTCACGACCGCTGGTGAAGAACAGGTACTTCCCGTCAGGGGACAACATCGGCGTGTAGTCAGAAGCCGGCGAGTTCACCGCCGGCCCCAGGTTCTTCGGTTCGCCCCATTCGCCCGTGGCGCTTCGTGCGCTGAGATAGAGATCCGATCCGCCCAGACCGCCGGGCCGGTTGGACGCGAAGATCACGTAGCTCTCGTCCGGGGCGACAAACGGGTCGAACTCCCGGAACTCGGAACTGACGGGCGGTCCAAGGTTGCGAGGCGGGGCCCACGTCCCGTCGGCGCGCCGTGCCACGTAGATGTCGTTCTGGCCCAATCCGCCCGGCCGGTTGGAGGAGAAGTAGAGCGCGCCAGTGCGCGTCAGCGTCGGGTAGTAGTCTTCCGCCCCCGAGTTGATCGCAGGCCCCAGCCAGGCAGGTTCGCTCCACCCGCCGGCCGTTCGTGTCACGACCCAGATGCCTGAACGCGACGGCGGCGGGGGCGGCGGGGTCCCGCCCGGAGGCGGTGCGGCCATACGGGGCGGCGCGCCTGCGCCGGGCACCGGACGGTCGGAACAGAAGTAGATCTCGCGGCCGTCCGCTGTCACGAACATGTCTACGTCGCTGTGCCCGCCCTGCGAGAACGGAGCCGGCTCAGGCACAGTCCACGGCCCGCCGGCGGTGCTGGTCATCATGATGACCGTACCGCCCGACTCCCGGTCGCGCGAGAAAAACGCTGTCTGTCCATCCGGCAGAAACGCGGCATTCAGTTCCCGGCGCTCGGTAGACACGATAGACGGCGCGAAACGCGCCGCGACGGGGCCCGGCGGCACCTGACCGACGAACGGCGCGTTCGTGCCCACATTGGGCCCGCGTGCCGCCGCACCCTGGGCCTCGAGGTACGCCGCCACCGCCGCGTGGCCCTGCCGGCGGGCGACGTGGAGCGGGGTGTCGCCGTACGCATTCGCGGCGTTGAGGTTGGCGCGTTTCGAGAGTAGCAGACGGACAACGGACTCGTGGCCGTAGGATGCGGCTATCAGCAAGGCACTGTTGCCCATCCGATCCGCGGCGCCGACAGACGCGCCGGCGCCAAGCAGGGCTTCGACGAGCGGCAACTTGCCCTGCTGGCTCGCGAGGACCAGCGGAGGCCGGCCGGCCGATCCGCCGCCATTCGGGTCGGCTCCGCCGGACACGAGCACGGCCACCATTTCGGGGCGGCCGCCATGGACCGCTCCGTGCACCGCGGTCCCGGCCGGGCACGACGCGCGCGGATCGGCGCCCCGGGACAGGAGCAATTCGGCGATCGCCGCCTGCCCTGACATCGCGGCCCAGAACAGCGGGGGCATGCCCTGGGCGTCCGGTCTGTTCACGATCGACGGGTCCGTGTCGATGGCAGCCGCAAGCCCTGCGACATCGCCCTTCCGAAGCAGATCCTGGAACCCGGCCGGGCGCTCCTGACCAACGGCGGAGATGGCCGCCATCAGGCACGCCGCAAGGACGCTCGCGGCCGTCTTCGTCATGAACATCCCCCTGTCCCACACGCGCCGCCCCGGACTCCCGGAACACGGCAGCCCATACGGTGACTCCTACTCGTGGCGCAACGCCTCGATGGCCGCGAGTCTCGAGGCCCTTAACGCCGGCCCCTGGCTGGCTGCCAGCACGACCAGCAGCAGCACGACCATCGCACCGGCCAGCGCGACCGGATCCATGGGATCGACCCCGAGCAGCATGGCGCGCACCGCCGCACCGAATCCGACGGCCAGCATAGCGCCGACGATCACGCCGGGAACGGCCAGACGGACGCCGTCACGCAGGACCGACCGCAGAATCTGCCCTTGCGTCGCCCCCAGCGCGAGACGGATACCGAACTCGCGCGTCCGCTGCGTGACGGCAAAGCGCACCACGCCGTACACCCCGCTGGCTGAGAGCAGCAGCGCCAGCAATCCGAGTCCGCCGGCCGCGGCGGCCGTGACACGCTGTTGTTCCGTGCTTCGCAACACGAGCGTGTCCGAGGACGTCACGGCGGGATTCGGAAAACGCGCGTCCGCACTCAGGACAGCCGCCTGGAGGGCCTTGGTGAGCGGCGGCGCTCCTTCAACGGTTCGCAGGACCAGCATGAACCGTTGGCGGTCATAGTGCTGCGGCAACGACACGAACACGTGAGGCCAGTCTTCGGTGGGTCTGCTCGACGCCACGGCGCCGACCGTGCCGACCACGGTATAGACACGGGGCTCAGTGCCGGCCAGGCCCATCCGCAGTTGTTTCCCCAGCGCGTCTTCTCCGGGCCACAGGCGTCCGGCCAATGACATGGTGATGACGGCCACCGGCTCGGAGGCCGGGCTGTCACCGCGCTCGATGCCCCGGCCCCGCAGCAGGGGCGTGCCGACCGTGGTGAAGAAGTTGTGGCCGACGCGGGTGAATTCTGCCAGCACCTCGCCGCTCGCCTCACCGGCGCGATCCGCGCGGGACATGGCGACGAAGTTGCCCACGAGATCCATCGGGATGCCGTCGGCGTACGCGACCGACGTCACGCCAGGCAACCCGGCCACCGACTCGCTGACCTGATCGAGGAATGCCTGGCCCGGCTGCAGCGTGTCATACCCCTGCGAAGCCAGGTCCAGCTCGACGGTGAGGAGGTTATGCGGCACGAAGCCGAAGTCCCGCGTCTCCAGCCCGTCCACCGCACGGACGAACAGGGCGCACGTCGCCAGGAAGAGCAAGGCGATGGCCGTCTGGGCCGACGCGGCAACCCGGTGCAGGCGCCCCACGCGCGGCTCGCCGCTGCCCGGGCCTCGGGAGACGGCCCCCAGGACCGCCGGGCGGCTGAACCGGAACGCCGGCCACACGCCCACGGCCAGCGTCGCAACCAGCACCAGTGCCACCGTACCCGCCAACACGGTCCAGTCCGGGTGGAAGTCGACATTCGGCAGGCCCGCGAACACGGTCGCCCTGGCGATCGCCACACCCCAGAACGCCAGCACGATCCCCAGGCCCCCTCCCGCAACGGCCAGCACCAGCGCGTCAGCCATCAACTGCCGGGCAAGCCGGCCGGAGCTGGCGCCGAGCGCCATGCGTACCGCCACCTCACGTACCTTGGCCACGCCGCGCGCCAGCATCATGCCCGCGATGTTGGCGCAAATGACCACCAGCACCAGTCCCGCCAGCGCCGCCAGCAGGCCCGCTGCGGCCAGTTCGCCCGTGCGGTTCACCGCAGCCACCGGGCCGAACGCGACGGCGCGCGCGCTCCGGTTCTGATTGGTTGCCGGGTGCTGTCGCTCGAGCCGGGCGAACACGGTGCGAATCGCCGCCGTGGCCTGCCCCACGCTACTGCCCGGCCGGAGGCGGCCAAGCACGTTCAGCCACAGCGCCTCCCTGTCGTCGCCGTAGCTGCGCCGGCCGCTCAGGAACGGGCTCTGGACCAGAGGCACCCACAGATCGGGGCTGGTCGCCAGCGGTCGGTGCCCCCGAAAAGACTCGGGGGCGACGCCGACGACCGTGTGGGGCACCCGATTGAGCGTCACAACGCGGCCGACGATATCTGCGCCACCCCCAAGCCGGTCGCGCCACAGCGCGTGGCTCACGATGGCCACCGGATGTTGGCCCGGTCCCACGTCTTCGGACGGGCCAAACGCCCGGCCCCGGGCAGGAACCACGCCGAGCAGGTCGAAGTAGTTCGCCGACACGAACATCACCTGCACCGGATCGGCCGTCTCGCCGGCCCCGAGGCTGCCCCGGCGCATCTTCCACCCCGCCAGGCTCTCGAGGGGCGTGTCGGCCGCCCGGACGTCCTGGAAGTCGGGATACGTCCACTCCTGCATCTCGCGCCCACGGCTCGTCACCAGCACTTCGACAATCCGATCCGCCTGGCTGATGCCAGACACGGGCCGAAGCATGGTGGCGTTGATAAACGTAATGACCGCCGTGTTGATCCCGATGCCCACAGCCAGCGACAGGATCGCAACGGCCGAGAAGGCCGGGGCTTTCAAGAGGCTCCTGACCGAAATCCGAAGGTCACCGGCAAGATTCATCGTTGCACCTCATCCGGCTGGACGAGTCGTCGCGCACGAAAGGTCGCTCGAAATTTCCTCGGAACAGATGAGCGCCCCTCCGGGCTCCAGGCTCGGGGCGCCGGCCGGGCACACCGTCACTGGAAACGCAGGTCCAGCCACCCCTCGGTCGTTCGTTCACCGGATCCTGGCGGATAGGCCAGCATGCCCGGCTTGCCGCCGCTCAGGAACGCCGAGGCCCACACGCGCAACAGCCACCGCTGCCCCGGGAGCTTCGATCGGCGGATCGCGAACTCGATGCCGTCAGACGGGTAGGACGCCGCGCGAATGACCTCGATGGGGCTCTTGCCCTCCTTCTGAAGGCGGGCGGATTCCGCGTCGTCCTTGCGCAGTTCATTGGCATACCAGCCGGTCGTGAGGCCAAACCGCGTCGGAGGCTCGGGTCCCGACGCCGGCAGGACGTGCTCGAAGAGCTGGTACGACACGTGGAGCTTGTGAATCGGGCCGCCCGGAACAGCCAGGTACAGCTCGGTCGGCCCAAGGCCGCCCTCGCCCTTCACGCCGACGAACACCACCCCGCGGTACTCCTTGAGGTGCAGGATGACCGTCTCGCCCAGCGGGACGGCAAGCGCGTCGTCCCACTCCCCTGGACTGAACAGGCCATCGGTGATGACCGGCGCGCCGTTGCCCTGAGGCACCGCCACCGCACTCTGACCACGTCCCACGACCGAGGCAACCACGACGACCAACGCCACCAGGACCAACGCGCCCGTTCGCCGCATATCTCCTCCTTCCCAACGCCTCACTTCTTCTGGCTTTCGGCCTTCGGCTTTCGGCGTTCGGCCTTCGGCTCCCTACTGCCTACTGTCTACTGACTACTGCCTGCTTCTTGCTTCTTGCTTCCCCCACCCCGATACGCACCGTCTCGCCCTCGACACGGGCCTCGGCACCGCGCAGCGTGATCCGCAAGCCTTCGCCCTCGAGGGTGATCCCGTCCTCCTGGCGCTCGATTTTCGGCAAACCCGCCAGTCCGGCGACCGTCACCATCTGAACCCCGTCGGCCAGCGGATGGCGGCCGTCGCCGCGTGTCAGCGACGCCGTGCCGGCAAACGAGCCGCGTGTGAAGCTGCCGTTGCGGATGTCGATGGTGCCCTCCGGACTGGTGAGCGTGATGTAGTTGGCATGGGCGATCTCGCCCTCGCCGAGCACGAGCAGGTTGATGGGATCAAAACGCGTGACCCGAAGCGGTTCGGCACCGGCGCCAACCTCGACCACCACGCGAGGCCCCGGCCGCCCTGACAGGTCCGCCCGCACACTCCGCTGCCGCGCCGACAACGCCGCGACGCCGGCAGCCGCCGTGTTCTCGAACACAGCCAGTTCCGTCGGGGAGAACACCGCCGGGCGCGCGCCGGATCGGGCGACCGCCGATTCCAGCAACCCGGCAGTCGTGACCTCGGGCTCGCTGTCGATGCGGGCCTTCCAGTCAGGCTGGAAGCGGTCCAGCAGGAAGCAGATGGCCGCACCCGTGTCGTAGAACCGCCAGCGGATGCCGTCGGCATCGCGCCGGACCCGCAGGCGGGCCGCGGTTGCGCCAGCGGTCTGGCCCACCGCCACCCTGGCGACGTAGTTGGCCGTCCCCTCCATCATCTCGAGCCCGGTCTCGAACGCCTGGACATCGTCTGCCAGGGACGGACGCCTGTCGCGGCGGATCTGGAGTGCGGCACTGGCCCAGGCGGCCGCGTCCGTCAGGTTTGCCGAGTCGAGCGCCCGCGCGAGCGCCTCATCCTCCGCCAGCAGACGCTGGAGGTGGCCTGCCTCGTTGAGCGGGTAGGCGTAGCGCGCCATCTCGTTCGGGCGGAAGTTCGCGTGGCGCTGGAGCCAGAAGACGTGGAAGACCTCCTCCACGTAGGCGAGCATGGTGCCCTCGAGGCCCTGCGCCGGTGTGGCGATGACGGTGCCCGTCCGGACACCGCCAATCTCGCGCGTCGAGTTCGCGACCACGGCGGGGTGGCGGCGCGGCACCGCCAGGACGCCAGGGTGGCCGGCCAGGGGCGTGAACTCGGGTGGCGGGCTGGGGTGGCGGAGGAGGATCGTCTGTGTGCCGTCGAACACCGCGACCGGCCACGCGGAAGGCTTGAACCCCGGCCACACCTGCCGGGCACCGGCCTCATCCATGGCGCGCACGAACACGAAGACATCACGGTCGTTGGGGGGCAGCGTCACCTGGCCCTGGGCGAAGAGGGCCACAGCACATACGGCCAGCAGTGTTTTCATCGGTCTCCGCTCCCCGTCAGCGCTCCTCACGGAGCGCCGTCGGGCACCGACTCTAACACCAGTCCTTGCGTCGCGTCCTTCGGTTTGTCTTCGGTTTCCGTAACATCCCGCTGCGTCATCAGCAGGGCCGCTACTCTGCCCGCAGCGCCACAATCGGATCGACGTGCATCGCGCGCCACGCGGGCACCAGGCACGCAGCAACGGCCGCCGCCGCCAGGCAGGCCACCACACCGGCAAACGTCATGACGTCGGCGGGAGGCACGTTGAACAACTCTCCGCGCAGCCAACGGCCGGCGCCGAACGCGCCCGCCAGGCCGAGTACCAGGCCGATGCCGACCGGCGCCATCCCCCGGGCCATCACCCAGCCCAGCACATGCCACCGGGATGCCCCGATGGCCATGCGCAGCCCGATGTCCTGGCGCCTCCCGGCCACGATGAAGGCCAGCACGCCGTAGACGCCAAGCATGGCGAGCAGCAGCGTCGCGGTGCCAAACAGCACGACCGCGCCCGCCCGCAGCCTGAATCGCTCGATCGACCCCGCGAGAATCTCATCCATCGTCCGGATGTCGGTCAGCACGAGGCCCCGGTCGCGGCGAGCCAGGGCGGCGCGCACGGCAGACACCACGGAGCCCGGATCGCCCGCCGTCCGCACGACCACGCGCATGGACGGCTGCGCCAACACACGGTACGAGGTGTACATCGCCAGCGTATAGTCCGAACCCAGCGAGTTCATGTGCACGTCACCAACCACACCGACCACTTCCGCCGCGACGGGCTCGGGTCCGCCGGTGAAGATGCCGATCCGCTTTCCCAGCGGGTTGGCGTCGGCAAAGAGCCGCCGCGCCACCGACTGGCTGATCACCATCACCGGCGGCCCGGCGTTCGCGGTCCCCTCGCTCACCGACATGTTCCGCCCGGCGGTGAACACGCCCGCGTCAGCCTCGGACAGGTCCCTCCCCGCCACAAGCGGAATGCCCATCGTCGCGAAGTAGCCAGGGTAGACGAACCGGGAGCACACGACCGGGGCGTCGGTTGTCTGGGCCGGCGGGTGGTCGGCATCCCACGCGGGGACATTCCCGGCCCGGTCCAGGATCGGCACCATGTTGGTGATGTTGGCGTGCGTCACACCGGGCAGCGCGCGCAGGTCCGCCAGGAACGCGTCGAAGAACCGGGCGCGCGCGGATGCGTCCGGGTACGAGCCGCCGGGAAGCTGCACGCGGGCGGTGAGCAGGTTCGCGGTCCGGAAGCCCGGATCGACGGATTGAAGCTGGAGCAGACTTCGGCTCAGCAGCGCGGCGGCGGCCAGCAGGATCACGGACATGGTCACCTGAAGGGTCACCAGCCCCTGGCGAAACAACGCGCGGGCCCCTGGCTCCGTCGTGCGTGCCCCCGACTTGAGGGCCCCGGCCAGATTCAATCGTGCGCCCACCAGGGCGGGCACGGCGCCGATCAGGAGACTGGTGAGCACCGTCACGCCAAGGGCAAACGCCAGCACGGGGCCGCCAAGCGGCAACGACACCACGCCGAGTGCGTCGAGCGGCACGAAACGCAGCACGAGCACACGCAGCCACATCGCCAGCAGCAGACCGAGGGCGCCGGCCGCGACAGCCACGATCAGGCTCTCGGCGAGCAGCTGCGTACCCAGGCGGCCGCGGGTGGCCCCGAGGGCCGAGCGGATGGCCATCTCGGTCTCGCGGGCCGCGCCGCGCGACAACAGGAGGCCCGCCACATCGGCGCAGGCCACCAGCAGCAGCACGGCCACCGCGGCCATCAGAATCAGGAGATTCGGCCTGTCCCCCTCGGCCAACGCCTCCTGGAGATCGGTCAGCAGCAGCGCCTTGTTCCGATTGCTGTCGGGATACTCCTGCTGGAGCTGGGTGCTGATGGCATCGACCTGGCGCTGTGCGTCGCCAACGGCGACGCCAGGCTTCAGACGGCCCAGGAGCATCCAGTTGTGAAACCGCCGGACGCTGGCGTCGGCGCCCTTCTTCTGCATCGGGACCCAGACGTCGGCCTCGTACGCGAATCGGAATCCTGGCGGCATCACGCCCACGACAGTGACCGTACCCGCCTGCGCGCCAATGTTGACGGGGAGCGTCTGACCGATGACATCCCGGCTCCCGCCCAGCGACCGCTTCCAGTAGCCGTCACTGACGATGGCGACCTCGGGCTGAGCGCCCGCCCCTTCCGACTCGTCGAACGGGCGCCCGAGGGCCGGCTTGACGCCCAGCGTGCGGAACAGATCCCACGACACCACGCTGAGCAGCACCGATTCGGCGCCGTCACCTTTGCGAACGGTCACGCGAAAGGCGGACGGCCGGTACGCGGCCAGCGACTCGAACACGGCCGAGCGTTCACGGTAGTCGAAGTAGTCAGGCGCGGAGGCCCACGGGTTGATGTCGCCGCTGAACGTGGCACGGCCCATCACGAGCCGACCAGGTTCGTGATAGGGCAAAGGGTTGAAGAGTGCGGCGTACAGCGCGCTGAAGATGGCGGTGCTGGCGCCGATCCCGATGGCCATGGTCAGCGCCGGCACGACCAGCGCGGCGGGTCGGCGGCGAGCCGAAGTCAGCGCGTGGCCAAGATCCGTCATGATTCGGGCGAGCATCGGCGTTCCTCCCGGTGTGTTCCGGGAGGTTGGACGGGACCGCGGCGACAGGGGTTTGCCGCAGCCGAGGCTCGCGCGTTATTTCCCGGGGTTGTACTGCCGCTCGATGTGGCCTTCCAGCTGCGGGCGGTAGAAGTACACCTCCCTCAGCGAGCCCGTGCTGTACCGTGCCGCCTGATCGTTGAAATGACGCGACGACGGATCGCCGCTCTGTCCACCGGCCGTCACGGCCTTGGCCACCACACGCTCGCCGAACTCGACCACCGCCACGAAGCTGTTCCCGGTGGTGCCGTACCACTTCTTTGTCCCGTTGGCGGGACGGGCGCCGAAGGATGCGAGCGAGCCCCACCGCGCCGATGTGAAGCCCACCGGGATGCTCGGCTTCGTGTCGTCGAATGGCTGAACGATGTCGCCCGTCAGGCGCTGGAACCGGTTGATGTCGCCCCACGGCGTGTTCCAGGTCCCGAAGTCGCGGGTAAGCCGGTCCGACGCCGCCGAGAGGGCCTCCAGCAGCACCGGCGGCGCCGCTGTCGTCGCGACATATGTGTCGGCCGACACGCCCGCCTTCCGCGCGTCAGCCCCGACGCGCCGACCGATTTCTTCGCCCCAGAACACCGCCAGTGACGTCGGCACGGATGACACGGACCACCGGAAGTCCCACGCTCTGAGCTGGGCGATCTGGTCGGCCAGCGCGGGCTTCATCGGGCTGTCCTCCGGAAGCTGGTCCCAGGCCTTGATGAGCGCGGGAATCTGATCCTGGAACGCCGGGAGGTACGAGTCGTAGGCCGCCGCGATGAGCGAGTCGGGCGTGAAGTCTTTCTGGTTGTCCAGAACCCGGAAGGCGTGCACGCCCCGCGGGCTCTCTTCCGCACCGCGATCCACGTAGGCGGGGAAATCCGCCCGCTTCGGGCTGTCGGGGCCCGCCGCCGACCACGGCCAGTTGTTGACGTTGTACAGCCACCCGGTGGCGGGGTTCACGACCAGCGGAGACTCCTCCACGCCGTGCAGGCCCTTCCACTCCGTCGCCGGGTCGCTGCCGTCAACCGGCGCGGTCCAGTCGAACCGCGGATCCCGCCGCGGAATGAAGTTGGCGTGGAAGTACGCAATCGTACCGTCCGCGTCGGCGTAGATGGTGTTGTTCGATGAATTCGTGTGCAGCCCCATCGTCTCGCGGAAGGCCTTGAAGTTCTTCGCTTTCGTCCGGCTGTACGACTGCATCAGCGCTTTCAGCGGCTCCTGCATCAACCTGACGCTGACCCACTTGCCGTCGGCTTCCCCGACGACGGGACCATGGTGCGTGCGGTAGACCGTGAAGATCTTCCTGGCCGTCCCGGTCGCGGTCTTGTACGGCACGACGATCGTGCTCGTCTGCACGGGGCGCTCGTCCGCGCCGTACTTGTAGTAGAACCGCCCGCCCTTCTTCACGACGGTTTCCAGGTATTCGTCGATGTTGTCGGCGCCGCTCGACGTGTGCATCCACCCGGCCCGTTCGTTGAAGCCCTGGTAGATGAAGAACTGCCCCCAGGTCAAGGCCCCGTAGGCGTGCAGGCCTTCGTCGCTAACCATCTTGGCTTCGGCCCTGAAGAAGAAGGACGTATGGGGATTGATGAGCAGCAGGGCGCGGCGCGCCCGGGTGTTCGACGGTGCGATGGCAATGCCGTTGGATCCGGTGGGCTCGACATACGGTGCCGGCTCGCTGTTGGCGTCCGGCCGGCCTGGCGTGGCGCCGGCCGCTCCGGGTTCCTTGCCGTAGAACGCCTGCAGTTGAGGGATATTCACGCGTTCGATATCCCCGCCGATGCTGCCTTCGCTGAACGCCAGCGCCATCCACGGTTCAAAACGTCTGATGACCTTCGGCTGGACCGCGGGATGCGTCGCGAGGTAGTAGTTCAGCCCGTCGGCGTACGCGTTCATGAGGGCCTTCAGCCACGCCGGGGCCTTGTCGTACTGGGCTTTCATGTCGTCCGGATCGATGAAGAGCTTCATGCGCAGGTCGCGGTATACCTGCGCTTCGCCCTCGGCTTCAGCCAGGCGCCCCAGCGCGTTGAGGTAGTTCGTCTCGACACGGTTGAAGTCGTCCTCCGCCTGGGCGTACATCACCCCGAAGACGGCATCGGCATCGGTCTTTCCGTAGACGTGGGGAATCCCCCAGTCGTCCCGGATGATCGTGACGTTCTGGGCCTGCTTCTCCCAGGCAGCCAGCTGGTTGTCTTGCGCGGCCGGCGAGGTCCAGGCCAGACAGGAAGCAAGAAGCAGGAAGCAGGAAGCAAGGAGTGCGGGTCTCTTCATGGCGCGGCCATTATACCGGGGGTGGGCACTGCGGGAGCAGGAAGGTATAGTAAGCACCGCACAGTTGCACCATGCCACTTGGTCCTGCTCCGGATGTTCCCCGTCTGAGTCCCTTCACGGTCGGGGACTGGCTCATTGAGCCGAAACCCTGCCATGCGACACACGGCGACACCGTCGTCAAGCTGCGGCCGCAGCTCGTGGACGTCCTGGTGTGTCTCGCCCGCCGTGCCGGGAAGATCGTGCTGAAAGACGAGATCCTGGCTGACGTCTGGCCTGGTCAGTTCGTGGCCGAGTCGGGGTTGTCGCGCTGCATCGCGGAACTACGGCAGGTACTGCATGACGATGCCCAGGGACCGCGCTATATCGAGACGATTCCCAAACGGGGGTACCGCCTTGTCGCGCCCGTCGTGTGGGTACAGGAGCCGTCATCCCCTGAGCCCGGCCCGAGCCCCGCTGCAGCCGAGGCCAGCGAGCCGGCCCCTGGCGTGGAGCAGGTGAACCACAACGGACACCATCGGGCGTGGCGGCGGGCAGCGTGGGTCGCGCTCGCCATCGCGATGGTCGTGACGGGCGTCACCCTTGTCGGCAGGCTGGTCCAGGCGCCGGCGATGCTGCTGACCGAACGCGACGCGGTCCTGCTTGCGGACGTGAACAACACGACCCGTGATCCGATGTTCGACGGCACACTCCGCCTGGCCCTGGCCGTCGCGCTCGAACAGACGCCATTCCTGCGCATCCTGCCCGACGGCGACGTTCGCGCGACCGTGGCCCGGATGGGCCAGCCGCCGGACACGCCGGTGGTGGGGCCTGTGGCGCTCGACGTCTGCCGGCGTGAAGGGGGCGCGGTCCTGCTGGCGGCGTCGATCGCGCCAATCGGTTCGGGGTATGCGGTCGGCATCGAGGCCATCGCGTGCGGTTCCGGCGAAACGGTGGCCCGCGCGCTCGTCGAAGCAGACGGCAAAGAACGTGTCCTTGGCGCGCTGGAAGGGGCGGTCACGCGCATCCGGCAGAGGCTGGGTGAGTCGCACGATTCGCTGAGCCAGCACGAGGTGCCCCTCGAGCGGGCGACCACGCCGTCGCTCGACGCCCTCAAGGCGCTGACGCTGGGCGACCGGAGCCGCGATCAGGGACGCCTGGCAGACGCGCTGACGCTCTACCGGCAGGCAACCGAGCTCGACCCCTTGTTCGCCCTCGCGTGGGCACGGCGCGGAGCCGTGGCACGCAATCTCAACCTGAGAGACGAGATGCTCCCGGCTTACCGCCGGGCGTACGAACTCCGGGATCGGGTCAGCCCGCCGGAGCGCTTCTACATCGAGGCGCACTACGTGGTCGATGAGGACCCCGAGAAGGCCATCGAGATCTTCCGGGCGTGGAAGCGGATGTACCCGGGCTCGTACATTCCGCCGAATAACCTGGCTGCCCTGCTGGCCGGGCAGATGGGGCGGTACGACGAGGCGCTTGCGGACGCGCGTGAGGCGGTTCGCCTCGCGCCGGGCAGCCCGATGGCGTATCGCACGCTCGCCCTGTCGTGTCTCGGCACAGGCCGCCTCGACGAAGCGCGGCAGGTGATTGCCGCGGCAACCGCCCGCGGCATTGACGACTTCAACATGCATCGCCTGGCGTTGACAATGGCGCTGCTCGACGGCGGCCGTGCCGCCCTCGAGAGCGAGGCGGCCTCACGATCCGGCGATCCGATGGCGGACCTGGATACATTGCGGGTCCGCGCGTCCGCGGCCATGGCCGAAGGACGGCTGCGGGAAGCACGGCGCATCTGGTCGGAGGCGGTCCAGCGTGCGTCGGATGTCGGCCGCGGCGGCCGTCTGGTCGAGATACGTCTCTTCCAGGCACAGGCCGAGGCTCTGCTGGGCGATCGGCGCGCGGCGCGGGTGGTGCTGCAGGCCATCCTCGCCGCCGATCGCACGCCGGTCACGCTGATGACCGCCGCCATCGTCTACGCGCTGATTGATGAGCCGGCACGCGCCCGGCCCCTCCTCGACGAAATCGCCCGGCAACGCGCACCGGACCCCTTCCTCGTGAGGGTGTGGCTGTCGTCAGCGCGTGCGCTGGTCGAGGCCGTGGAGGGGCAGACGGACGCGGCGACGGCCACCTGGCAGCCGGCGGCGCGTTTCGCGCGGGGAAGCGACTCCGCCCTCGCGCCGATCGGCGTTGGCGCGCTGATCGACATGTACGCACACCGGCCGGCCAGCGCGGCAACCGCGTTCAGCGATCTGATCCGGCTTCACGCCATTGAACCGGCGTCACCCTGGGTCGCGTTCGCCCGGCTTGGGCGGGCGCGCGCCTTGCGCGACAGCGGCGACACCGCCGGCAGCCTCGAGGCGTACGATACGTTCCTGGATTTCTGGAAAGAGGCAGACGCTGAGGCGCCGCTCCTTGCCGCCGCCCGGCGCGAGCGCGCGGCCGTCGCCGGGCGCTGACGGACCCTTCCCACGGCCAGAACCGCGGCGAAATGGCCAATCATGCCCGGTCGAACACCCGGGCCGGCGGTGCGAGTACGCTCGATTCCTGAACCGCGCTACCGGGCACCGGTTGAAGGAACGCCAGTCCTGTCGCTGTAGTAGATGTACACGTCCTGCGTCATCGGCTTGATGGTGAACGGCGTCCAGTTGATGACATCCATGTGAACGTAGACGACCGTGCCGGCCGCCAGATCAATCCCTGTGCCCTGCGGGAACGTGATGTTGGTTGTTGTGACGTTGCTGCCGACAAATGAGCGCTGGCATGGCGTGGACAGGAGGATTCCTGGACCGGCGTACTTCACGCGGAAGATATGCCCCTCTTCCAGGTACATCTCGGCGGCAGTGCTGACCTCGATGTCCGTATAGAGCGTCACCTCGGACTGCTCGGGAATGCTGACCGCGTGAATTCTGATGGGCCGGTCGAGCGTCCAGGATGCCGCCCGATCGCGGTGCATCTTCTCAGACTCACACGGTGCCGCGGGCGGCAGTTCGCACGCAGGACAGGCCTTCAAGACCTTCGTTCGAAGCGCCTGGGGCCACACGGTCTGCGGGGATGCGACCACCATGACCAGCGCCGCACATCCGCACACGCCGAGCGAAGTCTTCCGCCACACGGACCGCCGAGTGAACATGGGATCCTCCTTGTGAACGACATCACCCAGAAACGCCTGACATCAGCACACCACCCGCCGCAGACGCCCCAATCAGGACGGGCTGCACGCCGCCTGTTCGGACAACCGCTCCGCGCTCACCTTCCCGGGCACCGCCCGCCAGATCCGCGAGGACGATCGCGGCGCAGACCGGGGAGTTGACCCGTATCACCGCCGCGGCTCGACGCAACGGGGATCGTGCGAGGTTGTTCAGACGCCGCTCACCGGGCCGACCACGCAGGTTCGAAACCGGTCCTACGCGCCGTCGGGAATCTCCGGCTCGACAAGCTGGGCCAGCAGCGACAACGACTCCTGCCAGCCGAGGTAACAGAACTCGACCGGAATGGCCGGCGGCAGCCCTTCCTGAACGACGGTCAGATCCGTTCCGCACGCGACCTGCCGCAGAAAGATTGTGACCTGCATCTCGCCCGGCAGGTTGGGGTCATCAAACCGGTCGGTGTACCTGATCCGCTCGTGTGGTACGAGTTCGAGGTACTGGCCGCCGAACGAGAGGCTCTTGCCGGTGCCGAAGTTCGTGAACGACATGCGATAGCCGCCCCCGACGCGGGCATCCATCTCATGGACCTTGCCGGTAAACCCGTGCGGCGGAACCCACTTCGACATCGCGTCGGGATCGAGGAACGCACGGTACACACGTTCGGGCGTCGCGCGGAGCACGCGGTGGAGGCGGACGGTATTGGCGGGGGCAGACATGGTCAGGAGTATAAACCCATTTGACGGCGACCCGTGCCGTCGCGCGCCGGGCTCGATGCGAACCCCGCAGGCCTGAGGCCCGCGGGGCTGCTTCCGGACGCCGCCTCGCGTGCTGCCACACGCGCTCACAGGAGAGGTGGGACTGACTAGTCGTCAATGACGAACGTCACCATCATGTTGACCTGATACTCCGTGATGGCGTCGTCCTTGATCCGCACGTGCTGTTCTTTGACCCAGGCACTCCGCACTTTGCGGAGCGTCTTGCTCGCCCGGGCGATTCCGAGCTTGATCGCATCTTCGAAACCGATCGTCGACGTCGCGCTGATCTCTGAAACCTTCGCTACAGACATTCATTCCTCCCGTGTTGATGTGACCAGCCCTCCAGCGGAGCGCAGCTCGTTCCCTCTGGTCTTCACGATGCCCGGTTGATCGGTACCCGGACGTCTACCGCGTGTTCGAGGTGCAGCGAGAGCCGGGAGCCGCGCGGCAGTTCGACCTGAGGACCGCGCGTTGACAGCACCACGGCCGTACCCGCGCCTCCGCCGACCGCCCCGCCGATGATGGCGCCCTTCTTGCCGCCCAGAATGCCGCCGATGACGGCGCCGGCGCCGGCCGGGCCGGCGATGGTGGCGACCTCCCGGCCCTTCGAGCCTTCTGCTTCCAGTGCAATGCCCGCGCCGATTGGGTACAGCTCATCGCGCGCCACCAGGGAGACCGACGTGAAACGGAGCGCCAGGCTGCCGCGGCCCTTCACCTTCCCGGCCGAGTCGACCGCCGAGACCGTGCCCCTGAGGACGCTGCCGGCCGGCAGGACTTCTGTGCCGTCGACGGCCACGGCATCGGTGAGCGTGGCTTCGACGGGATCCCCGACCTGGCTCGAGGCCGAACTGGCCGGCGAGGCCAGGCGCACCACGAGGACGGTACCTGCCGGGACCTGATACTCACGGAACTTGGCAATCGGCGGAAGCTCGATTGGCTTCGCCTCGTCCACCACCTGCAGGACGGCGATCTCCGCGCGGGGCACGGAACGGCTGGTCGGCCCCGCCGTGACCTTCACGGCCTGATCGTCACGCGCGGCGAGCGTGCCGCGTACGACGCCGCCATCCTGCCGGACCAGCTCAACTTCTGTCCCGACCGGCACTTTCTCGACATCGACCTGCCTGGAGCAGCCAGCACCGGCGATCGTGAGCGCAACGACGAGGGCCACCGCCAGCGGAGTGTGAGTCATGCCTGAAGCGTAGCGGAGTTGCCGGCGCAAGACTGTTCAACTGTGCACACGTCAACCGAGGGCCGTCGGCGCCCCCGGACCTGCCTTCGACGACGCTCAGGCCAAGGAGGGTTCGCGGCTACTTCCTACTTCCTACTTCTTGCTCCTTGCTTCTGCCCCTTGCCCCTTGTCCCTTGCCCCTTGCCCCTAGTACCCTACGCGAATGACCGAACTCGTCTGCACCGTCTGCGGCCGCACGTTCGAACCCGGCGACCACCAGACGTGCCGGGTGTGCGGTCCGCACGGCATCCTCGACGTGCGGTACGACTACGACGCGGCCCGTTCGACGCTGACCGCCGACGCGCTGTCGCGGCGGCCGGCGGATCACTGGCGGTACCGCGAGGTGCTCCCCATCCGCCCGGACATCGTCGTGCCGCCGCTGAGCGTGGGCTGGACCCCGGTCCACGAAGCGCCCCGCCTGGCTGCCCACGTCGGCGTCTCGCGGTTGTTCGTCAAAGACGATGGCCGTAACCCGACGGCATCGTTCAAGGACCGCGCCAGCTCGGTCGGTGTGCTGAAGGCCGTCGAATTCGGCTACGACACCATCGCCTGCGCATCCACGGGCAACGCGGCCTCGTCGCTGGCCGGACTGGCGGCGTCGATCGGTCTGCGCGCCATGATCTTCGTGCCCGAACGCGCGCCGGAACCGAAGGTCACGCAGTTGCTCGTGTTCGGCGCCACGGTCTTCCGCGTCCGCGGCACCTACGAAGACGCCTTCGAACTGTGCCGGGCGTCGTGCGAACGTTTCCACTGGTACAACCGGAACAGCGGGACGAACCCCTATCTGGTCGAAGGCAAGAAGACGGCCGGGCTTGAAATCGCCGAGCAGTTCGCTCTGGGCCGTCTCCTGCCCGACGGCCGGATGCCGGACTGGGTTGTCGTCTCGGTGGGCGACGGCTGCACGATCGGCGGCATCGGCAAAGGTCTGTACGAGTTCAAGCGCCTCGGCCTTGCGCCGTCCATCCCGCGCCTCCTCGGCGTCCAGGCCACCGGGGCCTCCCCCATCGTCCGGGCGTTCGACGCGAAGAACGACGTCGAACCATCCGGATCGGACACCGTGGCCGACAGTATTGCTGTCGGGACGCCACGTAACTGGCGCCGCGCGATCGCCTGGGTGCGCGCGACGCGTGGCGCGATGGTGGCCGTGCCGGACGACGCGATTCTCGACGCGATGCGATCGACCGCGCGCCTGGCCGGCGTGTTCGGTGAACCGGCTGGCGTGACCGGCGTGGCGGGCCTGCGCGCGGCTGTGTCGAGCGGACTGGTTCCGCCCGACGCCCGAGTCCTTGTCGTGGTGACGGGCAACGGCCTGAAAGACATCCGGACGGCTGCGCAAGCGGCCGGCCGGCCGCACGACATCCGCCCGACACTGGACGACGTCGAGACGCCGGTGTCCCGGGTGAGGGGCTGACATCATGCTGCTGAAAGGCGGGCATCTGCTGCGCCTGTCGCCATCGGGCCTCGTCAAGGCCGACATCCGCATCGATGGGGACCGCATCGTTGCGCGCGGGGCGCGACTCAAGCCGCGGGCCGGCGAAGTGGTCGAAGACTGCGCGGGCAAGCTGATTCTGCCGGGCTTGGTCTGCGCCCACACGCACATGTACTCCGCCCTGGCCCGCGGGATGCCGCCGCCGCGGACGGCGCCGCGGTCGTTCCCGGACATCCTGGGCAGAGTCTGGTGGAAACTCGATCAGGCGCTCGATCAGGAGTCGATCTACTATTCGGCGCTCGTCGGCGCCATCGAAGCCGTGCGCTGCGGGACCACCACGCTGTTCGACCATCACGCCTCACCGAATGCCATCCCCGGCTCGCTCGATATCATCCGCGACGCGTTCCGGGCGGTCGGCGTCCGCGGTGTGCTGTGCTACGAAGTCACGGACCGCGGGGGCGCGCGGCGCCGGGACGCGGGGCTGACCGAGAACGACCGGTTCATCGGCGCGACAGCCGACGACGCGATGTTCAAAGGGCTCGTGGGAGCCCACGCATCGTTCACGCTGAGCGACCGGACGCTGGCCGCCGTCGGCGACCTGGCCCGGAGCCGGCGTGCCGGCGTTCACGTGCATGCAGCCGAAGCACGCGACGACGAGGCACGGACGGTGGCGGACCACAGCTGCGGCATCCTCGACCGGTTCGAGCGCTTCGGGACGCTCGACGAACGCGCGCTGCTGGTCCACGGCGTGCACCTCTCGGCCCGCGACATCGAGCGTGTGCGCCGGGCCAATGCCTGGCTGATCCACAATCCGCGGTCGAACATGAACAACGGCGTCGGACACGCGCCTGTCCACGAGTTCGGTCCGCGCGCGGCGCTTGGGACCGACGGGTGGCCGGCCGACATGCTCGACGAAGCGCGCCTCGGGCACTTCCGGATGCGCGAGCGCCTGGGCCCATCCGGCTCGTTCGACATGGCGGCGGTGCTCGACGGCGGGCAACGCCTGGCGGAATCGGTATTCCACAGGCCATTCGGCACGCTCGACAAGGGGTCGGTGGCCGACTTGCTGGTGTGCGGGTATCTGCCCCCCACGCCGATCGACGGCCGCAACGCCGTGTGGCACACGCTGTTCGGCCTGCGCACGTCGATGATCGAGCGGGTGATGGCCGGCGGGCGATGGGTGTTCGCCGAGGGCCGGATCCCCGGACTCGATCTGCAGGACGTCTTCAGGCACGCGCGGTGCGAGGCGGCCGGGATCTGGGAGCGGATGCATGGCTGAGTCGACCATCGAGGCCGGGTCCGCACGGTCGTTGACGTTCACGTTGAACGGGGCGGCGTTCACGGCTCTCGTCGACGACCACACGTCGCTGATGCAGGTGCTCCGGGAACAGGCGGGGCTGACCTCACCGAAGAACGGCTGTGCCCCACAGGGGTCGTGCGGTGCCTGCACCGTGCTGGTCAACGGCCGCGCGGTGTCGTCGTGCGCCGTGCTCGCCAGCCGCGTGGCCGACGCGAACGTCGTGACACTGGAAGGCCTGGAGCCCCACGAACGTCACGTCTTCGCCCACGCCTTCTCGGCGACGGGCGGCCTCCAGTGCGGCTTCTGCATTCCCGGCATCGTCATCCGGGCCAGACACCTGCTGCAGAAGACGCCGCGGCCGACGCGGCGCGAGATCGCCGAGTCGCTGAACAACCACATCTGTCGTTGCACGGGCTACGTCAAGATCATCGATGCCATCGATCTGGCCGCCCGGGCGTTCCAGGGAGAACCGCTGCCCGACCTCGATTGGAGCGGGCGGATTGGGACGAACCTGCCCAGGCAGGACGCCGAGGCGTTCGTGCTCGGCGATCGGCCGTACATCGACGACATGACCGTGCCGGGCATGTTATTCGGCGCGTTCCTGTTCTCGCCGCATCCGCGTATCCACGTGCGGCGCATCGATACCACCGCCGCGGCGGCCATGCCCGGCGTCGTGGCCGTCGTCACCGCCGCCGATGTGCCCGGCAAACGGTACCAGGGGCTGATCGAGCAAGACTGGCCGGTGTTCGTCGCCGAAGGCGAAACCACGCATTGTCTCGGCGACATCCTGGCGGCTGTCGCCGCGGACTCGGACAAGCAGGCACGCGCCGCCCTTGCTCTGATTCGCCTCGAGTTCGACGAACTGCCTGGCGTCTACAGCCCGGAAGACGCCCTCGCGCCCGACGCCCCGCGCGTCCATCCGACGCGCGAGAACCTCCTGTCGCGGTCCGTGGTTCGACGCGGCGACGTCGATGCCGCCCTCGCCGACTCGGCGTTCGTCGAGACCCGCACGTTCACCACGCAGCGGATCGAGCACGCGTTCCTCGAGCCGGAGGCGTGTCTGGCGGTGCCCGCTCTTGGGGACTCGGGCTGTCTTCCCCAACCCCCAACCCCCAATCCCCAACCCCCAGTGCTTGAGTTGTACTCCCAGGGCCAGGGTGTGTTCGACGACCGCCGGCAGATTGCGTCGCTGCTCGGTCTGCCCGAGCCGGCCATCCGCGTAACGCTGGTCTCGAACGGCGGCGCCTTCGGCGGCAAAGAAGACCTGAGCATCCAGGGCCAGGTGGCGTTGCTGGCGATGCGGGCGGGACGCCCGGTCAAGGCCACGCTGACACGCGACGAGAGCATCCGGCTCCATCCCAAGCGCCATCCCATCTCGATGACGTATACCGTGGGCTGCGATGCGGAGGGCCACCTCACGGCCGTCCGCGCCCGGATGATCGGCGACAAGGGGGCGTATGCCTCGGTGGGCGCCAAGGTCCTCGAGCGGGCCGCCGGCCATGCGTGCGGCCCGTACATAGTCCCGGCGGTGGATATCGAAGCCTTGGCGGTCTACACCAACAACCTGCCGTGCGGGGCCATGCGGGGGTTCGGCGCAAACCAGGCCGCCTTTGCCATCGAAGGCATGCTGGACATCCTCGGCGAGCGCGCGGGGGTCGATCTGTGGGACATCCGCTGGCGCAACGCGCTGGACGTCGGCGACACGTTCTGCACGGGCCAGGTGCTCGAAGGCGGCGTGGGACTCAAGCAGACGCTGCTGGCCGTGAAGGACGTCTACCAGAGCGCCCGTTTTGCCGGCATCGCCTGCGGCATCAAGAACGTCGGGATCGGCAATGGTCTGCCTGAAGCCGGACAGGTCGTCGCCGAGGTGCTTGCCGGCGGCCGCATCGTGCTGCACAGCGGCTTCACCGAGATGGGCCAGGGGTTCTACACGACGATGGCGCAGTGTTTCTGCGAAGCGGCGGGCATCGACGCCGAGCGCGTGCGGACGGAGGTGGATACGGGCTTCGACACGCCGTGCGGCATGACCACAGCCTCGCGCGCCACGGTGCTGGGCGGTCAGGCGGCGATGCGCGCCGGCGCGCTCCTGCGGGCGGATCTGGACCGTGGCCTGACGGTTCACGATCTGGCGGGCCGGCGCTACGTCGGGGAATTCGTGGCCAGACCCACATCAACGCTGGACGCGAACGACCCGCCCCCGCGCACGCACCTCACGTTCGGATTCGCCACGCAGGTCTGCATCCTCGATGAGTGCGGCCGCCTTCAGCGTTTCGTCGCCGCGCACGACGTCGGCCGCACGATCAACCGGCACATGGTGGAAGGCCAGATCGAAGGGGCGGTCCACATGGGGCTTGGGTACGCGCTGACGGAGGACCTGGCACTCGTCGACGGGGTACCGCTCTCGTACAAGATGCGGGCGCTGAACCTGCTGCGCGCGCGGGACATGCCCGACGTCACGGTGATCCTGATCGAGTCGAACGATCCGGAAGGGCCGTTCGGCGCCAAGGGTGTCGGAGAGATCGGCCTCGTGCCGACCGCGCCCGCCGTGGCCGCCGCGCTCTACCGTTTCGACGGTGTGCGCCGGTTCCACTTGCCGATGAAAGACTCGCCCGCCGCCAGGGCGATCCTGCGCGGCTGACGCCGCACGGGGAGATCCATGGAAGAACCCGGGAGCCCTCACGACGAATACGTCCGGCGGCTAGCAGACCGCCGCGCCGCCGTGGACAGGTACGCGCGCCGGGACAGGTGGCTGTCTCACGCCCGATTCGCGACGATTGGCATCGCGGCGGTCGTGGCCTGGCTGGTGTGGTGGGCCGGCACGGCGCCGGCGGGGTGGCTGGCCGGCCCCGGGGCCGTGTTCGCGGGTCTCGTGTTCGTCCACGGGGCCACGGTCCGGACGCGGCAGCGGTACGAACGTGCCGCGGCGTTCTATGAGGATGGCCTCGCCCGCCTCGAACACCGGTGGGCAGGGCACGGCGAAGCGGGACATCGGTTCCTCGACGACACCCACCTGTACGCGACGGACCTCGACATTTTCGGGCGCGGCTCGATATTCGAACTGCTGAACACCACACGGACGCAGACGGGCGAAGAGATGCTGGCCGCCTGGCTGCGGGCGCCCGCCACGCCGGAGGACGTTCGCGCACGGCAGGAAGCCGTCGCCGAGTTGCGGCCGCGCCTGGACCTGCGCGAAGACCTGGCCATTCTGGGAAGCGATGTCCGGCGTTGCCTGCATCCCCAGGTGCTTGCCGCCTGGGGAACCGCGCCGCGCCTGCTGCCCTCGCGTTTCACACGCGTCGCGGCACTGGCCCTGGGTGCGGCGAGCGCGACGGCGTTGACCCTGTGGTGGGCGGACCTCGTCGGCGGTGCCGTGCCTGCGACGGCCTTCGCTGCCAACGTGGCCCTGGCGTGGCCCCTGCAGAGACGCGTGCGACGGATCATCCACGACGTGACAGCGGCGGGCGACGAACTGGCCATCCTGGCCCACCTGCTGGCGCGCCTCGAACGGGAGCCGTTGGCCAGCGCGCGTCTGGTCGGGCTGCGCGCGTCGCTCGACACCGCCGGACGGCCGCCGTCCGCACGGATTGCGCTGCTCAGGCGGCTGGTCGACCTGCTCGATGCCCGTCGCAACCAGCTCTTCGCGCCGTTTTCGTATCTGTTGCTGTGGGCCACGTCGTTCGCCCACGCCATCGACGCCTGGCGTGCCGCCTCGGGCGCGGCCGTGCCTCGCTGGATTGCCGCGGTCGGCGAGTTCGAGGCGCTCGGCGCGATGGCCGGCTACGCCTACGAACATCCTGACGATCCGTTCCCGGTGGTGGAGTCGCTCGACGGCGGGCCGCTCTTTGACGGCGACGGACTCGGTCACCCGCTGATCCCCGCCGACCGGTGCGTGCGCAACGACGTCCGGCTGGCCGGCGCGGGCCGCGGCGACGGTCCCAGGGGCCTGGTGGTGAGTGGCTCGAACATGTCCGGCAAGAGCACGCTGCTGCGGACCGTCGGCGTCAACGCCGTGCTGGCGCTGGCCGGCGCGCCCGTCCGCGCGCGCCGGCTGGTGCTGACGCCCCTGGCGGTCGGCGCCACCTTGCGCATACAGGACTCGCTGCAGGGCGGCACGTCGAGGTTCTACGCCGAAATCACGCGCCTGCGCGATATCGTCGCGATGGCCCGCGGCCCGATTCCGCCGCTGTTTCTGCTGGACGAGATGCTGAACGGCACCAATTCCCGCGACCGCGGTGTCGGGGCCGAAGCCGTACTGCGGGGACTTATCGCCCGCGGCGCGATTGGACTGGTGACCACTCACGACCTGTCGTTGTCGCGTATCGCCGACGACATGGCGCCGCTGGCCGCCAACGTCCACTTCGAGGACCACCTCGAAGACGGCGTCATGCGCTTCGATTACGCGTGCAGACCCGGCGTCATGACCCGCAGCAACGCCCTGGCGCTCATGCGCGCCGTCGGGCTGGAGGTATAGGGCGGCTATCGGCTATCGGCTATCGGCTATCGGCTATCGGCTTTCGGCGATCGGCTTTCGGCGATCGACTTTCGGCTATCGGCTTTCGGCCAGATAGGGACATCCTCTGCCTTTCCCCAACCCCCAACCCCCAACCCCC
>CAYJPV010000025.1:40111-86275 GCA_964372095.1 uncultured Vicinamibacterales bacterium | reverse complement strand
TGTCGCCGACCGACAGCTTGCGCTTCATCGCCACGTACACCTTGACGAGCTTGATGACCCCGGGCGGCAGTTCGTCGCCGCGGCGGATCTTCTCCTTCTTCTCCTCGAACACCTGGCGGATCACTTCCACCTGGCGTTCGGTGCGCTCCTCGAGGTTCCGCAGGTCACTCTCGAGCCGCGCGTCGTCGCCCACCAGCTTCGCCCGCACCATGGCGGAGTACGGCAGGCCGGCCAGCACGTCGGCGGTCAGGACGGTGCCCTTCTTGAACAGCCGTTCCCGGCCGTTGTCGTCGTACAGGTCCGACCGGAGCGTCTGCCCCTGCAGCATCACCAGGACGCGCTTTTTCACTTCGTCGTGCAGGATGCGGACCTCGTCCTGCAGGTTCCGCTCCATCATGTCGAGTTCGTCGGACTCGATCGCCTTGGCCCGGTCGTCTTTCTCGATCCCCTTGCGCGAGAAGATCTTGACTCCGACGATGATGCCTTCGATCCCGGGCGGGCAGATCAGCGACGCGTCGCGCACGTCGCCCGCCTTCTCGCCGAAGATGGCCCGCAGCAGCTTCTCTTCGGGCGTGAGCTGGGTCTCGCCCTTCGGCGTCACCTTGCCGACCAGGATGTCGCCGGGTTTCACCGAGGCGCCGATGCGGATGATGCCGCTGTCGTCGAGGTCACGCAGGAACGTCTCGGAGACGTTCGGGATGTCCCGGGTGATCTCCTCGGGGCCGAGTTTCGTGTCCCGGGCCTCGATCTCGAATTCTTCGATGTGGATGGAGGTGTAGTAGTCGTCCTTCACCATCCGCTCGGACACGAGGATCGCGTCTTCGAAGTTGTACCCGCGCCAGGGCATGAAGGCGACGAGCACGTTGCGGCCCAGGGCCAGCTCGCCCAGTTCCGTGCAGGGGCCATCACCCATGATCTGGCCCTTGTGCACCTGCTGCCCCACCTTGACGATGGGTTTCTGGCTGATGCACGTGTTCTGGTTCGAGCGCTTGAACTTGGTGAGGTTGTAGATGTCGGCGCCCATTTCCTTGCCGGCTTCCGTATCACCGTGCACGCGCACGACGATACGCTGGGAGTCGACGTAGTCGACGGTCCCGGCGCGGCGGGCCACCACGACGGCGCCCGAGTCGCGGGCCGTGATGTACTCCATGCCCGTGCCGACGAACGGCGCGCGGGCGCGGAGCAGGGGCACCGCCTGGCGCTGCATGTTCGATCCCATCAGCGCGCGGTTGGCGTCGTCGTGCTCGAGGAACGGAATGAGCGAGGCGGCGACCGACACGAGCTGCTTCGGCGAGACGTCGATGAACTGGACGCTGTCGCGCGGGGCGAGGATGAAGTTGCCGGCCTGCCGGGCGTTGACGCGGTCATCGCGCAGGCGGAGGTTCTCATCCACCGCCACGTTGGCCTGGGCCACGATGTACTGGTCTTCTTCCCAGGCGGACAGGTAGAACGGGTGCGGCTCGGCCTCGACGCCTTTCTTCATCCGCTTCTTGCCGCCGCCCAGATCTTCGACCAGGTCGTCCGCCGCCACCATGTCGCCGACCTTGTACTGGCTGGTGCCGGCGTTGGTGACGACCATGTAGTCGACGATCTTGCCGTCCTTCACCTTGCGGTAGGGCGACTCGATGAAGCCGAACTCGTTGATGCGGGCGTAGGACGACAACGACGAGATCAGGCCGATGTTCGGGCCTTCAGGCGTTTCGATGGGGCAGATGCGCCCGTAGTGCGTCGGGTGGACGTCGCGGACCTCGAACCCCGCCCGTTCGCGCGACAGACCGCCGGGCCCGAGGGCCGAGAGGCGCCGCTTGTGCGTGACCTCCGACAGCGGGTTCGTCTGGTCCATGAACTGCGACAGCTGCGACGACCCGAAGAACTCGCGAATGGCCGCCATGACGGGTTTCGCGTTAATCAGGTCGTGCGGCATGGCCGTGGCCATTTCCTGGTAGACCGACATCTTCTCCTTGATGGCCCGTTCCATCCGCACCAGGCCGATGCGGAACTGGTTCTCCAGGAGTTCCCCGACCGACCGCACGCGGCGGTTGCCCAGGTGGTCGATGTCGTCGACGAACGCCGGATTCTTGCGCAGCTTCAACAGGTACCGGATCACTTCGTAGAAGTCCTGGGGATGCAGGATCTTCTCTTCGAGGGGCGTCGTGACACCCAGCTTCGTGTTGAGCTTGAGCCGGCCGACCCGCGAGAAGTCGTACTTCTGGGGGTTGAAGAACATGTTCTCGAAGAGCGACCGCGAGCTGTCGAGCGTGGGCGGATCGCCCGGGCGCAGCCGGCGGTAGATCTCGATCAGGGCTTCTTCGTGGGTGCGGATGGCGTCCTTGCGCAGGGTCGTGGCGATGGTCGGCCCGACCTCGTCGCGGTCCGGGAAGAAGACGTCGAGCCGCTCGACGTGTTTCTCCTGGGCGAGGGCGACGATGCGGTGCGTCACCTCTTCGTTCGCCTCGAGGATAATCTCGCCCGTCTCGGGATCGACAATGTCGATGGCGGCGTAGGCGCCTTCCCGCTCGGCTTCGTCGATCTTGACCGAATGGACCCCGGCGTGGCGCAGCGCCTTGACCGCCGACGCCGTGATCTTGCGGCCCTTGTGGATCGTGGTCTCGGTGCCCGGGATGGCGATATCTTCGCCCGCGCGCAGGCCGACCAGGCTGTCGGCGACGCCCCAGTACAGGGAACCGGAATCTTTCTTGAGGTAGATCCGGTCGACCGTATAGAAGGTGCGGATGATTTCGTCGCCGGCCCGCAGGCCGAGGGCGCGCAGGAAGACCGAGGCGAGGAACTTGCGCTTCCGGTCGATGCGCACGTAGAGCAGGTTCTTGGCGTCGTATTCGAACTCGACCCAGGACCCGCGGTACGGGATGACCTGCGCCACGTACAGGTTCTTGTCTTCGGAATGGAAGAACGCGCCCGGCGAACGGTGCAGCTGCGACACGATGACGCGTTCGGTGCCGTTGATGATGAACGTGCCGTTCTCGGTCATCAGCGGGATGTCGCCGAAGTAGACTTCCTGCTCCTTGATGTCGCGGATGGTCTTGGCGCCCGTCTCGGGGTCCTTGTTCCACACCACGAGGCGGATCGTCACCTTCAGGGGCACGGCGTAGGTCATGCCGCGTTCCTGGCATTCGTCGACGTCGTACTTGTGCTTGAGGGCCACGGTCGTGCCGCACACGTCGCACACGTCGCCGATGGCCTCGTTCATGCGGCCGCACTGCGGGCAGAGGACTTCGCGGTCGCCGTACGGATCGATGATGAGCTGGTGGCCGCAGCCCGTGCAGGGCTTGCGCAGGTGCTGCAGGCCCTGCAGGCGGCCGCACTTGCACTCCCAGTTCCCGATGGAGTACTCGATGAACTCGAGCGAGGAGTTCTCCCGGAAGTCGCTGATCGGGAATACGGACTTGAACACCGACTGCAAGCCGATGTCTTCCCGTTCGTTCGGGAGCCGGTTCATCTGGAGGAACCGTTCGTACGACTTCTTCTGGATTTCGATCAGGTTCGGCATCGGAACCGTGGTCTGGATCTTCGAGAAGTCGATGCGCTCGCGATAGACGTTCTTCGGAAGGCTGTACATGCTGCTCTCGGGACTAGGGCCTGATCGCATCCGGCACGCGTGACACGCACGCCCGCACGATGTGCCGGCCAGGCAAGGGACGTTTCAGGGGCGCGCGCCCGGCGATTCGGACCCGCGCCCCCCAACCCGTATCGAACGCCCGACCGACTACTTGACGTCGACCTTGGCGCCGACTTCTTCGAACTTCTTCTTGATCGCCGCGGCTTCGTCCTTCGACACGCCTTCCTTGATGGGCTTCGGCGCGCCTTCGACGAGATCCTTGGCTTCTTTGAGGCCCAGGCTGGTGACCTCGCGGACGACCTTGATGACGTTGATCTTGTTGCCGCCAATGTCGGTCAGGATCACGTCGAACTCGGTCTTCTCTTCGGCCGGGGCTGCCGCCGCGCCCGCGGCCGCGCCCATCGGCATCGCCATCGGCATCGCCGCGGCCGCCGACACGCCCAGTTCCTGCTCCAGTGCCTTCACGAGCTGCGAGAGCTCGAGCACGGAGATACCCTTGATGTAGTCCACCACCTGCTGCTGATTCAGTTCGGCCATTGCAGTCGTTCTCCTCGTAGCGTCAGAAGTGCCGAGGACCGGCGGGGATGTCGGCCCTCAAAGCTGTCGGTCCTCGTTACTCCCCCAGTTTCTTCTTCTCCACCTGCGCCAGGACGTTCATGAGGTCCCGGGGCGCGGCGTTCAGCACGCTCACCAGCTGCACCATCGGTGCCTGCAGCACGAACAGCAGCTTGGCGTAGAGCTCGGGCTTGCCCGGCAGGTTGGCGAGTTCGGTGACCTCGGCCGCCTGGATCGTGCGGCCCTGCACCACGGCCCCCTTGATGCTGAGCACCGGGGCCGTCTTCATGAACGTCGTCAACACCTTGGCCAGCACCACCGGGTCGGACCCGGTGTACGCGATCGCCGTGCTGCCGGTGCACTGCTGGCTCAGGGGCTCGAACGTCGTGCCCTTGAAGACCCGCCTGGCGAGCGTGTTCTTGACCACCCGGTACCGGCCCTTCGCGGCACGAACCTGGCGGCGCAATTCGGTCACCTGGGGCACGTTCAGCCCCTTGTAGTCGAGCAAAATCGCGCTTTGCGCGACCTTCAACTCGGATTCGAGCGTCGTCAGCTCGGTAACTTTTTCGGATCTCGTCAGTGCCATAGCCTTGTCCTGATTCCGCGGCCCTATCGGCGCGCCACCTCAATGGTCGTGGGATCAATGGTGATGCCCGGTCCCATCGTGGACGACATGGTGACGCTCTTGACGTACTTGCCCTTCGCCGCCGCCGGCTTGGCTTTGACGATGCTGTCCACCAGAGCGTGAACGTTCTCCACCAGGCGTTCGGCCGCGAACGAGATCTTGCCCACCGGCGCATGTACGATTCCCGTCTTGTCGACGCGGAACTCGACCTTGCCGGCCTTGATCTCGCGAACCGCCTTCGCGATGTCGACCGTCACCGTGCCAGTCTTGGGGTTGGGCATGAGGCCGCGGGGACCCAGCACCTTGCCCAGCTTGCCGACCGCGCGCATCATGTCAGGCGTCGCCACGACAGCTTCGAAATCCATCCAGCCGCCCTGGATCTTCTCGACGAGTTCTTCGCCGCCGACTTCGTCCGCGCCGGCCTCCTGGGCCTCTTTCTGCTTGTCGCCACCGGCAATGACCAGGACCTTCTTGGTCTTGCCGAGGCCGTGCGGCAACACAACCGTGCCGCGCACCATCTGATCGGCGTGTTTGGGATCGACGCCGAGCCGGATGGCCACCTCCACCGTCTCGTCGAACTTGGCGTATTTCAGCTTCTGGACGAGCGGTACCGCTTCCTCGATCGTCAGGGCCTTGGCAGGCACCTGCGCGCGGGCCGCGGCGAACTTCTTGCCGACACTTCTCATGGACTCCTCCGTGGTCCCAACGGGCCCCGCAACAGGACCCTCCCACCAGGCGCGCCGCGGGACACGCGGCGCGGTGGCTCTACTGGATGACGTCGAGCCCCATCGACCGGGCCGTCCCGGCGATGGTCCGAACCGCGGACTCCAGCGAGTCCGTGTTCAGATCCGGCATCTTCGTCTTCGCGATGTCCTCGACCTGCTTGGCCGTCACCGTCCCGACCTTGTTCTTGTTCGGCTCGGCCGACCCCTTGGCGAGATTGGCCGCGCGCTTCAGGAGCACCGGCGCGGGGGGCGTCTTGGTGATGAAGCTGTACGTGCGATCGGCGTAGACCGTGACCACCACCGGGATGATGAGCCCTTCCTGGCTGGCCGTCTTCGCATTGAAGTTCTTGCAGAAGTCCATGATGTTCACGCCGTGCGGACCCAGCGCGGTCCCCACGGGCGGCGCCGGCGTCGCCTTGCCGGCAGGAATCTGCAACTTCACCATCGCCTGAACTTTCTTTGCCATAATCAGTGCTCTCGACTGTCGCCCGTCAGTAGTCAGTAGTCAGTAGTCAGCCGGCAGCCCGGACCGCCGCCAGCCCTCAGATCTTCTCCACCTGCATGAAGTCGAGCTCCACCGGGGTGGACCGGCCGAAGATCGTCACCATCACCTTCAGCGTGTTCTTGTCGAGGTTCACGTCGTCGACCACGCCATTGAAGCTGGTGAAGGGCCCTTCATTGATCCGGACCTGATCGCCCTTCTCGAAGGAGTACTTCGGCTTCGGCTTCTCAGCCGCCGTCGTCACCTGGAGCAGGATGTGATCGACTTCCTCTTTCGAGAGCGGCGTGGGCTTCGCGCCGGCACCCACGAATCCCGTGACCTTCGGCGTGTTCTTCACCACGTGCCACGCGTTGTCGGTCATGGCCATCTCGACCAGGATGTAGCCGGGGAAGAACCGCTTGGGGGTCACAACCTTGCGGCCGCCACGCATCTCCACCACGTCCTCGGTCGGAATGAGAATCTCGCCGATCTCCTCCTGCACGCCGTAGGCCACGATACGCTGCCGCAGCGATTCCGCGACCTTCCGCTCGAAGCCCGAGTAGGTCTGAACGATGTACCACTGCTTGGGATGGACGTCGGTCATGCCGCACCAAAGAACTTGAAGATGCGGTGGATCACGTCGTTCAGCGCCAGGTCCACCACCCACAGGTAGACCCCGAAGAAGACGGACGTGAGGATGACCACGAATGTCGTGGCGTACACCTCTTTGCGGGAAGGCCAGGTGACGCGCTTCAGTTCATTGCGCACCTCACCCATGAACTCCCGCAGGCCGCCGAACCACCCCGTCACGCCTTCCACCACGCGTCCGGGCGCCGCTTTCACGTTGTCGAGCATGGCTGACTCTCGTGTCCCACCATGACGGCGCGCCGCGACGACGCGTCCGTCATGGTCAATCTGGCAGGCCAAGAGGGACTCGAACCCCCAACCCCCGGTTTTGGAGACCGGTGCTCTACCAGTTGAGCTATTGGCCTTCAATTGGGGACTGGGGACTGGGGGTTGGGGGTTGGGGACGTACGCCCCAATCCCCAATCCCTAATCCCCAACCCCCAGTTACTTGGTCTCCCGATGCGGCTTGTGCGTCCGGCACCACGGGCAGAACTTCTTGAGCTCGAGGCGCTCGGTCGTCTTCTTCTTGTTCTTCGTCGTCGTATAGTTCCGGCGTTTGCACTCGGTGCAGGCCAGCGTAATCATGTCGCGCATTGCTATCTCTCACTTCAACCGGGGCTCGGGGCTCGGGGCTCGGGGTTGGTGTGTCCCGAATCCCCAACCCCTAATCCCTAATCCCTAGGCGAGAATCTCGGTAATCGTGCCGGCGCCCACCGTGCGGCCGCCTTCGCGGATCGCGAACCGCGACCCTTTCTCGATGGCCACCGGCGTGATCAACTCCGCCGTGATCTGCGTGTTGTCCCCGGGCATGATCATCTCCACGCCCTCCGCCAGGTGCATCGACCCCGTCACGTCCGTCGTCCGGATGTAGAACTGCGGCCGATACCCGTTGAAGAACGGCGTGTGCCGCCCGCCTTCTTCCTTCGTCAGCACGTAGACTTCCGCCTTGAACTTCGTGTGCGGCGTGATCGATCCCGGCTTCGCCAGCACCTGCCCGCGCTCCACTTCGTCCTTCTCCAGGCCCCGCAGCAGCACGCCGATGTTGTCCCCCGCCACCCCTTCGTCCAGCAGCTTCCGGAACATCTCGACGCCCGTCACGACCTTCTTCATCGTCGGCCGGAACCCCACGATCTCAATCTCTTCCCCGACCTTCACCTTGCCCCGATCCACCCGCCCCGTCACCACCGTGCCGCGGCCCGAGATCGAGAACACGTCTTCAATCGGCATCAGGAACGGCTTGTCCGTCTGCCGCTCCGGCATCGGCACCGCCGCGTCCAGCGCCTCCATCAGCGCCAGGATCGACGCCACTCCCGCCGGGTCCCCGTTGATCGCCCCCAGCGCCGACACCCGCACCACCGGCAGCGTGTCCCCCGGGAACCCATACGAGCTCAGCAGCTCCCGCACTTCCAGTTCCACCAGGTCCAGCAGCTCCGGGTCGTCGACCGCGTCCACCTTGTTGAGCGCCACCACGATATACGGCACGTCCACCTGCCGCGCCAGCAGCACGTGCTCCCGCGTCTGCGGCATCGGCCCGTCGGTCGCCGCCACCACCAGGATCGCCCCGTCCATCTGCGCCGCGCCCGTGATCATGTTCTTGATGTAGTCCGCGTGCCCCGGGCAGTCCACGTGCGCGTAGTGCCGCTTCGCCGTCCCATACTCCACGTGCGACGTCGCGATCGTCAGAATCTTCGTGTCGTCCCGGCGCCCCTGCGATTCCGACGCCTTCGCCACTTCGTCATACGAAATGAACTTCGCCCAGCCCTTGTCCGCCGCGACCTTCGTCAACGCCGCCGTCAACGTCGTCTTCCCGTGGTCGATGTGGCCAATCGTCCCCACGTTCACGTGCGGTTTCGACCGATCGAATTTTTCCTTCGCCATGACTATTCTCCGTTCGTGCGCCTGAGTCGCCCGTAGTTGAGGACCCCGCCGTCAGCGGCCCTGGATCCGCGCCACCACTTCTTCACTGACGTGCGGCGGCGCCTGTTCATACCGTTCGAAGTGCATCGAGTAGGTCGCCCGTCCCTGGGTCCGCGACCGCAGGTCCGTGGCGTACCCGAACATTTCGGAGAGGGGCACCCGCGATCGGACGATCTGCGTGCCGCCCCGGGCCTCCATCGCCGTGATCCGCCCGCGCCGGCTGTTGATGTCGCCCATGATGTCGCCCATGTATTCCTCGGGCACCACCACTTCGACGCGCATCACCGGCTCGAGCAGAACCGGACGCGCCTTCTTGGCGGCGTCCTTGAACGCCATCGAGCCGGCTATCTTGAACGCCATCTCCGACGAGTCGACATCGTGGAACGAGCCGTCGTAGAGGGAGACCCGCACATCGTCCACCGGGTATCCGGCGAGCACGCCGGCCGTCATGGCCTCGCGGATGCCCTCCTCGATCGGCTTGATGTATTCGCGCGGAATCGTGCCGCCGACAATGTCGTTCTCGAATTCGAAACCTTCGCCGGGCTGCCGGGGTTCGATCCGGATCTTCGCGTGGCCGTACTGGCCGCGGCCGCCCGTCTGCCTGATGTAGCGGCCTTCGCCGGACGCGGGCGCAGTGAGGGTCTCTTTGTAGGCCACCTGGGGCCGGCCGACGCTGGCCTCGACGCTGAACTCGCGCTTCAGGCGGTCCACGATGATCTCGAGGTGCAGCTCGCCCATGCCGGCGATGACCACCTGGCCGGTTTCGTGATCCGTCCGGACGCGGAACGTCGGATCTTCCGCCTGGAGCTTGGACAGGCCGTTGCCGAGCTTCTCCTGGTCGGCCTTCGTCTTCGGCTCGATCGCCAGGTGAATGACCGGCTCCGGGAAGTCCATCGACTCGAGCAGGACCGGATGCTTCTCGTTGCAGATCGTGTCGCCGGTCGTGACGCTCTTCAGACCCACCGCGGCCGCGATATCGCCCGCGTAGACTTCCTTGATTTCCTCACGCTTGTTGGCGTGCATCTTCAGGAGGCGGCCGATACGCTCGGTCTTGCCCTTCGTCGCGTTGAACACCGAGGCGCCCGACTGCAGGACGCCGGAGTAGACGCGAATGAAGGACAGCTGGCCGACGAACGGGTCGGTCATGATCTTGAACGCCAGCGCCGAGAACGGCGCGTCATCCGACGCGGGGCGCTCGACCTGCTCATCGGCCTTGTCGGGCACCTGGCCGACGACCGACGGAATGTCGATCGGCGACGGCAGATAATCGACGACCGCATCGAGCAGCGGCTGCACGCCCTTGTTCTTGAACGCGGTCCCGCAGATGACGGGCACGAAGGGCGCCTTCTCGTGGCGGACGGACTCGATCGTGCGCTTCCGGATGGCCGCCTTGATTTCAGCCTCGGAAATCGGCTGGCCGTGCAGGTACTTGTCCAGCAGGGCGTCGTCGACCTCGGTCACCTTCTCGATCAGGTGCTCGCGGTACTCGTGGGCCTGCGCCTCGTACTCGGCCGGGATCTCTTCGACGACATAGTCGGCGCCGAGGGTTTCGTCCCGGTACCGAATGGCCTTCATCTGCACGAGGTCGATCACGCCGGAGAAGTTCGACTCGGACCCGATGGGCAACTGGATGGCCACGGGGTTGCCCTGGAGTTTCGTCCGGATCTGCTCGAAGGTCGAGATGAAGTCGGCGCCGATCCGATCCATCTTGTTGACGAAGCAGATACGGGGCACGCGGTACTTGTCCGCCTGGCGCCAGACCGTCTCGGACTGCGGCTCCACGCCGGAGACGGCGTCGAACACGGCCACGCAGCCGTCGAGCACGCGCAAGGAGCGCTCGACTTCGGCCGTGAAGTCCACGTGACCGGGCGTGTCGATGATGTTGATGCGATAGTCACGCCAGAAACAGGTCGTGGCGGCCGAGGTGATCGTGATGCCCCGCTCCTGCTCCTGCGCCATCCAGTCCATCACGGCCGTGCCTTCGTGCACCTCACCCAGCTTGTAGGTGATGCCCGTGTAGAAGAGGATACGTTCGGTCGTCGTGGTCTTGCCGGCATCAATGTGCGCCATGATGCCGATATTCCGCGTGCGGCCGAGTGGAGTGACGCGAGGCATGAGTATCCGTGTGTCCTTGGCTTACCAGCGATAGTGGGCGAACGCCTTGTTGGCTTCCGCCATCCGGTGCGTGTCTTCGCGTTTCTTCACGGCGCCGCCGCGCAGGTTGGCGGCATCCATGAACTCGTTCGCGAGCTTCTCTTCCATCGTCTTGCCGTCGCCGCGCGTGCGGGCGTACCCGACGAGCCAGCGAATGCTCAACGAAAGGCGCCGGTTCGGGTTGACCTCGATCGGCACCTGGTAGTTCGATCCGCCGACGCGGCGGGACTTGACCTCGAGCGACGGCTTGACGTTGTCGACCGCCTTCTTGAACACCTTCAAGGGATCGTCGCCGGTCTTGTCCTTGATGATGTCGAAGGCGCCGTACATGATGCCTTCCGCCGTGCTCCGCTTGCCCGCCTGCATCACGGTATTGATGAACTTCGTGACGAGCGTGCTCTGGTACACCGGGTCCGGCAGGACTTCGCGCTTGGGAATCTCTCGTCTGCGTGGCATGGTCGCGTTTCCTTACGCCTTCGGCCGCTTCGCGCCGTACTTGGACCGCCCCTGCTTGCGCCCCTGCACGCCCACCGCATCGAGCGTGCCCCGGATCACGTGATACCGGACTCCGGGGAGATCCTTGACGCGGCCTCCACGAATCAGCACGAGCGAGTGCTCCTGCAGGTTGTGGCCAACGCCCGGGATATAGGTCGTGACCTCAATCCCGTTCGTCAAGCGCACGCGGGCCACCTTGCGAAGCGCCGAGTTCGGCTTCTTCGGGGTCTGGGTGAAGACACGCACGCACACCCCGCGTTTCTGCGGGTTGTCCTGGAGGGCGGGACTCTTCGTCTTGTACGCGACGGCTTCGCGCCCTTTGCGAACGAGTTGGCTGATGGTCGGCACGGCTGCTCCGTACAAACAACACTGACCGACGGCTGCGCGCGACCGAACGCCGGACGCGCACGGGCCGTCAAACCTGTTTCGACCGCGACCGCCTCCGAGGGCTGGTTGTTCACAACCCCCTGGCGACACGAGGTCCCTCCAGGCCTAGAAACCCCGCCGCGCGGGGCTTGGCACCTGAAGGTGGATCAAGAACCCTATCGATTGTGTAGTCTCGCCTTCGGCTTCAGAGCGGAGTCGTCCGCGGAACCTTCATGGCGGCGGTCGCTAGATAGGGTGTCCTAGCGCCCGTTGAACCTGACGAGTATAGCAGGGTCGCCTGGCAGGCGCAAGTCCCCTCGTCCAGAATCGGCAGACCGCGCCCACCGACCGTTCAATCCTACTCCAATCACCCCGGCGCCGGCACGAACTATGTTATCGTCTCCTCACCCGCCGAGAGAGCTGCACGGGTCCGTCCCTACACAGAGCCCGCCCGTCATCAGCCGCGCCGCGCGGGGGGAGCGCCCATGACGTCCGACCCTCTGACCCAGGAAATCGAAGTCCTTCAGGCCCTGATCGGGATCCGCGGCCGCCAGGCCGAGCTGCAGACCTGCTGCGAGCGAGCCGAGGCCAACAAGAACGAGGTGAGCGGCACTGTGTTCGCCCGCGTGATGTCCGACTACCGCGATCGGCTCACGGCTCTGGACAGTGAAGCGATGCCGCTGAAACTGCAGGCCCGCGACGCGCACACCGCCCTGCGCGCGTCCTACAGCGACGTCCACCGCACCCACGAACAGGCCGCCTCCGAGCGCGAAGAACTGCTCTTCCGCCACAAGGTCGGCGAGTTCGACCAGGCCGTCCTGGACACGCGGCTGCAGCAGCCCGACCGCCAGCTGGCCGAATGCGCCGAGGCTCTGGCGGCGTTGGACGAGCGGCGGGCCAGGTTCCTCGAGGCGTTCGGCGGCGAGGACAATCTGGAAGCATTCATGGCCCAGGCGCCGCGGCCGGTCGCGCCGGCACCCGAGCCCGCCCCGGCGCCGCTCCCCGCACCCGTCCCGCAGGAACCCCCGTTGGCGGAGGCGCCCAGCGCCGACGCCGCGCCGGCCATCACGCGCAGCCTCCCCATCCCCGACGTGGTACCGGAGCCGGCCACCCGCGCCGTCCAGCCCCCCCCCGATGACGCGGTTCCGGAGGCGGATCGCACACGGATGGTCACGCTCGATGCGGCCGGCAACCTCGTCGTGCCGGAACCCGCGCCCGCGCCAGCCGGCGTGTCCGACACGGGCGAAGCACGAACCATGATCCTGCCGAGCGCCGCGCTGACCGTCCGGCTCAAGGGTGAACCGCCCCGCGAATACGCCGTCAGTCCGGTGACGTCCATCGGACGGTCGGACCACAACACCGTGTGTATCCCGCGGCGCAACGTCTCTCGCGAGCATGCGGCGATTCAGGCCACGCCCGCCGGATTCCTGCTCAAGGATCTCGGGTCCCAGAACGGCACCCTGGTGAACGGCGACACCATCAAGGAGTGCCTGCTGCACGACGGCGACCTGCTGGTCATCGGTGACGCGCAGATCGAATTCCGGCTTCTCGCCCCTCCGGGCAGGTGAGGCCAGACGAAAGGACGGCGGGCATGGCCATCACGGTGACAAGAGAGGGCGACGTCGTCGCCTTCACGCTGGAAGGCACCATCGACGGCAAGGCGGCCATGGAGACCGAAAAAGCCATCGCCACCCATGTCACGGGGGATGTCCGTTTCGTGGTCGCCGACATGACCCGGGTGCAACTGCTCACCAGCGCCGGCATCCGGCAGTTCCTGCTCCTGCGAAAACGGATGGCGTCCAACCGCGGCGGGCTGGTCCTCTGCGGGGTCAACGAACGTGTGCGAACCCTGCTCGAAATCGCCGGGCTGCTGTCACAGTTCACCATCACCGACACGCGCGAGCAGGCGATGGCGTCCGTGACCGCCAGGCCCCAGGGCGTCCCCGAACCCCCGCCGCCGACATCGCGAGTCGGCGCGCTGCTCTTCTCCCTGCTCGGCGGACAGGAGGTCGCCTCGGCCCGGCAGAACGGGTCCAGCAACGATTCAGCGGTCGAAGCCCTGGTGTCGCACCTGGACGCGGTCCTGGGCCGGCAGGGCGCCGCCGACGCGAAGCCGTCCACACGGTCGTAACCGCCGCAATGCCTATCCTCATCGTCGAAACCGGTCCGGCATCGGGCACACGATTCACCTTCGGGCCGTCAGCCGTCGTTGGCAGAGTCCCGCCTGCCGACGTGGTGCTGGACAACCCCACCGTGTCGCGGCGCCACGCCATGCTGCGGCGGGCCGACCGCCACTGCTCCGTCGTAGATCTGGGAAGCATCAACGGCACCTTCGTCGACGGCCGCCGGATCGAACGGCCCACGCGCATCAGTGAAGGAACGCTCCTGCAGTTCGGTGCGGTCCGTGTCCGTTACGTCGAAGACGCGGCCCAATCCGTAGCGGCGGGCATCGAGGCGATCGCCGACGATCCGGACCGTTCGTACGAACGCCAGGTGACGCTCCCGGCCGGCGCGACGTCGATCGCGGCCCCGTTACCGCCGTTCGGGACGGCAACCGCCGCCGACACCCTGACGGAACTCACCGACCGCCTGCAAGTGCTGGACGCCGTCGCCCGGTTCAGCTGCAAGGCCCTCGACCAGCAGGCGATCCTGTCGTTCGTCGCCGAACAGGTCTTCGAACTCCTGCCCAACGCCGAGCGCGTCCTGGTCCTCACTCGGACCAGCCATACCGACACGCTCATGCCCGCCGTGGGACGGGCCCGCGACGGCAGCCTCGGGCACACCCGGATGAGCCGGACGCTGCTCAGCGAGATTCTGGCGAACCGCGAAGGGGTCCTCGTCACGGACGTGCCGGCATCCGCTGCAGGCATGTCCACGTCGCTCGACATGATGAACATCAGGTCTCTGCTCTGCGTGCCCGTGGTCTTTGACGGCGAGGTCTACGGCGTCATCCACGCCGACACGACGTCGTTCGCCAGCCGGTTCGATCGCCGCGACCTGACGCTGCTGCTCGCGCTGGCGGGCCAGCTTGGCATGGCCCTCGCCTACACACGGCTGCACGCCGAGATGCTGCAGCGCCTGGCCATGGAGCAGGACCTCGAGTTCGCCAGACGCCTGCAGCACCACTTCCTGCCGCAACACCTCCCGGCCATTCCCGGCTACGAGGTGGCCGTCCACCTCAGCGTCGCCGACAAACTCGGCGGCGATCTGTACGACGTGCTGCCCGTCGGCGAGGACACCTACGCCATCGTCGTCGGCGACGTCTGCGGCAAGGGCGTGGCCGCCGCCCTCTACGCCGCCAAGCTCGGGGCCGACGTGCGTTACCAGTCGGCAGGACAATCCAGCCCGGCGGCGATCATGGGGCGCCTGAACCGGGCATTCACGCAGTACGACCATGAGGGGATGTTCGTGACCGTGGCGATTGCCGCGTTCCGCATCGCGTCAGACAGGCTCCTGATCGCCAACGCGGGGCACCCGCAACCCATCCTGTGCACGCGGGACGGGCGCATCACCAAGGTGGGCCCGGTCGGCGAGGTGCCGCTCGGCGTGGACGATGACGCCCGCTTCAGCGAGCGCGAATCGCCCATGGGACCGGGCGACGTCCTGGTGTTCTATTCGGACGGCATCACAGAAGCGATGAACCAGCAGGCCGGGCTGTACGGGGATGATCGTCTCGCCGAGACCATCCGGCGGACGCGCGGGACGCCGCAGACCATCGTCGACGCCATCAAGTCGGACGTCGCCGCCTTCACCGGCACCGCGCCCCAGTCTGACGACCAGACGATCCTGTGCTTGAAGCGGACTGACTGACAGGGCTTGGGGCTTGGGGCAACGTAGAAGCAAGAAGTAGGAAGTAGGAAGTAGGGGTGGCCGGTTCCCTGGCCTACTGCCTACTGCCTCCTGTCTACTGACTACTGACTACTGTCTACTCCCCCCGCGATCAGCGCCGGCAGATCTTCCGCCGCGCATTCTTCCAGCGTCAGGCAGCCAATCGCGTACACGAGCGCCGCCAGTCCCTTGTTCGTCGTCAGGTGGCCAGACCACGCGCGGGACACGCGGTGCAGATTGTCGGTGGCCATCCACGCCAGAACCGTCAGCACCCTGAACGCGTCGGGCGTCAGCGGCTGGTGACGCTGGTAGTATTCCAGGCGCCCTTCCGGACGCACACGCGGGAACGCCTCAATGCCCAGGAAGCGGCGCGCGAGATCGACGCGGTAGGTACCGAACGCCTTCACGAGCCCGACGAAATCGGCGAGCAGCTCGTCGAGGATGGTCTGCCTGAGCATGCCGCACAGGCGGTACACGAAGTAGTGGGTGAACTCGTGCTCCCGGCGGATCACCAGCGAGCGTTCGAGCCAGGTGGCGGCGTCGAGGCCGGTCTCCCCGGCGGCAACGTCGCTGTAAGGCCCCGAACTCAGGATGATCAGCCGGTCCTGGTACTGGTCCTTCCGGCCCACGAGTTCGCGGAACGCCTCGTTCCAAGTCCCCGATTGCGCTCCGCCAGCCTGCTCCCAGGCGTCGCGGTGGCGGGCGATCCGGTCCCAGTTGTTGATGCCCGACACGATGCACGCACCGACGGACGGCGGGATGTCGGCGGGTTCGTTGCGTTCGGAAAAGGCGCGCACGAGCGCGACGAAGTCCGCCCGGTGGCCGGCCGTCAGGACCGGGATGGACCCGCCAATCGACGGCCAGACGTCCAGCTGCACCGTGGACGGCGACTCCAGCTGCAGGCCCGGCTCGAACGACGCGGCATGGTAGAACTCGCCTCCGAGCGTCGCCGCCCGGTACGCCGAATCGCGGCTGATGCCGTCCTGGATCGGGAACTGGAGCTGCACGAACCGGTCGCGCAGTTCCTGGAACGCACCACGTTGCTGCGCGGCCCGCTCGTAACGCATCCACGCCTCGACGTGCGGTTCGTCGTCGAGGGGCAGACGGGCCGGCCGGTCGGGCAGCGGCCGATGACGCTGGTCGCCCAGGGCCACCAACGCGTCAGCCGCCTCGCCGGTCGCGCCGCACGCCGCCAGCACGCGGCGTCGGAGGGCCATCCTGTCCATGAGTCGCTCCGGGTGGTCGCGCGCGCCTGATGTCAGACCATCTGGCGGCGTGCCAGTTCAGCGAACTTGCCGTTCAGCGCCATCAACTCCGCATAGTTCCCGATCTCGAGGATAATCCCGCCTTCGAGATAGCAGATCCGGTCGGCGTTCATGATCGTGCTCAGCCGGTGCGCGATCACGATCCGGGTGGAATCCATGCGGTCCAGGCTCTCCGTCACGATCGCCTGGGTGCGGTTGTCCAGCGCGCTGGTCGCCTCGTCCAGGAAGAGCACTTTCGGCTTGTTCACGATGGCCCGGGCGATCATGAGGCGCTGCCGCTGCCCGCCGGAGAGCGTGCCGCCGCCCTCCGATACGTAGGTGTGCATGCCCATCGGCATGTTGCGGATGTCCTCGGCGAAGCCCGACCGCTCGGCGGCCTCCCAGGCTTCTTCCAGGGTCCGCGATGTCGGACCGACGATATTGCGGTAGATCTCCGTGGGCATGACGCGGCTCTGCTGCAGCACCACGCCGATCTGCTGCCGGAGCATGCGCAGGTCGAGGGCAGCCATGTCCTGCCCGTCGTAGTAGATGGCACCGCTCGCCGGCGTCTCGAACCCCAGCATCAGGCGCATCAACGTGGACTTGCCGCACCCGGACCCGCCGACGAACGCCACGAACTCGCCGGGCTTGATCTTCAGCGAGAAGTCCTTGACGATGAGCGGCCCTTCGGAGTCATAGCGGAAGTTGACGTGCGCCAGTTCAATCTCGCCTTTCAGCTTGCCCGGGAACGTCTTCGACGTATCGACTTCCGGCTTTTCGTCGAGGATCGGGCGCAGGCGTTCGTACACCGGCACGACCTTCAGCAGGTTGAGGGCCGCGTCGCCCAGGCTCTGCATCGCGGTCATGAACATGCCGAACGCCGTGTTGAACGCGATGAAGTCGCCGGTCGTGAGGCCAGGCACTCCGGTCTCGGCCGACTTCTTCTGGCTCCAGATCATGACCGAGTAGATCATGATCGAGCAGAAGAGCGGGTAGACGCTCATGAACGTCGCGGCGACCGACTGGATGTTCCCGACCTTGAAACTGATCTTGCGCTGCGCCGAGAAGTTCTCGGCCCACAGCCGGAAGGCGTGGCGTTCGGCCCCGGCGATCCGCAGCTTCGACACGCCGGTGATCAGGTTCAGGACCAGGCCGGTGATGCGCCCCCGGATGGCGTACTCCGCCCGCTGCGATCGGAGCTGGGCGTAGTTCATCGACATGTTGAACGTGACGAACACCACCGTCAGGCCGACCGCGGCGAAGGCCAGCACCATGTCGTAGCTGAACATCTGAAACACGTAGAAGAGGCCGCTCAAGGACCCGAGGATCGCGGCAATCCCGGCGCCGGACAACAGCTGCTGGATCTGATCGACACCACCGGCGCGGTCGGAGAGATCGCCGCTTTCGTACTGGCGAAAGAATCCCGTCGGCAGGTCGAGCAGCCGGTGCCAGACGGCCGCCTGGATGACCGACTCCATCCGCGCCTGCATGCGGACCGTCGTCACCCCCTGGACGAACTTGAAGAGCGCCGTGCCCGCGGCGGACATGACGAGGGCCACTCCGAACCCCACGAGCATGTTGCGGTCGGCCTGGGGAATCGCCTGGTCGAACAACTGCCCGGTCAGGTACGGTGTGACCGTCCCGAACAGGCCCACCAGGACGCCCATAAACATGAGCGTCCGGATTTCGCCCTTCAGCCCCTTCGCGCCGAACGTGAGCAACGCCCGGGTGGTCAGGGCCGTGGCCGGGAACGGCCGGTAGAAGGTGTGCGCGAAGTCGGACAGCCGCGCAGCGAGCTCCGGCGTCACCTTCTCGCGCGTGCCGGTCACGGCGTCCAGCGCCTCGTAGGACTTCGTGGACGTCTGCAGGAGCGACACCGGCGTCTTCGTGTCGGCCCACTGCCCCAGCAACGACGAGTGGTCGAAGTTCCACCAGTCGCCCCGCAGCGCCACCACGCGGGTCTTGAAACCCGAGGCGCTCGAGATCGCGGAGACCATCTCTTCGTAGTTGAAGTTCTCGGTGTTGCCGGGATACGGCTTCACCTCGATGCCGAGAACCTGGCCCACAGCCAGGCACGCACGCAGGATGGGCTGTTCGGCCGCCGCCTCGAGGAACTCCGCCGGACGCCCGCCTTCGGGGCTCATGACGGACCCGATGGCGTCGTACGCGGCGTTCTCGGCCGCCTCTGACCGGCTGGCTTTCTGCTCCAGCCGCACGTACTCGTCGACGGCCGCCAGCCGCTTGTTGACGAACTCGCACTCGCACAGGACCTGATGGAACGCGTCCAGGCCGTTCCAGAACCCGGCCTCGCTCATCGCGTGCGAGGTGGTCATCGGCTCCAGGTTCAGCGGGCCGAACTCGTCGCTCACCGCCTGGATCCAGGAATCCGGCGTCAGCGGGAACGGCAGCACCCGGTGCGTGAACTGCGGCGTGGCCATATCCACGAACAGCACGGACCCGTTCCACACGGAGACCCAGACGACTCCATGGGACGAGGTGGCTTTCGCCGGCCCGCTCAGCTCGAACGGCGTGCCCGGCTCGACGGTGGCGTCACCCGCACGGCGGTGCTCGACGCCCGTCATCAACGTCTTTGACAGGCCCGCCACCCACGTCTCGATCAGGGCCGCCATCGGTCCCGACCGGCTCGCGGCCAGCTCGCGCAGGCGTTCGATCGGAATCCGCCGCAGGATCGTGCCGACCTTGCTCACCGCCAGGAACCCGGACCCGTACCCGTAGCGGGCGGTGTCCAGTCCGAACAGCAGCTGGCCGGGCAGCAGCGCCAGGAAGTGGTTGCGCGGCCCGACGGGCTGGCCCTTCTCGATGGCCACCGTAAAGAGCAGCACGCCCCCGCTGACCACGTAGTACGCCACCGACGGGTCGTTGATCAGGAACGGCTTGTGGGCCTCGCCCTTGACTTCGTCCCCTTCGGTTTCCAGCCGGTGTGTCTTCGCGAGGAACTCCGGCGGGATCGGCATCGACACCGTGCGCTCGAAAGCCGCCGGCTCATCAGATGGCCGGTCCGCGGCTGGCGCCTCTGCCGCCGTCACCACTGCGGGGATGGCCGCCGCGGGCGTGGGTTCCGGTTCCGGAACGACCACCGGCACCTGAGCGACCGCCGGCGCAGGTTCGGCCACGACCTCCACGGGCGGCATCGCCTCCGGGCCTGGGCTCGGCGGAGCCGCCGCAGACGGGACGGCCGCGGCGGGCGTGGGCGCTCCCAGCAATTCGAGCGTCAGCCGGCTCCCCAGCCGGATTCGTGTCCCGGGGGCAAAGTCGGCGGCCGTCACCGCCGTCGTGCCGACCCACACGCCTCCGCGGCTCCCCAGGTCCGTCACCGTGTAGCCGGTTGCCGTCCGCTCGATCCGGACGTGTTTCCGCGACACCTCCGGTTCTTCGATCACGAGGTCGCATTCGCGCGAGCGGCCGATCACCGCCGCGCGGGCCTCGACGGCGTATTCCCGTCCTTCCGCCACGACGGCCCCGGCCTGCACGACGCGCAGGCGCACGCCGTCCGGCTGGGGCACGGGCAGATCGCGAGGCACCGGCACGATCATGGTGGGAACGGCCGCAACGTCCTGCACGACCGCGTCGCGGCCGACACACTCGCAGACCACGTTACCGATCCGGAACCGCTGGCCCGCCTCAATGACCGTGTCGGTCACCCGGGACGAGCCGACCCAGACGCCGTTGGCGCTGCCCAGGTCGACGACACGCAGGCCCGTCGCGGCCGGGGACACGCGGGCATGGTGTCGCGACACCGATGTATCGGCCACCACCAGGAAGCAGTCCCGTTCGCGGCCGATGTCGACCGCCGCCTCGACGGGCGCCTCCCAGCCGATCTGGCTCCGGTCGTCGGACGCAACGACGCGGATCCCGAACGACGTCCCGGGCCGTGCAACTGGCTCGTCCCCGTGCGTCATGGTTCCCCGCTAGTGAAGACTGATGAGTCGTCTGTAAGGACCGTCAATGTCCTTCATGTCATCGTGCGTGCCGCGCTGCACGATCTTGCCCCGTTCCATGACCACGATCTCGTCGCTGTCGCGGATCGTGCTCAGGCGGTGAGCAATCACGATGGACGTGCAGCCGCGCCGCCGCATGCTCTCGTCGATCCAGACCTCGGTGGCCGGGTCGAGCGCGCTGGTCGCTTCGTCCAGGATCACGATGGTCGGCTCCGGCACGAGCGCCCGGGCGATCTCGAGGCGCTGGTTCTGGCCCCCGCTGAAGTTGCCGCCGCCTTCCTGAATCTTCGACTTGTAGGTGCCTTCCCGGCTCTCGATCACCTCGGCGATCGCCGCGTCCTTGCACGCCTGGGTGACGCGGCTGAGCGGAATGGTCGAATCCCACATCGTCACGTTGTCGGCCACGCTGCCGCCGAACAGGAAGACCTCCTGATCGACGACGGCCAGGGAGTTGACGATCAACTCTCGGGGGATCTGGGTGCGCGGCACGCCGTCGAAGAGGACTTCGCCCCCCCAGGGCTCGAACAGGCCGGAGACGAGCTTCGCCACGGTGGACTTGCCGCTGCCGCTGCCACCGACCAGCGCCACGCGACGGCCCGGCTCCACCGACAGGTTGAAGTCCTGGATCAGCGGAGGATCGAGGGGACTGTAGCCGAAGGTGATGCCTTTCAGTTCGACACGGCCTGACAGCTTCACGGTCTTCTTGTCGAAGGGCGACGGGCCCGTCTGCGTGTACTGCTTGTCTGCAGGGTTCCGCAGCACGTCGTCGAGGCGGTTCATGTCGGCCTGCAGCTCCTGCAGCGTCGATCCGAACTCGACCAGCGTGGAGAACGGCCGCGTGAAGTTGTTCAACAACGTCTGGTAGGCGACGAGCATGCCGACGGTCAGGCCGCCGTTCATCACCTCGAGGCCCCCCATGATGAGGACGGCGGCCGTCGAGGCGGTCTGGACGAACGGCGGAATCGCACCGGAGATCTGGGCCAGGATGCCCAGGTGCTGTTCGGTGTTGATGCCCTTGGCGTAGTAGCCCGCCCAGCGGCCGAAGAACTCGCCTTCCGACCCGGTGGCCTTGAGGGTCTCAATCATCCGGATGCCGTTCATCGACGTGCCCATCAGCTTGCCCTTGTCCTGCATCAGCCGACGGCTGGCGTCGGCGCGCAGACGCCCGGCGAGCTTGACGGCACCGGCGTTCATCATCGAAATGGCGATGACCGTCAGCGTCATGGACACGTCGTACAGCATCATCAGGATCGCGTAGAACACGGTCATCGTGAGATCGATAACCGTCGTCGCCAGCTTGCCCGAGATGACGCGCGCGACCTTGTCGTTGATCATCACGCGCGAGCCGATTTCGCCAGCGAACCGCTGGCCGAAGTACGCGGATGGCAGCCGCAGGATGTGGTTGAAGAACGTACTCGATGTCGACAGGGCCAGCTTGGTCTCGAGACGCAGCAGGTAGTACTTCTGGAGCCACGTCAGCACGCCCTGAATCACGATGGTACCGGCCATGGCGGCCAGCAGGGTCTTGACCATCCACTCCTGCTTGCCCACCAGGAAGTCGTCGATGAATACCCGCGTGAACGTGGGGATGATCAGGCCCGGGATAACCAGGAACAACCCGCAGAGCACGGTGTACAGCAGCGCCGTCTCCGAGCCGGCGAGCCGGCGGCGGAGCGCCGGGTACATGTCGGGCGGGTTGCCGCCTTTCTTGAAGTTCTCGCCCTTCGAGAAGGTGAGCACGATGCCCGAGTAGGACGCGTCGAGTTCCTGAAGCGTGATGACACGCGGCCCCTGGGCGGGGTCGTTGAGATAGACCTTGCCCTTGTGGAACCCTTCGAGCACGACGAAGTGGTTGAAGTTCCAGAAGAGGATGACCGGAAAGGTCAGATCGTACAGCTGCTGGAGCTCTCCGTACTTGAATCCCTTGGCGTCGAGGCCGAACTTGCGTGCGGCCTTCAGCACGTTGCTGGCCTTGGATCCGTCCCGGGACACGCCGCACTCATGGCGCAGTTCTTCGAGCGTGCCCCAGAACCCGTGGTACGCCAGGACGATGGCCAGCGCGGCCGCACCGCATTCGACGGCCTCCATCTGCAGGATGGTGGGCGCCTTGATGCGTCGGTTCGGGGGCTTGCCGAAATCTCGCTCTGGTGGAGGGGCTTCGCTCTTGGTCTCTTCGTCCGCCATAGACGGCCTCACGACGCGCCGAAGGTGCCACGGATGATCGGCAGCACGAGGCTGATCGGTGCCCGCCGCTCATAAATCACCGAGACGGTGATACGCGTCCCTCCGTCAATCTTGAAGGGCGGCCCCGATGACGAGGACCACTGGTACCCGCTGGCCGTGCTCTTGTCAGGCACGAGCTGCGCCGCCACCTCGATCTTCGCGGTGTCGCCCAGCAGTTCCTGCGCCAGCGACTGGTTGGCGACGCGGGCCTGCACGGCCTGGGGGGTCACCGGGTAGTCGCCTACCGACTTGATGATGCCCCGCATGAACCCGTGCTCCTCGCGTTTCACCGTGGACGGCGCGATCTGCGCTTCCATCCCGGGCTTGATCCGCTTGCCGATCGAGGAGTCCACATACACGATAGGTTCGAGACCGACCGACGGCGGCTCGATCAGCACCAGCGCTTCGCCCAGCTGGACCCGATCGCCCGTACGTTTCTTGACCTCGACCACCCGGCCGAGCACCGTACAGCGAACCTCCGTCACCGACGCCGCCGTCTTCGACGTGCGGCTGAGTTCATCCCGGGCGAACTCCACGCTCGTCGCCTTGGCCCGCGTACGCTGCTGGATGGCCTGAATGCTGTTGTACAGCTGCGTGATCTGGGCCCGCGTCCCCGTCAGCGTGCTGCGGAGGCCGAGCACCTCGGCCTCGAGGGCGTCGACGCGGGCTTTGGTCACCAGGCCCTTCTTCAGCAGTTCGCGTTTGTCCGCCGCATCGGCTTCCTTGAGGCGAATCTGGGCTTCGGTCCGCTGGATGTCCGACTCGTACCGGGCGATCTGCGCCCGCGTCTGGGCGATGGCCGACTGGTCTTCGGCGCTCGCCGCCGCCAGTTCCTGCATCGCCTGTTCGTACTTCGTCTGCGCGCCGGCCACGCTCTGCTCCACCTGCACCCGGGCGATTTCGCCCACCAGCTGACCTTCGGTGAGTTCCTGCCCGACGATCACGTCGAACTTCGACAAGACGCCGTCGCCTTCGGCGCGCAGCTCGCGCAGGCCGCCGCCCCGAATCAGAATGCCGGCCCCGTCGACCCGCCGCGGGATGCTGCCGAAAATGCTCCACGCGATCACGCAGAGCAGGACGCCGCCCACGGTCCACAGCGCGAGCCAGCCCTTCGGGGACGTCACCTGCATCAAGACGTCGAGCCGTTCGGGGGATGCCAGCTTGTCGAGCGCCGCTTTCCGGAATAACTGGTTGTCCATGTACTCCTCCGCCCTCGGGCCCGGTCTCCCGGGCCCGGTCCCGCGGCGCCGCTGTCTACTTCGCGACGAAGTCCGACGGCTGGAAGGTCAACAACCCGCCGCCTGACGGGCCCGCCAGGGCCAGCAACCCCCCGGTCTCGAACTTGAGGCGCGCCAGCAGGCTCAGGTACGTCTGCCGCTGGCGCACGAGGGCGAGGCGGTCCTGCGTCACCTGCTCCTCGGTCTGCAGGGCGTCGATCAGGGTGAGTTCGCGCGCGGAGAACTGCTCGACCGCGAGATCCACGACCTGCGCGTCGTGCCGGACCGCCTCGGCGGTGTACTCGAGGCTGGCCGCGGCCGCCTGCAACGACCGGGTCGTCGACACGAGCGTCTGGGTGATGTGCCGCTCGAGGTCCGCCGCGTCGATGTGGCGGGCCCGCAGATCGGCCCCCGTCTGCCTGGCCCGGCCGCGTGCCGTGTTGTTGCCGAAGGGCAGTTCGAGGGTAATGCGCGCCTCGATGAACGGCTCCCACCGCTTCGAGATGGCACGGCCCCAGCCCTTCGGATTGAAGAAGCGCACGGGCGTCAGCGTCGAGTGGCCGGGTTTGCTCACGCACTCGGGCGCAGACTGGTTGCGGTTCTGATTGCAGCTGAAGATCGGGACGTCCATCTCCTCGTCCGGGAGGTACTTGAAGTGCGGGCTCTCGTACAGGTTGCTCAGCCCGCCGCGCACGCCCAGGTCGAACACCCGCCGCATGTCGGCGCGTGCGCCGGCGTCGAGCGCACCGGTGGCTTTTGCCAATTCGGCCACGGAGCGGACATCGCGGCGCTGCGACAGCGCCTGGCGCACGAGGTCGGTCACGGGCGGGACGCTTGCCACCGCCGTCGTAAAGGCATTGGCGGCCCGCAACTGGGTCACAGCCGATGTCGTATCGAGGCCGATGTTGCGGGCGAGCCCGAGCCGGGCGTCCATCAGCGACGTACGGGCCTCGGTGACCAGGGCCCGCAGCGAGGCGGCCCTCGCGCGGACACGATCCATCTCGACGGCCGGGATGTCCCCCGCGTTGACCTGCTGTTCGGTCAGCACACGGACTCGCTCGACGATGCGCGCGCTTTCTTCGGCGTAGGTCAGTGTCTCCTGCATCGCCACCAGTTCGAGATAGGCCAGCACCGTTCGCAGAACCTCCTCGGACGCGGCGTGCCGGACCTGTTCACGCTGGGCTTCGACGGCGAACGCCGCAGCCCGTTCGGGCGCCGCCGTGGCCGTGGCGCCGCGGCCTTTGCCCAGCGGAAGCGTGAATCCCGCGCTGATCTCGGGGGCAAACCTCGGCGGGATCCCCATGCCGCCGAACGAGGGATCGAAGGGCTTGTCCTTGAAATTCTGCTCGCCCGTTCTCATCTGGACCGTCGCCTGCAAGCCGATCCCGTTGCGCAGGGCGCGGTCGAACGACGCGTCGAACGTAAACTGCCGCTGCAGTTCGTCGATGGGCATCAGGCCGAGGCGTTCCCACGCAAGTTTGGCCCGGGTGGCGACCGTTTCGGCGATCTGCGCCTTGTACATCGCCTCTTCGCGGGGTATCTGGCTGAGGCTCTCCACCACCGTGCCGGCCGTCTGCTGCCCCCAGAAGTTGACGTTCTTCACCTTGTTGTACATGTTGAAGTACAACGCCGCTTCGGTCAGCGGATCCGGACCGGCCGTCATCGAGCAGAAGTCCGTCTGTGCCGCCAGGCTTGAGAAGTCCGGCAGGCCGGGCACGGCAAAATCGGACGTGGCGCCGATCTGCGCTCGCTCCTGCTCGTCCAGGGTGTCCTGATAGATCGACGTCGTCTGGAACGCCGTACTCGGCCGATTGAGCTGGTAGGACGTCAGCAGCGACCCGCCGATCGACGGGCAGAAGGGCGCACGCGGCTGCAGGTCATCCGCCATGGTGCGCAATTCGACTGTCAGCCGCGTGTAGGCGTCGTAGATGTGATTGATCAACTGGCGCGTATCACGCTGCTGGTTCAGCATGAAGGGCGACGCCGGACGCTGGATGTACGTGACACGGGGCGCGACGGTGACGCGGTTGTCGAAGGGCCCGCGGAACTCGCGGTGCCGTCCGGCGGCGGCGTCGACCGCCTGCGTGGCCCGCGTGACCGACGGGTTGAAGAGCACCGTCAGCCGTACGGCCTCAGCGAGGGTCAGTGGCCCCGCGTCCAGGACGGGCGCGGCGAAGGTGCGCGGGCGGAGCGCCTCATCGGCGGGCAGGCTGATCTCCTGGGCGCCCGCCCTGGCCGCGATCAGGAGCAGCGCCAGGCCAGCTCCGGTGCGAAGGATGGCGCGCATGGCTACCTCCCACCCACCTGGGGAACGGTAATCAGATTGGCACCCGAGACGGTGGTCCCGTTCAGCAGCGTGCCGGTCTCGTAGCGCAGTTCCGCCAGCAGGGACGCCAGCCGCTGATGGGCCGCCACGGCCGACAGGCGGGCGTCTGTCCACTGGCGTTCCGTGATCAGGGTATTGATGAGCGTGCTCTCGCCAACCCGGAACCGTTCCAGTTCCGAGTCCACGGTCTTCTGATAGAACTCGACGGCCGACTCCGCCTCGCGGGCGTGGTCGGCGGCTTCCTGCAGCGTCGTCGCCGCCCGCACCACACCGAGGCGGATCTGGCGCTCCAGATCGGCGGCGCCGATCTGCTGCTGCCGGCGTTCCGCCGCCCGCTGAGCCAGGGCACCCTCGAGGCGGTTGTTGCCGAACGGCTTCTCGAACTCCAGGCCCACGCCCACGCTCGGGCCGACCCACCGATCGACCACGCGCTGGAACGCCCGTTCGCCGAGGGCCGTGTAGTAGGCCTCACCGGTCACGTCGAGCCGGGGTTTGGTGTCGAGCGAGGCGCCCCGCTCGAGGATGCGGCTCGCCTCTTCGAACTTGCGCGCCGCCGACAGGTCACGACGGTGCAGGACCGCTTCGGCCGACAGCCCCTCGGCCACGGCCTGCGCCGGCACCGACACCGACGCGATCGCGGGGAAGCCGTCCTTCGCCGTCGGCAGGGTCACGTCGTCGCTGGTGGCCGACAGGCCCATGGCGAGGGCGAGCCCCACGCGGGCTTCATGGACCCGGCGTTCGCCGTCCTTGACGGAGGCCTTCGCACGCGCCGCACCAGCCTGGGCCCGCGCCAGTTCCACCGCCGGCATCTCACCGGCCTGGATCAACGCGCTGGTGATGTCGACCACCCGTGTCTGCAGGTCGAGCGAACGAGCCGTCGCGTCCAGCGACTCGGTGGCCGCGCGCAACGCCCAGTAGGCCCGGGCGACGGCCAGCGCACTGGCGGACGCCTGGTGCTCGGCCTGGAAACGCCCCGCCTCGAGGTGGACCTTGGCGGCCTTCTCGCCGCTCGCAAACGCATCCGCGCCCCGTCCCCGGAGCACGGGCAGCATGAAGTTCACCCCGAACCGGAACGTCATCTGATCCTGGACGCCTTTGCCGCCGAAGTCGGCCGAGATGGGCTTCCCCACGAACGTCGTGGTCTCGATCGACCCGTCGACGAAGGGTGAGAGGCTCGCGCCGGACCGGAACGCCTTCGAAAACGCCAGCGAGAACGATCCGCTGCGGAAGAACTCGTCGATCGGCGCCTCCCCGACGTTGGTGAGCTTGGTCTGGGTCTCCTGTCGCAAGCCATCAACCTGCGTCTTCTGCGAAATCGAGTGCGCCAGAGCCTCCTGAATCTGCTCACGCCGGATGCGCGTCAGTTCCGCCTTGACGTCGGCCGGCGTGGACGGAGAGAGGATCATGGCGTCCAGCGACTGCAACTGCGTCGCGAGCGACGGGCTGAAGGCCAGCAACTGCTTCACCAGCGGGTCGCCTGGCTGAGTGGTGCTCAACTGGGAGAGCACCGCGGCTTCCTGCGCCAGCATCGACGACTGCGTGCTCAGATCGTCCAGCGAATCCTTGTAGTTCTTCCGCTTCTTGATCTCGTCCGCTTTGCGCGTCTCGCTGAGTTCCTGTTCACGATAGGAGAAGTCGACGTTGGCCAGCAGCGTCACGTCGAAGATCCCCTGCTGCTCCTGCAGCGCGCCAGCCAGCCGTTCCACGTCGTTCTCCGCCAGGCGCAGCGCCGGATCGTTCTTGAGCGCGATGGTCACCGCCTGCTCCAGGGTGACGCCATCGGGCCCGAACGACATAATCGGCGGCTTGGCGGGCGCACTCCCGCCCTTCGGCTGGGCCTGAGCCAGCGCCGTCCCCACACACAGCAGCACCACCGCGGTGAGAGATACATGAAGGACCACGCGACGACCTTCGCGGCTCATACGCCCTCCTGGAAGAACATGGTGCGCCTCGGCCTCCGTGAACGCTCCGAGCGTCACGGTCGACGCGGGCCGACCTGCCCGCGACGTTCGCCAGTCCCGGCTCGACACTGGCTGGTGCGCAGCAACGCCATGATGGGGGGGATTCTAGCAGAAACGGACAGACCCGATTCCGCGAAGTTCGCAAGGGCGACGTTTGCAGCGCCCCAGGGACCGGCCACCGCAGGCCACACGCCCCGCGCGCAGCGCGGATCCGGCGACGACGTGCCTGCCGGCGGCCGGTCCCTGCGCCCCGGGGCAAACCCCTGTGGTATACTCCCCTCGCTTCTGCGCGACAACGAATGCTGGCCGTCGGGAGTCCGTCAGAATCGGGGTGCGTGATGATCACCGCAGGTCGTCTTGGCCTTCTCCTCCTGATACTCGCGGTCCTCGCGTCCGGCGTGGCCTGCCAGGACACGCCGACCGGACCGAGCCTCGCCAACATCGCCGTGTCCGGATTGACGTGGCAGCCGACCATGGCGATTGCGGGAGCAGCCGACGTGTGCTGCTGCCACTTGCGCGGACAGACCACGAACCGGAACTCCGTGGCCGTCCACGCGACGCTGACGGTGCGAACCTACAAACTGCAGCAGGAACTTCCGGCGGTGGTCTTCATCATGAAGGACATCCCGCCGGGAGGGGTCCGTCCGTTCGACATCGCGGGATTCGTGGTGCCCTGTGGCGAGATCACGGGCTGGAACTACGAACTCGAGGTGAAAGGCATCACGTACCCGCCGCTATAGGTTCGACTCGCGGCCGCCCCCCGCTGTGCCCGGTGTCCCGCGCGGGCCAACCCGCCGGCGCCGGACCACGGACCGCCCGATGATCACCCGCAACTTCAGGAGAGTCACAGACGTGCGGGACCGCAACACCGAATTGGGCAGCACTCCGCTTTGCGAGACGGCGGTGTGCGTGCGCGATGCCGCCATCCGGCGCTGGGGCCCGCAGCGACCCGTGGAGATGGTCGGCACTTCTCCCGCCTTCCGGACGTTACTCAAGACCATCGAGAAACTGGCCAGGTTCCGCGAGCCCGTGCTGGTCACCGGCGAGAGCGGCGCGGGCAAAGAACACGTCGCGCAGGCGCTCTACCTGCTCGGCACGCCGGAACACGTGCCATTCGTCTCGGTGAACTGCCCGCAGTTCCAGGAAGACAACCTCACGGTCAGTGAACTGTTCGGCCATACCAAAGGCAGCTTCACCGGCGCGGTCGCGGACCGCAAGGGCGCGTTCGAAGAAGCCGCCGGCGGTGTCGTCTTCCTCGACGAAATTGGCGACCTGTCGCCGGGCGCCCAGGCCATGCTCCTGCGCACGCTCTCGACCGGCGAACTCAAGCCGCTCGGGAGTTCAAGACCCCGCTCCGTTGAGGTCCGGGTGATTGCCGCCACGAATCGACACCTGAACGAACTGGTGATGACCGAACGATTCCGGTACGACCTGTTCTTCCGGCTCCGCCACTCGCTCATCGAAGCCCCGCCGCTGCGGCAGCGGGAACGCGACTGGGAGCTGATTCTGGACTACTTCCTCTCCCGCCTGTGCGACCGGTACGGCGTCCGCAAGATTTTCTCCGCCGAGGCCCTCCGGTTCATGGAGTCCTATGAGTGGCCGGGGAACGTCAGGCAGGTCGTAGGCGTGGCCACCAGTGGCTACGCCATGGCGGACGGCAACACGATTGAACTCGAGGACGTGGTCTCGCTGCTCGATGAAGGTCCCCAGGTGGAACCCGCCAGGCATCAGGCCCCGCCGGCTCTCGAATGCGGCCCCGGGAAGAGCTTCTGGGACGTCGCCTACGAACCATTCCTCAAGCGGGACCTGAATCGATCCCAGGTGACCGCCGTGGTGCGGCGGGCCCTGCGTCTCTCGGGCGGCAGCTATCGCCAGGCCCTCGTCTTCCTCGGACTGGCCGATTCGGATTACCAGCGGTTCATGGATTTCCTGCGCCACCATCGGCTCAAGCCAGGAGAATGACGGGCCAGACGGGCTTCGAACCCCGGGCCGCCGCCAGAACACGAATGGAGGCCAGGCTCCAATTCTGGCGCTGAGGCTCCATCAATAGTGCCCTGGTTCCATTCCCCAGCGGACCCGTGGCCGCACACGTGCGGAATTCTGGCGGTTTCCTGGAGATCCCGTCTCGGCCGCGGTTGGCATCCCTGTTGCTCTGGTCATGTGCGGCCGGCGTGATGGGACGCCGGACCATTGTCACACCAACAACGTATCGGGAGGATTCAAGCATGGCAAAGATGACGCGCGGTGAAGTGCAGGACATCCTGGCGAAGTTCGCGGTTGAGAACCCGAAGTACCGTGAGGCCCTGATCAAGGACCCGAAGTCGGTCATCGAGAAGCAGCTCAACACGTCGGTCGGCTCCGCCCACGTGAAGGCCGTCGTCGAGACAGCCGACACCACCTACGTGGTGGTCCCGTACGTGGCGCAGGAAGGGCAGCTGAGTGACGCCGACCTCGAAAAGGTCGCGGGCGGCAAGCAGGACATCACCGCCTCCTGCACGCAGACCGGCGCGGGCGTGGCGAACACCGTGACCCAGATCAACCTCTAGTCACGATGTCGGAACCTGCCGCGGCGCCGATCCGGCGCCGAGGCGGCAGGCCGCCGAGCGGATGGCAGGCGTCGTTGCCTGCGCAGGATTCTGGCGGGGAGCCGGTTCGACACTGACCCGAACCGCTCCCCGTTCCTGTGTTCGGCCCCGTCACTCCGGACACGCGCTGATGGCCACCTCGACATCCGCAGGCAGACTTTCCGTCTTCCGCCGCATCGCCAGTCGCGCCGCGACGCTCGCCGAGCGGATCGCCGCGCCCCTGCCCGCGACACCCCAGGACGACCTTATTGCTGACGGGCTGGACGGCCACGCGGTACTGCGCGCGTGGCGCGCCGCAACCGGCACGGCGACCGACGAGCAGGCGTTCGCCGTCAGACTGTCGTGGCAGAACCTGACGCCTGACTCGGCCCTCGCCGCCGCCAGCCGACCCATTTATGCGAGCGGTCCCTTGCCGGACTGGACACGCTGGCTGCAGCTGGCGATCGACGAGGCCGGGCGTCTGGCGGACGAACGGGCGGCAGGCCGGATCGCAGAGCCGCCCCGGACAGACGGCATCGACGAGCCGCCGTTCGTGGAACTCGGCCTCCCGTGGCTTCGTGCCGCACGGCGCGCGGTCACCGAACGCACGCCCCCCGAAGCCGGGCCGATCCCGCTGGACGCCCTCGAGGCGCAGTTGTTGCGCGAGTTCGGCACCTACGCCGGGCCCGCACTGCACCTGGTCTTCACGCACCACGCGGCTACGACCGCCACGGGCGCCACCCCGCCCTACGACGCCTTCATCACCACGATGCTGACCGGCGGCCTGGTTTCGTTCTTCGATGCTTACCCGGTGCTGGCCAGGCAACTGGCGACCGTCACCGAGACGTGGGTGCAGTCCACCGTTGAATTCTGCACCCGGCTCGGACGGGACCGGCGCGACATCGAGGCGACCTTCTTCGCCGGACAGCCGGCAGGCCCCGTGGTGGCGATCGAACCGGCGTTGTCCGATCCCCACGACGGGAGGAGACGCGTCGCGGCGGTCCGCTTCGCGAGCGGCCTCCGGATTCTCTACAAACCGCGCAGCCTGTCGGTCGACGAGGCGTTCGTCAGGTTACTCGCCTGGGCCGAGGCCCGAGGCCTGTCGCCGCGCCAGGCCACGCTGCGCCTGCTCGCCCGCGATTCGTACGGGTGGGTTGAGTGGGCCGCCGAGGCCGCAGCCTTCTCGCACGAGCAGGCCAGGCGCTACCACGAGCAGGCCGGGGGGCTGCTGTGCTGGGCGTACGTCCTCCGCGGCCGCGATCTCCACATGGAGAACGTGATCGCCACCGCCGCGGGCCCGTTACTAATCGACCTCGAGGTCCTCGTGCAGCCAGCCGGAACCGACGAACCCCAGGCGTGGACGGGCACCTCTCCGCTCCCTCCAGGATCGGTCTCCTGCCTCCAGTCAGGCCTGCTCACCGTGCTGGAGGTCCGTGACGACGGCCGGTCGACGGACATCGGAGGATTTCGCGGTACACCGGCGTCAGCAGGCACTCGAACGGCGAAAGTCTGGCGCCAGCTGCGGACGGCGGCCGTCGCGCAGGTCGACGAACCGGCTCCGCCACCGCGTCTGGCCAATGCGGTGAGGGTCGAGGGCCGCCGGGTCCAGCCGGAGGCGTACGCCGACGACGTCCTGGCCGGGTTCGTCGCCACGTATCGTTTCCTGGTCACCCACCGGGACGCGCTGACGGCACCTGACGGTCCGCTCGGGGAACTGGCTGCGGCTCGCGTGCGGGTGCTGCCGCGTAACACCGATCAGTACGCGCAGGTGCTGCGCGCCCTGACGTCGCCGGCGTATCTCTCGGATGGCGCGGTCAGGAGCGCCTGGCTCGACATCTTCGCGAGACCGTACGCCGGACTGCCCGTTCCTCCCGCCGCATGGCCGGTCCTGGCGCACGAACGAACCGTGATGGACCGCCTCGACGTCCCGCGTTTCTGGATTCCTGCTGACGGCACCACCGTCTACTGCGGCCACGAAGCGGTGATGGACCACTACGTGGCGGTGGCAGGTCTCTCCGTGGTGCGCCGGCTCATCGAGAGCCTCGGCGATGACGATCTTGCCTGGCAACGCCGGGCGCTGCAGGAAGCGCTGACTCAAACGGTCGACACGCGCTTCACGCGGCCGTTCGCCTTCTCCGGATCGCTGCCGTCGCCGGAAGACCCGCTGGCGGTCGTGGACCTCCGCGCCGCAGCCCTGGTGATCGGCCTCTAACTGCTGGCGCGGCGGGGAGCCGCGGCCGGAGGCCGGGCCGCGGACGACTGCCGCAATCCGGCTCTGTACGACGGCCTCCTTGGCGTGCCGCTGTTCTTTGCCGCGCTGGCGCGCACGACAGGCGACGCGCAGTGGCGCGCGGCGGCAGAGGCTGCCGCCGATCCGATCCTCCGCGCGCTCAGCGGTCGTTCCCGAACACGCCCGCTGCCGTCGATCGGCATCGGTTCGGGCGCGGGCGGGCTCGTCTACGGTCTCGGGATGCTGGGCCGTCTGCTCGACCAGCGGGAGTTCGTCGATGCGGCACTGTCGGTTGCGCGAGCCGTCCCTGGGGAGATGCCTGGGACGTCCGCCCAACCCGACCTGTGTGACGGTCTTGCCGGCGCCATTCTCGCGTGGACGACACTGCATGACCTCACGGGCGAGCAGGACCTGCTGCCACACGCAGCAGGATGGGCCCGGCAACTTGAGGCCGCCGAGGTCACGGCGCCGGGCGGCTCGGCGTGGCCGGTCGCCGGCGGACGCCGCTACCTGGGCTTCGCCCATGGGTCAGCAGGCATCGGCACAGCTGCCTGCTCGCTGGCCCACGCCACCGGTGACCCGCGATGGCAGGCGCTCGGCGAACGCGCCTGGCAGGCGGTGGATTCGTCATTCGACACGGCCCTGGGGAACTGGCCGCTGGAACGTTCGCCTTCCGGAGGCCGGGCTGCGATGACCGCCTGGTGCCACGGCTCGCCCGGCATCCTGATCGGGCACTGCCGCGCACTTGACTTTGGCAGCGGAAGTGCCATCCTTACGCATGCCAGCGCGGCCCTGACACGCCTGCCGCATGTGCCCGACCACCTGATCGAGCACCTCTGCTGCGGCAACCTCGGCCGGGCGGAGGCGCTGCTAGCCTGCGGGCTGCGCCAGGGCTCAGATGCTCTTGTCGAAGCGGCGCGTGCCTGTGGCCGCCGCGTCGTGGAGCGGACGGTAAGCCGTCAGCACGTGCGGCTGGCCGCCACGGGGTTTTCGTACCCGGTGTTCGATGCGGGGTTCTTCCGGGGGCTCTCCGGCGTCGGCTACCAGCTGCTGCGGCTGGCCGATCCGTCGGCGGTTCCTTCGGTGCTGGGTTTCGAGTAGCAGGCAACACGAGCACGTCTCATTCGTCGGCGAAGCGCAGGGTTCGGCCGGCCGTCGCAAGGTCGATTCCCGTGGTGGGTAGCGACACCCTGCAGGAGGGCGACATGGCTCCTCGGCTGTTGGCGTTGGGGTTCTTGATCCTGTGGTGTCCGGCCACGGGCTTCGCACAGGAAGTGACGCTCGCCCGGTTCCTCTCGAACTCCCTCGCGTCGGCGGCGAGCATTACGCGGCCGCTCACGGGGTCCGTCGCCACGGCACAGGGCGACAGCGCGGGCCATTTCTACAATCAGGCGCTGCGACAGAGCGCGCCCGCCGAACTCGACGCCTCGTTGAGCAACCAGATCAGCGCGTTCCCGACCGCGTTCGCGTGGGGCGCTCCGGCGCCGGCAACGGGCGGGACGGCGGAATTCGGCATGCGCGGGAGCGGGTCGTCGTGGGTGGAGCTGCCGTCGACGCTGGGGCGGGGACGAGTCACGGTGACCATCGGCCACGAAGCCGTCGAGTTCGGCTCGATCGACAGTGCCGATCTGCGCGGCACGAACCTCGCGCTCTGGACGGCGCACGACGACTGCTGCGCCCCCATCGGGTCGTCACTGAACCCGGAGTTCGAGCGTGATCTGCTGGAGCAGCGGTTCGTCGTGGACGTGGACCGGCACACATACGCATTCTTCGGAGCCGTGGGCGTCACGGACCGTCTGGACGTGGGCATCATGGTGCCCATCGTGACGGTCAGGCTCGACGCCCGGATCACCTCGCGGATTATCCGCACGTCGACGGCCGACACCTACGTCTACGGCTTCCAGACGCCGGGCGGCGCCGCGGTCCCGGTGCCGCACGCCTACGATGCGATCGAGATCGCGAACCGGACGACGTACCACCGCGGCGAACAGCGTGGTCTCGGTGACGTGCTGATCAAGGCGAAGTACCGGATTGCCGGTGCGTCAGATGGCATCGCCGTCTCCCTCGGCGCCGCCATTCCGTCCGGGGATGCGGACAAACTGCTGGGCACCGGATCGTTCCGCGGGGACGCCTCGGTGCTGCTGTCGCGCACGATGGGACGGTTCAACCCGCACCTCAACGTCGGGTATACGCTGGCCACGGGCTCGGGCGCGGATTCGCTCGACGGGCCCATCGCCGCCGGCGCTCCCACGCCATCGACGAGCGAGGTGCCGGACGTCCTGCACGTCGCCGCCGGCGTCGACTGGGCGCTGCATCGGCGCGTGCAGTTCAGTCTCAACGCCCTGGGGCGCCGGCTGAGCGGGCTGCCGCGGTTCAGCACCCAGCAGGTCACGTTCCCGTTGCGGGGGCCGGGGCCGACGCCGCCCACGTACGCGGCCGCTGACAACCTGACCGCCAACAGCGGGGGCGCGGCGCTCTTCCAGACCCTGGCTGTCGCCAGCACGCGCGTGTTCATCGCCAGCCGTCTGCTGTGCACGGTGGAACTGCTCTTTCCGATCAACGAGCAGGGCCTGCAGACGCGCGTCGGCGCGGCCGCGGGCCTCTCGTGGGGTTTCTAGGACATGGCGGCATCACCAGGCGGGCCAGACGACGTCAAGCAGTTCCAGGTCGACGTCGCCAACGGCGAGTTCGTCTACCAGGAGGGCGAGTCGTCGGTTGGCATGTACGTGATTGAACGGGGCGAGGTGGAACTGCTCAAGCAGTACGCCGGGGGAAGCCGGCGCGTCACCCTGCTGGAGCCCGGCGACTTCTTCGGCGAGATGTCGCTGCTCGAAGGGGGAACGCGGGACGGGTCGGCCAGGGCGTCGGGAGCCGTCCGCCTCGTGCGGATCGATCCCTCGACCTTCGATCGTATCGTCCGGGAGTTTCCGGAGATCCCCATCCGGATGTTGTACAAGTTGGCCCGCCGCCTGCGCGAACGCGAGGAGGCCGACGCCCGCGCCGCCCAGATCGCGATGGGCTCACTGAAGGTGTCGCGCGCGCCGGATCCGATTGCCGAATCGTCCACGGACGTGCAGAAGACCATCCTGCGCGTGGCGCCCACGCTGATGCCGGTCCTCGAACACCGCGCGTCGGGCACGCGTTTTCCGCTGCCGCCGACGGGAGAGGTGGTCGTGGGACGCGTGGACAGAGCCACGGGGCAGACCCCGGAGATCGATCTGACAGGCATCGACACGACGCGCAGCACCGGACGGCGGCACGCGCGAATCGTGTGCCGCGACGGCTCGTACACGCTCCGGGAAGAAGCCGGCACCCGCAACGGGACGTTCGTGAACGGCCGGCGGATCCAGAGCGGCGAGGAAGTCACGCTCGCGGATGGCGACCGTCTGAAGTTCGGCCTGATCGACATCGAGCTCAAGTACCGCCCCATCGGGGGCTGAGGCCCGTGGCGGCCGGACGCCCGGCAACCGCGCACATCAGGAGAACGCCTCGTGGCAGTGAGTGCAGCCCGTTCTGACGTCGGTCGCAAGCGGACCATCAACGAAGACGCGTACGTCGCGGATGACCAGATGGGCCTGTTCCTGGTCGCCGACGGCATGGGCGGACATGCGGGAGGCGAGGTCGCCTCGCGCATCGCCGCGGACACGCTCCACGCCTTCATCCGCTCGTCGTCGGCGGACACTGACATCACGTGGCCGTTCGGCTTCAGCCCGTCCCTCTCGGTCGAAGCCAATCAGCTCAGGAACGCCATCCAGTTGGCCAACCAGCTCATCGTCAACCGTGCGTCCACCGATCCGTCGCTCCAGACGATGGGATCGACACTCATCGTGTGCCTGATTAAACAGGGCGGGTTCGTGTTCGGCAACGTCGGCGACAGCCGGCTGTATCTGTGGCGGGGCGGCGTCCTGCGCCAGATCTCGGAAGACGATTCGTGGGCCGCCTCGATGCTCCGCGCCGGCGCCTCGGCCGAAATGGTCAGCAAGCACGAAATGCGTCACGTCCTCACGCGGGCGTTGGGCGCACCGCAGGTCCTCGATGTCAAGATCGGGGAGTGCCCCCTCGAGGACGGCGACGTCCTGCTGCTGTGCAGTGACGGCCTGTACGGGCCTGTTGGCGAAGACACGATCACCCGGGTGTTGTCCGCGCCGGGGCTGTCGCTCGCCGACCGGGCCGACGCCCTGATCGAGACGGCCAACGCCGCAGGCGGACCCGACAACATCACGGCGGTGCTCGTCGAGCACGACACCGAGGCGACGGCGGTGATCCAGAATCCGTTCCTGACCGGCTCGCCCTGGGGCAGTCAGCCCGAATCCGGGGCGTCTGCCCACGCGGCGGCGCATCCGGCGTCCACGCCGTCAGCGGATGCCGACACACAGCCGAACGCCGGCCCGTCCGGCCCGACCCCAGCGTAACACCCGCGTCAGCGCCCCTGGGCCGCCAGTTTCTCCCGCGCCTTCACCACGCGGGCGTGGAAGTGCGCGAGGGCTTCCGGAGTGGCGTTGCGGTCCGTGAAGTTCCACGTCCGGTCCCCGCGTTTCTTGACCGAGAGCGTCTTGCTCGGCAGATCCATCTGGAACCGTTCCAGTTCATCGAACGTGATCGAGAACGCGTCGTTGCGGTTGGGCGTGTCGTAGGTCAGGCCGGCCAGCGAGGCGGAGAGCCGTCCTTCACACGACCCGCCGCCTCCGTGTTTGTGCACGACGGGGATCGACACGCGCAACCGCACTTCTTTGAACCGCAGGAACACCGTCGTTTCGCCGGACGTGCCGAGATCCACCACCCGTGTGATGTCCTCCTCGCCTTCCAGCGTAGCCCTGAGCCGATAACTCCCGGCCTCCAGCGTTGAGGTACGAATCGGAGCCTGTCCCAGCAGCTTCTCATCCATGTACACCGAGGCGCCGGGCGTATCGCTCTCGACGACGAGTATGCCACGTGGGGACGGGGGCGGCGGCGGCGGCGGCGCGGCCGGCGCCGGGGCCTGCGGCAGGACCACGGGAGCGGGAACAGTCACCGGCGTCCGCCGCGGTCGCGGTGGCGTGCCCGCGCCGGTGGCCGGCGCCCCTCCTGCGGCCGCGGGCGAACCGGACGGTGATGCCGCCGGTGGCTGCTGTTGCGCCCCCGAGGCGGCCGGAGGCGTCACCGCTTCGCCCGCCGACGGTAGCGTGACCGGAGGCGGCGTCACGGCGGGTGCCGCCCCAGCCGGGGAAGCGGTCTCTGGCGTCGGGGTCGGGCCCGCGCCCCCCGGCTCGACCACACCCGGCTGCTCGGCCGGGCCGCTCGGCCAGAAGAAGATCGTTCCGACGGCCACGACGAGGACCGCCGCCGCGACGGCGGCAACGACTCGCCGGTTCGCACCGCCCAGCGCAGCCAGGGCGCCGAGGCCCCCCGGCTTGAGGCCGTTCGCACCCGCCGCCTCGGGTGGAGGAGGCGGCGGATCGACCGCAGGCGGCGCAGGACGTTTCACCGTGGTCGTCTGGGATCTCGGCCCGCTCCCGGTCAGCGGCGTTCTGGCTGTCTGAGGCGACGCCGTTCGCCTGGAAGCCGTCGTCGGGGTGTGGCCGCCGGTGGCAGGGCGGTCTGGTTTGGGCGCCAGCGGCTGCACCAGGACCGTCGAGTCGAGATCGAGGGGCTCGGTTGCGGGGCCGGAACGCAGCGGCGCCACAACGATGGTCTTCTCGGAATCCGACACCGGCCCGCCTTCGGCCATCTGCTGAGCCGCTCCCTGAAGCCGACGCAGCTCCGCCAGGGCGCTGGCAATCAGCGGATGATCGATCGCCGCGCCTTCCAGGACGGCGATGGCCGCGGCGTCGTCACCCCGGTCGTACCAGGCCCAGGCCTCCGCGACGGTCGCGCGCGCCTTCTCTTCGACGTCCCGCAACCGCCGACCCTGGTCGATCGCGTCCAGTACGTCGTCGCGGAGCGTGCGCGCGCCTTCGTGCGTGCGATCCAGCGAGAGCACGTCGTCGAGTTTCCGGAGGGCTGTGTCGAACGAGCCGGCCGAGTACGCCGCCTCCGCATCATCCATGGCCGAATTGATGGCCCGAAGCTGCTCGGCCTCCTGGTCACGGACCCGGCGGGCTTCGTCGATCGCCTGGCGCGTGCGGAGGGCCGCCGGCGACGCCGGGTCGAGGGCGAGGGCCAGCTTCAGCACGCGCGACGCGTCTTCCAGGGCACCGCTCGACAGCAGTTCGGTGGCGTACGTCACGTGCTCGGCGATCTGCTGCTCAGCCGCGGAGCGTTTCGCCTGCTCGGCCAGATCGTGCGCGGCGGCGTTGTCCGGGTCGAGCGCGAACACCTGCTGGCAGGCCTGCAGGGCTTCCTCGTGCTCGCCACGTTCGAGCGCGCCGCGGGCGGCCTCCAGCCACTGGCCGATCTGTTCGCCCCGGAACCTGGTGGCCTGCTCACGGCCGGTCATCGTGCGTTGGACGGTACCGGTTGGCGTCGGGAGGTGGATCGTGGGCGGCTCGGCCGGCACGACCGTGGCGGACATCCGCACGGCACCAGGTGTCGTCGGCGGCGTCAGCGCCTCCCGGACCACCGTGAGATCGGCCTGCAGGCTCTCGAGATCCTGGTATCGGCGGGCCGGATCCTTCTCGAGGGCCTTGTTGACGATGTCGATGACGCGCGGATCGAGTCCCGGGCACAGGCCGCTCAGCGGCGGAGGCTGGCTGGTGATGATCCGGTGAAGGATACCATCCTGCAAGTCGCCCGGGAATGCGCGCGCGTTCGAGAGGAATTCGTAACAGACGGCGCCCACCGCGAAGATGTCGCTGCGTTTGTCGATATCGCCACCGGTGATCTGCTCCGGCGACATGTAGTTCAGCGTCCCCAGCATGACGCCGGCCATGGTCAGGTTGGCCCGTCCGAGTCGCGCAATCCCGAAGTCCAGAATCTTGAGCACGCCGTCCCGGCTGACGATCAGGTTGGCCGGCTTGATGTCGCGGTGCACGATGCCGGCGCGGTGGGCGTAGGCCAGCCCTTCGCTGAGCTGCTCGAGCAGCCGGAGTTTCTGCAGCAGCGGCATGGCGTCGCGCCGGCGAACCATGTCGGCGAGGGTGCTGCCTTCCACATACTCCATCGCGATGTACGGACGGCCGCCCTGCTCGCCGACGTCGAAAATCACGACGATATTCACGTGCTGCAGCCGTCCGGCGGAACGGGCCTCCCGCACGAACCGTTCCCGCAGTTCGTCGTTCTCGAGCCCCTCCCGAAGGAACTTCACGGCGATCTGCCGATCGATGAGCGGGTCGCGGGCGAGGTAGACAGCGCCCATGCCGCCTTCACCCAGGCGACCGATGATCTCGTAGCGGCCAATCGACGACGGTTGCGTAGTGGACACGGCAGCTAGGCCCCCGGTATTGGAGTAGTGCTCCCGGCCTCATCCCGGCGCGGGCCCGCACCCAGGCGGGCCTCCGCCTCGGCCGCGAGCGGTGCAACGGGAGGACCGTCTTCGGTCAGCAGGGCCCCCGGCACGGCGGCTGCCGCGCGGAACGCCGCCAGCGCCGCCGCATGGTCCGACAACGCTTCGGCGCACAGTCCCTGCAGATACAAGATCGTGCCCTTGCCGACGCCCGCACCGTCCGCGAGGCGGACGCTGGCGAGCAGGTCTTTGGCTTCGATCCAGTTCCCCATCCGCATCAGCGCAACGGCCAGATTCGCCTGTGCCGCCGCAACGTCGAGCGGTTCCTTCAGAGACGCCAGCGATGCGCGCAGGTCAATGGCCGTCTTGTTCCAGACGATGCTGCGGTCGTGCACGGCAGCCAACCGGGGCTGCGCCAGTACGGTCAGCGTCACCTCACGGGTTGCCCCGGCGCGATCGCGGATCCCCACGCGCACCCGATCGCCCGGGCGCGTCTCTGCGAGGGCCCGTTCCAGCGCGGCGCCCGAACCGACCTTCGCGCCGTTCACCGCCGTCAACACCTCCCCCGCGGTCACCCCCGGCGCCCCGCCAGCGGCGGGCAACACGCCCGCCACCACCACGCCATCCACATCGGTGACGTCCAGCACGTCGAGGGCCAGCACCGGCTTCGTGAGACGAATCGGCTCGCCATCGATCGCCGCGACGCTGCGCGTCGGGCTGTCGAGGTACACCTCGACGTCGTTGGGGCGCGCCCCGCCAGCCGCCAGCATACGGAGCGTGACGCCGGTCCCGCCTTCGCGAGGCGTGAACACAACCTCGGCGACGGCCTGGGCGTCGAGGGCCCGGGCAACCCGGGTGCCGGCGTCGCGCAGGGTGGACTCGGCCAGGGCATCGGGGCCCTGGGCAGCGGTGAGTTCCAGCGACCCCGGGCGCGACAACCACCCGTCGGCCACCCGCTGTTCGCGCAGGACTCGGGTGACCGTGTCGGCGCCGGGCGCAAACACCGTGACCGAACGACTGCCGGCGTACAGCCGCTCGACCGTGGCGAGGACGTCGGCGGCGGCAACGTTGGCCAGCGGGCCTGACGTCGACAACAAGGCAATCGCGGGCCGGAGCGTGCCGTCGAGCTTCACGTCATCACCCGGCTTCAACTCAACGCGCGTCCTCATGCGACCGACCGGCGAACGGACCTCCACAGTGTGGCTTCCGGAGCAGACGTTGGACAGGACGGTGGGCGCCTGCCCCTTGGAGACGTCGTTGAGGAAGACGGTCCCGACGGCGGCCCCGCTGCCCTGCACGGAAATCGTCCCGACCGACGGCTCCATGACCGCGAGTTCGCGATAGTCCGCTGGTTTCGCGACCGTGACCCGATATTCCATGGTCACGTGGCATGCGAGGCGGTAGGTCAGTTCGTGGGCCCCCGTGCTGACGTCATGGATCTCGAGGGGCGCCGAAAATGTGGCGGGGTTATGCCCATCGGCGGCGATGCGCTCGGCATATGCCGCAGGCGGGGGTCCGGGTTTCGTGTCGCCCACCGGCTTCCCGTCAATGGAGACGCTGACGCCGGCCGGCGACGAGAAGATGACAATGATCGCGGACACCCGTTCGAGGGTCAGGCTGAGCGGCGTATCGGCCCCCGCGGCGACGGCCACCGCCTGCTCGATGGCCCGGTGTCCCGCGCGGCGGGCCACCACCGTGTGGGGTCCTGCCACCAGGGCCACGGGTGCCCCGGGAACCACGGCCGCGCCAGCGATCTCGATCACCGCATCCGCGGGTTCCGTCGTGATCGTGAGGGTGCCGACCGTCGCCTTACGCACGTCTTCGAGCAGCGCCGTCAGCCGGGGAGTCACCCCGCCGCCGAAGGCGAACGCCGGCTTCTCGAGCAGCAGCGTCGTCAGATCCTCGCGGGTCCCGGTCCGGTCTCCGAGGCCGAACCGCGCGCGGGCCCGCAGTTCGAGCGCCGCCACTTTCAGCACGCGGGCTTCCGCGTCGGGCGCAGGCCGGTTCTGCAGGTCCTGGATGAGTTGCGTGAGCAGGGGCAGCGCGTCCTCGTAGCGCAACTGGTCGAACAGCCGCCGGGCGTCGTCAAGCGGGCCCGCCTGCGGTAGCGGAGCGGCCTGGCCGGCGCAGAGCGTCGCGGGGATCAGCAGGAACAGCAGCAAACACCGGAGCATCTCGACCCACCCCATCGGCTACTGGAAGACCAGAATTCCGGACGCGCGGTCGTCCGCGATCAGCAGCCGCCCCACCGAATCCAGCGCCACTGCCGACGCGCGGCGGAACGCGCCGGGCGCATTCTCGGGCAGTGTGAACGCCAGGAGGTACGCGCCTGCCGGGCTGAAAATCACGACCGAACCATTGGACCTGTCGAGGATGTACAGGTACCCCAGCACGTCGAACGCGATGTCCACCGGATTCTCGAGGCGGTACGCGCCTCCGCGCTGCGGCACACGAAAGAGGACCGCCCCGTCCCGGCTGCAGACGACGGCCGAATTCGCATCCGTGTCGAGCATGGCGACTTCGCCCTGGGCCGCGAGGGCCAGGCGGGCGGGCCGGCTGCTCGAGAACGCCCCCACCACGGCAAGCTGCCCGTCGACGCGGTGCACGGCGCCCGTGTCGCGATCGGCGACAAGCAGATCGCCCGACCGCAGCCCGACGGCTGACTCGAGCGACTCGAGCGGCTTGACGGTGCCGTCGGAGCGGCGTGCCGTGACCGCGCCGACCGAACCGTCGGGCCGGAGAATCCCGGTTTTCAGCAGGATGAGCGGCGCGCCGAACCGATCGAAAAACACGCCGCGCGCATCCCGCAGGGCCGCGCCACGTACATCGGTCCCCTTCGGAGCCAGGACGCGCAGGGCCTCGTCACTCAGGGCATAGACACGATCCGCGGCATCCACGCCGAGCGCCCGGATGTCCTTCAGCCGCGCCGACGTGCCCGTCAGTGGATGTCCGGTGAACGCGAAGGCCGGCTGGATCGGCGCCCTGACATGGAGGCGGTAGAGGATGGTGTTCCAGGCCAGGGCGCGTGCGGCCTCGGCGGTGTCCGGAAACCTCACGCGAACCCGCTGGAGTTCGGCCATGGCCTCACGGGGCTGCCCCAGTTGCACGAGGCATCGGGCCGCTCCCAGCCTGGCACGAGCCGCCCACACACTTCTCGGCGACTCCGCGAAGACCCGCTGGTACCGGACCAGCGCGTCGCCGAACCGCCGGATGCTCCGCAACGCCTCCCCGGCGTAGAACGATGCGGCGTGAACCGCTTCCGATTCCGGGAAGAGGCGCCGTACGCGGTCGAAACTTGCCAGGGCGGCATCGACCGCCGTCGGTGTCGGGGCCTCGGCCAGACTCACCCGCCCCAGCAGGACGAACGCCATCGGCGCGGCCGTCCCCGACGGATACTTGCTCATCAGCTGCTCGAGGGTGGCCCGCGCAACCGCGGCGTCCCCGAACGTATCCAGCTGGAGTTCCGCCACGCTGAGCAGTGCGTCGTCCGCCACGTCCGAGGCCGGGAAGAGTTGCACGATCGATTCGAAGTCTTTCAGCGCTTCCGCGTTCCGGCCGTCCCGCAGGAACGCCCGGCCGCTTTCGAACTGCCGCCGGGCCGTTTCCTGCGCCGACTGTGCCTGGCCGGCCGACACGTGACCGCCGGACGACAGCAGGACGACCACCAGCAGCAGACACGTATGCCTCATGCCGAATCCCCGAAATGGGCACGACTTCATCGAATCTGGACCTGGCAGCCCGACGCCTGGCACAGCGCGACGAGGCTCCCGCCGGCCGGGATCGTCAACGCCTGCCTGGGTCCCTGACCATCTGGGCATTTCAGTGCCAGTATATGCGATCCGGACACGACATCCTGGTTCGTGAGCGGCGGGAACCCGGCGGATCGGCCGTTGATGGTGACTTCACAGGTTTCGAGACTCGTGCGCACGGAGAGTTTTCCCAGGGCCGGGAGCGTGACCCGCACGACAGCGGGAGGCTTGGCCGGAATCGTGATCGTCTGGTCGAGGAACACCGCCGGCGCGCGCGCGTGAAGCGTTTCTGACGGCCGGACCCGGGCAGACTGCCGGAAGCCGGCCGCGCCGACGGGGCGGCCCTGGCGGTGCAGTTCGAACTCGTAGTCCGCGGTCACCTCAAGGGTCCGGTCGGCAGGAACCGCGGCGAATTGCCAGGTCACCTGGCCGGAAGTGGCCTGCGCTTCCGTAACAACCACTTCCGACGGCTGGTACCCGGGCAAGGTCAACGTCAGCTTGAACGGTGCCGGACCAGTCAGGTCGACTGACAGCGGCGTCTGTCCGGGCAGGCGCGTGCCGTTGAACTCGACCGACGCCCCCGGGGGGGTCGTGCTGACCTGCACGGTTGGCACACGGACCGGTTCGGGTTTTGGCGCGGGCGCTTCGGTCTGCTGTGGCGGCGGCGGCTCAGCGGCCGGGCGCAGGTAGAGCCAGAGACCGCCGCCGGTCCCGATGAGAACCGCAGCCACCGCCATCCAGACCCACAGGGGCGGTCGCTGCGCGACCGTCCGCAACACCGACACCCCTTGGTTCGTGCCTGACGGCGGCCGGTGCAGGGGCAGGTCGGAGGAATGCTCTCCCGGGGGCGTCGTACCGACGAGCGTCTCCGTACTGTTGGACATCGTGAGCGGCAGGTCGAGGTTGCCGTAGGGTCCGCTGTCGGGGCGCAGCCGGGCCCGCAGGAGTTCCAGATCCGCCGCGAATTCCGCGGCCGTCTGATATCGGGTCTCGGGGTTCTTCTCGAGGGCCCGATCGAGTACGGTTCGCAGGGCCTGGGGGAGGTCCGGGATGGGCGGAGGCTGGCGTTCGATGATCCCGACCATCACCTCGGTGACGGTTTCGCCTTCGAACGGTTTCCGCCCCGCAAGCAGTTCATACAGGACGACACCGGCCGAAAAGATATCCGACCGACCGTCCAGCACGCGGCCACTGACCTGTTCCGGCGACATGTAGGCCACCGTACCCATGACGCCCGCATGTCGCGTCGAACTCGACGCCCCCAGTTTGGCGATTCCGAAGTCGAGCAGCTTGACGGTGCCGTCCTCGAGCACCCAGACGTTGGCCGGCTTGACGTCCCGGTGGATCACGCCGTTCTGGTGGGCCAGGCCGAGGCCCAGCAACAAGCCAATCGCAAAATCCAGTTTCTGGTCGAGGGGAATCGGCGGGGGCGTGCGCATGCGGCGCTGGAGGTCCATACCGCGCAGGAACTCCATCACCATGTAGGGATGGCCGTCGTGTTCGCCGAACTCGAAGACGGTAATGATGTTGCGGTGCTGGAGTTTCGCGGCAGCGCGTGCCTCACGGTAGAACCGGGCCCGTCGTTCTTCGTCCTCCACGTACTCGGCGGACATCATCTTGATCGCCACGTCGCGATCGAGCACGCTGTCGCGTCCCCGATACACGGCTCCCATGCCGCCGCGGCCGACCATCTCGACGATTTCGTAACGTCCGATTTGTGTGGGCAGGCTCACGCTGGAACGCCTCTCGCGACAAACCTCTCCCGTCGGCCGCCGCCCGCGTCGCCGGGCAGCAATGGCCGTCTCCGGGGCCGGTACCGGTAGGAGTCTACGCCAGTCGTCCGTAGAAACCAACTGGGAAAGCTCCATTCCTCAGCGGTTTATGCGGATTGGCCCTTCGCACGAGAGTGTCTGAAACGACGAAGCGGGGGGGGGGGTTTTTTAACCCCCCCCCGTGTGTGCCGAGCCGCAAGGCGCGAGGC
>CAYJPV010000025.1:21348-40101 GCA_964372095.1 uncultured Vicinamibacterales bacterium | reverse complement strand
CCCCGCCCCCCGCGGCCCCCCCCCCCCCCGGGGGGGGGGCGGGCCCGCCCCCCCCCCCCCGCTTCTGTCCCTAGCCTCTAGCCTCTAGCCCCTACTCCTTGGCATCCGGCAACCCGATGTTGTCGCCAGGCTCGATGGCGTAGTCCATCTCCATCTCCCGGTCGAGTTCGAGTTCTTCCTCGGTCTTCGGCGGAGCCGGCGGCGGTTCGTCCACCGGGATCCGCGCGGAACGGTAGTATTCGAACCCGGTGCCGGCGGGAATGAGCCGGCCCATCGTGACGTTTTCCTTCAGGCCGCGCAGGAAGTCGACCTTGCCGGAAATCGACGCTTCCGTCAGCACGCGGGTCGTTTCCTGGAACGACGCGGCCGAGATGAACGACTCGGTGGAGAGCGAAGCCTTGGTGATGCCAAGCAGGACCGGGCGCCCCTTCGCCGGGAGGTGTCCCTCGCGCAGGACCCGTTCGTTCTCCAGGCGGAACCGGAACTTGTCGACGACGTCCTCGACGAGGAACTCGGTATCGCCCACGTCTTCGATCTTCACCCATCGCATCATCTGACGGGTGATGGTCTCGATGTGCTTGTCGTTGATCGTGACGCCCTGCAGCCGATAGACCTCCTGGATTTCGTTGACCAGGTACTTCTGCAGTTCTTTCTCGCCCAGGACCGCCAGGATGTCGTGCGGGTTACGCGGGCCGTCCATCAGGGGATCGCCCGCCCGAACCCGTTCGTTCTCCTGCACGGCCACGTGAACGCCGCGCTGGATTTCGTATTCCGCCGGCTCGGATGCCGAGTCTTCGGGCACGACCATGACCTTGCGCCGGCCCTTGACGATGCCGCCGAACTTGACGGTGCCGTCGATGGCGCTCATCACGGCGGGGTCGCGGGGCTTGCGGGCCTCGAACAGTTCCACGACGCGGGGCAGACCACCGGTGATGTCCTTGGTCTTGGTGGTTTCCCGCGGGATCTTGGCCAGCACGTCGCCGGCAAAGACGTCTTCCCCGTCCCGCACCATGAGGTGGGCGCGCGACGGCATGTGGTACCGGCGGATCGTGCCGTCGGCCAGCTTGACCTCGATGGTGGGCTGCTTCTTCTCGTCCGGCGAGTCGACGATGATCAGCCGGGACATGCCGGTGACTTCGTCCACCTCTTCGTGAACGGTCAGCCCCTCGATGATGTCCTTGAACCGCACCTGGCCCTTGCCGTCGGTGAGGATCGACACGGTGTACGGGTCCCACTCCGCCAGCACCGTATTGGCCTCGATGTGCTGGCCGTCCTTGACCTTGAGGCGCGCGCCGTACACCAGCGGGTGGCGTTCGCGGTCGCGGCCTTTCTCGTCCTGGATGATCAGGTAGCCGTTGCGGTTCATGACGACAAGGTTCTGCGCGCCGTCGGGCGTCGGACGCCCTTCGACATACTGCAGGTCGTCGTGGTACTTCACCGTGCCGGCGTGACCGGAATCCAGTGTGGACTGGTCGGCCACTCGCGAGGCCGTGCCGCCGATGTGGAACGTGCGCATCGTCAACTGCGTACCCGGCTCGCCGATGGACTGGGCCGCGATGACGCCCACCGCCTGGCCGAGTTCCACCATCCGTCCGGTGGCGAGGTCGCGGCCGTAGCAGCGCGCGCACACGCCCCGGCGCGACTCGCAGGTCAGCACCGAGCGGATCTTCACGCGTTCGATGCCCGAATCCTGAATCTGGGCCGCCAGGTCCTCTGTAATCTCCTGGTTGGGCTCGCAGATCGTCTCGTCGGTGAACGGATCGGCCACCCGCTCGAGCGTCACGCGTCCGATGATCCGGTCGCGCAACGGCTCGATCGTCTCGCCACCCTCGATGATGGCCTGCGACTGGATCCCGTCGAGCGTGCCGCAGTCGTCTTCGTGGATGATGACGTCCTGGGCGACGTCGACGAGACGCCGGGTCAGGTAACCCGAGTCGGCCGTCTTGAGGGCCGTGTCGGCCAGACCCTTGCGGGCGCCGTGCGTGGAGATGAAGTACTGCAGCACGGTCAGGCCTTCACGGAAGTTCGACGTGATCGGCGTCTCGATGATCTCGCCGGACGGCTTCGCCATCAGGCCGCGCATGCCCGCCAGCTGGCGGATCTGCTGCTTGCTGCCCCGGGCCCCCGAGTCGGCCATGACGTAGACGGGGTTGAACGTGTCGCCTTCGCGGTCCATCGCCTGCATGCCGCCGAACATCTTGTCGGCGATCCGCTCGGTGACATCCGACCAGATGGCGATGACCTTGTTGTAGCGTTCGCCGTTGGTGATGGCGCCTTCGAGATACTGCTGTTCGACCCGGATGACCTCCCGCCGGGCTTCGTCGACCAGCGCTTCTTTCTCGGCCGGCACGATGAGGTCGTTGATGCCGATCGACAGCCCGGACTTGGTGGCGTAGTTGAACCCCAGTTCCTTCACGCTGTCGAGCATCTTGACCGTCAGCTCGAGGCCGAACTGCAGGTAGCAGTACTGAACCACCTGCTGCAGGCCCTTCTTCTTGAGCAGGCCGTTGACGTACGGCATCTCCTTGGGCAACGCGTCGTTGAGGATGACGCGGCCGACGGTCGTGTTGATCACCTTGCCGGCGATCGTCTGCAGTTCGGTGTGCAGCACGTCCTGGTCGTCCCTGGAGGCCGTGAGATCGAGCAGGTCTCCGGAGTAGCGCAGGCGGATAGGCGACAGCGTTTCGACCTCGCCCGCGTGGAGCGCGAGCAGCACGTCGTCGAGGGAGGCGAACGCACGGCCTTCGCCCTTGGCCCCGGGCTTCGCCTTGGTCAGGTAGTAGCACCCGAGGACGATGTCCTGCGACGGCACGGCAATCGGCGCGCCGTTGGCGGGCGACAGCACGTTGTTCGAGGACATCATCAGCACCGACGCCTCGATCTGGGCCTCGGGCGACAGCGGGATGTGGACCGCCATCTGGTCGCCGTCGAAGTCGGCGTTGAACGCCGTGCACACGAGCGGGTGGATCCGGATGGCCTTGCCTTCGACCAGCTGGGGTTCGAAGGCCTGAATCCCGAGGCGATGGAGGGTCGGCGCGCGGTTCAGGAGGACGGGATGCTCGCGGATGACCTCCTCGAGGATGTCCCACACCTCCGGCCGCTGCTGCTCGACCATCTCCTTGGCCTGCTTGATGGTCTGCACCATCTGCCGTTCTTCGAGCTTGTTGTAGATGAACGGCTTGAAGAGCTCGAGGGCCATCTTCTTGGGCAGGCCGCACTGATGCAGCTTCAGTTCGGGCCCGACGACGATGACCGACCGGCCGGAGTAGTCGACGCGTTTGCCCAGCAGGTTCTGGCGGAACCGGCCCTGCTTGCCCTTGAGCGTGTCGGACAAGGACTTGAGCGGGCGGTTGTTGGCGCCGCGCAGGACGCGGCCCCGGCGCCCGTTGTCGAACAGGGCGTCGACGGCTTCCTGCAGGATGCGCTTCTCGTTCCGGATGATGACATCCGGCGCCTTGAGCTCGATGAGCTTCTTCAGCCGGTTGTTCCGGTTGATGACGCGGCGGTAGAGGTCGTTCAGGTCCGACGTGGCGAACCGGCCGCCGTCCAGGGGCACGAGCGGGCGCAGTTCGGGCGGGATGACCGGGATCACGTCCAGGATCATCCACTCCGGGCGGTTGGTCGACTTGCGGAACGCATCGACCACCTTGAGACGCTTCGCGAATTTCAGCTTCTTCTGGGCGGACTGCTCGACGCGCATCTTCTCGCGGAGTTCTCCGGCGAGCACCTCCACGTCCACGCGGCGCAGCAGTTCCTTGATGGCCTCGGCGCCCATCTGAGCCTTGAAGCGGTGGCCGTAGTCTTCCCGGGCCTTGCGGTGCTGCTCTTCGTTGAGCAGCTGGTTCTGCTTCAGCTCGGTGTCGCCGGGATCGACCACGACGTAGGCCTCGAAGTAGAGGACACGTTCGAGATCGCGCAGCGAAATATCGAGCAGGTGGCCGATGCGGCTCGGCAGCCCCTTGAAGAACCACACGTGACTCACGGGCGTCGCCAGGGTGATGTGCCCGAGGCGCTCGCGTCGCACCTTGGCCTGGGTCACCTCGACGCCGCACTTGTCGCAGATCACGCCGCGGTGCTTCATGCGCTTGTACTTGCCGCAGAGGCACTCCCAGTCGGTGATGGGGCCGAAGATTTTGGCGCAGAACAAGCCGTCGCGCTCGGGCTTGAACGTGCGGTAGTTGATGGTCTCCGGCTTGGTCACCTCGCCGTGCGACCACGACAGGATCTTGTCAGGCGAAGCCAGGCTGATGCGGATGGCGTCGAAGTCCGCCATCAGTGAACCCTTCGTATCGAAGCTTGGTCTCATGGGTGCGATTACACCTCTTGCGGAACAGGTTCAGCCGAGGGCTCGGGTTCCTCGGTTGGCTGCGGCCTTTTCTTCGTCTTCAGGAGCTCCACGTCCAGACAGAGCGACTGGAGCTCGCGGATCAGCACGTTGAACGACTCGGGCAAGCCCGGGGTGAACGACGCGTCGCCCTTGACGATGGCCTCGTAGATCTTCGCGCGGCCCGTTACGTCGTCCGACTTCGCCGTGAGCAACTCCTGGAGGATGTGCGCGGCGCCGTACGCCTCGAGCGCCCAGACCTCCATCTCCCCGAAACGCTGACCGCCGAACTGCGCCTTGCCGCCCAGCGGCTGCTGGGTGATCAGCGAGTACGGCCCGATCGAGCGCGCGTGGATCTTGTCGTCGACCAGGTGCGACAGCTTCAGCATGTAGATGTAGCCGACCGTCACGTCCTGTTCGAACTCGTCGCCCGTCATCCCGTCGTGCAGCCGCGTCTTGCCGCTGCCGGGGTGCCCGGCCTCGAGCAGGCGTTCCTTGATCTCCGCCTCCGTCGCCCCGTCGAAGACGGGCGTCGCGAAGTGGAGACCCAGGGCATGCGCCGCCCAGCCAAGGTGCGTCTCGAGAATCTGCCCGACGTTCATACGAGACGGCACGCCGAGGGGGTTCAGCACGATTTCGACCGGGGTGCCGTCCGGCAGGTACGGCATGTCCTCCTCGGGGAGGATGCGCGCGATGACGCCCTTGTTACCGTGGCGGCCGGCCATCTTGTCGCCGACCGACAGCTTGCGCTTCATCGCCACGTACACCTTGACGAGCTTGATGACCCCGGGCGGCAGTTCGTCGCCGCGGCGGATCTTCTCCTTCTTCTCCTCGAACACCTGGCGGATCACTTCCACCTGGCGTTCGGTGCGCTCCTCGAGGTTCCGCAGGTCACTCTCGAGCCGCGCGTCGTCGCCCACCAGCTTCGCCCGCACCATGGCGGAGTACGGCAGGCCGGCCAGCACGTCGGCGGTCAGGACGGTGCCCTTCTTGAACAGCCGTTCCCGGCCGTTGTCGTCGTACAGGTCCGACCGGAGCGTCTGCCCCTGCAGCATCACCAGGACGCGCTTTTTCACTTCGTCGTGCAGGATGCGGACCTCGTCCTGCAGGTTCCGCTCCATCATGTCGAGTTCGTCGGACTCGATCGCCTTGGCCCGGTCGTCTTTCTCGATCCCCTTGCGCGAGAAGATCTTGACTCCGACGATGATGCCTTCGATCCCGGGCGGGCAGATCAGCGACGCGTCGCGCACGTCGCCCGCCTTCTCGCCGAAGATGGCCCGCAGCAGCTTCTCTTCGGGCGTGAGCTGGGTCTCGCCCTTCGGCGTCACCTTGCCGACCAGGATGTCGCCGGGTTTCACCGAGGCGCCGATGCGGATGATGCCGCTGTCGTCGAGGTCACGCAGGAACGTCTCGGAGACGTTCGGGATGTCCCGGGTGATCTCCTCGGGGCCGAGTTTCGTGTCCCGGGCCTCGATCTCGAATTCTTCGATGTGGATGGAGGTGTAGTAGTCGTCCTTCACCATCCGCTCGGACACGAGGATCGCGTCTTCGAAGTTGTACCCGCGCCAGGGCATGAAGGCGACGAGCACGTTGCGGCCCAGGGCCAGCTCGCCCAGTTCCGTGCAGGGGCCATCACCCATGATCTGGCCCTTGTGCACCTGCTGCCCCACCTTGACGATGGGTTTCTGGCTGATGCACGTGTTCTGGTTCGAGCGCTTGAACTTGGTGAGGTTGTAGATGTCGGCGCCCATTTCCTTGCCGGCTTCCGTATCACCGTGCACGCGCACGACGATACGCTGGGAGTCGACGTAGTCGACGGTCCCGGCGCGGCGGGCCACCACGACGGCGCCCGAGTCGCGGGCCGTGATGTACTCCATGCCCGTGCCGACGAACGGCGCGCGGGCGCGGAGCAGGGGCACCGCCTGGCGCTGCATGTTCGATCCCATCAGCGCGCGGTTGGCGTCGTCGTGCTCGAGGAACGGAATGAGCGAGGCGGCGACCGACACGAGCTGCTTCGGCGAGACGTCGATGAACTGGACGCTGTCGCGCGGGGCGAGGATGAAGTTGCCGGCCTGCCGGGCGTTGACGCGGTCATCGCGCAGGCGGAGGTTCTCATCCACCGCCACGTTGGCCTGGGCCACGATGTACTGGTCTTCTTCCCAGGCGGACAGGTAGAACGGGTGCGGCTCGGCCTCGACGCCTTTCTTCATCCGCTTCTTGCCGCCGCCCAGATCTTCGACCAGGTCGTCCGCCGCCACCATGTCGCCGACCTTGTACTGGCTGGTGCCGGCGTTGGTGACGACCATGTAGTCGACGATCTTGCCGTCCTTCACCTTGCGGTAGGGCGACTCGATGAAGCCGAACTCGTTGATGCGGGCGTAGGACGACAACGACGAGATCAGGCCGATGTTCGGGCCTTCAGGCGTTTCGATGGGGCAGATGCGCCCGTAGTGCGTCGGGTGGACGTCGCGGACCTCGAACCCCGCCCGTTCGCGCGACAGACCGCCGGGCCCGAGGGCCGAGAGGCGCCGCTTGTGCGTGACCTCCGACAGCGGGTTCGTCTGGTCCATGAACTGCGACAGCTGCGACGACCCGAAGAACTCGCGAATGGCCGCCATGACGGGTTTCGCGTTAATCAGGTCGTGCGGCATGGCCGTGGCCATTTCCTGGTAGACCGACATCTTCTCCTTGATGGCCCGTTCCATCCGCACCAGGCCGATGCGGAACTGGTTCTCCAGGAGTTCCCCGACCGACCGCACGCGGCGGTTGCCCAGGTGGTCGATGTCGTCGACGAACGCCGGATTCTTGCGCAGCTTCAACAGGTACCGGATCACTTCGTAGAAGTCCTGGGGATGCAGGATCTTCTCTTCGAGGGGCGTCGTGACACCCAGCTTCGTGTTGAGCTTGAGCCGGCCGACCCGCGAGAAGTCGTACTTCTGGGGGTTGAAGAACATGTTCTCGAAGAGCGACCGCGAGCTGTCGAGCGTGGGCGGATCGCCCGGGCGCAGCCGGCGGTAGATCTCGATCAGGGCTTCTTCGTGGGTGCGGATGGCGTCCTTGCGCAGGGTCGTGGCGATGGTCGGCCCGACCTCGTCGCGGTCCGGGAAGAAGACGTCGAGCCGCTCGACGTGTTTCTCCTGGGCGAGGGCGACGATGCGGTGCGTCACCTCTTCGTTCGCCTCGAGGATAATCTCGCCCGTCTCGGGATCGACAATGTCGATGGCGGCGTAGGCGCCTTCCCGCTCGGCTTCGTCGATCTTGACCGAATGGACCCCGGCGTGGCGCAGCGCCTTGACCGCCGACGCCGTGATCTTGCGGCCCTTGTGGATCGTGGTCTCGGTGCCCGGGATGGCGATATCTTCGCCCGCGCGCAGGCCGACCAGGCTGTCGGCGACGCCCCAGTACAGGGAACCGGAATCTTTCTTGAGGTAGATCCGGTCGACCGTATAGAAGGTGCGGATGATTTCGTCGCCGGCCCGCAGGCCGAGGGCGCGCAGGAAGACCGAGGCGAGGAACTTGCGCTTCCGGTCGATGCGCACGTAGAGCAGGTTCTTGGCGTCGTATTCGAACTCGACCCAGGACCCGCGGTACGGGATGACCTGCGCCACGTACAGGTTCTTGTCTTCGGAATGGAAGAACGCGCCCGGCGAACGGTGCAGCTGCGACACGATGACGCGTTCGGTGCCGTTGATGATGAACGTGCCGTTCTCGGTCATCAGCGGGATGTCGCCGAAGTAGACTTCCTGCTCCTTGATGTCGCGGATGGTCTTGGCGCCCGTCTCGGGGTCCTTGTTCCACACCACGAGGCGGATCGTCACCTTCAGGGGCACGGCGTAGGTCATGCCGCGTTCCTGGCATTCGTCGACGTCGTACTTGTGCTTGAGGGCCACGGTCGTGCCGCACACGTCGCACACGTCGCCGATGGCCTCGTTCATGCGGCCGCACTGCGGGCAGAGGACTTCGCGGTCGCCGTACGGATCGATGATGAGCTGGTGGCCGCAGCCCGTGCAGGGCTTGCGCAGGTGCTGCAGGCCCTGCAGGCGGCCGCACTTGCACTCCCAGTTCCCGATGGAGTACTCGATGAACTCGAGCGAGGAGTTCTCCCGGAAGTCGCTGATCGGGAATACGGACTTGAACACCGACTGCAAGCCGATGTCTTCCCGTTCGTTCGGGAGCCGGTTCATCTGGAGGAACCGTTCGTACGACTTCTTCTGGATTTCGATCAGGTTCGGCATCGGAACCGTGGTCTGGATCTTCGAGAAGTCGATGCGCTCGCGATAGACGTTCTTCGGAAGGCTGTACATGCTGCTCTCGGGACTAGGGCCTGATCGCATCCGGCACGCGTGACACGCACGCCCGCACGATGTGCCGGCCAGGCAAGGGACGTTTCAGGGGCGCGCGCCCGGCGATTCGGACCCGCGCCCCCCAACCCGTATCGAACGCCCGACCGACTACTTGACGTCGACCTTGGCGCCGACTTCTTCGAACTTCTTCTTGATCGCCGCGGCTTCGTCCTTCGACACGCCTTCCTTGATGGGCTTCGGCGCGCCTTCGACGAGATCCTTGGCTTCTTTGAGGCCCAGGCTGGTGACCTCGCGGACGACCTTGATGACGTTGATCTTGTTGCCGCCAATGTCGGTCAGGATCACGTCGAACTCGGTCTTCTCTTCGGCCGGGGCTGCCGCCGCGCCCGCGGCCGCGCCCATCGGCATCGCCATCGGCATCGCCGCGGCCGCCGACACGCCCAGTTCCTGCTCCAGTGCCTTCACGAGCTGCGAGAGCTCGAGCACGGAGATACCCTTGATGTAGTCCACCACCTGCTGCTGATTCAGTTCGGCCATTGCAGTCGTTCTCCTCGTAGCGTCAGAAGTGCCGAGGACCGGCGGGGATGTCGGCCCTCAAAGCTGTCGGTCCTCGTTACTCCCCCAGTTTCTTCTTCTCCACCTGCGCCAGGACGTTCATGAGGTCCCGGGGCGCGGCGTTCAGCACGCTCACCAGCTGCACCATCGGTGCCTGCAGCACGAACAGCAGCTTGGCGTAGAGCTCGGGCTTGCCCGGCAGGTTGGCGAGTTCGGTGACCTCGGCCGCCTGGATCGTGCGGCCCTGCACCACGGCCCCCTTGATGCTGAGCACCGGGGCCGTCTTCATGAACGTCGTCAACACCTTGGCCAGCACCACCGGGTCGGACCCGGTGTACGCGATCGCCGTGCTGCCGGTGCACTGCTGGCTCAGGGGCTCGAACGTCGTGCCCTTGAAGACCCGCCTGGCGAGCGTGTTCTTGACCACCCGGTACCGGCCCTTCGCGGCACGAACCTGGCGGCGCAATTCGGTCACCTGGGGCACGTTCAGCCCCTTGTAGTCGAGCAAAATCGCGCTTTGCGCGACCTTCAACTCGGATTCGAGCGTCGTCAGCTCGGTAACTTTTTCGGATCTCGTCAGTGCCATAGCCTTGTCCTGATTCCGCGGCCCTATCGGCGCGCCACCTCAATGGTCGTGGGATCAATGGTGATGCCCGGTCCCATCGTGGACGACATGGTGACGCTCTTGACGTACTTGCCCTTCGCCGCCGCCGGCTTGGCTTTGACGATGCTGTCCACCAGAGCGTGAACGTTCTCCACCAGGCGTTCGGCCGCGAACGAGATCTTGCCCACCGGCGCATGTACGATTCCCGTCTTGTCGACGCGGAACTCGACCTTGCCGGCCTTGATCTCGCGAACCGCCTTCGCGATGTCGACCGTCACCGTGCCAGTCTTGGGGTTGGGCATGAGGCCGCGGGGACCCAGCACCTTGCCCAGCTTGCCGACCGCGCGCATCATGTCAGGCGTCGCCACGACAGCTTCGAAATCCATCCAGCCGCCCTGGATCTTCTCGACGAGTTCTTCGCCGCCGACTTCGTCCGCGCCGGCCTCCTGGGCCTCTTTCTGCTTGTCGCCACCGGCAATGACCAGGACCTTCTTGGTCTTGCCGAGGCCGTGCGGCAACACAACCGTGCCGCGCACCATCTGATCGGCGTGTTTGGGATCGACGCCGAGCCGGATGGCCACCTCCACCGTCTCGTCGAACTTGGCGTATTTCAGCTTCTGGACGAGCGGTACCGCTTCCTCGATCGTCAGGGCCTTGGCAGGCACCTGCGCGCGGGCCGCGGCGAACTTCTTGCCGACACTTCTCATGGACTCCTCCGTGGTCCCAACGGGCCCCGCAACAGGACCCTCCCACCAGGCGCGCCGCGGGACACGCGGCGCGGTGGCTCTACTGGATGACGTCGAGCCCCATCGACCGGGCCGTCCCGGCGATGGTCCGAACCGCGGACTCCAGCGAGTCCGTGTTCAGATCCGGCATCTTCGTCTTCGCGATGTCCTCGACCTGCTTGGCCGTCACCGTCCCGACCTTGTTCTTGTTCGGCTCGGCCGACCCCTTGGCGAGATTGGCCGCGCGCTTCAGGAGCACCGGCGCGGGGGGCGTCTTGGTGATGAAGCTGTACGTGCGATCGGCGTAGACCGTGACCACCACCGGGATGATGAGCCCTTCCTGGCTGGCCGTCTTCGCATTGAAGTTCTTGCAGAAGTCCATGATGTTCACGCCGTGCGGACCCAGCGCGGTCCCCACGGGCGGCGCCGGCGTCGCCTTGCCGGCAGGAATCTGCAACTTCACCATCGCCTGAACTTTCTTTGCCATAATCAGTGCTCTCGACTGTCGCCCGTCAGTAGTCAGTAGTCAGTAGTCAGCCGGCAGCCCGGACCGCCGCCAGCCCTCAGATCTTCTCCACCTGCATGAAGTCGAGCTCCACCGGGGTGGACCGGCCGAAGATCGTCACCATCACCTTCAGCGTGTTCTTGTCGAGGTTCACGTCGTCGACCACGCCATTGAAGCTGGTGAAGGGCCCTTCATTGATCCGGACCTGATCGCCCTTCTCGAAGGAGTACTTCGGCTTCGGCTTCTCAGCCGCCGTCGTCACCTGGAGCAGGATGTGATCGACTTCCTCTTTCGAGAGCGGCGTGGGCTTCGCGCCGGCACCCACGAATCCCGTGACCTTCGGCGTGTTCTTCACCACGTGCCACGCGTTGTCGGTCATGGCCATCTCGACCAGGATGTAGCCGGGGAAGAACCGCTTGGGGGTCACAACCTTGCGGCCGCCACGCATCTCCACCACGTCCTCGGTCGGAATGAGAATCTCGCCGATCTCCTCCTGCACGCCGTAGGCCACGATACGCTGCCGCAGCGATTCCGCGACCTTCCGCTCGAAGCCCGAGTAGGTCTGAACGATGTACCACTGCTTGGGATGGACGTCGGTCATGCCGCACCAAAGAACTTGAAGATGCGGTGGATCACGTCGTTCAGCGCCAGGTCCACCACCCACAGGTAGACCCCGAAGAAGACGGACGTGAGGATGACCACGAATGTCGTGGCGTACACCTCTTTGCGGGAAGGCCAGGTGACGCGCTTCAGTTCATTGCGCACCTCACCCATGAACTCCCGCAGGCCGCCGAACCACCCCGTCACGCCTTCCACCACGCGTCCGGGCGCCGCTTTCACGTTGTCGAGCATGGCTGACTCTCGTGTCCCACCATGACGGCGCGCCGCGACGACGCGTCCGTCATGGTCAATCTGGCAGGCCAAGAGGGACTCGAACCCCCAACCCCCGGTTTTGGAGACCGGTGCTCTACCAGTTGAGCTATTGGCCTTCAATTGGGGACTGGGGACTGGGGGTTGGGGGTTGGGGACGTACGCCCCAATCCCCAATCCCTAATCCCCAACCCCCAGTTACTTGGTCTCCCGATGCGGCTTGTGCGTCCGGCACCACGGGCAGAACTTCTTGAGCTCGAGGCGCTCGGTCGTCTTCTTCTTGTTCTTCGTCGTCGTATAGTTCCGGCGTTTGCACTCGGTGCAGGCCAGCGTAATCATGTCGCGCATTGCTATCTCTCACTTCAACCGGGGCTCGGGGCTCGGGGCTCGGGGTTGGTGTGTCCCGAATCCCCAACCCCTAATCCCTAATCCCTAGGCGAGAATCTCGGTAATCGTGCCGGCGCCCACCGTGCGGCCGCCTTCGCGGATCGCGAACCGCGACCCTTTCTCGATGGCCACCGGCGTGATCAACTCCGCCGTGATCTGCGTGTTGTCCCCGGGCATGATCATCTCCACGCCCTCCGCCAGGTGCATCGACCCCGTCACGTCCGTCGTCCGGATGTAGAACTGCGGCCGATACCCGTTGAAGAACGGCGTGTGCCGCCCGCCTTCTTCCTTCGTCAGCACGTAGACTTCCGCCTTGAACTTCGTGTGCGGCGTGATCGATCCCGGCTTCGCCAGCACCTGCCCGCGCTCCACTTCGTCCTTCTCCAGGCCCCGCAGCAGCACGCCGATGTTGTCCCCCGCCACCCCTTCGTCCAGCAGCTTCCGGAACATCTCGACGCCCGTCACGACCTTCTTCATCGTCGGCCGGAACCCCACGATCTCAATCTCTTCCCCGACCTTCACCTTGCCCCGATCCACCCGCCCCGTCACCACCGTGCCGCGGCCCGAGATCGAGAACACGTCTTCAATCGGCATCAGGAACGGCTTGTCCGTCTGCCGCTCCGGCATCGGCACCGCCGCGTCCAGCGCCTCCATCAGCGCCAGGATCGACGCCACTCCCGCCGGGTCCCCGTTGATCGCCCCCAGCGCCGACACCCGCACCACCGGCAGCGTGTCCCCCGGGAACCCATACGAGCTCAGCAGCTCCCGCACTTCCAGTTCCACCAGGTCCAGCAGCTCCGGGTCGTCGACCGCGTCCACCTTGTTGAGCGCCACCACGATATACGGCACGTCCACCTGCCGCGCCAGCAGCACGTGCTCCCGCGTCTGCGGCATCGGCCCGTCGGTCGCCGCCACCACCAGGATCGCCCCGTCCATCTGCGCCGCGCCCGTGATCATGTTCTTGATGTAGTCCGCGTGCCCCGGGCAGTCCACGTGCGCGTAGTGCCGCTTCGCCGTCCCATACTCCACGTGCGACGTCGCGATCGTCAGAATCTTCGTGTCGTCCCGGCGCCCCTGCGATTCCGACGCCTTCGCCACTTCGTCATACGAAATGAACTTCGCCCAGCCCTTGTCCGCCGCGACCTTCGTCAACGCCGCCGTCAACGTCGTCTTCCCGTGGTCGATGTGGCCAATCGTCCCCACGTTCACGTGCGGTTTCGACCGATCGAATTTCTCCTTCGCCATGGCTGTTCTCGCTAGGTGGTTACGGCCTCGATCACCGAGGCGGGTTAATACCAACCATTCACTACAACACACGTCAACGTCGTGCCCGGACCGGCGCCCGTATCGTCACGAACGGCTGCCCGACTTCGCTCGTTGCCGTCACTCCTCGCAACGAGCTACGTCGAGGCATTGCGCCGTAGCGCCCACTCTCTCTATCGCCCGGGCGCGGAGGCGAATGGAGCCGATGACCGGGCTCGAACCGGTGACCTCGTCCTTACCAAGGACGCGCTCTGCCAACTGAGCTACATCGGCCTGCTACCTTGCCGTTCCGCCGCGCCGTCAGACGCTGCTGGCTCGCCATGAGCGAGGCCGGCTGCCCTTCGGCTCACTACGTTCGCTCAGGGCATTCGACATCGGCCATCCGGCCGAGTCGAATGGAGCGGGAGACGGGGATCGAACCCGCGACCAACAGCTTGGAAGGCTGTGACTCTACCACTGAGTTACTCCCGCCTTCGTTTCCCGTCCGGCTTGTGCGACTCTCCTCCGGTCACTCCAGCGGGCAGGCCCGCCGACTGCCCCGACGTACGACCTACCGCCTGCGCTCACTTCGCCAGGCTTGCCCAGACGAAGCTCGAAGGCGTCATCGTGGCCCGCCAACGCAGCGGTCCAGCCTGGCTTCGGGCCTCCCGCTGCTACGGCGCGGCAGACTTCGCTCTTCGAGCGAAGTCTGGTGGGGAGGGGAGGATTCGAACCTCCGAAGGCGCATGGCCGACAGATTTACAGTCTGTTGCATTTGACCGCTCTGCAACCTCCCCGACCGTCGTCTCCGCTGACGCCGCGGCTCCCGATGGTGCCGCGAACCCAGCCAGAACGTGGAGCTGGCGAAGGGATTTGAACCCCCGACCCGCTGATTACAAATCAGCTGCTCTACCGGGCTGAGCTACGCCAGCCAGACGAAACTACAAGATTAGCACGCTTCATGCCATCCCGCAACGCCCACACGGCACTCGCCGGCGCCCGGCCACCGACACCTCCGGAGGCTTCTCGGGCCATCGGGGACGCGCGCAGGACCGGGCGCAACTGCCTATCTTACTGCGAAAACGGTGCCGACGGAAAGGGTCTCGGTTCACGTCGCCTGCACGGCCCCGGGGAGCCAGGCCGCCCGGTGTTCACGCACGAACCTGGCCATGGTCCGGGGCGCCCGACCGAGCACGCCGGCCACGTCCGGCGACACGGGCTCGCACCACCCGGCCCGCACCGCCCGGTAGAAGCCGAGCAGGCGCGCGATCCTGTCCGCGCCCAGTCCGGCCGCGGCGAGTGCCGATGCCGCGCGGTCGTCATCGAGGGGTTCATAACGAACGGCCCGCCCCCCCGCCCCACTGATCAGGCCCGCAACCGCCTCGTGCGTGAGGGCCTCGGGCCCCGTCAGCGTGTAGGCCTGCCCCTCGTGGCCGGGCGTCGTGAGCACGGTGGCCGCCACGTCCGCAATATCACGGACGTCGATGAACGACAGGGCCGCGTCCCCGGCCGGGAGTCGGATCACACCCGACGCGCGGATACCTTCCAGCAGGGCGTCCCGGGCGAAAATCTGCATGAAGAAGTTCGGCCGCAGCACGGTCCAGGCCAGCGCGGACTGCTCCAGGCGGCGCTCGATCTGCCGAAGAGCGGCTCCCTCCATCCGCTCGACGCCCATCGCCGTCAGCGCCACAACCCGCCTGACACCAGCCTGCTCCACGGCCTCGAGGAACGGGATTGCGGTGAGGTGGGCCTCGTCATCGCCCGGGCGAACCATCAGGAATACCCGGTCTACACCCGCCAACGCCGGCGCGAAGGTCTCCGGGGCGTCGTAGTCGAAGCGCACCTGTACTGCCCCGCCCGGGGCGTCCCCGGGGCGAGCGCCGTGGGGCCGCCGCGTGGCGACCGCCACCGGCGTCCCCGCCCCCGCCAGCGCGTTGACCAGCGCGGCACCAGCACTGCCCGTTCCACCCAGCACCAGGACACGACCTGTCATCGGATCTCTCCCGCAGGCCCACCGGCCCGCATAAATGACTGTTACATTCATTATTTGACCACGGGTTCGCCAGGGACTCACCCGCCGTCCGTCACCTCACGGCGTGTCTGCCCGCAGCAGCGCCGCCAGGCCGCTCAGATGGTACCGCGCGTGCACCGCCAGAGCCTCCCGGATCGCCGGCTCTGTCGCATGCGTCTCGAGAATCTCCACGAGGGACGCCACCCAGTGGCGGTAGATACGGTCCAGTGCCCGGCGCACGCCTGGCGGCACGGTCCGTGTCCCGCCGAGCGATTGGGCGTGCGCGACCGCCATCCGCTGCATCACCCGGACCAGGTGCGCGGCGAACCCGGCGTGGCTCGTGCCGGCGGATCGGCCCAGCACGATCACGACCTCCAGCCGGTGCTGGATCGAGAACGCCAGCAGGTCCTCGGCCAGGGCATGGAACGGCGCGCGCGGGCCGAGCGTCCCGATGTCGGCCACGCCGCGCAGCGACCGCACCCGGTTGCGGACCAGCCGCTCGAGACGGCGCACGAACGCCTCGGGAATCACCGCCGCGTGCAGCGCGTCTTTGGTCGGATAGTAGTGATAGATGTTGCCGGCGGAGATCCCCGCCTGCTTCGCGATGGCCGCCATCGTCGCCGCCCTGACGCCGTCCCGGGCGAACACGACCAGGGCCGCCCTTTCGATCCGGTCCCGCACGTCGTCTTTCAGATACTGGGCCATCGATCCATCCGGATAATAATAAATATCACATTCATTTATAAACCGCGACATCCCCGGCGTCAAGCATGGCGGCCGCCGGGTGCGTCGCGATCGGCTGGAGCCGGCGGTGGCAACGGGTCAGCGGGAGGCGTGCCGCCGCTGGCGGACGGCTTCGAACAGGACGACGGCCGCCGCGGCCGACACGTTCAGACTGGCCACGCGCCCCCCCATCGGGATGGACGCCAGGCGATCACAGCGCTCCCGGACGAGGCGGCGCAGCCCTGAGCCTTCGGCGCCGAGCACAATCGCCGTGGGGACGGTGAGATCGATCGCATCGTACGGCTCGGGCGCGTCGCCCGCCAGCCCGACGGTCCAGACGCCCGCGGCCTTGAGGTCCTCGACGGCGCGGGCGATGTTCACGACGTCGGCCACGCGGACGTAGGCAATGGCCCCGGCCGACGCCTTTGCCGCCGCGCCATCGAGCCGCGCCGCATGACGGGACTGCCGGATCACCCCGTCCACGCCTGCGGCATCCGCCGTCCGCAGGATCGCGCCCACGTTGTGCGGGTCTTCGATCCCGTCGAGTACCACGAGGAGCGGCGCCGCGGCCGCATCCGCCACCAGATCGTCGATCGAGTACGCCGGCGCCTGGATCAGGTCCGCGGCCACGCCCTGGTGTACGCCGCCACGGGCCGCCCGGTCGAGGTCGGCGGCCGACACGTCGTGCACGGGGACGCCGGATGCCCGCGCGAGGTCTCGGACCTCGCGCATCCGGTCGCGCGACGCCGACGCCGATACGCGCACCACCGCCACGCGGCCCGCACGCAACGCTTCCAGCACCGGGTTGAGGCCGTAAATCACCATGGTGGGCAGTCAGTAGTCAGTAGCCAGTAGTCAGTAGTCAGTAGAGGAGCGACTAGCCCCTAGCCTCTAGCCTCTAGCCTCTAGTACGCCGCGGCGACGGCTGCCGCAAATCGTGCCGCCCGTTCGCGGCAGCCCGGCACCGGTGCGATCCCGCTGTCGGCCGGCAGTTCGGCGCCCTGCTCGATCGCCGGGACGAGCACGTCCAGTTCCGGGCCATCCGCCTCGCACGTGAGTGCCACCCGGATTGGGTGAAACAGCTGTTTGCCCTTCAACCCGGTTGCCTGCTTCACGCGGGTCGCGGCCGCGCGGAAATGGTCGCGATCGAGCCGTGGCGCCTCCGCCAGTTCGGCCGCCCACGCGGCCACGACGCGACGGGCGTCGGCGTGGTCCAGTTCCGCCCGGACGACCTCATGCGTGAGCGCCGTCTCCGGGTCGAACGCGAAGATCATCCGCACGCGGTCGGGCATCTGTTCGACGCGATCCACCGATCCGGTCAGCATGGGCATCAGCACGCGCACGTACTCCCGTGCGGCGGGTGTGTCCCGGAGGACGTGTCCGGCGCGCATGAAGTACGGCAGCGCCAGATCGGTCAGCCGCCCGGGGTCGGCCAGCCGCACGTAGTGGCGATTGGCCCAGGCGAGTTTCTCCTGATCGAACACGGCGGCACTGTGGCCGACGTGGTCCAGAGAAAATCTCCGGGCCAGTTCCTGGATCGGCAGCAGTTCGTCGCCACCGCCGGGTGACCACCCGAGCAACGCCAGATAGTTGACGAGCGCTTCCGGGAGGTAACCTCGGGCGCGGAATTCGGACACGGACGTCGCGCCGTGCCGTTTCGACAGCGGCGTGTGGTCGGGTCCCAGCACGAGGGCCAGGTGTGCGAACACCGGCGGCTCGAAGCCCAGGGCTTCGTACAGCAGGACTTGGCGCGGCGTATTCGAGATATGGTCCTCTCCCCGGATCACATGCGTGATCTGCATGAGGGCATCGTCCACGACCACGGCGAAGTTGTACGCCGGATGTCCGTCTGACCGCACCAGCACGGGGTCGCCGATCACGCTGGTATTGAAGCGGACCGTGCCGCGCACGACGTCCTGGAAGGCCACGTCGCGATCTTCGTCGGGGACCCGGAACCGCACGACCGCGCCTTCGCCGTTCCGGATGCGGTCGCGCGCGTCGGCCAGCGACTGGGCGCGGCACCGTCCGACGTATTTCGGGGGCCGCCCCGCCTCGAGGGCCGCGCGCCGGTCTTCCTCCAGCTGCTCCTGCCGGCAGAAGCAATAGTACGCCTGGCCGGAGCCGATGAGCTCGCTGGCGTAAGACCGGTACAGGTCGAGCCGTTCGGACTGACGGTACGGCCCGTGACTGCCGCCGACGACCGGGCCTTCGTCCCAGTCGAGGCCGAGCCACTTCAGGTCCTCGAGGATGCCGGCCTCGGACGCCGCCGTGGAACGTTCGACGTCGGTGTCCTCGATACGGAGGATCAACGTGCCGCCCTGACCGCGGGCCAGCAGCCAGTTGAACAGAGCCGTCCGGGCGTTGCCCACGTGGAGCAGACCGGTCGGACTTGGCGCAAATCGTAGTCGCATATGAGTGAACAGTGTAGTCTCTGTGGGGTCAGACCTTGAATTTTAAAGGGGTGAACCCCCCCCCGGCCCCCCCGGGAAATAAAAGTGGTAGC
>CAYJPV010000025.1:0-21338 GCA_964372095.1 uncultured Vicinamibacterales bacterium | reverse complement strand
CCGGCGACCCCCCCCCGCGGCACCCGCATCTTAATTTCTATCGCCTGACCCCGCGTGACAGGTGCTCCACGCCGCGCTGCCGCGCCTGTCAATTCAAGGTCTGACCCCGCGTGAAAGCACCGCGACGGCGTGCACCGCCATCGCCTCACCCCGCCCCAGCTCCCCGACGCCTTCGTTCGTCTTGCCCTTGATGCTGACGCGATCGACGGCCACGCCCAGCGTCTTCGCCAGGCGCTCACGGACCGCAGGGACGTAGGGCAGGAGTTTCGGCCGCTCCGCGATGACGACGGCATCGACGTTGTCAACACGGTAGCCGGCCTCGTGCGCCACCTCGACGGCGTGCGCCAGCAACGCCAGGCTGTCCGCCCCCTTCCAGCGGGGATCGGTGTCGGGAAAATGCGCACCGATATCCCCGCGCGCCACGGCCCCGAGGACCGCGTCGGTGATCGCGTGGGCGAGCACGTCCGCGTCCGAGTGCCCGGCCAGCCCGTGCGTGTGGGGCACGACGACGCCGCCCAGGATGAGCGGCCGGCCTTCGACCAGGCGATGCAGGTCATACCCGGTGCCGACGCGCACGGCCGGCCGATCGTCTTCACGTTCGCACATGGCCTTCGCGACCTCGAGATCCGACACCGTCGTGATCTTCAGATTGGCTGGCTCGCCGGGAACCAGCCGCACGGGGTACCCCGCTGCCTCGGCCAGCGCCGCTTCGTCAGTGGCCGTCTCGCCAGTCCGCCCCCCAGCCAGGGACGCCCGCAGCACCTCCACCCGAAACGCCTGGGGCGTCTGCGCCAGGTGGATCCGCTCACGGGGAATCGTCCGCTCGACGAAGGTGCCGTGTGCCGCCGACTCGGCCGCGTACTTGACGGTATCGTGGCACGGCAAGGCCGCCACGGCTGCGCCGGTCTCGTCAGCGGCGTCGAGGGTCCGCGTGATCAGGTCAGCGCTGACGAACGGGCGCGCGGCGTCGTGCACCACCACGATGTCCGCGTGATCCGAGACGGCCGCGAACCCTGCAGCCACCGAATCCTGGCGCCGCGCACCGCCCGCCACCACGGTGACCGGCTTTGCACGGCCGCGCCACGCGCCCTGCAGGGGCGCCAGCAGATCGGCAGGCACGACAACGACGACATCGTCGATCCGCGGATGACTCAGGAACGCCCCCACCGCCATGTCGAGAATGGATGACCCGCCGATGTCCAGCAACTGCTTCGGCCGCCCGGCCCCCAGGCGTTCGCCGCGACCGCCGGCCGCGATGATGGCTGCCACGCGCATGTCAGTCACCCTGCCTCTCGGCGGGCTCCCCACCCTCCACGGCGGACGCCACGGCCCGCCTGGCCTGCTCGGCGAGCCGTCGGGCATCTTCGATGGTGGGCTGCCACGCGCCGCCGGTCGTGACCAGGGGTTCGTGAATCGTCATGGTGACACGGCCGGGCCGGACCGTGAACCGTCCTTTCCGCATCACGAGGCGCGTGCCCGTAATCGAGACCGGCACCACCGGCATGCCGACTTCGATCGCCAGCAGGAAGCTGCCGGCCTTGAAACGGGCGACGCGGCCGTCGGCGCTGCGCGTGCCTTCCGCAAAGATGATCAACGACAGGCGTTGACTCAGCAGGACCCGCCACCGCGCCAGGATGCCCGCACGATCAGGGTTGCTGCGATCGACCAGCAGGTTCCCCGCCCGCCGCAGGTGCCACCCCATGAACGGCACGCGCCCGAGCGACTCCTTCGCGATGATACGCAACTGGTAGGGCAGGTACCAGAACACCACTGGAATGTCGTACAGGCTCTGGTGGTTCGCCACGAACACGTAGGTGGAACCCGGAACCAGCCGCTCGAGGCCTCGAACCTCCACCGCCACCCGGGTGGTCGCCAGGATCATGTAGGCCCAGCCGCGGGCGCAGCGGTGGCCGAAGTACCCGGCACGGTCCCAGAGATTGGACAGGACCGACAGACTCCCGAAGAAGGCTGTGTACAGCGTGATGGTCGGCAGCAGGTACAGCGCCGTTCGGAACCAGTGAAACGTCGCCACGGCTACTTCGGCTGTGAGCCGTTCGGCTGGGGCGCCGTCTGGGCACCTCCCCCCACGGTCGTCTGCGCCGGGCCGCCCGGTGCCACGCGGGGCCGACGCCCGGAGGGGTCGGCATCCGCCGCGGCGGCGCTGTTACCCGATTCGATGAAGCGCCCGAAGATCATCTTGCCTGCCGTCGTCTGCAGCACGCTGGTCACGACGATATCAATCGTCTTGCTGATCATCTTGCGGGCATTGTCCACGACGACCATGGTGCCGTCGTCCAGGTACGCCACGCCCTGGTTGTATTCTTTGCCCTCTTTGAGGATGAACACCTTCATGGTCTCGCCGGGCAGGACGACCGGCTTGAGGGCGTTGGCCAGGAGGTTGATGTTCAGCACGTCGACACCGCGGAGCTGGGCCACCTTGTTGAGGTTGAAGTCGTTCGTCACGATCTTGCCCTGCAGGGTGCGGGCGAGTTCGATCAGCTTCAGGTCCACCTCGCGAACCTCCGGGAAATCCACGTCGGAGACCGTGACGTCCACGCCGGTCATTTTCTGGATCTTCTGGAGGATGTCGAGGCCCCGGCGCCCGCGGTTGCGGCGGAGGGTGTCCCCGGAATCGGCGATGGCCTGCAGTTCTTTCAGCACGAACTGCGGGATCACCAGGGTGCCGTCGAGGAACCCCGTCTCGCACAGGTCGGCGATCCGGCCGTCGATGATCACGCTGGTGTCGAGGATGCGGTACCGGCGAGCGGGGCCGGCCGCCTTGAACAGGGTCAGCAGGCGCGCCGGCTCCAGCCACTCCCCGTTCCGGCCGCCCAGCACCAGACCGAGATACGGCAACGACAGCAGGACCAGCCCCTGCAGGAATCCGACCCGGTGCTGCGGCCCGTCGAGGGACCCCAGGACGACGTCGACCACCAGGGCCAGGAGCAGGCCGACCGTGCCGCCGAGCACGGTTCCGAGGACGTGCGTCATGGCGGTGGTGCGCAGCCGCCATTCGAGCAGGATACCGAGGGCGCCCAGCGCGGCGCCCAGGGCGAGATTGGCCACGAGATCGGAGGGAACCGGCTTCAGCGCGCCGGCCGTCCAGACCACCCCTGCGAAGAACAGAACCCGACCGAGTATGTACCAGGCCATGAGGCCTCCGGTATGAAACGGTGCGAACACCACCTACATGACTGTCCCGACATCGCGGTGACCGGTTTTCTGCCCCGGGGCGGGCGCGCCGCATGGCCGCCTCGCACGGGTCGCGAAATCGTCCTTATGAGAGCTTACGCGAGAAGTACGTCCAATGCTTCCTGAACCGTGCGGACGCCGACCAATTCGCAGGCCACGTCCGCCAGGCCCGGGTCGGTGAGATCGACGTTCGCGGACGGCATCACGCAGCGCGAGAACCCCATCTGGGCCGCTTCACGCACCCGTCTGGCCGCTTGTGTCGTGGCCCTCACTTCTCCAGCCAGCCCGACTTCGCCGAAGACAGCCGTCCGGGCATCGATGGCGCGATTACGCGCGCTCGACGCCACAGCCGACACGACGGCCAGGTCCAGGGCCGGTTCGTCGGCCGTCATCCCTCCGGCCAGGTTCAGGAACACGTCGTCGCCGCCCAGCTGCATGCCCGCGCGTTTCTCGAGCACGGCCAGCAGCAACGACAGGCGATTCGGATCGATCCCGACGGCGGTCCGCCGCGCGTAGCCGTAGGTGGTCGTACTGACCAGCGCCTGCACTTCGGCCAGAATGGGCCGCGATCCTTCCATGCAGCACACGACGGCCGAACCAGGGCTGCCCGCAGGCCGTTCGGCCAGGAACAGCGCCGACGGATTCTCGACCGCGCGCAGGCCCGCCGCCGTCATCTCGAACACACCCAGTTCGCTGACCGCGCCGAATCTGTTCTTGGCCGCGCGCACGATCCGATGGGCGTGGTGGCGCTCGCCTTCGAAGTAGAGCACCGTATCGACAATGTGCTCGAGGGCCTTGGGTCCGGCCAGACTGCCTTCTTTCGTGACGTGGCCCACGAGGAACACCGGCACGTTCTGGGACTTGGCCGCGAACAGCAACTGCGTGGCAGCCTCGCGGACCTGGCCGATGCTGCCGGGAGCCGACTGCATCTTCAGGGAGAACACGGTCTGGATGGAATCGACCACCACCAGCGCCGGCCGCAGGCGGGCAATCTCCTCCAGCACGCGCTCGAGGCAGGTTTCGGCCAGCAGGAACAGCGGAGCGCGGCCGACGCCCAGGCGTTCACCGCGGGACTTCACCTGGTGCTCGGACTCTTCGCCGGAACTGTACAGGACCGGGCCGGTGCTCCGGGCGACGTGCGACGCGACCTGGAGCAGCAGCGTTGACTTGCCGATGCCCGGCTCGCCGCCCAGCAGCACCAGGGACCCCGGCACGATGCCGCCCCCCAGCACGCGGTCGAACTCGTCCATGCCCGATGGCACCCGTTCGGCCTGCGTCGCCTCGATCTCGGCGTAGAGCCGGGCGCCCTGGCCCGACCCGGACGCGTAGCGGTGCGGGGCGGCCGCCGTGGCCGGGGACTCGGCCGCCCGTTCTTCGACGTACGAGTTCCAGGCGCCGCACTCGGCGCATCGGCCCATCCACTTCTGCGATTGCGCGCCGCACTCCTGACAGACGAACAGCGTTTTGGGAGGCTTCACGGTGTCCTGCGTTCATCGGCCCCCGGTACGAGGTGGCCGGGTCGATTATAGACCCGCTTAATCCGGGATCCGATGCGGCACCACACTTCGTAGGGGATCGTGCCGGTCCGCTCCGCCATGTCGGAGACGGTGATCTCGTCCCCGCCCTGGCGGCCGATGAACACCACCTCGTCGCCGGGCGCTGCGGTCAGGCCGGTCACGTCGACGGTGACCATGTCCATGCACACCGACCCGACAATCGGGGCGCGTCGGCCCCTGACGAGCACCTCGCCGTGCCCCTCGAGGCGACGGTCGAGGCCATCGGCGTAACCGGCCGGCACCACCGCGATGGTCCGCGACGACGACGCCCGGTGGCGGCCGCCGTAGCCCACGGTCTCGCCGGGGCGCACCCCCTTCACGGCGACGATCCGGCTGTGCAGTCCCATCACGGGTTCGAGGGGCAGGGTGCCGCCGAGGCCGGCCGGCGTGACGCCGTACAGGAGCAGCCCGGGCCGGACGCCGCCGAACCACACGTCCGGCGCGGCAAGCGTCGCGGCACTGTTCGCCGCATGCACCCACGCCGGCCGCGCGCCCATCCGGTGCAACCGGTCCAGGGCCGCGGCAAACCGGGCACGCTGGAGTCCGAACAGTTCGTCACCCGGCACGTCCGCCGTGGCGAAGTGCGTGTAGACGGCTTCGAGTTCCAGGTTGGGGGCCGCCAGCACATCGGGCAGCATCCGGTCGAGGTTGTCGTGCCGGAAACCCAGGCGGTTCATGCCGGTGTCGATCTTGAGGTGGTACCGGACCCGCATCCCGCGCAGGGCCGCCGCCGCCTGCACGGCCTTCGCCGCGGTGGGGGACGAGACGCTGGGCGTCAGGCCGTGCCGGAACACGCCGTCGAGGTCGGTCAGGCTCAGGGCGCCGAACACGAGGATGCGGCACGTGACGCCCCCCTCGCGCAGCGCGACGGCTTCTTCGATATCGGCACACGCCAGCATGCCGGCACCGGCTGCTTCAAGCGTCCGCGCCACCGGAACGCCCCCGTGGCCGTAGGCATTCGCCTTGACGACGGCGATGACGCGGGGCGCCGCGGGGCCGGCCTTGGCGGCCAGGTCGTCGGTCACCGCACGGTAGTTGTGGGCGAGGGCGCCCAGGTCGACGTGGGCAACGGTCGCGCGAATCACGTTCGCGCGTGCTCGAGGTTCTGGAACCGCGTGAACTGCTTCAGGAACGCCAGCCTGACGGTGCCGGTCGGGCCGTTGCGCTGTTTGGCGACGATCAGTTCTGCGATGCCGTCGTTTTCGTCGGTCTTCTCGTACATGTCCTCACGATAGATGAGGATGACCACGTCGGCGTCCTGCTCGAGCGCGCCCGACTCGCGCAGGTCCGACAGCTGCGGCCGCTTGCCGGGCCTGGCTTCCGGCGCCCGGCTCAGCTGCGAGAGCGCGACAACCGGCACGTTCATCTCTTTCGCCAGGGCCTTCAGCCCTCTCGAGATCGACGCGAGTTCGAGCACCCGGTTCTCGAACCGTCCTTTACCCTGCATCAGCTGCAGATAGTCCACGACGATGAGGTCCAGGCTGTGTTCGGCGGCCAGGCGGCGGGCCTTGGCGCGCATCTCGAGCACGCCGATCGACGCCGTATCGTCGATGAAGATCTTCGCGGCGTGGAGCCGTTCCATCGCGGCCGTCAGCTTGGGGAAGTCCCGTTCTCCGAGGAAGCCGGTCCTCAGCCGGTGGGCGTCGATGGATGCCTCGGACGTGAGGAGCCTCATGAACAGCTGCTCCTTCGACATTTCGAGACTGAAGAACCCCACGGTCAGTCCGGCTTTCGTCCCGACGTGCTGCGCGATGTTGAGCACCAGGCTGGTCTTCCCCATCGACGGCCGGGCGGCGACGATGACGAAGTCCGACCGTTGCAGGCCGGCCATCATCTCGTCGAGTTCTTCGAAGCCGGTCGGCACGCCGGTCACGAGCTGCTTGCGCTGCACGGCCTGATCGATGAGCGCGAAGTTCGCGTTCACCAGATCGGCCATCGACACGAATCCCCCGTGGATGGACGACTCGGCGATGGCGAAGATCGACCGCTCGGCTTCGTCGACAATCTCGTCGGCGTCGCGTTCGGCGTCGTACGCGCTCGTGAGGATCTGGTTCGCGGAGGCGATCAGGCCCCGCAGCGTCGACTTCTCCTTGACGATGCGGGCGTAGTCGCCCACGTTGACGCCGTGGGGCAGGCCGTCGACGAGCGAGGCCACGTAGGCCGGCCCCCCGACGTCGTCGAGTTCCCCCGACCGGCCCAGTTCGTCCTTGACCGTGATGAAGTCGATCGCCTGGCCGCTCTCGAAGAGGTGGCGCATCTTGGCGAAAATCCGCCGGTGCGCGTCCCTGAAGAACGCCTGCTCGTCGATGAACTCGACCGCCTGATTGATGGCGGAGCCGTCGAGGAGGATGGCGCCGAGCACGGCGCGTTCGGCTTCCAGGTTGTGGGGCAGCGTGCGTTCGAGGGCGGGATCGGGCATGGGAGGTTCCGGAGGACCCTGGCGCTGCCGGAATGGGGGTGGTTTCGTCAGAAGCCAGAAGCAGGAAGCAGGAAGCCGAGACGCGCCCCCCTGCTTCCTACTTCCTACTTACTACTTCCTACTTACTTCTTCCTACTTACTTCTTGCTTCTTGCTTCTTACTTCTTACTTCGCCTCGGCCTCGCCTGTGGCTTCGACGATGGCGATGACCTTGACGCGCAGCTGGGCCACGACGTCGCGGTGCAGCTTCAGCGGTACGGTGAACTCGCCCAGTTGCTTGAGGGGCTCGGCGAGCTGGATCTTGCGCTTGTCGATCTCGACGCCCTTGGCGGCAAGATCCTCGGCGATGTCGGCCGAGGTGACGGACCCGTAGAGAGTCTCGTGTTCGCCGACGCGGCGGGCCATGACGATCTCGACCTGAGCCAGGCGTGCGGCAAACGACTCGGCGTCGGCCCGTTCGGCGGCTTCGGCGGCGTCCGCGATCTTCCGCTGGCGCTCGACGACCTTCATGTTGGCGGGCGTGGCGGGCAACGCGAGCTTGCGCGGCAGCAGATAGTTGCGCGCGTAGCCGTCGGCGACCTTCACGACCTCGCCCCGGCGGCCGAGGTTGTCGATGTGTTCACGAAGGATAACTTCCATGGCGTTCACCTAGTCCGTCAGGTAGGGCACGAGTGCCAGTTGCCGGGCCCGCTTGATAGCCGTCTGGAGTTTGCGCTGGTGCATCGCGCAGACGCCAGAGATGCGGCGGGGCAGGATCTTGGCGCGCTCGGGCAGGAACGGCGCGAGCAGCCTGACGTCCTTGTAATCGATGTAGTCCACTTTGTCCGTGCAGAACTTGCAGACCTTGCGACGACGGAACATGGACCGCCGCGGACCGCCGGCCTTGTCGTTGCCGCCGCGGCCGTTGCCGCCACGGGCTCCAGCGCCGCGCCCCTTCCCGGGGCCTCCGGATCGTTTATCGTCGTTCATGGCTTAGTCCTCCGCCTCGTCGTCGTCATCGTTGTCCAGGTCGACGCCTTCGCTGCCCGGCTCACCAGCCGGACGCGGCGGGCGCTTGGCCGCGCGTTTCTGCGCGTTCGCCTGGCGGCGGCTCCGCGAATGCTCGGCCACGCCCAGTTCTTCGTCCACGCGCACGATCAGCTGGCGGATGACGAGGTCACTGACCTTGAGACGGCGGTCGAGTTCCTTGGTCAACTCGCCCGTGCCGTTGAACACCTCGAGGACGTAGGTGCCCTCCCGGTGCTTGCCGATCCGGTACGCCAGCTTGCGGCGGCCCCAGTTCTCGGTGCGGACCATCTCGCCGTGGAGTCGGGCGACGATGGATTCGACCTGCGTGTGCAGGTCGGCGATGTCCTGATCGGTCGCGTCGGGCGACACGATGTAGACGAGTTCATACTGCCTGGCTTGACTCATGCTGCTCCTTCTGGTCATGCCGGCCACCCCGACATCGGGGTGGCAAGGAGTCAGGAGGCCGGAGCCTCCCACCGGTTGAAACGATTCATGGCCGCCTCGATGCCCTCCGCGATGAAACACTCCACCGCGTCGGCGGCCCGGGCTACGCTCTCGACCACGGCGTCGGCTTCGTCAGCGTCGAAGCGCGCCAGCACATGGTCCGCCAGCTCACGGCGGGGATCGCCGCGGCCGACACCAACTCTGAGTCGCGGAAACTCCTCGGTCCCGAGGAGTCCGATGATCGACCGGAACCCGTTGTGTCCCCCGGCGGACCCCCTGGCACGCAGCCGGAGCCGCCCCAGCGGCAGGTTCACGTCGTCGGCCACCACGAGGATGGCCGTCGTCTCGACCTTGAAGAAGTGCGCCAGTCCGGCGACGGCCTCGCCGCTCAAGTTCATCATGGTGAGCGGCTTGACGAGCAGGACCGCCGACGGCCCCGTCCCGACTCGCGCGGCCAGGGCGTTGACGCGGCTGTGCTCGTAGACCGCCCCGGACCGCCTGGCCAGTTCGTCGGTCACGGCGAACCCGATATTGTGCCGCGTCTCGTGATAGCGGCGACCGGGATTGCCGAGGCCTACGATGAGTGTCACTACTTCTTCTTCTCGTCTTTCTCGTCACCCTTCTCGGGCTTGCCCTTCTTGATCACCTCGGGCTCGGCCCCCGCCGGCGCGCCGGCCACTGCCGTCTCGGCGGTCGCCTCAGCCGCCACCGCACGCGGCGCCACGATGTGGACCAGCATGATGTCGGGGTCGGTCGCGGGTTTCCAGCGCGGGTCGGTGGCAACGTCGCGGAGGCGGACCGCCTGGCCCAGCATCAGGTCGGTGATGTCGATCTCGATGTGCTCGGGGATGTCGCCCGGGAGGCACTCGATGTCCACCTCGCGGTGCACGAAGTCGACCAGGCCGCCCTGCTGCTTCACGCCCTTGGACTCGCCCTTGACCGTGACGGGCACCTTGACCGTCAGCAGCTTGTCCATCGCGATGCGGTAGAAGTCCACATGCAGGATCTTGCCGCTGATGGGATCCACCTGGTAATCCTTCATCAGGACGCGCACGTCCTCATCGCCGACCGAGAGGCCGATGATCGTGTTGACGCCGGAACCGGCGCGCATCACGTTCATGAGCACCTTCGGGTCCACGGCGATCGGCGTGGCCTGGGGTTTGCCGTCCACCAGGTGCCCCCCGTACAACACGCCCGGAATCTGGCCCGCCGCCCGGGTCCGATTGGCTTCGTTCTTCCCGAACGTGGTGCGTTTCACTGCTTCGAGTCTTGCGTCCATACCATCAGTCCTTGCTCTCAGGGGTGGCGCCGGGCCTGTCCACGGCCGTCACCGCCCGGGATTCACGATCAGACGAACAACGACGACACCGACGTTTCTTCGTGGATGCTGCGGATGGCCTGGCCCAGGAGCCGCGCCACGGACAGCGTCACGATCTTCTTGCACTTCGCACGTTCCGCATCGAGCGGAATCGTGTTGGTGATAATCAGCCGCTCGATGGCAGACTGCTCAATCCGCGCCACCGCCGGGCCCGACAGGAGCCCGTGCACCGCGCACGCCCAGACCCGCTCAGCCCCCTTGGCAATCAGCGCCTGCGCGGCGTTCTGCATCGTGCCGGCCGTGTCGATGATGTCGTCCTGGATGAGGCAGGTCCGGCCCTCGACATCCCCGATCACGTGCATCACCTCGGCATGGCCGTCTTCCGGCGATCGCCGCTTGTCGATGATCGCCAGGTCCGCGTCGAGGCGCTTGGCATACGCCCGCGCCCGCTCGGCGCCCCCGGCATCGGGCGACACGATCGTCAGCTTCTGGAACTGCTGCCGCGCCAGATAGTCGATGATCACCGGCGCCGCAAACAGGTGGTCCACCGGGATATCGAAGAACCCCTGGATCTGCGCCTTGTGCAGGTCCATCGTCAACACCCGGTTCGTGCCCGCTGCCGACAGGATGTTCGCCACGAGCTTGGCCGAAATCGGCACCCGCGGCTTGTCCTTGCGATCCTGCCTCGCGTAGCCGTAATACGGCACCACCGCGGTGATCCGCGCCGCCGACGAGCGGCGGAACGCGTCGATCATCACCAGCATCTCCATGATGTGCTGGTCCACCGGCGGCGACGTCGGCTGCACGACAAATACGTCGGTCCCGCGGATGTTCTCGTCGATCTGGAACGACACCTCCGTATCGGGGAATCGCCTGAGCTTCGCCTGCCCGACGGCGATGCCGAGAACGTCCGCTATCTCCTTCGTCAGGCCCGGATGGGCGCTACCCGAAAAGATCTTCATCTCGGCGTGCCCTCGCCGCATCGGTCAACCACCCTACATGAAGCTGGCTGGGGCGGAAGGATTCGAACCTTCGGATGCGGGATTCAAAGTCCCGTGCCTTACCAGCTTGGCGACGCCCCAACACTCCTGCACCACACGGAACGCCGCGTCCCTCACCCGGCCACGCCGGCACTGCTCGATCATCGGGTGGCACCACGAACCACCCCGACTGGCCTCTCGTCGCAACCTGCAGATGAGGGAAGCGCCGCCAAGGCGTGGCGCCGCGTCAATGACGCAAACAAAAAGTGTATCCGATGGCCCGGGCCTCGCACAAGGGGCGGGCCGCCCGGCACGATCGCCGCGAAGTCAGGCCGCAGGGCGACCTGCCAGCATCGCCTGACACGTCCGGCGTGACACGGTCCGGGTCACGATCGCCGGCGCGCCGCCGGCCGCCGCCGCACGCGCCGCACGACGGGCGCGCGTCTCGCTGCCGAACAACCCGAACACCGCCGACCCGCTGCCCGTCATCGCCGCCGCCTCGGCACCCGCGCCGGCCAGCACACCCACCAGGGCTCCGATCTCCGGATGCCGGCGGGACACCGGCGCCTGAAGGTCGTTGTAGACTTCGAGCGCACCCGACTCCCAGACCGCCTCGCCGGCGGATTCCGACCCGCCGGCCAACGCAGGCTCCTCGTCGAACCACCGGTAGGCCTCGGCCGTCGCCACGCCGAAGGGCGGGCACGCCAGCACCACCCACCGCGGGTCCATGTCGACCAGCGGGAAGAGCCGGTCGCCCCGGCCGAGTCCCAGGGCGGTGCCGCCGAAGAGGAAATACGGAACGTCGGCTCCCAGGCTGGCGGCGAGATCGGCCAGGGCCCGCCCGTCCACGGCACCGCGCCACAGACGGCTCAACGCCACCAGTGTCGCGGCGGCGTCGGCGCTGCCGCCGCCGAGGCCGGCCGCCACGGGTATCTGCTTCACGATCGCGATCCGGCACCCGTGCGGTTCGCCCTTCCGACCGAGCAGCCGCCACAGTCCATGGGCGGCTTTCCAGGCGAGGTTCGTGGCGTCGGTCGGCACCGCGGGATCGTCGCACGTCACCGTGAACGCGCCGCGCGTGGCTGTGCACGTGAGCGTATCGTGGAGGGCGAGCGACTGAAAGACCGTTTCAAGGGCATGGTAGCCGTCCCCCTGACGCGCACCGACGTGCAGCGTCAGGTTGATCTTGGCAAACGCACGAACCCGCACCGTCTGACTCTTGGGCATCGTCATCTCCGGGGCGAACCCGCCGTATCGGCCAGCGGACCGCGCTCTCGTAATTCGTCCAGGCTCATCGCCTCGTAGCCGGCGGGCACCGCGAGGTCGAACGCAGCCGCCGGAATCGCCACGTTCACGTCACGCTGCGACACCCGAAGCGTGAGGTCCGTTGCGGCGGATTCGCCCGCGGGGCTGGCCGTCACGTCCTGCAGGCGGATGAGCGCCGGAAACCCCGACACGAACTCGCCGTACTCCACCATCCACGGCGGCGACGACGCGGTGTCGCCCCGCTGCAGTCCCCGCATCAGCCGCCACACGCCGCCGTCCCGGCGCAGGAACGTCGAGAGGCCGGCACCGAGGTCCACCGTCATCCAGCCGGACGGGTTCACGGAGCCGCCCGAGGGTTCGATCGCGCTGGCGACGCAGCCGCCCAGCAAGGCCAGCAGATCGTCGGCGCTTCGTTTCAGGCCCGCAAGTGCCTCGAGTACGTCCTGTGTCTGCGCGCCGGCGAGTACGCGGCGCTCACGCGGCAGCAACAGGATGGCACGCTCCTCGCGCGCGGCGAGGATGAACGCCGGCGCGCCGAACGGGGCCACGCCTTCCAGACGGACGCGGCCCGGGCGTTCGAACCCCGCGACCAGCCTCCCGCGCACACGTCCACCAGCCGAGCGGCCCGCGACGGCCACCTCGGCACTGAACGTCCGAATGCCGCGGCACGCGCGCGTCGCATCATCGAAGGCGGCCCGCGCCCGATCGTCCGGCGTCCACGGCCCCGCCGGCACGCGTACCGCCGGGCGGCCGCACGCCACGGTTGCCGCCAGCACCAGCGCCAACACGGCCATCCTGCACAACACGGGTCCGCTCCCCCTGCTCCACGCGTTCACGGGCCTGGCCTGCGCCCGGTCGCACGCGCAATCTTCCGCTCGATGGCCGACCGATCGATGGCCTCGCCGTCGCCGGCCAGCGACTGCTTCCAGGCCTCGATGGCCTCGGCGATCTGCCCGCGGCGGGCGAGCAGATCGCCCCAGTGGTCCTGGACTACGGAGTCGCGCGGCAGTTGCGCAGCCGCCGCCCGCAGGCGCGGCTCGGCTTCGTCGAGGTTGCCGAGTTTGTAGTACACCCACCCGAGACTATCGAGATACGCCCCGTTGTGAGGCTCCAGATCGACGGCACGTTTCACGAGCGCCAGCGCTTCGGCGAGTCGCTCGCCGCGCTCAGCCAGCATGTAGCCGAGGTAGTTGAGCGCCGGCGCATGCTCGGGATCGGCGGCAAGCACGTCACGGAACACACGCTCCGCTTCGGCGCCCTGCTTCTGGCGTTCGAGCATCGCCCCGTACTGGAACCGGACGTCCACGTCGTCGGGAAATGCCGCCACAGCCCCCTTGAGGGTGCCGGCGGCGTCCGCATATCGGCCGGCGGACGCGTAATAGTCGGCGAGCGTCTGGTACGGACTAGCGGTTGCGGGCCGCCCCTCCAGAAAGGTCCGCAGGAGGGCCGCTCCGGCGTCCGCCTTGCCGAGGCCCCGCAGGGCGTCGGCTTCGACTCGAGCCAGGCGGACGTCGCCGGGGACGGCGGTACGGCGAGGCCGCACGAGCACCAACGCCTTGTCGAACTGCCGGGTCTGGTTGAGGGCCTGACCCAGATAGACGACGATGGCGTCGTCGGCCGGAGTGAGGCGGTGCGCACGGTCGAACGCGGCCACCGCGTCCTGCAGCCGGTTCGTCTCGAGATACGCGAAGCCCACGTGCGTCAGCAACAAGGCGCGGTCGGCGTCCCGGCCCGGCGGCAACTTGTCGACGACCGGGGGCAACATGTCGATGACATCGCCAAACGCCCGCCGCTCCGCGAGTACCTGCGCCAGCACGTGAGCCCCGGACACACTGGTGGGCGACAACACGAGCAGCCGGCGGGCCGAGCGTTCGGCTCCCTCGAGGTCGCCGGTCTCGCGCTGGGCGCGAGCCAGCAGGTACAACGCCCACGCGTGGCCCGGGCTCGTGCGCGTCACGTCCAGCAACAGGTCTCGGGCGCGCGTCACCTGGCCGCCGCCTCCGGCGTTGAGCAGCGACAGGGCCCAGTGCACCTTGACGTCCGTATCGCGGGGGTTGGCCGCCGAAGCCCGCTCGTAGGCGGCGGCGGCCTCGTCCCAGCGTTCGGCCTCTTCGTAGGCCTTCGCCAGGGACGCGTGGAAGTCGGGGTCGCGCTGCGACGCGTCCTTCAGCAGGTCGAGAGCGGACTCGGGCTTGCCGGCCGCCTTGTAGGCTTCGGCCAGCATGGCCACGGCCTGGGGGAAACCGGGTTCATCCACCAGCAGCTGGCGGAGCGCGACGATGGCCTTGTCGTACTCCTTCGTCTGGAGACCGAGCCGGCCCAGCGCCAGACGGATGCCGGGCGCGGTATCCACCGTCGCGCCCGCGAGCGCGCGCTCGAGGTGGGCCATCGCGGTCCGGGCCGCGGCTTGCGCGGTCGCCGTGCCGGCGAGGGACTCGTCGTCGCTGTGCGCCCCTTCCGCGGCGATCATCCCCATCAACTGGTGCAGTTCGGCATTCTCCGCGTCGAGGGCGAGCCCCGCCTTCGCTTCAGCCAGGGCCTCGGCGATCCGTCCCTGCCGCGCGAAGAGTGTGGCGAGTTCGGCCCGCAGCACGGCCGAGGTCGGGTCCAGGTCGAGTGCGCGGCGGAACGCCGCGATGGCCCCCGGCACGTCGTCGCTGTTCTCCAGCCGCCGCCCCAGCATGAACTGGTAATAGGCGTCTGCCCGGCGGTCGGGCGCCCCGCTGGACGTGCCTGCCTGCACCGGGGCGGCCACCGCCGCTGCCTGCGACGAAGCCGGCCCCGCAGACACCGGGACCACGCCTGCGGCGGCGGCGGCCGCGGCGAGAACGACAACGAGCACAACATGGGTCACGATGCGATTGTTCCACAAACGCCCGGCGCTGTCAGCGGGAGCGATCCGGACCTCTGTTATAGTGGCGAAGCAACTCAAGGAGGCTCCGCGATGCCTGTCAGTCCCGAACTGCTCGAAATCCTGGTGTGCCCGGCGTGCAAGACGGAGCCCGTCACCCCCGTCAACGGTGACACCGGGTTGAAGTGCGCGAAATGCCGGCGCGTCTACCCGATCAAGGACGAGATCCCCGTCATGCTGATTGACGAGGCCACCATCGACGGCGAGAGCCAGACGTCCTGACGCGGTGCCGCGGAAGATCCTGCTGATTCGTCTGCGGTTGATCGGGGACGTCGTGCTCACGACGCCCGCGATCCGCGCCATCCGCCGGGCCGAACCCGACGCCCACCTCGCCTACCTCGTCGAACCGCACGCAGCGCCGGTTGTCATGGGCAACCCGCACCTCGATGACGTCATCGTGGCGCCGCTCAGCAGCGGCCTGTCCCGCTGGCGTGTGGACGCGGCCCTGGCGTTGCGCCTGCGGCGGGCGCGTTTCGATGCCGTGATCGACTTCCATGGCGGCCCGCGCAGTTCGTTGCTGACCTGGGCGTCGGGCGCAGCGCGGCGGATTGGCTACGACGTCTCCGGCCGTGGCTGGATGTACTCGGAGCGCGTCGATCGCCCGCGCACGCACCGCCCGCGGCACTCCGTCGAGAACCAGTGGGACCTGCTGACGCAGTTCATGCCCCGACTGGCGCCGCCCTCCGTCCACACGGACCCCGTGGAGATGCCGGAAGACGCCGCCGCACACACGCGGGCTGACGAGCGCCTGCGGGCGCACGGCCTGGATCCCCACGGCCCGTTCGTCGTCATGCACGTCGGGGCGGGCAACGAATTCCGCCGGTGGCCGGAACAGGCCTTCGCGTCGGTCGTGCAGGGCCTGCACGCCCAGGAACCCGATCGGCGTATGATCCTGACGACTGGCGCGGCCCAGGCTCCGGCGGCGGAGACAGTCCGGCGGCTGGCGGTGGCCGGCGGCGTACCGGGCCAGGCCGTCGCCGTGATGTGCGATCTCGATCTCGCGGAGTTGCGGAGCCTGGTCGGACGCGCCCGTCTCTTCGTCGGCGGCGACAGCGGGCCCGCGCACATCGCGTCGACGACGACGGTGCCGATGGTGGTGTTGTTCGGGCCGACCACGCCGCAGGTGTGGGGACCGTGGCGGTCACCCGCGCTGGCCACGGAAACGGTGGACGTCGGGCCGTTGCCCTGCCGGCCGTGCCACCAGCGGCACTGCGAGCCCGGCGATTTCAGGTGCCTGCGGGGCCTGGCGCCGGAGGCCGTCCTGGCGGCGGCGCACAGGGCACTGACGCGCGACGCCGCGCGGAGATTGGAAGCATGACGCGCACCCGGATCGAAGCCGTCGCCACGTGGTCGTTGTACGGATGCGCCGCCACCGTCCAGTTGTCGATCGCGGCCGCGCAGATTCTGTTTGGCGTGGCGGCGCTGGCCTGGCTGGCCCTTCTCGTGACCGGGCAGGGCCGCTTCGAGGCGCCGCCGTTCTTCCGCCCGCTCGCCGTGTACGGCGTGCTGACACTCGTCGCGGCGGTGTTCTCCATCAATCCCTGGGTCAGCCTGTTCGATTCGCGCCAGCTGCTGCTCTTCCTGATGGTCCCCGTGGTCTTCACGTTCGCCCGCCGATCGGTGGGCCGCCATCTGGTGCTCATTCTGATCACCGTCGGCGCCGCCAGCGCGATCTTCGGCATCGTCCAGTACGGCGTGCTTCACTACGATCACCTCGGCCAGCGGCCGCAGGGCGTGATGGGGCACTACATGACCTACTCCGGGCTGCTGATGCTCGTGACGACGACGGTCGTCGCGCGCATGCTGTTCGTGCGCCGCGATCGGATGTGGCCGTCCCTGGTAATCCCGGCGCTGCTGGTGGCCCTCGTGCTGACCTTCACGCGCAGTGCGTGGGTGGGGGCGTGTGCGGGCGTGGCCCTGCTGCTCCTGCTCAAGGACTTCCGCCTCCTCGGGGCCCTGCCGGTCGTCGTGGCCATCTTCTTCGCGCTGGCGCCGCCGCAGGTGACGCAGCGGTTCTATTCGATGTTCGACCTGCACGACCCGACCAACCGGGACCGCATCGCGATGCTGCGGGAAGGCGGACGAATGATCGCGGCCGACCCGCTCACCGGGATGGGGCCCAACATGGTGGAAGAGGTCTACATCCGCTTCCGCGACACCGACGCGGTCGAGCGGGTCAATCCGCACCTGCACAACGTGCCGATGCAGATTGCCGCCGAACGCGGCCTGCCGGCGCTGGGTGTCTGGCTGTGGTTCGTCGGTTCGGCAGCCCTGGGCGCCTGGTCGATCTTCAAGCAGGGCGGACATCGGTTCCTCGCCGCCGGCGCCATGGGCGCCCTGACGGCGATGCTCGCCGCGGGCTTCTTCGAGCACAACTTCGGCGACTCGGAATTTCTCATGCTCCTGCTCATCCTGATCACCCTGCCGTTTGCGGCGGGCGAGCCGGAGTCGGCCGAGACGGCCGCCGCAGCGCGGGGAGCACACGCATCATGACCAGCGGCAGCACGCTGGACCGCCGGCGCGCCCGGGACGTGGTCCAGGCTTTCGACGGCGTCCGGGTCCTGGTCGTCGGCGACGTCATGCTCGACCAGTTCGTCGTCGGGCGTGTCAACCGCATCTCGCCGGAAGCCCCCGTGCCGGTCGTGGAACACGACCACGACGAGTACCGGATTGGCGGGGCGGGCAACGTGGCGGCCAACCTCCGGGCGCTGGGCGCACGCGTGGAACTGGTCGGCCTCGTCGGCGCCGACGCGGCGCGCGATCGGCTGCGGACGGAACTCACGCAGCGCGGCATCGGGTGCGACGGCCTCGTGACCGACACGAACCGTCCCACCACCACGAAACAACGGATCGTCACCACGCGAAACCAGCAGGTGGCCCGTATCGACTACGAATCGGACGTCGAAGCGGCAGGGGCGATCGAAGAGGCGCTGGTGGCCGCCGTCGCCAGGGACATGGCGGACGCCGCGGTCGTGGTGATCTCCGACTATCTGAAGGGTGCGATCACGCGGCAGCTCGTCGGGCACGTGGTGCAGGCCGCCCGCGCCAGGCGCATTCCCGTGCTCGCCGATCCGAAGATCCCGCACATCGACTACTACCGGGGCACGACCATCGTTACGCCGAACCACCACGAAGCCGAGATCGCCACCCACCTGCGCATTCGCACGGATGACGACGCGCGTAAGGCAGGACGGGTGTTTCTGGATCGCGCGGGATGCGAAAGCGTGCTCATCACCCGCGGCGAACACGGCATGTCGCTCGTGGGACCGGGAGGCGACGCCCACTTCCCCGCCGTCGCGCGCGAGGTGGCGGACGTCACGGGCGCGGGCGACACCGTGATCGCGACGCTGGCCCTCGCGATGGCCGCCGGGGCCGACGCCGCCACCGCCGCGCAGCTGGCCAACTACGCCGCGGGGATCGTGGTCCGACGTTTCGGCCCGGCCACGGTGACGCCGGAGGAACTGCTCGACGAGATCTAGTGTCCCGAGTCAGAGAAACGGTGACGAATAGTCCGGGCGCGGCGCCCGGATCGCCAGGCGCGATGACCGAGGATATTGGACATATCCGAGGGAAGAGCAACGCAGCGAGGCGGGATGCCCCGCCCGGAATATGTCGGCGTTTCTCTGACTCGGGACACTAGGCCATCGGCCATCGGCGTTCGGCGTTCGGCGTTCGGCCCTACTGCCTACTGCCTACTGCCTACTGACTACTTTCTACCTGAAACACACCCGGTACCCCTCCCCGATCGCCCGCTGCGCGACGGCGGCAGCGTCACTGGCAATCATCACGACGCCCGCCTCAACGAGGTCCCGGTATTCGGATGGCGTCCCATCCGCCGCGTAGACATCGTCCAGGCGCTGGCCCGGGCGGCCCAGCGTGCCGAAGATCGGCTCGATGCCGGCGGCCCGCAGCGCGGCGAACGGCCGGCCCTGAGGGTCCCGGGTCCCGGTCCAGCCCAGCATCCGGTGGGGATTGATGACGGCACGGGCGGCCGCGATGTCGGCGGCCTTCTCCAGCGTCACCGAGATCATCAGGCCCGGGTCGAGTGCGTGCACCGCCTGCGCGTCCGCGAGCGAGTAGGTCACCACCAGCACGCGGTGCGCCATGCGCGCGGCGCGCACGGCGGCGACCACGTCCGCGAACCGTGTGGTGCGCTTCACGTCCAGTTCGAAGTACGCGCCAGCCTTGCGGCCCCACGCCAGCACGTCGGCGAACCGCGGCACGCGGTCGGCGAGGACCACGCCGTCCGGGCGCTTGATGCGCAGCGCCTGGATCTCGGCCCAGGTCCGATCGCGAACCGCCCCCGTACCGGTGGTCGTCCGGTCCAGCGTGTCGTCGTGCATGAGGACGAGCACGCCGTCCCGGGTCGTCGCCACGTCCACTTCAAGGAACGGCACGCCGGCGGCGAGGCTCGCCATGAAGCTGGACATGGCGTTCTCGGCCGCCGACGCGTCCGGTTGGCCGCGGTGGGCGGCCACGACGGCGACGTTCCGTTCGCGCAGACAGTCGAGTCGTGCGCCGAGATCGGCCGTCCGTGGCGCGTTCAGCGCACAGCCGCCAAGTGAGAGCATGAGCAGAGCCGCGGCGAGTCGTCGCATGTGTCCCCTACGACAGGCGCTGGAGCAGCGTCGTCGCGCCTGTCCAGAGTTGATAGAGGCCGAAGGCGCCCAGGGCGGCCGCCGAGACGCCCACGAGGATGCGGGCGATACGCGGGCCGAGCGCGCGCGCGGCGGAGAACACCAGGACAATCAGCGCCGTGGCCAGCACCATCGTCACGTAGAACGCGACGAGAAACGCGATCCCGTTGCCGGGCGCCTGGCGCCACGCGCCGATCAGGGTCGGCCCGAGGATCAGGGCCCACGCCAGGTACGGATTGGGATTGAGCAGATTGACCAGTGCGGCCTTCAGGACCGTCTGGTGGGCAGGCGAGGCCAGCGGTGCGGATGGCGTCTGGACCGTTCGCGCGGCGCGAATCGCCTGGGCCGCGAGGTAGATGAGGAAGAAGCCGCCCACGATCCGCAATCCAAGCAGGAACAGCGGCGGCACCTGCGTGAGGGCGACGAGCACCAGCGCGACGATCGGCAGGTCGCTGAGCACCGGCGCCAGCGTGATCGGCATCGCGCGCCGCCAGCCGTGGGACAACGTCTGCGCGATGAGGTACGCCTGGAACTGGCCTGGTTGTGCAGCCGCCGCGAACGCGTACGTCGCCCCCAGGATGGCGTAGGTCGTCATGGCGTGCGCAGCCACGTCAGTAACGGCACGCACCGGGGTCCGGTTTCACGAAGTAGGCCCGGTAGTTCGCCGCCTTCGTGTCCGTGCACCCCTCGAGGTTGAGTACCGCGATCTTCCGGAAGTCGACGGGCGCCGTCTCGGCCTGGATGGCGATGTAGCCCCCCGTCAGCGGCGTCCCGTCCACCTTGACCGCGGGATCGGCGGCGTTGACATTGCCCCCGCCGATCTGGGGTTTGCTGTACTCGAGCACCACCTGCCCGTCGATGAGGTGACGAATCCGTTCGTCACCGAGGACCTCGACCTCGACACGCACCCACTGGTCGCCGTCGTACGTGTTCGACGTCGAGTTGATGCAGTGAGCGGTCTTCAGTTCGCCCTGCTGGACCACGTGCGTGCCGGGCGTGCAGAGATTGAGGGTGGACCGGGGCTTGCCGTCCCCGAGCCCGCCCAGCAACTGCACCTCGATCGAGATCGGGAAATCCTGGTCCGTGCGCATCGTCTTCGGGTGCGGCGCGTGCAGCATGAGCCCGTTGTTGCGCCGGGCCCAGCCCGGGCCGCCGACCACCTGACTGCCGACGAAGCGGTACTCCGCAACAATCCGGTAGTACGAGAAGGGCCGCTCGTAGAACAGGTGACCGAACTCGCCGTCGAACGTGATCCACGGATCGTAGCGGACCTTCAGCAGTCCGTCGTCGACACGGAACGTGGCGTGGGGGTTCTCGCCCAGCGCGGACTTCGTGAACTTCGCGGTCCAGCCATCGAGATTGCGACCGTTGAAGAGTTGAATCCAGTCGCCGGCCGGTGCGGCAATCTCCGCCGCAGGGGAGGGTGCCTGACCGCTCGTCACAGCGACTGCCGCCGTGACGAGTACCACGAGCAGAATCGCGAGAGGTCTTGCCAGCAAGTGGTGACCGCACCGTCCCGTCGTCATCTGTGTTCTCCCGAATCGACGTGGGGGGGGGGGGGGGGGCGGGGCCCCCCCGCCCCCCCCCCCGCGCCCCCGCGCCCCCCCC
>CAYJPV010000024.1:65275-93815 GCA_964372095.1 uncultured Vicinamibacterales bacterium | reverse complement strand
GTCTACGTCACCGAGTGGGTCGCGGTCCGCAAGGGCGATCGCCTCGCACGCTTCGATACGAGCGAGATCGAGGCGAGCATCATGGCGTTCAAGGCCGTCGAGGCGCAGGCGCGGGTGAGCGAGGCCCGCGCGCACCGCGAGTACGAGCGCGCCACACAGCTCAGGGAATACGGCCTGATCACGCCGCAGAACCTCGACGATGCGAAGAGTGCCGTCGACGCGGCGGAAGCGGCGACACACGCCGCCGTGGCCCAGACCACGGCCGCGCAGGCTCGGCTCGCCAAGTCGCTCATCCGCGCGCCCATGAACGGCGTCGTCGCCTTCCGCGGCGTCAGCGTCGGCGACCGCGTCGAGAACATGGGCAGCGACACGCCGCTGTTCCGCTTCGTTGACAACCGGGTGCTCGATCTCACCGTGGCGGTGCCCTCGACGCATCTCGCCGACGTGAAGATCGGCCAGGCGATCGAGTTCACGACCGACACGCTGCCGGGGCGCACGTTCACCGGGAAGGTCATGTTCATCAACCCCGCCATCGACGAGGCCACCCGATCGGCGAGGGTGGTCGCCGAGGTCGTCAATCGTGACGGCTCGTTGAAGGGCGGGGCGTTCGTGAAGGGCCGCATCGAGGTGGCACGGCGCGCTGGCGTGCTGCAGGTGCCACGCGAGGCGCTGCTCGACTGGAACATCGAGCAGAACACGGCGGAGCTGTTCGTCGTGAAGGGCGACCAGGCGGATCGGCGCACCGTGACCACGGGAGCGTCGAACGGTCCGTCGGTCGAGATCGTCACGGGCGTCCAGGCCGGCGAGCAGGTCGTGATCCGCGGCGGCTTCGCGATCAGGCCGGGCGATCGCATCATGGTGGCGACGGGCGAGGGGGTGTAGCCATGTTCCTCTCCGACCTGTCGATCAAGCGACCGGTCGTCGCCACCGTGATGATGCTCACGCTGGTGACGCTGGGGGTGTTCTCGTGGCGGCGGCTGCCCGTCGACATGATGCCGGACGTCGAAATCCCGGTGTTGTCCATCATCACCGAGTATCCGGGCGCGTCCCCGGAGACCGTCGAACGCGAGGTGAGCCGGAAGATCGAAGAAGCGGTCAACCCGATTTCGGGGGTCAAGAACGTCAATTCGATCTCGCGCGAAGGCCTGTCATCGGTCATCGTCGAGTTCAACCTCGAGGTCAAGGTCAACGACGTCTCGCAGGAAGCGCGGGCGAAGATCAACGCGATCCGCCGCGAACTGCCTGAAGGCATGAAAGAACCCGTCATCCAGAAGTTCGACTTCAATGCGATGCCGGTCATCTCGCTGGCCGTACGTTCCACGACGCTCCCCCCGCGTGAACTGACGGAACTGGCAGAACGCAAGGTCAAGCGGCGCCTCGAGACCATCCCCGGCGTGGCGAAGGCCAAACTCGTCGGGTCGTCACGGCGCGAAGTGCTCGTCAACCTCGATCCGGCGCGGATGTCGGCCCTCGGCATGGGTGTCAACGAGGTCGTGGGCGGGCTGGCCGCGGAAAACGTGAATACGCCGCTCGGCCGCCTCACGCTCGGCGGGACCGAGATGCCGCTTCGGATCTCCGGCAAGCCCACGGATCCGGCCGGCTACGCCAGCATGGTGATCGGCCGGCGTGGCAGTGAGCCGATCCGGCTGTCGGACGTCGCCACCATCGACGACACCGTGGAGGAGCAGCGTTCGCTGGCGCTGATCAGCGGCGAACCGGCCGTGGCGATCGATATCACCAAGCAGACGAAGGCCAACACGGTGGGAGTCGTGGACGCGGTTCGCGCTGCGGTGGACACACTCCGGGCCGAGATGCCTCCTGGCACGGACATCCAGATCGTCCGCGACACGTCGATGTTCATCCGCGAGTCGGTCGCCGACGTACAGAACGCCCTCGTGCTCGGGGGCCTGCTGACGGTCTTTATCGTCTTCTGCTTCCTGAACTCGTGGCGATCGACCGTGATCACGGGCCTCACGCTCCCGATCTCGGTCATCTCGTCGTTCATCGTCATGTACTTCCTCGGGATGACGCTGAACACCCTGACGCTGATGGCGCTCTCGCTCGCGATCGGGCTGCTCATCGACGATGCCATCGTGGTGCGAGAGAACATCGTGCGCCACCTCGAGCAGGGGCAGGACCACTTCACGGCGGCTCGCGAAGGCACCAGCGAAATCGGGCTGGCCGTGCTGGCGACGTCCATGTCGATCATCGCCGTGTTCGTGCCCGTGGCGTTCATGAAGGGCATCATCGGCCGGTTCTTCTTCCAGTTCGGCCTGACCGTGGCGTTTGCCGTGCTGGTCTCGCTGTTCGTGTCGTTCACGCTCGACCCGATGTTGTCGTCGCGGTGGCACGACCCGGACATTGAGCGCAAGGGGCGGCGCAACGTCCTGCACCGGCTGCTCGATGGTTTCAATGACTGGTTCGAACGGATGGCCGAGGGCTACAAACGCGTCATCGCGTGGGCACTCGACCACCGCAAGACCGTCGTGGCCGTGGCCTTCGCGGCGTTCGTCGGCGGCCTGGGGGTGTTCGGCGTCCTGCAGGCCGAATTCCAGCCGCCGTTCGACCAGGGCGAGTTCGTCGTGAAGATCAAGAGCGCTCCCGGATCGTCCCTCACCGAGACACGCGGCCGCCTCGAAGAGGTGCTGGAGGCGCTCGGTGAGTTCAAGGAAGTGCGGTACACGTACGCGTCCATCGGATCCGGCGATGCCGACACGGTTCGCGACGCGATGGTGTTCGTGAAACTCGTGGACAAACACGAACGGACCGTGAAGACGAAGGCCTTCATCCACAACGCGCGGCTGCGCCTCCAGAAGGTACCGGGCATCGTCCTGTCGGTGCAGGAAGACCCGGACGCGTGGCAGAAGCCCCTGCAGGTCGCGATTCAGGGCGACGACATCGCGACACTGAAACGGTATGCCCGTGAACTGAAGCGGGAAATGTACACCGTGCCTGGCATCGTGGACATCGAGGCCGGCATGGAAGACGACCTGCCCGAGTACCGGCTGGTCGTGGACCGCGAACGCACGGCGGCGTCGGGGCTCGACAGCGGCTCGCTGGCCAACACCATTGCCGTGCTCGTCGGCGGGCAGGCGGTCACGACCTACGAGGATGCGGACGGCGAGGCCGTCAACGTCCGGGTGCGACTGCCGCAGCAGCTGCGCGGGGACATCGGACAGGTTGCGGACCTCAAGACAGCCGTGCCGACGGACACGGGCCTCGCGCTCGTCCCGCTGAGCGACCTCGTCACGTTCACCCGGGCGACGTCGCCTGCGGAGATCGGCAGGCGTAACATGTCGCGCCAGCTGATCGTGGACGCGAACCTCGACAACCTGCCGCTGGGGACCGCCGGGACGCTGGCGACCGTCGCGGCCGAGCGGGTCACCCTCGCCCCTGGCTACAAACTCGTGCTGGGCGGCGACACCGAGATGATGATCGAGTCGTTCGGCTACCTGGCCGAAGCGCTGCTTCTGGCCATCATCTTCGTCTACCTCATTCTCGCTGCGCAGTTCGAGTCGTTTATCGATCCGTTGTCGATCATGCTGTCGCTGCCCCTGTCCATCGTCGGGATGGCGGGGACGTTGTACCTCACCGGCGACACCATCAACATCATGTCGCTCATCGGGCTGATCATGCTCATGGGGCTGGTCACGAAGAACGCCATCCTGCTGATCGACTACACGAAGGTGCTGCGGTCGCGAGGGATCGGTCGCCGGGAGGCGCTGATCGTGGCCGGGCGCACGCGGCTGCGGCCTATCCTGATGACGACCACGGCCATGATCTTCGGCATGCTGCCGCTGTTCTTCGCGATCGGCGAAGGCGCGGAGTTCCGGGCGCCCATGGCCCGCGCCGTCGTCGGCGGCCTTATCACATCCACGTTGCTGACGCTGATCGTCGTGCCCGTCGTCTACACGCTGCTCGACGACGTGTCGGCGTGGCTCTTCGGCCGGAAGAAGCAGGTAGCGGCCGCAGCCCTCGCCTGCCTCCTCGTCGCGGGCCCCGGACTGGCCACGGCGCAGGCGCAGGTCGTCGACCAGGCCACGGGATCGCCGTCGCACACATTGACGGTCACGCCAGGGGCGCTGGCTTCCGCGCAGCAGGCATCTGCGGCGGCGGCAGCCCGGACGATGACGCTCGAAGACGTGTTGGCGGTGGCGCTCAAGCAAAGTCCCGTGGTGAAGAAGGCGGAGGAGTACAAGTCCTGGGTGCAGGGCAAGTACCTCGAAGAACGCGCAGCCGCCATGCCGCAGGTGACCGCGTCGGGCGTCTACATGCGCCAGTTCGACGACAGCCAGAGCAAGCTGTTTGCCAACCTGGGTGACACGGGTTCCGACTCCGGCACCAGCGGTGACTCGGGCGATTCGTCAGAGTCGTTCGACTTCGGCGAACTCTTCGGCGGCCGGCAGGAGGTCACCGCCGCCGAAGTGAAACTGTCGCAGGTGGTCTTCACGTGGGGCCAGGTGGGCGCAGCGATCAGGGCCGCCCGCATGGGATTCACGTTCGCGGAGGACCAGTTGCGGCAGGCCCGGCACACGGTGACGCGTGACGTGGCGACGGCCTTCTTCGACGTGCTCGTCGCCCAGGAGGGCATCGCGATCGCGCGCGAGGACCTGGCACAGAAAGAACGGGTGCTCGCCGAAACCCGGCGGCGTCACGCGGCCGGCACGACCACGGACTACGAAGTCCTGTCGGCGGAGGTGGTGGCCCAGAACGCGAAGCCGGCCGTCATCCGCGCCGAGAACGCGGTTCGCCAGGCCAAGGACCGCCTCCGGTTCCTGATGGCCGACCCGCATGCCGACTTCGAGCTGCGCGGGGATCTGGCCACCGGGATTGGCACGGTGCCCGATGCGGAGGGCGTCATCGCGGAAGCCCTCAGCCGTCGCCCGGAACTGGCCCAGTTGGCCAGCCAGCGGAGCATCTACGGGGAGATCGTGACGATCGCCAAGGCCGGCAACAAGCCGCGCCTGGATTTCTCGGCGGGATTCGGCAAACGCCATCTCGCGCTCAAGACGTTGTCGTCAACCGGCACGACGTGGAACGCGGGGCTCTACCTGACGGTGCCGTTGTTCGACGGCAAGCGGACGGCCGGCCGCGTCGCCCAGGCGCGTAGCGACCTCAACCAGCTGGTGCTGGACGAACAACGGGCCAAGGATGCCGTGGCCGTCGAGGTTCGTGCTGCCGTTGATGCCGTCCGGGAGTCGACCGAGCTGCTGAATGCCGTCGCTGGCACGATGCAGCAGGCCGAGAAACTCGTCTTCCTCGCGGAGAAGGGCTACGAACTGGGCGTCAAGACCAACCTCGAGGTGCAGGACGCGCAGCTCAATCTGCGGGCGGCGCGAGCCAACCTGGCGCGGGCGCAGCGCGACTACCGCGTCGCGCGGGTGATGCTGGCGTTCGTCACGGGGACGATTGATCCGGGGATGACGTTCTAGGGGCAAGGGGAAAGGGACAAGGGGCTAGGGAAAGGCAGGGGAATGTCCCCCACCTGTCCCCTGTCCCCTGCCCCTTGCCCCTTGTCCCTACTTCCTACTTCTTCTTCCCCCCCGCCGCCGGCACCGTCGGAACCGGCCCGGTGATCGCCTGATAGGTCAGCACCCGGAACTTGTCCTGCAGGTCCAGCCCGCCCGACGGGAGGATCTGCGAGAAAAACACGGCCACCATCTGCTCGCGTGGGTCGACCAGGTACCGCGAGTGGTACGCCCCGCCCCATCCGTACGAGCCCGGCGCGGCCGGGCGGCCGGCCTTCCCCGGTGTCTCGACAATCTCGAAACCCAGTCCGAACCCGAAGTTACCGTCCTGGTAGAGCGTCCCGACGTGATTGGACGTCATCAGTTCGACCGACAGCGGGCTGAGCAGCCGCACACCGTCCAGTTCGCCGCCATTGAGGAGCATCTGCAGCAACCGTGCGTAGTCGGACGCGGTCGTCAACAACCCGGCGCCGCCCGAGAAACACGCGCGCGGCCCGTCCACGTACGCACCTTGTCCATCCGCGCCGTCCGGGGCACGTACCAGCCGGCCGTCGGTTGTCGCCGCGTACACCACGGCAAGACGGTCCTTCTTCCCGGGCGGCAGGAAGAACGACGTGTCGTTCATCTTGAGCGGATCGAAGATGCGGGTTTTGAAGAAGGTGTCCAGCGTCAGGCCTGACACCTTCTCGACGACAACGCCGAGGATGTCGGTGTTGAAGCCGTAGACGAAACGTTCGCCGGGCTGGGCGTCGAACGGCAGTTTCGCCAGACGGTCGATGACGGCCGCGATCGGTTCCTGCTTGTCCGCGAAATACCATCCCTGCACCCCGGCAGCTCTGTACTGTTCGGCCGCAAGAGACTGGCCGTAGGAGATGCCCGCGGTGTGTGTGAGCAGGTCGCGGATGGTGATGGCCCGCTTCGCGGGCACGACACCGAAACGCCCGGAGCCGGCCGTCCCTGGCGGCGGAGGCACGGCAACGGTCGTCTCCCGGAAGGCCGGGATGTACTTCCACACGGGGTCGGTGAGCAGGAGTCTGCCTTCTTCCAGCAGCATGACGACGGCGACGCTCGTGACGGCCTTCGACATGGACGCCGCACGGAAGATGGCATCCGTCCGCATCGGCGTCCGGCTCTCCCGGTCCAGCCAGCCTGCGGCACCGTGGTTGACGACCCTGCCGCCGCGCAGAATCAGCGTCACCGTGCCGCCGATGCGACCTGCGTCGGCATACTCACGCATGACGGCATCCAGCCGCTTCAGCCGCTCGGATGACATGCCGGCGGACTCGGGTGCACCGGCGGCCGGTGCCTGCGCCATCCCCGGGGCGGCACACGCCACGACAAGCAGCAGGGCAATCAAGACACGGCGTACGTTCATAGGACCATCCTCCGGCGGCATCTGCGGCCCGTGCGGGGCGCGTTCGAAGCGGCACTCTATCACAGCCTCCGATAGCGGATGCCCGCGCGGGCACCCGCCATCGGGACTCGCCAGGCAGGAATCAACGGGGGCTAGGACATCACGACGTGCGACTGGCCGCGCGTCAGGTCGAGCACGGCCGCACGGAACGGCTCGATCTGGGAGTCCGGGATCCGGAGGTCGAAGGTCACGACGGCCTCGAAACGCCGGCCGTCGACCCGGGCCTCGAATGCGGGCAGGATCTGCTCGAACGCGGACACTCGTGCGTAGTCGAGTGCGACGGACACCGCCACGAATGCGATCCGTTCGATCCGGGGCAGTGTTTCGAGCGCCCGGATCACGCCCCCGCCGTACGCGCGCACGAGGCCGCCGGTCCCCAGGTTCGTGCCACCGTAGTAGCGGGTCACGACGGCGGCCACGTCGCCGACATCCGCGTGCAGCAAGGCGTTGAGCATCGGACGCCCGGCGGTCCCGTGCGGCTCGCCGTCGTCGCTCATGCCAATCTGGGCCGTCGTGCCAGGCGGGCCGACCACGTACGCCCAGCAGTGGTGCGTCGCGTCCGGGAATTCATCCCGGACCTGTTGGATGAACAGTTGCGCCTCAGCCACGCTCGCTGCCCGCGCAAGAGTCGTGATGAACCGGCTGCGTCTGATTTCGTCGGCGACGCGATGCGTCCCGGCGGGCACGAAGTACCGGGAGGCGGCCATCGATCAGCTCTCCAGGATCTCGCGCACCTTCCGGGCGAGTGCCGCCACGGAAAACGGCTTCTCCACGAACGGGGCGCCCTCGAGCAGCACGCCGCGGTCCGCGACGACATCATCGGTGTAGCCGGACATGTAGAGAACCTTGACGCCCGGGCATCGCTCGGCGACCACCCGGTGCAGCGCCCGGCCGTCCATCCCGGACATGACGACGTCCGTCAGCAGCAGATGGACCCGCTGGTGCTCGTCGAGCAGGGCCATCGCTTCGAGGCCCCCGGCGGCCGACAGCACCGTGTACCCCTCGCGCCGCAGGACGGTTTCGGCCAGGTGGCGAACGGCCTCGTTGTCTTCGACCAGCAGGATCGTCTCCGATCCGTGCCGCCGCTCGAGCGCCAGCGCCGGCAGCGCCTCCGCCGCCGGAGCGGCGTCCGTGGCGGGAAAGTACACTTCGAACACACTGCCCCGTCCCGGCTCGGAGTCCACGCTGACGTGGCCGCCATGCTGCGTGACGATCCCGTACACCGTGCTCAGGCCGAGGCCCGTTCCGCGTTCCCCCTTGGTCGAGAAGAACGGCTCGAAGATGCGGGTCTTCGTCTCCGGGTCCATGCCCGATCCGGTGTCGGCCACCACCAGCACGCCGTAGCGCCCTGGGTTCGTGCCCGGCCGCGTCGCGCAATCGTCATCCGAGAGTTCGAGCGTCCCGATTCGAACCGTCAGGCGCCCCCCGTGCGGCATCGCGTCCTGCGCGTTCACAACCAGGTTCATCACGACCTGCTCGGTCTGCCCCTGATCCGCCATGACCACGCACGGTTCCGTGTGCCGGACAATGGTGAGCTGGATGTCTTCCCGCAGCGCACCACGAAGCAGCCGCTCGAGCCCGGTGGCCACCGTATTCAGATCCAGGGGGCGGGGGTGCAGCGACTGCTTCCGCCCGAAGGCGAGCAACTGCCGCGTGAGTTCCCTGGCCCGGCGGGCGGCCAACTCGATCTCCCGCACGTCTTCGCGGCGTTCGTCGGTCGGGTGCATCTCGGCCAGCAGGAGTTCCGAGTACCCGAGGATCGGGCTGAGCAGGTTGTTGAAATCGTGGGCGACCGCAGCCGACAGCCGCCCGAGAGACTCGACGCGCTGGGACTGGCGCAGGTCCTCTTCCAGGCGCAGCGACTTGGTCACGTCGAGCACCGCGAACGTCACGCCGCGACCGGGATCCTGCGGATCGATCTGGGCCCACGACAACAGGACGTCGAGCGTCGAGCCATTCTTGCGGACCCAGCGCGTCTCCAGCGAACCTTTCCCGGCGTGGCGGATCTGCCGGATGGTTTCCCGGCCGACGCGTTCGAACTCGGCCCCCGTCTCGTAAAGGCCGCTCGTGTCTCGCCCGATGAGCTCGTCGTGGGCGTAGCCGGTCAGCTCGCAGAGCCGGTCGTTGGCGGACTGGATGGTACGTCCAACGACCACCGCGATACCGGTCGGCGCAGCGCTGAAGATGCTCCGCAGTTCCTCTTCCCCGCGGCGCAGGGCTTCTTCGGCGCGTTTGCGATCGGTGATGTCATGCGCGATCCCGTAGAGGACGTCGGGGGTGATGTCGACCGTGCTCAGCAGCGCCGTGCGGATTGCGCCGTCCGGTCTGACGAATTCCACCTCGCCGCGATTCAGCGCGGCGGACACCTGATAGCCCAGGGGAAGCTGCGCCGGCGCGACGCCGCGGCACACATCGGCGGTGACCATCTTCCGGAGGTCCCGTACCGGTCGGCCGGTGAGCCGCTCGGCGGCCCGGTTGGCGTCCAGATAGCGGCCGGTGCGCGTCTCGACCACGAAGATCGCATCGCCGGCCTCTTCGAACAGCTTGCGGTAACGCTCCTCGCTCAGCCGCAGCGCGTCTTCGGCCCGCCGGCGTTCGGCCCGGGCGCGGGCCTCGCGGATCTCGCGGCGCACCGACTGCGGCAGCCGGTCGAGGTTCTCCCGGCTCAGGACATCGTGCGCGCCGGCGTGCATCAACTCCACGGCCGTCGCCTCACTGAGGCGGCTGGAGACGACGATCACGGGGACATCGCAGCCGGCCTGCGTCGCCAGCTCGATCGGCGTCGCCGCCCCGTCGCGCCAGCGGAGTCCGTGGTCCACAACCACGACGTCCCAGTGGTGACCGTCGAGGGCCGCGGCGAACTCCGTCGGGTTTTCGGCCCGGACCCAGTCCGGGGCGTACCCTCCTCGCTCCAACGCCTGGACGACGAGCAGGGCGTCGTGGTCGGAGTCCTGAACGATCAGCAGCCTCAGCGCCTCTCCCATGATCAGAGGCAGTATAGGACGGTTCGCCGAGGCATCAGGCCTGCGGTTGCACAGAGAATTTCGATCGATCGCAGCGACTACGCCGCCGCCTTCGCCTCCCGGCGGTGCTTCCAGTACTCGTAGACGGCGGGCAGCAGGGAAATCACGACGATGGCAATGATGACCAGGCTGAAGTTCTGCCTGACGATCGGCAGGTTGCCGAAGAAGTAGCCCGCAAACACGCAGACCGCCACCCACAGCACGCCCCCGATCATGTTGTAGGCGAGGAACGTCGGATAGGTCATCGACCCGATGCCAGCCACGAAGGGCGCGAAGGTGCGGACGATCGGAACGAAGCGGGCGATGATAATCGTCTTCCCGCCGTACTTCTCGTAGAACGCGTGGGTCTTCTTCAGGTGTTCCGGGTTGAAGAACCGTGACTTCGGGAAGTGGAACACCTTGGGGCCGAAATACGCGCCGATCGCGTAGTTGACCGTGTCGCCCAGGATGGCCGCCACGCACAACAACACGAACACCACCCAGACGTTCAGGCTGCCGAGCGCCGCGAACGTACCGGCCGCGAACAGCAGGGAGTCGCCCGGCAGGATGGGGGTGACGACCAGGCCGGTTTCGAGGAAGACGATCGTGAAGAGCAACGCGTACGTATACGCGCCGTAGTTCGCGATGACCTCGGCCAGGTGTTTGTCGAGGTGCAGGAAGAAGTCGACGAACCAGTGCACGTATTCCATGAGGATCCTTCTGGCGGTCGCCCGGCGGCACGCCGAATCTTCTATTGTAGCGGATGTGCTCAACTGCACAGACAGGCCGCCGCCTGCGCCCTACGCTGTACCAAGAGGTCTACTTCCGTGAAGGATTCCGCTGCGTGCTCTCGGTCATCCTCAATCTCAGCTCCATCCACTAGTCCCCTGGACTAGGGACCGCGCGTCACTGGAGGCAGTCATGAGAGTTCTATTCCGGGTCGTCCTGATACTCGCCATCGTCGCACTGGGTGCCTACCTTCTTGGGTTCTGGACTCTTGACGACGTGGCCTGGGGACGCTGGCGGTCGACGGCGGCCCCATCGGTAACCGTGGATACCGGCGCCGTCCGCGAGCGCCTCGACAAACTCGACGAGCGGGCCGGACGTGCGGCTGGCAAGGTGGACGACTACCTGGGAGACGCCACACTGAGCGGCCGGATCAAGTCGAAGATGGCGCTGGACGACCTCGTGCGCGCGCGCGCGATCGACGTCTCGACAACCGGGGGCGTGGTCACGCTGACGGGCACGGTAGGCTCGGTCGGGGAACGCGACCAGGCGCTGCGCCTAGCCCGCAACACGACGGGCGTCACGCAGGTGATTGATCGCCTGCTCGTGCGGCAGTGACGCCGGCATCGCATCTGCACACATCGCCGGCGGCGTTCCGCCGCCGGCACAACGGGACGGGAGATACCACCATGAACGGACAGACAGGGCAGGATCGGAACAGTCATTTGCTGCTTGGACTCGTGATGGGCGGAGTGCTCGGCGCGGGCCTGACGATGCTGCTGGCCCCAAGGGCGGCGGCGGAGATCAAGGCGCGAGCCATGGGGTCGGCACGGCACCTCGGCGAGACGGCCACCGGGCGATATCGCGACGTCAAGGCCCGCGTCACCGACGCGGTCGATGGCCTCACCCGGAAGGGCCAGGGGTTGCGAGACGACGCGTGTGACACCGTCGTCCGCGGGGCGCGGGACGTCGAGCACGGTGCGCAGCACGTCCGGCAGTACGCCGAAGACCTCAAGACCCGGACGGACGTGTAGCACGCCGGCAGGCATGCACCTGCCGGAGGACAGGAATGGAGGTGTCGGTCGTCTGGTGCTCCCGCGTTCTGTGGTAACGTCAGACCCGGACGCGTTCTGATGATGCCCGCCTCGGAGACACCATGACCGACATCTTCCGCCATCTGCTCGTATTGGGCCGGCCTGCCTGCGGCAAGTCGGAATTCATCGACTTCCTGAAACACTCGCCGGACGACATGCGCCGCACCCGGCTGCACATCGGCCGCTTCGAAGAAGTCGACGACTTCCCGTGGCTCTGGGAGAAGTTCCAGGAAGACGCCCTCTGGGAGAAAGCCGGCTACCCGCGTCTCTACACCGAGGAGTACATGCCCGGGAACCCCGGCATGGCCCCCAAGGGTGCCAAACTCTTCGACTGGTGCATGCACAAGTTCAACGAGGTCATCGGGGCGCAGTATGCCGGCCGCGAAGACTTCTATCAGGACTCCACACTGCTGATCGAGTTTGCGCGGGGCGGGCAGGACGGCTTCCGCCGGGCCCTCGGCAGGCTGGAGCGGCACGTGCTCGACGGCGCGGCGATCTTTCACATCCAGGTGTCACGGGAAGAGTCGTGGCGGCGCAATGTTGCCCGGTACCAGGAGAAACTCCGCCACTCCATCCTGGCGCACATGGTGCCGCGCGAAACGTACGACCACTTCTACGACGTCAACGACTGGGCTGATCTCACCGGGCAGCAGCCGTCCGGCTGGATCGACGTCAACGGCCTCCGCGTGCCGTTCGTGACGATGAATAACGAGCCGGAGTCGACGGACCCGGCTGTGCTCGAGGAGCGATACGCTGCCGCCCTGGGCCAGCTGTGGTCACTGCGGAGCGGCCGGTGACGCCGCCCGGCACCGTGACGTTCGACCACCTGTTCGTGCTGGGACGGCCGGCTGGAGGCAAAAGCGAGTTCATCGACTTCATGAAGCAGTTGCCGGCTGACGAGCGCGCCGCCGGGTTCGGCATCGGCCGCTTCGAAGAAGTCGACGACTTCCCGTGGCTGTGGGAGGCCTGCCTCGACGATGACGCCCGTGAGCAGCGTGGCGAACCCAGGCTGGTCTCCGAACGCACGCCCGAAGGCTACAACATCGTCAAGCCGAAGTTCCGGGGATCGTTGATCGATCGGTTCAACGACACGATCGTGTCCAGGTATCTGTCGAACCCGTCCTTCTATGATCAGGGCACGCTGCTGATCGAGTTTGCCCGCGGCACGGACGACGGATTCCGCGACAGCCTCGAACGTTTCCACGGGGATATTCTCCGGCGCGGCGCGATCCTCTACATCAATGTCTCGTTCGAAGAGTCGTTCCGCCGCAACAATGCCCGGTACCGGAAGGGTCTCGAAGAGTCGATCCTCTTCCACAAGGTTCCCGATCGTGACATGTACGGGTTCTTTCGCGACAACGACTGGACGCAGATGGCGGGTGGCGCGCCAGACGGGTGGCTGGAACTCGCCGGTGTCCGCGTGCCGTTCGTCTCGATGCTCAACGAACCGGAGTCGACCGACCCGGCCGTCCTGCACGCCCGCTACGGTACGGCCCTCCGCCGGCTGCGCGATCTGGTACAAGGGACTAGGTAGGGACTAGGGGCATGGGCCATGAGACAAGGGACAGAAGCAGGAAGCAGGAAGCAAGGCGCAGGTACGTAGCCCCGGGGCTTCAGCCCCGGGGACCCCGGACCTGACCCGACTACGTTCTTCGAACTTCGTCGAGGCCTCGCCGTCGCGCTGCGCGCGGAGGCGGGAGGTCCGGGGCTACGTGCGTGCCCTGCCAACCCCCAACCCCCAACCCCCAACCCCCAACCCCCAATCCCCAGAAGCATATGCGCACCGTTGAACTGCACCGCCATTTCGAAGCCGGACTCACACCCGAGACCATCGCACGCCTGGCGCAGCGGCACGGGGTGACCTCCGCGCGCAGCCGGGCCGGCCAGATTGTCGACGGGGTTGATCCTCAGGATCCCCAGTCGATCCGCCACTACTACCGGACCGTGTCCGAAGGGTTCGCACTTCCGGACGGCGCCGCCCGCTTCATCGACTCGTTCGGCCTGCCGCTGTCGGTCATGCGGACGCTGGAGGATCTCGAGGACGCGGCCTTCACGCAACTGGTGGACTGTGCCGCCGCAGGAAGTCTTCACACCGAGTTGCGCGGTTCGCCGTACACGTACCGGGAGCACGTGGACGCACCGATCGACGACATTGCCGAGGCGTTGGTGCGCGGGGTGCGGCGTGCCTGGGACGAACGCGCCGTCAGTGGCACGTTCATTCTGGCGTTCAGCCGTCAGAAGGGGCTGCCGGGCACGGACGCGTCAGTCCCCGGCGGCCAGGCCGGTCCGGTCGCTGGACTGGCCGCGCGTCTCCACCGGCCGGATCGGCCCGTCGGCCTGGACATCGCCGGTTTCCCGGAACGTCCGTTCCCTCCGAGGCTCTTTGAGGATGCACTCCGCCCGGCCCGGGAGGCCGGTGTGCCCCTGACGATCCACGCCGGTGAACAGGGCCGGCCGCCGGCGTTCGCCGAGGCGCCTCCGGACACCATTCTCGAGGCGGTCGAAAGGCTCGGGGCGCTGCGCATCGGGCACGGCACGTCGCTGGCGGGGTCGGCCGCGGCCCGGGCCAGTCTCCGTGATCGTGGGATCTGCGTGGAGTGCTGCCCCGTGTCAAACGATCGGATGGGGTTCATGCCGCTCCCGGATCACCCGCTTCGGCTGTTCCTGGAGGAGGGCCTGCTCGTCACGCTGTCGACGGACGACCCGTTGATGTTCGGCCCCATGACCGTCGGAGAGACGATGAAGACGATCGCCGGCCCGCTGGGACTCGATGAGACCCACCTCGCGCGGCTCACACGCAACGCCCTTGACGCAGCGTTTGTCACCGACGAGCGCCGCGCGTTCCTGCGCAGGCGGCTAGGGACTAGGGACTAGGGGCTAGGGGCTAGGGAAAAGGCAACCTCCAGCCTCCAGCCTCCAGCCTCTAGCCTCTAGCCTCTAGCCTCTAGCCTCTAGCCCCCAGTCCCTGTCTTCCTCAGCGTGCGTACCGCGGTCCCCACCGCCTGGCCGTTCATGCCGACAACGGCCCGGACGACGAGGTCGCCCGGAGGCATGGTGCCAATCGGAATCTCGCCGAGGATGATACGCAGGTCGTCGGCCGAACCCGCCCGTACGTCAACGGGTAACGTCAGGAGCGCAGGACCATCGGGCGACATCGCCAACTCGAAGGACGCCGTCAGTGCGGCATCGCGTGTGACCCCGTAGACCTCCAGATACGCAATGACGGATGGGGTGTCCCCGAACTCGAGCGCCGGCGAGAACCGGCCACCGGCAGAGAGGCCCAGCACCAGCGAGCTGATCGCGGGCGCGCCAGCCGGCGGCGCATCGACGGTGACGTGCTGGTCGACCGTGCCCAGCCGGCCAGTTGCGTCGGTGGCTGCCACGCGCAGGCGGTACGTGCCAGGTTTCGCCTGCAGACCCAGCACAGCCGGCGACCGTTTGAGGTCGTTCGCAGACGCACTGCCTTTGGCGACGACCTTCCCATTCGTGTCGTAGAGAGCGGCAGCGGCGGCTGAGAGACGGTCACCCGCCTCGGCGGGTTCGAACAGAATGGCGAACTTCGTGCTCTTCCTGTCGTCGCCGCGCGCCGCGAACGCGGCCGCCCGCAGGGGCAGCTCCGAGTGCGCCGCAGCGACGCGCAGCAGGTCATCGGGTGATACACCGTTGCCGGGTCTCGGCCCGACCGGTCTGGCGAGCGCCATGAACTGGCGTGCCCTCGTCGTCGTGCCCGCACGCCCGACGCGGATCTCGAGGCGCTGCCGGGCACCCGTGCGGTCTGCGGGTTCAGGATCGAAACCCACCATGTAGGAGATGGCGACCCGGTCGAAGAGGCGCGTGCATGCGGCTTCGTCGGAACCAGACAGCCGCAGGAGCGGGTTCCCGGTGGCACCCGCGACGTGTTCGAGCCCCGTCACCAGACTGGCCGACACAGGCGCGCCGGACGTCACGGCTTCCGGCACGAACGCCGCGTGGAAGTCGACAGGCGCGGCGTGGATGGTGCCCAGCGTCTCGCTGTAGTCGTCGGTCCGCACCTCGCAGGCACCCGTCGGCCCCACCATCCGGTTGAGCGCCTCCACGGCCGTTGGCGGCGTCAAACCGCCCGACAGAAACACCACGACGGTGAGTCGGTCCGGATCAACGGCGGCAACGACCTGCCGCAACGTATCGAGCGTGGCCTTGGTCCGGCATGCCGCATCCGGGTCCGATTCGGTCGTCAGGCCACGGTTGATCATCTCGGCGGCCGCCGTCCGGATCGGCGCGCGGTCGAGCGTGGGCGCCAGGCGGTAGGCCCCCTTGGGAATGGTCACCAGTCCCAGGCGGTCCCGGGGCGTGACGCCGTCAATCAGGTGCGTGACCATGTCCCGCACCAGGCGTTCGCGCCCGGTCGTAAACGACTCGTTGTCCAGAATGATGAGGACGTCGCGACCGCCGGCGGGCGCCCGGTTGGTGACGAACGGCGGGGGCATCGCAGCCCCGGAGGTGACCGCGCCGGTCGCCGGGCCTGCGGGTGGGCGAAGCAGGATGAGCGAGCGGACCTCGCGCTCACGGCCGGCAACCTTGAGCGTGATCTCCTCTGGCAGCAGGTCGGGTACCGGTTGGCCGTCTGAGCCGGTCACGAACAAGTGCACCCAGGCGGGAGGCCCGCTGGCGCGTAGGGCCGGTTGCTGGGGGGCAGCGGCCGTGATACCCGGCATCAACGTTACGAGGCACAACGCCGAGCCGGCCCGGAGGAGGAATCCCATGCCAGAGGATACTCCGGATCGTGCCCGCGTCCCGGACCGGCTCAGGGACGGGAATCCAGGTGCCAGTCCGTGGCCGCTGGCCCTGAGCGAGAGCCGCGAATCGGCCGAGTCGAAGCCCGCAGGGCGGGCTGTTCGACCGATTCATGAATAGTCCGGGCTATCCGGGCTAGTCGGGGATCCGCAGCTTCTGGCCGACCTTGATCTTGTCCGGGTCGGACAACTGGTCCTTGTTGGCCTCGAAAATCTTCGTGTATTTGCCGGCCTCGCCGTAGAAGTGTTTGGCAATCTTCGAGAGCGTGTCGCCGCCGACCACCTCGTAGATGGTCTCGGGCACCTTCAGTGCCGGATCGATCGTGATGTCGGCGGTCAGATCGGCGTAGGTTGGGTCGGCGGCTTTGATCGCCGTCCACAGTTCGATCTTGATCTTGTCGTTGGGCGCGGCGGCGCGGATCAGGAACTTATCGTTCTCGATGTGGGCGTTCTTGACGATCACGCCGCGACGCTGCGCGATTTCGAACACGGCACGGTACTTCTGCTTCAAGGCCTCGAGATTGGCTGCCATGATGCTCCTTCTGGCGCGCGCGGGTGCGCGCGTCCGTGATGAGGCTGTTGAGAGGTCATTATACCCCCGGCGCACGGCTGTCCCCGCTGCGCCCCTCACTCCGGCGTGACGGATCGCGGTCACCCTGCATCTCTTGGGGTGCGGGCTGCTAGTCCTGAGCCCGCAGGGCGGACTATTCGATCGATTCATGGATAGTCCGGGCTAGACTGGTGGGCGGCGTCGCGCGCTCCCGTCCGCTCGGACTCACCTTCCCGGTTTCAAGGAGAGGCAATGGACACGAAGACATCAACGATCATCTGGACGCAGATCGACGAGGCGCCCGCCCTGGCCACCTACTCGCTGCTGCCTGTCGTCAAGGCATTCACGAAGGGAACGGGCGTGTCGGTCGAAACGCGGGACATCTCTCTGGCCGGGCGGATTCTCTCCACGTTTCCTGACCACCTGACAGAAGCCCAGCGTATCCCGGACTATCTCGCGCAACTGGGCGCCCTGACCCAGAGCCCGGACGCGAACATCATCAAGCTGCCGAACATCTCCGCCTCGATCCCCCAGCTCAAGGACGCCATCAAGGAACTGCAGGCGCAGGGTTTCACGGTCCCGGATTATCCTGAGAACCCGCAAAACGATGCGGAGCAGGCCATCCAGTCCCGGTACGCCAGGGTGCTGGGCAGTGCCGTCAATCCCGTCTTGCGCGAGGGCAATTCAGATCGCCGGTCGCCGCTCTCGGTGAAGAACTTCTCCCGGAAGCACCCCCACAAGCTCGGTGCCTGGAGCGCCGACTCACGGGCTCACGTCGCGCACATGAGTGAGGGCGACTTCTACGGCAGCGAGAACTCCACCACGCTGCGGGCGGCGACCGACGTCCGGTACGAGTTCGTGGCCCGTGACGGCGCCGTGACGGTCCTCAAACCGAAACTGAGCCTGCTGGACGGCGAGATTCTTGATACCTCGGTGATGCACATCCAGGCGCTGCGGAATTTCTTCGAGGCCCAGATCGACGACGCGAAACAGAGCGGACTGCTGCTGTCGCTGCACCTGAAGGCCACCATGATGAAGGTCTCGGACCCGGTCATATTCGGCCACGCGGTCACCGTGTTCTTCAAGCCGGTCTTCGACAAATACGCCACCACCTTCACACAGCTCGGCGTCAACCCGAACAACGGCCTCGGCGACGTCTACGCAAAGATCCAGAGCCTGCCAGCCGACACACGGGCGGCCATCGAGGCGGACATCAATGCCGTCTACGCCACGCGCCCGGCACTGGCCATGGTCGACTCGGACAAGGGCATCACCAACCTCCACGTCCCGAACGACATCATCGTCGATGCCTCCATGCCGGTTGTGGTGCGCGAGTCGGGCAGGATGTGGGGCCCGGATGGCAAGCTGCACGATACGAAAGCCATGATTCCGGACCGCTGCTACGCCACGATCTACAAGACCGTGTTCGAGGACTGCCAGGCGAACGGCGCGCTGAATCCGGCGACCATGGGCAGCGTGCCGAACGTCGGGCTCATGGCCCAGAAGGCCGAAGAGTACGGGTCGCACGACAAGACGTTCATCGCACCGGGCCCCGGTACGATTCGCGTCGTCGAGGTGGCGTCCGGCAAGACCCTGCTCGAACAGCCTGTGGACAGCGGCGACATCTTCCGCTCGTGCCAGACCAAGGACATTGCCGTCCGCGACTGGGTGAAACTGGCTGTGAAGCGGGCGAAAGCCACGGGCGCGCCGGCCATCTTCTGGCTGGATAAGACCCGCGCCCACGACGCGCAGGTGATCGCCAAGGTCCAGACCTATCTGAAGGAGCACGATACGGCCGGGCTCGACATCCAAATCCTGTCACCCGTTGACGCGATGAAGCTCTCGCTGGAGCGGATCCGCAGGGGCCTGGACACGATCTCGGTGACGGGCAACGCGCTGCGCGACTACCTGACCGACCTGTTCCCGATCCTCGAGATCGGCACGTCGGCCAAGATGTTGTCGATCGTCCCGCTGCTCGCCGGCGGCGGGCTCTTCGAGACCGGCGCCGGCGGCTCGGCCCCGAAACACGTGCAGCAGTTCCAGAAAGAGGGGTACCTGCGCTGGGATTCCCTCGGCGAGTTCTCGGCATTGGCCGCGTCACTCGAGCACATCGGCCAGTCATTCGGCAACGCACGCGCCGCGCTGCTGGCTGATACGCTGGACCAGGCCATCGGGAAGTTCCTGGACACGAACAAGTCTCCAGCCCGCAAGGTCGGAGAAATCGACAACCGGGGAAGCCACTTCTATCTCGCCCTCTACTGGGCCGAAGCGCTTGCCGCCCAGACGAAGGACGCCGAGTTGCAGGCCCGGTTCGCCGCCGTGGCAAGACAGCTGGCGAACAACGAGGCCACGATCAACGCCGAACTGATCGCCGCGCAGGGCAAGCCGGTGGACATGGGCGGCTACTACCATCCGGACCCGGTGAAGACCGAAAAGGCCATGCGCCCGAGCCTGACATTCAACGCGGTCATCGACGCGCTGATCTAGCGGCGGGGGGGGGGCCGGGGGGGGGGGGCCCCCCCCCCCCCGCCTGCCCCGCCCGGCTAAAGCCGGACGCCACGCCCGTCTGCCCTGCAGCGGTATACTCCCCCCATGCTCTCACCGAAGATCGGTCTGCCGCTTTTGTGTTCGTGCGCCGCTGTCGCGTCGTTCGGCGCGCAGGGTGCCCCGCCTCCCTTCGTCGCCAGCCCCCTGACCGCCGAGGGCAGCTTCACGGCCGGCATCGAGGGTCCGGCGGTTGACGCCGCCGGCCACGTCTACGCCGTGAACTTCGAGCGGCAGCACACCATCGGGCGGATCTCGCCGAACGGGGCTGGCGAGGTGTTCGTCACGTTGCCAGGTTCGAGTATCGGCAACGGCATCCGGTTCGACCGTGCCGGCCGCATGTACGTGGCCGACTACGTCGGGCACAACATCCTCGCCGTGGACATGGCGACGCGGACCATCAGTGTGTTCGCCCACGAGCCCCGCATGAACCAGCCGAACGACGTGGCGATCGCGCCGGACGGCACGATCTACGCCAGTGATCCTAACTGGAAGGACGGCACGGGACAGGTCTGGCGCATCGATCGGGCAGGGCGGGTCACCCTGGCCGCCGAAGCGATGGGCACGACCAATGGCATCGAGGTCAGCCCGGACGGGCGCCGGCTCTACGTCAACGAGAGCGTGCAGCGCACCATCTGGTCGTTCGCGATCGCACCGGACGGCTCGCTGGGAGACAAGCAGCCGTTCGCACGCGTTGACGACTTCGGGTTCGACGGCATGCGGTGCGACGTCGACGGCAACCTGTACGTCACGCGGTACGACAAGGGCACGGTGGTCAAGTGGTCACCCGCCGGCACGGTGCTTCAGGAAATCGACGTGCTGGGCAAAAAGCCCAGCAACATCTGTTTCGGCGGGCCCGACGGCCGCACCGCGTACGTGACCGAGGTCGAGCACCGGCGCCTCGTGCAGTTCCGCGTGGACCGCCCTGGCGCCGAGTGGCAACGCTGGCAGCGGCCGTAGACGGGGATTCGGCCTCCCGCCGGCGTCACGGGTGCCCGGCGGCGGCGACATCGAACTCGTCGACGTGCGCCTGGTCGCCCACGACGGCGACGAGATCGCCTGCGGCCAGCACCCGTTCGGCGCCGGGGTTCGCCAGGAACTGCTCTCCACTCACCACCCCCACGATCGTGACACCGAGCAACGTCCGCACTGCGGACTCGGCAATCGTCCGGCCGGCCAGCCGGCTTCCGGCCTGGATCCGCACCCACCGCAGGTCCAGGTGCCGGGCGGCAGCGCCCAGGGTGGCCACCTCGGCGTACTCGTGACCCACCTGGCCGGACACCGGTGCGTACTGGTCCGCGCGCAACCGATCGGTCAGGTGGACGATGTCGAGTGCCGACATGCGGAGATGCACCAGAGCCTGGCGCGTCATCTCGATGCTCGCCTCAAGCTCAGGCTGCACGACCTCGGCCACATCCATGTCGTGGAACACGGTCATGGCTTCGGCGCTCTCCGCGCGCACCACCACACGGACGTCCGGGTTCAGCCGCCTCGCGTGTTCGATCACCGCCTTCGACACGCCCAGCACCGGTGTGGTGACCAGCAGAAGACGCGCGCGTCCAACGCCGGCGGCCTCGAGCACCACGGGCTGGGCGGCGTCGCCGAAGATGATGGGCAGCCCCCGTTCCCTGGCCTGGTCGATCCGTCGATGGTCGAGTTCGATCATCACGAAGGGCAGTTGCAGTTCCCGCAGGACGTCCGCGATGCGATACCCGACACGGCCGGCGCCCGCCACGATGATGTGGCCCGCGAGCGCGGTGTCCGGGAGGTTCATGGTCTGCACCGGCTCACCCGCGCGCCGGCGACTGACCCAGGCATAGACGGGCGTCGTGAGCCCCGACACCATGGGCGTCAACACCATCGTAATGATCGCGGTGTTCAGCACGAGGGCGTACAGGCTGCCGGAGATCGCTCCCGCATCGAACCCGGCGCGGGCGAGCACGAACGAGAACTCGCCGATGCCGAACAGCGCCAGACCACTGGCCAGGGGCACGACGTTGCGGTAGCCGAACGCGCGCGTCACGCCGGCGAAGATGGCTCCCTTGGCGATGCTGACAACCGCCACCGTCAGAAGGATGCCGCGCCATTGGCCGAGGACCTGCGTCGGGTCCAGGAGCATGCCCACGGACGCGAAAAACAGCAGGCTGAAGACGTCACGCAGCGGGATGATGTCGCTCAACGCCTGGTGGCTGTAGTCCGACTCGCTCAGGACCAGGCCAGCGACGAACGCTCCGACCGCCGACGACACGCCGAACCAGTGCGTCACATACCCAATCCCCAGTGCCAGCCCCATCGTCACGAGCAGGAACAATTCGCTCGAGCCAGACCGGGCGACCCACGCCACCAGTTTCGGGATCACACGCATCCCAACGACGAGGAGGGCCGTCAACAATGCGATGGCCTTCAGGACCGCCATGACGGCCTCCGCGCCGCCGGCATCGCTGCTGCCCAGGCGGGGCAGGACGACCATGAGGGGAATGAAGGCGAGATCCTGCGCCACGAGCATGCCCAGCATCACGCGGCTCGACAACGTGCCCATGCGCCCCTGCGCCTGGAGCGCCTTGAGCACCACCAGGGTGCTCGACAACGCGGCCAGGGCCCCCAGCCAGACGGCTTCGATCCAGGTCAGCCCCAGCCACGCGCCGAATGGCCCGATCACCGCCATGGTCACGGCGATCTGAATGGGCGTACCGATCAGGGCCACGCGACGGACGGGAGCCAGGTCTTTCAGGGACAGTTCGAGGCCCAGACCGAACAGCAGCAGAGTTGCGCCGATCTCGGCCAGGCGCTCGAGGTTCTGCGGGTCGCCGACGGAAATGCCGCCGGTGTGCGGACCGACCACGATCCCGGCCACCAGATAGCCGAGGACGAGAGGCTGGCGCGCGAGACGCGCCAGGACGCCTCCACAGAAACCTGCGGCGATGACGATGAAGAGGTCGGTGGCCATGAGTGCGTTGACCGTGCCGGACGGTTCCAGCTACAATACCAGTTCGCGGTGTTCGGGACGAACGCTGCCTGCTGCCAGTGTTCCTCAGTAGCTCAATGGCAGAGCATCCGGCTGTTAACCGGAGGGTTGTAGGTTCGAGTCCTACCTGAGGAGCCACCTCTTCCCGGTCCATTCCGTTCTGGCCCACACCGGATTGGCGACGAGATCCCGCTATAGCACGACGGGAGGCATTGACCCATCCGACCGAGCGCGACGGCGGATGAGGAGCCACACTCTTCACCCCGGCTTCCAACTCGAAGATGGCTCCGAGTGTCGGACTCGAACGTGTCCGACACGAGGGTTGCCCGCCGTCGCTCGCCTCCGCGTGGCTGTCGGTGCTCGGCGCGCTATGGCGGGTCCGCCGTAGCGCGACGGGAGGGATTGACCCATCCGACCGAGCGCGACGGCGGATAGGTTCGAGTCCTACCTGAGGAGCCAATCCTTCCCGACACTCCGTTCTGCCCACACCGGATTGGCGACGAGATCCCGCCATAGCGCGACGGGAGGCATTGACCCATCCGACCGAGCGCGACGGCGGATGAGGAGCCACTTCCCCCAAGAGTCGCTCGGTTCCAGTTGCCGGTTTCAGAATTTCATCGCATTTCACCTCCTTCGGGTGGTGGACCTTGCCGCCGCATCGACCAGTTGGCCGCAACACAAGCCGAGTTCCGCAAGAGAGCCTGCCGTCGCTGAAATGTCGTTGACGGTCCTCCGAGGACGATGGCATCGTCGTCGAACAGATGCACGGCTGGACTCCTCCGACGCTGACCCGGTTCTGCCCGGCCGGTCGGCCATCCGTTAAATATCACATCATGATATGATATGAAAGAACGAGCGGACCAACACGGCCTGGCGTTCTTGCTGGCATTCGATGGCCGAGTCCATCACCTCGAACGAGGCTATTGGATCAGGTTCGAGATGACGCGTGTCGAGCCGAGCGCAAAGCGACCGCATGGCTTGAACTACTCGTTCACGCTGCACGATCCAGACGGCACCAGACTGATTGGCTTCGACAACGCTCACCGGCCACCGGATAGAACGTTGAGTGTGAATAGGCGGAAGACGGCGAGTGACCACTGGCATCGCACTGAGGACGATGCAGGACGACCATATCGATTCCGGGATGCCGAGAGTTTGCTCGATGACTTCTTCGATGAGGTTGAGCGAGTGCTACTCGAGCGTGGGGTCGGAATGACCGTCGTGAGCGAGGAAGATACACGGAGAACCAAGTGAAGCATACGAAGGTACAGAGCCTTCAGTCATTGCGCGAGGAGATGAAGGCCGTGGCGCGAGGCGAGCGGTCGGCGCCCACTGATGCCAGTGAACCGAGTTTCAACTCGGTCGAGGCCATCGTCAGACTGCTCACGCCCGATAACCGTCGGCTGCTGACCGTGATTCGCGATCAGAAGCCGCAGTCGGTGGCGGAGCTGGCCCAGATGACGGGACGTTCGCAACCGAACCTCACCCGCACTCTGGCGAAACTGGAGGCGGCTGGCTTCGTGAGGATGACGCCACACGGCCGTCGGAAGACGCCGACCGTGACCGTCAAGCGGATCCTCGTCGAGATTGACCCGTACTCGGATAGGGACCGTCTGCGCGTCGCCTAGCTCCGTCCGTGTCTCCCGCAGAGGGGCGGGCCGGCGCGCAGCCGCCATCCGTCCGTCCGCCAGAAGCGCGGCCGCCGATGGCGCGGCACGTCAACTCGGACCGCGTCAAGGCCCGCAGCCCTGTTCGTCTCGTTGGACGAAGATCGGACGGCTGCCGTGCGCCGGGACCCCGCCGGGAAGGACAATGGAAGCTCTCGGGAACATTCCGAACCTTGTCCCAGGCCCGTGCGCAATGGGATCTGACGGGGTTCTGGCGCACCGAAGCCCTGGCAAAGGCGGCAGACCAAGCCCCGGTTACTTCGCGGCATTCACCGCTGGCGTGATGCGGAGGTTCCGGTACTGCACGGCTCCGTGATCACCCTGCAGGAAGATGGGACCCGGAGCGCCTTCGTCGCTATCGAGCGCGCCGCCCGTGATACCGGGAATGGTCTGGTCGCAGATGATCGTCTTGCCATTGAGCACCACGGTCACGCGGCGGCCGACGAGGGTGATGTCGAACGTCTGCCACGTACCCGGCCCATTGCTCGCGTTTTCGTTGGGCACCAGGAACCCGTAGATCGCTCCCAGGTCCAGGTACCGTGGCTCGGGGTTGGTGGCGTCCTCCACCTGCACCTCATACCGGCCGCGCAGGTAGATGCCACTGTTGCTGCCTTTCGGGCAGTTCACTTCGACGTGCAGCTTGAAGTCGGTGTACTTCCCGGTGGTCACGAGGTTGGCGCCGCTCTTGGCGTTCTTGAGGATGCCGGCCTCCGCCGTCCATTGGCTCGTCCCGCCGAATGTGGTCCAGCCCGTCAGGTCCGTGCCGTTGAAGAGGGACACGGGCTCCCCCCACACGGGCGCGCTGCTGCGGCGCAGCGACGGCGCCCGGCGGCCCGTGAGGCGGTGCCGCTCTCCCGCAGGCGTGACCAGGGTGCCCTCGAGCACGTCGCCGGTCAGCACGGCGTCCACGACAAGATCGGACGTCTCTTTCTCCCACTGCGGCGGGATGGCGAAGTGCAGGGATCCGTCGCTGAAGTCCACACGCGAGATCGGCCGGGCGCTGCCGCCCCCGCCCACGAAACGCCCAACCAGCGTCCTCGTCCCTGAGAGCGTCACCTCGAGCCAGGACGGATAGGCACCTTTCGGACCCTGAACCGTCAGGTCCCAGCGGCCGACGATGGAGGCTCGAGCCGGAGTCTGCGCCGGCGCTTGTCCGGCCTCAACGACCGCAGAGGCCGGGACGAGACGGGCGGCCGCAACAACTCCCGCAGAGGCGGCGACGACGGTGAGGCACAGGATGAACACGTGAAACAGTCCTCGATGGCGCATGGCGGGAATCCTTGGAAGAGTTCGGTGCAGTCCGTCCCGGTAAGTTACGCTTCGCGCCGGCGACCGTCAAGGGAGCGGACCGGTCAGGTCGGTCAGATCCAGCAACTCGCGACCGAAGACGCCGACTGTATTGTCCGTAAACGCCGCTCGTTCAGGCTCAACTTCGTAGACACCGATGCCGCGTGCCTTCGCCGCGTGCGCAGGCGAGCGCAGCAGATCGCGAACGAAAGGAAAACGCCTGACGTACAGGGCCAGTGCACTGGCCCTGGCCGCACCACGCAGACGCCGGGCTCTCCCCCACAACTGAACACCCTGGATCTTCTCCCACGCGTCGTACTCTTCGCTGACCGTGACGGCCACCGCGGCCTGTTCCCCGATGTGCTGCCCGTGGACGCTGCCTGGCTGACTGAGAAAGACCAGGCGCAGTCCGTCGCCGACGGCATAGAACACGTGCGCGGCGTGCGGCGCGTTGCCGGCCGGCGCGCTCGTGGCCACGGTCATGGTGTGATGCGCGCGCAGGTAGGCGTCCACCCGGGCCCGCAGGCGCGCCGCGTCGCCGCCTCCCATGATCGCCACCCGGCGCCTCCCTCCGCTTTGCTGTCACCAAGGCCGTCGAATCCGACCAGAGAACGTATACCATAACGCAGCGACCCGGCTTCCCCGTCGCAACCGCCGACGGTAAGCTGGCAGGGTCCTGCGGGACGGCGGCAGCCCCTCGTAATCAGATCCCGTTCGTTGATACCCCATGCGAGGAGTACCCATGTCCATGACGTGCGCGCGCAACTTGGTGGCGGCCGCACTGGTGTTGGCAGCCAGCGCGTCCCTTTCGGCCCAGGACCACCGCGTGCCGTTGTACCCTGGCACACCACCGAACGCCAGGCCAACGACGGTCACGGAGCAGGTCGAACACCGGGAGATTACATGGGTGACCCGGGTGCAGGTGCCGGACATCGCGGTCTACTTGCCGACCAGGAAGTTCGCCACGGGACAGGCCGTGGTCATCTGCCCCGGGGGGGGCTACGGCGGGCTGGCGTACGACTACGAAGGCACGGACATTGCCCGGTACCTCAACTCCATCGGTGTGGCGGGCATCGTCCTCAAGTACCGCCTGCCGTCGGCCAACAGCTCAGTCGAGCCGCACAAGACGCCGCTGCTGGACGCGAAACGCGCCATGCGCCTCGCCCGCGCGCATGCGGCCGAGTGGCACATCGACCCCGCACGCATCGGCATCATGGGCTTCTCGGCCGGCGGCCATCTGGCGGCCACGCTCGGCACGCAGTTCGATGCCGGCGATCCGGCGGCGGCGGACGCAGTCGAACGGGAACGATCGCGTCCCGACTTCATGATTCTGATGTATCCGGTCATCTCGTTCGTGGATGCCGCCGTGCACGCGGGCTCGAGACGGGCGCTGCTGGGAGACGCCCCGGGCCCTGAACTCGTCAGGCAGTACTCGGCCGAGTTGCACGTGAAGCACGACACGCCACCGACCTTCATCGTACACGCCGACAACGACAAGGGCGTCCCGGTGGAGAACGCGCTGCTGATGTACCGGGCACTCCGTCAGCAGAAGGTCTCCGTCGAGTTGCACGTGTTGTCCGAAGGCGGCCATGGCTTCGGCCTTGGCCTCGACAACCCGCACGTCGCCTCGTGGACGGCTGCGCTCCGGCTCTGGTTGCGCTCGCTGCTGCCCGCCAATCCACTACACTAGGCCCATGAACGTAGACCTGCCTTCCGGCATCAGCCTCGATGAAGGACTCGGCGGCCTGCCCCGCCTGACCGTGTCGACGGATCGCTGCAGCGCGGAACTGTACCTCCACGGCGCGCACCTGTGCCGCTGGCAGCCTCGCAGCGAACCGCACCCGGTCCTGTGGATGAGCCAGGCAAGCCGGTTCGAGCCCGGCGCGCCGATTCGCGGAGGTGTGCCCATCTGCTTCCCGTGGTTCGGCCCCAAGGCCGACGCCCCGGCGGCTCCGGCCCACGGCGTGGCTCGCATCGCGATGTGGACGCTCGACCGCATGGAAGCCGAGCCCGATGGGACGATGGTCGTCCAGTTGACGCTCGCATCGGATGCGAGCAGCCGCACGTTCGTGCCCCAGGACTTCATCCTGATCTACACGCTGCGGCTGGGACAGACGTTATCGATGGCACTGACGGTCACCAACGCCAGCGGGGCGCCGCTGTCCTTCGAAGAGGCGCTTCACACGTATTTCGCTGTCAGCGACGTTCGGCAAGCACGAGTCGAAGGGCTGGCCGGCGCGACGTTCATCGACAAGACCGACGGTGCGACACGCAAGGCGCAGGACGATCCCGTCATCACGATTGGCGCCGAGACAGACCGTCTCTACCTCAACACCGACGCGACGGTCACGCTCACGGACCCGGGATTCAACCGTCGCATCAGCGTCGCCAAGGACGGTTCGCAGGGCAGCGTTGTATGGAATCCCTGGGTCGCGAAAAGCCGGGCGATGCCGGACTTCGGCGATGACGAGTGGCCCGGCATGATCTGTATCGAGACGGCGAATGCCGCTGATAATGCGGTGACCCTGCCCCCCGGCGGGCGGCACACGATGACGACCACCATCACGCTCACCTGAGCCCCACCCGCTCATCTTGATCTCCGCGCCGGACGATGGCATCGTCATCGTCGGCAGGGCGCGCGAGTAGGTAGCCGCAAGAAAGGCACGAGTTGAAACGGGTCTGCCGTTGCAGTTTCTGCACTGTCCCGATGCCTCAGACCCAAATCCGGCTGGTTGGCGGACCCTGGCGCAGGCATGGCACATGGCACGAGAGTCGCAGTCGAGGAAGGCATGACTGAACAGCAGCACCAGGCGATTCTCGACTCCATTGGCGCCGTCCGTGCCGACGTCGCCACGATGGCGGTGACGATCAAGGAGCGTTTCGACGGGGTCGATCAACGCTTCGACGGGGTCGATAAGCGGCTCGACGGGGTCGAGGGCAGACTCGGCAAGGTCGAGGGCAGACTCGACGGGGTCGAGGGCAGACTCGGCAAGGTCGAGGGCAGACTCGACGGGGTCGAGGGCAGACTCGGCAAGGTCGAGGGCAGACTCG
>CAYJPV010000024.1:0-65175 GCA_964372095.1 uncultured Vicinamibacterales bacterium | reverse complement strand
GGCAGACTCGGCAAGGTCGAGGGCAGACTCGGCAAGGTCGAGGGCAGACTCGGCAAGGTCGAGGGCAGACTCGGCAGCCTCGAAGAGACCGTGGTGAAGAACCACGACCACCTTATCGTTCACATCGATCGCGTGTACGACGAACTGTCGAGTCGGCTCACCGACCTCGAATCAGCCCGTGCGACGCCACGGACCGGGCGCCGCGTGTAGCCGTGCGGCACACGCCCAAACGGCCCTGAAGTCAGCGCCTCAGAGCCGAACAGCAGCGCAGGCGACCACCTCAACTCGATGCTCCGCGCCATCGTCGACGAGCGGCACGGAGAGGTCAGGCTGCAGCACGCCATCGAGGCTCAGGCGGTCGCCACCGTCGTGCCGCGACACCTGTTCAACAACGATGTGATAGACGGTGTCACCGAAGCGGTACCGGATTGTGTACCGCGGCCATTCTGCCGGGGGGCGCGGGCGCAGCACCAGGCGGTTGCCCACGCGTGTCACGCCGAGCAGCGATTCGACCACGAGCCGATACATCCACCCCGCGGAGCCGGTGTACCAGGTCCAGCCGCCACGTCCGACGTGGGGCGCCACGGCGTAGACATCGGCCGCCACCACGTAGGGCTCGACCATGTAGGTCGCAATCGCCTCGGGGGTGGCTCCGTGGGCCAATGGGTTGATCAGGCGCCAGATCTCCCAGGCCCTGGGGGCGTCACCCAGATCCGCGTAAGCCATCGCCGCCCAGATCGCCGCGTGGGTGTACTGCCCGCCATTCTCCCGGACACCCGGGACGTACCCCTTGATGTAGCCAGGTTCCAGCTCGGACACATCGAAGGGAGGGTCGAGCAGACGCACGAGTTGCTGGTCGCGGCGAACCAGCCTGGCATCGACCGCCTCCATGGCCAGCCGCGCGCGGTCACGATCCGCCGCCCCTGAGAGCACGGCCCAGCTTTGCGCGATCGAATCGATCTGGCACTCGACGTTGCCTGCCGACCCGAGCGGCGTGCCATCGTCGAAGTACGCCCGGCGGTACCACGCACCGTCCCAGCCTTCGTCTTCGAGGTGACTGCGCAGCAACGCCGCCGCCGACTGGCAACGCTGCGCGAAGGCCGTGTCTCCACGCCGGGTGGCGAGGCTGGCGAACGGGATGAGCACCGAGTAGAGGAAGAATCCCAGCCAGACGCTCTCGCCCTGTCCTTTCGCGCCAACCTTGTCCATCCCGTCGTTCCAGTCGCCGGAACCCATGAGCGGCAGGCCGTGAGCGCCGACCGGCAGCCGCCTCTCGATCGCGCGCACACAATGGTCGTAGAGGCTGGCGAACGCAGCGGACTGGCCTGGCAGGTCGTAATAGGAATCTTCGTCGACGTTCACGGCCCGCCCTTCGATGAAGGGCACCGTCTCGTCGAGGACGCCGGTGTCGCCGGTGACGGTCACGTACCGCGCCGCAGCGACCACGAGCCAGAGGTGATCGTCGGAACACTTGGTGCGGACACCCCGCCCGGCGGGCGGATGCCACCAGTGTTGAACGTCGCCCTCCGGGAACTGCCGCGACGCGCACAGCAGCAGATGGCTCCGCATCAGGGCCGGCTCCGTGTGCACGAGGGCCATCACATCCTGCAGCTGATCACGGAATCCGAAGGCGCCGCCCGACTGGTAGAAGCCGCTTCTGCCCCAGAGCCTGCAGGCCAGCGTCTGATAGAGGAGCCAGCCATTGGCCAGGGCGTTGAGCGCGGCGTCCGGCGTCTCGACCTGCACCGCGCCAAGCGTGCGCGTCCAGAACCGCGTGACCGCGTCGAGCGCAGCACCCGGCGCGCCCGCAGGCTGGCTCAGCGGTCGCGCCGTCTCGTCCCCGGTTTCGCGCACGCCGAGCGCGAAAACAATCTCGCGCCGGTCGCCTGCCGGCAGTCCGGCAACGACGCGAATCGCCGCGCAGGGGTCCACCGTGCTGCCGACCCGTCCCGACAACGCAGCCCTCCGCATGGCAGCCGGCTGCCGCAGTGATCCGTTTCGACCGATGAACTCGGTCCGGTCGCCGGTCACGCTGCGGCCGGGATCGTTCACATGGAAGTAGGCGGTGCGGCCGGCGAAGTCCGCGTTGTGGGCGTTGCGCGCGACAATCGCTCCGCTCTCCGGATCGAGGCTGGTCACCACGTGGGGCCCGGTGGTCGCGCGGCGGTCGCCAAGCACCCACTCCACATACCCGGTCACGGACAGCCGCCGGAAGCGACCGGAACGATTGTGCAGGGTGAGCACCGACCACTTGACGGGCTCCGCGAGGTCCACGAACACGGTCAGCTCGGAGACGATGCCGTCTTCCGTGTGCTCGTACACGGTGTAGCCGAATCCATGACGGGTCACATAACTGCCGCCGCTGCCCGCGGGCTGCGCGGTGGGCGACCAGAACCGGCCGTTCTCCTCATCCCGGATGTAGATAGCCTCGCCGCTCACGTCGCTGACGGGATCGTTGTTCCAGGGCGTCAGACGGAACTCATGGGCGTTGTCGGCCCAGGTGTACGCCGAACCACTCTCGGATACCACGGACCCGAAGTGCGGATTCGCCAGGACGTTCACCCAGGGCGCAGGCGTTTCCGTCGTGGGCCCCGTGGCGATCACGTATTCGGAGCCTCCCCGGCTGAAGCCGCCGACCCCGTTGAAGTGCGACAGGCCGTTCCGGCGCGGCGGTTCGAGCGTCGCGGCGAGGGACGCGCGCGCGCGCCAGGCGGGCACGAGCGGAGGCAGCGCCTCGACGCGGCGGCCGGCGATCTGCTCCGCCAGAGTGCCCCGGTTGTCGGCAACGATGACCCGCGCCACGGCCAGGAACAACGTCCGATCCTCGCTGGAGATCTGCTCGAGCGCCCGTGCGAAGACCGCGCCCTGACGGTCTGGCGCGTTGGTTTCCACGCCCGCTGCGATGAGGGCGAGGATTTGCTCCTGGAGCAGTTGCCGGTACCCCGCGCGATCGTCGTTCCAAATCACAAGATCGACCGGAAGGCCCTTCAGGCGCCAGTACGCGTGGGCCTGGACGAGCTGACGGGCCAGTTCCAGATGCTCGAGGTCCCCAATCTGGAGCAACACGATCGGCAGGTCACCCGACACCGAGTAGCCCCACAGCCCGGATTGGCCGCGCCGGTTCGCTGCGACGATGGCTGGCTCGGCCCGCAACGACGGATTGGCGTACAGGATGGAACCGGCCAGGCGGCAGTAGAGCTGGGCGTCGACTTCGGAGGCGTTCAGCTGCCGCAGTACGACCTGGGCATGCGTCGACGCCAGCGCGAACACGCGGTTCGCCAGCCGGCGATCCTGGTACTTGCCGACGAACCCCAGGCACCCGTCGCGGGTGTCGGCCACGCCGAACACCATGTCGATCGCAATCGACTCGTCGGGCTCGAGCACGTACACGCCGCGGATCGCCACGATCGGGTCGAGTACCGAACCCTGCGTGCCCGACAACGCCCCGGGTTCCTGCATGGCGCGCGGGTCCGCGGGCGTGCGGCCGCGGCCGACGAAACGTAGCCGATCGGTTTCGTACGACAGCGCAGTGCCGCCGGCGGTGCCGTGCGGCGCCATGAGGTGAAACATCCAGGGCGTCAACTCGCCCGCCGACCGCGGCCGCCTCGTGCAGAGAATCGCGCGCTGCTCGGCCACGATCTCCGTCTGCACGAACAGGTTGCTGAAGGCCGGGTGCCGGCTGTCGGATGCGGACGCAGCCAGCACGACCTCGGCGTAGCTGGTGACTTCGATGGTCCGGCGCGTCCGTCCGCAGTTGGTCAGATGCAGCCGCCGCAACTCGACATCATCTTCGGGCGACACGGCAATCTCGGTGTAACTCTCGATCCCGTGCGTGCGGCTGCGGAACTCGGCACGTGCCTCGGAGAACACGGCTTCGAAGCGCTCCGACGGGTAGCAGGTCGGCTGATGGGTCGTGGACCAGCGGTCACCGTTGGCGAGGTCCCGGATGTAGCAGAAGGTGCCCCAGTGGTCTCGTGTCGTGTCTTCGCGCCACCGCGTCACGGCCAGATCTTTCCAGCGACTGTAGCCCCCGCCTGCGTTGGTGACGGCCACGTGGTAACGGCCGTTGGACAGCAACTGCACCTCCGGGTGGGGCGTGTCCGGGGTGGTGAACGCGCGGACGGGAGGCTCGCCTCCGCCAGGCGGCCGGCGCGTTTCCGACGCGGGAGTGGCGAGCAGGTACGACGCGCTGGCGCGAGGGATCCGTTCCTGCAGGAGGAGCGCCGTCGCCTGGAACATGGGTTCCGCGGCAAATCGTTCCTGCATCAGGCCGCCGAGCAACGTGTGCGCCAGCGACAGCAGCGTCATCCCCTGGTGATGCGCCATGTACGACCGCACGAGCCCGTAGGCCAGACCGCGCGGCCGCCGGAGAGCCGTGTAGTCGATGGCTTCGTAGAACCCCATCTCGCCGCAGAACCCCTCGGCCGCCAGGCGCTGCAGGTTCTCGCAGGCATCGGCGGGCCGTACCAGCAACGCCAGCGCCGAGGCGTACGGCGCCACGACGAGGTCGTCGGCGAGTCCACGCTTGAGTCCCAGGCCTGGCACCCCGAAGGCGCGGTACTGATACGTCAGGCGCGCATCCAGCAGGTTGTACGCCGATTCCGAGATCCCCCACGGCACGCCACAGTACTTGCCGTACTCGATCTGGCGCAGGACCGCCGCGTGGCACGTCTGGTCGATCAGCGTCCCGGCATGGCAGGGCATGACGGTGAGGGGCATCAGGTACTCGAACATCGAGCCGCTCCACGACAGGAGCACGGGCGAGCCGGTTGTCCGGGTGAGCAGTCGTCCCAGCGCGAACCAGCTCTCCTGCGGCAGATGGCCCTGCGCGATCGCCACGAAAATGCAGAAGCGGGCCTCGGATGCCAGCAGGTCGTAGTAACCCGAATCCCGGCGGCGATCGGTCACGCTGTACCCGATGGACAGGAGCTGACGAGTCTTGTCGAACAGGAAGCGCCACTCCATGTCCGCAAGGTCGCCCGCCTGTGCGGCGAGCTGCTCGATCACCGTGATCCGGTCGCGCGCCGCGGCGGCCCGTTCGTCATCGAGCGCCGCGACCTCCCGCAGCGTGGGCATACGGACATCGGCGGCCGAATCCGCCGGCGCCGACGCGGCCAGCCTCGGGGCGACAGCGGCCAGGTCGGCGTTGAGGTCCCGGCACTGCCCGGCGTACGCGTCCGCCCATCGGCTGGCTTCCGACGACACGGACCCGGCGAACATGGCGACGAGCGCCTGACATTCGACGCCGAGGCGCTGCAGCGTCACGCTGGCACTGTCCAGCGTCAGGGGAGGCGCGTCGCACGCCGCCTGCGTGGAGCGCTGCAGTGTCAGCAGGGGCGGGGATGCTGCCCCGGCCAGCGCTTCGGCGCAGAGGTCCAGCGTCTCGCGCAGCCCCTGAAACGCCCGTGCGTGGAGAACAGGCGCGTCGGGAATCGCGAGCAAACCGGTCCTCAAGACGAGCAGATGGCCGGCAAGGTTGCCGCTGTCCACCGACGAGATGTACCGCGGTTCAAGAGGCACCAGCGACTGCGTGTCGTACCAGTTGTAGAAATGCCCGCGGTACCGTTCCATGCCTGCCATCGTCGCCAGTGCTCGCGACGTCCTGGAGACAAGACCGCCGGCCGAGACGTAGCCGAAATCGTGGGCCGACAACGTGGCGAGCAACGCCAGCCCCATGTTCGTCGGGGACGTGCGGTGGGCCACGGCGGGTCCGGGTGACTCCTGGAAGTTGTCCGGAGGCAGCCAGCGGTCGCCTGCGCCCACGTGCGTCTCGAAGAACTGCCACGTGCGCCGCGCGACGCCGCCCAGGAACCGGGTCTGATCGGCCGTCATCCGTGCCCGATGGCGGGTGAGCGGACGACTGAGCTCCCAGGCCGCAATCGGCGCGACAAACCACAGCAGCAGAACGGGAGCGGCCGTCGTCAGGGACGAGGGCCTGACCCACGCCAGGCCCAGCGCGGCTCCGCACGCCAGCGTGGGCGCCATCCACATCCGGGCCCACACGCCGGCCAACCCGGCCAGCCCGACCCGTTCTCGATGGGCCGACGCCGTCCAGTCGAGAAGATGCCGGTGCGTGATCAGCATCCGGACCGCCGAACGGAGAGCGGCGCCGGTGCTGTAGTACGCTTCGTGCGGGAGACACGCGAGCGTCAGCGTCGCCTGGGCCACCTGACGACCGACGAGACGCGCGCCTGCCTCCAGATGCCGGACCACGAGCACGTCAGCCGGCTTGCGGACCAATCCGAGCACGGACGTGAGGAGCGCCGGCACCAGCAGGCAGCCTGCCACGCCGAGCGTCCAGGCCCACGCGGGCGACAGCCAGGTCCATGCCACCAGGAGCAGGACCACCTGCGCCGCCGGGACCAGGCTCCGGCGGAGGTTGTCGAACAGTTTCCAGCGGCCGAGGGTCGGGATGAAGTTGTGACTGCTCCACCCATTGGCGTCCGGGGCGACCGGAAACAGCCACGGCCACAACTGCCAGTCTCCGCGAATCCATCGGTACCGCCGCCGCACATCTTCGTCGTAGCCTGACGGGTAGTCCTCGTAGACCTGCACGTCGGTCAGCAAGCCGGCCCGGGCATAACAGCCCTCGATCAGATCGTGGCTCAGAATCCGGTTGTCAGGGAACCGGGTCCCGACGGCGAGGTGGAAGGCGTCGACGTCGTAGATGCCCTTGCCGATGAACGACCCTTCGCCGAAGAGGTCCTGGTACACGTCGGACACGACGCGGGTGTAGGGATCGATGCCGGGCTCGCTGGACCACAGCTGGGCGTAGCGCGACCGGTTCGCCCCCGGCAGGCTGATGGCCACCCGGGGCTGCAGGATGCCGTAGCCTTCGGTGACGCGCTGCTCCTCTTCGTCGTACTTCGGCCGGTTGAGGGGGTGCATCATCGCGCCGACCATGAGGCGCGCGGCATCCCGGGGCAGCTGCGTATCGGCGTCGAGCGTGATGACGTACTTGACCTGCGTGAGGATGGATGTCTGCCCCACGATCCGCGAGAACGGACCCGACGACGCACCCCGCAGCAGGGCATTCAACTCAGCCAGCTTGCCGCGTTTTCGCTCGAAGCCCATCCAGACACGCTCGTCGGCGTTCCAGCGTCTCGGGCGATGGAACAGGAAGAACGGCGCGCCGTACTTGTTATTGAGCTGGGCCACGCGTTCCGCTGCCAGCTGCACCAGCGCCTCATCCTCCGGTTGGGATTCCTGCGGCGCGTCGGCCAGATCGGTCAGCAGTCCGAACTTCAGATGGTCGTCGCGGTTGCCGAGGAATCGTACCTCCAGCGCTTCAACCAGGCGCTCGACATGCGCCGCGCTGGTGATCAGCGTGGGTACGACGACCAGCGTGAGGGCGTCCGGGGGAATCCCGTCGGACAGATCGATCTTCGGCAGGGCCCGGGGCTTCGCGAGCCGGGAGACGAGCCCGTTAATCAGCGCGACAGCCGGCTGGCTGAGGCTGAGCGCAAGCAACACCACCACGCCGGCGGTCAGCCACCCGGGCGCCCCGTGGTCGCGCAGGTACATCACGAGGCCGGCTATCGGCATGCCGGTCAGCACGGCGACCCCGCCGAGGTAGAGCCCCAGTGGCCGTTTGAGACACCAGCGCCGCATCTTCTCCGCTGGCGCCAGCCGCGCGCGGACCTCGCGCTCGAGGCGCTCGAGTCCCGAGTCGACCAGGAAGAAGCCCACGTGCGCGGCTTTGGCGTCGGGCCCGGCCGCGGCCGCGCTCGCCTGCGCCAGGTCCGTGGCCCTCTGCGCCACGAGGTCTTCCCTGACATGGGCCCGCCGGGCCGTCAGTTCGACGACGTGGCGGTACTGGTCCCGCGTGCTGAAGTCCATGCGGGCGTACACGCCGGCCGGATCGTCCCGCAGGATCCGCTCCACGCTGCTCCTGGCTTCCACGAAGACCTGCCAGTCCGTGGCCCCAAGGAACCGGAGACTGCTGATGCTGTTGCTGATCGAGACCTGGTCGGCAGCCTGCTGCTGGTTCTCGGACTGCACGACGGACTCGATCGTGTGGCCGTCTTCAGCCAGGCGCTGTTCGATCCACGTGAGCGGCAACGCCAGCGCCGGGCTCTTGCCCTGCAGCCGGCGCGCGAACTCGGCCACGAACGAGCCCACCATGGGCGGGCTCGATCGCGCCATGTCGGCGATCACGAGGATGAGGCTCTTCGGATCCTGTTCGGCGGTCGCCGTCATCAGGTCGGCCCAGTAGTCGGCCCGGTTCCGGCTCACACGGTCCGACCCGATCCTGGCAGCCACCCGGCGCAGGTTCTCGATGAGGGCCAGGCGCAGCATGATCGGGATGGCCCACAATTCACCCAGCGCCAGCGGCATCGAGACCTGATACGCCGCGATGAAGCCGCCGAGACCCTCTGTGTCCACCCTCCCGTCGCCGTGCGAGATCACCTCCAGCGCGAGATCGTAGACACGGGGCAACCCGGCGGACGGCCCGTCCGCCAGGGTCGGCAGTTCGCGGCTGTAGCCGGCCGGCAGGTGTCGGCGCGCGGTGCGTATCTGCTCTTCGACCAGATAGAAGTTGTCGAGCAGCCATTCGCCCGCTGGCGTGATGCGCCGCTTGTCGTTGACGGCCTCGGTCAGCGACGTGCGGACCGCGATGAGCAGGTCTTCGTTGGCGCCCAGCCTGGACAGCAGTTCGTTGGCGCCCCGGCGCCCGCTCAATCGATGCGTGCCCGCCAGGACGGTTCCGTGCCGCTCCAGTTGCTCCCGGCTGAACAGCGCCGCGCGCAGCGGAGGCTCGTCGCCCGCGCGATCGGCGCGCCGGCCTAGCGCATCGCGCCACGCCCGCAATCTGGTCAGACTCTCCAGCACAGTGTCCCTCCGTCAGTCGTGGAGCACGACCGTCAGGAGGGACCTGTTGATCTTGATGCCCGCAGGCCCGTCCTCGATGAACCCGAGGCGCCTGAACTTGGTCAGGAAGACGTTGACTCGCGAACGGGTCGTGCCGATCATGTCGGCCAACGCTCCCTGCGACATCGACGGCAGCACCCGTTGCGGCGGCCCCGGAGCGCCGTACCGGGCGAGGCGCAGCAACGCCCGCGCCAGGCGCTTCTCGGCCGAGTTGAAGAGCTGATCGATCAGGTCCTCCTCGATGCGCAGGTTCCGGTTGAGCATGTGGGTGATGAAGCGGTCCGAGAAGGCGTGTTCCGCGTGCAGGACACGGTTCATCTCGTCCGTGGCGATCACGAGGGTGGTGGTCGGCGTCAGCGCCGTCGCCGTCGCCATCCGCACCGTCTGACCGGCCAGGCTGCCTTCGCCGAAGAACTCCCCCGGACCGAGTATCGCCACGATCGCCTCGCGACCCGACTTGGACACGACGGAGAGCTTGACGCCCCCCTGCTGGATGTAGAGAACGCTGTCGGCCGCATCGCCCTGCTCGAAGAGCGTCTCCGACCGCGCGTGGGTGGTCACTGCTCTCGCCACGCCGGCCGAGTCGAGAAAGGCCTGCGCGTCGAACGGAACTTCGCCGGCCTTGCGCTTGATGCTCATGCCCGATGGTGACATGCCACGAAGCCCGGGGGGTGTACCGGATAGGACACCCCGGGCACGCATTTCCTGAAGCGGGCAGGCCCCGCCCAGAACCTGCGCCTCAGAAGCGGGGTGTGCAAAAGGGAACAGCCTCAATCGACAGCGTGTCGTAGCGTGGCTGCAATTACGTACCGACACTCCTTGCGCGAGGTACCGGCTCCATGCGACTCCATCTCATCAACCCTTCGAATCCCCTGGTCGCCATCGTCCGGCTCGAGCGGAACCGCTGGAACCGCTACCGGGTCTGGCAACCGCTCAGCCTCATGGTGCTGGCCGGCCTCACGCCACCCGAGTGGGAGGTGACGCTGATCGACGAGAACATCAGGATCCCCACGGACGGCGAACTGCCGCCTCCCGATCTCGTCGGCATCACGGCGTTCACGTCTCAGGCGCCCCGCGCCTACGAGATTGCCGCCCGCTATCGACGGCAGGGTGTGCCGGTCGTGATGGGCGGCATTCACGCGACGATGTGCGTGGACGAGGTGCGACCGCACGTGGACGCTGTGGTCACGGGGGAAGGGGACGCCGTCTGGCCCCGGATTCTCGAGGACGCCGCGAACGGCCGCCTGCAACCGCGCTACGACGGCGGCCTGGCCACGATGGGCGCCGTGCGGCCGGCGCGCCACGACATGATGGGAACCGACTACGCCTTCGGGGCCATCCAGACCACCCGCGGGTGCCCCATGAACTGCACGTTCTGCAGCGTGACCGCCTTCAACGGCGCACACTACCGTCAGCGTCCGGTGGCGGAGGTCGTGCGCGAATTCGCGTCGATTCCCGAGAAACGGGTGCTCGTCGTCGACGACAACCTGATTGGCACCACCGCAGCCCACGTCGCGCGCGCCAAGGAGTTGTTCAGCGCGCTGGCAGCGGCGAACCTGCGCAAGGAGTGGGTGGGGCAGGCCACCATCAACTTCGCGGATGACGAGGAACTGCTGGCCCTCGCGGCGCGGGCCGGATGCGCGGGCGTGTTCATCGGGTTCGAGTCGCCGACCACCGAAGGGCTCGGCGAGATCGGGAAACGATTCAACATCCGGAAGGGACGAAACCTCGCCGCGTCAGTAGCGCGGATCCAGCGGCATCGGATCCTCGTCGTCGGCTCGTTTATCGTCGGACTGGATGTCGACACCGCGGGCATCGGCAAACGCACCGCCGATGCCGCCATCGAATACGGGGTGGACAACCTGAACGCGCTGTTCCTCACCCCGTTGCCGGGCACGCGACTGTGGGATCAGATGGTGTCCGAAAACCGGATCCTGTTCGACCGGTTCCCGCAGGACTGGCAGTACTACACGCTGACGTACCCGGTGGCCCACTACCGGCACCTCACCCAGACGCAGGCCGTCGACGAAATGCAGGCCTGCGGACGGCGGTTCAACACCTTCCCGCGTACGCTGGGCCGATTGTGGAAGAACGTCTGGCAACGCCGCCAGCCGCTCGTGAACCTGTTCACGAGTCTGTCGTACCGGAGGAACTCGGACCTCAACCGCGCGGCGTACGCGAACTTCCTGCGCGAGTGCGAGTCGAGAGGGACCGTTCGGGCGCCGCTGGCGCCGGAACAGGCTGCGCCGGTTCTGCACCCCGTTGATCAGGCCGGATAGACCCGACCGCAGCCGCGGTGAGCAGCGCCGCGTGAGCGGCCCGCGAACGTTCGCGGCGCAGGACGGAGGCCTTCCGCCGGAGTTGAAACCTCGCCGTGTCGCCGTTGTGTGCTGACATGGAATCCTCGGCTGTATCCGCTGTTCTGGTCCCAAGCCCGTTCCGATCTCGCGTCTGTCCGCCCGTCAGGCAGCCGACGGCGCGGCAGCTACCTGGCGGGCTTGATCCAGCCGGTCTAGACCAGCAGGATAATGATGATCACGATGAGCAGCAGCGTCGTCATCGAAATCACGATCGTGTTGTAGCCGCCCGCCAACTGCATGTCGGCTGCCCGGGCCGTTCCGGCAAGGCCCGCCAGTTCCGCTCCGCTGAGCGTCGCGACCGCGCGTTCGGCGTCCGTCAGGCTCAGTCCCAGACGGGCGGCCACATCGCGAGCCTGCGAGTGGCTCAGAACGCCCAGCACCGCCTCCCGGTTCTGCTGGTCAATCACAGCCTGGTTCGCGATGACCTGACGCATCGTTGAGACGTCGGCTACGTGAGCCGACTGCGCCATCGCTGATGACGCCCACAAACACGAACACATGAGAATCGCTGTCACGGTCGTTCGAATACGCACAGACACCTCCATGAAGACCAACCGCCTGGCGATCGAACCAGACAAGAGCCAGCTTAACGACACGGTCAGGACGGCGCTGTCTCAAAGAGAACAGGCGGAGGCATTATCGACGGCCGCTTGCGGCCCAGTTGGCTGAGAGCGTGGTCCCGCCGCCTCGCACGCCGCGCGCCACGTCGATCCGGATGGTGCCGCCGAGGTTCGGCGCCTGCACACGGACACCGATCCCGACGTCCACGTACAACGGAGACGCCTGGCCCGCGCCCAGTCGATGCCACGCCTGCGCGGTGTCTACGAACCCCGCAATCGCAAGGCTGGCCACGTGCGCGCGCACGACAGGCCTGCCGCATTCCAGCGACCCGCTCACAACCTCGCGGCCGAAGACCGGTCCCGTCACCACACCGTGATCGAGCAAGGGGTGCGCGCGCAGCAAGGCTCGCCGGCCGTGACCTGTCCCGGCTCCATACCAGAGGGCCCGCGGCGCCATGCGGCTCGCCGCGCCGTACTCACCGACCACTGACCACCATGGGCGCATCACGTCGGTCGTCGATCGCCAGCTCGCGAGCACGCCCGCCGCCGTGAATGGTCGCCCGGCGCCGAGCGGCATCCACCAGCCCCCGGAGACCACCACCGCCACGCGATCGGCGGCAAGGCGCACGTCGAACGAACTCTCCAGGGCCAGATGGTCCCGCTGAGGGGTGCGCCCGTCGGTCGAAGGGCCGGGCTCGGGCAGGCGATCGGCAGCGGCGCCCACCTGCCAGCGGAGCCAGCTGGTGGACCAGTCGGCGGCCTGCAGGCCCACGCGGCGCCGCACCTCGCGTACCGTCGTGGTGTCACCGGACGCCCGTCGCACACCGTACGACTGGCGTTCCCACGACCCTTCGACCGACACGATGCCGGAGAACCACTGCGGCGATGGCAGCGCCAGTCCGAGTGCCACCCGCGGTCTCCCGGGTTCCCACCGCCACGCGGCGCTCGCCAGCTCACCACTGCCAGTTGGACCGGGCACGTCCACGCGGACTTCCCGGCTCAGCACGGCTTTTGTCCCGAGGGCCCCCCAGCCTATCCATCCCCGCGGCCATGCCCTGCGCTCGTCCACGAACACCTGGACCCTGGCCAGCCCGCCATCGAGAGTCTCGTATGTGAGTCGCACCTTCGAGGCCACCGGCACCTCGCGCAGCCGGCGCAGGGCTCTCTGGAACGCCTCGGGCGTCAACAACTGGCGCGGCTGAAGCCCGGCGGCCCGCAGGACCACCGGCTGCCGCGTGGTCGTCATCCCCTGGACGTCGATCGTGTCGATGCGCGGCTCGCCGGTGCGGTTCCAGGCGTCCAGCGCCCCCGACGCGTCGCCCGTCAGATAGCGGCTGGTGGCGACGAGTTGCCAGGAGTACGAGTCGGCGGGGGCAAGCCTGACGGCAGCAAGGGCCAGGTCCAGCGACTCAGCCCAGCGTGACTGCGTGAACCGCAACCCGGCCAGCTCGCGCCACGGGGCGGGATCGTTCGGGCACAGCGCGGCGGCCGCACCCAGCCCCTGTTCGGCACCCACGCCGTCTCCAGCCAGCGCCAGTTGCACGCTGCGCTGCACCATCGCCCTGCAGGACGTCTCGGCCGCACCAGCGTCGTCTGCCGGCACCGGCGATGCGGTCGGCGGGTCCGGGTTCGCGGGCCGGGACGCCTCGGAGGGCAGCACCACCATCATCCACTGGCGTGTCGCTGCCCACGCACGGTCGAAGTCCTCCCAACGCAGGACCCGAAACGGCGAGTGGGCCGGATCGTGCAGCACGACGTCGCGATCGGTGGTACCGACGATGACCACGTAGTGATAGGTCTGGGGAGCGACTTCGATGAGCGCGATGATGGGCCGCCCACGGTCGATCTCCAGTTGGATCGTGGTGCGAGCCGTACCGTCACCCGCGGGCAGGACGATCGCCTGCCACCCTCGGGCGCGCACCGCAGACGCGAGGACCCCGGTCACAATGCCGCCGGCACCGGCACCGACCAGCGGCGCGAAGTCCTGCGCAACGACATCGCGCTCGCCCCAGTACCGCAGGACCATGGCCACGGCCGCCCCCCCGCACAGGTCCGGCGTCTGAGACACGTACGGCACGTCGAGCAGGGCGTGAGCGCCCGCTCGTTGCGGACTGCCTGGCATTCCTGCGGCGCCGGCCGGCACCAGCAGGGCGCCCAGGACGGTCAGAGCCATGGCGCGTCGGACCGCAGACACTGTTGACATCAATGGACACCGATCTCCCGTCCGGCGGCGGCACGAGGTGCCCCGGACGATGGTAGGCGAGGCAGAGCCCGCGCCGCTGTTCACAACGGCACACACGGAATCGGCCGTCCGCACCTAGGATGGCTGGAACAGCCATGAGCGAGCCACGCCCGACCTCTGCCCCTTCCGCTGCCGAAGCCTGGTACCGCCGGCCGGCCGACGATGCCCTGACGCACTTTCAGTCGTCAGCCAGCGGCCTGTCCGCGACGGAGGCCGCACAGCGCCTCGCGGCCAACGGGCCCAACGTCCTCACGGAAGCCACGCGCATCGGCGCCTGGCAAATCTTCATCGGCCAGTTCAAGAGCCTGATCATCTGGATCCTCATCGCCGCCGGCATCGTCTCCGGTGTGCTCGGCGAGGCGCTGGACGCCATCGCCATCCTGGCCGTCGTCGTCCTGAACGCCGTGATCGGGTTCTACCAGGAGTTCTCCGCAGAGAAGTCGATTGCCGCACTCAAGGCCATGACGGCCCCGCACGCGACCGTCCAGCGCGACGGTCAACCCGTGTCCGTGCCTGCTTCGGATATCGTCACCGGCGACATCCTGACGCTCGCCGCCGGCGACGTGATTCCGGCGGATGGCCGCCTCCTCGAGTCCGCGGCGCTTGCGTGCGTCGAATCCGCGCTCACCGGCGAGTCCGAGACCGTCGCCAAGCGGTCCGCCGCGCTGGAGCAGGCCGACGTGCCGCTCGCCGACCGCGAGAACATGGTGTTCATGGGCACCAGCGTTGCGGCCGGCAGTGCGCGGGCTGTCGTCGTGGCCACGGCCATGCGGACCGAACTGGGCCTGATCGCCGGGCTGATCGAGCAGGCCGACGCCGACAAGGGGACGCCGCTGCAACGCCGGCTCGATGCGTTCGGGCGCGTCCTCGTCTGGGCCGCCTTGGCCATCGTCGCCGTGCTCTTCGGGTTGGGCCTGCTTCGGGGCACTGCGCTGCTCGAATTGACGATGACGTCGATCAGTCTCGCGGTCGCCGCCGTGCCGGAGGGCCTCCCGGCGGTGGTCACGGTGGCGCTGTCACTGGGCGTGCTGCGCATGGCGCGCCGCCGCGCCCTCGTGCGCAAGCTGGCCGCCGTCGAGACGCTCGGCTCGACCAGCGTCATCTGCACGGACAAGACCGGCACCTTGACCGTCGGTGAGATGACGGCCCGGGCGCTGTACGTGGCGGGACGTCGCTACGAGGTGACGGGCGAGGGTTACGGTCCGGAGGGCAACATCCGCGTCGAGGGACAGCCGACGGGCGCGTCGGACGCCGCCGCGCTGCTCGAGCTCGCACACGTGCTGGTCGGCTGCAACAACGCGCACATCGTTCAGGACGGCGCGTCCTGGAAGGCCATCGGCGATCCCACAGAGGGCGCGTTGCTGGCGGCTGGCACCAAGGCCGGGGGTGACCGCGAGCGCCTTGATCGCGAGTGGCCCAGGCGGCAGGAGATCCCGTTTGATTCCGACCGCAAGCGGAGCGCGGTCGTCCGCCAGAAGCCTGATGGCACGCTCCGGGTGTTCGTCAACGGCGCGCCAGGCCCGCTGCTGGAACGGTGCACGCATCTCTACACCGCCACGGGCGTACGCGCACTGACCGACGACGACCGGGCGGGCATTCTCGGCGTCACGTCCGACATGGCCCGGCAGGCCCTGCGCGTCCTCGGTTCGGCCGTTCGAGACATGACGCAGGCGCCGGCCGATCCGCTGACGGCGGATGCGGTCGAGCAGGATCTGGTATTCGTCGGACTGACGGGGATGTACGACCCGCCGCGTCCCGAAGCCAAGGACGCGATCGAGACATGCCGCGCTGCGGGTATCCGCGTCGTGATGATCACCGGCGATCACCCGCACACCGCCAGCGCCATCGCACGCGAACTCGGCATCGCCGCGGACGCCGTCGCCGTCACCGGGGTGGATCTGGACCGGATGGCCGACGACGAGTTGCGGCGGCGCGCCCCGGACGTCTCGGTGTACGCCCGCGTGACCGCCCAGCACAAGCTGCGTATCGTTCGCGCGCTGAAGGCCGGCGACGCGGTCGTGGCCATGACGGGTGACGGCGTGAACGACGCCCCGGCGATCAAGGGCGCCGACATCGGCATCGCGATGGGACGGTCCGGCACCGACGTCACGAAGCAGGCGGCGGACATGATCATCACGGATGACAACTTCGCCACGATCGTGGCCGCCGTGGAGGAAGGGCGGGGCATCTACGACAACATCCGCAAGACCCTCCAGTACCTGCTCGCCGGCAACACGGGCGAACTGCTGCTCATGACGGGTTGTGTGGCCGCCAACCTCCCGGCGCCGTTGCTGCCGATCCACCTCTTGTGGATCAACCTGGTCACCGACGGCCTGCCCGCGGTCTGCCTGGCGGCCGACCCCATCGATCCCGACGTGATGGCCGATCGCCCGCGCCGCCGCTCGGCGCGGATCGCCGATCGCGCCTTCCTGCGGACGATGGTGTTCACCGGTGTGCTGACGGCGGCGGTGGCCTTTACCGTCTACCTGTACGGCATGAACACCGGCAACGCGGAGACCGCCCGCACGTATGCCTTCGGCGTGCTGGTGTTCGCCGAACTCCTGCGATCGTTTGGCGCCCGCAGCGACAGCAAGCCGGTCTGGCGCGTCCCGCTCCGTACGAACCTCAACCTGGTGGCCGTTGTCGCGCTGTCGGTCGGCCTGCAGTTGTGGGGGCAGCACAGCGCCATGCTGCAGCGCGTTCTGCGCACGTCGTCCGTGCCACTGACCGACGGCATGCTGCTGCTCGCCGTCGGGGCGATTCCCCTGTGCGGTCTCGAGCTTGTGAAAGCCGTGAGGCGCGCTATTTCTTCCCGCGGAGCAGCAACCCTGCCCCCACCACGGTAAGGACCACGCCGCCCCATACGGGGACGTTGACCCGCTCCTTCTCGGTGATCGAGATGTCCAGCGGGCCCACCTTCGCATCGTGGGTCTCTCTGGTGTAGCTGAATCCGCCGTAGGCGAGCGCGAGGATCCCGACCGCCAGGATCACGATTCCAATCAACCGCATATCACCCTCCTTGCCGTCGTCTACCGTCTGGAGATCAGGTGCAGGACCGCCACGACGACCGCGGCGCCGATGATCGACCACAGGACCGGGAACGGGTGCCCGCTGATGTGGATCATGAAAGGCTCGGGCAGCGCGAGCTGTCTCGCGATCCAGGGCCCGACGATGGCGCCGACGAAACCCAGGGCGATGGACAGGAGGAGACCGCCGCGGACGCCGCCGGCAATCGCCTTGCCGATCGCGCCGCAGATGGCCGCGATGATGACGAGGATCACGAGCTGCGCCAGTGTGAATGTCATGACATGGTCCTTTGGCTGCGACGAAGTGCACCCGCCGCCGGACCGGCGGCCCGATGCCGTTCGTCCGGACAAGGCGTGCGCCCGATCACTACCGCCTGCTGAGGTTCACGCGCACGCCGCCCCACACCAGGTAGTTGCTCTGGATGTCGTCAGCGTGGTCGAAGAACAGCCGGCCTTCGGCGATGAAGTGGATGGGATACCTGGAGCCCTTCGACAACGGAACGCCGAAGTGCAGGAGCCACGCGGGCGTCCACGTGTCGCTGCGGGTCAGATCCCAGAGCGAGAGCCCGGTGCCGATGAAGGCGCCCCCGGACAGGTGCCGGTTGATCTCGGCATCGACGAACAATGCGGATTCCTGAACCTTGTCGTCACCGGTGGCCAGACTGATGGCGGCACCGACGGCCCCGGCCACCTCCCAGTTCGACGGGAAACGACGCGCGATTCCGAGCTTCACGCCGAGGAGCGGCGAGCACTGGGCGAATTCAAGATCGGTATCCTCGATCGGACGCACACGGCGTTCCTTGCCGCCGAGCACGTCGAAGAACACCGACGCGCCGCCGGCGGCCGGCTTCTCGATCATGATGCTGGCTTCGCACGTTGAGGACCCTTCGTAACGGTTGGTTCCGACCTCGATCGCCGATGGCGTCGTCACCGTGGCCGTCGCCCGATACGAACCGGGCCTGGGAACGACGATTGTGGAGACGCGGCTGCCGTCCATGACCAGTTGCTGCCCGACGACCGCGCCGGACGCGTCACGCACGTCGACCGTGACGGTCGGGAACGCCCCGCCCGTGCCGATGGAGCTGCCCGTGGCATCGACGCGAATCTCGTACGCCCGCTTCACCTGGGTGTACGACAGCTCCACGCTGCACGTCGGAGCGACAATCGTCTTCGGCGCCGGGGGCGGCGGGCACGGGTCCAGGCGCAGCGAACGCCGGACCATGGGGTACGGTCTGCCCTTCGTGTCCGTGGCGTCGAACGTGTACGTGCCGGGCTTGCTGGCGATGAAGGTCCACGACGACCCGGTGATTTCGCCCACCGGCTGGCCGTCCAGGGCCACGCTTACCCGTGACACGCGCGCGAGGTCCTTGCTGGATCCCGTGATGGTCGCGCGCATGATGCCCGTCGCCGGATCGCACGACCGGTCGGCGGTGACGTCAACGGGCGCGCCCTCGATCTCGGTCACCGACATCAGCGACAGGTTGGCGCACGCCAGCGGCATCACATAGGTGTAGATCTTGTAATCGCTCGTCACGCGGAACAAGAACGCCTTGAAGGGCTGAGTGGCGTTCCATCGGACACGCTCGAGCCGGCCTGGTGTGCGGATGCCCTTGCGGATATTCGGCCGCTGGGCCATCCACAACAGGGTCGATCCTGGCTGGAAGTCGCATTCCACCAGGGTCCCATCGGCTGGCGTCGCCGCGTCGCAGGAACCGCCCTTCACCGCGGCGTCCGTCGAGGCGAGCACCGCGAGCACGCCATCGATCGTGTCTGGCGTGCCGGCATCGCGCAGCACGAGCCGGATGTCGTCGGCGATGCCCTTCTTGGCCAGCATCACCTTCAGACCGGCAGCGGATTTCAGCGGTGGCGCGTAGAACGCCGTGGACCCGCCGAGCCGGCTGGCATGGTACCAGCCGTCCGGGCTGGCACTCTGACCGACGGCCGTTGACGCGAGCGCCAGGCCCACCACGACGGCGCCCGCACCGATCGCACACACACGACGAAGAAGTACATAACTCATCCTGACCTCCCAGTGATTAACCCAACCGGACGAACCGTGCACGATGCACGACTCTTCCTCGACACATCCTAGGTGGACGGATGAGGCGTGTCTGTCCTATTGGGAACAGGGTGCGCCCTGGGCCGGGCGCCTCGATGTTGTGCAAGAGTGAACAGACGTTCGTCGTCCACTCCACCATGCTGGTCTGGACATGACCGACACGACCCGCGCCCACGGACCGTCGCCGGACGACCCGGTCTCGCCGTCAGGCGAGCCGCGCGAACGGATCCGGGCGTTCCGCGCGGGGATCCGCGTCACGCGCCGGTTCGCCGCTCGCATGTGGGCCACCAGGCGACGCCTGATGGTGCTGCTGGCCGTCGCTGCCCTCACGGCGACCGTCGTGCTGTCTCCCGCGGTCTGGTTGGTGCACCATGTGTACTTCGAGCGCGCCGGCCTGCCTGATCTCGCGGCGTTTATCCGGTTCGAGCCTCCCACCACCGGCATCATTCGAGACGCGCATGGCGCGGTCCTGATCGAACTGGCACGCGAGTACCGCCAGGTCGTGACGTACGACCAGATCCCCACCATCCTCCGGCAGGCCATCCTGGCCGCAGAGGACAAACACTTCTTCTCGCATACCGGCGTGGACTACCGCGTGCTGCCGCGCGTCATTCAGAAGACGGCCGCGCGTTCACTGGCTGAGTGGTGGAACGGCGACAGCGGGTTCCGCCTGCGGCTCCCGCAGGGTGGTTCGACGCTGACGCAACAACTCGTGCGCGGCTACTTCCTGCAGATCCTGACGAGCCGCACCAATGAGGATCCGGTGTTCCATGCCGGCCTGGCCCCGCCCCGGCTCCTGTCGGTGCTGCTCGGCGCTCCCGCCATGAACAAGCTCCTGCGCAAGATGGAAGAAGTGCGCCTCACGCTCTGGCTCGAACGAGAGATGCGGCGACGATATGGTTCGCAGCAGGCCAAGCGGGAGATCTTCGCGCGTTACGCGAGCTTCATCTACCTGGGCAACGGCCGTTATGGTTTCGCAGCGGCCTCCGAGTACTACTTCGGCAAACGTCTCTCCAGTCTCGGCCCGGACGACGCGGGCACCGCGGCGCTGCTGGCGGCCATCAGCAAATCCCCTCGCGACTATGCGCCCGTGCCGGGCAATCGGCGAACGCTGGCCCGCCGGAACCAGATTCTGGCCCTGATGGCGAGCAACGCTTACATCCCGTTGGCCCTCGCTACGCGCTGCCAGGGCGAGCCGATCCACGTGGTGACACGAAACCCGATCAAGACGCAGGCACCCGCCGCCATCGAGCACGTCCTCAGCGAGCTGACCCAGCGCGGCGCTGGACGATTCGGCGTCGAAGATCTGTTCCAGGGGCGGATCATCGTGCGCTCGACGATTGACGCCCGCGTGCAGACCGTCGTCAACGACGCGCTCGAGCACGGGCTGGCCTCGTATGAGAAGCGCCATCCCGCGTCGGCGGGCACGATTCAGGGCTCGGTGGTCGTGCTCCGCAACGCCGACGGCGCAATCCTGGCCGAGGCGGGCGGGCGGCAGGTCTACAACGATCGCGACACGCGTTACTCCGATTACAACCGAGTCACCGAATCGCTGCGCCAGCCGGGATCCGCCATGAAGCCGCTGGTGTACCTGGCCGCGTTCGAATCAGGTCTCGACCTGGACACCGAGGTGCCCGACGAGCCCATCCAGGTGCCCATGGGGAACGGCGGTTCCAAGCTCATCGCCAACTACGACCATGTCTTCAAAGGCCCGATCCCGGTTCGCCAGGCGCTGGCAGAGTCCCGCAATGCCGTGGCGGTCTGGCTGACGCGCCAGATCGGCGTCCATACCGTGATTCGCGCAGCCCGCCAGATGGGCATCCGCTCGCCGCTGCAGCCGTATCTCTCAACGGCGCTGGGTGCGTCCGAGGTGCGCCTCCTGGAGCTGGCGGATGCGTATCGAGGGATTGCGTCGGGCATCCTGGCGGAGCCGTACGTGCTCGCACGGGTCACGGACTCGTCCGGCGAGGACGTGTACGTGGCACGCCCGGGAACGCGGGTCATCCAGTCCGGCGCCCTGCGCAAGGTCCAGGAAGGGCTGCGCGGTGTCGTGCGTATTCCGGGCGGGACCGCCAACGTGCTCGACCGCCGTGACTTCCCGATTCCGGTCATGGGCAAGACCGGAACGACCAGCGACTACCGGGACGCGCTGTTCGTGGGTTCCACATACGGCCCGGGTGGCATCACCGTCGCGGTCCGGATCGGTTTCGACGACAACCGTCCGCTGGGCACGAGAGAGACCGGCGGCCGGACAGCGCTGCCGGTCTTTCGCGAGATCATGCTTCGCATCCACCAGGCGCAACTGGCCGGGCCGACACCGCGTTTCCCGCGCACGATCGAGCAGGGGATTGATCAATACCTGGCTAGGCGGTCCGCCGGCACGCCGAGCGTCGGCGACACCACGGATGGAGAGCGGGCCGAGGGCTCCAGTGACGGCGGTCTGGGGCGGCAGGCCGTGCACCGGAGAGCACCATGACGGTCGCAGCCCATCCAGCCTGTTGCCGCACGTCGGGGTCTGTTGGGCCGTTGACCACCCCGATGGTGTTCGTCGTCCTGACGGCGGTGCTGATGGCGGTCGTGGCGGGCGGGCTGTGGATGGCCCGTGAACGGGCGAACCTCGATCGGTCCTTGCAGTCGTCGGCGGTGCGCAACGACCTGAACGAGGCCCACGCGGCCCTGCTTGGGGCCCGTGTCGACCTGCACGAACGGAAGTACGCCTCCGCGAGCCGCAAACTCGAGACTGCGCGAGCGGTGCTGCGTCGCGCGCAGGCGCGAAGCGTCGAGCGCCGCGTTGGAGCCGTGGTGACGCAACGGGACCTGGCGGGTTTTGAAGCGGACCTCAACGAGGCCCGGCGCCTGCTGGCCCGGCTGGGTCTGGAGTCCGACGCGTCGGTGCCAAGAAGGACGGGTCGTTAATCGGATGGCGCGGACATGGTGGTCGGTCCGCGAAGGAGGTAGTGATGCTCTGGACAGTCTTCGTCGTACTGCTCGTCTTGTGGGTACTCGGTCTCGTCAGTTCCTACACCGTCGGCGGGTTCATTCACATCCTGCTCGTCGTGGCAGTCGTGGTGCTGGTGATCAGGCTGCTGCAGGGCCGGCGAATCGCCTGACGTGCCGATGAGAACGTCCTGGGCCGGGCGGTGCCCGGCCCAGGCACGGCTTAACGCGCCGGCACCGCTCCCACTCTCCGGCGGCGGCGGAGCATCACGTATCCGATGGAACTCAGCCCCAGAGCCAGGAGCGGCGCTCCCCACTGGGGCAGCGTCGGGACGGGCCCGAGCGCGCAGGGCAGGACGGTCACGTTGTTGGTATCGAGCGTCACGGCACCGTTTCGCGCCAGCAACCGGCCCGTTGCGTTGGCGGTCGTGGTGAGCGTGATGCTCGTCAACGCCAGGATGCTTCCCCCAAACGTGCTGCTCGTCCCGAGGGTCGCGGAACTACCCACCTGCCAGAAGACGTTGCACGGTGATCCGCCGTTGCTCATCACGACCGCCGACCCGCTTGCGGTGGTCAAGGTGCTGCCGATCTTGAAGACGAAGACGGCACTCGCATTACCCTGGGCGTTCAGCGTGAGCGTGCCCGTCAATTGAGCCGAGGTCGCGAAACAATAGACGCCGGGCGTGAGCGTCATCCCACCGAGATCCAGCCCCGTCAACACCTGCGTGCACGCCTGTCCGGCCAGGTCGTTGTACGCCGTGGTCACGGAGTTCTGCGCGGCCAGCGCCGCCGCGTCAGCGGCGTGAATAGTGCCGGACGCCACGGTCCCGGGGGGGAACCCGACGACGGCGCCGCCCGGGCTGACGCCCAGATCGCCAGTGACCACGCTCGTGCCCGTGTTCGTGACGGTCGAGCCGCCCAGGACGGCGAAACTCTGGGCTGTTCCCAGCGACGGAGCGGTCTGGGCCAGGGCGAAGGTGGGTCCGGTGAGGAGCGCGGCAAGTGCCACGCCTGTCAGGAGCCTGGCTCTGCTGCGATTCATGGTGCTTCTCCTTGTGTGCGAATGACGGTGCGCTCGTGTCCGTACCAGCGAGGATCGTACGGCGGGGGGCCTCGAGGACGCTGTCCAATATTGAACAGCCGCGGTCTGAGGCCCTTCGGTATGCTGCTGGGCATCATGCAGACCCACGCTCCGCCCGTGCTCTACGCGGTTGACCTTCGGGAGTGCATGACGCTCGCCGGACAGAGTCCGGAAGCCGTGTGCGCGACGTTCGTCGCGACGCTGGAACGGGCCGGGGCGACGATCGTACACATGGCATCCCACGTGTTTCCCGGAACGGGGCTCACGTGCGTCCTCATCCTGAGCGAGTCGCACGCGGTCATCCACACCTGGCCGGAGAGCGCAACCGCACACGTCGACATCTTCTCCTGCTCCACCCGGCTCAGAAGCCTGGAGGCCGTCGCCGAACTGGGCCGCGCCTTCGGCGCGCGCGACGTCTCGGTCCAGGAGGTTCCTCGTGCGGACGGCCATGACCCCCCAGCCGGCGCGCGCCCGTAGTGACGCGCTGGGGGCCCACCCCCGTGCGAGACTCGTCGCCGTGCTCTGGGCCGGGTATCTCCTGGTCCTCCCGTTCCATTGTGTGTGGGTGCTGCCCTGGCTGGGATTCAAGCTCCAGCCGCCCGAACTCGTGGCCATCGGACTGGCCGCGACGGCCGCCATGCTGTGGATGTCCGGCGCGGTGCGCTGGCGATTCGTGCTCGCCGATGCCGCCGCGGGCACGTGGTTCGCCGCCCACGTGATCGCCCTCGCATGGTCGGACGATCCGGCCGGCCGAGCCGGACTTCTCGAAACGCTGGGTTCGGCCTCCCTGGTGGTGCTGTACATCGCCGTCCGGCTGACGGCCACGCCGCAGCTCCTGGACCGCGTCGGCGACTGGTTCGGATACGCGGCGGCCACGGCTGCGGCACTCGGGATTCTGGGCAGCATCGCGGCAACGGCCGGTCTGCCCAACCGGCTGGCCACGGTGTCCCAGACACCCGTCCCGTACCTGGGCGCCGCGGCCCGCGCCCAGGCCTTCACCGCCGGCCCGCAGATGCTCGCCAGCATCCTGCTCGTGGCGATTCCGCTGTTTGTCGCTTCCAGAACACGACAGAGGTGGAGGTTGCGCGACCGGGCGCTCGCCGCATTGCTCGTGCTGGGTCTCGGCGCGACGGTCTCGAAGACGGGGCTGTGTCTCGCCGCAGCTCTGGCGGTGATGTCTGCATCCGCCCGGCCAGCCGGCCCCCATGGCTCGCGGCGCGCACGAGTGGGGGCGGCCGCCGTCTGGGTGGTCGTCGCGGTCGTGTTCACGCTGGGTTCGCACGTCATGGCGCTGCGCGCAACCCAGGTGCCGGCCATGACTGCAGCCCAACTGGTCGGCGGCAGTCCGCTCGTGTCGTGGCGCTGGCGGGGCGAAGCATGGGTCGTCATGCCGACGACGTACGTCTTCAATAAGGAGGCGAGCCTGCGGGCGATCGGCCGCTCATGGCCCGTCGGGGTGGGCCCGGCCGGACAGCCGGCCTTCACGGCCGGGCTCCAGGACGAAGGGCGGTTTCCCGCCACGATCTCGTTGACGACTCCCCATTCCACCTATCTGGGGGCCGTGGCCCAACTCGGGGCCGCCGGGCTTGCCGCGCTGTTCCTGATCGTCGTGGCGGGTGTGAGGACGATACGCCGGTTGCTGGCCGATGCGCCCGACCGGCGGTGGGACGCGGCGGCGTATGCCGGAGTCGGTGCGGCCTTTCTCATCGAAGCCATCTCGACCGACCTGCTCAACTGCAGGCACTACTGGTTCCTGTTCGCCGTGCTGGCTGCGCGACTCGACTCGAACGCGCCCGGCGTCACGGCATCGACTGAACCGGTGCCGGCGCTGCGGCCGTCGGCTGCACCAGGCGGAAGAGGTCCGCGTACATCTCCGCGATCTTGGCCTTGACCGCCGGGCTGGCCAGCGCGAGGTCGGACGTGATCTCGTCCCGGCGCGCGAGCATCGCCTGGCACGACTTCGTCACCGCGGAATCGGCAGGCCCGCCGCTTTCGGCCCGCACCTGGTCGAAGAACACCGTCGCGAGTTCGCCGGCCAGCCCGTAGTTATCCCGGTTCACTTCGTAGCTCATCATGCCCAGCTGGATCTGGATCTTCGACACCGACAAGGCGTGCTCGAGCCGGACCCGTTCGGCCCGCTCAGCGCGCGCCGTGAGCGATGCGGGTGCGTACCCCAGCAGGAACACACCAACGATCGTCAGGGCGCCGACCACGGCTTTCGCTGACATAGTCATCTCTGCCTCCTGGACTCACGACGACGTATCTTCAGACGACCCGAACATCCGGACGTTGCCCCTCGGGCGGTAATGGCACACCCAGACCTGTCCGAGCGAAGGGCAGATGGACATGCCGCAGCCGACCTCGGTGGTCGCAGCCCACACGATCTGGGTGTAATGACCACACTGCCGGTCGGGGGCGCAGGCTCCGGTCGAGGGCGAGTAGTCGTCTGACTCCACGCCCCACGCGTCGACGACCGCCGTGGCGGTCAGGGCGAACACCTCGTCTGGCCGCTCCCCGGTGTGCTGCAGTGCCGACACGCGGAACAGGTTCTCGCCGATGTCCCGCGGCAGCGGTCCGTGCGCGATGCGACATCCCTGGGCGGACAACTCGCTGGCGCGCGCCTGAGCGCGGGCGGCCAGGTCGGCCGCCCAGCGGATCGGCGGCACACCGGCGCGCTCGCGCCAGACGTTGTGGGCGCGCACGAGTTCGTGCACCTGCGCGGGCGTGAGGCCGGCGCCCTCGGGCGCCACCCGATCGCCGATCACGCCTACGGCGCTCAGGGCCGCGCAAAGCACCAGCAACGATGCCGCCTGCAGGTTCATCCCCGGCTCCGCGCCGCCAGCCAGCCTCTACTTCTTCACCGCCTTGCCGAGTTCGTCGATAGCGTCGCCGGCCTTCCGGCGGATGTGACCGACGGTCTCCTGGACTTTGCCGGCAGCCTCGTCGACCTTGCCCTCGGCCTTCAGCCCCTTGTCGCCGGTCAAGGCGCCGACCGCCTGCTTGACTCGCCCTTTTGCCTGGCCGGCCTTGCCGTCACGTTCGTCTTTGTTCCACATGCGTCTGCTCCTGTCATCATGGCGTGCTCCATCGCACGCGGATCCGCGAGCGTCCTACTGCCTGTACCTGTCATCACCGGCGGTGATGGTCATCTCCGTGCCTCGCGGCAGGTCGAGCCGGTCGCGGCCTTCGATCAGGACCGTGCCTGCACCGCCGCCCGCCCCGATGACGGCTCCGATGGCCGCGCCTTTGCCTCCGCCCACCACGGCGCCCACGATGGCACCGAGCGCCGCGCCAATCACGCCCCGCTCCACGGTCCGCTGCGTCCGGTTGGTGTCGCGGTCCACCGAGCCTTCCCGATCAAGCCCCACCGTTCCGCCGTCGGGGGTCCGCACCTGCTCAATCACCCCGGCGAACGGATGCGTCCGGCCATCGCGGAGGCGGATACGCTGCAGATCCAGCGTCATCGCGACACCGCCATTGGCCTGCCCGTAGCCGTTCACGCGCGATACCGTCCCGTCGATGATGGCCCCCTCGTACTCGCGGGGGCTCACAACCGTCAACGTGTAGACATCACCTTCACGCGCCCGCGTCGTGCTCATGGCAGCGTCCAGGATGGCCACGAGCCTGGTGCCGTCCGGCACGAAGGTGTCGCTCACGGGCCGGCGGGGATCGTCGTACGCGTCCTGACGGATGTGGACCTGGGTCTCCCACCGCGCCGCGTCCGATACCCGGCGGTAGAAGCTGCGGACGGTGACCGGCCTGCGCAGGTCGGTGTCGTCAATCGTCCGCGTCATGCGCAGCACGCGGCCATTCTCCGTCGGATCGAACGTCACGGTGAACGCGTCACCCCGGTAACCGGTCGTCGCCACGGTGAGGCGTTCGCCTCTGAGCGTCGCGCGCGTATTCATCGTCCGGTCGGCACTCCAGCGCTCCGAGTGGGTTCTGCCGTCCGCCTCGATCGTCACGCGCGCGCCCCGCGTCGATGCCATCGTGATCGAGTTGCCCGCGCGTTCGATCTCGATCATCTCCGGCGCTTCCAGTCTGGCCAGCAGGCTCTCGACGGTCCGCTGCCTCCGGGCGGCGGGTACTGACCTCGCCGCCTGTTCGGCCGCGCGCCGTGGGTCGTCTCCCCGGTTCGTCTGGAGCTCGTAGGTGCCCGTGAGGAGATGGCGCTGCTGCGGCGCCGCCATCGCCTTGCTGGCATCGGCGGCCACAAAGGCCATCACCAGCAGTCCGCCCGCCACGTATATCGCTGTTCTCATGTGTGTGCTCCTTCGCGGCCCCAGCCGGAATGTCGCTCGCCTTGGCCGCCACGAACACGCTACCAGCCGGTCGTCCGGACGTCTGTGCAAGACGGCACAGGTGGCGACGGCTCAGGTCACAACCGCTCCAGCACCTGGCTCCTCCGGCGCTCCCGCGCGGCCTGCTCCTCGTACAGGGTCTCGCAGTCGGTGCAGCGGACGGCAAACGGCACCGCCGACAACCGTGTCGCCGAGATCTCGCCGCCACAGTCGTCGCATCGTCCGTAGTCGCCTGCGTCGAGCCGGACCAGGGCATCCCTGACTCGCCGCAGCGTCTCCGCCTTGATCTGGAGCAAGGCCACCTCGAGGTGGCCCTGGGTCTCTGCCTCGGCGTGCTCGGGTTCGTCGAGCCCATCTGCCGGTCCGCTTGCAGACGCCGCAACACGGCGTTGCAACACGTCCTGCATCTCCCGCTGCCGGTCGCCCAGCATGATTCTCAACTCCGAGTGTCGGCGCCCGATGGGGTCGGGCTGGCGAACCACCTTCTTCGTGTTCGTGTGCACGGCGGGGCCTCCTCCTGTCACGGGTCGTCGTGACCACGACAGGATCGGCGAGCCCGGCCGTGCTGTCTGTACAATTGCGGACACGTCGCGCATGGGTAACAGACAAGGGACAAGTGACAAGGGACAAGGGGCAAGGGGCAAGGGACAAGGGACAAGGGGCAAGGGACAAGGGGCAGGAGACAACGCTGTCAGCGGACAAACAGGCGGATCGCGGGACCGGGCGGGGCGGGAGCGGGGTTGGCGCTGGCAGTTCTGGCTGAAGCCGGCTTGAGCTAGTCGTGCAGAACGATGCTGAGCAGGGAGTCGTGGACTTTGAGGCCGCCGTTGTACTCGATGAAGCCGAGATTCCTGAACTTGTTCATGAAGAAGTTGACACGCGAGCGGGTGGTGCCGACCATTTCGGCCAGCATTTCCTGGGAAAGCTTCGGGAGCACCCGGTTGGGCGCCTCGTGTTTTCCGTACCGGGCGAGCAGGAGCAAGGCGCGAGCCAGACGTTTTTCGCTGGAGTTGAACATCTGATCCACGAGGTCGGCCTCGATGCGGACGTTGCGGGATAGGACGTAGGCGAGAAACCGGTCCGACAAGTCGTGCTGCTCGTGAAGGAGCCGGGCCATCTGCTGCGTCTCGATGGCGAGCAGGACGGTGGCGCCCACCGCGACGGCCGTCGACATACGGAGTGCCTGGCCGGTGAGCGATCCTTCACCGAAAAAGTCGCCGGGGTGCAGCAGCGCCACGATCGCTTCTTTGCCCGTGTGCGAGAGCACCCGCAGCCTGATCCCGCCCTTCTGAATGTAGAACACGGTGTCGGCCGGATCGCCCTGCGCGTAAATAACAGTCCCGGCGCGACGGGAAACCACACGCCCAGATACCCCGCCCGAGGCGAGGAATGCCAGCAGATCGAACGGTGGCGCGGTGGGAGGGTTCACTCGAGTCGTTTCGTTCTTCATGGCACCCTCCCGCGTGCGACCTCGCGGTGCCCTGCGATCAGCAGTCCGCGAGGTACGCCTCCGGTGCCCCGCCTCTTGCGGAAGAGGTGCGCGTTCGTTCCGCCACAAACATACCGGACAGCGTATCCGGGCAGATTATACGCCCGGCGGCGGCGGGAGAACAATCGTTCGGAAGTCCGGGCAGTCCGGGGCCCTGGCGGAATCCCCGCTACGTCTGCTCGTCGGACACCTGCACCATGAGCTTGCCCGTGTTGGATCCGTCGAACAGCCGGTTGACGGCCGCAGGCGCGTGCTCCAGCCCCTGCACGATGTCGGAGCGGTAACGTAGCCGGCCGTCGGCGATCCACGCACCCAGTTTGTCGAACGCCTCGGGATACCGCTGCACGTAGTCCAACACGATGAACCCCTCGATACGCGCGCGGCGAGTCAGGACGTTGACGAGGAACCGCGGTCCGGGGGGCGAGACGGGCTCGTTGTATTGCGCGATCATGCCGCACAGCACGATCCGGGCCTGGTTATTCAGCTGCATCAGGGAGGCGTCCATGACGTCGCCGCCGACGTTCTCGAACACCACGTCGACACCGGATGGGCACGCCCGCCGGAGCGTGCGCGGCAACGAACCGTCCCTGTAGGACACGGCGGCGTCGAACCCGAGTTCTTCCGTCAGCCAGCGGCATTTCTCCGCGGTGCCCGTAATACCGACGACGCGGCATCCGGCAATCTTGCCGATCTGGCCGACGAGCGACCCGACAGCGCCGGCTGCTCCCGACACCACCAGCGTCTCACCGGGCACTGGACGCCCCACCTCGAGCAACCCGAAGTACGCGGTGGCGCCGATGTGGCTGAACACGCTCATGTACGCTTCCAGCGGCACGCCTGGACGACGCTCGACACGCCCCAGGCTGCTGCCCTCCGCCACGTGGTACACCTGCCAGCCCAACAATCCCTGCACGTAGTCGCCGGCCGCGAAGGCCGGATGCCGAGACTCCTCGACCACGCCCAGCCCGAGTCCTCGCATGACGGAACCGATCGGCAGGGGCGGGAGGTAGGTGGATCCGGCATTCGCCCACCCGCGGTTCGTCGGATCCAGCGACAGCAGGATCTGGCGCACGAGCACCTGCCCGTCGCCGATCACAGGCACGGGTGTCTCGGTCCACACGAAGTCGGTCTGTTTGAAGAGGCCCTCTGGCCGCGCGGCCAGGATCCACGCCCGGTTGATTCGCATCAGGGGATTGTACGTCCGGCTGAAGCCGGACGCCACGCCAGCCACGGCACGGTCCGACGCCGGGGCTGACCCGTGCGGCCCGCGGAGAACCACGGGCCACCGTGACATAATGGTGTGTTCACGTGACTGCACTCCGCACCGCCTACGTCCTCTCCTTCTGGATTCCCCTCGCTGCCACGTGGCTGATGATGGGGCTCGAAGGACCCTACATCGCCGCCATCGTTGCCAGACGGCCGGATGCCGCCTTCAATCTGGCGGCCTACGGCGTAGCCTTCTCGCTCGCGTGGATCGTCGAAGCTCCCATCATGATGGTGCTCACGGCCTCCAACACGCTGGTGCGGTGCCGCGAATCCCTGCACGCCTTGCGGCGATTCACCTACACCCTGAACGCGATGCTCACCGTCGTCATGGTCCTGATCGTCGTGCCGCCGGTGTTCTCGCGCCTCGCAGCGCTGATGGACCTTCCGGCCGAGATCGCGCGGCTCGCGCACCTGGCCACGGCGGTCCTGCTGCCGTGGCCTGCCGCCATCGGGTACCGCCGCTTCTACCAGGGCATCATGGTCCGCGCGGGCCTCACACGTCGCGTGGCCTACGGGACCGTCGTGCGCCTGGGCGCCATGTCGGTGGCCGCTGCGGCGCTGGCCCTGACGTCGCCTCTGCCCGGGGCGCTCATCGGCGGGATTGCACTCACCGCTGGCGTGCTGGCCGAGGCGGCTGCCAGCCGCTGGATGTCGTGGCATCTCATCAGGCAGATCGAGGCCACCCCTCGTCCCGCCGGGCATGAACCCCTCACGACAGCGGGCATCATCCGCTTCTACTATCCGCTCGCGTTGACGTCGGTGCTCTCGCTCATCACCCTGCCGGTCATCACGTTCTTCATGGGGCACAGCCGGCGGCCGATCGACTCGCTGGCCGCCCTGCCCGTCATCAACGCCTTCGTCTTCCTCTTCCGCAGCGGGGCGTTCGCGTTTCAGGAAGTGGCCGTGGCGCTGACGGGCCTCCAGCGGGAGCACGAAGCCGAAATCCGGCGCGTCTCGCGCCTGCTCGGCGGCGTCGCGTCCGCCGTCCTGGCCGTTGTCGCCCTGACACCCGTGTCACGCGTGTGGTTCGAGACCCTGTCGGGCCTGACCCCGGACATGGCGTCGTTCGTGATCGGGCCGGTGAGGCTCCTGCTGTTGCTCCCGGCGCTCGAGTATCTGCTGGCCGTGCAACGTTCGTCGCTCATCCTCGCCAGGCGCACGCGCCTGGTCACGGTGGGCACCGCCATCGAAGCCGCAGGCATCAGCCTGACGCTGGCGCTGTGCGTCGGGATCCTCGACATGACCGGCGCCCTGGCTGCCGCGATCGCGCTGATGGCCGGCCGGGTCGCCGCCAACGTGTTTCTGGAACGGGCCATCGCCGGAACCTCCCGGCCGCACATTGAAGGAGCGCACGCCACATGATGAAGGCCGTATTGTGGGACATGGACGGGACGCTGGTCGATTCGATCGGCCACCACTGGACGGCCTGGCGTGACGTCGCCGCAGAGGTCGGATTCGACCTGAGCTACGACACGTTCATCTCGATGCTCGGCAAGCGGAACGACGAGATTGCGCTCGAGTGGTTCGGTCCCGGCATGCCGGAACCGGAACGGACACGCGTGAGCCTCGACAAGGAGGCACGGTATCGCGCGTCCATGCGGGCGGCCGGCATCGAACCGCTGCCTGGCGTGATGGACTGGTTGACCAGGCTTCGGGACGCGGGCTGGAAACAGGCGATTGCCACCGCCGCTCCCCGTCTCAACGAGGAGGCGGTCGTGGACGCCCTTCGCCTGGCGCCGTGGTTCGACGCCCGCGTCACCGCCGAAGACGTGACGCGCGGCAAACCCTTTCCCGACGTCTTCCTCACCGCGGCCGAGCGCCTTGGCGTGCCTCCCACACGGGCCATCGTCGTGGAAGACGCCGCGGCCGGCATCGCCGCCGGCCGCGCGGCGGGCATGAAGACGATTGGCGTGTGCCCCGACGGCCCCCTGCCGGACGCGGACCTGTGGGTACGGTCCCTCACGGAGTTGCCGCCTGACGCGTTCGACCGCCTGCTCGAGCGCTGACCCGTCGTATACTGACCGGCACGTTCGCCACCGGCAACGGAGGTCAGTCATGACACGAACCATGCTCGCCGCCGCGCTGGCCATCGGCGTCAGTGGGACGCCCGCGGCCCAATCCCCGACTGTGACGTTTACGCCGACGGTCGGTTATCCCACCTTCGCGAAGCGCGAACCGGTGCTGCGCGTGAGCCCGGGAACGATTGTCGAAACCCGGACATTCTCGAAACCCGGCGACTACTACGACCCGACCACGGCCGGGCCATGGCCGGGGGAAGTCGGGCCGTTCTACATCGAAGGCATCACACCTGACGACACCCTGGTGGTGCGAATCCTGCGGCTGCGGCCGAATCGCGACACCGCGATCTCGGCGATCAATCCGTCGGGTATCAGTTCCCTGTTCGCCGACGGCCGCACACGCATGCTGAACGATCCGCCGCCGGCCCGACGATGGGTCTGGCGCCTCGACCGCACCCGCAACGTGGGCGTTCTGGACCTGCCGCACTCCGCGTCGAAACGCATCGAGATTCCCCTCGCACCCATGCTCGGACGCATGGCCGTGGCACCGCGAGGTGAAGAGGCCGTCGGCGGGCTGTGGCCGGGCGACTTCGGCGGGAACATGGACGCCCCAGATATTCGAGAAGGGGCGACGGTGTACCTGCCCGTGTTCCACGACGGCGCCTACTTCTACTTCGGCGACGTACACGCTGCGCAGGGCGACGGCGAGATCGTCGGGTCGGGCCTTGAAACCACTGCGGACGTCACCCTGCAATTTGACGTCATCAGGGGCCAGCGCCTCCGCTGGCCGCGCATCGAGGACGACCGGTTCATCATGGTCGCGGGCAGCGTGCGCCCCCTGATCGACGCATTCCGTATCGCCCACGTCGAACTGGTCGAGTGGCTGGTGAGCGACTACGGGTTCGAGAAGCTCGAAGCGCTCCAAGTGCTCTCGCAGGCCGGGTCCGCGCGTGTGGCCAATGTCGTTGATCCCAACTACACCGTCGTGGCACGGTTCCCGAAGGCGCTGCTCCCGTCCAGGAAGTGATCGACTGTCGGCATACGGCCATCGGCCTTCGGCCCCACGCGGTGTGCCTTCGACGCGAGGAGAACTCCCATGCGTGTGATCCTGTTCCGGTGTTCGATGGCCTTTGCCCTGCTGGCGGGATCCGCCCCTGGCTGGGCCCAGGTGACGGCGGCCGACTACCAGCGTGCCCAGGGGCTGCGAGAGCAGTACGAGGCGGCGGCCCTCAACGTGCCAGGGCCCGCGACGTGGATCGACAAGACCACCCGCCTCTGGTACCGCGTGTCCGTGCCAGGCGGCCACCAGTTCGTCGTGGCTGACGCGGCCACCGGTCAGAAGCGTCCAGCCTTCGACCACGAACGTCTGGCGGCAACATTGTCGAAGCTCACCGGTCGCTCGCTCAAGCCGGTGTCGCTGCCCTTCAACACGATCACTTTCATGAACGACGAGAAGATCCTCGAGGTCCGCTTCGACGGATCGGACTGGGCATGCGGACTCGACGACTACGTCTGCAAGCGGACGCCGGTGGTCAGTCCCTGGGAACGCCAGCAGCCGCCGCCGCCGTGTTCGCCGGCGCCTGCCGACGCCCGGCCGCGCGTCGCGCCGGACGGCACGCTCGAGGCCGTGATCGTCAACTACAACATCCACGTGCGGGAGAAAGGCGCGCGCAAGACGACACCCCTGACGCTGGACGGATCCGAGGACAACTGCTACGAACTGTCCTCGGTGGCGTGGTCGCCCGACTCGAAGAAGGTCGCGGCCTACCGCACGAGGCCCGGCTATCGCCGCCTGGTGCACTACGTCGAGTCGTCGCCCGAGGACCAGTTGCAGCCGAAGAACTCGTCGCGGTTCTACGCCAAGCCCGGAGATACGCTCGACATCGACCACCCCGTGATCGTGGACGTTGCGTCGCGCCGCCCGGTCGTCGTCGAGAGCAGCCTGTTCCCTAACCCCTACGACCTGTCCCGCCTGGAGTGGCGCAAGGACTCGTCGGCCGTGACCTTCGAATACAACCAGCGCGGCCATCAGGTCTACCGGGTGATTGAGGCGGATACGACCGGCAAGGCGCGTCCGGTCATCTCGGAGGAACCGAAGACGTTCTTCACCTACTCCAGCAAGAAATACCGGTACGACGTGGCGGACGGCAAAGAAGTCATCTGGATGTCGGAGCGCGACGGGTGGAACCACCTGTACCTCTTCGATGGGACAACCGGCACGGTCACGCAGCAGATCACGAAAGGTGACTGGGTCGTCCGCGGCGTGTCCAAGGTCGACAAAAAGAAACGCCAGATCTACTTCAGCGCCAGCGGGAAGGAACCCGGCCTGGACCCGTACTTCGTGCACTACTACCGGATCAACTTCGACGGCACGGACCTGGTGCGCCTGACGGAAGGCAATTTCACCCATACCGTGAACTTCTCGGCAGACATGGTGTACTTCACGGACACGTACTCGCGCGTCGACGCGGCGACGGTGCTCGAGTTGCGGCGTACCGCGGATCGTTCGCTGGTGCTCGAGGTTGAGCGGGCCGACATCGCAGGGCTGACGAAACTCGGCTGGGCGCCACCCGAGGTGTTCGTGGCCAAGGGTCGCGACGGCGTGACCGACATCTGGGGTGTCATCTACCGTCCAACCCGCTTTGATCCGCGCAAGAAGTATCCGGTCATCGAGAACATCTACGCCGGACCGCACAGTTCGTTCGTGCCGAAGACCTTCATGGCGTACAACCAGATGCAGGCTCAGGCCGAGCTGGGCTTCATCGTCGTCCAGATTGACGGCATGGGCACGTCGAACCGATCCAAGGCCTTCCACGACGTGTCGTGGATGAACCTGAAGGATGCCGGATTCCCGGACCGTATCCTGTGGCACAAGGCCGCCGCCGCGAAGTACCCCTGGTACGACGCCACGCGCGTCGGCGTGTACGGCACCTCGGCCGGCGGTCAGAACTCGATGGGCGCCCTGCTCTTCCACCCGGAGTTCTACAAGGCCGCGGTCTCGGCAGTCGGGTGCCACGACAACCGCATGGACAAGATCTGGTGGAACGAGCAGTGGATGGGCTGGCCCATCGGCCCGCACTACGCGGCATCCTCCAATGTCGACAACGCCCACCGGCTCCAGGGCAAGGTCCTGCTCGTCGTGGGCGAACTCGACACCAATGTCGACCCCTCCTCGACGCTGCAGGTGGTCAACGCCCTGATCAAGGCCAACAAGGACTTCGAGTTGCTCGTGATTCCAGGCGCCGGCCACGGCTCGGGCGGCGCATACGGAGAACGTCGGCGCTTCGACTTCTTCGTGCGGCACCTGCTCGGGCAGACGCCGCCGGACTGGAATACAAAGTAGTACGTAGCCCCGGGTCTTTCCTGGCCTGAGCGTCGTCGAAGGCAGACCCGGGGTACCCCGGACCTGAAGGTCCGGGGCTACGTACGAAGGTCCGGGGCTACGTCCGGAGGTCCGGGGCTACGTACGGAGGTCCGGGGGATTCAGGTCCGTAGTTTCGCCGCAGGCAGTCAGGTGCGGGGAACCAGGCGGTTGTACTTCTTCAGGGCCTCCCGCAGACGGTCGTGTGGCAACGCGTACACCCGGTTCCCATTGATACCCGTCATCGTGTCGGCGCCGACGAGGGCATTGACGATGGCCTCTTCGACGGCCTCCGCGGTGGCGGCGAACAGCGGGTTCATCCGTTCGTTCGGCAACATCGTCAGGCTGGCCAGGCCTGACAGCTTCGCGGCGTCAGGGTTCGCGGTGGAGAAGGCGATAAAGATGTCGCCGGAACTATTGCCGCCCCGTCCGCCAACGGCACCGATACCCAGCGGCACGCGCCTGGCGATCCGGTCGAGTTGGTGCGGCAGCAGCGGCGCGTCGGTCGCGACGACGACAATGATCGAGCCCTGCTCCTGCGCCCTCGTGGCGTCCGGCTTTAGCCGGACGTACTCCTGCGGCATGAAGTCCGGAATCTCTTTCCCGACTGGCACACCGGCGATCGTCAACTGGCTGCGCAGACCGTAGTTGGCCTGGACCAGTACGCCGACGACGTAGCCGCCGTCGGCGGCCGGGAGGACGCGGGACGACGTGCCGATGCCGCCCTTGAACTGATGGCAGACCATGCCCGTCCCGCCGCCGACGTTGCCCTCGGCGACGGGCCCGGGCCTGGCGGACGCCAACACCTCGAAGACGTGCTCCTTCTTCACGTGGAACCCGTCGATGTCGTTCAGGACGCCGTCCCAGGTTTCGGCAACGACGGGCAGGCTGAAGTCGCCCGAGTAGTCCCCGGAGGTGCCTTTCCGGGCGTTCCACTCGATGACGGCATCGCGGACGACGCCAACGCTGTGCGTGTTCGTGACGAGAATCGGCGTGCCCAGGCACCCGGACTCGCGCAGCCAGGTCGTCCCGGTCATCTCGCCGTTGCCGTTGAGGGTGTACCAGGCGCTGAAGACACGGCCGCGGAAGTCGCGCCCCTGGGGAAACACCGCCGTGATCCCGGTCCGGACAGGGCCCCTGCCGACGGTCAGCGGTCCGTCGCCATCGACGAGCGTGACGTGCCCGACCTCGACTCCCTTCACATCGGTGATCGCATTGAGCGGCCCTGGTGTCCCTTCGAACGGAACGCCGAGGTCGCGGGCCCGCGGCCGCTGCGGGGGCCTGCTCTCGCGGACGGGGGATAGCTGCGCAGCCGCGATGGCCGTGCAGGCCAGTATGCAGGACAGGGTGAGGACGAACGCGCGCAGCATGGGGACTCCTCGGTTGTTACGCTCAGGGTCTCGACCTGAGCGTGCTGACGATAACACATGCCCGTCACCAACATTCTTCGCTACACTGCGGCAGTGATGCTGCCTCTTCCACCCGCGTCCATCGTGGCTTTTTCAGGTGTTGCAGCGCTGCTCGTGCTGGCGCCGGGCATGTCGACCGCCGTGGTGTTGCGCAACACGGCCGAGGGCGGCAAGCGGGCGGGACTGGCAACGGCTCTCGGCATTGCACTCGGGAACACCGCCTGGGCCGTCGCCGCGGGGGCTGGCCTTGGCGTCATCCTCAGCAGCGCGCCTGGCGCACTGGATGCCATCCGGGTCGTCGGGGGACTGTGCCTCACGTGGCTCGGCGCACGCAGCCTGGCCCGGGCCCGGGCACTGAAATCGGGGCTGGCGAACGACAGTGCAGAGCCGGCCCCGCACACCCGCGCACCGGCTGCCGGGACCAGGATGGGTGAAGGGGCCGTGACGAATCTACTGAACCCGTCGATTCCCGTCTTCTACGCGGCAACGGTTCCGCAGTTCATCGGGGCCGCTGACCCTTTCGCAGCCAGCTTCGTCCTGCTCGGCGCTATCCACGTGTCGATGGCCTTCGCCTGTCACTCGTTGTATGCCGTGGCGTTCGGGCAGGTGGCGACGGCACTGGCTGCTCGCGGGCGGGCGTGGGTGCTGCACGCCGCCACGGGCGCCGCGCTCATCGCCCTCGCGGCGCTGAGCGTGCGGTCGCTGTTCGCGTGACCGGAGTCAGGACACTGACCGCATCAGCAGGGCGCCTGACAGCGTGAAGTAGAAGAGCAGCGTGGCCGTGTCGGCCAGGGCGAGCACCACGGGGCCTGCGGCCACCTTCGGGTCCCGTTTCAGCTACCGCAGGGTCACCGGAAGCAGCACGCCAAGCAGGCAGGCCGTCAGCATCGACAGCGCGATGCTGCCGCCGATCGCGAGGGCCACCAGCGCATCGGACTTCCAGGCCCAGGCCACGAGCCCCACCACGGTGCCGGCTGCCAGGCCCAGCATGAGGGCCACGCCGGATTCGTTCCGCAGGGCTCCTCCGAGGAAACGCCAGTCGATGCGGGCGCCGTGCAGACTCTGGAGCGTCAGCCCGACCGACTGGATACTGACGCTCTCGGCAAGGGCAAGCACGACCGGAATGAAGAGGGCCAGGACGATGACGGCGTCGAGGAGCGGCTCGAACAGGCTGGCGAGGAAAGCCGCGACAAGGCCGCCCGCGATGTTCGACAGCAGCCAGGGGAACCGATCGGCGAACGCCCGCCACGAGGAGACACCGCGCGTGAGGTGAACGCCGATCATCTGGAAGACGTCACGGGACGTCTGCCGCTCGGTGAGATCGTGCAGGCTGTCCGTGAACAGCGTGACGTCGACAGTCCCCGAGAAGCGGCCATCGCCATCCACGATCGGCAGCGCAAGCAGGTGGCGGTCGAGCATCAGTTCGAGCGCCTCGCGGGCCGTGGCATCCTGCTTCAGGCTCACGATGGTACTTATCATCACGTCCTCGACCCGAACGTCCGGGGCCCCGGACAGCAGCCTGCGGGTGGGAACCACGCCCACAAGCCGGTCCTGGTCGTCGACCACATAGAAGTAGACGATGCGCTCGCCGAGGGGACGCACGCGAAACGCCGTGAGCACGTCGCCCACGGACTCGCGGGGATGCAGTACGACGGCGTCGTGGCTCGCGTACGGACCGATGGGCTCGTCGAGATGCTCGTGGGTCAGAGTGACCAGCATCCCTGTATTCTACCCGCCGGTCACGGCACGATTCGGCGGTACTTGAATACGGGATAGACGATCGGGCGCTCGTCAACCCCCAGCCGCCTGAGGTACTCGTCCAGCAACCCGGCTCCGGCAAACCCGTCCGCGGCCTGCGGCTCCAGGTAATAGAAGGCGGCATTGGCCATGGGCTGGGCCAGATCGACCAGGAACGAACCCGCCGGGAACTCGCGCACGGACGGTCCGAAGAATCCTCCGTCAAGGATGGTCAGGTTGAGGCCGCCCCGCCGGGTCTTGGACATCCGGTTGACGACGAACTGCTCGCCTTCGGCTTTCAGGGGGGAAGACATGACCTGGATCGTGATGTTGTGGGTCCGCAATTTGGCGGCGATGTCGGCCATGTCTGCGGGCAGCAGGTACCCGCGCGGAACGACGGCGTCCCTGGTACCGACGGGCCTGGTCAGATGCTCCACCATCACGCGCTGCGGCGGGCCGGTCGCCTGCCCGGGTTTCGTGGCCCGAACGCTCGTGCCCGGCAGATACGCGACCTCGTTGGCAGGATAGGCCAGAACCTCGACCTTGCCCCACGATTCGTACTTGCCGTCCACCCAGTTCCGCAGTGTCCCGGCTTCCCCCTGCGCCTTCACTCGAGCCACCGTCTCCTCGTCCGCGTCCCGGACGACCTTCAGCATGTCAGCCGCGTGGGCGTTCGTGTACTCGAGCAGCGCCAGCACGTAGGCGTACTGCGCGTAGATACGGCGTTCGAAGGTGGGGTGCCCTGGAGTCTCGGTGATGATGGCCATCCGGTTGCGCAGGCCATAGTCCGTGACGACGAACTTCGCTTCGGTGCTCCAGATGGCGTTGTCGTGGCTCCACACGGTGGGAGGCCAGACGTCGTCCGCCAGCGCATGCGTGAAGGTCTCGAGGCCGAAATCACGGCGTACGGCCTCACGCACGGCCGGGAAGAGCGTGTCCCACACGTAGGTACGCGGCCCGGGGTGGGCCGCCGGCACGGTCGACGTCGCATACGTGTTCGCGTAACCGTGCTTCACGCGGCCCATCAGGTGCAGGTCGACGAACAGCAGCGGATCCCAGCGATTCAGCACGTTCTGGTAGAGCCCGTTCACCTCGGGGGTCTCGAGCTTCACCGCATCACGGTTCAGATCGAATCCTCTGGCGTTCACGCGGGATCCAGCGATGTGCGGGGTGCCGTCCTGGGTGGACACCATGTCGGTCCCGTCCATGTTGAAGACCGGCAGGATGACGAGAATCTGGTTGTCGAGCAGGTGCGTGCGCGAGCCGAACAGGATGTCGCGCATCACCATGAGCAGGGCCTCTGTGCCTTCGGGCTCTGGCGGATGGATGTTGCCCTGCAGGTAGATCACGGCCTTGCCCGACGCCCGGGCCTCTGCAGGAGACGACACCCGCGGGCTGGCCAGCACGACCGCAGGCGCGATCTTGCCGGTGGGAGACGTGAATACCGGGAAGACGTGAAGCCGATCGCTACGCCACTTCAGCGTGTTGATGAATTCGTGCAGTTCCAGCGTGGAAGTGGTACGCGACAATCGTGTCCGCTCCGGAACCGTCTGCAATGGCGCCGGCCACGTTCCGTTCCACGCCTTGGGAACCTCGTCGCCCCAGTAGATGCGCCTCGGGGCGTGGCCCTGGCCGGCACCAACGGCACCGGCCAGGGCACAGACGCACACGACAACGATCATCCAGCGTGACACATGAAGCGTGTGATGCACGTCTGCCTCCCCACCCCGGGGCTACATACTGCGCCCTTGCCTTGGCCCATGGCCCATGGCCCAGCCGCCTAGAAACGCCGGGGACGCGTCGACTTCTTGTTGATCGAATCGACGTCCACTACCCACATGCCACGGCCGTGCGTCGCGATGACCATGACGTTGTCCCGCGGATGCACAACGAGGTCGTGCACGTACGCCGCCGGAAGGTTCGTACCGATGGTCTGCCAGGCCTTCCCGCCGTCGGTGGTCACGTAGACACCGGTGTCCGTGCCCAGATACAGGATGTTCCGGTCCACGGGATCCTCCCGGATGACGTTGACCGGCCCGATCGGGATGTTCGCAGCGATGCTCGTCCAGGTCTTCCCGAAGTCGGTCGACTTCCACACATAGGGCGTGAAGTCATCGTCCCGCTTCCCGGTCTGGGTCATGTAGACGGTGCCGAGGCTGTAGGCCGACGCGACGATCCGCGAGACCCATTTCTGGTACGGCAGGCCCGCCATGATCTCCGTCCAGGTCTTGCCGTAATCCCGCGTGACGTGCACCTTGCCGTCGTCCGTGCCCACGTAGATCACGCCGGCTCGCAGCGGGGACTCCGAAATCGTCGAGATCGTGTGGTACGGGATGTCGCCCATCTCGGCCGCGATGTTGTACGTGAGATCCGGGCTGATGGTCTCCCACGTGTCGCCACGATCGCGCGACATCATCAACTGCTGCATCCCATGGAAGACGATCTCGTTGTTGTGCGGAGACAGGATCGTCGGCGCCAGCCACTCACCGCGCAGTTTCGCTTCATCGGGGAAACGGGCCTGAAGCAGAGCCTTGTTCTGCTGGGCGCGTGGTTTGCCCAGGTCGCTGCGATTCAGCGTGCCGTAGAACCCTGACGAATAAACGATGGACGGGTTGATGGGGTCGATCGCGTGTGTGGACCCTTCGCCGCCAGGCGCCCGTTCGAAGTCGGCGGTGGGAATCCGGTTGCGGCCCGCGCTGAGGTCCACGACACCCCGGAAACTGCCATGGTCCTGCATGGAGCCGTAGACGCGGAATGGCGTATCCATGTCGTACGACACGTTGAAGAACTGCGCCAGCGGCAGCGTGAGCCGCGAATCCTTCCAGGTCGCGCCCTTGTCATAAGAGATGGCGAATCCCTGATCGTAGGTGTTGATCAGGTAGTTCGAGTTGTCCGGATCGATCCACAGGCCGTGGTGGTCGCTGCCCGGCGTCGGCAGGCGCCTGAAGGTCTTGCCGCCGTCGGACGACGTGTGGAGGCTGACCCCCAGCGTGTAGACGGTGTTGGCATCGTTCGGATCGACGCGAATCTGGCCGAACACCCAGCCGAAGGTCCCTGAGTGCCGCTCCATGAGCGTCTTCTGCTCCGGCGTCAGGCCGCTCATCTGCGTCCACGTCGCGCCCTTGTTGTCGGACCGGTACACGGTGGCGCCCTTGATGAACCCTGAGGACGGAATGCCGTACGGGTCGGCCTTCTCTTCTTCCGTCGGCTCACGCGACAACTCGTAGTTGTCCACGAAGGCGTACACGATGTTCGGCTGCGACTTGCAGACGTCGAGACCGATGCGGCCCCTGAACTTCGCCTCTGGCAGGCCCGCGTTGATGGGCGCCCAGGTTTTCCCGCCGTCGGTGGACTTCTGGATGCCGCTGCCGGTGTAGTCGGCGAAGGTCCGCGGGTCGTTCCACTTGAGCCGGATACGCTGCCAGGTGGCGGCGTACAGGGTGTTGGGGTCGACCGGATCCATCACGAGGTCGATCACACCGGTCTTCTCGTTGATGCTGACGATCTTCTCCCACGTCTTCCCGCCATCGGTGGTCTTGTACAGGCCCCGCTCGGCGTTGTTGGTCCACTCGTGACCGGACGCCGCGACGTACACCGTGTCGGGGTTCGTCGGATGGATGACGATACGCGGAATGGTGTAGGTGTCGGTGAGGCCCATGTGCTGCCACGTCCGGCCTGCATCCGTCGACTTGTAGACGCCGGCCCCGGCGTTCGAGCTGCGGAAGATGTTGGCCTCGCCGGTGCCCATCCACACGATGTCCGGGTTAGACGGCGCCACGGCGACGTCACCGATGGACGTCGTCGGACCCTGCTCGAAGATCGGTTTCCAGGTGGTCGCTTCGTTCTCGGTCTTCCACAGCCCGCCGGTGGCGGTGGCAGCATAGATGGTGTAGTGCTTGCCGCGCGGTGCGATCACGGCGAGGTCGATGGTGCGTCCGCTGACGTTCTTCGGCCCGAGGAACTGCCAGCTGAGATCCTTGAACGCCGACGCGGCCTTCATCGCCTGATGTTGCTCGAAGCCCTTGAGCCGCAACGCGGGGTCGGTTGAGGTGACGCGGGCCGGCGACACGGCCGCCCCGCCTTTCGCGGGGGGCTTTGTGGCCTGGGCGCCGGCCTGTGTCACGCCTGAGATGGAGATGACCGCCGCGAGTACCAGGCCCCGCACGATCACGTTGTGTCCGATCGCCATGCTGTCCTCCTGAGGGGGAACGTACGTGTGCGGGGGGATTCTACTAGGGATTGGGGGTTGGGGGTTGGGGATTGGCCAGATGCCCCGAGTCCCCCATGCCCCATGTCCCATGCCCCTTGACCCGTCTAAGATAGACAGGTTGATGATGGGGGTGTGGTGATGATGACGGTGTCTGCGCTCGCCCGGAAATGCGGGTTGAGCCGTTCCACGCTGCTGTACTACGAATCGCGCGGTTTGTTGCGCCGTCCGCCTCGGACGTCAGGCAACTACCGCGCCTACGGCGAACAGGACGAACAGCGGATTCGCCAGATCGGCCTGCTTCGGAAGGTCGGTCTCAGCGTGGCCGACATTGGGGCGCTCCTCGACCAGCCGGGAGGGGGCGCAGCGGCCATTCTGGAGCGCAGACTGATCGCCATCGACGCGGAGATCGAGGCGCTTCGCGACCACCAGCGGGCCATCCTGCGCCTGCTGCAACGATCACGCAGTTTCAGGAGGAATCAGATGATCACCAAAGACAAGTGGGTCTCCATCATGCGGGCCGCGGGCCTGAAAGACGCGGACATGGACCGGTGGCACGCCGAATTCGAGAAGAGCGCTCCGCAGGAACACCAGGAATTCCTGGAGTTCCTCCACATCGGCGCCGACGAGATCGCGAAGATCCGCGAGTGGAGCCGGAAAGGCGCCCGGTCGTAGCCGCCGCGGCCTCGGGGTCAGACCTTGCGACTGTCAATTCAAGGTCTGACCCCGAGCTTTCCCAGCAGCGAACCCGCACCGACCACGACCCACCCGGCCAGGATCCCGGCCGTTGCCAGGAACGCCGGGTTGTTGTGCAGCATGGTCACCTTGAACACACTGACGGCAAAATAGGTGACGACCACCGCCACCACCGCGCCCGTCACGACACCGCGGGACACCCGCGGCAGGAACATGCCGCACGCGAGCGGCAGGAACGCGGCCGAAAACAGCAGGTACACGCCGTACTGGGCGAAGATGGCAACGGTCCCGCCAGTCGGATGGGATAGCTGCCACGTGGCCAGTGCCACCGTGACGACGGCCACGACCGCCAGCCCCGCACGCCCCACACGCAGCGCCGTCTTGTCACCGCCCTTGCCGGCGATCAGCGGGTAGAAGTCCGCCGAAAACGTGGCGGACAGGGCCAGCAGAATCCCTTCGAGCGTTGACAACCCCGCGCAGAGCAGTCCGACGGTGATCAACACCTGCACCGCTGCGGGGAAACTGACGCCAATCCAGGTCGAGATCACGCGGTCGATCGGCACGGGTTGTTGCAGGGCGAACCGCGCCCAGATACCCGCCACCAGCACGCCGGTGAACAGCAGACCCACGACAATGGCGGTGGTGAGGTACGTGCGGACGTCGCGGTCCTCCCGCAGGTAGAGCGCCTTGGCGATGATGTGCGGCTGGCACACGATGGCCAGACCGATGACGAAATTGCAGATCACGACTTCGAACAACGTGCGGAAGAACGGCGAGGCGGGATTCGTCGCGCCCACCAGGTTCGGGTCCATCGCGGCCAGGCGCGCGGTAATGCCGCCCCCTTGGAGCAGCGGCACCCCCTCCCCGATCAGGAGGATCGCCACGACGACCATGATTGAGGCCTGCACGGCATTCGTCCACGCATGCCCCGTCGCGCCACCCATCATCACGCCAAGGACGACGATGGTGACGAGGCCGACGGCCACCCAGTGCGGAGGGACCGCGAGCAATCGTCCGAGCACGACCGACAGCGCCACGACGATCAGCGTGGCGAAGGTGACGAGACCGAGCGAGAGCACGGCGAAACCCGCGCGCAGGGGCTTCGAGTCGTACCGGGTCCCGATCCACTGCGGCACCGTGAGCGCCTGCACCCGCGCGCCATGGGTCCGGAATCGCCGGGAGAAGAACGCCAGTCCGATCGTGATCCCCATGCCGGCGCAGAGCCCGTACCCCAGCAGGGCAGCATAGCCGTATGCGTAGACCAGGCCGGGGTTGACGACGAACGTGGCCACGCTGGTCAACTGGGCCGCCAGCGACAGTCCGACAACCACCGCCGGGATGTCGCGGTTGCCGACGGCATAGGTCGCAACGGACTTCGTCCGCCGGGCGTTGTGAACGGCGAAGTAGCCGGTAACGAGGAAGTAGACGATGACGGCGATCCAGCCGAGAGCAACCGTGGACATGCCGGCATCTTACCTGACGCCGGCGCGAAACGGGGTCAGACCTTGAATTGACAGGCCCTCACCATCCGAAAGCCTGTCAATTCAAGGTCTGACCCCGCGTTACGGACGCTACTGTGCTCCCACCCGCGGGCCAGCCGGCGTCATGGGGATGCGCAGGCTGAGTTGTCCCAGGCGCGCCTGATCGATGGACTGCCCCAGGATCCGCACGGCTTCTCCGGGCGCGTGGAATCCCATCGAGTTCTCCGCCTCGACGAAGTCAACCATGAACTGCGCCGTTCGCTGGTGCTTGCGGGCCACGGCCAGCTGCCCGTCGGACGCCCCGGCGGCTTTCGCGGCCTTGATGTCCCCAATCAGCGCCACCAGCGCGTCCATGGCCACATTGCGCATCTCATAGGTGCGATCCTGGTTGGCCTCGGCCCTGGCCTTCATCTCCTGCTCGGACCACTTGTGGCAGGTCTGGCAGGCCCGTGCGATGTTGAGCAGCGGGCTGCGCACGTGGTGGTCGCTGATCTTCAGTGCGCCTTCGCGGACGTACGGCATGTGACAGTCGGTGCAGGCCACGCCCGATCGCGCGTGCACGCCCTGGCTCCACGTTTCGAACTCCGGATGCTGCGCCTTCAGGACCTCCGCACCCGTCTCCGCATGCGTCCAGTCCTTGTGCCCGACTTCGTCGTAGTACTCCAGGATCTTCTCGACCGACAGCCCCTTTGACCACGGGTAGACCAGACGCTTTTCCGGCCCCTTGAAGTAGTACTCGACGTGGCACTGCCCGCACACGTAGCTGCGCATCTCCTGGCGGGAGGCCATCGTATTGACGTCGTAGTTCGGCACCCCCTGGGACGCCTTCAGCGCGCGGATCCCCTCGATGAAACCAGGACGCGTCACGCGGAGCTGCATGGTTTCCGAGTCGTGGCAGTCGATGCACGCGATGGGGTGTTTCACGAGCTTCCGGGCATCGGCGTAGGACATCTGGTTCATCAGCTCGAACCCCTTGATGATGTCGCCGCCGCCCAGTTTCTTGTACGGCACGTACACCGAGGCGTGGCACTGCATGCACGTGCCCGGCTGCTTCGTCACCCGCTGCCGCTCCGTGAACGTCTGATCGTCGAGCATGAACGCATGGCCGCGTTCTTCGCGAAAGTCCGTCGCGAACGCGTACCCCGCCCAGATGGTCTTCAGGCGCGGATCCTCTTCCAGGCGCGACTGGGCGACGATGGAGCGGGGATCGGCATCGGTCGGCGTGCGCGGCAAGGCTTCACTGCCGCCGTACTTCGTACGCACCTGATCCGTCGTCTTCAGGTATCCGTCGTACTGCAGCGGGAAGTTCTTGCCCCAGGTCGCCGGATCCTCCGTGTCGTCGGTCAGGGTGACCACGCGGAAGAACGGATCGCGTGCTTCCTGCTTGTGTTCCATCACGTTCATCAGGAGCGCCGTCAGCCCGCCCACCACCACCGTCGTGGCGGCGGCCGTCAACAGCACGACGCGAAAACTGACTCGATCCTTGGGCTTGGGTGTTGGTTCCCCGGTCATGTGCTCTCCGTGTTCACGACAAGCGGTTTCGAGCCCGTGGTCGCGGCCACTCACAGGGCCGCACGCGCAGGTCCTGAAGCCGTCCTAGTGCAGGTGCCCGACGTTGCGGTGGCACCGCACGCAACTGAGCGTTTCGTCCGCTTCGACACCCTGAATGGCGTCGACCATGTCGTCGTGGCACTTGCGGCAGGCGCCTTCGGTGACACGGTGGTTACGGTCGGTAATCTGAATCGGGTCGGGATACCCGCCGCGCGTAAACGCGTAGGAATGCCAGAACCCGTTGAGGCCCTTGGTCAGGTACTTCGGACCCAGGCCGTGGGGCGTGTGACAGTCATTGCACACCGCGACAGCGTGATGGCTCGACTTGGTCCAGCCGTCGTACTGCTCGTTCATCACGTGGCAGTTCGCACACGCTGCCGGGTCGTTGGTCAGATAGGACGCGCCCCGGGCGTAGATGAAGGTATAGCCGCCGATGCCGCCCGCCAGCCCGAGCGCCACTCCGACGACAATCGCGAACGCCCTTCTGAACATGGTCTCGGTCTCTCCCCCCGCGCGCCTTGTCCGGTTCCGGCGCCATTCGGCCATTCTAGCGCCTCGCCACGGGAACACGCCATGACAGGTATCATGGCACTGACCCGGCCGGGTCTCTCCTGGGAGCCGTCATGCGAACGTTCACGCGCGCTCGTACCCTCGCACTCGTCGCCGTTGCCGCCTGTCTCGCGTGTGTTGCGGCGGCCCCGGCCTCCGCTCAGGAGGCCATCTACATCGTCCGGCACGCCGAGCGGCTTGACGACACCAAGGACTCGGTGCTCGCGCCCGAAGGCGTGTCGCGCGCCCGACGCCTGGCTGCCGTCCTGCGCGACAGTGGCATCACGGCGGTCTTCTCGACCCAGTACACACGCACGGCCGACACCGGCCGCCCCCTGGCTGAGCACCTCGGCCTGCCGGTGACGCCGGTCCCGGCTGACCGGCAGGACGAATTGCGGAAGCAGGTGACGGCCCTCGGCCCCGCGGCCCGGGTGCTGATTGTCGGCCACAGCGACACGGTTCCCGAGTTGCTCGCCGCGTTCGGCCACCCCAACACGATCGCCATCGCCAGGGACGAATACGACAACCTGTTCGTGCTCGTGCCGGGGGCCGGCAGCCGTCCTCTCATGCTGCGGCTGCGGTACTGAGAGGTGGCCGCGGATTCCGCCTCGTCCACGCGGACGGTGATCGCCGTCCGGGGGGCGAGCGAGCACAACCTGCATCACGCCGACGTCGACATCCCCCGCGGGACGCTCGCAGCCGTGACGGGCGTGTCGGGCAGCGGCAAGTCGTCGCTGGCGTTCGATACGATCTGCGCGGAGGGCCGGCGCCGGTACCTCGAGACGTTTTCGTCGTACGCGCGGCAGTTCTTCGGCCGCGTGAGCCGCCCGGCCGTCGGGTCCATCACCGGGTTGTCGCCCGCGGTGGCACTCGACCAGTCGACGGTGGTCCGCAATCCCCGTTCGACCGTCGGCACGATGACGGAGCTCCACGACCTGCTGCGGCTGCTGTGGGCCCGTTTCGGCGACCTGCCTCCAGGCCCGGCACCCCTGACGCCGGCACGCCAGCTGTTCTCGTTCAACTCGCCGTATGGCGCGTGCCCCTCCTGCAAGGGGCTCGGGGTTGAGGATCGCCTGGATCCCGACCTGCTGGTCGCCGATGCCCGCCGAACCGTGCGAGACGGAGCGCTCCGCATCACGACACCGACGGGCTACGTGATCTACTCGCAGGTCACCCTCGACGTGCTCGACCAGGTGTGCCGCGCCCACGGGTTCTCTGTGGACATCCCCTGGCAGGACTTGTCACCCGAGCAGCGTCATATCGTGCTCAACGGGTCGGATCGTATCCGGATCCCGTACGGCAAACACCCGCTCGAATCCCGGATGCGGTGGAAGGGCATCACGGCCAAGCCGAGGGAAGAAGGCGTCTACAAGGGCATCCTGCCCGTAATGGACCAGATCCTCCGCCAGAAGCGCAACGCCAACATCCTGCGCTTCGTCAGGACGATGCCCTGCCGGGCGTGCGGGGGGAGCCGTCTGAGACCCGAAGCGCTGCTGGTGACGTTCCGCGGACAGACGATCGCCGACGCCTCGCGCATGACCGTCAGCGGACTGCGGGCCTTCATCGCCGACGTCTCCGACAGCCGGATGGACCGGATCAGGACGTACGTCCTCGAACGCTGCGACGTCCTGATGTTATTGGGACTCGGGTACCTGACGCTGGACCGCGAATCGACCACATTATCCGGCGGCGAAGCGCAGCGTCTGCGACTGGCACGGCACGCAACCGTCGGGCTCGGAGGGTTGCTCTACGTGCTCGACGAACCGTCGGTCGGCCTGCACGCGCACGACACGTCACGGCTGCTCGCCGTGCTTCGCACCATCAGGGACCGCGGCAATACGGTCATCGTCGTGGAACACGACGAAGACACGATACGGTGCGCCGACTGGATCGTGGATGTCGGCCCCGGCGCCGGTGCGGCTGGCGGCCGCGTGTTGTTCAGCGGGCCGCTGGAGGAGTTCGTGGCCCCGGCTCCTGACGCCGGCCGTGCGCGGCCTCTCGACCAGAGCCGCACCAGAGCGTTCCTGTGCGGCAGTGAGCGCATCGCCATCCCTGCGGCCCGCCGGCCTGGCACCGGCACGCTTCGGGTCTCCGGCCTCACGGCGCACAATCTCGTGGATCTGGACGCGGCCTTCCTGCTGGGAGCGCTGAACGTGGTGTCGGGGGTCTCCGGCGCGGGAAAGTCGACGTTACTGACCGAAACCCGCCGCCTGATCGGGACGTACGCGCCCCCGCGCCGGGGTGTGGGCCCGGCAACGCAGGTGTCCTCGAACGCGTCGGACGGCCGTGTTGTCGCGAGTGCGCCCATCGGCAAGGTCATCAGCATCGACCAGGCGCCCATCGGGCGGACGCCGCGATCCAATCCCGCCACCTACACGGGCGTGTTCGACGCCATTCGCGATGCCTTTGCCGCCGAACCGGAGGCCCTGCGGCTCGGCTTCGGGAAGGGCCGATTCTCGTTCAATGTCGCCGGCGGGCGCTGTGACACGTGTGAAGGCGCCGGCGTGCAGCAGTTCGGCATGCAGTTCCTGGGGTCCGTGTCGGTGCCGTGCGAGACGTGCGGCGGACAGCGCTTCAAGGAAGACACGCTCGCGATCCGGCACCAGGGGCTGTCGATCCGCGACGTGCTGGCGCTCCCGATTGCCGACGCGTGCGTGTTCTTCGAGGCCCACGCCGGTATCGCACGGGTCCTGCGCGCGCTGAACGATCTCGGCCTTGGGTACCTGCCCCTCGGCCACCCGGCGACGATGCTGTCGGGCGGCGAAGCGCAGCGCGTGAAACTGGCTGCGGAACTGGCACGTCCGGCCGCCGCACATACGCTCTACGTGCTCGATGAGCCCACCACCGGACTGCATCGGGCTGACGTGGCGCGGTTGCTGGCGGCCCTCGACGCGCTGGTCGCCCGGGGGCACACGGTCATCACGATCGAGCACCACCTGGATATCCTCGCAGCCGCCGACCGCATCATCGATCTGGGCCCTGGCAGCGGCCTCGACGGCGGGCGTGTCGTGGTGAGCGGCACGCCGGAAGAGGTGGCCGCGCATCCCGCGTCGCTGACCGCCGGACCGCTGCGGGCTCACCTCACCGGGTGCCCGGTGGCCCTCGTGGCGGCGCCCGGGCCTCCGGCGGCGCCGGCGGCCATCACCTTCACGGGCGTCTCCACCCACAATCTCCGGCACGTTGACGTGTCGATTCCGCGGAATCAGTTGACGGTCGTGACCGGCGTATCCGGCAGCGGCAAGTCATCGCTGGCCTTCGACACCGTGTTTGCCGAAGGGCAACAACGTTACCTCGAGTGTCTGTCGGCGTACGCGCGGAGGTTCGTACGCCAGGGCGGGGATGCCGTCTTCGAGGACGCCCACGGCCTGACGGCCACGGTGGCCATCAGTCAGCAGGCCCCATCCCGGAATCCCAGGTCGACGGTGGCAACGCTCACGGACATCCACGATGCGTATCGCGTGCTCTATTCGCGGGCGGGCACGCGGACGTGTCCGGCCTGCGCGATTCCGCTCTGTGAACACGCGTGCCCGTCGTGCGGATTCGCCGGCGCCCCGCTCCTGACAGCCGCCATGTTCTCGCCCAACTCCGAGGCGGGCGCGTGTCCGGCCTGCCACGGCCTGGGTTACACGATGGACTGTGACCCGGACGCCCTCATCACGAACGGACGTCTGCCGCTCGCGGGTGGAGCGATGAACGGTCACAAGGCGGGCCGCTTCTACGGCGATCCGCGCGGGCAGCACATGGCCACGCTCGGGGCCGCGGCATCGAACCTCGGCCTCGACGTCTCGTTGCCGTGGCAGGCGCTCTCAGCCGAGGCCCGACATCTCGCACTGCGCGGCGGAGGCGATCGCACGTTCGAGGTGGCCTGGTCTTACGAGCGGGGCAACAGGCGTGGCGTTCACCGGTTCACGGCGCCCTGGCCGGGCCTGCTGGCCCTGGTCCGCCAGGAGTTCGAGCGCAAGCACGACGATCGACGCGGCGAGGCCCTCGCGCCCCTGATGGTGCCCGTGGCGTGCAACGCGTGCGGCGGCGCCCGGCTGATGCCCGAGGCCCGAGCGGTGGTCTTCGCCGGAGAGCCCATCCATACGCTGCTCGGCCGCACGGTCGACGAGAGCCTGGCGTTCTTCGGCGCCGTCGGATTCGGCGCCGTTCCGGCACGGACGCTGGCGATCACCGCCGATCTGCGCGTGGATCTTGTCCGCCGCCTGACGCGGCTGCAGGACGCCGGCCTGGGTTACCTCACGCTGGATCGACAGGCCACCACGCTGTCCGGCGGAGAGGCGCAGCGAATCCGCCTGGCCGCCCAGTTGCAGGCGGGCCTCACGGGCATCACGTACGTTCTCGATGAGCCGACGGCCGGACTTCATACCCGCGACACCGCGCGCCTGATCGGCCTGCTGCGTGAGTTGCGCGATGTTGGAAACACGGTCATCGTGGTCGAACACGACCTCGATGTGGTGGCGGCCGCCGATCACGTGATCGAACTGGGGCCGGGAGCCGGATCTGACGGCGGGCTGGTGGTCGCCGAAGGCACGCCGTCGTCGCTGACGACCCAGCCGGCCTCGCGTACCGGCCGTCACCTGGCGGCACAGCGTTCCGCGGGTGTGCGGCCGCAACGGACACTGTCACCGGGGATCGACGTTCGCGGCGCCCGGGTCCATAACCTCGACGGCCTGAACGTCGATGTGCCCGCAGCCGGCCTTGTGGCCGTCACGGGCGTCTCTGGCAGCGGGAAGTCGTCGCTGATCTTCGACGTGATCGCTCCATCCGTCGCCCGCCACCTGGGCGCCGGCGGCGAACACGCGGCACCCGTGCATGCTGCGACGGTCACCCTCCGTGCACCGTTCACGGCCATCGTCAACGTGGGTGCCACGGCGACGGGAGTGGCGCCGTGGAGTTCCCCGGCGACACAGACTGGCATATTCGACGCGATTCGCGACCTCTTCGCATCGACGGAGGCAGCGCGGACTCTGGGCCTGAAGAAGGCACACTTCTCCACAACGTCGCCGGGCGGCCGGTGCGAGACCTGCGAGGGCCGCGGTCACGTGCGCATCGGGATGGACTTCCTCCCTGACGTGTGGGTGTCGTGCGAAGACTGCGGCGGCCGTGGTTACGGGCCGGAGGTGCTGGCGTGTACGGTGGACGGCAGGTCGATCGCCGACGTGCTTGCCATGCGCCCCAGTGGCGCACGCGAGTTCGTCGATGGTCTGGACATACCGGCGCGGGCGCGGCAGGTCATCACACGCGGTGTCGAGGCGATGGAACGCGTGGGTCTGGGCTACATCACGCTCGGTCAGTCTACGAACACCCTGTCGGGCGGCGAACGTCAACGCCTGGTGCTCGCCGTGGCACTGGCCGGACGGGTGGCGGCGCCGGCGCTGTATCTGCTGGACGAACCCACGACGGGTCTGCACACCGACGACGTCCTTCACTTGATTGGCGTGCTCGACGGGCTCGTCGCCGACGGCCACACCGTCATCGTCGTCGAGCACCACCTCGACGTCATCGCCGCGGCGGACTGGGTGATCGATCTGGGTCCCGAAGGCGGGGCCGGCGGGGGCCGTCTGGTGGCCGAAGGTCCGCCGTCCGCCATCGCGTTGTGTGACACGTCGTGGACCGGTCGGGCGCTGCGAGAACGCCCCGGCCCAACGCCCCGCTGAGTCTGAAATCGTCCGCGACGGTCGTGGTGTCCGGCTTCAGCCGGACCGTGAGGCGCCGGTTCAGCCCGTCCGGCCTCCTCACTTTTCGAGCACCACACTGAGTCCGCGCCAGCCGGCCTCCCGCCCGGACTCCCGGAATCCCGCGCGCCGGGCCAGCTCAATCGTGGCCTCGAACTCGGGCTGCGTCACGTGGCCTTTCGGTTCCACGATCAGCAGGAGGCCCCCTGGCCGGAGCGCGGCGTACAACTGGCACAGCAGCGCGTGCTGGTCCGGCACCTCGTGCAGGACGTGAATCACGACGGCCAGGTCGGCCGAGTCGGCGAACGCGGTGAGCCCGGCATCGCCAGGGGCGCTCACGATCGTGTGGACACGATCGGCGACGCCCGCTCGTCGGGCCCTCCTGCGCAAGCCCTCGATCATGCGCGGCTGGAGGTCAACGGCCACGACCTTGCCGCCCGGGCCGACCAGCCGCCCCAGCGGGATCGTGAAGAACCCCATCCCGCACCCGGGCTCCAGGACCGTCATGCCCTGTGTGACAAGGGGCTGGAGCAGGCGTTCCGGCGACTCGATCAGGCGGCGAAGCGGGCTGGCCAGGATCGGGCCAAGCCACCATGGGCAGACGTGACAGGCGGGGCCGGGCAGAACAGCGGCATCCGCGGCGGGTTTTGGTGTGTCGTGCATCATGATCTAGAATACGAGTGTAAGCTCGCTTTTGAAGCTCGTATTCGGAGGCGGACGTGGCCACACGATTGACGGCACAAACTCGCCAGAAACCGGGCACTCCCGGCTCCGGCCGGGCACGTCCGCGAGGCGGCACTCGTGTTTCGCTGGCCGGCGGCACACCCCTGCCGCGCCTGCTGGCGCCCAGGAAGCGGCCGGTGCAGGGCCGGTCGCAGTCCACCGTCGAGGCCATCCTGACCGCCGCCGTCGAACTGTTCGCCTCACGCGGATACGCCCGCACCAACACCAATCACCTGGCCGAACGCGCCGGTGTGTCTGTGGGTTCGCTCTACCAGTACTTTCCGAACAAAGACGCGATCCTTATGGCTCTCGTCGAGCGGCACCTTGACGCGGTCGACGTCGTGATTCAGGCGAGCCTGACGGACATGGCCGATCCCGGAGTCCCGCTTCGTCATGGTATCCGGCGCATGCTCGAACGGCTGCTGGAGGTGCACGACGTCAACCCGGGTCTGACGAAAGCCGTCGAGACCCAGGTCGGGCAGATGCCGCGAATCCCCGCCGCGTTCCATGAGCGCGAACGCCTCTACACCGTCAGCCTCGAGCGCGCGCTGCGCGCCAGACCCGACGTACGCGCCGGCAACCGCGCGCTCATGGCGTCCCTGCTGTTCGAAGTCGCTGAAACGGCGAGCGCGTGGCTGGCTCACGCGCAGGCGTCAGCAGCCACACGCCACGAGGCCCTCGACGAAGCCGTCGAAGCCATCTGCCGCTACGTGGAGAAACGCGAACCGCAATGATCAGCGGAGCGGTCTCCTAGGATTCCGGCTGGTCTTCTTCCACGGCCTCTGCGTTGTCCGGCAAGTCCACTTCGCCGACACGGGGCTCCCATTCGGCGGCCAGCGGAACCCGAAGCGCGGGCGAGTCTGATGCCCAGGTCAGGCGGCGCGTCTTGCGGCGCAGGTTCGGGGCGCCATAGACAAACCTTAAGTCGTACTCTCGGTAGATGCGCTGGAAGAACTTCGAGAACAGCAGTGGACTGTTTCGGCCTGGAAAGCTGCGAACAACCTGACCAAGGCTCTCGAGATTCGGGCTCGCCAACACGAGAGAAATGGCTTCATATCGACTGATCTCATCTCGGAGGTCACGCCGACCGGCGAGCCGCGTCATCGCCTGTGCGTAGTTGGAGATGAAATCCGTCACATCACCTGCAACGGTCACCGCCAGGTCCTTCGATTGCACCGCTCCCCGCTCGTCGGGGATCAAGAAGGGACTACGCGGTGGAACAGGTCCCTCGGTGTTCGCCCTGAGGAGGTGAATGAAGCCGTAGACCAGCGCGGGGTAAGCGATGTGGATGTTGGTGCAGTCACCCACCGCCTCCTCGAGGCGATTGGTCAAGTTGCGGAAGGCATTCAGCGTTCCCTTCATCGAAATCGCGACACAAGGACCCACGCCGTCCACATTCACAACAACGTCGATGTCTTTCGTCTTCAGGCCGCCAAACACCGTGCACTCCCCGCCGCCGGCCGACAAGGGATCGTAGTGGAGCTCGTTGGCCCTGCCCCTTCGCCGGATCCTGAATGGCGGTCGCGGGGTGATTCGATCCGGATCAAACCCGCCTTCGATGACCAGCCGGCATGCCGTATACCAGTGCATCGGCTTGATGTGGCGCTGTCCTTGCGTCCCTGACTCCGCCAGGACAAATGCCGTGAGGGCTTCAGTCAGCCCGACCCACCTGCACGCCTCGGCCTTCTCGGTCGTTGTCACAATGCCTCCATGCCCTGAGTGTGCACAACGCGTCAGAAACCGCCCGGTCATCCTCAGTGGTCCACGCGGGCGGGGGCCCGAGCAGAATACGCGATGCCTCGCGAGGTTCGATCTTCAGAAGTCCCCCACCAAGCGGGTGCCCCTCAAGCTCGCAACTCAACTCCCTGATCGGGCTGGCCCAGAGCTTCTTCAACGCCGGCAGGCTTTGCCCGTCACGAAGTCGCACCGTGTGGACAGAATTCGTTCCGACACACTGGGCCTCATTGGCCACAAGGGAAGGTCCTCGCCCACTCATGTACGTCAGGAAGGCGTCGGGCACAAACACGTCCGGAACGACGTACCACGGTTCCCTATTGCGGCACTTATAGGTAAGTCTGGCTTGCCCCGCCACATCGGTCCCCAGATACTTCCGCACGGATGCCGGCAGCGCCATGCTTGCATCCAGCTTCAACAACAACACCGGCTCGTCAGAGGCAAGCCAGTTCTGGACGTGGCGATGCGTCACAGCAGGCTCCGACAGCATCCGGCCATTTCGAACAGCGTTGCGAAGGCATCCTTGAGGAATTCCCAGCGACTTCGCCACCGAGGGACGCAGGTGGAAGAAGTCGTTCGCTCCAGTGACGTACCCGATCCCGACTCTGGCGACATCTCCCAGCGCCCGCGCGTTCGGTTGGTCCGCAACCGCCCGATATCTCGACAGGAGGCTGGGATTCAGCAGGAAGGGACGGAGCCGACCATGCCAATCGTGCCACTCACGTTCAGATACAAACACGCCCCTGCGCGGCGGCCGGATCGCATAAGCGAACCGATCCTGTGCCGTGAGCGTGAAGCCCCGTCCTCGAGTGCCGAAGCCCTCGGCGTATAGGAGCCACGCGTCCTCTGACAAGTCAGGGAAGATCTTCTTCCTGACTGCAATCACTTGAGTCCGCCTGAAGTGGTTGAGGAAGTAGTCCAGCAGCGGTCTTGCATACGGAGCGTGACCGATTTCTGCTGGTACAACGAAAGCAACTCGGCCTCCCAACTTGAGCAGGGAAGCGGTCGCGACCAGGAACGGCGCCCAAGAAGAGGTGAGAGCTGAGAATGTGGCGCCCTGGGACCTGCAGTATCTCAGCGCCCGCTCTCGAGTCTCTCCAGAGAAATTCTGGTATCTGATGAAGGGTGGATTGCCCGCCGCGCAGTCAAAGCGCTCTTGAGTCTCCGACGCCCACGCGAAGAAATCCGCGTGATGGATCAAGGCATCCGGCGCCCGAAGTGTTGCCTCCGCCACAGAAGGGGCGTGCTGCTCAACGCCAACGCTGTTCGCATGAAGCGCCAGGAAGCGTCCATCTCCACATGACGGGTCCAGCATCCTGTCGGACGGGTGTCTCACGGCCCATCGAACCAGGGCGGCGACGGCGTCCTCTGGAGTGAAGAATGCCCCGCGGCGCTTCTTACTGTCGGCAGTCATTGATTACCACGGTACAGCATAGCAAGAGCCACGTTACCGCGCGAGACCATGGGTCGCCGTGCTTTACCTGGCCGCGCGTCTGTAGCTGATGGCGAGCCCGCCAGGCGTCACCGTCGTCTCCATGAACGCCAGTCCGGTCACGTACGCGTGATAGTCACCTATTGACCCGCCGCGACGTCCGCGGCCCGGGTAGACGTTGTGCGCCGTCAGGCACCCGCCGACGGTGAGCTTCGGGATGACGGCTTTCGCGTAGTTCGTGTACCACTCCTTGTCCGCGTCGATAAAGACGAAGTCGAAAGGCCCGTCGAGCTTCGGGACGAGATCGTGGGCATCGCCCAGCCTGGTATCAATGAAGGGCGCGACGCCCGAATCCCTGAAGTTGCGTACGGCTTCGGCATGCCGCTCAGGGTCGATGTCGATGGTCACGAGTTTCCCGCCAGTTTTCGACAACGCCAGTCCGATCCAGATCCCCGATCGCCCGGTCGACGTGCCGATCTCGAGGGCGCGGGTGTAGCGGCCCTTGACGATGAGGTCGTGCAGCATCTGGCCGTCGGACTCCGGGACGTTCAGGTCACGCCAGGAGTGCCGGTGCTGCTCGAGAAACGCCGCAACACGCGCATCGAGGCTTGATTGCGGAGCAGCCGTGTAGCCCGTCCCGCTCGGGACGAAGAACCCAAAGGCGAGCGCGGCGATCGCGACACTGATGCGTCGTTTCATGAATGCCCTCCTGGCATGCAGGAACTCTGTCTGTGGCTACGACGCCAGGCGGCGGCCGTTTACAGGCGGGCCGGAGTCGGGCCACAATCCGGCCCAGTACCTATGCCTGTCATCCCCGTCAACGGCGTCAACCTCTATTACGAATGGCACGGCCCCGACTCGGCGCCGGTGCTGGTGCTCAACAACGGCATCCTGATGAATGCGGCGGCGAGCTGGCGGCCCCAGACCGCGGCGTTCTCGGCCGCTTTCCGGGTGCTGCAGTACGACTGCCGCGGCCAGGGGCAGTCGGACCATCCCGGCGGCCCTTGTTCAATGGACATGCACGCGGACGATCTCGCCGCGTTGCTTGCCGCGCTGCACGTCGATCGCGCGCACGTTCTGGGCATCTCGTACGGTGGCGAAGTGGCGCAGGCGTTCGCGCTGAAGTACCCGGCGCAGGTGCGCAGCCTGATCCTGGCCGACACCGTCAGCGAAATCGGACCTGAGTTGCGGCTGATCGTGGAAGGCTGGAAGGCCGCGGCGCTCAGCGGCGACGCCGACCTGGTCTTCCTGGTCAGTGTGCCGTGGAATTTCTCGCCGCGCTTCATCGCGGCACACCCGGACATCCTGGCTGCCGCCCGCGTACGTTATCGGGACATCGACCTGCCTGCCCTCGCCCGTCTGTCGGACGCATTTGCGGGCGTGAACTTCACCGCCCGGCTTCACACGATCGCGTGCCCGACGTGCGTCCTCGTGGGCGACGAAGATCTGATCAAAGGCCCGCGTTACGCGCAGATCATCCATCGGGCGATCGCCGGCAGCGAACTGCACGTGATCCCCGGAGCGGGCCACGCCACGTGCTGGGAAGATCCCGCCCGGTTCAACGCGATTGTGCTGGAGTTCCTGAGCAGGCAGGCCACAACCGTGTGAACACCGCTACGCCGTGAGCTGTCTCCGGCGGCGCGCTTCGCGGAACGAGACGAGACGCCGCATCTGCTCGTCCCACAACGCCAGGGGCACGCACTTGATGCTCTGCCACATGGTCAGCGTCGGCGCTTTCTGGAGTTCGGGAAAACGATCCAGCACCTTCGGCAGGAAGTAGTTGGGAATCCCGGCGTGCAGGTGATGCACGTGGTGGATGCCGATGTTGCCGGTGCACCACTGCAGCACCTTCGGCAGCTTGTAGTAGGAGCAGCCGGCCAGGGCCGCGGTCTCGTACTGCCAGCGCCCGTCGTGTTCCCAGTACGTGGTGTCGAACTGGTGCTGGACGTAGAACAGCCACACCCCCGCCGTGCAGGACACAATCAGGACCGGGGCGTGTACGGCCAGAAGCGCTTTCGGGCCGATGAGCCAGGCCATCGTCACGACCACCGCGGCCAGCCCGAGATCGTTGATGATGATGCTGCGGCGTTCACGGCTCCACCCGCGGGGCGCGATCATCGGGATACGATGCTCGATGAGGAACAGGTACACGGGGCCGATGCCGAAGAGCACAACGGGGTGGCGATAGAGGCGGTACTTGAACTTGCCCCAGCGCGACAACCGGCTGTACTCCTCGACCGTCAGCGTGTTGATGTCGCCGAATCCGCGATGGTCCAGGTTCCCGGACGTCGCGTGGTGAATCGCGTGCGCACGTTTCCAGTAGTGATAGGGCGTCAGCGTGAAGATGCCGAGCACCGTGCCCACCAGGTCGGCCACCCTGGCGGACTTGAAGAACGAGCCGTGGCCGCAGTCGTGCTGCACGATGAAGAGGCGCACGAGCATGAAGGCGGTCGGGATCGCGAGCGCGAGGGTCAGCCAGTACGAGACGCGCAGGCTGAAGTACATCAGGATCCAGCCGGCCACGAAAAAGACGGCCGTGCTGGCCAGCTGCCAGATACTGCGTTTCGGGTCGGGCCGGCGCCAGTTGGCGAGTCTGGCGCTCCAGGAGGTACCGTCTGGGGACGGGGCGGTCACAGATGTCATGGTCCCTTCATTCTACCGGACCTCCGAATTCGCAGCTACCGGTCAGCGCAGCAATACCTCCGCGCACTCCTGGGCGGCCCACTCCCGCTGCTTCCGCTTCAGTTCGTCGGCCACCTGCACATCAGGAATGTCGGGCTTGAGCGCCTCCAGCACCTCGAACACGAAGGCGGCTTCGCCGTAGGCGTTGAAGGCTGCCTGCAGCGAGGGGTTACGCTGGCGCCCCGAACGCAGGAGGAACCAGAGGGCGTTCCTGGCCGCATCCAGATCGGGATTCGCGCCGACCCACACCCCGCCCGTCGCCGCGCATCGTACGCCGAACACGCCGGCATTCAGCGGCCGGCTCTTGTACTCCTCGATCGCCTGTTTTCTGTCGGACTTGCCCATGCGGCCTCCGTCGCTCTCGCGTCCACTCGTGCCATAGTATCAAGGCAGCGGCCACACACATGCCCCGCACCCCCGAAAGGACCTCCCGATGATGTCATTGCGTGTCGCCACCGGCCTCGCCGTCGTTCTCTCGCTGCTTGCGGCCGCCTGCGGTGGCGATGCACCGCCCCCCGCGTCCACCGAACCGGCATTGCCCACGTTCCTGGCTGGCATCCACGCCAGCGACATCGCCAAGGTCATGCGCGTGCGGGGACTGGTCTGCGCGGAACCGCTTCAGGTCCGGGACTTCAAGCACTGGGTGTGTGAAGCGCGGACCCCGCTGCTGAGCTACTCCACCGAGTACTACGGCAAGGCGCCGGGACGCATCGAGTACATCAGGGTGGTGGTCGCCCAGACCGGTGCCCCCAAACCAGAGCAGATCCTGCCGGTGGTGCTCGACGTGGCCAACCTGCGCTACGCCGACGTGGACCGTGCCGCGGCGCGCGCGTGGGTCGAAGAGCACCTCCAGACGGGCGGACAGACCACCCTTGGCGCGGCAAGACTGAAGCTCTCCGGGGACCTCTCGCGACTGATTTTCGAGCTGAAGGCCACCGGCTCGGAGTGGTAGCCCGCCGGAACCGCGGTGGCATCGGGCGTCGTCTTACTGGACGGAGCCCCGAAACCAGTGAGCCGCCAGATTGTGGTCATCGTGTGCGTCGCTGTCCTTGGCCTGGTGGGCCTGGACCGCTGGTGGGGGCTGTCGAGGTCACGCATGATTGACGAACGCGATATGCAGGCCAGCAGTTTCGACGTAAGCAAGTCCGACGAGGAGTGGCAAGCCACCTTGTCCCCGCGGCAGTACGCCGTGCTGCGCAAACACGACACGGAATACCCCGGGACCAGCCCGCTGCTGGATGAGCACAGACCGGGGACCTTTGCCTGTGCGGGGTGCGGCCAGATCCTGTTCGTGTCGGACTCGAAGTTCGAAAGCGGCAGCGGCTGGCCGAGTTTCTACGCCGCCGTGGACAAGGCCGTCGCCGAGACGGAAGACCGGACGCTGGGTATGCGTCGCGTCGAAATCCACTGCAGCCGATGCGGCGGGCATCTGGGACACGTGTTCACGGACGGACCGCGGCCAACAGGGTTGCGCTACTGCACGAACGGGGCGGCGTTGACGTTCACCCCAAAGTCAGGGACTAGGGACTAGGGGCTAGGGACTAGGGAACAGCCAAAGACAATGGATGTCCCCGAACCCCTGGCCTCTAGCCCCTAGCCTCTAGCCTCTAGCCTCTGATTCAGGGCGCGCGCGCATCGTGCGCGCTGCCACATACCGCCCCCGGAACCGGACGGCTTCTCCTTCCGCATCCGACACGGTCACCGACAATTCGAGCCGCCCGCGGCCGCGCCGCCGGACGGCCGCCGCCAGGCGCTCGATCGTGTCGGCGTCGGGGAACGTACACCGAGCCTCGAAATCCGACACGACGGGCCGTTCGTAGTGCACAGTACTGTCCTGGATCACGACCTGGGCATCGAGATCGTACTCGCGCATGATGAGCCACGCCGTCGCCCATCCGGCGAGCGTGGCCGTCGCGTTCAGGCTGCCGGCAAACGCGGTGCGCTGGTGATTGATGTTGGCGCTCAGCGGTGCTTTCAGCACGAGGTCACCGCCGCGGAACCCAAGCACGACGATGTGCAGATGCTCCGTGACGGGCAGGTCAGTGCGCAGCAGGGCGCGAAGGGCGCGGAGGCTCGCCGCGCGTGGCGCGTGCAGATCGTCGAGGGTCATGGGGGTCTCGCTTATTTCTGTTTCTTCTTGCGGGACGACCGGCCGGCACCCGTGTGCAACTGCACGTACATCCCGACCAGGCTGATCGCGATCCAGGCGACGAACACCCAGACGCGGTCCGGGCCGGCGCTGCTGGGGTACACCACCCACATGTCCCCGGCAGCCGACGCCGCTGTGGCGCCTTTTCCGAGCATGAGTGCCGCGGCTCCCACCAGCATCGTCCAGGCCCCGCCAAAGGACGTGCCGACGACGATCACGTAGCGCTGGAAGGACATCGCGACGAACGCGCCAATCGCCGACGCGACGACCACGGCCGCCACGTGGGGGTCCCCGCCGAACGGTTTCCACGCCAGGGTGACGAGCAGGGCGCCCAGGCCCGCCCCGATGATCGCCACGCCCACGAAATAACCCGCAACCAGCGCCAGCGCGCCTACCGTCCCGCCGGCGGCGGCCGCCGCGAGCACGACCCACGTTTCTGCCGCCCCCGCCATGGAACTGCCGACCAGTGCGCCAAGGATGAGGCCGTAGACCGCCAGCACCAGCTTGAACAGCCGGTATCCACCGAAGCAGGCGATAGCCCCGCCTGCCAGCAGCACGACGGACGCGGGCACCTGGAAGGACAGGGGCAACATCCGTTCAGACCTCTCGCCGGCCCTCAATCGCCTTGTGCATCGTGATGTCGTCGGCGTATTCGAGGTCGCTGCCGACGGGCACGCCCATGGCGATACGCGTCACACGGACGCCGAGCGGCTTCAGCAGGCGCGCCAGGTAGATTGCCGTGGCCTCGCCTTCGACGTTCGGATTGGTCGCGAGGATGATTTCTTCGACACCGCCCGAGTCCACCCGCGTCAGCAGGCCCTTGATGCGCAGATCGTCGGGACCGATGCCCTGAAGCGGCGACAACGCCCCCATCAGCACGTGGTACCGCCCGTTGAAGTCGCGGCTCCGCTCGATGGCCAGGACGTTGGTGGGCTCTTCCACCACGCAGATGACACGGGCGTCGCGGGCATCGTCCGTGCAGATCGGGCAGGGATCGGCATCGGTGACGTTGTTGCAGGTCGTGCAGTAGAGGACCTTGTCCTTGACGTCCCGAAGCGCCTCGGCCAGACGCTCGGCGTCCTCGCGGGGCGATTTCATGACGTGGAAGGCCAGGCGCTGGGCGCTCTTCCGGCCAATGCCCGGCAGGCGCTGCAAGTGCTCGATCAGGCGGGTCAGCGGTTCGGGTTGTGACATGCGCTGGTGGCCGCCGGGCTAAAACATGCCCGGGATCTGCATGCCGCCCATCAGGCCGCCGAGCTGCTTCTGCATGGCTTCATCGGCCTTCCGGTTGGCATCGGTCACCGCAGCCACGATGAGATCCTGCAGCATCTCGACGTCGTCTTTCGAGACGACTTCGGGATCCAGCTTGATCGCCAGGAGCTGCTTGAGGCCGTTCACGGTCACCGTGACCATGCCGCCGCCGGCCGTGGCTTCGATACGTTTTTCGGCCATGTCGCGCTGCATCTGCTCCTGCATCTGCTGCGCCTGCTTCGCCATCTGTTGAATCTGCTTGATGTTCATGTCACTTCAGCTCGGTTACATCCTTGATCTCGGCCGGGAAGATCTCGAGCAGCGTCTGCACGCCAGGGTTGGCGCGAGCCGCGGCCATCAGGTCGTCTTTCGCCGGCCCCGGACCGGGTCCGGCAGCGGGGCTGTTGCTCCGGACGCCGTCGCCCTCGACTGTTTCTATCACAACCGGCACACGCCGTCCCGCCACGCGCTGGGCGATGGTTTCGACCCAGGCCTTGTTCTGCGTAACCTGCCGGGCCAGGAAGGCTCCGGCCGAGATCACGATCCGGTCCCCCTTGAGCGCCACGCTGGGCGCCTGGGCGATCAGGGTGCCGTAGGTGCCGGGACGGTCCTTCTGCAGTTCTGCCAGCAAGGCGGGCAAGAAGACGTCCGCGGTCAGTTCGCCCGCCGGCAGCGGCGGCTCAGCGGCCACGAGCGGTGGACCCGGAGACGGCTGTGGCCGGGCGGACGGAGCCTGAGCGGCCTGGCCCACCCGTTTGGCCACCGCCGCCGACGATGGCGGTGCGGGACGCGGAGCCGCCGCGGGCCTGGGAGGCGCGGCGGCAGGCCGGGGCTGGAACGACGGGGCCGCCGGGCGGACCGGGGCCTGGCCACCTCTCAGCTGCTCGATCAACGCGCTCAGCGGCGTCAGTTTCCGCAGGTGAATCCACTTGAGCAGCGACATCTCGAGGTGGTACCGGGGTTCAGCCGCGTAGCGGACGTCACTCTCGGCCTTGGTGAGCAGATCGAATGATCGCAGCAAGTCTTCCTGCGAGAACCGCGGGAGCAGGGCCGTGAGGCGTTCGCGGTCCGGTTCCGGGGCGATGTCGGGATCCTCGAGGCGACCGGCGTCCACCTTGAGCACCAGCAGGTCGCGGACCAGGCGCGAGAGCTCACGGCACAGCAGTTTCAGGTCGTAGCCGGCTTCGACCGCACGGCCGGCCAGTTCGAACGCCGCCGGGCCGTTCTCGTCGGCGACGGCCGTCAGCACATCAAAGAGCAGGTCCCGGCCGACCAACCCCAGCACCGTGGCCACATCCTCGACCGTGATCGACGTGCCGGCGAAGGCGATGACCTGGTCGAACGCCGTCTCGGCGTCACGCATACTGCCTTCGGCGGCCCGGGCCACCAGGGCGATCGCCTCGTTCGACGCCGTCAGGCCGTCGGCCTCGGCGATCTTCCGCAATTGTTCCGCAATCGCGTGGCTGGCGATCGTCTTGAACTCGAACACCTGCGACCGCGACACAATCGTATCGGGGATCTTGTCGGGGGCGGTGGTGGCCATGATGAACGCCACGTGGGGCGGCGGTTCTTCGATGGACTTCAACAGGGCGTTGAACGACGAGTTCGACAGCTGGTGCACTTCGTCGATGATGAAGATCTTGTTGCGGTCCCGGGCCGGCCTGATCGCCAGGCCGGAGATGATGACCTCCCGGATGTTGTCGACCTGCGTGTGCGTCGCCGCGTCGATCTCGAGCACGTCCATGTCGCGCCCTTCGGCGATCTCGCGGCAGGCGTCGCACGTCCCGCAGGGGTCGGCGGTCGGCCCCTGCTCGCAGTTGAGCATCCGCGCCAGGATCCGCGCCGTCGTCGTTTTGCCGACGCCGCGGGGCCCCGCAAAGACAAAAGCCTGGGCAATGCGGCCCGAACCGAAGGCGTTGCGCAGCGTCTGGGTGACGTGGCGCTGCCCGACGACTTCGTCGAGCGACTGCGGGCGCCAGCGGCGGGCGATGACGGTGTAGGCCATGTGGCAGACGCTAGAGGCTAGAGACTAGAGGCTAGAGGCTAGAGGGTTCGTGGATCGTACTGCGGCCCGGGTTGTCCTGCGGCACATCACAGGGTCTGCTGAGTGCTGCTGCCTTCCGGCCCTGACACGGTTCACAGTCTGGGATTGCACAGGGTCCGGGCCGCAGTGCGATCCACGAACGTCCACTCGACTCGAGCGGGTGAAGGAACAGTGTACTAGAGGCCAGGGGCTAGGGGAAGAAGCAGCAAGCAGGAAGTCAGTAGGAAGTAGTCAGTAGTCAGTAGTGTCCGGTTAACGCTGTCGCCTGAGACAGCAAGTCG
>CAYJPV010000023.1:47727-93899 GCA_964372095.1 uncultured Vicinamibacterales bacterium | reverse complement strand
CCCCCCCCCCCCCCCCCCCCCCCCCCCCCCCCCGGCCCCCCCCCCCCCCCCCCCCGCGGCCCACGTGGCGTCCGGCTTCAGCCGGACGGATGGGACTCAGGCAAGGGACCCCATGTGGTACAACAAACGGCTACGGTTCAGCCCGGTCGCGGCGATCGGGTGGTGGGGGAGAGCGAATCCATGAGCACAACGAGACGCTGGACGAGAGGCGCGGGACTGATCGTCGCGGCTGGGGTCCTGCTTGGCACCACGGGCGCTGCGGCGCAGGACCGCCTGAAGTCGATGCCCGGCTACGAACAGAACCAGCGGATGGCGAAGGAACTCCAGGGCGCCGTGAAGTCGGGTGCCTTGTCGGCCGCCTGGAAAGACGACGGCAAGAGCTTCGAATACGCGCGAGATGGCAAACTCTACCGGTACGACGTCGCCACGAAGCAGGCCGTCGAGGTTGGTCCGGCGCCGGCGGCCGGTCCGGGCGGCATGGGACCGCGCGGACAGGGTGGCCCTGCGCGCGGACGACAGGCCGAGACGGCCGAGTCGCCGGACACGACGCTGAAGGCCGTCCACAAGAACCGCAACCTGTTTGTCTCCCTGACCGACGGCTCGAGCGAATTCGCGGTGACGACCGACGGCTCCGAGACGGACCGGATCAAGTACGGCACGGCGAGCTGGGTCTACGGGGAAGAACTGTCGCAGACGACGGCGATGTGGTGGTCGCCTGACAGCAAGAAGCTCGCGTACTACCGCTTCGACGAGAAGCCGGTGCCCGACTATTTCCTCCAGACGGATCAGACCAAGCTGTACAGCACCGTCGACACCGAGGCGTATCCGAAGTCCGGCGAGCCCAACCCCGTCGTCGACCTGTTCGTGTACGACGTGGCGACGAAGACGTCGACTCGGGTCGACGTCCGCGGCGGCAAACCGTTCGACAACGACGTCGTCGGGCACTATGTCTACCGCGTGGCCTGGTCACCCGACGGCCGGCACCTGCTGTTCACGCGCACGAACCGGCGGCAGAACGTGATGGAACTCGTGGCGGCCGACCCGGCCACCGGAACGTGCCGCGTGATTCTGCGCGAAGAGTGGCCCACGGGCTGGCTCGAGACGACGCCTACCCAGGTGTTCCTGAAAGACGGCCAGCGGTTCATCTGGGCGTCCGAACGTACAGGCTGGCGCAACTACTACCTCTACAGCCTGTCGGGCGAACTCATCAGGCCGCTGACCCGTTACGCCACCTTCGAAGCGGGCCCGATCGTCAAGATCGACGAAGCGGCCAACGTGATGTTCATCATGGCCCGCGACGGCGACAACCACCTCAAGACGCAGCTGCATCGGGTGTCGCTGGACGGCACGTCCGACGTGCGGCTGACCGACCCCGCGTTCAACCACGCCGTCGGGAACTGCATGGGGGCCGGCCGGCCGGGGGGGCCCCCCCGGGGGGGGGCCCCCCGGGGGGTCGGGGGGGCCCCCCCCCCCGGGTAAAACCCCCGCGGGGGTAACGCGCTGGGGGCCGGCGGGGGGGCGCCCCCCGCCGATGGGCGGCCCGGCGGTCTGCGGCATCTCGCCCGACAACCGGTACGTCGTCGACGTCTACCAGACGCACAACACGCCGGCGGCGACGCGCCTCGTCGACGCGGCCACGGGCCGAATCGTGGCAGACCTGGCGCAGAGCGACGTGACGAAGTTCGAGCAGCTCGGCCTGAAGAGAGCCGAGATGTTCACGTTCACCGCCGCCGACGGCAAGACCACGCTGCGCGGGGTCATCAGCTTCCCGTCCAACTTCGACCCGTCGAAGAAGTATCCGACGCTGATGTCCGTGTATGGCGGGCCGGCGTCTGCGGGCAGCACCGCGCGCGAGACGTTCGTGCAACCGAGCCCGCTGGCCGAATTCGGGTTCCTCATCGTGAACCTCGACTCCCGGGCGGCTCCCGGGATGGGCAAACGGACGCTCGACGCGATCTACCTGAAGCTGGGGCAGGTCGAGATGGACGACATGGCGGCGGGCATCCGATCGTTGTGGAGCCGTCCGTACTTCGACCGCGATCGCGTCGGGATCCATGGTACGTCGTACGGGGGGTACTCGTCGCTGCTGTGCCTGCTGCGGCATCCCGATGCTTTCCGCGTGGCGGTGGCATCGTCGGCGGTGACTGCCTGGAACCACTACGACACGATCTACACCGAGCGTTACATGTGGATCCCGCAGGAGAACAAAGACGGGTACGAACTCGGCAGCGCGATGAAGTATGCCGACACACTCGACGGGCGACTGCTGATCTACTACGGCACCGCGGACAACAACGTCCACCCGACCAACGCCATGCAGCTCATTCAGGCGCTGCAGCGGGCGGGCAAGAGTTTCGAGGTGCAGGTCGGGCCCGACCTTGGGCACACCGGCGTGAACCAGCAGCGCATGATGGAGTTCTTCATCGAGAACCTGGTGATCAACCCGCCCAAGCCTAGAGGCTAGAGGCTAGAGGCTAGAGGCTAGGGAAAGGCGCCCGAGTCCCCCTACGCTCTTCCTGCCCCTAGTCCCTAGCCCCTAGCCCCTAGCCCCTGGCCCCTAGCGTCCGAGCGGCGGCACCCGCTTCTTGGTCGCCTGCTCGAACGCGTACGCGATTTCGATGAGTCGCGGCTCGCTGCAGGCCATGCCGGTAAAGCTGACCCCGTAGGGCGCAGGCTTGGGGTTAAAGCCGGCAGGGAACGGCGAGCCCGTCCCGCCCGCGGGCACGAAGCCCATCGGAACCATGACGGTGGGGTAGCCCGGCTTCGCGGCGATGGAGGCGCCGCTGCCCCCGGGGAATAAGAGCGCGTCCAGTTTGTGCGCCTTCATGGCGGCGTCGATCCCGTTGGCCGCTGACAACTCGAGGTCCTTGGCCCGGTCGGCCTGGTACCGGTTCCGATCGGCCACGATGTCCATCTCGTCCGAGACGTCGAGGTTCGTCTGGCCGTACTTCATCGTGTTGGCGCGGGTGTGGTTGAGGTTCCAGAGTCGCAGTTCCGTCAGGCTTTTCACCGGCGCCGCCGCGCCGAGGGTGGCGAGCCAGGCGTTGAAGTCGCGTTTCATCCCGTACTTGAAGACCACCGAGCAGTGGGCATCGCGGCCTTTGCCGGCGTCCGCGCCCGAGCACATACCCCAGGCGAGGAAGTTCTTTGCGGGGTCGGTGGCGAGTACGCTCGGGATATCGGCCGGGTCCACGATCACGGCGCCCTCAGCCTTCAGGGCGGCAATCGCTTCGTCCATGAGTGCGGCGACCTCGCGGCTCAGGCCGCCCGAGGGACGTTCGCGGCCGGGTATGGCCGTGGCCGTGTAGAAGAACGCGCGCGGAATGCCGATGCGTGCGCCTTTCAGCCCGTCGCGCTTCAGGAACTTCGTGTAGTCGCGTCCCGGCGGCGGCGTGCAGGTCTTGGTGGCGGCGTCATTCGGGTCAGGGGAGACGCTCTCCAGCACGCCAAGCAGGGTGGCCGCGTCGGCCACGGTACGGGCCATCGGGCCGGCGGTGTCCTGGTCCGCGGTGATGGGAATGATGCCATAGCGGCTGATGCGGCCCACCGTGGGTTTGATGCCGACGAGCATGTTCTGGTTCGACGGGCTCAGGATGGAGCCGGACGTTTCGGTGCCGACGTTGGCGGCCCAGAAACTGGCCGCCGTGCCGATGCCCGAGCTGGAGCCGCCTGTGGCCAGCGCGGGACGCCCGTCGGCGGTCGCGTCGCGCGGATCGCGCCGCGGATCGTACGGGTTGCGCCCGTAGCCGCCGAGCGCGCTGTAGTTGGTGGGCATCGACAGCGGCGACCCCGCCATCCAGTTGGCAAGTTCGGTCATCACCGTTTTCGCGATGATAATGGCGCCGCCCTCCCGCAAGTTTCTCGTCAGGGTCGCGTCGTACGGCGGCATGAGCCCCTCGAAGGCCAGGGCGCCGCCCGTCGTCGCCATGTCCGTGGTGTGGATGTTGTCCTTCAACGCGATGGGAATGCCGTGCAGCGGCCCCCGGACCTTGCCTTCGCGGCGCTCGCGATCGCGCGCGTCGGCCTCGGCCAGAGCCCGGGGGTTGACGGTGATCACCGCGTTGAGGGTCTCCTCGTGGAGCGCGATCCGGACGAGCGACTGCTGGACCAGTTCACGCGACGTGACGCGTCCCTGCTCCAGCGCGGCCCGCATGTCGGCGATCGTCGCTTCGACGATCGAAAAGGCCGGCGCGGCGGACGGCACAGGCACGGCGGCCCGCCTGGCGCCCGGCGCCTGAGCCGCGAGCGTGATCGACGCGACGGTCATCGCCGCGAACAGCAACAGGGTTCGTTTCATACGGATGCTCCAGCGGCACGGGAGGGTGATGGGTGCCGGCGGCCATTCTACGGCGTGCGAGGCCGGCGATCCAGTGCGGACCGCGGCGAGTGGCGGGCGTCAGTCGCTGTCGTCGGACGGGCTTGGCGTGTCCAGCCGGTACCGCTTCATCCGCCGCCACAGGGTGACCGTGCTGATGTTGAGGGCGGCTGCCGCGCGCCGGCGGTTCCCGCCGAACCGGGCGAGCGCCTGCTCGATGGCGTCCCGTTCCCGTTGGTCGAGGTTGAAGCCGGGGCTCGGGCGCGTCCCGCCATCCTGGAGCAGGAGGTCGGGGGGCAACTCTCGAGTCGTGACGCGCGTCCCGGTGGCCAGGATCACCGCACGATCGACGGCGTGCTGCAGTTCCCGGACATTCCCGGGCCATGGATAGTTGACGAGCACCCGCATCGCGTCCGGCGCGATGACACGGACGTCCTTTTCGAACCGCGACGCCGCGCTCCGGAGGAACGCCAGGGCCATGTACGGGATCGCGTCCCTGCGGTCACGGAGCGGCGGGACTTCGATGACAAACGAGGCCAGGCGGTAATAGAGGTCTTCGCGGAACGCCCCCGTCTGGACCGCTGCGCGCAGGTCACGATTCGTGGCGGCAATGATACGCGGCCTGGCGCGGATGCTCGTCTCGCTGCCCACGCGCCGGATTTCCCCTTCCTGCAACGCTCGCAGCAGTTTGGCCTGCACGGTTGCCGCCATCTCACCCACTTCGTCGAGCAGCAGCGTGCCGTGCGTGGCGACCTCGAAGAGCCCACGTTTGTCCCGCACGGCGTCCGTGAAGGCTCCGCGGACATGGCCGAACAACTCGGACTCCAGCAAGGTCTCCGTGATCGCGGCGCAATTCACGCACACAAGCGGATGGGCGGCCCGCTGGCTCTGGTGGTGAATCATGCGGACGACCAGTTCCTTGCCGGTTCCGCTCTCGCCGCTGACGAGGACGCCTGTCTCGAGCGGGGCCACACGGGCAGCCAGCTCGAAGGCCTCCCGCATCTCTTCGCTGACCAGGATGATGCCCATCTCGCGGGCGTAGTCCTGCACGCGCGCGCGCAACTGCTCCTGGCCGTCGGTCGGGGCCGGTTGGGCCTGCGTATGGCGGCATGACGGTCCGTCCCGGAGGCTCTGGGCCAGCCTGGCGAGTACGGGGGCGTAGTCGTCCGGGCCCGGGTCCTGGCCGTCCGTCGCCCACGCGGCAGCGTCCCGGCCGATGGCGACACACCGCTGGCCCTTGATCGCCGCGCAGGCGGTCTCGCGGAAGCGGATCTCCCGTTCCAGGCAGGCGCTCACGAACCCCGAGGCGTAGCCGCAGGCGGTCCAGCAGACGGGTTCGGCGGCCGGCCCGAGCCGCGCCAGGTGCAGATCGACCTCGCTGGAGTGTTGCCAGGAGACTTCGGCTTCGAACCGTCCTGCGCCGGGGTCATGATCCAGCCGAACGAGTTCGGCGTGAGCCAGTCCCCCGAAGCTCTGCATGGACGACGCAAACGCGAGACCCTCCTCGGGGGTGGTCCAGGTGGCGGCCGCCTTCAGCGCCATCGCATCGCGGTAACCCCACACGAAGCCCACGCGGGCCAGCGCGCCGTGCGCGGCGTCCACGTCCATCGTTGCGAACAGTTCCTGACGCAGGGCGCAGACCGCCTCGAGACTGACCAGCAGGGCACGTTGATGCTGCCACCAGATCTCACCGCGATCCCGGCGGAACTCGAGGGCATCAGGCAGCAGCAGGTCAGCGTCGGACAACATGAGGATTGATCCAGGGGCGACAACGGCCCATGGAGGCGGTGGGGTGTCAGATCAAGTCTACCGCCCACGGCGGCAGCGCGTTCATTCTGAAATCCGGCATTTCAGTCGGAAATACCTGCATATGACGCGTACGCAGGCATCCGCAGGCATCCGGTGGCCGCCAGGCCCGGCAGAACGAAGGGGCGTGCGCCCGACACGGATTGGCCTCGCTCTTGCTGTTCCGAATACTTGGGGTCAGCCTCATGTCGTCCGTGTTGTATGCCCCGGACTCCTCTGCTCCGGGCGGGGGAGTTTACGAACGCCTTCCGGCGCTGGCGCCGGGAGAGCGGCTCGCGTGGCACGCGGAGCCGGGGCAGTCGTACGAGTCATTCGTCGCGTCGGCCGTCCGCCTGCCGGCGGGCGACCGCTCCATCGCGCTGCAACCCCTGGCCGGATCGGACGAGCTCTCCCCGCGATGCTGGTGGCTGATCGGGACGTTCCTCTCGACGTTCTTCGGTCTCGAGGTGCGGGTCTGCGAGCCCGTTGCGCTCGACGAGGCGCGCACCGGAACGCGCCGTGCGCCGGACACGGGGGCGCCGCAGTGGTGCGCGGTCGACGTGCTGCGGCAGTTGCTGGACCACAAGCCCCCGGAAGCCGGCTGCCTGCTGGGCATCACCACGCAGGACCTCTACCCGCAACCCGTCATCGACTTCGTATTCGGCGAAGCCTCCGTGTCGCGCCGGGTTGCGGTGTGCAGCGTGGCGCGGTTCGGTCCCCCGTACTGCGAGGACCGGCCAGAGAATCGACAGGCCGCCATGCTGCGCCGGTGCTGCAAGGTGGCTGCACACGAGATCGGTCACATGCTGGGCCTGGCTCACTGCGTCCGCTACCGTTGTCTCATGAACGGATCCTCCACGCTGGCCGAGAGCGAGCGGCGCCCCCTGCACCTCTGTCCTCAGGACCTGCGCAAGCTCCACTGGGCCACCGGCGTCGACATCGCCGACCGGCGACTGCGGCTCGAACGGTTCTGGCGCGGGGCCGGCTGGAGCGACGAAGCCGACTGGCTGGCCAGCCGGCGCGCGCTCGAACTGCCGTTCTGGCGCCGGTTCCTGCCGCAGGTGGTACAGGCGCCCTGACCGCCTCTGGGCGCTGCCCGCAGCCAGACGCGCGCGCGATCGTGGTCTTGCTATAATCACGAAACATGTACCGGGAACGGCTGTGCGCCGACCGACGACGCGCTGGGACCGATCGGACGATCAGGCCTGCGGCAGACCCGCGACTGGAAGAGGTCCTCGGGCCCCTCGAGCACCGGGTGCTCGAGGCCCTGTGGCGCGCGCCGTCGTCGGTCAGCGTGCGTGACCTGCAGGCGGAGTTCCCGGCCACGGCGTATACGACGCTGATGACCACGCTGGACCGCCTCTACCGCAAGGGCGTCCTGGCCCGTGCCAAAGACGGGCGAGCGTTCCGATACAGCCCGCGGTATTCGCCCCAGGCCCTGCTGAAAGAAGTGGTGCGGCGCACGTTCGCACGCCTGCTGGGGCGGAACCGTTCCGCGATGCGACCGGTGCTGTCGACGCTGGTGGACGCCGTGACCGAGCAGGACGCCGACGCGCTCGACGAACTGGAGCGTCTCGTGCGCGAACGGCGCATGCTCCCCCGCAGCCCGGAGGGCGTCGTATGACGCTGCTCTGGCGAACGTGGCTCGTCGCCGGCACGGCCTTCGTGCTGATCAACGCCGCAGCGTCCTGGCTGGTGTGGCTGTGCTGGCCGGCAGTCCGCCGCATGCTCCAGCATCGGCGTGCGGCCACCAGAGCGGGCCTGACGTTTGCCTGGCGGGTCGCGCCGCCTGCGGTGTCGGTGCCGGGGAGCCTGGCGGCCGCGCTCGCGTTCCTGCGTTTCGAGCCCGCGAATGCCGGCGAACGCACCGGGGTTACGTTGGTCACCCTTGCGGCGATCGGCATCGGCGCCCTGGCGCTGGGGGCGGTGCGCGTCGTGCGGACGGTTCGCGCATCGGAGCGTCTGGCGCGGTCCTGGACGGCGGGGCCTCCAGCCTTTGCGGACCCCGACTCCGGCGTACCCGTCTGGCTGATCGACACCGACTTTCCGGTTGTCGCAGTCGTCGGCCTTCGGACCCCGCGGCTCGTGGTGGCGCGTTGCGTGGTCGAACGCTGCACGCCGCAGGAGTTGACGGTCATGCTCGCCCACGAACGCGCGCACGTGGCGGCCCGGGACAACCTGAAGAGACTGTGGCTGCAGTGCGGCGTTGACGGAGTCGTCTGGACCCGACGCGGGGCTGTGATGGAGGGGGCCTGGCAGGAAGCCGCGGAAGACGCTGCCGACGATCGCGCCACGCTGGCGGGTTCGCGCGCGGTTGACCTGGCGAGCGCGCTCGTGACGGTGGCCCGGATGGCCGCCCCAGGCCGCCGGATGCCGATGTGGCCCGTCGCGGCCTGCTTCTACCGAGGCGACGGACTCGAACGCCGCGTGCACCGCGTCCTGCGCGCCCCGGAACCGGTGTCTCTCGGTCGCCGCGCACGACTGTCCGGCGTGTCCGTGGCGGCGGCCGCCGCCGTTTGTGCAGGCGTCGCGGCCCTGGCGACGCCTGCCGGCCACGCCCTCTATGTGGCCGCCGAGTGGCTGGTGCAGACCCTCCCGTAGCCGATACGCGAACTACGACCGGTGGTAGTAGGTGCGCCCGCCTGCGTACACTGAAACAATGAGAACGTCCGCTCTGTCCAGACAGCCGCGTGCCCTGATCGCGTTGTGGTGCCTCCTGGCCCTTGCCGTGGCGGCTCCGGCCCTCGCCCTGGAAGGCCGCGTCATCGATGCGCGGAGCGGCAAGCCCGTGGTGAACGCGGAGGTCACGGTCCTCGGCCGGCCGGGCACGGCGTACACCGACGGTGACGGACGTTTCAGCCTGAGACCCGATCCCGCGCCGCCGTTCGAGGTCCTGGTCATCCTGCCGGGCGAACGGTTCACGCGACCGGTACTGATTGAGAGCCTGCCGGCGAGAGGCCCGCTCGAGATCCGGATCGAGCCCCTCGTCAACGAGACCGTGACCGTCACGGCGGGCGCGGCGCCGGACATCGAAGCGACGCTGGGCAGCGCGACGGCGCTGCTGCCGGCGCAAGAGATCCTCAATCGTCAGCCGGCCAACCTCACGCAGGCGCTCGAGGGCATGGCCGGCGTGTCCAGCGTGTCCGAAGGGCACGCGGCTGTTCCGGCCATTCGCGGGCTGGCGCGGGGCCGCACGCTGATCCTGATCGACGGTACGCGCGTCACCAGCGACCGGCGGGTGGGGCCGAGCGCGACCTTCCTGGATCCGTTCGTCCTCGACGGCGTTGAAGTGGCCCGCGGACCGGGGTCGGTCGCCTACGGCTCCGATGCCTTCGGCGGCGTCATCTACGCCCGGACCCGCCGGATTGCCGCCGGGGCCCCGCTCGGTGCCCGGGTGGTCACGGCCTTCGGGGCCGGCGTGCCCCAGCAGCGGATTGCCGCCGAAGCGTCAAAGGGGTTTGCGAAGGGCAGTCTCCTGGTCCAGGGCCACTACCGCGATTTCGACGACTACGACAGCCCGGACGGGGCCGTCTTCAACTCCGGCGCGACGGACCAGGGATTCCTGACCCGCGTCGAACACGAAGTGGGTCGCGGCCTCCTGAATGTGTCCTGGCAGAGCGACTTCGCTCGTGACGTCGACCGTCCCCGGAATAACTCGCGAACCGTCCGGTTCTACTACCCCATCGAAGACTCACACCGCGTCACGGCGACCTACGATCTCCGGCGGATCGGCGGCTTCGAGCGGATACTCCTCAACGCGTTCGGCGGACGTTACCGGCAGGTGACTGATCAGGATCGGTTCGCCACCGCCAGCCGCGGCCGATCCCTCGAGCGCGGAGACTACGAGGCGGACGATTTCCAGGTGAGGGGGTCGGCCGAGAAACTCCTGTCCAGGGCGCGTTTCGAGTTCGGTCTCGACCTGAACGGCCGCGTGGGCGTCCACGCGACCGACACCGTCCGCGCGTACGACCTGTCCGGCGCCATCACCAGTGACGCGGTGACCATCTCCATCGACAACGCGCGCCGGGTGAACGCCGGAGCCTACGCGGCAATCGAGGCCGCGCTGGCATCCAAGGTCACGGTGGGCGCGGGGCTGCGGGGCGACCAGGTGTCCACGCGCAACAGCGGCGGCTATTTCGGAGACCGTTCGACCTCGCACGGCGCGGCGTCCGGCAGCGTGTCGATCAGCGTCGGCCCGTGGGCGGGACTCTCGCTCGCGGGGCAGGCGGGCAGCGGATTCCGCGATCCCACCGTCTCGGACCGCTACTACAGGGGACCAACCGGGCGCGGGTTCATCACGGGGAACCCCGATCTCGATCCGGAGCGCAGCTTCCAGTTCGACCTGGGGCTGCGATATACGGCTCCCCGCATACGGGCGGCGGTCTCGGCGTTCCAGTACCGGATTGATGACCTGATCGAACGGTACGCGACGGCCACGGACTTCTTCTACTTCCGGAACCGCGGCCGCGCAAGGATTCGCGGCTTCGAAGCGGAACTGCATGCCACACTGCCGGCCCAGGTGACCCTCGAATCCACGGCCACGGTGACCAGGGGCCTCGCGCTCGATGATCAGGCGGCCCTTGACGACATCCCGCCGGTGACCGTGACGCTCGCCCTCCGGCGGGCGATTGGCACCCGGGGGTTCGCCCAGGTACGCAGTGGCTTCTACGGCCGGGACGACAGGCCTGGGCCGACCGAAATCCCGATGCCGCGGTATACCATGCTCGACGCCATCGCCGGTCTGAGCCTGACGAAGGCCTTCGATGTGAACCTGACCGTGCGGAACCTGCTGAACGAGACGTACCCCGTCAGCCCCGACGTCCGGGCCGTGCCCGCGCCGGGGCTTCACGGCATCCTCACCCTCACCGCACGGTTCTGATCGGCTATCGGCTATCGGCTATCGGTTATCGGCCATCGGCCATCGGCTATCGGCTATCGGCTGCCGAACGCCGAAGATCGCAAGCCGATAGCCGCCGAACGCCGATCGCCGAAAGCCGCCGAATGCCGAAGGCCGAAGGTCGATAGCCGAACGCCGCCGATCGCCGAAGGCCGAAAGCCGATGGCCGCCGAAAGCCGAAGGTCGAAAGTCGAAGGCCGCCGATCGCCGAAGGTCGAAGGTCGAAAGCCGATAGCCGATCCCCGCCTGCGTTATAATCAGAAGATTACACCCATACGACTGACCCGGCCGTGGCCCTCGCCGTGCGAGGGAGCGGTGCGGGTGCGCAACACCGCGCACGGCCGCCCGTGCGCAGAGGCAGGTTCATGAACAACAGCATTTTCACCATCGAGGCTCCGGCGAACGAACCCATCCACACGTTCGGACCCGGCAGCCCGGAGCGCGCCGCCGTCCAGAAGGAACTGGCGGCGATGTCCGCCGAGCCCCCCGAACTGCCGCTGATCATCGGGGGCAAAGAAGTCCGCACCGGCAGGATCGCCAACGCCCTGAACCCCAACGACGGGACGGTCCTGGCCCGCTATCACCAGGCGACCGAGGCGCACGTCGAACAGGCCATCGCGGCCGCGCTCGAAGCCAAGTCCCAGTGGGAAAGCCTGTCGTGGGTTGAGCGGGCCTCGATCAATCTGCGCATCGCCGAACTCATCTCCAAGAAGTACCGCGATCGGATTCTCGCCTCGACCATGCTCGGCCAGGGCAAGAACGTGTACCAGGCCGAGATCGACGCCGCCTGCGAAGTGATCGACTTCCTGCGGTTCAACGCGTACTTCGCGGGGCAGATCTACGCCGACCAGCCGCGTTCGGCGCGCGACCAGCTGAACCGTCTCGAGTATCGTCCCCTCGAAGGGTTCGTGCTGGCCGTGAGCCCGTTCAACTTCACGGCGATCGGGTCGAACCTGAACATGTCCGTGGCGCTGATGGGCAATGCGACGGTGTGGAAACCCGCGTCGACGGCCGTCCTGTCGTCCTACGTCCTCATGGACATCTATCGCGAAGCCGGGCTTCCCGGCGGCGTCGTCAACTTCGTGCCGGGCAGCGGGTCGATGATCGGGCGCGTGGCCATGTCGAACCGCAACTTCGCCGGCGTGCACTTCACCGGGTCGAACGGCACGTTCAACCAGCTTTGGCGGACGGTGGCCGCCAATCTCGAACACTACAAGACCTACCCGCGTATCGTCGGGGAAACCGGCGGGAAAGGGTTCGTCTTCGCGCACCCCTCGGCCGACCCGGTTGAGGTGGCCACCGCCCTCGTCCGCGGCGGGTTCGAGTACCAGGGCCAGAAGTGTTCGGCGGCGAGCCGGGCCTACATTCCGCGTTCGCTGTGGCCGGCCGTCAAGAGCGCGGCCCTCGACATGCTCGGGACCATCAAGGTGGGCGATGTCCGCGACCTCACCAACTTCGTGAACCCCGTGATCGACGAAGCGTCGTTCGACAACATCATGGGCTACATCGCGAAGGCCAACGCCGCGCCCGATGCCGAGATCATTGCCGGCGGCACCGGCGACAAGAGCCACGGGTTCTACATCCAGCCGACCATCGTCCTCACCACGAATCCCCACTTCGTCACCATGGAAGAGGAGATCTTCGGACCCGTGCTGACGATCTACGTGTACGAAGACGCGGACTGGACCGCGACGCTGGGGCTGTGCGATACCACGTCGCCCTATGCGCTGACCGGCTGCGTGTTCTCGCAGGATCGGTACGCCTTCATCGAAGCGTGCCGGACACTGCGCTACGCGGCGGGGAACTTCTATCTGAACGACAAGCCGACGGGCGCCAGCGTTGGTCTGCAGCCGTTCGGCGGCGCCCGGGGATCGGGCACGAACGACAAGGCCGGCGGTCCGCTCAACCTGCTGCGCTGGATCAGTCCGCGTACCGTGAAGGAGACGTTTGTGCCGGCGCGCGACTACCGGTATCCGTTCCTCGAGACGTAGACGAGGTCCCTGACGGGATTTCTGCGGCGCGCCAGGCCACAGGGCCGGCGCGCCGCTTTTCTTTGGCCGCCTTGCACCATTCTCCTCGCGGGCTCGCTATAATCGGACGCCCGGCTGCGCCAGCCGCGGAGGCGTTGTGACGAACGACCGTTGATTGAGCGGAGAGGATTCCATGAAGAAGATGCTGCTGCTTGTCTGCCTCTGTGCCCTGCTCGTGCCTGCCGCCGCCTTCGCGCAGGATCCCCCCAAGCCCGAGGTCAAGGCCGAAACGACCGACGTCACAGGCGTGTGGGACATGCTCATCGAGACCCCGCAGGGGCAGATGAACATCGTGCTCACGCTCAAACAGGAAGGCGAGAAGCTGACAGGGACGCAGGCCAGCCCGATGGGAGAGATTGCTCTGGAAGGGACCGTCGTCGGAGCCGACGTGAAATACGCGGTCACCATCGACATGCAGGGGCAGCAGATGACCGTGGCGTTCGGCGCCAAGGTCGAAGGCGACACGATGAACGGGGTGTACGACTTTGGCGGGATGGGCAGCGGAGCCTGGACGGCCAAGAAGCGCCCGGCCTGATCGCCCGCAATCCCCGAAGGCGCCCCCGTTTCGGAGAAGTCGTCCGATGAGGCGGAAGCATGGAACGACGTGACTTTCTGACACGGGTTGGCGGCGCGGCGCTCGCGGCGGCCCTCGGGCCGGTGGTGCCGGCCGCCGCCACCGATGGGTTCTGCTTCTGCGTGGCTGCCGACCCGCACTGCAACGACGGCCCCGGGAAGGGGATGGAGGCGCTTGGCACCGGCGCGGATCGGTTCATGCGCTGTCTCGGACGGATGGCGGAGTTCCCCGAGGCCGACCGGCCTGATTTCCTGCTCGTGGCCGGCGACCTGCACCTCAAGGGCTTCCTGCCTCTGCTCCCGCGCATCACGCTGCCGATGCACGTGACGCCCGGCAACTGGGAGTCGTCCCCCGACGAGCGGAAGGCTTTGCGGGCGGCGTTTCCCGGCGACTTCACGCGAGCCGGGACACCGGTCGACTATTACAGCTTCGTGCACAAGGGTGTGCGGTTCGTGAGCGCCTGCACCGCCGGTCTCGGCGGCGAACACATCGGCACGTTCGCGTCCGAGAACATTCAGCCGCGGGGGCAGTGCGAATGGCTGGAGCAGGAACTGGCAGGCCCCGAGTCGCTCAAGGTGCTCTTCACCCACATCCCGACGGCACGGGACGGACAGGACCGTGAGATGCACCTCGGGCGCAACGATTCGCGCTGGTTCAATGGGCTGCTGAAGGCCAGGCCGCCATCCGCGGTGTTCTTCGGCCACCTGCACCAGCCGACGGAGCAGTACCTGCTCGGTGACGCGCGTATCTGGCAGGTCCGCTCGTGCTGCTGGAACTTCGGAAACGCCCCGATCGGGTTCCTGCACGTACGCGTGGACGGGGCAGGCCTGACCGTGCGCGAGATCATCACCGGCGCCCCCGCCTGACGGCGGGTCCCGCCGCGACGCCGGCGTCAGCGGCCGGCCGGCGTCCGGCCCGCGACGTCCTCCCAGACCGCGCGCGAGATGGCCGCCACCACGGCGTCGCTGGCCTTCTCGTCCGCAAACCCGCGCGTCAGGACCACCAGCACGTACGGCCGCGGGGCCATGACGATGCCCCCGTCGTGGTGGATCCGGGTGATCGTCCCCGTTTTGTGGGCCACGGTCGTCCCGGGCGGCACGCCGGCCGGAATGCCGTTGCGGAACTTCTGGCGGGCCAGGATGCGCACCATCTCGGCGCTGGCCGAGGAAGACACCGCGCCCCCGCGCGCGATCGCCATCAGGATCGTGGAGAACCCGCGCGCGGTCGTCGTGTTGTTCAGCCCCTGCGCGAACGCCTTGCTGTCCTCCACCCCACGGCGGACCACCATGTCCCCGGCGCCGTACGCCCGCATGGTGTCCATGACCCGTGCCGCGCCCAGGCGATCGATGAGGACATTGGTCGCGAGGTTGCTGCTGATCGTGATCATCGCTTCGCAGAGTTCGCGGTAGCTGCGTTCGGTCCCGATGGCCTTGTAGATGTCGGCGTCGGCGTCGTCGCCAATCTCAAGGGAATACGGCGAGCCGTCCACGACGCTCTTGAACTCGTTGGCCACGGTGATGCGATCGTCGAGCGCGAGCCGGCCCGCCTCTGCCTGCCGGAACAGCTCGACCATCACCGGGACCTTCATGGTACTGGCCGCGTGGAACACCACGTCCCCGTTCAGCATCAGTGCATCGCGGCCGTCCACCGTGCCGAACGCGACGGCCACTTCGGCTCCGCTCGCACGGATCAGGGCCTCGATGCGCTGCTGCAGTCCTGGGACGGGCGTGCCGCCCTGGGCGGCGATCGCGGTCGGCGTCCAGGGCAGGAAGGCCGCGAGGGCGGCCGCAGCGGCCCAGGTCGTGAGCCTCGGCACGGATGCAGATCGCTGGTGTGTCAAGTCACGGCTCCCAGAGGACGACCCGGTTCTTGCCCAAGGCTTTGGCCCGGTACACCGCATCGTCGGCCCGCTTGATCAGGGCTTCGGGGTCCTGGCCCTTTTCGAACGCGGCCACGCCGAAACTCCCGGTGATCCGCAGGGGCTGGCCGTCGGGCGTCATGAGGCCCGTGGCCCGGCCGACTTCGCTTTCGATCGTGGCCCGGATACGCTCGGCGGCCACGGCGGCACCCGAAGGCCCCGTGTCGGGCATGATGATGATGAACTCCTCGCCGCCGTAGCGGGAGGCGATGTCGATGTCCGTCGTGATTTTCACGGTCACGGGCTCGTCGTAGCGTCGTGTATTGCGGCTGACGGCGCCTGCCACTTCGCGCAGGACCTCATCGCCCTTCAGGTGGCCGAACCGGTCGTTGACGTTCTTGAACTCGTCAAGATCGATCATGACGAGTGACAGCGGGTGGCCGTACCGGGTCGATCGTGCCATCTCGCTGCGCAGCCGCTCGTAGAAGTAGCGGTAGTTGTACAGACCCGTCAGCGCGTCCGTGACGGCCATGCGCTCCGCGTCGGCGAACATGCGGGCCTGGTGCAGGCCGACGGCCACCTGGGCGCTGAGTGTCGACAGCAGGCGCGCGTCATCATCGTCGAACGCGTCCTCGATGTCGCTCTCGATCGTCAGCACGCCGGAGAGTTCCCCTTCGAAGAGGATGGGCGACGCGATCTCGGAGCGCGCGCCGGCGATGCCCGCCGAGATGTAGTCCGGGTCCGCCCGGATGTCGCCGACGTTGATGACGCGCCGCTCGGCGGCGCAGCGGCCCGTGATGCCCTGGCCGACGGGAATCCGCATGCCCACGAGATCGCGCGCGTAGTCGCCCGTGGACGCCTCGAGCACCAGATCGGATCCCTCCAGGCGCAGGATGGCGCACGTGTTGTGACGGAGGCGATCACGGATCTGGTTGACGATCCACGGGAACAGGTCGCCGGTGCGGACGATCGCCGCCAGCTGAATCCCGATCACCTGCACCAGCTCGAGCTGGGTGCGAATGTGCGCGTTGTGCAGGGCGATGCCCAGCTGGCTGGCGAGGATACGAAGCGTCTGGACGTCCCTCGGGCCGAATGCGTCGGGTTCGATGCTCTGTGTGTTGAGGACTCCCAGGACCTTGTCGCGGAAGATGATGGGCACGTCCAGTTCGGAACGGAATTCCCCGGCGCCGAAATGCACGTAATACGGGCAGTCCCGCAACTCGGGAATCAACGCCTCGGTCTTCGTGGCGGCGCACCGGCCCGTGATGCCCTGCCCGAGGGCAACACGCTGGCCGATGATGGCATCCGGGTAATGCGTGACCGCACGGATGACCAGATCCGTGCCCTCCCGGAGCAGCACCGCACAATAGGAGTAGCCCAGCGACTCCTTGATGCCGGCGACGGCCAGCGACAGGAGTCCGTCGAGATCGTGCTCCGAGTTGATCTGCAGGCCGATCTTCAGAATCAGCTCGAGATCGCCCGGCCGTGTCAGGGCGTGTGCGCCATCGTTCTTGGAATGACTCATGGGTTCTGCCTGCCGCGCGGACGCGGCCGTCTGCGCACTGTACGCCCCCCTCGCGATACCGTCAATCGTTCCAACCGGCACCCGGAACGACGGGCGGAGCCCAGTGCCTGATTGCCCCCCAAGAATACTCTGGTCTGCCAGGCCTTGGGGCATAATGGCGCGGAGGCCGCGGCGCCAATGCTGCCGGCGGTCGAAGGAGGTCACCGTGTTGCGCGTTCGCCACGTACTGCTGGTTGCGGCGCTTGCCATCTTCATCTCCCTGATTCCGTCGGGCGCCATCGATCTGGCGGCCCAGGGGGCCGCGCCGCCGCCAGCCAAGGCCGGCTGGCACCTGCTGTTCAATGGCAAGGATCTGACCGGCTGGACGCAGGCCAACGGCGGCGCTCCGTACACGGTTGTCGACGGCGCCATCGTGGGCACCACGGTCCAGGGCTCGCCGAACAGTTTCCTGGCCACGACGCAGACGTTCGAGGACTTCATCTTCGAATGCGAAGTCCTGCAGGAGGGCGGGCCGGCCAACGGGGGAATCCAGTTCCGGTCCGAAAGCCGCAAGGACTACCAGGACGGCCGGGTGCACGGTTACCAGTTCGAGATCGACCCGTCGGCGCGGGCGTGGACGGGCGGCATCTACGACGAAGCCCGCCGCGGCTGGCTGTATCCGGGGGATCTCAATCCCCGTGGGCAGTCGGCGTACCAGTACGGCCGCTGGAACCTGATCCGTATCGAGGCGATCGGCCCGTCGATCCGGACGTGGGTGAACGGCATTCCCGTCGCGCACGTCATCGACGCCATGACGCCGAGGGGGTTCTTCGCGCTGCAGGTGCACTCGATCGGCCGCGCCGACGATGCCGGACGACGCACCTCATGGCGCAACATCCGTGTGCAGACAGCCGGCCTTGTGCCCGCACCGCTCGACGATCTGTACATCCGCAACATGATGCCGAACGCGTTGAGCGACGCGGAGCGGGCCCAGGGATGGCGCCTCCTGTTCGACGGCCGGTCCACCCAGGGGTGGCGCGGCGCGCACCAGACGGCGTTTCCGGGGAAGGGCTGGACGGTCGAGAACGGGCAGTTGTGCGTGCTGCCCGCCAGCGGCGCCGAATCGCAGAACGGCGGCGACATCGTCACGCTGGACGAGTTCGCCGCCTTCGAGTTCCAGCTCGAAGCGAAACTGACGCCGGGCGCCAACAGCGGCATCAAGTATTTCGTGACCGAGCAGATCGACCCGAAAGGCGGATCGGCGATCGGGCTCGAGTACCAGTTGCTCGATGACGACGTCCATCCTGATGCGAAACTGGGGGCGGCTGGCAACCGGACCCTGGGATCGCTCTACGACCTCATTCCCCGCGGCCCAATGCCGGGGGGGCTGGCCGTGGTGCCGAAAGTCGGTGACTGGCAGCACGCGCGTATTGTGGTCACGCCACGCAATCGCGTCTCGCATTGGCTGAACGGCATCCGAGTCGTCGACTACGATCGCGGATCGCCGCTATTCAACGCGCTCGTGGCGCGAAGCAAGTACGCCGGCATGGCCGGATTCGGCGCGGCGCCGTCTGGCCGCCTGCTCCTGCAGGACCACGGCAACGCCGTCTGCTTCCGCAGCATCAAGGTGAGATCCTTACAGTGAATACGAGCCGTCGCGACTTCCTGCGCGCGTCCATGAGTGCGGGCGCGGCCCTGACGATCCTGCCTGCCGGGGCGCAGGAATGGCTGCGGCCGTCTGCCGCCGTGCCGCCCGACCGGCCGCTGAACGTGGCCTTCATCGGGATCGGCAACCGCGGCAACGACATGCTCAAGACCTTTGCCGCCACAGGCCTGATCACGGTGACCGCGTTCTGCGACGTGGACGCCGACGGCGCCCACGCCGCCGAGTCGCGCCGGCTCTATCCCGCCGTGCCCTGCGTGCGCGACTTCCGGGCGCTCTTCGACCGTGCTGCGCCCGCCATCGACGCAGTCGTCATCGCGACACCTGACCACTCGCACTTTCCGTTGGCCATGGCCGCGATGGCGCATGGCAAGCACGTCTACGTGGAGAAGCCGCTGGCGCAGACGTTCCGCGAGGTCGACGTGCTCATGGCCATGGCCGCCAGGACGGGCGTGGTCACGCAGATGGGCAACCAGGGCCACTCGGGCAACAACTTCGTTCAGTTCAAGGCCTGGACCGATGCGGGCATCATCAAGGACGTCACGAAGATCGTGGCGTTCATGAACTCCGAACGCCGCTGGCATGGATGGCAGGTCGACGGATTCCCGGCCGGCGAACCCCTTCCGCCCGGGCTTGACTGGGACGGCTGGCACGCGGCACGTCCCGTGCACCCGTTCAGTACGCGGCTGCACCCGCAGACGTGGCGGGGCTGGTTCGCGTACGGCACCGGCGCGTTCGGCGACTGGGGGGCACACATCCTGGACACGGCACACCGGTTCCTGGATCTGGGCCTGCCGCAGCGCGTTGAGGCGGTCCACCGCGACGGGCCCAGCCCGTTCATCTTCCCGCAGGCGTCGACGGTGCGATTCGATTTCGCGGCGCGGCCGGGCAAACCGCCGGTTGAGGTGTTCTGGTACGACGGCGTGCGGAACCGGCCTCCGCTGCCAGCGGAACTGGGCCCGGACGCCGTGCTGACCGAGCGGAACGGCAAGTTCATCTTCAGCAAGGACCTGGTTTTCAAGGGCGGCACCCACGGAGACACGCTCCGCATCATCCCGGAGACGCGGATGCGTGAGCTGGCACCGACCTTGCCCCCCGTGAAGGCCGGGTTTTCGGACCACGTGACCAACTTCATCCGTGCCTGCCAGGGGCTGGAGGAGCCGCGCTCGCCGTTCTCCGTGTCCGGGCCGCTCACGCAGGTGTTCCTGCTGGGCATCATCGCGCAGCAACTGGGCGGGTCCCTGGCCTTCGACTCCGCGCGCCGCGAGTTTTCCGGAAATGCCACGGCGAACGATCTGCTGACCGGCCCGCCGCCGCGACCGGGGTGGGAGCACTACTACCGAGTCTGAACGGGATCCTGTGAGAGCCCTGTCGTTTATCCTCCAGCGGTCGTTTGCCCGGTACGTCGCGCTCGATCTGATGAGTGCCGCGCGGGGAGCGGGCTGGGGCACGGCGTGGATGGATCTCGAAGGGCGCCTGCTGACGTTGTCCGGCAGGCCCGAGGCCGAGCGGGCCGCCGGTCTTGCGGAACTCGTTGATGAGTTGCGGGCCTGCGATCCCCGCGTCGTCTTCAGCTACGGTCTGGAGTATCTCGCGCCGGCGTTTGCCGTGCTCGATCCCGCCGATCGGAGGTCCGTGTCGTCGCTGGTGGATCGGCCGGCCGTCTACTTCTTCTTCGATTTCGGCTTTCCGTTCGACCGGCCGATCGACGCCGAGACGCGGCCCATCATCGAAACCCTCCAGGGTCCGGACAGCCTGGTCTTCTGCTGGGACCACAACGCGGTGGCGGTGACGCGGTCGTATGGCATCGAGCACGTCGAACACTTTCCGATGGCCGTCAACCCTGACATCTTCGGCGCCGCTCTGCCCGCCGACGGGTCGGGCCGTGACCTGCCGATCGTCTTCGCCGGCGGGCCGTCGCCCGAACGGGTGTCGACGTTGCGCGGGATTGCGGACCTGGGCCTGCACGTGTACGGCTACGACCGCGAGGGCTGGTTATCCGAGCCGGCGCTCCTGGATGCCTGGCACCCTGCCGTCTTCGAACGGCGCGACATGGCGGCGATCTACGGACGGGCCCGCCTTGCCGTGAACGTGACCCGGCCCCATGGGCCGTCGAGCCTCAACATGCGCGTGTTCGAGGCGATGGCATCGGGCTGCCTGCTGTTGACCGACGACCGCGCGGATGTGCATGCGCTCTTTGTGGAAGGGAAGCACCTGGGGGTGTACCGGTCGCCGGAGGACCTCCGGCGTCAGTCCATCGGCTTCTTGAACGATGAAGCCGCGCGCCAGCGGATCGCCGAAGCCGGGCGCGCCCGGGTACGTGCCGACCATACCTACGACACCCGGATCAGGACCGCGTTGCCCCGCCTCGAGCAGTTCGTCCGGGAAGCCATGGTCTTCCGCCGGCTGCGTGACTACGAGCGGTCCGATGCCGGCAAGGCACTGGCGTTTGTGGCGTTCCTCGAGGCGAACGCCCCGATCGCACTCCATCGGGATACGCTGGCTGGGATCCGCGCCCGCTGCCTCGATCGTACCGGTGACCGTGCGGGGGCCCGCACCGTCTTGCAGGCGGCCGTCGCGGCCCACCCGGCATCGCTCGCCCTGCAGCGCACGGCGCGCGACTTGGGCATGCCGGAGTTCGTCAACGGAGGAGAGACATCATGCGAACGCTGACATTCGTGGCGGTGATGGGAACGGCGGTACTGATCGCCGGTTGCACGCAGACGCTGGACATGCCGAAGGCGGAGGCGGCGATCAGCGAGGGCCTGACGCAGCAGCTCGGCGTGGCCGTGGCCGGGGTGACCTGCCCTGAGAGCCGCGAGATGAAGGCGGCCGACGCCTTTGAATGCCTGGCGGACATTGACGGAGGCGCGAAGCTCACCATTCAGGTGACGCAGAAGGACGGCGAGGGCAACATCAACTGGAAGGTCGCCAGGACCGAGGGGCTGATTAACCTGGCAGCGGTCGAAGCGAGTGTCAAGAACGGTCTCAAAGAACGGGCGGGGATCGACGCGACAGTCAGGTGCGGCGGGAAGTATCGTTCGGCAGAGCCGGGCAAGACTTTCGAGTGCACCGCGACGGACGGCCAGAATCAGGCGACCGTGACCGTCTCGATGAAGGACCTCGAGGGCAACATCAGCTGGGAAGCCGCGCCACGCAAGTAGACGGGCCCGACCGGTCCCGCGTCACACCCAGGTGAATTCCGCGACGACCGGCAGGTGGTCGGAGGCCTCCGTGCGAGGCACCCACGCCCGTGCCGGCCGCAGCGGAGCTCCCTGTCGCACCCACAGGTAGTCGATCCGCTTGTTGGGACCGCGGCTGGGGATGGTGAATCCGTCTCCCTCGCCAGCCTTCGCCCACGTGTCGTCGAACACCGCAGCCATGCCGTGATACGTACGGCTGCCCGGCGTGTCGTTGAAGTCGCCGCCGAACACCGCGGGCAGGGTGCCGTACTGCGCGAGGATCTCCTTGAACTGGGCAACGTTCTCGATCCGTTCGCTGTCGTCGGGGCGGTAGTCGATGTGGGTGGCCAGCAACAGCAGGTCCCGGCCGCGTACGTCCACCACGGCCTGGAGCACGCCACGTTGTTCGCCCGGGCGCAGCATCCGCAGGTGCGTGTTCGTCCAGCGTCTCACCGGAAAACGTGTGAGGATGGCGTTTCCGTACTCCCCGCCCTGGAACGCGTAGTTGTTCTGGAACAGGCACGCCATGCCGGTGAGCGCGGACAGTTCCGCCGGTAGGTCGCGGCGTGCCGTGCGCTCCACACCCTTGTCGACCTCCTGCAGCGCCACCAGCGCGGCATCGTGCTCGCGGATGACGGCGGCGATCCGGTCCAGGTCCAGGCGTCCGTCCACGCCTTCGCCATGGTGGATGTTGTAGGTCATGACGCGGAACGCGCCCGGTGCGGTGGCCGGCGGCGCAGCGGGTTGGGGAGCCGTGGCGGCCGGCTGCTGTGCCGGGCACACCGCCGTGGTGAATGCCCCGGCGGTGAGGCCCAGGAAAGCTCGTCGATCTATGCGGTGGAGATGGCGTCGGTGTCGTGTGTGTGTCGTGGCCACCGTGACAGTCTAACCCGGCACAGGCTACAGGCCACAGGCCACAGGCTCCAGGCTCCAGGCGCCAGGCCGTGTCGACGCCGCCTGTAGCCTGGAGCCCGAAGCCCGGAGCCCGAAGCCCGAAGCCTGAGTGGTCCTACGCCGCCGGAACGGCGTCCGTCGTGTCGAGTTTCGCCGGCGTGAAGATCTCGAGCACGCCCTTCACACCAAGACTCATGACGATGTTGTAGAAGAACGCCAGGAACGCGAGCAGCAGCAGCGTGCCGGAGAGGGCCGCGAGGATCATGAATCCGCTGAACTCCCCATTGACGTAGATGGTCCGCCGCAACATGCCATTCAGGCCCGCCATCCCCATGAACGCGCCCATCCCGATGCCGCCGAGCAGGTGCGCCCAGAAGTGGAAGACCGCCAGTTTCTCGCTGTAGAGTTTCGCCCCGTTGGTGACGATCGGGAAGAGCAGGTAGATCGCCGCATACAACGTCATCGTCAGGCCGACCAGGATGGCCACGTGCACGTGCGGCCCGACGATCCACTGGGTGTTGTGGAGGATCCGGTTCAGGCCCAGGTCGGCCTGCATGATGCCGGCGGGCACGGCCAGCGCGAAGCCGAGCAGGCCGCCCAGGAGGAACTTGAGCGGATGGGTCATCTTCAGCGGCCGCGCGCTCCACAGGGTCACGAGCGTGATGAAGAACGCGAGGCCCTGCGTGATCAGCTCGAATGCCGTGACCATCTCACCGGATACCGTCTTCAGCATGCCGGGTTGGGCCTGGTCGGACATGAGGTGGTGGGACCACACCGTCCAGGACACCACCATCTCCACGAAGAGCGCCGCCCGCGCGATGTTCTCCATGTAGAGCTTCTTGCCCGTGATAAGCGTGGCCAGGAGGTACCAGGTCCCGGCGACGAAGATCAGGACGAGGCCGTCGGCGATGAGGTCGAGACCCCACCAGAACAGGTTCTTGTAGAGCAGGGCGTCCACCGCGCTGTGCTTCAGGTCGTACCCGAGCAGGGCAGCGACCATGTAGACGAGGATGAGCACGCCGGTGAAGAGGATGATGCCCGCGTTCAGCGCCGTATCGACCGTGCCCCGCGCGATCGCGGCGATCGGGAGCGACACGAGGTGTTCCCGCTTGCGCCGCGAGAAGAACGCCTGCAGACCGCTGATGCCGAGGGCGGACGCCAGCAGTGCTCCCGCCGGCTGGGGGGGCCAGCCCTTCGGCGTGTAGGAGATGGTCTTGAAGATGTTGATCACGAAGAATACCGTGCCCACCATCACGAGGGCGATGCCCGTGATGAAGAACGTCCCGCCCCACACGCTGAACTGCGTGAAGTCGGCGGGCAGCGGCCAGTACAGGGTGTAGAGCGGGGCGTACTCGGTCAGGAATCCCGCAAACCAGAACGTGAACGTGCCGACCGCCAGGAGCCCGCACGTCCAGTTGGCGAGGGGGATGCTCCACAGCGGCTTCTTCATCAGGAACGGCACGAGGAAGAGGAACGCGCCGAACACCGTCGAGTACGTTGAGCCGAAGATGCCCACCAGCGGATGGGCGGTCAGGATGCCGAAGTACTGCTGGGCCGGGACTGCGGGAATCGGCGTCACCTGGTACAGCCGCATGATCATGCCTTCGATGACGGCGAAGGCATAGTAGACGAGGCCGACGACGACGAAGCGGAGGATCATCTTCTGCATCGGCGTCAGCGTGGCCGGCTTGAAGGACTCCTGCTCGCCATGGACGAGGGTCTGGATGAAGCTCATGGATGATCTCGCTGGAAGCGGTTGACTGCCGTTCAGGTGACTAGCTCTTCTCGCACGACACGACCACGACGTCCTTCAACACCATGTCCACGCCCTTGGGACCCGAATACTCCGTGGATCGGATGGTGTAGATGCCCGGCTTGTCGAACTGCCACAGGATGTCGTTCGTGTGCCCGGGCACGACCTGCATCTGGAACAGCATGCTGTGGTCGGTGCGGAACAGACCGAATCCGTACGTCAGGTCGCTCGACGTGACGTTGAAGAGCACCTTGTCGTTGCAGGCGATCTGCAGCGTCTCGGCAGGGAGCTGGAAGGTGTGGGCGGCCACGCCGATGTTGAACACCTTGTCGGGCGTGATCGTGGCCCGGTTCATGTCCATCGGCTTCCAGGGAATCGTGTAGTAGGTGATGAAGTGCAGCGAGACGCCCAGGACGACGAGCAGCGTGACGAAGGCGTAGAAGTACGCCGGCCTGATGCTCTTGCTCGTGCCGTCCTGCGTGACCCGCAGGGCGAACCATCCCATCACCGCCATGATGGCGAGGACGTAGAGCGTGTAGGCCAGCGTCTGGCCCCACAGGACGGTCGTCGAATCAACCATACCGGGACTCTCCTTCCAGCGAAGACACAGGTGGAAGCGAAGGGGCGTGTGCAGGCGCGTGGGGGGATGCGCCACGGCGGGGGCGTGACAACCGCCTGATCGTGCCCGAACCGGTCTGGGATGTGTATGACGGGGATCATACCGCCAAACCGCGCGCGGCGCCCCGGGTCTGTGCGGTAGTGAACAGCCCGGGCCGCCCTGGCCCGGTATGGTGTGGATAAGCCGCCTTCCATCGACGGCCCCGGCAACCTCGCCGGGGAGGAGAACCACCATGTCGCGCACACAACTCGGCGTCCGGATCGTCCTGCCGCTGGCGGTGCTGGCGGCGGTCGGCGTCATGGTCTACAGCTACATGACCATCGACGCCGCTTCGCCTGTTGTCAGCACGGCGGCGGTCACGCGCGGCGACATCATGCAGACGGTGGCCGCCTCTGGCACGGTGGAGGCCCTCACCACGGTGCAGGTCGGCACGCAGGTGTCCGGCACGGTGCAGGCGCTCTTCGCCGACTTCAACGACATCGTCCGCGCCGGACAGGTGCTGGCGAAGCTCGATCCGTCGTTGCTGCAGACGCAGGTCGTGCAGGCGAGTGCCGGACTGGTGAAGGCCCAGGCCGATGCCGAGCGGACGCGCGTGGCGGTGGACGATGCCCGTGCCCAGGAGAGCCGGGCCACCTTCCTGTCGGACAAGCAGTTGATCTCTGCCGCGGCTCGCGAGACGGCGACGATGGACGTGCGAACCGCCGAGGCGCAGGTCAAGTCGGCCGTCGCCCAGGTGGCGCAGGCGCGCGCCAGCCTCAATCATGCGCGCCTCAACGTCTCTCACACGACTGCGATTCAGGCCTACCGCGGCCCAGCTCGCAGCCCTGGGCATCAGTGGGGAGGCGGGCCCGGTCCCGCGCGTCGGCGCGCCGACGCAGATGGCCACCGTGTGGCGCCTGGCCGGCACGGAGATCGAGAAGGTGTCGGTGCGCCTCGGCATCAGTGACGGAGTGTATACGGAGATCCTGGACGACGCGCTCAAACCGGAGGATCTGGTGGTAACCTCCCTCGGTTCGGCTTCACGCTGACCGGCCCCCCGCCTCACCCGGCAGGGTCCGGCGTGGCGGCGGCCGGCGGGGGATCGCCGTGGAGGTCCGCAACCGGTTGAGCCTGCGGTTCCTGTGGGATACCGGTCGCGGCATGGATCTCCTGCGCCGTGAGCGACTCGGCGTTCAGCAACGCCCGGGCGAGCGCTTCGAGCTTGTCGCGGTGCACTGCCAGCATCCGATCGGCCTCCTGGTGGCTTTCTTCGACGATGCGCCGGACCTCAGCGTCGATGAGCTGCGACGTCGCGTCGCTGTAGGGCTGGTGCTGGAACGCGGGCGGCAGTCCTTCGTCTTCCGGCGCAACAAAGCTGATGGGACCGAGGTTGCTCATGCCCCAGCGGAGCACCATGTGCCGGGCGATCTCCGTGACCTGCCGCAGGTCGTTCTCGGCGCCGGTCGTGGTCATGCCGTAGATGAGCTTCTCGGCGGCGCGGCCCCCCAGCGCGACGGTGATCCGTGCCTGAAGGTAATCTTCGGCATAGCTGGTCCGGTCGTCCACCGGGAGCTGGTAGGTGGCCCCCAGCGCCATGCCGCGCGGCACGATGGAGACCCGGTGCACCGGGTCGCTGCCGGGGATCAGCAGCGCGAGCAGCGCGTGTCCCGCCTCGTGGTAGGCCGTGCGTTCCCGGTCGGCGGGATTCAGCAGGATGTTGCGCGCCGGGCCGAGCGTGATCTTCTGCAGCGCCTCCGAGAAGTCGTCGGCGCCCACCACGTCCACGTCTTTGCGAGCCGCCAGGAGCGCCGCCTCGTTCACCAGGTTGCGCAGCTCCGCGCCAACCAGTCCTGGTGTTTCGGCGGCCAGGCGGTCGAGCGACACGTCGGGTCCCAGCGGGACGTTCTTGGTGTGCACCTTCAGAATGGCGGCGCGGCCGGCGCGATCCGGGCGCTGGACGACCACGCGGCGGTCGAAGCGGCCCGGCCGCAACAGGGCCTGGTCGAGCACGTCGGCGCGGTTGGTGGCCGCCAGGACGATGACCCCCTCGCGCGAGTCGAAGCCGTCCATCTCCGTGAGGAGCTGGTTGAGCGTCTGTTCGCGTTCGTCGTGCCCGCCGAGGGGTGCGCCGGAGCCGCGCGTGCGGCCAATCGCGTCCAGTTCATCGATGAAGACGATGGCGGGGGCGGCTTCGCGAGCCAGCTTGAAGAGATCGCGGACCCGGGATGCGCCCACGCCCACGATCATCTCGATGAACTCCGACGCGCTGAGGCTGAAGAACGGGACGCCCGCCTGCCCGGCGATCGCGCGGGCCAGCAGGGTTTTTCCGGTGCCCGGCGCGCCGATCAGCAGCACGCCTTTCGGCACCGTGCCGCCGAGGCGCTGGTACTTCCCCGGGTCCTTCAGGAAATCGACGATCTCGATCAGTTCGTTCTCGGCTTCGTCGATGCCGGCGACGTCATCGAACGTGACGGTGGGTTGCGTCTCGTTGTAACGCTTGGCGCGGCTGCGGCCCAGACCGAACAGCCCGCCGCCGGCCGCGGCCGCCGTCCGGCGGCTGATCCAGACGAATGCGGCTACCAGGAGGAGCGTGGGGCCGAAGCTGACCAGCAGCGTGAACGCCGATGACACGCTCTCGGGGGCGGCTTCGATGGACACACCCTGGTCGTCCAGGCGTTTCTCGAGGCCCTGATCGGCGAAGGCCGGCCGCTGCGTCTTGAATTGCGTCAGCGTGGCTGGCGCCGGCAGGGTCTCCGGAGGCGCGGTCGGCCGGCCTGATGCGGGCTCGACCGAGCGGGGCGCGGGATAGGTGACCGGTTGCTTGAACTTGCCCTGGATCGTGTCGCCGATGCTGCTGACGCTGGACACGTTGCCGGCATCGACCTGGGCCTTGAAGAACGTGTAGGACACGGTTACCGCAGCGGGCGGGGTGAAGAAGAGCCGCGTGACCGCGTAGTTCACCGCCAGGAGCACGACCAGCAGCACCCACCAGGATGGCGGCCGCCAGCGCGCCGGGGCCGGTTTCGGCGTGCCCGTGCCCACGGGACGTGAGCCGGACGGGGCAGCGGGCGTGCGGGCGGCTGGCAGGATGGCCATGGACCTCTGGATTAAGATCCTGTGAACCCGTGGCGGCTGCACAGGGATGAACGAGTGGCCACGTAGAGCATCGTACCCGGGGACGGAACGGCCGGTCTGTTCCGTTGTGCACAGCCTCGTGGACCGGGCGTGGGGAGCGGTCCGGTCCCCTGTTTGAGGTAGACTCAGTGCCGTTCGGCGCACGGTGGCGCGGCCGATTGAGCGGAGGAGTGGTCATGAAACGGAATCGTCGCGAGTTTTTCAGTGACAGCGCGTTGCTCATTGCGGGCGCCGTGGCGGCCGCGCAGTCGCCGGTGTGGTCGGCCGTCGCGCCAGCCAAACCGCTCTGGACGGTCGGGTGCTTCAACCGGCCCTGGTCGAGATGGCCGTTCGACGATACCCTGAAGAGCGTGAAGGCCGCCGGCTACGGGGTGACGGGGTTGCTCACGCGGACCCGGATGGACCCGTTCATCAGCCCGGATGCGGCGGCCGAGTATCTGTGGGACCTCAAGAGCAAGCTCGTGGCCAGCGGCGTCGTGGCTAATATGGGGGCGCTCAGCTCGCGCCACGACATTCCGATCGAAGAGACCATCCTCAGCCTGCGCACGCAGATCAACAACGCCGCGTACCTCGGCCTCAAGACCGTACTGACCTTCGGCACCGACAAGCCGGAGCACTACGAGCATTATTTCAAGGCCATGGCGGCCGCGGCGGCGCACGCCCAGGAGAAGGGGATCCAGCTGGCCATGAAGCCCCACGGCGGCAGCAGCGGGGCCGCCGAGGAGATCATTGCGGGCATCAAGAAGGTCGGCCACCCCAACTTCAAGATCTGGTACGACGCCGGCAACATCATCTATTACACCGGCAAGGATCCCGTCGAAGAACTCAAGCCGATCGTCCAGTACGTCACCGGCTTCTGCGCGAAAGACTGCGGACAGCCGAAAGGCGACGTCATGATTCAGTTCGGCACCGGCAAGGTGGACTTCGCGGGCGTGTTCCGGGTGCTGAAGGCCGCCGGGTTCCAGGGGCCGATCATGGTGGAAGGCGTCAAGCAGGGCGAGACGCCGGAAGCCACGGCCGACAACGCCCGTGCCAATCGCGAGTTCCTGGAAAAGGTGATGGCGCAACTGTAGAGCAGGGCTACGATCAGCGACGGGAGCGTCTCGTGCGACGTCTGGAAAACAAGGCTGCGATCGTGACGGGATCCACCAGCGGGATGGGCCGCGCCACAGCCCTCCTGTTTGCGAGCGAAGGCGCGTCGGTGCTCGCGAGCGGGCGCGACGCGGAGCGGGGAGGCGCGCTCGTGGACGAGATCCGGGCCGGCGGCGGGCGTGCGGAGTTCGTGGCTGGCGATGTGAGTCTGCCCGAGACGAACGACGCCCTCGTTGACGCCTGCACCCGCTCGTTCGGCGGTGTCGACACGGTCGTGAGCTGTGCCGGCATGCTCGGCCTGGGGTCGGTGACCGGCGTGCCGATCGACACGTGGCGGCAGACGCTCGCGGTCAACCTCGATGCGGTGTTCTACCTGCTGCGGCCGGTGCTGCCTGCGCTGCGGGCGCGGGGCGGCGGGTCCGTGGTGGTGGTGGGGTCGATTGCCGCGTTCAAGGGGTTCCCCAACCACGCGGCGTACTGCGCGTCCAAGGGGGCCCTGGTCGGCCTCGTCCGCCAGGTGGCGATCGACTACGGGCCCGACATCCGTATCAACCTGATCTGCCCGGGCCCGGTGGACACGCCGCTCATCTGGGATTCGGCGGTGGCGTTTCCCGATCCCGCGAAAGCCGTCGCCGACGTCGCACAACGCACCGTGCTGAAGCGCCTCGGTCAGCCCGACGACATCGCCCGCGCCGCATTGTTCCTGGCCTCCGCCGACTCGGGCTGGGTGACGGGCACGGCGCTCACGATCGACGGCGGCATCATGACCGGCGCGTGACCTGCGTCGCCAGCCAGGCCGCCGCCTCGTCTGGCGACCGGCACACGCGGATCGTCCACCGCGGGGCCAGGACGTTCTGGGCGTACATCCGGCACTGCCCGTAGATGAGATCGGTGGGGGCGGCGATGGCCATCGCCATGACCGGGATGCTCGCGGCGAGTGCCAGGTCGGCCTCGGCGATCTGAGCCACGTCGTGGCGTGAGATGGTCAAGGACTCCACGTTCATCAGATCGAGTGTCGCGTGCGTCACCAGTTCCGGACGTGGCACCAGGTCCAGCGCGCCGCGGGTTGCGTCGAGCAACTCCTGGGCGGTGACGACCCCGGCCCCGACCCCCATCAGCCTGGTCCCGTCAGCGGAGAGTGTCAGCGAGTACGGCATATACGTGGCATGGAGTGTAGCCGACCTCACACGTGATGTCTGCATCAGGAAAACACGCGTCACGTCCCGGTTGCGGAATCCTGTGTATCCCTCGCGTCCGGCAGCACCGAGTAGAGCCACGCGGCGGCCTCCTCGGCGGTTCGAAAGACGTTCACGTCCCATCCCGGGGCCGGACCGTACGCTTCATACATGCGGGCAATGCCGAACACCACATCCTTCGGCGCCACGACCGCGATGCGCAGGCGCGGGATGGCGACGGCCAGGCGCCGATCTGCGTCGATAATCCACCTGAGCTCGACGGTCGAGACCTGGAGCGTCGTGACCGCCGACAGGTCAACGATCACGTGGGTGACGCGGGCTGTGAGCGGCTCCCACGTGGCGGCGGCCGCCGTGGCGTCCATGATCTCCCTGGCTGTTGTCAGCCCCTGTCCGCAACAGAGGATCCCGGTTCCACCGTGGATGAGCTCGAGCGTATAAGGCACGGCCGTCGTCTCCTTCCGCCGCCGGGCTCCGCCGGGCGGCAGACCATTAGACTACGGCGCACCGCGCGTACAGCGCTGGATTGCACAGAGAATTTCGTGGGCAGCAGGGCCACTCCGAGCAAGCCTACGGCTGAGACGTGATCGGGTGAGGAGCGGGGAAGACCCGCTCGCCGAGCCCGTCCAGCGCGAGCAGCAACATGGCCGCGCTCCACGACTGGCCGCGCATGCCGCGAGCCTCGCCCGTCTGGCCGTGGAACCACTCGGGAAAGGCCCAGCCGTCTACGGCGTTGGCGCGGGCCAGTTGCACCAGCGCAGCGCTGGCGCGCTCGTGTTCGCCGAGGGCGGCCAGGGTCATGACCCAGAACCCGCCGATGAACGGCCAGCACCCGCCATTGTGATACTGCCACGCGAGGTTCTGGCGATGCCGTTCCATGTAGGTCCGCCAGAACGGCGAGCCCGGCGCAAAAGGCCTGCAGACCGCCCGCACCGGCCACACCGCGTCGATGCCTGCCGTGGTCAGGGTCCCAACGATGCTCCGCGCGCGGACCTCATCGGCCAGGCCGAGCAGCACGGCCAGCAGATTGCCGAGCACGTCGCCCTCTTCCCCCCAGAACGAGAAGTTCACGAAGCTGAGGTAGAGGTCCCGGTGCCTGGCCAGGTTGCGCACGTATTGTCCCAGCAGACGCAGGCGCCGGTACTCGGGAAGATCGTCGGTGAAGGGAAAGAAGAGGTGGTTGAAGTGATGCGCCGTCTCCTGGCAGCCTGGCAGCGCGTAGCGCTGCTTGACGTGGTGCCAGAGGGTATTCGAGTAGAGCACGAAGCCGGAGCGCGGCATGATGTCGGCCCAGTCGCTGGCTTCGTTCTGGGTCAGCAGGCACAGTTGCGGATGCTCCTGGCATTGCAGCCAGACGACGGCCCGCCGGATGTGCTCCTGCAGCTCGTCCTTCAGGCGGCAATCGGGCTGGCAGCGGTCGAACTCGTCCAGCGCGATCAGCCACCACAGGGTGGAGTCGATGCACCCGATGTACCAGAAGTCGGCACCGGGCCGCTCCGGATGAAAGAACTTGGGCACCTGCCCGTTGGCAGCCTGGTGGGCGGCGAGCGACCGGAGACCCGTGCGCACCCCCTCAATGAGGTCAGGGGCTCCAGAACGCAGCATGGCCAGCGCGCACACCGCCGCATCGCGGGCAAACACCGCGTCGTAGCGCCGTTCTCGAGTCTGCGGGCTGGGCGTAGCCGCCAGAAGGCCGGCCGGACCCAGGTTCGCCCGCAGCAGGGCGAGTGCGCGTTTCCGGCACTCCCGCACGAGTTCCGCGTCTTCGGGACCGAATGTGAACGTAGGGCCGTTCGTCACGCCGGCATTATAGTGCCGCGCAGGACGGCGGCTGGTGCGTCCGCCAGCCCCGCCACTCTTGGGGCCCGCGCGGGCAGCTGGGGCTACGGCGGGACAGCCTTCGCTGGTGACTCGGCTTGCCCAGCCGAAGCGCATCCGAGGGATGAGCAAGCCGAGGATGGGCGAAGGCTGGTGCGGAAGAAAGGATTCGAACCTTCACGCTCTTGCGAGCGCCAGCCCCTCAAGCCAGCGCCCCGGGCGCACCTAACCGCTATTGCCCCAAAGACTTCCGTCGAATCGGGGCGATCCGGACCATCTCAGGAACCACGCGGTTTTGTTCGAGATTCCGCGTGTCGTCAGATCGAGTCCCGCCGTTTCTCCCACCGCCCGTCGTGGGCGTGATGACGAACGGAATCGGCTCTCGTGTCGTGGCTCGGCGCCGCGGGTGCGTGACCAGGTCCACCAGGGGCACGACGGCCGACAGACGTTCGATATGAGGCCGTTGCTCGGCCGCGGCCAGGTGCGTGTACTGCTGCGTGGTCTCGAGCCGGCTGTGGCCCATGAGGCGCATTCGCTGGGGCTCGCTCAACACGGGCCCACCGTCGACCTCGGAGATCCGGGCGAACAGCGTGGCCATCGCATGCCGCAGCGTGTGGAACGTGACGCCGTCCTCGCGGCCATACCTCAATCCTGCCCGCTTCGCGGCCAGTCGGACGCCGGTGGTGATGACACGCAGGGGTTCGCCGCGGTAGCTGACGACGTGAGTTCCACGGTTCCGGCGACGCGCATCCTCGAGGATGGCGCGCAGCTGCTCGCTGATCGAGACGACAATCGGTTCGCCCGACGTGTCGGCCGTCTTGTGTTCCTCGACGATGATGCGTGTGAGCGCGGGATCGACGTGTTTCTTCCACCGGAGGGCCAGCACGTTGCCGAGCCGGAGCGTTGGAGCCAGGGCGGCGATCGCCATGGCCAGGCGGACGTGGTAGCTCGCGTGGGCCATCCAGGCGCGCAGTTCCTCCACGCTGACCGTGGTGATCCGCTTCCGCGCCCGGTCGCGTCGGATACCCCTGAACGGGTTCAGCATCACGCCGGTCCGGACCCGATATGCCGGCTGCATCGCGAGTTCGAACATCTGGCTGAGCGTCGATCGGTATTGGTTTCGAGTCTGGCCGGAGAGGTCCTTGGCCACCATCCAGTCTTCGAACCGCAAGATCCAGTAGGGGTCGATGATGGGGTCGGCCAGGTGGAGGTCGTGGTAGGGCTCACCAGGGTACGCGCGGTTGCGACCCGTGTTACGTGTGGGCTTTCTTCCCCAGAACCGCAGCACGACCCGCAGGAGGTGCTCGACTCGGTCGGGGCGGCCCAGCGTCTTGGCGGCCTCGCGGTAGTAGACTTCGGCCCAATCCCGGAACGCCGGTGTGTCGTCGGCTCGCACCGGCGCGACGCCGCCGGCCTGCTGGCGGAGCCGCAGCTTGTACCGCGACTCCCATAGCTCAGCGTCGTCCTTGCGGACCTGGTTGGTAGATCCGGTGTGGCGGCGGCCGTTCAGCCAGAAATCGTAGCGGTAGCACTCGCGATCGTCGGCGCGATAGACAGACATAGCCGTGTGGGTCCCTTTCTTCTCAACGCTTCGGCGACAATAGCGTCGAGGGCGAACGTTCGTCACCGGAGAAATTCGCCAACTAGGAAGCGCCCCCGAGAACTACCAAACTCTTGTGCCTAGAATTCCACGGCCATGTAGAATTTCTACTTATGCGTAGAATTTTTCCTTGACTAGTCGCGGCTGTGGGTCTTATCCTGACTCCCATATGGATACTTGGCACCCGCCCCTGACGTACCCCGGTATCACACTCGAACGGCTGTTGCTCGTTGCCGACATAATTCGAGTTGCCCGCGAAGACGCGGTCGAGGATCACCGCCCAGAGAAATGGGAAACTAATTGGAGCCTCGGTGTGCGCCAGTACGAGCGGACGTGCGGCTCCATAACCTGGGCTTCCCAGGAGTACCACTGGCTGAGGGTGCTCTCCGGTGCTGGCGGGGGAGCCGTGCAGTACGTCTTCTCGATCGGGGGGCACCCGATTAGGTTCTGCCGCGGCGGGCCGGAGGACGTGCCTGAGCGGTACCGACAGCCGTGTTTCCCAGAGCTGGAACAGCAGCTTGCTCTCTTTGAAATCGATGGCGCGCTGCCGCAGGGGCGGTGTCTCCGGATCGCCATCGAGAACGCCCCCAGTGGTCGCCCGACGAACATCTATCTTGATGAACTCGATGAGGCCACGGGACAGCCAATCAATCACTACCTCATCCCGGGCCTAGGAAGGTCGACCACCGTGACCGAGTTTGTGCAGCCCGTCCCTGCGGTGGACATTCCGCCCGTTTCGGCCGAACCCACCGAGTCTGAGGTTGGCAAGAAGTCTAGAGAACAGGAGAAGACCGGCTCAGATGACAAGTAGCCTCGACTTCGTCGGACCACGGTTGACATTAGCCCGCGCCTTCGAGGGCGTCACGCTGAAGGAGTTGGCGGACAGGACCACGGTGTCCGTGGCCTCACTGGGGCACTACGAAAGTGGACTGAGGAGGCAGCCGACTGAGGATCTTGTGCAGGCACTCGCGGAGGCGCTGGGGGTGAAGCCCGGGTTCTTCTACCAGGCGTTGCCCGACGTGTGGGAAGAACGCGAGTGTAGCTTCCGGCGTCGTGTGGCAACGCCCGAGGGCGTCAAGAAGCGCGCACGCGCGCACGGAACACTGCTGGGTCTCGTGGTGAAGGAACTCGTTGGGGCAAAGGCTCGTTTCCCCGACTACAACATCCCTGCCTTGAAGGCGGAGAACTCGGAGGACATCGAGACCGCCGCCGAGCACTGCCGAGATCGATGGGGACTCGGTCTGGGGCCCGTGCAGCACGTCGGACGCGTTGCAGAGCGGAACGGCGCCATCCTCGTTCAGCACCTACGTCACGCAGATAAGATCGACGCGTTCTCTCGCCGCGGACCGTTCAGCATGATTGTGCTGAACACAGCTCGGCGGAGCACTTCTCGATGGATCTTCGATGTTGCTCACGAATTGGGCCACTTCGTGCTGCACACGGGCATCGCAACCGGCTCGAGGGAAACGGAGGAACAGGCCAACGCATTCGCCAGCGCGTTCTTGCTGCCAAGAAGGACCTTCGGTCGCGAGTTCGGCGCAAGCGCCTTCTCTTGGACGCATGTGTTCGCCCTCAAACGGCGATGGTACGCAAGCGCCGCGGCCATCATACGAAGGGCTTTCACCCTGCGGTTGCTGGACGGGATCGCCTACAGGCGATGCTACCAGCACCTGTCCTTCAAGGGGTGGCTCAAGGGCGAACCGCACGAGCCGGACTTCGTCGGCCCAGAATGGATGCCCAGCGCGTTCGGCGTGGCCGCACGATGCGGCGGCATAACGCCTGCCGAGCTATGCGACCGTCTGCAGCTGACGCCCGCGGTGTTCAGTGACGTCACTGGGCTGATGATCAATACGCCGACACCGGCTCGCTTCCGTCCGAGATTGGTCCGGACATAGACCGGCGAGGATGGTGCGCCGGTGGCGAGGCTACGGTGCGTACAAGCAAAAGCCCTGCACTGGTAATGCAGGGCCTTCGCCAGAAGTTGGGGCCGAGGCCGCGAGCCTCAACCACTTGACTCGGCAGCGTCGGCACCTGTCTCCGCCAGCCACAGTGTAGACCGACTCCTCCCGCCGCAGTCAAGACGTCAACAGCGGCCATGTCAGGAGAAGTGCTATGGCAAAACGACCGGGAGACGTACACGTCAGCAAGAACGAGAGCGGCGGGTGGAAGGTGACCCAGGGCGGAGAGAAGCTCTCTCGCCACAAGAGCCAGGGCAACGCCAGCGACCGAGGGAAGTCCGAGGCCAAGGCGGACGGTGTGGACTTGGTTGTCCACGGAAGGGACGGTCGGATCCGGAGCAAGGACTCGTACGGGAAAGACGCCTCGTCGGTGCGTGACACCGAACACTAAGGCGGCGTATAGGCGGGCGCGCCCCACGGAATCGTGCCGTTGGGCCGCCCGCCAAGACTTCTGAGTGGTCTCCTCGATCTCAGGGATGAGTTCATCACCATGACCCAGTCAACGAGCGATTCGCTGTCGATGAGTGACGTTCAGATTCGAGTGTTGGACGCTCCTGGGGACACCGTGCCCCACCTGGTCGAGATGGGACGGTGGCTGGTGGAGCAAGCAATCGACGGGACGGCCCGAATTGACGGCAAGGCAACAACTCTGGCCGGTTTCGCCTCGGCCCTCCTCGCGTTCGTCGCGGCTGTCGCTCCGGCGTCCACCTGGGCTAACGTGTGGCTGCGCGGAGGTGGTGCGGTGGGGGCGGCCGGGTGCGCGCTGGCGGTTGTGTGTGCCGTCGCAGCACTGCGCGTACGAGGCTTCTTCACGCTGAGTGATGAGAACTGGCTTCCGCCCGACGCGATTGCGCGCGGGGCTGTGGACCTCCAGCGGTTCTACATATCGGCGTGGCACCAGGTCCATACGCGACGGCTTCAAGTCAACGCGCAGAAGGGGCACTGGGTTATCGCAGGTCAGGTCTGCCTGGCGATCGGAACCCTAGGGTTTACCGCGTCGTTGGTCGCGGCAGCGGCCGCGTCGGCGGGTGTTCCGACTCCGTGATGAGGCGCGGGGCGCCAGGCACCGGCAGTGGCTTTGGCGGTGGTGGTGGTGGGACAGGGCGTTTGCTCATGGAGTTCCTCCTGGGATTGTGACGTCGTTCGATTTCCTCGGGTGCAGCGCCCCGCGGTGCAGAGGGACCAACCGCTCCCGAACCGACTCAACACTTCGTCGAAATGACGGTGAGCTCACCTGTCGCAGGGGGGAGTTCTGAAGGCGCGCACGCTAGTATCGGTTCGACCGTAGGGATTCTCAACAACCACCTTGGAGTAGTACGTCGTGTTCTCCCTCAGGTTGACAAGGTGCTGGTAGAAGTCCGCCTTTTCACGGAAACGCTGCTTGACCGTGGTTCTTCCCAACTCGGGAGTCTCTCCCCATTCAAACCAAGCAAACGTTTCGCTGCCACGTGGATCAACTGTCCCCGTCAGTATCGCCCTGTCGCAGTTCCGGATGAGCTGAGTCCTTACCAGCGCATCCAGGCTTTGATCGTCCGGGGACCGAAGCAGGAAATACGCCCCGGTTCCCAGAGACAAGCCGAGCAAGGCCCAAACGATCACCGCCCGCAACCGCCGGCTTGTCCGCATAGCGCTGAGACCCGCGACCACAGGGCCGTACACGGGGTGGACTCGCAGAGTGATGCCACGCAGCGAAAAGCCCCGCGCGGAAAGGTTACGCTCGCGCAGCGTATTCCCGAAGGCTCCCAAGAGGAAACCCAGCACCTGACTCGCCACCACCACGTACCACAGGTTGTCGTCTCCGGTGAATCCCGCCGCGTCCGTGGCGTACGCTCCCACCCCCGAAATCAAAGCCACCGCGCCCGCGACCACCGGCATTCGCTTCGTGAGCGCCCAGAACACTCCGAATAGGTACGCCGGCCATGACCATCCGACCTTCACAAGCTCCGTTTGACCGAGTGGCTGCGTCCATACTCGGTACATGCTCGTCGTGAAGGCCCGCGCCGCCGGTTCGGAACCGTGGGCGGCGCCGTCTGCGAGGCCCGTGATGTTCGTACCCGCTTCGTGGATCTCCTGGTTTGGTGTGACGTCGCCGACGTGTGATTGCCGAGTCGGCTCTGACGATAGCCAGATCCTGGAGAGTCTATTTGCGAAGGCCTTCTCGACGAAGTACGCTACCGCTGAAATACCGCCAAGGGCCGTGCAGATCGCGAGGAGTCCTTCGATCATCCTCTTGTCACCCGCGAGGAGCCCTCGGTCTTCACCGCAACCCCGCACCCAACCGCTGCTTCAGGCCCATCACGTCGCAGTTGACGATCACGCCGCGTTTGCCCAGATAGGCTGGCATCGGCTGGTCGTTCTCTGACTTGAACTCCGACCACGCCACGCTGACCGTTTCCAGCGGCGCGACGTCCTTCTCGATCGAGGCAACCCAGACGACCTTGTCGGAGTCCGTCACGGAGAGCTTGCAGTCGCGAAGATCGGAGTCCTCGCGATTCGTGATCGACAGTGACAAGGCGCCCTTTGCTCCGCTGATGTTCAGCAGGCGCTCGCTATCGAATTGGTTGCCGACCCAGGCCAGCACGATGATGATCCCAACGATGCCCAACAGCAACTTGGCCGCCCCGGGCTTCTTCCTCGGTGCCGGAGCAACGGGTGACGCGGCCTGAGTGACGAGGTCGCGGCCACAGTGTTTACAGACGATCGCCGCGTCCTGAATCTCCTCCGCGCAGAACTGGCACCTCTTCACGTCGCGCCTCCCGAGCTCAGCGCAGAGCATGGCTCGAACTCGATTCGTCCGCAAGTCCTGGCCGAATTCTCTGTGCAATTCGTCGTCAGCCCAAATACAGGTCGACCAGAGCCTCCACGGCGGCCCGTTGGGCAGGTGACAGGGAGCCCATTCGGTGTACGAGCCGCTCCTCCCGCGTTGCGGGCCCGGGCCTGGCGCGAAAGGGCAGCACGCCTTCGCGCCGCTGCCCCGGCTCCTCGTCGCCGCCTCCGTTCCTGATGGCGCAGTACGCGCATGGGTGCCTGATGCAAACGTGCTCGTGATCCGAGTTCGCCATTTCCACCTTAGACGCTCCGGACGCGTCGGCGAGGCGACGGATGGCGAATCTCAACGAGAGACCCCGGGAACGCCGCGACCAAGCCACGGCTACTTGCGGCGTGGCTTCTTCCCGCCCATCGGTAGTACGCGCGCCCGACCGGTGCCCACGACCGCGGCGTGGTCAGCCCCACCGATGGCCGACGTGCCCTCGGCCAAGAGCCCGGCCGCGGCGTTGGCCATCAGGCGCATCAGGTCGAGCCGCCTGCCCTTGTCTGGAATCGCGCGCAGGAGCCCGAGCAGCGCCTCTTCCTTCGGGTCGAGCGCCGGGACGATATGGGCCTCGGGCTTCGGTTCACCCGGCTTCGCCGGGCGCAATTCAACGCCGAACTGCGCCTCGACGCACCGGACGACCAGGTCCTCGTACGCCACACCGTAGAGGTGGGACACACCCCTCAGGATCTCAGGCTCGGGGTTCTTGGTCTTGCCGTGCTCAAGGCGCAGGAGCACCTGCTGGGTGATGCCGTCAAGGCCCCTCTTCTTGGCGATCACGGCGGCCTGCCGTTGGCCCCAGCCGTGCCGTGTCCGCAGCGACACGAAGAATGCGCCAAGTTCCGGGTGGAACGTAGGACGTCCGGTCATCTTGGCCATCTTAAGTGCGTGTGGTTTGCATTGTTGCTCACGTATGGAAATAGTGATTGACAACGCAGAGCACTAGGGCCTATCCTCTGACTCGCAATGCATATCACCCCGCCGGTTGCCGTTTCGTACGACTGCCAACGGATGGTCGAGGACATGGCCGTGTCGGGGCTGAATAAGGCCGACCTCGCGTTTCGCGCCGGCGTGTCAGACATGACGGTCATCCGGTTCCTCCGTGGGGAGCGGCAGACAAACCGGACCGCGAAGAAGCTGGCCCACGCCCTCGGTCACTCGGTCCGGCGCTATCTCGTACGCCGGTCGCAGGAGGCCGCCTGATGTCCACCGCCCCTGCCGTCCTCCCCGACCAGATGGATGCCCGCTGCATCAACGGCCACGTCTGGCGCGTGGAGATGACCTGGGAACAAGTCCACGACGATCCCGTGATGCGGGTGCCGGGCCCATGCTTCCCGCCGCAGTGCCCGCGGTGCGCCCTGCCGGTCCTCGGATTCAGCCACATCTCACCAGGAGCACCTCGATGAGTCGACCACGCGTGTTCTCTCCCGCGGCGACGGCCACCGCGGCCGCGGCCAGCGGCGACTCGGGGCGTCCGAGCCTGCGGTTGCTGCCCGTCGAAGTCGCCGCCGCCCAGATTGGGATTCCCCGCGCGACGATGTACCGGCTCATCAAGTCGGGCGACATCGCCGAGACCCGCCTGTTCTCTGGGAAGCGATCCCGGGTCTACATCCGCGAGTCCGAACTCGAGGCCTTCCTGGTCCGGCACACCACCACGCCGGCCAGCACGCCGACCGCGCCGGCTCTGCCCACGCCGTGGCAACTGCCCCCGGATCACGAACGGAAGTTCTCGTAGGAGTGGCGATGTCATACACCCAGCCTACGGCCCTGCTCCCTCTCGTGCAGCGGACACCTGCGGGCGAAACGTCCCGCGAAAGGGAACGCCTCCGCCGCATCGTGCGCGCCGTGTGCGCGTGCGGCGGGCGGCCGGCGGCGGACCCACTCGCGTGTCCGGCCTGTCTGGTGTGGCACTGCGTGGAGGCCCTGCACGCCCGTGACACGCAGGCGGTGCCGGCATGACCAACACGCCCAAACGCTGCCGATCCGGCGAGCGGTGTACGCCCACCAGTCTCAAAGAGGCCCTCGACTGCCTCGGTCACCATGGCGCGCTCACCGTGCGCGAGCTGGCCGAGCAACTCGGCAACGTCTCCGAAGGCACGCTGGGCAAGCAGCTGAGCCTCTATGACGAGGACAACTACCCACCCCTGCGCCAGGTCGTGCCCCTGACGCTCGCGTCGAAGAGCGACGCGGTCGTGGCCTACCTCGCCCGGGCCGTGGGTGGCGTGTTCCTGCGCCCGGAGGCCGGTGGCGTTGATGGCGAGCAACTGGGCCGGACCGTCCGCGAGTTCGGCGAGATGCTCCAGTGCCACGGCACGGCGTGTGCCGACGGGATGGTGACGACCGAGGAAGCCGACCGCTTCGACCGCGAGGCGGACGAAGCCATCGCCGCCATCGCGGTTCTGAAGCTGCGCGTGCGCGGGCGCGTGGTCACGGCGTAGAGACGCGCGATGCCGTACACCCAACTCGGCATCCCATTCTCGGGCCGCACGCCGCTCTCGCGACAGCACAGCTACTTGGCCGCGGAGGCCGTGGCCACCACGCGCGGCGAGAAGAAGCGCCGCATCGTCCGCTACCTGGACACCGTCCGCGCGGCGACGGACCAGGGCATCGCCGAGGCGACGGGCATCCCGTTGTCATCGGTCTGCAGCCTGCGTCACCGGCTGCGTGAGGACGGGCTGATTCGGGAGGTGGGCCGTGCCACCGGGCGCTACGGGCATCCGGTCACGGTGTGGGCGTCGTCGGCCCGGTGGGCCGAGGCCGACGCGGCGTTTCGATCCGACGCGGTTCTCACAGATCGCGGCGAACTGGTGGGCCCGCCGAGGGTCACCGCAGAACAGGGGGCGGTATGTGGGTGTGGATAGTGGGCTTGATCCTGGGCAACCTCCTCGCGCTGGCGGCCTGGTGGCATGAACGGCGCAGCCACAGCAAGAGCCGAGCGGCGCTCCGCTTCTGGCGCGAACGCGCGGGCCTGACGGAGATCCCGCTCGACCGCGTTGAAGATGACATGGTCGCGGTGCTGCGCGCCCTGCACAAGCGCGGTGCGGCATGACGCCGCGTTTGCCGGCCACGTTGCCGCTCGAGGCGCTACGCCCGGCTCCGTGGAACCCACGCGGCCTCGTGGCGGAGGCGACGCTCGCCGAACTCGTCGAGAGCATCCGCGTGCAGGGCATCCTCACGCCGCTGCTCGTCCGCCGCGTGCTACCGGACGACCACGAGGTCGGGGCCAGCCCTGATCCAAGCGAGCCCCGGTTCGAAATCGTTGCCGGCCATCGGCGGTATCAGGCCGCCCGGCTCGCCCGCCTCGCGACGGTGCCGGTCGTTGTCCGCGATCTGGACGATGACCAGGCGCGCGAGGTGGCCATCATCGAGAACCTCCAGCGCGAGGACATCCGCCCGCTCGACGAGGCCCGCAGCTTCCAGGCGCTCCTCCGCGCCGAGACGTCGCCGGCGTCGATCGCGGCGCGTGTCGGCAAGCCTGAGCGGTACGTCTGGGACCGCATTCGGCTGCTCCAGCTGGCACCCGAGGCTCAGGCGCTCCTCGAGACCGACCGCATCACCGTCCAACACGCGATCGTGTTGTCGAAGCTGACTGCCGCCGACCAAGCGCGCCTCCTCGACCCCGAAGTCCGCGACGGCCGCGGCCTCTTCGAACGCGAGGACTCGCTCCTGGACGAGGCGGACGACCGCGAGCCGGGCCCATGGGACGGCGTCAAAGCGGTGTCCGTCCGGGAGCTGGTGAGAAATATCGCTCGGTACGTGCGGTTCAATGTGCAGCACGCCGCCGCGGCCGCGCCGCTGGACTTCGGACCGGTCGCCGAGCGGGTGGCGATAGCCGAGGCGCAGCCCGGCCGCAAGCGCAAGGTCGTCTCCATCACGCGCGACAGCTTCGTGCAGCAGGACGCCCGCGACGCCGACGGGGACCGCACCTACTGCGTGAGCAGCTGGAAGCGTGCCGACGGACAAGACGGCGGCGCCGTCTGCGAGGCCTCCGTGTTGGGTGTGGTGGTCGTGGGCCCGGGGCAGGGCGAGTGCTTCGAGGTCTGCGTCAACAAGGCCTGCGACACCCACTGGAAGGTCGAGCGTCTGCGCCGCGAGAAGGCGCAACGACACGCGCCCGCGACGGCATCCCGCGAGTCGGCGCAGGACCAGTGGAAGCGGGAGCAGGCCCGGCAGGAACGTGACCGGCAGATCTGGGCGATCGTGCAGCCGCAGGTGACTCAGGCCATCGTGGCGGCCACCGCCAAGGTACCGACCAAGGATACGCACCTCGCCGAGGCCTTGGGCCTCCACGGGGAGACCCACCAGATCGTGCTCAGCGCCGTCGGGAGTGTCACGCACAAGACCTTCGGGCGTGCGTGGGTGCTCGCTCGCACGCTTTCGCGCTTGTGGAACGTGGGCGAGGCGACGCGCGCCCTGAAGGAGGTCGGGTGCGCGTTCGATCTGAAGGCCGCACTCAAGGACGCCGCCGCGACGCTCGACGCGCCAACCGCGCCTGCGCCGGTCACCAAGAGGGCCGCGAGGACGACGAAGCCGGTCCGCAAGTCGGCCGCCGCCAAGACGTCGACGAAGAAGGGAGCGAAGCGATGAGCGCCATCCAGCGGGCCATCACCGAACTGCAACACCGGCGCGCCGATCTTGACCACGCGATCGGGCTCCTGCAACGAATTCACGCCGGGGGCCGGGTGGCGGGCGCCGCCTCGTCTCCGGCCGACGCGACGCCCGCGCCTCCGTCCGACCGTGACCGCGCTCTCTCGCTCGGTACCGTGGCCAAGGTCGCGCGCGCCTTTCGCGCGGCGACGAAGCCCCTGGCGAAGCCCGAGATACGCCAGGTTACTGGGGTGACCTCGAGCCAGGTTGACCACGCCGTCCAGCGTCTCGTGAAGGCCGGCGCCGTCGTGGCGGAGGGGGAAACCACCAAGCGGCGGTACAGCGTGACGGCGCAGTTCGACGTGGTCTGGGACGGCACCCGCGATCGGGCGGGCACGGTGCCCTCCTTGGTGGGCACGCGGTGAACGCGCGCTGTCTCGCCCTCGGCCACGACGACGATCTCCGTGTCGAGCCCGGCCGACTGGCCGCGAAGTGCCGGCGGTGTGGGCGGGTGAGCACGGGGATTGTGATCGGGCCGCGCCGCGTGGCACGGGCGCTGCCCGGCAAAGGCCGCCGCGGCGCCCGCGCCAAGGCCCTGCAACGGGCGTGGCTGGCCTGGAGGCTCGCGGAGCAGGACGGGCAACGCGGGTAGTCGGTGGCCCCCGGGTGGGGATGACGGGCGGAAGCCCGTTGTCCCCACCGCCGTCACCAGGGAGGGTCTGTTGTGAGCGTGCGTGTGATGACCTGGGTGTTCGAGTCGAGTCGGTCCACGGGTTCGGACCGCCTTGTGTTGCTGGCGATTGCCGATCGCACCAACGACGAGGGGCTGGACGCGTGGCCCTCGGTCGACGCCCTCGCGGCGAAGAGCCGCATGGATGTGCGTACGGTCCAGCGCAGCCTGGTCCGCCTCGAAGCCCTGGGTGAACTGCGCGTGGACCGCCGATCGGGTCGCTCGAGCGTCTACACGGTGGTGATGCAGGCGTCACTGCCGGCGGGCGCCGTTGAGCCTCGGCCGGCGACCCCCGGCAGGGTGTCACCCCCGGCAGATTGTCACCCCCGGCAATCTGTCACCCCCGGCAATCTGCCGGGGCGACAGCCGTGTCACCCCACCCCCGGCAATCCGCCGGGGGATCCATCCAGTACGTACAGTACAAGTACACACACACCACGCGCGCGCGCGAAGGCTGCAAAGGGCGGAGCCGTGGCCGAAGGGCCGCATCGGTCACACGCGGCCTGTCTAGACCCGTGCTGCGTGCCGGCGGCCCTGCATCGCGAGCTGGTGCGCAAGAGCGGCATCCCCGACGAGGCCGAGGCGGACGAGCAGCTGCGGGCGTGGTATCGCGAGGTGAGCGCCGACTTCGCCGGCCAGGCCGTGGCCGAAGACGACTTCGCATGGTGGCGTGCCCGGTGGAAGGAGCGCCTGGGCGGTGCGGTAGGGCGGTCGTCCCAACGCTGGTCGCCGTCCAGGCCGTGCACCGAGCGCGACGGGATCTGGGGCGAGATCTTCGCCGAACTGCAACTCCGGTTGAGGCGGCATGACCTGCACACGTGGTTCGGCGACGCGCGGGCCGTGCGGGACGACGGCGAGCTCCTCGTCGTCCAAGTGCCGGAGAAGATTCACGCGGAGTGGATCCGCAGCCACTACCTCGAGGCGCTCGCCACGGCGGCCGATGCCGTCCGCGCCGGCCTGCGGGTGGAGCTATTGGTCGCCGAGGCCGCATGACGCTCGACCTCACGATCCTCGCAACGACGCCCAGTCTCAACCACTGGGCGAACACGACGCCGGCCGTTGCCCGATGGAAGTATCGCGACCTTCGGCAGCGGTGGCTGCGGCATGTGAATGACGCCCTCCTCGAGGCGCGCAGTCAGGGGGTGATGGCCACCCGCTTCTGGCCGCGCCCGCCGCAGACGCGCGTGGACGTGTCGGTGATCCGGTACGCCCCGCCGCATCACTGGCTGGATGAAGACAACCTGACGGGGGGACTCAAGCCGCTGTTGGATGCCCTGAAAGCGCTCGAGTTGATCCGGGACGACAACCCGCGGGCCATCGCGCTGCACGTGAGCCAGGCGGTGAGTCCCTACCAGGCGCCGCATCGGTGGTCGCGGGTGACGCTGGCGGTTGACCACCCAGCGGGACGGGAGGTGCGTGCGTGATCCCCCGCAACTTCGATGCGGTCTCGGACCTCGAGCTTCTCATCGCGGGACTGATGCTGGTGGCGGTCGTGCTGGTCGCCGCGGCCTGGTGTCTGCTCGTGGTCGTCACACGCGTCCGCGCGGCGATCGCCGCCTTCACGCGGGCGAACAGAGACGACGCGTGAGCCCGTACGCCCCGCTCCGACCGTGCCGGCACCCGCTGTGCCCGAACGTGGGCCACTGCCCGACGCACAGTCACGGCCGCGAGCCCGATGGAACCCGGCTATCCGCTTCGGCCCGGTTGTACGACGCCCGGTGGCGCCGAGAGTCGAAGGCCTGGCTCGAGCGCCATCCGACCTGCGCCTACTGCCCCCGACCGTCGCAGCTCGTCGACCATCGGGTGCCGCACCGTGGCGACGCGCGGCTGTTCTGGGACCGGTCGAACTGGATGCCGAGCTGCAGGTCCTGCAACAGCGCGAAGTGCGTGGCGGACGAAGGCGGGTTTGGACGATGAGTATGGCGATGGCGGCCGGACGGTCGGGCATCGACGCTGGCGGATGGCCGTGGCGGCGTTCGCGTATTCGCGCGTTACGAGAGGTGCCCTGCCAGACGACGGTGGATCGCAGCCGCCTCCTCGGTGGCCGCCCGCGCGTCCTCCAGGCGCCCGAGCTCACTCAGGTCCGCGCCGAGGTTGTTCAGGCTCTTGGCGAGGTCCGGCAGGAACGCGTCGGGCCGCGCCTGCGCCAGCGTGCGGTAGTGCGTGACCGCCTCCTCGGTGGCCGCCAGCGCGG
>CAYJPV010000023.1:0-47627 GCA_964372095.1 uncultured Vicinamibacterales bacterium | reverse complement strand
GTAGTGCGTGACCGCCTCCTCGGTGGCCGCCAGCGCGGCCTCCCGGCGCCCCAGCCCGCTCAAGCGAATACCGAGATTGTTCAGGCCTCCGGCGAGGTCGGGCAGGAACGCGTCGGGCCGCGCCTGCGCCAGGGTACGGCAGTGGGTGACCGCCTCCTCGGTGGCCGCCAGCGCGGCCTCCCGGCGCCCCAGCGCGCTCAAGCGATTGCCGAGGTTGTTCAGGCTCATGGCCACGTCGGGCAGGAACGCGTCGGGCCGTGCCTGCGCCAGCGTGCGGTAGTGCGTGACCGCCTCCTCGGTGGCCGCCAGCGCGGCCTCCCGGCGCCCCAGCGCACTCAAGCGAATGCCGAGGCTGTTCAGGCTGCCGGCGAGGTCGGGCAGGAACGCGTCGGGCTGTGCCTGCGCCAGCGTGCGGTAGTGCATGACCGCCTCCTCGGTGGCCGCCAGCGCGGCCTCCCGGCGCCCCAACTCACTCAAGCCAATGCCGAGGTTGTTCAGGCAGTTGGCGAGGTTCGGCAGGAACGCGTCGGGCCGGGCCTGCGCCAGCGTGCGGCGGATCGTGACCGCCTCCTCGATGGCCGCCAGCGCGGCCTCCCGGCGCCCCAACGCACTCAAGTCGCCGCCGAGGTTGTTCAGGCTCATGGCCAAGTCGGGCAGGAACGCGTCGGGCTGCTCCTGCGCCAGCGTGCGGCGGATCGTGACCGCCTCCTCGGTGGCCGCCAGCGCGGCCTCCCGGCGCCCCAGCGCACCCAAGCGAACGCCGAGGTTGTTCAGGCATCGCGCCTTCTCGGCTGCGTCGTTGGTGGCATCGCGCAGCGTTTCCCAGACGGTCACCGCACCGGGTACCAGTCCGAGGGGAAGCGATGTGGACCCGACATAGGGTGCGACGGCTCGACAGCGATCGACGTGGCCCGAGAGGGCGGCCGGCAGCCACGCCGTGAGGCCCGCATCGTGCCACCCCACGACGAACTCCGCGTCGTAGGCCGCGCGTCCCAACCGGGCCAAGCCGACCGCGATGTTGTCTTGCATGGCGGCCCACACCCGCTCGGGAGCGTGGGTCGATTCGAGCCTGTTGCCCAGGACCGTGCCCGCCAAGACCGCCGCGAGCATGTCCGGGGTGGGAGCGTTGACCACACCCTCGACGAGCACGCCCGCCTCTCTCAGCCGCACGCGCAACGGCGTCGGACCGTCGGAGTCCAGCCCCAACGCCAACTCTGGCTGCGCAGCCCATTCGGCGACGCGGTCCCACGGGACATCCCCGGCCAGGGCCGTGAGCGCCACGAGGCGCGCCAGGGCGTCAGGATCGCCGAACCCGTGATGGCGTGCCGACTCTCGGAGTCGCGACAACTCCCGGTCCACGATTTGGCGTATGACGTCACCGCCGGCGTACCGGATCACATCGTCGTCCGGGTTCAACACCGTATGCAGTGCGGCCGCCAGCACGAACAGGGCGCGGGCGTGCTCAGGGGCGAGGGCCACCCACTCCGCGAGGGCTTCCTCCGTGAGTCCCAAGGGCGGGTCGACGCCGAGGGCCTCGGCTGCCTTGCGCTGCGCGCTAGTGAAGACGCGGTGCGCCGCGGCCGGGGCGAGTGGCCTCAGACCAACGGGTGTCGTACTGACCAACGCGGCTGCCCGAGCGTCGTGGATGCTCTGCTCCCATGCCTCGATTCCCGTCCGGCTGAGGAACAGGACGCGCAGCGGCGCCCCCCGGTGTTCGCACGTGGCCAGATCCCTCAGGACGTCCAGCGCTTCGGCGCGGTAATCCTCGGGGTAATCGGCGATCAGCAGGGTGCCGTTCCTCCCGATGGCGTAGTGGCTCGGTGCGCGGAGGTCGGCGAACCCCGCGGCCCAGCCCCACTTCTGCAGCCCTTCGGCGAGCTCCGCAGCGAGTCGACTCTTGCCGCTTCCGCCGGGACCCGTGAGGAACTTCACCGACACGGGCGTGTCTTCGGCGATCCATGCCCGCAGCTGCGCCAGTTCGTGCTCGCGCCCGGCGAAGTCGGAGATGCGCGTGTGCCACGTGAGCAGCGCGAAGAGACTGGGATCCCGTTGGAGCGTCTGCCACCGCAGCGACAGCTGCGAGACGGGAGCGGGCGCCGAACCCGCGTTGATGCTCACCAGGTTGACAGTCGCCGACGGACCGACCTTGACGCCGCCGAAGGAGACCGCGTTCAGATTCGGCATGACCGCAAACATGGTGCCCTCCTGGCGTGGGGACGCGGTGTGACGGCCATTCTACATGCAAGCGCCAAGCTCGCCTACCGACGCGCGGGCGGGGAGGGGGGCACGAAATCTCTACGGTCGACGCCGGCCCAGAGACCGCTCGCCCTTCCCTCGCGCACCCGCGAAATTCGAGGGGGGGGTATACCCCCCAACCACGAGGCCCTGTGACCACACGTAGACGATCGATAGACGCACCACCGAGCAGCCCGGCACCCGCGACGACCGACGCCCCGCACGCCGCAGCGGCGGAGCCCGTCCCGGCGTTCCGGCGCATCACCGACAACCCCAACCAGCACACGTCACGGGGACTCACGCAACTCCGGGACGCCATGGCCCGCCACGGATACGTCGCCCCGATGACCGCGGCGGCCGACGGCGCCATTCTCGACGGCAACGCGCGGCTCGAGACCGTGGCCACCGCGTTCCCCCACGTCGACCCGATCATCGTCAGGCACGACGGTACGCGACCGGTCATCGCGATCCGGACGGACATCCCGAGCGCCGAGGATCCGCGGGCGCGGGACATCATCGTGGGCGCGAACCGCATCGCTGAGGTCGACCTGTGCTACGACCTCGACGTGCTGCGCGCGTTCGCAGCCGACGGGCTGGATCTCGCGCCGTACGCCTTCGATCCGGCGCTGCTCGAGCCGGTGTCAACCGCGGCCGCGGCGGGTGACGGGGGCGAGGCCCCGATGCCGTCGGACCGGTTCGGCGTGATCGTCTTGTGTGAGAGCGAGTCGGAGCAGCGCGCCACGTACGACCGCCTCGTCGCCGACGGCTTCCGAGTCAAGGTGGTGGTCGTATGAGGGTGGCGATCCGGCACAGTTGCGAGAACTTCGCCAGCTACCGGGCGGCGCGGGTGAAGTCGCTGTTCAACGCCGAATCGGGGTGTCGGTTTGATCGCGACTACGACCTGCCGCTCGACGATCGTCCTTGGAAGGTCGGTCTGGTAGTCGGGCCCAGCGGGAGCGGGAAGACGTCGATCGGGCGCGCGTTGTGGGAGGGGGCCGCGTTCTACGAGCAAGGAGCCGGCTGGCCGACGGGCGCCCCGATCGTCGACGCGATCGCGCCGGACGGGGACTTCAATGCCGTGACGGGCGCCCTCGCGGCCGTGGGCCTCGGAGACGTACCGGCCTGGCTGCGGCCGTATCACGTGCTGTCGAACGGTGAACGCTTCCGCGCTGACCTGGCGCGCATCGTCAGTGACGCGCCACCGCGCGTGGTGGTCGATGAGTTCACGTCGGTGGTGGACCGCCAGATCGCGAAGGTCGGCGCGCTGGCCTTCGCCAAGGCGTGGCGGCGGACGACCGGGCAGGCCGTGTTGCTGTCCTGCCACTACGACATCATCCCATGGCTGCAGCCGGATTGGACGTTCGACACCAAGGACGGCACCTTCACTTGGGGGTGTCTTCAACGACGCCCGCCCATCGAGGTGGACGTGCACCGCGTCGACTGGTCGTGGTGGCCCCTCTTTGAGCCGCATCACTATCTGAAGATGCCGAAGATGGTGGCGGCCCACTGCTACATCGTGGCGGTTGCGGGCGATCCGGTCGCTCACCTGGCGGTGTCGTCGCTCCACACCGGGCTCGGCGTCGAGGCGCGAGCGTGTCGTATGGTGGTCCTCCCGGAATGGCAAGGCGCCGGCATCGGGCTACGGTTCCTGAACCAGGTGTGCGAATGGCAACGCATTGGTGACGTCCGCGCCCGCCTGCCGGGCCGGAGCCTGGCCACGCTGTTCCACACGTCGCACCCCGGCCTGGTGTCGGCTCTCCGCCGGGACGCGCGATGGCGTCAGGTGTCGGCGTCGCTCTACGGGTCCAACAAGCGGCGGTCCCGGGCGTCGATCGCCCGCTCCGGGAGCGTCGTCGGCGGGGGATACGGTGGGCACTTCCGCGCGGTGCAGGGGTTCCGGTACGTCGGGGCCGAACAGGGGAGGGCGGCCCGTGCGTAGCGTGTTCGTCTACCCGTCAGACGGCCCGGCCGATGTCGCCTGCCGAGCCGAGGTCGCCGTGCGGGCCTCCACGTGGGCCGTCGTGGGCCGACCCGAGCAGGCCGACCTGGCCATCGCCCCGTCGCTGCGTCGCGTCCTACGCGCCGACGAGTGGGCCGCACCAGGCCTCGGGACGTTGATCCTGCACCCGTCCCTGCTGCCGCGTCGCCGCGGACCCGATGCCGTGCGGTGGGCGGTTCACAGTGCGGACCCGTTCACCGGCGTGACGTGGTTCTGGTGTGCGCAGGATCTCGATGCCGGCCCCATCTGCGAGCAGGAACTCGTGGCCGTGCCGGCCGGGCTGACGCCCAGGGCCGTCTACGAGTCGGTGCTCGTGCCGGCCGCGGCCCGAGCGCTCGGGCGCGCCCTGGACCAACTCGCCGCGGGCTATGTTCGACGCGTGGCCCAGGATGCGGATGCCGCCACCCGTGACGGATGGTACCGAGTAGACCGACGTGTATGAGGGGGCGGAGACCGACGTCGACGGCGGCCAAGAAACTCGCCGGCAACCCCGGCAAGCGGAAGCTCAACGCGCAGGAGCCCACCCTCCCGCCCGTGACCTCGGCGTTCGACACCCCGCCGCCGGAACTCGAGGGCGACCCGATGGCGCAGGCGGAGTGGACGCGGACGGCTCAGATGCTGCGGGAACGAAGAGTGATCACCGAAGGGGAGCGCGGGTCGCTCATCGCGCTGTGTCAGCAGTGGAGCATCTACCAGCAAGCGGTCGCCAAGTGGCGCACGCTGGGCATGATTGTGAAGACGCCGAAGGGGTATCCCATCATCAACCCCTACCTGGGGATCGCCAACACCGCCCTGGGGCTGTGCACCCGGCTCTGGGCCGAACTCGGGTTGACCCCGTCCGCGCGCAGTCGGGTCAAGGTCGTGGAGACCCCGGCTGCGGGGGATCCGTTCGCCGAGTTCGACCAGCCGCTCAAACTCGTCAAAGGAGGCCGGGCGTGAACGTCGTGGACGCCTACGCTCGAGCGGTTGTGGCCGGACGGGTGCCGGCCGGCAAGTACCAGCGGCTGTCGTGTGCGCGGCACCTGCGCGACAAGACCCGTGCGAAGGCGCCGACGTATCCCTACCGCTTCGATCGCGCGCGGGCCGAGCGCTTCTTCCGGTTCGCGGCGCAACTGAAGCACTACAAGGGCGAGTGGGCCGGGCAGACCATCGTGCTCCAGCCGCAGCAGCTCTTCCGGCTCGGGTCCGTGTTCGGGTGGGTGCATGTCACGACCGGGCTGCGCCGGTTTCGGACGGCCTACAACGAGATCCCACGCAAGAACGGCAAGTCGCTCGAGGCGGCGGTCGTGGCGCTGTATGTGACGTTCTTCGATCGGGAGCCTGGTGCGGAGGGCTACACGATCGCGACCAAGCGGGAACAGGCGAAGATCGTCTTCACGGACGCCAAGAAGCTTGTGCTGTCGAGCGGGCTCAAGTCCCGCATCGCGGTCCAGGTGGCCAACCTCCACGCGGACGCCAGCTCATCGAAGCTTGAGCCGCTCGGGGCGGACCACGACTCGACCGACGGTCTCAACCCGCATCTGATCATCACGGACGAGTTCCACGCCCACAAGGACCGCGGGCTCATTGACGTCATGGAGACGGCCACGGGCGCCCGTCGTCAGCCGCTGCACTTCCAGATCACCACCGCCGGCGACGACCCCGTGAGCCCGTGCGGGGACCAGCACGACTACGCCTGCAAGATCCTGGAGGGCGTGCTCGATGACGATTCGTTCTTCGCGTTCATCGCGCATGCCGATCCGGACGATGACTGGCTCAGTGAGGCGACCTGGGCGAAGGCCAACCCCAACTGGGACGTGTCCGTGAAGCCAGACGACATGCGGGCGTTGGCGCGCAAGGCGCAGAACATGCCCGCGGCCGCGGCGACCTTCAAACAGAAACGCCTCAACCTGTGGGTCTCGGCCTCGGCGCCGTGGCTGTCGGTAGAGGCCTGGCGGCGGGGGCAGTCAGAGTGGTCCCCGGAGGATCTGCGCGGCCGGACGTGCTACGCCGGCGTCGACCTCGCGTCGAAGCTCGACCTCTGCCCGCTAGTTCTCGTGTTTCCGCCGGATGACGACTGGCCCGCGTGGATGCTCCTGCCATACGTGTGGACGCCGGAGGACACCCTCAAGGAACGGGCCCACCGGGATCGTGCGCCGTACGACGTCTGGGTGGAACAAGGCCACCTGATGACGACGACCGGGACGCACGTGGACCATGGCGTCATTCGGGACACCCTGGTTGCCGAGCGCGAGCGGTTCACGATCGCCCAGGTCGGCTTCGACCCGTGGCACGCCGACATGCTCGTCGATCAGCTCATCAATCTCGACGGGTTCGGTCGGGAGCAGGTCGTCGAAGTTCCGCAGACCTACGCCGGGATGAGCAGTGCCTGCAGACGCTTCGAGGGGGCCGTGCTCGATGGTCTGGTGGATGCCGGGGGATCACCGCTGATGGCATGGTGCGCGAGTAACGTCGTCGTGCAGCGCGACGGGAAGGACAACATCTACCCGGTGAAGAGGAAGAGCCGCGGCCGCATCGACCCCATCGTGGCGTCGATCATCGGGATGAGCCTCGCCATTCGGCAGTTGCCGCCGCCGAGTTCAGCGTACGAAGACCACGGCTTGATGGTGGTGTAGGACCCTGACCCATGACACAGATCAGAGATCTCGCCTCCCACCCCGAGCCGTACGTGTCCGTGGCGGAACTGGCCGCCTATTGGCACGTCTCGACGCGGGCGGTCTACTACTGGATCAGTGTGAAGAAGACACTGAAGGCGTCACGGCTCGGAGGGACCTACCGCGTGAAGACGGCGGACGCCATCGCATTCGGCCAACCGTACGAGCCATCTTTCGGCCCTGTCGCGTCGGCCCGATGACACTGACCAACTCGCACTAGCTAAACGGATGCCGGCTTGCGATCCGCGGGCTCCAGTGTTGCGGAGCTTGCCTCGAGTGGAAGGGCGGCCGGCCCGCCGCGCGGGTGAGCTGCCGCCCGCACGACCGGCCCCGTTACCACGATCGTGGTGACGTTTCTAGCGCCGCCGAACAAATAGTGTGCAAGTTCGCTTGACGCCCGCGTTAGCGCGGTGCCAGACTCGCCCCATTGCCGTGGCCAACAGGAGGATGTCCCTCCTCTCGGGAACGGCAGAGGGGGTGGCACCTATGCGAGTAGCGGCGTTCGTTCTGCCTATCGTGTTGGTTTCGGGCCTCGTCATAACAAGTGCCGCTTACAACCAAGCCAGTAGTCCCCAAGGACTTGGCGAAGCGGCGATCGTCGAAGGCTACTCAGGCAGGATTGAGCTGCGAGCGGATACCAGACGGGCGGAGACTGTGTTGATCTTCGACAGTGACACCCCCTTCCCCGGCGGATCGCGGAGAGTGGGATGGGTCGTGCAGCACGCGCCGGGGCGAGTTCCGGCGGACCGGTCGGGCCGCGCGCGTGTGTTCCTCGGTCAGGGGTTATTGGCCTTTCGTGCTGATGACGGGGTCGCGGTCGCGTTTCGGTTCTCGTCAATCGCGTTGCCCAGCTCCTTGCGGCGCTATCCTTTTGACGAGTACGAGGTGTTTGGCATCGCCAAGTTCGGAGAATCGACAACACTCGCACCCGAAAAGTGGCTGGCACTTGCGACAACCGGCCAGTGTGGCACCGGCGGCTCCGGTTCCCTAGCTTCACCCATGATGGAGGAAATTTGCCAGAACTGCACCGCGGGAGGTGAGGGCTCCACAAGCTGCAGCGTCACGGGCTGCAGTGTTTCATGTGGAGCTGGGTACTACGCCTGCTGCAACCCGACCGGGCCTCAGTGTCGTTGCTGTAAGTCCTGAAGGTCACACGATCGGCGACAGGTCCCTGGGCGTGGGGGAAGGTAGTGGTCTAGTCTGAATCAGACTAGACCACTACACATGTGGAAACGGTTGCCCGGACCGACGGTCACAGAGACCGACCGGGGTCGCCACCGCGCCGGAGCACAGATGCGGTCTTGTCGCAGCCCGGACCGCCCCTTTCCGATTGGGCCGGCGGCGAGGTCCTATCCGCCGCTCGCAATCCTCGCAATCCTCGCAATCCTCGCAATTCTGACAACAACCCCCTCGACTGAGGCCAGCGGACCGGGCACGCTCGATGCGTGCAGTGGCTGTGGCGTCTGGTCGGTCGCGTGCCGTGCCTGCGGCGAGAGGTCATCCTGGCCCTGACGGATGACACGTCCCTGCGGGGCGTGCTCGTTGATGTCGTGGGCGCCTGGTTCGTCCTGAAGCGCGCGAGTGTGCTGACGCCCAGTGGCCCGGCCGTGCCGATGGATGGCGACGTCATCGTCGATCGGGCTCGCGTGTCGTTCATCCAGGTGGTGGGATGATGGCCGTGATCTCGAGCTACGGCGCGCTCACCTCGACGGCAGCCACGGCCCCGCGCCTGGTGTCGGCGGTCTCCACCTCGGGCCCCTTCTACGACGGCTACCGGCGCACGTACGGGCAGATCTACAAGCAGCAGCCCGCGGTGCGGACGGTCGTGGACTTCTTCGCGCGCAACATCGCGCAGCTCGGCCTGCATGCCTTCCGCCGCGTCACCGACGATGACCGGGTCCGCCTCACCGACCACAGCCTGGTGCGGACGCTGCAGAAGCCAAATCCGTCCACGACTCGCTACCGCTTCATCGAGAACACGGTCCAGGACATCGGCATCTACGCCAACGGCTACTGGCTGAAGGTGCGCACGCCGGGCCGGCTCGGCCTCGTGCGTCTGCCGGCCAGCCAGGTGGGTGTGAGTGGGGGACTCCTCCCCACGGCCTACGCTTGGACACCGCCCGGGGCGGTGGCTTCGACGCCGTTCGCGCCGTCGGAGATCGTGCACTTCCGGCTGTACGACCCGGACAACGCCACGCTCGGGTACCCGCCGCTGGAGACCCTGCGCCGGGTGCTCGCCGAAGAGTACGCCGCGAGCGAATACCGCCGGCATTTCTGGAAGAACGCGGCGCGCATCGAGAGCGTGATCGAACGCCCGAAGGACGCGCCGATCTGGAGTCCCGAGAAGCGCACGGAGTTCCGGACGCAGTGGCAGCAGTTCGCCGGGTCGAAGTCGGGGATGACGCCGGTCCTCGAAGACGGCATGACGCTGAAGCCCATGGGCTTCAACGCCAAGGACTCCGAGTACTTGGGCGCGCGAAAGCTCTCGCGCGAAGAGGTGGCGGCCGAGTATCACGTCCCGCTGCCGATGGTGGGCATCCTCGACCACGCGACGTTCTCGAACATCCGCGAGCAGCACAAGCAGCTCTACCAGGATTGCCTGGGGCCGTGGCTGACGATGCTCGACGAGGAGATCGCGCTGCAGCTCGTGCCCGAGTTCGACGACGTCGAGGACGTGTACCTCGAATTCAATATTGCCGCGAAGATGGCGGGGTCGTTCGAGGAACAGGCGACGTCCCTGCAGACGGCGGTGGGTCGTCCGTACATGTCGCCCAATGAGGCCCGGGCCCGGCTGAATCTCCCGCGCGACCCGGATCCGGAATCGGACCGCATCGCGCGCAACCTGAACCAGACCACCGGCACGCCGGCGCCGAAGACGGACCCGGGGCCGGCGCGGGCGGTTCTGGCGACGTTCGCCGCGCGGCAGTCGGCGCGTCTGGCCAAGATCGATCCCGCGCAACGCGCGGAGACCTTCGACCTTGCGCGGTGGACCCGCGAACTCGCCGCCGACCTGGCCCCGTGGTGTGACGCCGCCGGCACGGTGGCGCTGACTATCACCCGCGACACGCTCGCCTTGCTCCGGCAGGGCCAGCCGCCATGGTCGCCCGCGCGGCTGGACGCGGTCGTTGAGTGGCTGCGGTTGACGTCGGAGGTTTGTCATGCCTGACCGCTACCTGCACGTCCTGCGCGCCCTCGTGGATCAGCCGTGGGCGGTGTTGCCGTCCGTGCTCGAGACGATGCTCGCCGTCGTGGAGCGGCGCCTCGTGGGCGAGCGCCTGACGGCCGACGAGCTCCGCGCGGCAATCGGGGAGGCGGCTCCCGCGCCACGCGATCCGGTACGCGTGGGCTCCGTCGCGATCCTCCCGCTCCACGGTGTCCTGGCGCAGCGGATGAACCTCTTCACCCAGATCAGCGGCGGTACCTCCACCGAGCGGTTCGGCGCGCAGCTCCAGGAGACCGCGGCCGATCGCGACGTCGCGGCGCTGGTGATCGATGCGGACACGCCCGGCGGCCAGGTCTTCGGGACCGAAGAACTCGCGCGCCAGGTCCGGCAGGTCCGGCAGGAGACCGAGAAGCCGATCGTGGCGGTGGTCAACAGCCTGATGGCCAGTGCCGGCTACTGGGTCGGCTGTCAGGCCGACGAGGTGGTCATCACGCCGGGCGGCCTGGTGGGCGGCATTGGCGTCTACACCATCCACACCGACGTTTCGAAGGCCGACGAGGAGGCGGGCATCGTCCGTACGCCCATCTCCGCCGGCAAGTACAAGATTGCCGGCGCCGGCGGCCTCCCCCTGACCGACGAGGGGCGTGCGGTGCTCCAGGGGGCCGTGGACGAGGCCTACGCGAACTTCCTCTCGGCCGTCGCGCGCGGCCGCGGCGTGTCGGCGCAGACCGTGCGGACCGGCTACGGCGAGGGCCGGGCGCTGTATGCGGCCTCGGCGCTCGCGGCGGATCTCGTGGACCGCGTCGAGACGCTCCCCGATGTCGTGAAGCGGCTGTCGTCGCCCCAGGGGCGGCGGGCCATCCAGACGCGCCAGGCGGCCCACGGACGGGCGTCGGTGGCCACGTCCCAGGAGCCACGTGCGGCCACGGACCAGGAGCCCACGATCGCCCAGCTCGACACGGACCGGCTGCGGCTCGCTCTTTCGATTCTGTTGACCCGGTAAGGAGTCCCCATGGCGAACATTCTCAAGCGCACGACCCTCGAGGCCGAACTGCAGGAGGCGATGACGAAGGCGCGGGCCGTGATGACCGCGGCCGACCAGGAGCAGCGCGAGCTGACGGCCGAGGAACGCGCCAGCGTCCAGGCCCATCTCGACGCGGGCAAGCGGCTCAAAGCGTCGATCGACGAACTCGATGCCGACGAGGCGATCCGCGCCCAGATTCAGGCGCTGAGCCCCGTCCCCGCGCACAGCGCCGCCACCCCGGGGGATCCGGACGGAGCGCGTCGCGCCACGCGCGCCACGATCGGCCAGCAGTTCGTGGCCTCCGAGATCTTCACGGCGATCCAGGCGGGCCGCCATCGCACGCAGGGCTTCGCCATGTCGATGGACATCGCGGCGGCGACGCTGACCGAGGATCCGGCCTCCGGCGGCGACCTGGTCCTCCCGGAATTCCGGCCGGGCATCCTGCCGCGCCTGCAGCGCCGCATCATGGTGACGGACCTGTTCGCGCCGGGCACGACGAACAGCAATGCGATCGAGTACATGGAGGAGACCACCTTCACGAACGCCGCCGCGGCGCGCGCCGAAGGGGCGGCGGCGGCCGAATCGACGCTGGTGTTCGACCGCAAGAGCACGCCCGTGCGGTCGATCGCGCACTGGCTGCCCGTCACGATGGAGATGCTCGAGGACGTCGCGCAGGCCGAGAGCTACATCGACGGGCGCCTGAACCTGGGCCTGGGCCTGGCGCACGAGGATCAGCTGCTGAACGGGAGTGGCGTGGCGCCGAACCTCATGGGCGTGATGAACCACGCTTCGCTCCATGCCGCGCAGGCCCGCGGCGCCGATACCAATGCCGACGCCATCTTCAAGCAGATCATGGCGCTGGCCACTGACTCGTTCATCTTCCCCGACGGGATCGTGCTGAACCCGTCGAACTGGCAGACGATCGTCCTGGCGAAGGACGGCAACGGCGTGTATTACGGGCAGGGGCCCTTCGCCTCGATGCAGGCGCCGGTGCTGTGGGGCCTGCCGGCCGCGGTCACCCCGGTGATCGCCGCCACCAACGCCTTGGTGGGCGCGTTCAAGCAGGCCGCGCAGCGCTTCACGCGGCGGGGCGCGACGATCACCGCGACCAACTCGCACAGCGACTACTTCACGAAACGTCTGGTGGCGATCATGGCCGAGCTGCGCGAAGCGCTGGCCATCTACCGCCCGGGCGCGTTCGGGAAGGTCACGGGCCTCAACTGATCGAGTCCCCAAGGCGCCCGCCTCGTGGTGGCCGCCGCCCGCTCGGCTGACCGGACCGTTAGCCCCCTGACGGTCCGGTCCCGAGCCTGGGGTTGATAGACCGACGAACGGACCGGAGGCCCCCGATGAGCTACGGACCCAAGATCTACAAGAAGGACGGCGGCGACACGATGGTCGTCGAGCCGGGCGGCAAGATCGTCAACAGCGTGGTGCAGCAGCTCCGTACGCGCGTGACCACGGCCGCCGTCAATGCCGGCGCCGTCCTGCTGCCGGCTCTCCCCGGGTACCGCTACCGCCTGGTGGACGCCACGCTGATCGCGATTGGCGGCAACGCCTCGGGCGCGACGACCGTGGACATTCTCGGCACGCTGGCAGCGGCGTCGCGCAAGCTCGTGGCGGCCGCGGTGGCGGGCCTCACGCAATCCGCGGTGGCGCGCGCCGGCGCCGCGAACATCGCGGTCCTGGCCAACGGCGACAGCTTCACCGTGAACGACGCGAATGCGGCGATCACGATCGGCGTGACCGGGGCCGCGCTCGCCACGGCGACGCATGTGGACGCCGCGTTGAGCTACGTGATCGAAGCGGAGTAGGCCGCGTGTTCGACGCCGACGAGGACGACCCTGGGCCGTGCCCGATCTGCGGGACGGCCCACACCGCCTGCACGGGTGGGCCCGACGATCCGGCGTCGGTGGGGGTGGGCGTGACACGCGGCGTGATCGTGCGCGTCGCGGCGCCACCGACGCCGAGCCCGACGACGACCGCCACTCGGGCGCCCGCCGTTGCCGCGCCGCCCGCGGGGCCCCCGGGGCGGGGGGGGCGGGGGGGGGCCGGGGCGCGCCCCCCCCCCCGCCGCGCCCCACCCCCACCGCCACGGGGGCGCGGGCATTGCCGGCGCCTCACGAGGGACCCGATGAGCGTGGAACGCGTGGAGGGACCGGCGACCGACCCGGTGCCCGTCGCCGCCGTGATGGACGCGCTGCACCTGGTCGCTGACGAGGGGCGCGACGGCACGGTCGCGATGTTGATCCCGGCGGCGACGCGGTACCTCGAGCAGGCGTCTGGCTGCGCGATGGTGGCCCAGACGCTACGGGAGTGGTTCGACGCCCCGCCGGCGGACGGCGGGCCGTTGGTGCTGTCGTCCTGGCCGGTGACGGCGATCGTCGCCGTGACGACCTACGACGACGCCGGCGTCGCCACGGTCCTGGATCCGGACACGTACCACGCCGACGTGGCCAGCCGCCTCGCCCGGGTGGCGTTGCGGCGCGGGGTGGCGTGGCCGGCGGACCTCCGGGGGATCCAGGCGATCGCGGTGACCGTGACCGCGGGCGCCGCGGACCCCGACGCGGTGGACCCGTTGTGCCGACTCGCTGTGACGCAGCTGGTCGGGCACTGGCTGGAGTATCCCGAGGCGGCGGGGGAGAGCCCGCTGCAGGACATCCCGTTCGGCGTGCGCGCGCTGATGGCAGCCGCCGCGCCGGTTTCTCTGGCGTAAGCACGCGACGAAGGAGCCCCACGCATGGCAACCAGTCTCACGGGCCGCATTGCCGTCAGTATCGTGACGGCGCTCTCGAACCTCCTGGACCTCGGCACGCCGAAGGACGACCTGGCGCGGGAGTACCTCCAGCGGTTTGCCGACGGGGAAGGCGCGAGCCAGGCCGAGATGGTCTTCCACGACCAGCGCACGCTGGCCGCGTCCGCGACCGAAGACCTCGACTTCGCCGGCGGCCTGACCAATGCCTTCGGCGCGACGATCACCTTCAAGGCCATCAAGGCGATCTTCGTCCGGGCCGCACCCGGCAATACCAACAACGTGGTCCTCACGCGGCCGGCCACCAACGGCCTCGTCCTGTTCGCGGCCGCCTCGGACGCCCTCGCCGGCTTGAAGCCCGGCGGGATGTTCCTGTTCACCGACCCGAGCGTGGCGGGACTCATGGTCACCGCCGGGACGGGCGATCTGCTGAACGTCAGCAACAGCGGCGCCGGCTCGGCCGTGACGTACGACCTGGTCGTGATCGGGACGGTCTGACGATGCGCGCCGGGACGCTGCGTCATCGCGTGGAACTCCTGGAGCCGCAGGACGGCCCGAGCGACGGCCAGGGGGGCACCCAGCCGGCGGCCCCGCTCGTGGTCAGCCGCCCGTGGGTCGCCATCACGCCGGTGTCGGGGCGCGAGGCGGTCGTGGCGAGCCAGGTCGATCCCCGCGTGACGCATCACGTCCGGATGCGGTACCGACCAGGCGTGACCGCGCGGCACCAACTGCGTGTGGCGGGGCACGTCTGGGCGATCCAGTCCGTGGTGGACGTGGACGCCCGGCATCGCGAACTGATTCTCGCGTGTGTGGAGGCCGTGTAGATGTCGCCGGCCTCCGCGCTCCAGACGGGGATCTTCGAGGCGCTGCAGGCCCATCCGGCGGTGCGGGCGCTGGCTACCGCCGTGGTGGATGCGGCGCGCCGACACGCGCGCCGGCAGATCTCGCCGTTTCTGGAGATTGGCCTCGTCACCTGTGTGCCGGCGGAGGGCATGGGGGATCGGGTCTACGAGGCCACCGTGACGCTGCACGCGTGGTCGCAGGCCGGCGTGCAGGAGGCGCAGGCGCTCTTGCACGCGGCGCGGGGCGCGCTGCACCGGCGGCCCGTGGCGCTGAGCGGACACCGCGTGTTCGGCGGCGGCATCGCGTGCGAGCACGACGAGGTGTTCCCGGACGATGACGCGGAGGTGCCCGAGCGGGGGTGGCTGCACGGCGTCGCGCGCTATCGCGTGTGGCTGGAGGCCGTATGACCGACGCGACCGTGGCGACGGCGTTGACGGCGATCCTGCACGAGCTGCAGCGCCAGACGGTGGCCCTCGAGCTAGTCGCCGCGGCGCTCGCGCCGCCGATCGAACTCGCGCCCCCGGCGCCGGTGCCCGAGCCAGCCCCGGCGGGGTGCCTGCATCCCGTCGATCGGCGGCGGCCGCTCGCCGGCATGGGCGGCCGCCCGGAGTTTGCGTGTGGAGTCTGCCACCAGGTGGTGGCGCAGGAGCACTGACACGGTTGCGCCACCACAGTCCGGCGCAGGAGGCACGGCATGGCCAAACACGTTCTCTACGACGCCTATGTCACGGTCGACGGGGTCGCGTTCCCGGAGGGCCAGGTCAAGGCCGTCAAGGGCATCACGTTTGATCGCGAGGAGCACGACGTCACCGGCATGAACCAGGACCAGCGCATCAAGCTGCCGGGCGTCGCCGTCGTGCCGAATCCAACGCTCGAGTTCTACCACGACTTCGACGCCGCCAGCGTGTGGGCCACGCTGTTCCCGCTCTACCAGTCGAAAGCCATCGTCAACCTGGTCGTGCGGCCGACCTCAGACCCGAAGAGCCCGACCAACCCGGAGGCCACCGTGCCGGTGTGGGTCAAGAAGATCCCGTTCGTCGACGGCGCGTACGCCGAGGTGCACGGAGCGTCGGTGGAGTTCTCGGTGGGCGGCACGGCGACGATCGCCACCGCCTGAGTCTGGCCCGCCGGCGCCGACCGCCGGCGACGAGCCCGATCGGCAGGAACGAGGGACGTGATGAGTGGACCCCTGTTGAGTGTGGAGCAGTTGCGGGCGGCAGCGAGTCAGCCCCCCGAGAGCGAGCGGGTCTTCGTGCCCGAGCTCGGCGGCGACGTCATTATCCGCGGGATGACCGGTATGCAGCGCGATGCGTGGGAGAAGTCGATGGTCGCCGGCGTGGGCAAGCGGGCCCGGATGACGACCGACAACCTGCGCGCCCGGCTGGCGGTGCGCTGCCTGGTTGACGAGGCGGGCGCCCGGATCCTGAAGGACGACGACATCGCGTGGATGGGGAACCTCCCGGCGAAGATCCTCGATCGCATCTTCACCGTGGCCCAGCGGCTGAGTGGCGTGTCGGACGAGGACCTCGACGAATTGGGGACAGCTTCCGGGACGAGCTGAACCCGTACGGCCAGTGGCGGCGCTTCCTGCACGCCCTGGCCCTGCGACTCGGGAAGACCGTGGCGGAACTACTGGCCGCGACGGATTCCCACGAACTGACGGCGTGGCAGGCGTTCTTTGCCGTCGAGGGCGAGCGCGAGGACTGACATGGTGGAAGGGGCCGCGAAGACCGCCGTTGACCTGCGCGCGCTGGCGCAGTCGCTCGAGCCGCAGCTCCTCGACGCGGTGCATTGGTTTCTCTCCGCCACGCTCGACACGGCCCGTCAGTTGGTGCGCGTGGAGACGGGACTCAGCCGGGACAGCATCCTCGCGGTCGTTGATCGCGGCCCGATGCCGCGCGGCCGCGTGTATGTGGATCCAGGCCGCCGCGACCGACGCAACCGCGTGCGCGCCGACGAGCATGTGCTGTGGCTGGAGTTCGGCACGTCCAGGGTCACGGCGCAACCGTTCCTCGCGCCGGCGGCCGAACAGCACGTCCCCGAATACCGCCGGCGCGTGCGCGCCCTGATGGAAGCCGCGGTCCAGCGGCACGGAGGGTGAGTGGCCACGATCCTCTATCAGATCGAAGTCGCCGCCAACGCCGCCAAGGCGCGCGAGGCGCTCGAGCAGACCGCGACCGTGGTCGTGACGACCGCGGCTCGGCTCGAGAAGCTGACGGCGTCCTTCTCGGGATCTGGGTTGTTTCGCTCCGCGCACGACTACGCGGCCGCCATCCAAAACGTGGGCGGCGCCTCGAAGCTCACGTCCGCCGAACAGGAACGGATGCACGCCCTCTTCGGCAAGGTGCTCGACAAGGCCAAGGCGCTCGGCAAAGAGGTGCCGCCGGCGTTTCAGCAGATCTACGACGCCACCAAGAAGGTCCCGGACCCGGGCGTCGAGTCCGGGCTGGGCCGTATCGTCAAGAGCCTGGGGCCCATCGGGCCGATGATTGCGGGCGCGTTCAGCGTCCGCGCCATCGTCGGGTTCGTCAGCTCGTTGGTCGGGGCGGCCGACGGCATTCAGAAGACCGCGGACAAGCTGCAGGGCACGGCCGAGGAAGCGCAGCGCCTGCAGTATGTGGGCGGGCAAACCAGCGTGTCGATCGAGAGCCTGACGTCCGCCTCGCAGGAGCTGCAGCGTCGGCTGGGGGACGGCGACGCGGGTACCGTCGGCGCGTTGAAGCGCCTCGGCCTCCACGCCAAGGTGATCCACGAGATGCCCGTGGATGAGCGGCTCTTCGCGATCGGCGAAGCCCTCCAGTCAGTGCATGACGAAACCCAGCGGGCCGCCCTCGCGGAAGACGTCTTCGGGAAGAACTGGAAAGAGCTGATGCCGGCGCTGCTCTCGGACATGCGTACGCTGGCCGGGGAGGCGCCGACGATCAAGAACGCGACCGTGGCCGCCCTGGACGCGGCGGGCGACCGGTGGGACTGGCTGAAGGGCAAGGTCAAGGTCGCGGGCGCCGAAGTGTTGAACTTCGTGTTCAACACGGCGCGCCTGGCGACGGCGGCGGACTTCTGGGAGGACCTCGAGCGCCCCGTGGTGAAGAACCACGACGCCATCATGCGCACGGTCCACGCCATGCTGGACGCGTCCGATCGCACCTTCGACCTCGGCGTCTCCATGGAGGAGGCCGACCGGATCGGGCGTGCGTTGACCGACACCGTCACCGCGCAGGCCAAGGCCCACGAGGACAACACGCGCAAGGTCCAGGCCTTCCAACAGGTCGTCGACGACGCCACCGGAAAGGCGTCGTACCACAAGGCGGTGGAGGCGCTGCGCGTCCTGGCGGCGGCCGGCGACCACGTCGATCCCACCAAGTTGGCGGAACTCGTGAAGACCATCGACGCCGGCGTGACGGCGGGCATGCGGCTCGGCGTGGCCGTGCCGCTGGCGATGCAACAGGTGGCCGGATCCGCGCTCGAGGCGACCGGGCCACTCCAGCGGCAGCACGGGGCGCTGGACGAGATTCTGGCGTCGGTGCTCGCGCTGAACCAGCAGATGGCGGTGCCGGTGCCCCCGATCCAGATTCGGGCGACCCTGGACGAGCCACTGCTTCGGGAGACGATCCGTGCAGGGTATGGGGTGGTGGACCGGGAGCTGTCGACGGGGTTGGGCCAGAGTCTCATGGGACTCATCACCGATTTCCCAAAGGCCCTCATGGCGGCGTTCCAGGGCGGCGGCGGCGTGGGTGGCGCCTTCAACAGTCTGTTCTCCGGGGTGGGCGGCGCGATGGGTACGAGTGTCTTTGGTGACCTGGCGGCCAAGGGGTCGCAGTTCTTCGCCTCGACGTTTGGCACGAAGGTGACGCAGGCGCTGGGGACGATCATCCCGGGCCTCGGGGGCGTGATCGGGTCGCTCGCGGGCCCGCTGATCAGCAAGATCGGATCGTGGTTTGGTGGCAACAGCGAGGGGCGGAAGCTCGACCAGGACGCCACGAGCCAGATTCAGGCCCTGCAGGCCGAACTCCTGAAGACCCACGGCAGCCTGCAGCAGATTGATGCCATTGGCCGGTCGATCGGGGTGGATCTGGCCGGCGCGTGGGGCGACCGGAGCCGCGCCGGCCTGGTGCACTTCAGCGGCCTCGTCGATCAGTTCAACGCCAAGCTGCAGGACCAGAAGGCCCTCCAGGAGCAGATTGCCGCGGTGGAAGGGCAGATTGGTCAGCTCCGCGCGGGCCAGATCCCGACCTGGCAGCAGATGGCCTCGCTCATCGACCAGTACGGCATCGATGTGGCGGGCCTCGGCGATCAGGTGCAGCAGCTGAAGATCGCGGACATGGCCACGGCGTTGCTCAACGCCTTCGAGACGTTGACGGCCGGCGGGGCCGATGCCAACGGCGTGCTGGCCGGCATGTCGGACGAGATCTCGGACCTGGTGCAACAGTCGATGACCTACGGCGTCGCGATTCCCGAGAACATGCGGCCGATCATCGAATCGCTCGCGGCGCAGGGGCTGCTCTTCGGCGCGAACAAGCTTGCCATCACGGATCTCAGCGGCCTGAAGTGGGGTGCCCCGGTTGAGTCAGAGGCCGACAAGATCAACGCCACGCTCACGACCCTGAACGAGACACTGCAGACCCTCACCGAGCGCCTGGCCGGTCTCGCGGGCGTGTCGGCCACGTCGGCCGCCCAGGTGCAGGCCCAGTGGGAGAAGGCGCCGTGGGAGGGGTGGACGTCGCCCGAGTTCCCCAGCCGCGACGGGCTGCAAGGCTGGGATCCGTCGTGGCCCGGACACGCCGCCGGCGGCGTGTTCCAGACCCCGCACGCAGCATGGATTGCCGAAGGGGGCCAGCCGGAGATTGTGGGCTCGGTGGGCTTCATGCGCGCGGCCCTGCGCGGGGCGCTGGCGGACACGGTCCTCCCACGCCCCGGCGGGACGCCGGACGGGCGCGACGACGCGGGGCTTCGTGAGGAGATGGGGGCGATTCGGCGGTTGCTCCGGGACTTCCCCCGCGCGGTGGGCATCGCGGTCAAGGATGCGCAGGTCCTGGCGCGGAGGCCCGCATGAGCGTGACGGTCCGCACGCTCGTGGAAGTCGAGCTGACGCCCGGCACGTGGACCGCGATTGATCCGGACGTGGCCGCGGGGCAGGTGCTCACGATTGCACGGGGCATCACGGGTAACGGCCCGCTCGATCTGGTGGCGGGCACCGGGGTGCTGCAGTGTGCGCTGCGGAACGACGCCCGCAACAGTGCCCTGATCCAGGGGTACTACTCGCCGGCCCACGAGAGCCGCCAGGCCGGGTGGGCACACAGCCTGCCGATTCGCGTGTCCCTCGCGCCGCCGGGGTGGACACAGGTGGTGGTCTTCCGCGGCACGATCTGGCACCTCGCGCCCGAGGCCGGCCGCCACGGATCGCGGCGGGTCCTCGTGACCGCCTACGACGCCATGCGCGTGCTGGCCGACGCCGATCTGCGCGAGGTGTCGATCCAGGTCGATCGCACCGAGACGGAGCTCCTCGAGACCGTGCTGGCCGCGCTCCCCGCGGCCGCGCAGCCGCCGGCGACGGCCTTTGACCCCGGCGTCGACACGTATCCCTACGCGTTCGACGACCTGGCGGGCGGGGCCAAGGCCCTGGCGGTGGCGAGCGACGTGGTCGTCAGTGCCTTCGGGGTGCTCTTCGTTGCCGCATCCGGGGCGCTTACGTACCGCACGCGGCACGCCATCGGGACGACCGCCACGGCCTACGACCTGAGCGACGACGACCTGGTGGAGCTGACCGCGCCGAGTTCGGCGGACCAAGCCTACACCCGCGTCCGCGCCACCACGCACCCGAAGGCGATCTCGGCGGCCGCCACTGACGAGCTCTACACGCTCGCCGCGGGCACGACGATCGAGATCCCCGCCGGCGAGACCCGCGAGGTCTGGACCGACTACACCGACCCGCTCGACCGGCAGACCCCCATCGGGGGCCTCGACGTCGTGGAAGCCGTCGCGGGAGGCACGCACTACGCCGCGAATAGTCTCGCCGACGGCTCGGGCACCGACCTGACGGGCACCCTCGCGGCGAGCCTCGAGGCGTTCAGCTCGACCGCCAAGTGGACGCTGGCGAACACCGGCGTGCAGGCCGCACACGTGCGCACGTTGCGCGTCATCGGCAAGGCCGTGCGGGATCCGGGCCCGCAGACGTTCGAATCCTACGGGGGCAGTAGCGCCGGTGAACGCCCCCTCGCGATCAACCTCCCGTACCAGGACGATCCGCAGATCGGGCAGAGCGCCGCGGACTTCGTCCGGGCGCAGTACGCGCGGTCCGCTCCGGTCGATGCCGCTGCTTTTCCCGCGTCGAAGTCGGTGGAACTGATGACGCAGGCGCTCCTTCGGGACATCGGCGATCGCGTCACGGTCCGCGAGACGGTCACCGGGATCACGGCGGGGTGCCTGATCCGGAGCGTCGCCCTCGAGGTCAGCGCCGGTGGGTGGGTGAACTGTCAGTGGGGGCTCCGGCCGGCCTCGCCGTTCGCGATGTGGCAACTGGGCATCGCCGGCGCGTCCGAGCTGGGCGTCTCCACCACACTGGGGTTCTGACGATGGCCGGCCTGATTCCGCGCTGCCTCAAGACACCCCGCCACGTGCATCCCGGCGTGCGCACGCCGGACGACTACCGGGCTCGACAGGCGCAGGCCATTCGTGACGGCCGGGCGCTGTATCCGGACCTCCCTTGGCGAGATCCGTGGCCCTGCGCCGAGCGGCCGCCGGTCTTCGTGAGTGGCGGGAAGTGGCTCGTGGTCTGTGCCTGTGGGAACTGCCCGTCGGTGGCGCCCGAGTGGGCGGGCCTGGCGTGCTGCTACGAATGCGGGGCCATGTACGAGGGGCTGGTGCTGCCGGGGCGGGCGGCCGAGATTGAGCAGGCGCTCGTCGTGCGCCCGGGGCTCGCGGCCCGGCATTGGACGCCCGCGCTGAGCGTTGAGGACCTCCTCGCGGAGAACGCCGCGCAGGGCTGGGGAGAGACGTAGACCATGGGATTCCCCGTCTCGGCCCGCACCACCGGCGAACTCATCACGGCCTCGATCTGGAACGGTGATGTCCGGGACACCGTGACGACGTTGCGGGCCGGCGGGATCGCGCTCGCCGACCAGGCAGCGCTCGACTTCGGGTATCCCTCGAGCCCCACCCAGTGGGCGCGCATCCCCAAGGGGGGCGCACTGCAGGCCGTGCGCCTGAAGGCGGATCTGTCGGGGTATGAGTTCTTCACGCCGCTCTCGGCGGCGGGCACCTACATCGCGCCGTGCGGGGGCCGGATCTCCGGCCTCACCGACACGATCTTCACCGACAGCGGGGTCGGGTTCACCAGCCTCTATCTGGTGCCGCATGTTTCGAACCAGGTGGGGCTGTTCAACGGAGCGACCTGGGACACGCTGGCCTTCACGACGCCGCCCACCCTCAGCCTTTCCGGGCTGACCGCCAGCCGGCCACACGACCTCTTCGCCTACAACAATGCCGGCGCGGTCGCGCTCGAAGCCCAGGCCTGGCAGAACGCGCTCTCCCGCTACGACTCGCTCGACTATCAGGACGGGTTCGTCGTTAAGCACAACGACCCCACGCGCCTGTTCGTCTGCACGTTCTACGTGAAGAGCGATGGCACCGTCGATGACCACCTGACGGCCCGGCTGATCTGGAACCACTACAACCGTGCGCTCCGGCCCATCGAGCTCTACGAGGCGACGGCCTCGTGGACGTTGGCGACGGCGTGGGGGTATGTGCGAGGCCAGAGCACCAATCGGGTCCAGGTGGTGCAGGGCTTCCCCTATCCCCTGATGTCGCTCCACGCGAGCCTGAGCGCCGCGCTGCCGCTGACCGGCACGCTCGCGTTTGCGACCGGCATCGGCAAAGACGGCGCGGGGGCGCCCCTGTCATTCGGGCGGATGCATGGCGTGGTCTACTCCGGATCGAGCGGGGACAACACCCTCGCGGCCGCGGCCCGCCATGACCTCGACATCGTGGGGTACCAGGGCTACCACACGTTCGACTGGTTGGAGTACGGCTCCAACGCGTGGACGGCCTACGGCGTCCAGACGGGCACGTATCACAAAGTTCGCTCCGGCCTGACGGGCTGGATCGAAGGATGAGGTCACCGTGGAACTGACCCAGCAACTCCGCCGCACGTTGGTCAAGGCCGGCGTCAGGCCCGAGCGCGTGTCGATCGGCGACCCGGCCGACAAGCGCACGTGGGCCGTGACTCTCGACCGCCCCGACGACGCGGTCCAGGCCGCCCTCGTGCAGCAGGTGATCGACGGCCTGGACCCGGCGGCCCCCGATCCGGATCTGGTCGACGAGGATCAGGCCCACGCCTTCGACCACGACACCGTAGCTCGTGCGCTCGCCATCTGGGTCGCCAAGCAGGTGAATGTCCCGATCGCGACCGCGCGCGCGGAGATCCTGGCGATCGCGCGGGGACTGTAGGCGGCGGCGCGGTGCCGCCTCGGATGCGCGCCACGTCCACCTGGTCGCGCGGGAGACACGACGATGGACGGTGAATCAGTCAAGTGGGTGGTGAGCCAGGGAATCGGAGCCGTGCTGGCCCTGGTGATGTTCCTCGTGTATCGCAAGGACGTGCACAACGCCCTGAACTCGTGGCAGACGCAAACGAAGGTGCTCACCGAGCTGGTGCGGGACTCGACGTCCACCATGCAACGCAACACCGACGCGGTCGAGGCAAACACCTCCGCGGTGCGGGCGATGGAGATGACCCTCCCGCACGTGTGCCCCGCCGCAGATCCCGTCGGCCGCCGCGGGTGATCCTCGTGGCGCCTGGTTCCCGGCCGGGCAGGACGCCCGGGCTCGGCCTGGGAGGTGCTGGGAGCGCCGCCGGCCCGTCGGCGTGGGCGCCACGAGTCGTTCAGAGACAAGGACGTGTGATGGAGACGATCGATCGGCTGTCGGATCGGGATGTGTTGGCCCTGACGCTCTGGGCGGAAGCCCGGGGCGAGTCCCTCGAAGGGCGGGTGGCCGTCGGCTGTGTGGTGCGCAACCGGATGGCGCGCCGGCGCCAGTCGGCGCGGGAGGTGTGCCTGGCCCCGCTGCAGTTCTCCTGTTGGCAGCCGATCGGGGGCCAAGCCAACCATGCGGCCGTGATGGCCGTGGCCCACGCGATGGCGGGAGCCCCGAGCGACACATCGAAGCGGGGCGTCGTGGATCCCGTGGTGCGCGAGTGCCAGTGGATCGCCGACGGCGTGCTGTCGGGGGCCTGCCGTGACATCACCAGGGGCGCCGATCACTACCTGACGACGGCGTTGCTCTCGAGCACCAAGAAGCCCGGGTGGGTGGTCGCCATGGTGTGGACTGCCACCGTTGGGACCCACGCGTTCTATCGCTCGTGAGAGAAGGAGTCTCCATGCCTCTGCAACGCATGATTGCCCCGGGCATCTGGGCCGACGTGGTGCTGGATCCCGTGACCAATCGGTTCTGCTTGGTCTATCAGACCCCCGCGTGGGATCTCGTGTGCGTGGACGAAGACGACATCGAGCGGTGGCGCGTGCCCGTGACGCAGCCATGGGCGTTCCTGCGGGCGGCGGTGGCCGGGAACGGGACGATCCTGGTGGCAGCCACCGGCGGTCTGGATGACCGTTTGTGGTGGTGCGTGCGCTCGCACCCGACGCTTGAGGGCAAGTACGATGGTGGGCCGCAAACCGAGGTGCCCGCGGGGCCGAGCTTTGGACAATACGCCGTCGCCGTGCGCGCGAGCGTGTCGGGCTGGCACCTCTGCGTGCAACGGTCGCCCGACTCGGCGAGTCACGTCTGGGTGACACCCAACGGGGCCGTGAGCGTCGCGAGTACGTTCGCGACCCCACACTCCTCGCAGGGGTTCTTGGGCTTCTCGCCGGAGGGCGAGCCCTTGCCCACGGACCTCCACCGCACCTGGACTGATCCGCGCACCGGCGCCCGGCTCCACGTGCCCGCGCGCATCGATGACCTCGTGGTCGGGATGGACGGGCCGACCAACCGCATTATCGCCGCGCATCCCGACCGGTCGTTCGCGATCTGGCCCGAAGACGGCTTCGAGCCCCACGCGGTGACGAAGTCGGACGGCTCGTACGCCGTGTCGTGCCGTGCGCTCCACAACCGCATCGTCCTCACGATCGTGACGAGGCCCTATCCAGCAGACGAGTACGCGCCAGCCTTTCCGGTCCCCGTGCCCCCGCCGGCACCGCCACCTCAGGAGAGCCCGATGCAGTGGAACGCGAATCACGCCACGTTGCTGAAGCGGTTTGCCGCCATGTTCCCTCTGCCCCAGCAGGAAGCAAACGAGTCGTTGGACGCGCACGCCGATCGGTGTCGGGCCTGGACGGAGAAGCTCGGCAAGCAGTTCGCCGCGACGTTCGGTCCCGCGTTCGGCCGCAAGCGCGCCGATCCGAATCGCCCGTGGTCGAAGGACTGTCTGCCGTACCGGGACGGCGCGGTGTTCGTCGGGTGGGACGTGATGAACGGTGCCGGCACGGGATTCCCGACGCTGAGCGCCGACCATCCCGCGCAGCATGACCTGACCGGCCAGACGTTCGCGGCCGTCGAGCCCCACGACTGGCTCGAGGCGGTCACGCCCGCGCCGCCGCCCGACCCGGTTCCCGTGCCGAGTCCGGAGCCGGATGATGTCACGCCGGCCGCGTTCGCCGCCCTGCGGGACCGGGTGGCTGCAACCGAGGCGTTCCTCACCGACGTGTTCGTCGGCTTCCGCCTGAGGGGCTGACGATGTCGACGCCGTTCGAGCAGGCGCAGCTGCGCCCGGGTGATTGCCTCCTCTACGGGCCCCGGGGACTGTTCGGGTGGCTCATCGCGATCAAGACGTGGCATCGGATCAGCCACGTCGAGATCTACGAGGGCGTGAACGGCACGCACAAGGTCCTGGCGTCTCGAGACGGCCTTGGGGTGAACCGGTACACGCTGCGCGTCGACGGGCTGATCCGGGTGTTGCGCCCGAAGGCGGCCGTGAACCTGGCGGCGGCGACGGCATGGTTCGAGCGCGTCGCACGCGGGCAGCGGTACGACGTCGACGCGATCCTGCGATTCCTCTGGCCGTCGGACGGCAAGCCCGACAAGGACCCGGACCGTCAGATCTGCTCGGCATTTGCGGTGCGGTGGTACGAGCAGGCCGGCGTCGACGCGTTCTCAACGCGGGAGGACGCCGACCTCATCGCGCCGTTTCAGTTCAATGTCTCGCCGGCGTTCGACGAGCTGTGGCGGGCGTAACCGGCAAGGAGGTCATGATGTGGGCATGGCTACGGTGGGTGGGGAAGCTGACAAAAGCGGCGACGGCCGTCGGTCGCGTGGCGGTGCAATACGGACCCGGCGTGGTCGCAGCCGTGATCGAAGCGAAGACGAAACGGCGGGATGCGGGGGCCACAGAGCCGCCCGCATGACGGGTCCGAACGACAGTGCTCCATGGCGGCAAGGATCCGCCCGGGATGGCGGATCCTGCCGTTGTCACTCCTCAACTAGGCCATGCTTGATTCGTAGGTACTGGCTTGAGAACCTGAGATCACGCAAGTCAGCGTACTCAAACGGGTTTGACTCCAGCCCCGCCTTGACTTCAATCGACTTCCTGATCGATTGGAGGAACAACGAGAACCCCCTCGACTTGAATTCATCATCTTCTTCGCCCATCACAAAACGATAGCCGAAGGCATTGACCGACTTGACGTGTTGGAGGCTGAGAGTGCCTTCACGAAGAACGTGGACGATCTGTGGGTAAGACCACGGCTCGTCGCGAACGTCCGCCGTCTCAAACCACTCGTGGAGCGTGTCGGCTGTGAACCGCGCGCCCTCGAAAGCGAAGAGAGCTCGCTGAACAACCACCGGCGGGGTTGCCGCCATCCCCACGTCGGAGAAGCTCCTCAAGTTCCGAAGCGCCTGGTGAAACGTGTCTCTCGAAAGTGTGGTCTTGACCTCGATTACACAGGCCACGGCCCTGGGATGGACAACTACCAGATCGCCCATCTGGAAGAAGTACGGCGATGGGTCGCTCTCATCGACGACAACAATGTCCCCTTGACGTGACACCGAACTCCCGTTGACGAAGGCGAAACCGGTCTTGAGCGAGAATCGTCGCGATAGGAGTGGTCTCAGCGCCTCGCGGACAACCTCTTCGTGATAGACCCCGACCGCCCCCGAGTGAGCGGTGAACGATCCCAGCCGCCGGAGCTTTCCTATGAGTTCCATCGCAACGCCTGAGTAGTACTCGCCGTCAATCATGGATCCTCACATGCGACCGGCTCCGCGCTCCGCCTCGGACGCCCACCCCCGGCGGGTGGCGCAACACCCGAACTAAACCCTCCCCAGCAGACCCCGCAGGAGCCTCGGAACGACAAGCACGAGGATCACCGCGAGCAGAACCAGTCGACGCACGATCTGTTCCGCCCTTCGATCATCGACATGGCGTGCGGACGAATACCAAGCCCCCAGGCCGGCCAATAGGAGCGAGCTGGCGATTACAGTGGCCGTCGGATACATCGACACAAAGCGATACCCTTCGGCCACGACCGATATGGCCACCATCACGAACACAAGTCCCAGCATCGTGGCGTTGTTCTTCGTCATGGCAATCCCTCACCCAGACTATCCACGACCGCGCCTGCCGCGAGCCGTGTCGTCCCCGATCAGCTCGGCTCGCGGCTCATGAACTACACCTTAACCGTAGGGCATTCTACCGCCACTACCCGCATGCGATCGCGTAGAGCGCAGTCAGGGTGGCCGCCGTCAGACCGAACGTGAAGCCCATGTCAGGTATGAACGCTCCAATCCCCATGAACGCGATCAGGATCCCAAGCTCGTAACAGCTCATCGACCCATCGCCGCTCCCGACTGCCCATCCGGGTGGTCCGTAGTCACTGCCGGGGGTCTGACGGATCAACGCTATCGCACCGGCTCTACCATCCGCCATCTCCGCACGGTCCGCTTCTCGTTCAAAACAGCTACGTACGCCGCCGAAGCGTGGAAACCCGTATCGCTGGAATCGGTCGATAGCCTTGGTGATCCAAGTGTAGTCAAGCTGCTCCGGTGGGTTGACGTCGTACGTGCGCGCGACCGTAGCCGCGAAGGCCGGCCACGCCTGCTGCAGCGCCAACGCCACGGAGTCAATACCCTCGTTCCGCACGCGTCGCCCAATCGTCCGGCGGAGCACGGCCACGTCGTCGCGAGAGTACATGTAGGCACCCACCACCTCGAGGTTTGCGCCCAAGCGTCGGAGGGCGTTTCCGCGTTCACGCCCAAGCCGCCTTGCCAAGCGGCAGTTCTGTTTCGTCTCGTTGGCGAGGTACTCCAGCAGCGGATCCACGGGGTGCTGGGATAGCTGAGCCCCCTTGGCCAAGTTCGGACTCAGCAACGCGAGTGGCAGGCCCGCAATCCCGAGCCCAATCAACGACCGTCGTCCTGGGTTCATCACCGTCCTCCTTCAGGTTGCCGACGTTGACAACTGCGACCACAACGACGCGAGTATGCCCCACTCTTGCCACGGGAAGGCCCCCGGTTGCACAGAGAATTTGACCGAGGACCCAGCCGAGTCGATCAGTGGTGGATGTCTAGGGGCTGTGAGTGATTGGTGCGGAAGGCGGGACTCGAGCCTCCACGGTCCTGCGGCCACACACTCCTGAGAGAACTCGGGGTGGCGGTTCGCTAGTTCGACTGGAGTGGCGGAGTACGGGGCGGAACGGCCGGGAGAGTCCCGCCGTTTCTCCCACCAGGCTAGTGGACGTGGTGCCTGGTGGGTGGCTGTAACCTATTGGTGCGGAAGAAAGGATTCGAACCTTCACGTTCTTGCGAACGCCAGCCCCTCAAGCTGGTGCGTCTGCCAGTTCCGCCACTTCCGCATGTCGAGCACGTCGCCGGGCACTGGCGCCCGGCGGGATCTGGAATCGTAGCAGAGGTGCGGCTGCACCTCAACTACCGAAGCGCTATTTCTTTTCGGCCGGCGCGGGCTGTGCCGGAGCCGTCTGGGCTGCCGGTTCCTGGGTGCCGCTGACGACTGACGTCGGCCCCTTCTGCCACATGATCGCCAGCATGACCGACCCGACCATGAACAACACCGCGGCCACGGTCGTGATACGCGTCAGGATCGTCGCACCGGAACGGGCGCCGAACACCGTCTGGCTGCTGCTGCCGCCAAAGGCGCTGGCAATATCCCCCGCCCGGCCCTGCTGCAGCAGGACGACGATGATGAGGAAGAGACAGACGATGACGTACACGCCAGCCACGAGATAGTAGAACATCCCTCTATTATAGCCACTCCGGGCCAGCCTGTGCACCTCCAGTTTTGACCCCCCCGCCCGCCTTGGCCATCCGGGCGAAATCGAACAAACATGGGCGAGTGTCCTGCCTCGGCAGACCCACGGACAAGCCTCGAGTGAGGCGGGTCCGCCGGGCGACGGAAACCCTCTGGCGGCAGGCACACGGACACAGGAGGTTCGCGTGAACGGGAGTCGAGCGGTGCGTGTTGGGTTCGTGGCCGTGGCCGGAGCGGTCGTGGCGGTCTGGGCGGTGGGGCTTGCTCAGGCGTTGGCGGCATGCCCTCAGGAGGGCAGGCAGGTCCTGCGCCTGGCGACCACCACCAGCACCGCCGATTCGGGTCTGCTGACGGCGATCCTGCCGGCCTTCGAGCGGCAGTGCGGGTGCCGCGTGGATGTCGTCGCGGTGGGGACCGGCCAGGCACTGGCGCTCGGGCGTCAGGGTGACGTCGATGTGGTGCTCGTTCACGCGCGGAAAGCCGAAGACCAGTTCATCGCGGATGGATTCGCCACCGAGCGTCACGATGTGATGTACAACGACTTCGTCCTGGTGGGCCCGGCCGCTGACCCGGCGAAGGTCGCCACGATGGCGCTCGCGAAGGACGCGTTTGCCGCCATCGTCCGGGCGGGAGCTCCGTTCATCAGCCGTGGCGACAAGTCCGGTACGCACATGCTCGAGATGGCCGTCTGGGCGGACCTCAAGATGACGCCGGCTCCGCCTTGGTACCGTTCTGTCGGACAGGGCATGGGCGAGACGCTGATGGTGGCCAATGAAATGGGCGGCTACACGCTGACCGATCGCGCGACGTGGCTGGCGACGAGTCAGCGGCTCACGGGGCTCGGGTTGCTGGTCGGCGGGGCGAACCTGGCGGAGAACCGTGACCGGACGTTGCTCAACCCCTACGGGGTAATGCCCGTCAGCCCGGCCAGGCATCCCGGGGTGCGCATCGAGCTGGCGAAGGCGTTCGTATCCTGGCTGGTATCCGCGCCCACACAGAAGGTCATCGGCGAGTTTGGGGTGGCGACGTTCGGACAGCCGTTGTTCTATCCCAGCGCTGGAGACGGTAGGAAGTAGTTAGTAGCAAGTAGGACGGGGATTCCCCGGGGCTGAAGCCCCGGGGCTACGTACCCCAAGCCCCGAGCCCCTAGCCCCGAGCCCCCGAGACGATCTTGAAGAACGACTGCGGGTCCAGGCTGGCGCCGCCGACCAGCGCGCCGTCGACGTCCGGCAGCGCCATCAACTCGGCGATGTTGTCGGGCTTCACGGAGCCGCCGTACAGGATGTGGCACTGGTCGGCGGCGGCATCACCCCACCACTCGCGCAGTCGCGCGCGGATGTGCGCGTGCGCCTCGCCCGCCTGCGCTGGCGTCGCGTTGCGGCCCGTGCCGATGGCCCACACGGGCTCGTAGGCGATGACCATCGACGCCACCTGCTCGGCGGTGAACCCGTCCAGGCCGGCGCGTACCTGACGATCGAGCACCGCAAGCGTCTGGCCGGCGTCGCGTTCGTCCAGCGTTTCGCCGACGCAGACGATGGGCGTCAGATCGGCGGCGATGGCCGCGGCGGTTTTCTTGTTGACGGCCGCATCCGTATCGCCGAATACGCGGCGGCGTTCCGAGTGGCCGATGATGACGTAGCCGGCGCCGGCTTCCTTGACCATGCCGGCGCTGATCCCGCTCGTGTAGGCGCCTTCACGTTCCCAGTACAGGTCCTGGGCCGCGATGCCGACGTTCGTCCGCTTCGCCATCTCGGCAGCCGCGTAGAGCGAGGTGTAGGGCGGTGCGACGACGATTTCCGCGTCGTTCACGCCCGCGACGAGTTCCGTGAAACTCGTGAGGTAGGCCACCGTCTCGGCGACGGTCTTGTACATCTTCCAGTTGGCGGCGATGAAGGGGATTCTCATTACAGTCTCACGATTCTAGGGGCAAGGGGCAAGGGGGCAAGGGGCAAGGGGGACATCTTCTGCCTTGCCCCTAGCCCCTAGCCCCTAGCCCCTAGCAGATTACTTGTCAGTGAGCGCCGCGACCCCGGGCAGGACCGCGCCGCCCAGGAACTCGAGCGACGCGCCGCCGCCCGTCGAGATGTGGGTGATCTGCGCGGTTACGCCGGCCTTGGCCACGGCCGACACCGAGTCGCCGCCGCCGATGATGGTCGTGCCCTGCACACCCGCGACAGCCTTCGCCACGGCGGTGGTTCCCGCGTCGAACGGGCTCGTCTCGAACACGCCCATCGGACCGTTCCACACCACGGTCTTCGCCGAGGCGAGGATGCCGGCGTAGAGCGCGATGGTCTGTGGACCGATGTCCAGCCCCATCCGATCGTTGATGGCCGGATCGTCCACCGCGAGCGTGGCGGTGGCAATGCCCGCCTCGATCTTCTCGGCCACCACGTGGTCCACCGGCAGTTCAAGGCGCACACCGCGTTCGGCCGCCCGGGCCAGCACGCTGCGGGCGGCGTCCTGCTTGTCCTCTTCGACCAGTGACCTGCCGACGGGAAGGCCTGTGGCCTTGAAGAAGGTGTACGCCATGGCGCCGCCGATGATCAGCGTGTCGACACGGCTGAGGAAGTTCTCGATCACCTCGATCTTGTCCGAGACCTTGGCGCCGCCGAGGATGGCCACGAACGGCCGCTCGGGCGCCGACAAGGCCAGACCGAGGTAGTTCAGTTCGTCTTCCATCAGGAACCCCGCGGCAGCCTGAGGCAGCAGCTTCGCCATGCCCTCCGTCGAGGCGTGCGCGCGGTGGCTCGAGCCGAACGCATCGTTCACGTACAGGTCCGCCAGTTCGGCGAGCTGCGCGGCGAACGCGGGATCGTTCTTCTCCTCTTCCTTGTGGAAGCGGACGTTTTCGAGCACGACCAGGTTGTGTCCCTGCGACTGCGCCTGCTGGATGGCGCGTTTCGCCGGCTCGCCCACGCAGTCCAGCCCGAAGCTCACCGCCTGGTCCAGCAGGCGCGCGAGGTGCGCCGCGACGGGTTCCAGCGAGAACTCGGGGCTCGGCCCGCCCTTGGGACGGCCGAGGTGCGACGCCAGGATGACGATCGCGCCGTGTTCGAGCGCGTACTTGATGGTGGGCAACGAGGCGCGCACGCGCGTGTCGTCCTTGATGCGCCCGTCCTTGATCGGCACATTGAAGTCCACGCGGATGAATACCCGCTTGCCCTTGAGGTCGAGATCACGAATGGACAGTTTGGCCACGGTCACAACCTAACGGGGGTCAGTGGAATACGGTCAGTAGGGGCAAGGGGCAAGGGGCAAGGGGCACGGCCCCAGCCCCTAGCCTCTAGCCTCTAGCCCCTAGCCTCTAGATCCCCTTCCCAGCCATATACAGCGCCAGGTCGACGCAACGGCAGGAATAACCCCACTCGTTGTCGTACCACGACAGCACCTTCGCGAGGTCGCCTTCCATCACCTTCGTGTAGGCGGAGTCGATGATCGACGAGTTCGGGTTGCCGCGGAAGTCGATCGACACGAGCGGGGCGTCTTCAACGGCCAGAATGCCCTTCATCGGACCCGCTGCCGCCGCCCGAAACGCCGCGTTGATCTCGTCGGCGGTCGTCTTCTTGCCCAGTTGCACGACCAGATCCACGACCGACACGTTCGGCGTGGGCACGCGCATCGAGAACCCGTCCAGCTTGCCCTTCAGCGACGGAATGACCTCGCCCACGGACTTGGCGGCGCCGGTCGTGGTCGGGATCATCGACAACGCGGCCGCGCGCGCCCGCCGGATGTCCTTGTGCGGCAGGTCGAGCAGCTGCTGGTCGTTGGTGTAGGAGTGAATCGTCGTCATCCAGCCCCGCTGGATGCCGAACGAGTCGTGCAGCACCTTGGCAAACGGCGCGAGGCAGTTGGTCGTGCACGAGGCGTTCGACACCACCACGTGTTTGGCGGGGTCGTACTGCTCGTGATTCACGCCCATGACGAACGTTGCGTCGGGGCCGGTGGCGGGCGCCGTGATCATCACGCGTTTCGCCCCGCCGGCGATGTGTTTCCCGGCGTCGTCACGTTTCGTGAACTTGCCGGTGCCCTCGAAGACGAGATCGACGCCCAGGTCCCTCCACGGCAGGGCCGCGGGGTCCTTCTGGGACAGCACCTGGAACTTGTCGCCGTTGACGCTGATCCAGCCGTCGCCGGCTTCGATCGCCGCAGGCAGATTCCCGAGGATCGAGTCGTACTTCAGCAGGTGCGCGAGGGTCTTGGTGTCGGTGATGTCGTTCACCGCCACGAAGTCGAATTCTTTGTTGCCCATCGCGGCGCGCATGATGTTGCGCCCGATCCGGCCGAAGCCGTTGATGCCCACTCGAATCGCCATGAAATCCTCCAGATGCTGACGCCGAACGCCGCCGGCCGATCATCCGGCCGCGCAGCTCCGGCGGGTTATGAGCCGCCACACACCGACGGTCCTGCGGGCGTGCCCGCCTGCCACCCGTCAGCGTTGCGGTCCCACCCAACCCACTATTGTAGTAGAGCCCGCGGGAAAACACAGAGGTCCGGCCGGCCGGGGCGCCCGGCGGGAGTCCTGCCCGTTTCGGGGGTGCCAAACCCGCATGATATCGTGGAGCACCAGCCGATGTACCTGTTCTACAACGCCCTGACCGTCGTGTTCTTCGCGCTGACGTGGCCGTACTTCCTCTACATGTCGTTTCGCCACGGCAAGTACGTGATCAACCTGCCGGAACGGCTGGGCATTCTGCCTCTGTCCCTGAACCTGGACCGCGAGCCGTCCATCTGGCTGCATGCCGTGTCGGTCGGCGAAGCCCTGACGGCCCGGGCACTGGCTGACGAACTCAAGGCGCGGTACCCGAACCTGCGCCTCTACGTGTCGACCACCACGATCACGGGCCAGCAGGTCGCGCGCCGCCACCTGCCGATGGCGGACGGAGTCTTCTATTTTCCGATCGACCTCACGCTGATCGTCCGGCGCGTGCTGGACGTCGTCCAGCCACGCCTGTTCGTCATGATGGAAACCGAGATCTGGCCGAACCTGCTCCGCGAGTGCCGCCGCCGTGGCGTGCGCACCCTCGTGGTCAACGGCCGCATCTCGGCGCGGTCGTACCCGCGATATCGGCTGATCCGGCCCCTGTTCCGGCGCGTGCTGCAGCTGGTGGACATGTACTGCGTCCAGGGTGAAGAGTCGCGCGGCCGCCTCGTCGACCTCGGCGCACCTTCCGATCGGGTGGTCGTGACCGGCAGCCTCAAGTTCGACTCCATGGACCTTCCCGGGAGCGCCGCCGGCGCCGTCCGCGGCCCGGATCGTGTGCTGCGGTACTTCCGCGGTGCCGAGGCGCGCCCCGTCCTCGTCGCGGGCAGCACGTTTCCCGGGGAGGACGAAATCCTGCTGCGCAGCTTCGAGCGGATTCGATCGCTGACGCCACACGCGCTGCTGATCCTCGCGCCGCGGCGGCCCGAACGATTCTCGGACGTGGAGACGCTGGCGCGGCAGGCGGGGCTCCGGACAGTTCGCCGGACGAGCCTGGCGGTTGACGCCGACCTCCGCGCCGACGTGGTCGTTCTTGATACGATTGGAGAACTGGCGCACGTCTACCAGCTCGCCACCGCCGTATTCGTCGGCGGCAGCCTGGTCGACATGGGCGGCCACAACATTCTCGAGCCGGCGGTCCTGGGCAAGGCGATCGTGTTCGGGCCGCACATGCAGAACTTCGCCGAAATCGCCGAGGCCTTTCTGCGGGCCGGTGCCGCGGTCCAGGTGTCCGCGGCCCGGGAACTCGAGGACGTGCTGATCGACCTGTTGTCGAACCGCGAACGGCGCGAACGGCTGGGTGCGGCGGCCAGGGCCCTGGTCGAAGCCAATCGCGGCGCCAAGGCGCGCAGCCTCGCCGTCATGGCGACCTTGTTGCCGCCGCCCGGATCACCCGGCGGCAACGTCCTGCAATTCCCGGGGAACTGACCAGCGGGTCCGGTGTTCGATGTCCATGATCAGCGCGATCTACGCCCGTGCCGCTTCCGCCCGCCGACGTGCCTGGGAACGCCCCGGCCGTCAGCGGCGCCTGCAGCGCCCGGTGATCAGCGTCGGCAACCTGCGCGTGGGCGGGACGGGCAAGACGCCGGTTGTCGCCTGCGTCGCCGAACTCCTGGCGGGAATGGGCGAACGGCCGGCCGTGCTGAGCCGCGGGTACGCGAGGCGGCGCCCGCAGGATGGCGTGGTCGTCGTGTCCGACGGCGTGCACGTGCGCGCGGATCTCGACCGCGCCGGCGACGAACCGCTCATGCTCGCCCGGTTGGTACCCGGTGCGCGGGTTCTGGTGTGCGCGGATCGGTACCTCGCCGGCCGGCTGGCCGAGTCGCGTCTGGATGCGACGGTGCACGTGCTCGATGACGGCTTCCAGCACCTGGCCCTCGCCCGCGGCACGGACCTGCTGCTGGTGACGGCGGACGATGTGCGCGACGGGCGGACGTTACCCGCCGGGCGTCTTCGCGAGTCGCTGCGCGCGGCGGCCCGTGCCGACGCGCTCCTGGTTCCCGACGCGGACGACGCCGAGGCGCGCGACCTGGGTGCCAGGCTCGGCGTGTCACAGGTGTTCACCGTCAGCCGGCGCACCGGACCGGCGCGACGCCTCGACGCGGTGCGCGCCTGGGCCGCGCTCGACGCCGGGACGCTGGTGCTGGCCGTGGCTGGTATCGCACGGCCCGAACGGTTTTTTGCGGACGTCGAGCGGGCCGGATACCCGGTCGCACGGACGCTGGCGTACCGCGATCATCACCGCTACAGCGCCCGCGACGTGGCCGAGATCCTGGCCGTCGCGCGACAGGCGGGCGCCCGTGCGATCATGACCACGGAGAAGGACCTGATGCGATTGCTGCCGTTCCGGCCGTTGGCCATGCCCGTCGCCTGGTTGCCGCTGTCGGCAGTCGTTGAACCAGTTGGGGCGTTCCGGACCTGGCTGCAAGGCCGCCTGCCTGGCGCCGTGCCCGCGCCAGGCCCTCCAGACGCCGGGAGTTCGACGTGAGCGACGTGGCCGTCTCCAAGCGGCTTCGGCACCTCGCCGAGTACGGCGCCGTCCGGGCGACGATGGCGTTGACGCGTCTGTTACCGTGGGCCGTCGTGCGCGGGCTCGGAGCGGCACTGGGGTTCGTGTTCTACGCCCTCGACCGCCGGCACCGGCGCATCGCTCTCGCGAACCTGGCCGCCGCGTTCCCGCGCAAGTCCGACGCGGAACGCCGCGCGCTGGTCCGGCGCGTGTTCGCGCACTTCGGCCACCTGCTGTTCGATCTGCTCCGGTGCGCGAGCCTCTCGCGAGAACAGTTGCTGCAGCGGGTCGAGTTCGACGGTGAGGAGTACATTCACCAGGCGTATCGCGACGGCCGCGGCGCGCTCCTGGTGACCGGCCACTTCGGGTTCTGGGAGGTGCACGCCCTGGCCCACGGCGCGGCGTTGTACCCCCTGGGTCTGCTGGCGCGACCGCTCGACAACCCGTACCTGCACACCTTGCTGGAGAACCTGCGCAGTTCCACGGGCAATCACGTCATCTATCGCCGAGGAGCGTTGCGGCGCGTCCTGCGGGCCCTGGCCGCCAACCAGGGCGTCGCCGTCCTCATCGATCAACATATCCAGGCTCCGGACGCGGTGATGGTCAACTTCTTCGACCGTCCCGCGTCGACGACGCTCTCGGTGGCGATGCTGGCGTTGCGCACGGGCGCGCCGGTCATTCCGACCTTTGCGCTCCCGCTGCCCGACGGGCGGTTCCGCTGCACGTACGAACACCCCGTGGATCCCCCGAAGGACGACTCGCCGGAAGCCATCCGCGACTTCACGCAACGCTGCACCGATGTGCTCGAGATGTACGTCCGGCGCAGTCCCGAACTGTGGTTGTGGATGCACAGGCGCTGGCGGGACGTGCCTGTCGGCGACGGCCCCGGCATGTTTCCCGAAGCCGCGCGCGAAGAGGCCACCGGGTCGAGGCACGAGGGCGCATGACCGTCGTGGCGTTCGCGCCCAACTGGCTCGGTGACGCGGTGATGGCGCTTCCCGCGCTGGCTGACCTGCGCGGCCACTTTCCCCAGGACCGGCTGCTCGTGGCGGCGCGCCCCAGCGTGGCGCCGCTGTACGATCTTGTTCCGGGCCTCGACGGCGTCATTCCCCTCGCGACGGCTCGCGGCTTCGCCTCGCTGGTTCGGGAGATGCAGGCCGACGCCCGCGCGATCCGCGGCGTTGGGGCGTCCACCGCCATCCTGTTTCCGAACTCGATGCGGGTGGCCGCGACCGCGGTGCTCGCGGGTGTGCCGGAGCGCTGGGGCTACAACCGGGACATGCGCCGCCTGCTGCTCACCCGTGGCGTGGGCCGCGCGAATCGTCCCGCTCATCAGGTGGACGTCTATCGCCACCTCGTCTCGAGCCTTGGCGTGGTGACCGGCGCGCGCGAACCGGCCCTCGAAGTTCCGGGCTCGCAGGTGGACGACACGCGGGCGTGGCTGGCCGGACTCGGCTGGGACCCCAGCCGCCCGCTGGTGGGCCTGGCGCCCGGAGCCGCCTATGGCGGCGCGAAACGCTGGCCGCCCGACCGTGTCGCGCACGTGGCGGCCGGCCTCGTGCGGGACCACGCCGCCACGTGTGTCGTGGTCGGTTCGGCCGCCGACGCCGACACGGCCGCCCGCGTCGTCAGCGGCGCGGTGGCGATGGCCGGTGAGACGGCCCGGGCTCACGTCATCGACCTGGCTGGCCGGACGACGCTGGCCCGCCTGGCCGGTGTGCTCTCGGCGTGCCGGGCGTTCGTCTCGAACGACTCCGGCGCGATGCACCTGGCCGCCGCCCTGGGCACGCCGCTCGTGGCGTTGTTCGGGCCGACGAACGAGCAGGCCACCGGCCCGGTCGCGCGACCGGGTTCGACGGCGTCGGTCATTGTGGGGCCTGCGTGGTGCAGACCCTGTGGATTGCGAGAATGCCCGATTGACCATCGGTGCATGCGCAACATCGCGGCAGACCCTGTCCTTCAGGCAGTGAGCGAACGACTGTGAACCAGAAACGTCCGGCAGCTTTTCTCGATCGCGACGGCACCATCAACGAAGACGCCGGGTACATCGACCGGCTCGAACGTTTCGCCCTGTACCCCTTTGCCATCGACGCGGTGAGCCTGCTGCGCCGTGCCGGATACCTGGTGGTCATCCTGACCAATCAGGGCGGCGTCGCGCAGGGTATCCACACCGAGGAGACGGTAGCCGAGCTTGCGGCCTATGTAGCCGACCGCGCGCGCCAGGGCGGAACGCAGATCGACGGCCACTACTACTGCCCGCACATGCCCGACGCACCGCTCCCGCAATACCGCCTCGACTGCGACTGCCGCAAGCCCAAGCCCGGTCTGGCGCTGCGTGCCGCGCAGGACCTCGACATCGACCTGGCGCGATCGGTCGTGATCGGGGATCGCTGGCGGGACCTCGCCGTGGCCCAGGCCATCGGGGCGCGGGGCATCATGGTCCGGACCGGGTATGGCGCAACCGAGTCCCTGAAGCCCCCTGCCGGCATGCAGGCGGACGCCGTCTGTGACAACCTGGTCGGAGCGGCTATCTGGCTGCTCGATCATCCGCCGGCCCCTTCACCGGAGGGGACACCATGGGACAAGTAGTCACGCTCGACGACCTCGACGTCCTGCTCGCGGCCCATCGGGCCGCTGGCCGGACGGTAGCCCTGGCCAACGGGTGTTTCGACCTGCTGCATGTCGGGCACGTCCGCTACCTGGAAGGGGCGGCCGCCGAGGCCGACGTGCTGGTCGTGGCGGTCAACGACGATGAGTCCGTGAGGGCGTTGAAGGGGGACGGGCGGCCGGTGATGGCCGGTGTCGATCGGGCCGAAGTGCTGGCGGCCCTGCGCTGCGTGGACTACGTCATCCTGTTCGGCGGGCGGACCGTCGCGGACGTGCTGGTGCGCTACAAGCCCCACGTGCACTGCAAGGGAACCGACTACACCGTCGAGACCGTGCCCGAGCGGCCAATCGTCCAGTCCTACGGCGGCCGCACCGCGATCGTCGGCGATCCGAAGGACCATTCGACCCGCGATCTCATCGCGCGGATTACCCCGAGCTGACATGCCTGCGCGGGTGCTCATCGTCCGCCTGGGCGCCATGGGGGACCTGGTGCATGCCTTGCCGGTGCTGGCCGCCCTCCGCGAAGCCTGGCCCGACGCCACCATCGACTGGCTGGTGGATGCACGGTATGCCAGTCTTCTCCGTTTCGTCTCGGGCATCGACCATACGATTGTCGTGGGCGGCCAGGTGGGGCACACGCGGCGCGGACCGGACGGGGAAGGCCGGTCCGGAACGCGCCTGGAGTTTCGTGGCGTTGGCGGGGTGTGGTCGGCCGTGCGGTTCCTGCGCAGGCAGCGATACGACGCGGCGCTGGATCTGCAGGGCCTGATCAAGTCGGCCGCGCTGGCGAGAGCGTCGGGTGCGCGGCGCGTGATCGGGTTCGCGGCCGGGCACCTGCGCGAGCCGGCCGCGCGGGTGTTCTACGGGGAGGCCGTCGAACCGGCTGCCGGCGTGCACGTCGTGTGGAAGAACATGGCGATGGTGCGCGCGCTCGGCATCGGGCCCCCGGGGCTCGTGTTCCCGCTGGGCGCGTCGCTCGACGCCGGCATCGCGGAGGCGCTTCCGCCGCCCGACGCGTCAGGGGGCGGGACCTTCGCCGTGGTGAACCCCGGCGCCGGGTGGCCCAACAAACGATGGGCGCCAGATCGGTTTGGCGCTGTGGCCGCTCATCTGGCGTCGCGGCACGGCCTGCGCTCGCTGGTGACGTGGGGACCCGGTGAGCAGGCCCTGGCCGAAGCCGTGGTGCGGGCGTCGGGCGGTGCCGCGCGGTGTGCGCCCAGCACCGGTCTGGGCGACCTCATTGCCGTGCTGGGGCGGGCGCGGATTTTCGTGGGCGGGGATACCGGCCCGCTGCAACTGGCCGCCGCGCTCGGCACGCCCACCGTGGCCGTCTTCGGACCGACAAACCCGGCTCGCAACGGGTCCTGGTCGGCGGAGGATATCAGCCTATCGCGTTTTGCCACCTGCGAGTGCCACCACAAGCGCCGCTGCCGTCGCGCCACGCCATGCATCGACGACATTGAGGTCGGCGAGGTCATTGGCGCTGTGGATCGCCGACTGGGGGCATAGGAAGCAAGAAGCAAGAAGAAAGAAGCACCAGTAGGCAGTAGACAGTAGGAAGTAGGCGGCCGCCCCTCTACTTCTTGCTTCTAGATTCCTGCTTCTACAGCTACTGTCTACTCCCAATCCCCAATCCCCAACCCCCAACCCCCAGTGTGATAGCATTCCCGCAAGTATCGGTCCCCTATGGCTTTTCGCGATCTTGGCGGTCATCGTCGGCTTTTTGGCCTGCTGGGCCGGGCGTTGCGGTCCGATTCCCTGCCGCCGAGCCTCATTTTCGCGGGCCCAGAGGGGGTCGGGAAACGCCTGACAGCTCTTGCGCTGGCCCAGGCCGTGAACTGCCTGAGCCCGGTGGACGGCGCCGACGGATCGCGCGACGCCTGCGGCACCTGCAACCCCTGCCGCAAGATCGACCGCGGCAGCCACCCGGATGTCGTGGTCGTGGCGCCCGACGAGGCGACGTCGATCAAGATCGAGCAAATCCGCGAGGTGGTGGGGCAGACGGCCTACCGGCCGTTCGAAGGACGGTCCCGGGTCGTGGTGATCGACGGGGCCGACCTCATGGGGGATGATGCGCAGAATGCCCTCCTGAAGACGCTCGAGGAGCCGCCGGCGCGCAACGTGTTCATTCTGGTGACGGCGAGGCCCGACGCCCTGCTGGCCACGATCCGGTCGCGGTGTTGTCAGCTGCGGTTTGCCCCGCTGCCGGCGCAGGAGATCGCGGCTGCGTTGGTCTCGCACCACCGGTTCGACGAACACGAGGCGCGGGCGGTGGCGGCGCTGGCCGGCGGCAGTTTCTCGCGGGCGCTGGCGTCGGGCGGCGGGGATCTCGCCGACGCGCGGGCCGTGGCCGCCGGCATCCTGATCGAGGCGAGCCGGGCGTCCGATCCCCGGCTGCGCCTGGCCCTGGGAGCCGCGCTGCTCGAGGGTGCGGCCAAGAAAGGCAAGGGGAAGGCGAAAGAAGGCCGGTCTGCGGCGCCCGACCGGGGCGTGTTGGCTGTCCGGCTGAGAGCCATGCATTCGCTCTTGCGGGACCTGGCGGTCTTGTCCGACCGCGCATCCGACGCCGTCCTGGTCAACGCCGACCTGCGCGCGGACCTCGAGCCGCTGGTGGCAGCGTGGGACCGTGACCGCATCGTTCGCGCGTTCGCGTCGGTTGGTCGGGCGCTGACGGCGGTGGAACGCCACAATGCCAGTTCGAAGATCGTGGTCGACTGGCTGGCGTTCCAGCTGTGACGGCGGGGAGCCGCGTTGATGTTGTCGTGCCGGACATTGCGATGAGTGCAGGAACCGTCCACCCCGTCGTCCTCGTGAAGACCGCGCCTGGACAGCATGTCCGGGCGCTGGTGTCGCCGGACCTCGACCCGCCCCTCGGTGAGGGCGACTCGGTCGTGGTGCAGGGGGACGGCGGACCCGTCATGGGGCATGTGGTGCGTGTGCCGGCGCTCGTCGAAGCGAGGCCCGAAGCGACGGAACACCATCGCGTGATCCGGCGAGCCACGCATCAGGACACCTACCTGCGCCAGCGCCACGCCCAGCGCGAACGCGACGCCCTCCGCCTCGCCGTCATGAAGGTGCGGGAACGCGGGCTGGCCATGAAACTGGTGCGCGTCGAGCAGGTGTTCGACGGGTCCAGGCTGGTGTTCTACTTTACGGCCGACGAACGCGTCGACTTCCGGGAACTCGTCCGCGAACTGGCGACGGAGTACAAGACCCGCATCGAGCTGCGCCAGATCGGCGTGCGCGACGAAGCCAAGCTGCTGTCCGGGTACGGCACGTGCGGCCGGCCGCTGTGCTGCAGCACGTTCCTCAAGGCGTTCGATCCGGTGTCGATCAAGATGGCGAAGCAGCAGGATCTGGCCCTGAATCCGGCCCGGCTGTCGGGACTGTGCGGGCGGCTCAAGTGCTGCCTGCGTTACGAACTGCCGGCGGCGGCGGACAACCACGTCAAGGACGAAGGGTACGCGGGTGCGTCGGACGAAGCCCGCCCGTGCAGCGCGTGCGTGTGCCAGGAGGCCGCGTGCCGGCCCGGCGGTGCGGGCGCATGACCCTGCCGCGGATTGCCATCACGGTCGGCGACCCCGCGGGGATCGGTCCCGAGATTGCGGCCAAAGCGCAGGCCGACCCTCGTGTGCGTGCGGCGTGTGTGCCGCTGGTGTACGCCGATCCCGCCGGTGCGCAGTGCGCGCCCGGGATCCTGTCGGCCGAGGCGGGGCGTGCGGCCTTCGACACGATCGTGCGGGCGGTGAGCGATGCGGCGAGCGGGGTGGTGGACGGGATTGCCACGGCACCGATCAACAAGGAGGCGTTCGCGCTGGCTGGCCTGCCGTGGCGCGGCCACACCGAGTTGCTGGCGCACCTGACGGGAGCGCCGTCGGTGGCGATGATGTTCTACGCGGAGGCGCTGCGTGTGGTGCTGGCGACCATCCACGTGCCGCTGGCCGAGGTGCCCCGGCTGGTGACGCAGGCCCGGCTCGAGCGCGTCGTGCGGTTGACGGCGCGGGAGTTGCCGCGTTTCGGGTACCCGGCGCCGCGCATCGCGCTGTGCGGGTTGAACCCTCACGCGGGCGAGGGCGGCGTGCTCGGGAGTGAAGAAGCGGCGGCCCACCGGCCGGCGATCGCCGCGTGCCGTGCCGATGGTCTCGACGTCAGCGGTCCGTGGCCGGCGGACACGGTGTTCGTGCGCGCGTCGCGCGGCGAATTCGATGCCGTCGTGGCGTGTTACCACGACCAGGGGTTGATCCCGGTGAAGCTCCTGGCCTTCGGGAAGGCCGTCAACGTGACGATCGGCCTGCCCGTGATCCGGACGTCGGTCGATCATGGGACCGCGTTCGACATTGCCGGGCGTGGCGTCGCCGATCCAGGCAGCCTGATCGAGGCCGTCTGCCTGGCCGCGCGTCTGGCCCGGCCGGCCGGGCCGGGAGGGCCGCGGCCATGACGGACAAGAAGGCCGAACGCAAGAAAGCCGAGCGGATCATTGCCGAGAACCGCAAGGCCCACCACGACTACCACCTGCTCGAGACCTTCGAGGCCGGCCTGGCCCTGATCGGCACCGAGGTCAAGGCGATTCGTGAAGGCCGCGTGAGCCTGCGCGACAGTTACGCCCGCATCGAGGGCGGCGAGATCTGGGCGCAGGGCGTGCATATCGGGTCGTACAGCAGCCGGGGGTACGCCGACCACGAGCCGCTCCGCCCGCGGAAGCTGCTGCTGCACCGCCACGAGATTCGCAAACTCATCGGCAAGGTCACCGAACGCGGGATGACCATCGTGCCGGTGCGGATGTACTTCAAGGACGGCCGTGTGAAGATCTCCATCAGCCTGGCCAAGGGCAAACAGGCGCACGACCGCCGCGAGACCATCAAGCGCCGCGAGACGGATCGCGAGACGCGGGCGGCCATCAAAGAGCGGCAGCGGTAGGCGGGCGCCGCGGGTTGCGGCGGCCTTTTCCCGGGTGTTACCATTCCTGGTTCGTACAGCCTGTGTCTGTGACATGGAGGAGTGCCGGTCGTGAAGAACCCCAAGCTTGTTGCCGCGCTGGCGGTGGTCGTGGTCCTGGTCATTGCGGGCAGCTTCTGGATGATGCGCCGGGGCAGCGGAGAGTCCGGCATCGACCTGACCGACCCGGCCCAGATGCAGGCCGCCGTGAAGAAGATCCTCGGGCATCCCGCCGACGGCGGCGAGCCGTTCGAGGTGAAGGACGTGACGGTGGCCGGCCAGACGCACCGGGCCATCTATGCGCCCCCCCACTCGCGCATCATCTACAAGATCGCCGTGCCGCGTCGCGCCGTGCTCACCGTCTGGTTCGCCGTCCGCGAAGACGCGTGGGCCAAGGAGTGCGATGGCGCCCAGTTCCGGATCGGCGTGTCGGACGGACGTACCTACGAAGAGTACCTGCGTGAGTTCATCAACCCGAAGGCGAACGAACGGGATCGCCGGTGGTTCGATGCCACGATCGATCTCTCGGCCTACGAAGGCCAGCAGGTTGAACTGATCTTCAACACCGACCCCGGCCCGCCGAAGAGCCCCAATACCACGGTGGCCGACTACGCCGTGTGGGCCGAGCCGCGGCTGACGAGCAAGTAGACCTCCCGGTCATCAGAACTGGAGCACACCGTGGGACACGCCGACGCCGGACAGGCTGCAGCCATGTCCGTCCCGCTGCTGGACCTGCAGGCGCAGTACCGGCCGATTCGTGACGAGATCATCGCCACGGTCACCCGGGTCTGCGACAGCCAGCGGTTCATCATGGGGGCCGAGGTGGAGGGGCTGGAGCGGGAACTGGCCGATCTGATCCGGGTCAAACATGCGGTGGGCGTGACCTCGGGTACCGACGCCCTGCTGCTCGCCATGATGGCGCTGGGGATCGGCCCCGGCGACGAGGTGGTGACGAGCACCTTCAGTTTCTTCGCGACGGCCGGGTGTGTCTCGCGCCTGGGCGCGACGCCGGTGTTCGTCGACATCGACCCCGTGACCTACAACCTCGACCCGGAGGCCGTTGCCGCCGCGATCACGCCGAGGACCAAAGCGATCATCCCCGTGCACCTGTACGGTCAGAGCGCGGATCTCGATCCGATTCTGGCGGCGGCAAGCCGCGCGGGCGTGGCCGTCATCGAGGATGGCGCCCAGGCCATCGGGGCGCTGTACAAGGGCGCGCCCGTGGGCGGGTTGGGCACGCTGGGGTGTTTCTCGTTCTTCCCGAGCAAGAACCTCGGCGCGTTCGGCGATGGCGGACTGGTGACGACCCAGGACGATCGGCTGGCGGCCGCGCTGCGGGTGCTGCGTAACCACGGGGCGGAGCGGCAGTACTTCCACCAGGTGGTCGGCGGCAATTTCCGCCTCGATGCCCTCCAGGCCGCGGTGCTGCGCGTCAAGCTCCCGCACCTGGCCGGCTGGACCGCCGCGCGGCGCCGGAACGCGGACCGCTACCGGCGCCTGTTCGCCGACGCCGGCCTGACGGACCAGGTGACCCTGCCGGCGGCGCGTGAAGACTGTTACCACATCTACAACCAGTTCGTCGTCCGGGTGCCCAACCGCGACGCGGTGAAGGCGTACCTCGAGGCGCACCACGTGGGGACGGCCATCTATTATCCGGTGCCGTTCCACCAGCAGCAGTGTTTCGCCTACCTGGGATACGCGGCGGGGCAGCTCCCACGGGCGGAGCGCGCGGCGGCCGAGACACTGGCACTGCCGATCTACGGCGAACTGACCGAAGAGCAGCAGCGATACGTCGTCGACACGCTTGCCGCGGCGCTAACCCTCACCGCGTAGGCGCGTCCCCCCCGCGATGTTCACGAGGAGATGGTCCAGGTGAAACTCGACGTTCCGGCGACCCCACAGGCCCCTGTCCGCCCCTCGCGCTGGCCGGGCGTGACGACGCAGATCTTCATCGGTTTGGCCGTCGGCGTGCTCGTCGGCTACGTGTGGCCGTCGGTGGGGAAAGAGATCAAGCCGCTGGCCGACGCGTTCCTGAAGATGATCAAGATGATCATCGCGCCGCTGCTGTTCTCGACCCTCGTGGTGGGGATTGCGGGCACCGGGGACATGAAGGCGATGGGCCGGATCGGTCTGAAAGCCATCATCTATTTCGAGGTGGCCACCACCATCGCGCTTTTCTGGGGCCTCGGACTGGTCAACTGGTTCCAGCCCGGGGCTGGTGTGTCGCTGACCGTTGCCGCGAACACGGCCGACCTGGCCGTGCTGGCGACGAAGCAGCAGGGACCCTGGGACATCTTCCTCCACCTGTTCCCGGCCTCGGTCATCGACGCGATGGCCAAGAACGACATCCTGCAGCTGGTGGTGTTCTCCACGTTCTTCGGCATCGCGGTCGCGGCCATCGGCGAGAAAGGCAAGCCCGTCATTGACGTGCTGGAGAGCACCGCGCAGGCGATGTTCAAGTTCACCGGCTACGTGATGAAGTTCGCCCCGGTGGGCGTCATGGCCGCCATCGGCTACACGGTCGGCGACAAAGGACTCGGGATTCTGTACACGCTCGGCAAACTCGTCCTGCTGATGTACGGCGGGCTCTTCGTCTTCGTCCTGGTCGTGCTCGGCGGCGTGTCGATGATCGTACGGGTGCCGTTCCTGAAGCTGCTCAGGGCCATCCGCGAGCCGTTCGTTCTGGCCTTCACGACGGCCAGCGCCGAAGCGGCCCTGCCGAAGGCGCTGGAGATCATGGAGCGGTTCGGGGTTCCCAAGAACATCGTCGGGTTCGTCCTGCCGACGGGGTACAGCTTCAACCTCGACGGGACGACGCTGTACCTGTCGCTGGCCAGCGTCTTCGTGGCGCAGATCGCCGGCGTCCCGCTCACGTTCGGCCAGCAGATGTTCATGATGCTGACGCTGATGCTGACGAGCAAGGGCGTGGCGGGCGTCCCCCGCGCAGCGCTGGTCGTGCTGACGGCCACGCTCACGCAATTCGGGCTGCCGCTGGAAGGCGCCGCGATCCTGCTGGGGATCGACCAGATCATGGACATGGGCCGGACCGGGGTCAACGTCATCGGCAACTGCATTTCCACCGTGGTCGTGGCGCGGTGGGAGGGCGTGTTCGACGACGAGAAGATGCGGGCCTTCTCGGCGGACGTCCGCGCAGGCGCATGAACGGGCCCATCGTCGTCACCGGAGCCGCCGGCCAGCTGAGTTCGGTCCTCCTTGGAACATTCGGGTCCGGCGTGCCCGTGGTCGGGCTGCGCCGCGACCAGATGGACATCGCCGACGCCGGCAGCGTCGAGCGGGCGCTCGGTCCGATCCGGCCGGCGGTCATCATCAACTGCGCCAGCTACAACGACGTGGACGGCGCGGAAACCCATCCCGTCGAGGCCCTCGAGACCAATGCCTTCGGCGTGCGGACACTGGCGCGCGTCGCGGCGTCGATGGGCAGCCTGCTGGTGCATTACAGCACCGACTTCGTCTTTGACGGCACAGGCTCCATGCCGGCGACCGAAACGGACGTCGCCAACCCGCGCAGCGTGTACGGCGCCTCCAAGCTGCTGGGTGAGTGGTTCGCCCTTGAAGCGCCTGGTGCCTACGTGCTTCGTGTGGAGAGCCTGTTCGGCGCGGGCGCGCCGTTCCAGCACCGGAGCAGCCTCGTCAAGATCATCAGGGGTATCGAGGGCGACGCCGAGGTGCCGGTCTTCACTGACCGCACCGTGTCGCCCAGTTACGTCGTCGACGTGGCGGCCGCCACCCGCGCGCTGATCGAGCGCCGCCCGGCACCGGGCCTGTACCACTGCGTTAACAGCGGCGCGGCGACGTGGGAGGCGGTAGCCCTGGAGGCGGCCCGGCAGCTTGGGCGCGAGCCCCGTCTGCGGCGGACGGCCGTGGCGGACGTCGTCCTCCCGGCCCAGCGGCCGCAGTACTGCGCCTTGTCGAACGCCAAGCTCGCCGCGGCCGGCATCACGATGCCCACCTGGCAGGATGCGTTGCGGCGTTACCTCGCAGGGCGGGGGCAGGCGAAGGCACAGTAGACAGTAGGCAGTAGACAGTAGAAGCAAGAAGCAAGAAGCAGGAATGGGGACATCCTCTGCCTTTCCCCCACCCCCCAAACCCCAAAACCCCCACCCCCGGCCGGGCCCGCCCCCCCCCCCCCCCCCCCCCCCGCCACAAAAAAATTA
>CAYJPV010000022.1:0-95890 GCA_964372095.1 uncultured Vicinamibacterales bacterium | reverse complement strand
CCCCCAACCCCCAGGCCCCAAGTCAAACAAATTAGTTGTTGAAGACGTCAACTTTTTGTTGACATCCGGATTGTGCCGCAGTTAAGCTCCTCCGCGAAGGTGAATAGTCCGTGACTCCAGCCGGGCAAAAACGAGAACAGAAGAGAGAGGGGCCCATGCGTCCGATAACTTTGCGAATGTGCGTGATGGTGTGTCTGTGTCTGTGTCTGTGCCTGCTCGCACGCGCAGCGGATGCGCAGGTGACGCTGGCTGCCATTCGGGGCAAGGTGACCGACGAGCAGGCGGGCGTCGTGCCTGGCGCAACGATCACCGCCCGCCACGTCGCCACCAACACCACGAAAGTCGGTGTGACGGGTGAACTGGGGCAGTACTACCTGCCCAATCTCCCCGCCGGCGAGTACGAAGTCAGTGTTGAGCTTGTCGGCTTCGGCACCGAGCGGCGCACGGGCATCGTGCTTCAGGTCGGCCAGGAAGTGGGTCTCGATTTCAAAATGGCCCTGGGCGGCGTTGCAGAAACCGTCACCGTCGTCAGCGAGTCCACGCTGGTGGAAACGACGCGCAGCGCCGTCGCCACCGTCGTCAAAAAAGAACAGATCGACGAATTGCCGGTGGTCGAGCGGGATTTCAGCTCCCTCGCCTTGCTGGCGCCCGGCGTGACGACCGGCACCGGCGGGTACGGTGCGGGCGGGACGGGGCAGTCGTTGTCGTTCAACGGCCAGCGCGCCTTCACGAGCGGCGTGTTCATCGACGGTGCGTCGGCGATGTGGCAGTTCTACGGCAAGCAGGCCTCGACCTTCCCCCAGGATTGGGTGCAGGAGTTCCAGATCCTGACCAACTCGTTCAGCGCGGAGTTCGGAACCGCCTCGGGCGGCATCATGAACGTGATTTCCCGGAGCGGGTCCAATACGCTGACGGGCCGCGCCTACGGATTCTTCCAGGACTCGAGTCTGGACAGCCCGCCGTACGCCGGCCGCTTCGTGGATGGCCAGCCGGAGTACCTGGACGAAGCCGCGCCGAAGAGCCAACAGCGTTGGGGTTTCTTTCTCGGCGGACCCGTGATCAAGAACCGCGTCTTCTTCTTCGTGGGCAACGAGAACCTCAGCACGAAGGGCACCGACATCCTGGGCATCTCCGAGTACTGGCGGCAACGCGGCGAGCAGACGGTGATTGACCGGAAGACTACCGACCACCCCTTCATCGTGAAGACCGACGTCAACCTGAGCACCAATCACCGCTTCTCGGCGCGGTTCGACCGCAGCATCAACAAGCAGACCAATCAGGGCGGCGCGCTGCAGGTCCTGTCCTCCCGTCAGACGTTCGGCGGCCCGGTCTGGACCGTCGTGGGCGGGCTCACGAGCACGCTGGCCAATGCCGCATTCAACGAGATCCGCGCCTCGTTCCTGTCGAACAAGCCCCCCATCATCTGCAACCAGGCCGGCGCTGGCGGCTCGGCGCTCCTGGCGCTCGGTCCGGCCGGGACGTTTGCCAAGCGCACCTACCCCGGGGCCATATACGGGTGCGGCTTCAGCGGACTGGAAGCCGAAGAAGATCTGTTCATCGGCGACACGCTGTCGTTCCTGTACGGCAGGCACCAGGTCAAGGTGGGCGTGACGGCGGCACAGGTCCGCACGATTATCGACAGCCTGAACGTGCGTAACGGCGCCTGGACGTTCCCGAAAGACCTGGCCTTCGACATCAACGACCCGAACAGCTACCCGGATCGTTGGTCGGGCGGCACGTCGATCCCCAACTACAGCAAAGCGGTGTGGGGCCTCAATGCGTTTGCCCAGGACTCCTGGAACGTGCGCGACGACCTGACGCTGAACGTCGGCGTCCGGTACGACATCGATCGGGCCAACACGATCGTCAACGGGTTCATCGACGCGAAAAACGACCAGATCGTCAGGGACGTCGGCGGCGAGCCATTCTTCGAGCCGCAGAAGGCGCAGCATAACTTCTCGCCGCGGATCGGCCTCGTCTGGCGCCCCCGTGAGGGGATGACGTTCCGGGGGGCAGCCGGCGTCTTCTACGACATGAGCCACAACAACTACGCCATCTTCGAGATCAACAACAGCCTGCTCGCAGGACGGTCGGTCTCCCTGATTGCGAACAACTCGCTCAACAACCCGTTCTGGAAAGCGTCAGATCCGGCGGGCAGCGCCCGTGCGCTCCGCGCGTACCTCGCCCAGAACTTCCCCTACTGGCCGGATCTGTCGCTCGTGCCGAACGCCAAAGAGCGGCTGGTGACGGTCGACGACATGAAGGTGCCGTTCACACGTCAGTATTCAGGAGGCGTCAGCTACCAGTTCCCCTTCAACCTCACGGTCGACGCGGACGTCGTCTTCTCGGAAGGGGTGGGCGGCATCGTCGCGAGGGACGACAACGTGGCCCTCGTCAACGGCGTCTACACCACGTCCGATCCGCGGTTCGGCGTGATCAACGCCTACCACAACGATGGCTGGACGAAGTACAAAGCCCTGCAGACGCAGGCCCGCTATCGCAAGGGCAGCGCCCATGTCGGGGTGTCCTACACGCTCGCGAAGTCGACGTCGAACTACGCGACGGGGATCAAGGGGGGCGCCGCCACCAACGCGCTGGATCTGAGTGAAGACGAGGGGCCAGACGACTCCGACCGGCGCCACAACCTCGTGATCAACGGCTCGTACACTCTGCCGTTCGACATCCAGACATCGGGGATCTTCACGTATCGCAGCGGGTTGCCGTACAGCGTGACGACAAGCGCCCAGCTGGACAAGGACCCGTTCACCGACCGGCCGGAGCCCCGGAACTCGCGGCGTGGCGAGGCGCTGAAGAACCTGGATATCCGCGTCAGCAAGATTGTGAAGCTCCCGAAGAACACGCGCGTGACAGCATTCTGGGAGCTGTTCAACGTGTTCAACACCACGAACTTCACGACGTACCAGGGGAACCTGGCGGCGTCCAACTTCGGCCTGCCCCTTGAGGCGCTGGCGATGCGCCGTCAACAATTCGGCATCCGGTTCGACTTCTAAACGCCATGGCATCACCAATATCTTCGTTGGCCGTCGGCCTGCTCGCCATTCTCCTGTCGGCACCCGCGTATGCCCAGGGCGCCAAGAAGGTTTTCATCTGCGCGGACATCGAAGGCATCAGCGGGGTGTCCAGCCCTGATCAGGTTGGCGGGACCGGCGCCGACTACGCCCGGGGCCGCAAGTTGATGGCGGAAGACGTGAATGCCGCCATCCGGGGCGCCGTCGACGGCGGCGCCACCGACATTGTCGTGATCGACTCTCACGGCAATGGCCACAATCTCCAGCGGGACGATGTCGACGCTCATGCGCGGCTCATCAGCGGGAACTCCATCAGACGCTACGGCATGATGGAAGGCCTGGACGAAACCTTTGACGCGGTACTCTTCATCGGCCATCATGCCAAGGCCGGCTCGCCGGACGGCGTGTTCGCGCACACGCAGAACGGCAATATCCGGGACGTCCAGATCAACGGGCGCTCGGTCGGCGAGGGTGGCATCAGCACGATCTACGCCGCGTGGTTTGGCGTGCCGGTGGTCCTGGTCACGGGCGACCAGATTGCCGTCGCGCAGATCACGGACGTGGCGACCGACGCCAAGAGCGTGGTGGTGAAGCGGGCGATCAACGGGCGCACGGTGGAACTCCGGCCCACCAGTGAAACCCGGGACGAGATCCAGCGCGCCGCGCAGCAGGCGGTCCGCACCGCCCGGAAGTTCGAGCCCCGCAGGAAGGGGCCCTTCCGGATTCAGATCTGGTACCGCGAGTCGGCCATTCCCGAGATCGCCGAAGTTCTCCCGGGCATTGACCGGCCGACGCCCGATTCAGTGGCGTTTACCGCCGAGTCCATGGCGGACGCGTTTGCGCTCTACCGCGTCCTGTACCGCCACATTGACGCACGGTAACGGGTCGTTGCCCACGCTCGCGCTCGGTGTGGCGGACAAGAAATCGACGACGCCGGCCTTGCGCCGGGTGTCACCAAGGCGCTAAACAGTTACATGCACAAGACACGAGCCAAGACCAGTCCCCGCGACAAGCAGGAGGGGAGCCATGGCGAGAGGGAGAACCTCTTCCGGGCGCTGGGCCAGATTGCCGATGCCATCGTCGCGACTTTCCCTCGAGCGTTTGAGGTCGTGATTCACGACCTCTCGCAGCCCCACAAGTCGATCCGCCACATCGTGGGCGACGTCACAAAGCGGAAAGCCGGCGGCCCCGTGACGGACCTCGTTGTGAAGGCCCTTCAAACGGAGGGAGGGGACATCCGCGACAGGCATAACTACAAGACGATGACCAAGGATGGCCGGACACTGAAGTCGACCAGCGTGTTCATCCGTGACAGCACCGGGGCGGTGGCGGCGGCCTTCTGCATCAACTTTGACATGACCGATTTTCTAAGCCTGTCCCATGCGCTTGAGATCTTCACCACGACGGCCAATGCGTTCGGCGGCGCCGGGAAGGTCGAGACCTTCGCGATGTCCATCAACGAGACCATCGTGGCGATGTTTGAGCAGGAGGTCGCGAAGATTGGCAAACAGGCAGCGTACATGACCACTGGCGAGAAGATGCTGCTGGTCAAAGGACTGAAAGAGAGCGGTGTGTTCCAGATCAGGGGAGGCGTCGATCAGGTTGCGCACCTGTTAGGAATCACGCGCTACACCGTTTACAACTACCTGAAGAACATTGAGACACAACAACGTCTCGGTGGACTGTAATCCGCTCAACAGGGGCCATACGAGATGTCCAGCGTCAATGAGCCGTATCCGGTATCCACGCAAGACGCACCAGGTGCAATCGGTCCCTACTCCCAGGGCGTTGCGGCTGGTCATCTGCTCTTCATCTCGGGCCAGCTGCCCATCGACCCCGCCACGGGCGCATTTGTCCCCGGGGGCATTGCCGAGCACGCCCATCAGTGTCTGAAGAATCTGTCCGCCATCGCCAGAGAAGCCGGGACCCGTCTTGATCGGGCGGTGAAGGTGACGGTCTTCCTGGCTGACATGGGTGACTTTGCGGCCGTGAACCAGGTGTACGGGGAGTACTTCACGGCGACCCTGCCGGCACGCTCGGCGATGCAGGTGGCCGCCCTCCCGAAGAACGCAGACATCGAAATCGAGGCGATTGTCAGCCTCTGACACGACGTGAAGGAGCGTAGACGCTTATGAACCTCGCTATCTTTCCCCGGCGGCGCTACACGGAGGGAGAAACCCCGCTCGAGTTTCTGCCCCGTCTGACTCAGGCTGTGGGCGGGCCCAACATCTTTATCAAGCGTGACGACCTCCTGGGTCTCACCGCCGGCGGCAACAAGACCCGCAAGCTCGAGTTCCTGGTCGCCGATGCCCTCGAACAGAAGGCCGACACCCTCGTGACGTGCGGCGCGGTCCAGTCCAACCACTGCCGGCTGACCCTGGCGGCCGCGGTCAAGGAAGGCCTGAAGTGCCGGCTGGTCCTGGAGGAACGGGTCCCGGGCAGCTACAATCCCGAGGCGAGCGGAAACAATTTCCTGTTTCGCCTGCTGGGTGTGGAGCAGATCGACGTGGTACCTGGCGGCTCGAACATGATGGCCGCCATGGAACGGCAGGTTGAGGAACTCGATCGCGCCGGGCGCAAGGGCTACCTCATCCCCGGGGGCGGCTCCAATCCGATCGGCGCAACCGGCTATGTCGCCTGCGCCCAGGAGATCCAGGACCAGTTGTTCGAAAAGAACCTCCGGATCGATCGGGTCGTTGTGCCATCCGGCAGCACCGGAACCCATGCGGGCCTGATTACAGGGTTCGTTGGGTGCAACATGAACATCCCGATTGTCGGCATCGGCGTCAGCCGCGATCCGAAGGACCAGAACCCCATGGTCCACGATCTCGTTCAGCGCACGGCGGCGCGGGTCGGTATCCGGGAGACTATCCCACCTGAAGCCGTGGTCACCTTTGGCGACTACTGGCGCCCCAAGTACTCGGTCCCCAACAAGAAGATGGTGGAAGCGGTCAACCTGGTCGCGAAAACCGAGGGGATCCTGCTGGATCCGGTCTACACGGGTAAGGCCATGGCCGGGCTCATCGATCTCAGTCGCAGCGGGTACTTTCGAAGAGGGGAAAACGTTCTCTTCATCCACACGGGCGGCTCTCCTGGCCTGTACGCCTACCTCAAACCGTTGCTGGGCCTGGAAGAGGTGAGTGATTGAGGCAAACAGCCGTGAGACGGTCAAGATGAAACCCGACATTCCGGCAACCCCACAGGCCCCTGTCCGCCCCTCGCGCTGGCCGGGCGTGACGGCCCAGATCTTCATCGGCCTGGCCGTCGGCGTGCTCGTCGGCTACCTGTGGCCGTCGGTCGGCAAGGAGATCAAGCCGCTGGCCGACGCGTTCCTGAAGATGATCAAGATGATCATCGCGCCGCTGCTGTTCTCGACGCTCGTCGTCGGGATTGCCAGTACCGGCGACATGAAGGCTCTGGGCCGGATCGGTCTGAAAGCCATCATCTACTTCGAGGTGGCCACCACCATCGCGCTCTTCTGGGGTCTCGGGCTGGTCAACTGGTTCCAGCCCGGGGCTGGCATGGCGCTGGCCGTGGCCAAGGACACGGCAGACCTGGCCGTGCTCGCGACGAAGCAGCAGGGGCCCTGGGACATGTTCCTCCACCTGTTCCCGGCGTCGGTCATCGACGCGATGGCCAAGAACGACATCCTGCAACTGGTGGTGTTCTCCACGTTCTTCGGCGTTGCGGTCGCGGCCATCGGCGAGAAAGGCAAGCCCGTCATTGACGTCCTGGAGAGCACCGCGCAGGCGATGTTCAAGTTCACCGGCTACGTGATGAAGTTCGCCCCGGTGGGCGTCATGGCCGCCATCGGCTACACGGTCGGCGACAAAGGACTCGGGATTCTGTACACGCTCGGCAAACTCGTCCTGCTGATGTACGGCGGGCTCTTCGTCTTCGTCCTGGTCGTGCTCGGCGGCGTGTCGATGATCGTACGGGTGCCGTTCCTGAAGCTGCTCAGGGCCATCCGCGAGCCGTTCGTTCTGGCCTTCACGACGGCCAGCGCCGAAGCGGCCCTGCCGAAGGCGCTGGAGATCATGGAGCGGTTCGGGGTTCCCAAGAACATCGTCGGGTTCGTCCTGCCGACGGGGTACAGCTTCAACCTCGACGGGACGACGCTGTACCTGTCGCTGGCCAGCGTCTTCGTGGCGCAGATCGCCGGCGTCCCGCTCACGTTCGGCCAGCAGATGTTCATGATGCTGACGCTGATGCTGACGAGCAAGGGCGTGGCGGGCGTCCCCCGCGCAGCGCTGGTCGTGCTGACGGCCACGCTCACGCAATTCGGGCTGCCGCTGGAAGGCGCCGCGATCCTGCTGGGGATCGACCAGATCCTGGACATGGGCCGGACCGGGGTCAACGTCATGGGCAACTGCGTCGCCACCGTGGTCGTAGCGCGGTGGGAGGGCGTGTTCGACGACGAGAAGATGCGGGCCTTCACGGCGGAAGGCCGCGCAGCCGCGTGAACGGGGCCCCTAGCCTCTAGCCTCTAGCCTCTAGCCTCTAGCCCAGATCCCCGCCACCATCTTCCCGATCGCGAGGCACGACGTCAGCCCGGGCGAATTGATGCCACCGGCCTGGATGACACGCGGGTTCTGCGTATCGCGGCCGATAATGAAGTCGGCGAACGACTCTTCCGGCGGATACGGGTTCGGTCGTATGCCGGCGCCGCCCGGCTGGAGATCGGCCAGGGTGATGCCGGGCAGGAGTGCCCGCGTGGGTTCCAGGAAGCCTTCGAGTGGCATGCGGTCTCGCTCGTAGTCCTCCTTCTCGGTGCAGTGGTGAATGGTGGGTCCGATGAGCACGCTGCCCCAGGTGGTCCGTGTCAGATGCACGCCCAGGCTGTGTCCGGTTGCGTGCGGCAGGGGGTATACGAGCGCATGGACGAGGTGGCACTTCGATGGCGACAGTTCGGCATATTCTCCCCGGCATGGGTAGATCCGGTGGGGCGTCCCCCCGAGCATCGCCGACACATCGTCCGAGTACAGACCCGCGGCGTTGACGACCGTACCCGCCAGGATTTCTTCGGCGCCCGTGCGCAGCAGGATGCCGTCCGGGCGCGTGTGGGCCTCGACGACACGCGAGCCCGGCAGGACGTAGGCCTCGTGGGTGTCGCACTGGCGCGCGAGAGCCCGCACGAGAGCCTCGGGCTCGACGATTCCGGTGTGGGGCGAGAAGAGGGCGGCGACGCCGTCGACGTGCGGCTCGCGGGTGCGGATGAAACGGCGATCGACCAGTTCGAGGCCTTCGGCGCCGTTGTCGTCGCCCTGGCGTTTCAGGCGCTCCAGGCCGGCCAGTTCGGATGCGTCGAGGGCGACCACCAGTTTGCCGCACCGGGCGTGCGGGACGTTGAAGGTGCGGCAGAAGTCGTACAGCAGACGGGCGCCCTCGACACACAACCGGGCTTTCAGCGACCCGGCGGGATAGTACAGGCCCGCGTGAATGACCCCGCTGTTGTGCGTGCTCGTGTCCATGCCGGGGCGGGGATGACGCTCCAGGACGCAGACACTCGCGCCTGACGCCCCAATGGCCGACGCACACGCCAGCCCGACGACTCCGCCTCCGATGACCGCCACGTCAATCGACTCCACGTCTGCCTCCCTCGCCCGCCGTCGTCCGGCTCATCCCCGTCGCCCGTTCTCCCGCAGCGCCGGCCGTCCGCCTTGATCGGCCACGCGTAAACCCCGTAAGATAAGAAATTCTGGTGTTCACGAGGGTCATCACATGTCCAAGCGCGCCGTCATCACAGGAATCACCGGTCAGGATGGATCGTATCTCGCCGAACTGCTGCTCGACAAAGGGTACAAGGTCACCGGCATCGTCCGTCGCCTGAGTCAGCCCAATTACGAGCGGATCGAACACCTCCTGGATCGGATCGAACTCCGCCCCGGCGACCTGCTGGACGAGATGTCGCTGACGCGGATCATCGAAGATGTCGAGCCGGACGAATTCTACAATCTGGGCGCGATGTCGTTCGTGCCGGCATCGTGGGACCAGCCGCTGCTGACCGGCGAGTACAACGCGCAGGGGGTGACGCGGGTGCTCGAGGCCATCCGGCGCGTCAACCCCAAGATCCGGTTTTACCAGGCGTCGTCGAGCGAGATGTTCGGGAAGGTCCGGGAAGTGCCGCAGACCGAAATGACGCCGTTCTACCCCCGCAGCCCCTACGGCGTGTCCAAGGTGTACGGCCACTACATCACGGTGAACTACCGCGAAAGTTACGATCTCTTCGCGTGTTCGGGCATCCTCTTCAACCACGAATCGCCCCGCCGCGGCTTCGAGTTCGTCACGCGCAAGGTGACCCATGGCGTGGCCCGGATCAAGCTCGGGCTGCAGGACAAGCTGCAACTGGGCAATCTCGAGGCCCATCGGGACTGGGGGTTCGCCGGCGACTACGTCCGCGCGATGTGGCTGATGCTGCAGCAGGCGACGCCCGACGACTACGTCATCGCCACGGGCACGGCCCACTCGGTGAAGGATCTGGTCAAGGTCGCCTTCTCGCACGTCGGCCTGGACTGGCAGGAGTACGTGCACATCGATCCGAACCTGCTGCGGCCGGCCGAGGTCGATCACCTGATTGGCAGCGCCGCCAAGGCGCGCAACATCCTCGGCTGGGAGCCGTCCGTCACCTTCGAGCAGTTGATCGGCATGATGGTGGACAACGATCTCGAGCAGCAGAAGGCGAAGGCCGCGCGGTAACGGCCGCAGGCATCCGGCAAGAGACACCAGAGGCCCGGTGGCATCACCGGGCCTCTGGTGCGTACGCGTCGCAGCTTGTGGACGGGCGCCTGCAGCCTGGATCCGTTCTACCCTCTCCGCCCCACCACCGCGTAGTCGAGGTAGCCGAACATCAGCACGTTCACCTTCTCGACGTTTTCGTTCAGGATCTGCACGAGGTTTCGCATCCCCCGGTCCGCCGCGTCGGACGGCGGCGGGCACTGCTGCAGTCTGGCGTTGGCGGGGTACGGCGAACTGTAACGAATCTCCGTGTCCTGGAAGCCCGAGACCACGACCAGATACTTCAACGTGTCGGGGTGGAGCGGCCACGCATGCGTGATGTCGCGGATATACGCTTCGAAGAACGCGAACCAGCAGGCGGGGTTCAGGGTCTCGAGGACCATCGGCGCGCCAGGCCGGAGTTTCTGGTACGCCAGTTCCAGGAACTGGAGCAGGTAGGGCGGCGCGAAGTGCTCCACGACCTGCAGCGCGACGAGGCCGCCGAGCGAGCCATCGGGGATCCGGCTCAGGAACGCCACGGCGTCTTCTTCGTCGACCGTCAGACCGCGGGCCCGGCAGGCTTCCACCATCTCGTGGTTGATGTCCAGTCCCCGCGCCGTCACGCCGTGTTCGCGCAGCAGCGCCAGGAACTCGCCGCGGCCGCAGCCGAGGTCGAGCACGTCGGAGGCCCCGGTGAACAGCTCCAGGTAGCTGAGTTGCCGTTCACGGATGTCCGCTTCGGATCCGCGGAACTTGTTCTCGAACCCGACGTACTTGTACGCGTTCACCTCGCTGTTGAACGCTGGCGACTGCGCACTGGCCTGAACCGCGGCCGGCGCCCCGGCGCTCGCCGCAGGCGGCGCAGCCGTGTCCGTGGCTGCCGCGCGCACGGTCGCCGGCCGGTCGGCGGCCAGGAGCCGCTCCAGTTCGCGCTTCAACATGGCGCCTGTCTGCTGGACCGACGCCAGGTTCGTCCGGAGTTCGTCGATGGACGACAGCTGCCGTTGTTCGTGGACCTGCATCGTCTCCCAGCGGCGTCGATGTTCGTCGGTGAGCCCGGCGGCCAGGGCGGCCATGCCTTCGACCCGGCGGCCGAGTTCGCGTTCGGCGACCTGGGTGGCCTCGAGCCGGAAACCGGTGTCGCGCCGGATGGCCTCGAAGCGGCGCGTCATCTCATCCGCCAGCACCGCCAGTCCCGACCGGAAGAAATTCACCAGCGTGGCGATGTGCTCGCTGCGGTCCTTGGTGTCGACGTAGAGCGTGATGGTCTGGATGAACAGGATGAGCCGGGTATGGAAGGCCTCGAGTTTCTCCAGTTCCGCCCGCAGGGCGCCGAGGGTCGACGCGATGGCCTCCCGGTCGGCCCGGTGCACGGCGACGTTGCGGTTGACGTGGTCTACCAGGGTCGAGTTGAAGGACTCCTGCCGTTCCAGCGCCGGCTTCAGGATTTCCCAGACGAACGCGGCCAGTCTGCGGCGCCACCCGGTGTACGCGCCTGCCGGCGACGTTCCCACCGTCCGCCAGCGCTCGTTGAGGGGCGTCACCTGATGTTCGTCGTACGGAATGGGCGGGTGCGGGAGCTCCGGGACCTTCGGCAGCGCCGCGTCCAGCGCCGTCAGGGCGTCGTTGTAGATGCGGTCGGCGCTCTCGCGTTCGGCCCGGCGGCGGGTGAGGTCCTCTTCGGCAAACATGGTTATGGTCTGTCCTCGGCTGACGCCCGGTCGTCCGGCGCAGGTCCCAGCGCTTCGTCCAGCGCTCGGACCACGACCGGCAGGCCCTGACGGCCCACGAGGGACCGCGCTTTCTCGGTCCCGTCGACCGACAGGTGGCGGGGCCATGCCGCCCGGTTCGCGGGCGCCGGCAGCGACTGCGCGAGGACGAGCGCACGCTCGTAGTCCTCGGCCATGACGCTGACGGTGGCATCGGCCTCCCAGAACGCGCGGGCGGCAGCCCCGATACCCTGCCGCAGGTCCGCGCGCGCGGCCAGGAGTCCGAGCGACTGCCGGAGCATGCTGGCTTCGTCGAGCATATCGATGCCCACCGCGATAGCCGCTGGTGGCTTGCCGGGGCCGGAGGAGCGGACGGTCATGGTCCGCACGTCGAGCGTCGGCACGTCGCCCGTGTGGAGGAGTTCATGGACGATCGTGGGTTTCCCGGCGGCCACGCAGCGGAGCCACGACGCCGAGGTTTCGCGGGCGGTGGGCCAGCGCAGGCAGACACACGCATCGGCGGCGGCGAGATACGACGGCAAGTCGTCGTCGCCTACGTAGCCCGTGGCCCGGATCCGATCCCCCAGGCCGACCTGCCGCGCCTCGGCGACGAGATCGTAGTACGTCACCGTCTCGCCGACGCACACGAGGTAGGCGCGTTCTGCGGCAGCGCCCAGTTGGGCCAGGGCCATGATCACGGCCGTCAGGCTCTTCTCCGGGGTCACGCGCCCGAAGGCCGCGAAGATGATGCCGTCAACGGGGATCCGGAGGCGCCGGCGGATCTCGTCAGGCGGGGTCGTGACCTGGCTCAGGGGGTCCGGCACGCCCATCCTGATGCGTGCGGTCTGCACGGTGGAGAATCCCGCCTCGAGGTGGCCCGCCAGCCAGCGATTGTGCACGGCGACCAGACGTGCCGCTTCGAGCGGGATGCGCAGCATGGGCCAGAGATAGTAGAAGGCGCTGCCGACGCCGACGGCGACCATCCGGGGCACGCCTTCGCCGACCTCCGCGTGGTTGTAGAGGAATTCCTTGACGTAATCTTCTTCGCGCCCCTGCTGGAGCAGCGTCCGGGCGCGCGCCTGGTGCAGCTGGGCGTCGTGCAGCACGACCAGGCCGGGATCCTGCAGCATATAGGGCCACAGGTAGTCGTGGCACGAGTCGTTGCCGAGCTGGTAGACGATCAGGTCGTACGGGCGCTGTGCGTGTGCCCAGGAAAAGTCGAAGGCGCCGCGGACCCTGATGCCGGGCACCGGGTGGGCGGCGCGAACCGCGCGCGCGCCGGTCGTATCGTCGACAAACGCGTCAATCTCGTGGGTCTGGGCGAGGACGGGCAGGACGTCTGCGCTGTAGGCGGCGATCCCGGACCGGTGGGGCGGGAGCGGGCTGAACCAGGCAAGTCGCATGAGTCTTGACAATACCACAGATTACGCGGTTTCACGGGGCCCCCCGCCCGGTTTGAGCGTGTGGATTCATTGACTTAGCGCGACCCCTCCGATAGCATGATTCGCGACTATGCAAGGCTGGCTTTTTATCCTGCTCTTGGCCCTGCTGGGCGTGGCATTCGGCGTCGGTTCGATCGTGATGGCGCAGTTGCTCGGGCCACGCCGGCCGTCGGCCATCAAGGAAGCTCCGTATGAGTGCGGCGTGCCGCCCGTGGGCGACGCCCGCGAACGGCAGTCGGTGAAGTTCTACCTCATCGCGATGATCTTCCTGCTGTTCGACATCGAAGTCGCGTTCCTCTACCCCTGGGCTATGGCGATCCGCGATCTGCGGTGGCTCGGGTTCGTGCAGGTCCTGATCTTCTTCGCCATCCTGGTGGCGGGGTACGCCTACGTCTGGAAGAAACGCGCGCTGGACTGGGATCGGCCGTAGGCCACCGGCGCCCCTGGATACACGATGGCTGACGAACTCGAAATCCCGGTGCTGTTGACCACCGTCGACAAGGTGGCCCAGTGGGCCCGCCGGTCGTCCATCTGGCCCGTGACCTTCGGGCTGGCGTGCTGCGCGATCGAGATGATGTCCACCGGCGCGTCGCGGTACGACCTCGCGCGTTTCGGCGCCGAAGTGTTCCGGGCGTCACCGCGGCAGGCGGATCTCATGATTGTGGCCGGTCGTCTGTCCCGCAAGATGGCGCCGGTGCTTCGGCGGATTTACGATCAGATGCCCGAACCCAAGTGGGTGATCTCGATGGGCGCCTGCGCCTCGGCGGGCGGAGTGTTCGACAACTACGCGATCGTGCAGGGTGTCGATCAGGTCGTGCCGGTCGACGTCTTCGTGCCCGGGTGCCCGCCGCGTCCCGAGGCGCTGATCTACGGAATCGTCCAGCTGCAGCGGAAGATCGACCGGCAGAAGGCCTTCCGCACTTGATGTGATTGCGCGCGAAACCATGGATGCTGTCGCTATCGCCCACGCCCTGAACGCGGCCGTGCCCGAGTCCGGTGTCGAGCCGACCGACGCCGCCGACCAGCCGACCGTCGTCGTGCCGCCGGATCGGATTGTCGCCGTGGCGGCGGCGCTGCGGGACGACCCTGCCCTGCGGTTCACGATGGCCGTTGACATCGTGGGGGTCGACTTCCTCCCGCGCGACCCGCGCTTCGAGGTCAACTATCACCTCGTCTCGCCGGACCGCGAGCAGCCGATCCGCCTGCGCGTCAAGGTGCGGCTGGCCGGCGATGACCCGCACCTGCCGACGGTCAAAGGCGTGTGGCCGGTGGCCGACTTCCTGGAACGCGAAGTCTGGGACCTGCTGGGCATCGTGTTCGACGGCCATGGCGATCTGCGCCGGCTGCTGACGCCCGAAGACTGGGAGGGGCATCCCCTGCGGAAGGACTATCCCGTCCAGATCAACATGCCGGTGAAGACCGACGAGCCGATCCAGCTGACGCAGGAGCAGTTCCAGGCCAATATCGAGCGGGACCGCCGGGGGCGCGGAGGCGTGGGCGCATGATGGACGCCGCGTCGCTGGTGGCGCAGGTCCTGAGCGAAGCGGCCGATCTGCACGACGCGTCGCGCACGACGGCCGTGATTCCGGTCGTCGAGGCCGCGTCGGCGGTCGTCGAGGCGCTGCGAGCCGGCCACAAGGTGCTGGTGTTCGGCAACGGCGGCAGCGCGTCGGACGCGCAGCACTTTGCCGCCGAACTGGTGGGGCGTTTTATGCGGGAGCGGCGCGCGCTGCCCGCGATCGCGCTGACGACCGATACGAGCGTCCTGACCGCGATCGCCAACGACTACGCCTTCGACCGCGTCTTCGCCCGGCAGATCGAAGCGCTGGGCCGTGACGGGGACGTCGCCATCGGGATCTCGACCAGCGGCGGGTCGGCCAACGTCGTGAGCGCCTTCGCGGCGGCGCGCGACGCCGGCATGACCATCGTCGCCCTGACCGGACGGGACGGCGGGGCCGTCGGGGCCGCCGCCGACATTCATGTCAACGTGGCGTCCTCCTCGACCGCGCGCGTGCAGGAGGTGCACCGGACGCTGCTGCACGCGATGTGCGAACTGATTGAACGGGAGCCGTATGCCTGAGCTGCGCACCGAGACGATGACCGTCAACATGGGGCCGCAGCACCCCAGCACCCACGGCGTGCTGCGCCTGGTGCTGGAGCTGGACGGCGAGACGATCATGTCCGTCTCGCCGACGATCGGCTACCTGCACACGGGCATCGAAAAGACCATCGAACAGAAAAAGTGGCAGCAGGTGGTCCCGCTGGTCGAGCGGATGGACTACCTGAGTTCGCACTCGAACACGCTGGGCTACGTGCTCGCCGTCGAGAAACTGCTTGGCCTCGACGTGCCGGATCGGGTGAAGTGGATCCGCGTGCTGCTCGTCGAGTTGCAGCGCATCAACAACCACCTCGTGTGGCTGGGCACTCACGCGATGGACATCGGCGCGTTCTCGGTGATGTTGTACTGCTTCCGCGAACGGGAGCTGATCCTCAACATCAACGAACTGATCGCCGGGTTCCGGATGTTCCCGAGTTACCTGCGCGTGGGCGGCCTGCGCGAGGATCTCGCCCCGGGCTTCCACGAGGCCGTGGGGTCGCTGCTCGCGCGCATGCCGGCGCGGATCGACGAATACGAGGGCATGCTCACCAAGAATGCCATCTGGACCAGCCGCACCAGGGGCGTCGGGTACATCTCGAAGGACGATGTGAACGCCTGGGGGCTGGCTGGACCGATCGCCCGGGGATCCGGCTCGACCTATGACGTGCGCCGGGCCTTCCCGTACAGCGGCTACGAGACCTTCGACTTCCGCGTGCCCTCCGAGACCGCCGGCGACGTCTTCGCCCGCTATCAGGTGCGGCTCGTCGAGATGCGGGAGAGCGTGAAGATCTGTACGCAGGCCCTGGCACGCATCACGCCGACGGGGGTGTGGGCGGCCGACGATCCGCGCGTCGTGCCCCCGCCGAAAGACAAGGTCTACACGGAAATGGAGGCGCTGATCCAGCACTTCCTCATCCATTCCCAGGGGTTCACCGTGCCGGCGGGCGAAGCCTACGTGCCGGTGGAAGGCCCGAAGGGCGAACACGGCTGTCACGTCGTCTCCGACGGCGGCAACCGGCCCTGGCGCGTCAAGATGCGGTCGCCGTCCCTGGTGGCCTGCCAGGCCATCGGTCCGATGGCGATCGGCGGCTTGATCGCCGATCTGGTGGCCGTGATCGGGTCTGTGGACATTGTGATGGGAGATGTTGACCGGTGACTTTCCACCCGAAGATGTCGTACGAGAGCGGGCACCAGCAGTCCGCCCGGGAATTGCCTGCAGAGGGTGAGCCGTTCACGTTCACGCCCGAGAACCTGGCCCGCCTCGAGGAGATCGCCGCGCACTACCCGCCCGAACGGCGCCGGTCGGCGCTCCTGCCGGCCCTCTACCTGGTGCAGAAGCAGCAGGGGTTCGTGTCACGCCGGGCGATGGTGGCGGTCGGCCAGTTGATTGGCGTAACGCCGGCCGAGGTCGAAGACGTCGTCTCGTACTACACGATGTTCTACGCGAAGCCCGTCGGCACGTACGTGCTGCAGGTCTGCCGGACCTTGTCGTGCGCGCTGAACGGGGCCGAACGCGTGACCGACGTGCTGTCGCGGAAGCTGGGCATCAAACCCGGCGAGACGGATGCGACCGGCATGTTCACGCTGATCGAGGTCGAGTGCCTCGGTGCGTGCGACCGCGCGCCGGTGGTGCTGGTGAATGACCACTGGCACGAGTGCCTGAAGCCCGAGGACGCGGCGCAACTCGTCGACGACCTCCGCAGCCAGGGGCCGGGCGTGCTCAGCGGGTGTCATTTGTGCGTCGAGGGGAAAAAGTAGCGGAGTAGACAGTAGTCAGTAGACAGTAGACGGCAGGACGCGGACTTCGGGCTCCGGGCTCCGGGCTCCGGGCTACCTCCTACTTCCTACTTCCTACTGATTGCCGTCTCGTGGGTATGTCACTAATGATGGAACCAGTCCTCACCAGCTTCGTCCGCGAGCCGAACGCCTTCACCCTCGCCGTGTCGCTGAAACACGGCGCCTACGAGGGGCTGAAGAAGGCGCTGTCGATGCCGCCAGCCCAGGTGATTGAAACCGTCAAGGCGTCCGGCCTGCGCGGACGTGGGGGCGCGGGGTTCCCGACCGGCATGAAGTGGGGCTTCGTGCCGAAAGACTCCCCGAAACCCAAGTACGTCTGCTGCAACGCCGACGAAAGCGAGCCCGGGACGTTCAAGGACCACGTGCTGATGGAGCGGAACCCGCACCTGGTGCTCGAGGGCGTGGCCATCGCGTGTTATGCCATCGGCGCCAAGGTCGGGTACATCTACATCCGCGGCGAGTTCTTTCACGTCTACGAGGCGCTGGAGGCCGCGATCGCCGAGGCGAAGGCCGCGGGGTATCTCGGGGCCAACCTGTTCGGCAGCGGGTTCGACTGCGAGATCCACGTGCACCGCGGCGCCGGTGCGTACGAAGCCGGCGAGGAGTCGGCCCTGCTCGAGTCGCTCGAGGGTAAACGCGCCCAGCCGCGTCTGCGGCCGCCGTTCCCGGCGGTGGTGGGGCTCTACGGGTGCCCGACGATCATCAACAACGTCGAGACCCTGGCCAACGTGCCGTCGATCCTGACCCGCGGGCCGGAGTGGTTCGCCTCGCTGGGGCCCGAGAAAAACGGCGGACCGAAGCTCTACTGCATCAGCGGCCATGTCCGCCGGCCGGGTGTCTACGAAGCGTCGATGCACACGACGCTCAAGCAGCTCATCTATGACGAGCAGTTCGGCGGAGGGATCCGCGACGGCCGTCAGTTGAAAGCCGTGATTCCCGGGGGGTCCTCCACGCCGGTGCTGCTGCCCGACGCCATCGACGTGCCGGCCAGCTTCGACGGGGTCGCCAAGGCCGGGTCGATGCTCGGATCGGCCGCGATGATCGTCATGGACGACAGCACCTGCATGGTGTGGGCGGCCGAGAACCTGATCCACTTCTACCGCCACGAGTCGTGCGGCAAGTGCACCCCCTGCCGCGAAGGCGCGGACTGGATGCTCAAGATCCTGCACAAGATCGAGCGCGGCGACGGCGAGATGCGCGACCTCGATCTGCTGCAGAACGTCGCGCTGAACATCACCGGGAAGACGTTGTGCCCGTTCGGCGACGCCGAGGTGGCGCCCGTGCTCAGCACGCTGCAACATTTCCGCCACGAGTACGAAGCGCACATTCGTGAAGGCTGTTGCCCGCTGCCCGCACCGTGGCGGAGGACTAGAGGACTAGAGGCTAGAGGCTAGAGGCTAGAGGCTAGGGTGTGGCCTACTGCCTACTGACTACTGACTACTGACTACTGTTGAGCTGAGCATAACCCAACGATGATCCCCTTGCTTGTCGCCCAACTCGGCATCCTCCTGATGGTGTTCGTCGGCCTGATCACCTCGGCGGCGGTGATGGTCTATGCCGAGCGCAAGGTGGCCGGCGCCGTGCAGCAGCGCCTGGGTCCGTACCTGGTTGGCCCCCGCGGCGCGCTGCAGCCCATCGCCGATGTCATGAAGCTGCTGCTGAAGGAGACATTGCGGCCGGCCGGCGCGGACAAGTGGATCTTCATCCTGGCGCCCCTGATTTCCGTGACGGCGGCGTTCACGGCCTTCGCCGTCGTGCCGTTCGGGACCGAAACCACCCTGTTCGGCCTGCTCGAAGAACCGGTCAGGTTCCAGGTGGCCGACGTCAACGTGGCGGTGCTGGTCATCTTCGCGATCGCCTCGCTCAGCGTCTACGGCATCGTGCTGGCCGGATGGAGTTCCAACAGCAAGTACTCGCTGCTCGGCGCCTTGCGCTCGGCGTCGCAGATGATCAGCTACGAGTTGTCCTACGGCCTGTCGCTCGCCGCGGTCCTGCTGATCGCCGGCTCTCTCTCCCTGCGCGAGATCGTCGAGGCCCAGGGCGGGTACTGGCTGGGGTTCATCCCGAAGTGGTTCGTCTTCCTGCAGCCCGTCGGCTTCGTCATCTATATGATCGCCGGAGTGGCCGAGACCAACCGGGCGCCGTTCGACTTCCCGGAAGCCGAACAGGAGCTGGTGGCGGGTTACCACACCGAATACAGCAGCATGTCCTTCGCGATGTTCTTCCTGGCGGAGTACATCAACATCGTCACGGTGTCCGCCGTGGCGGCCAGCCTGTTCCTCGGCGGCTGGCAGATGCCGTTCCTGCCGGAGCTCGTCACGCGGTTCTCGCCGGAACTGGCCGGCCTGCTGACGCCGGTGTGGTTCCTGATCAAGGTCGCCGCCATCTGTTTCTTCTACATCTGGATGCGCTGGACGCTGCCGCGCCTCCGGTACGACCAGCTGATGCAGTTCGGCTGGAAGGTCCTGCTGCCGCTGGCCGCCCTGAACCTCCTCGTGACGGCGGCGGGAGTCATCTACTTTGGATAAGAGCGATCGACCGTCATGAGCGAGATGCTGATCTTCTACCTGTTCGCGGCGGTGGCCGTGGTGGCGTCGGCCCTCGTGGTCATCCGCCCCAAGCCGATGCACAGCGTGCTGCTGCTCATCGTGTCCTTCGCGGCCCTCGCGGGCCTGTACATCCAGCTCGAGGCGCCGTTTGCCGCCGTGATCCAGATCGTCATCTACGCCGGCGCGATCATGGTGCTCTTCGTCTTCGTCGTGATGCTGCTCAACGCGCATCGCGAAGATGAAGTGGCCGCGGCTTCGCTGCGCGGGCCCCTCCGGTTCGGCGTCCTCCTGGGGCTCGTCCTGGCGGCGGAACTGGTGTGGGCGGTCACCCGCCAGAGCGGTGGCGCGCTGCTCGATCGCGGGGCCGGCGCCGGCGGTGAGGGGATCGCGTCAGTCGCGGAACTTGGCCGCGTGCTGTTCACCGATTACGCCCTGGCATTCGAGGTCACGTCGATCCTGATCATCGTGGCGATGATCGGCGCGGTGGTGCTGGCCAAGCGGGAGTTGTAGACATGGTACCTCTCGGCCATTACCTCATCGTCTCGGCGCTGCTCTTCGCCATTGGCACCGCAGGGGTGTTCCTGCGGCGCAATGTCATCACGGTCCTGCTGTCGATCGAGATCATGCTGAACGCGGTGAACCTCTCGTTCATCGCGTTCGGCCGCACGTTCGGATCCGTCGACGGCCAGATCATCATGTTCTTCGTCGTGACGGTCGCGGCCGCTGAAGCCGCTGTCGGGCTGGCTCTCGTGATTGCGCTCTTCCGGCATCGCGAGACGCTCAACCCGGACGTGTTCACCAGCTTGAAGTGGTGAGGCAAGCGTGCTGGTCCTGATTCCCCTCCTGCCGTTCGTCGGGTTCCTGATCAACGCCTTCGTCGGGCGCCGGCTGCCCAAGTCCGTCTCGGGCGGCCTGGCGTGTCTGGCGATGCTGGGCGCTCTCGGCGTCTCGGCCGCCGCGGTCTGGTCGCTGCTGCAGATGCCCCCGGGCGACCGCGGCATCGTCCAGCAGGTGGCGCCGTGGATCGTGTCCGGTGACTTCGAGGCGCCCCTCACGCTCAGGCTGGACCCCCTCGGGTCGATCATGGTCCTGGTCGTGTCCGGCATTGGCTTCCTGATCCACGTCTACTCGACGGCCTACATGCACGACGAGTCGGACAGCGAGTACGCCCGGTACTTCTCGTACCTGAACCTGTTCGCGGCCTTCATGCTGCTGCTGGTGCTGGGCGCCAATTTCCTCGTGATGTTCGTGGGCTGGGAAGGCGTGGGGCTCTGCTCCTACCTGCTCATCGGGTTCTGGTTCAAGAAACAGTCCGCGTCGGATGCCGGCAAGAAGGCGTTCGTCGTCAACCGGATCGGTGACTTCGGCTTCCTCCTGGGCATTTTCCTCATCTGGACCACGTTCGGGACGGTCGACTTCCAGGAGGTCGCCCACAAGGCGGGCCTGCTGCCCGTCGAAGCCACCTTCGGTTTCATCTCCCTCGCGACGCTGCTGCTCTTCGTCGGCGCCACGGGCAAGTCGGCGCAGATTCCGCTCTATGTCTGGCTGCCCGATGCCATGGAGGGCCCGACGCCGGTCTCGGCCCTGATTCATGCCGCGACGATGGTGACGGCGGGCGTGTACATGATTGGGCGGAACGCCGTGCTGTTCGGGCACGCGCCCGATACGCTGGCGATCGTCGCAGGTGTCGGCGTCGCCACGGCGCTGATGGCCGGCACCATCGGACTCGTGCAGAACGACATCAAGCGGGTGCTCGCCTACTCGACCGTGTCGCAGCTGGGCCTGATGTTCGTCGCGATGGGGGTGGGCGCGTATGCCGCCGGGATCTTCCACCTGTATACCCACGCATTCTTCAAGGCCCTGCTCTTCCTCGGTTCGGGCGCGGTGATTCACGCGCTGGCAGGCGAGCAGGACATCCGGAAGATGGGCGGCCTCCGGACGGAGCTGCCAGTCACCTACTGGACGTTCCTGATCGGGGCGCTGGCCATCGCCGGGTTCCCGCTCCTGTCGGGTTTCTTCAGCAAGGACGAAATCCTGTGGAAGGCGTTTTCGAGCGGCCACACGGTGGTCTGGGCGATCGCGGCAGCCGCGTCCCTGCTGACGGCGATCTACATGTTCCGCCTGGTGTTCCTGACGTTCCACGGACACAGGCGGCCGAGCGGCGATCACCCTCACGCTGACGCCGCGAGTCACGCCGTAGCCGGCCACGGGCATGCCGCCGGAGGCGGGCATGGCGATGCCGGCGAAGGCGGACACCTCCACGACGCCCCGGCGCCGATGGCCTTCGCCCTGATCGTCCTGGCGATTGGCTCGGTGCTCGCGGGTTACATCGGCGTCCCGGCGGTGCTGGGCGGCAGCAACAACATCGAGCACTACCTGGCGCCCAGCTTTGCCGCCCCGGGGATTGACGAGGGCGGCGACAGGGGCGCCAGCCCCGCCGAAGCTCGGGCCGACCTCGCGAGCGAAGGCGGGCACGAGCCAGTGGGCGCAGGCGAACATGCCGGCGAAGGCCTGCTGATGGCGGTGTCCACCGGCGGGGCGCTGGCGGGCATCGGTATCGCGTTCTACTTCTTCCTTCGGAACCGGCAGGTCACCGACCGCATGGCGGCGAGCTTCGCGGGCGTCCACCGGCTGCTACTGAACAAGTACTACGTGGATGAGATCTACGCCGCCGCCATCGTCCAGCCCATCAAGGGGTTCTCGGACCGCGTGCTGTGGAAGGTGGTGGACGCCGGCATCATCGACGGCGCCGTGAATGGCGCCGGCACCGTCGTATCGGGCTGGAGCGTCATCCTCCGGCGGCTGCAGACCGGGTCGATTCGCGCCTATGCGTTGTCGATCCTCGTGGGGGCCGTGGTGATCCTCGGGTATTACGTATGGCGCTAGGGTCTCTTCTCTCCGTCATCATTGCGCTGCCGCTGGTCGGCGCCCTCGCCCTGCTCGTGGTGGACAGCCGCCGCGAAGGGGTCATCCGGAGCGTCGCCCTGGGCGTCGCGCTCGTCGAGTTCGTGGCCACGCTCGTGATGTGGGCCCAGTTCGATCCGGCGAGCGCGGAGTTCCAGCTGGTGGAGCGGATCCCGTGGATCCCGGCGTTCGGGATCGACTACGCCGTCGGCGTGGACGGCATCAGCCTGTTCCTGGTGGTGCTGACCGGGTTCCTGACGCCCATCGCCCTGCTCTCGACGTGGCAGTCGGTCCACAAGAAGATCAAGGCGTTCTGCTTCTTCATGCTGGCGCTCGAGAGCGCCATGATCGGCGTGTTCCTGTCCCTCGACATGTTCCTGTTCTACCTGTTCTGGGACGCGATGCTGATCCCGATGTACTTCCTGATCGGGGTGTGGGGGTACGACCGCCGGATCTACGCGGCCATCAAGTTCATGCTGTACACGATGGCCGGCAGCGTCCTGATGCTGGTGGCCATCATCAGCCTGGCCGTGCTGCACGCCGACGCCACCGGTGCGTACAGCTTCGCGTACGAACACCTGCTCACGCTGGACATCCCGGGCCAGCTGCAGGTGTGGTTCTTCCTGGCGTTCGCGGTGGCCTTCGCCATCAAGGTGCCGCTGTTCCCGTTCCACACGTGGCTGCCCGACGCGCACGTCGAGGCGCCGACCGCCGGGTCGGTCATCCTGGCCGGCGTGCTGCTGAAGATGGGCACGTACGGCCTGCTCCGGTTCGCGTTCCCGCTGTTCCCGGACGCGGCGATGTATTTCGCCCCGTACCTGGGTGGACTGGCGGTGATCGGCATCGTGTACGGAGCGCTGGTGGCCATGGTGCAGCCCGACATGAAGAAGCTCGTGGCGTACTCGAGCGTGAGCCACCTCGGCTTTGTCGTGCTCGGCATCGCGGCGATGAACATGCAGGGGCTGCAGGGCGCCGTGTACCAGATGCTGAACCACGGCGTGTCGACGGGGGCGCTGTTCCTCATCGTCGGCATGCTGTCCGACCGGCGGCATACCCGCCTCATCGCCGAGTTCGGCGGCCTGAAGGCCGTCGTGCCCAGGCTCGTCGCGGTGTTCTTCGTCGTCACGCTGTCGTCCATCGGCCTGCCGGGCCTGAACGGATTTGTGGGTGAGTTCCTGATTCTGCTGGGCGCGTTCCGCTGGAACCCCTGGTTGGCCGCCGTGGCCGCGTCGGGTGTCATCCTGTCGGCGGTGTACATGCTGTGGATGTTCCAGCGTGTCAACTACGGCCCCCTGACCAACCCGAAGAACGAGGGCATGAAGGATCTGAGCACCCGGGAGTGGCTGGTGCTGGCGCCCACCGTCGTCATGGCCGTCGTGATGGGCGTGGCGCCGTCGATCTTCCTGACCCCGATGAAACCAGCCCTCGACCGGGTGATTGCGCGTATGGCTGCCGCCGAGCCGGGCCGCGTCGCGGCGGCGTGGGGGCCGGCTACTTCGTGGGGGCCGGCTTCCCTCGACGTCGCTCGGGACAAGTCAGCCGGCCCTCAGTCAGCCGGGCCGTCGCCGGCGCCGGACGCCCGGCCGGTGAAGCAGCTTTCGGATTCGCCGCAGCAGCGCGGCGCGGGTGAATAACGTGTCGATGATTGGTCCCGAACTCAACGCGATCATTCCCGTCATCTGCGTGGCGCTCGCCGGACTGGCGTGTATCGTGGCGGAAGCGTTCCGCGAACGCCAGGAACGGATGCCCATCGGCGGGCTCGGGCTGATCGGCCTCGGTGGCGCGGCCGTGTCGTCGATCCTGCTGTGGAACACGCAGGCCGGCAGCCTGGGCGTCGTGGTGGCCGACAACTTCGGGTTGTTCATCAACCTCGTGCTGATCGGCGTCGGCGTGATGACCATCCTGTACTCGTCCAGCATCCTGGAGCGCGACAACCTGCCAGCGGGCGAGTATTACGCCCTGGTGCTCTTCGCGTTGTCCGGCATGATGCTGATGGCGATTGCCACGGACCTCCTGGTCATCTTCCTGGCGCTCGAGGTGTTCTCGCTGGCCGTGTACGTCCTCACCGGCCTGCGGCGCCAGGTCGCGGCGAGCACCGAGGGGGCGTTCAAGTATTTCCTCCTGGGCGCGTTCGCGAGCGCGTTCTTCCTGTACGGGATCGCGTTCGCCTTCGGACAGACCGGCAGTACCCACCTTGCCGCCATCGGCCGCACCGTCGGCGCGCAGTCGATGGGCGAGAACCCGCTCTGGCTGGTCGCCATGGGATTGCTCCTGGTCGGTTTCGGGTTCAAGGTCGCGGCGGTCCCGTTTCACATGTGGACGCCCGACGCCTACGACGGCGCCCCGTCCATCGTGACCGGCTTCATGTCGACGGCGGTGAAGGCGGCGGCGTTCGCGGCGTTTGCCCGGGTCTTCCTCGTGACCTTCGAGCCGCTTCGCGCCGACTGGGTGCCGGTGATGTGGGGCCTGGCGCTCTGTACGATGATTCTCGGCACTGTGGTCGGCGTCGTCCAGACGAGCATCAAACGGATGCTGGCCTACTCGAGCATCGCGCACGGCGGGTATCTGCTCGTGGCCATGGTGGCGGTGAACGACATCGGCGCAAGCGCGATCCTGTTCTACCTGCTCGTGTACGCCATCACGAACCTCGCCGCCTTCGCCCTGATTGCCCTGCTCGGATCCGAGCAGCAGCCGCGCGACGACATCAAGGACTACGCCGGGCTCTGGTACTCCCGGCCGCTGGTGGCCGGATTGATGGCGATCTTCCTGCTGTCGCTCGGCGGGTTCCCGCCCATGGCCGGGTTCGTGGCCAAGTGGTACGTGTTCAGCGCCGCGATCCGCGCCGGCCAGCACACGCTGGCCATCGTCGGCGTGCTGACGAGCGTCATCTCGGTCTTCTTCTACCTCCGCGTCGTCGTGGTCATGTTCATGACCGAACGGGCGGAACTCGAAGCGCCGGCGTGGCCCGCGCGGACCGCGATGGCCGGGCTCGTGCTGTCGGCCCTGGCGCTGCTTTACCTGGGCGTGCTGCCGGGCCGCGTCATGGAGATCGCCGCGTCCAGCGTCCGCGGGATGTTCTAGAAGCGGTTTCAAGACCCATTCGTGTGGACTGTGGCCCGGGCTGCGGCCTCGTCCGGAGCGAATTGAGCATGCCGACGGGAAGAGCCGAGAAACGACGCACCGCGCGCATCGGGAGTTTCTCCGGCATGTCGAGTTGAGCGAAGGGCGAGGTCGCAGACGGGACACAGCGCTGGGCTGGGTCTTGAAACCACTTCTAATACCCCATGGCCGAGCCGCCGCGGCGCGGGTCGGCGCTGCCGTGATACGTCCGGCGGGCGGGGTCGGCTACGATGATCTGCGAACCGCCAAAGAAGAGGTCCAGTTCGCCGTAGAGCCGCAGCGTGTGTCCCCGCTGCTGCATCGCGGCGACGACCGCCGGCGTGAACCGCGACTCCATCGACAGCACCGGGTCGGCCTTCTGGCACATAAAACGCGCCGCGGCATTCGCTTCGTCGGCCGTCATCCGGTAGTCCACGAGATTCAGGAGCAGCGTGAGGACGGCCGCCGTGATCCGGTTGCCGCCTGGTGACCCCAGGACCATCACCGCCTTGCCGTCCTTGACGAGGACCGACGGCGAGATCGAGCTGCGCGGCTGCTTCCCGGGCTCCAGCTTGTTCCGGCGGCTGACGACGGCGAAGTTGTTCACGCCGTTGTTGAAGAGCACGCCGGCAGCGGTCACGCCGGACCCGAAGAACGTCCCGATCGTCTGCGTCAGCGAGACCGCGTTGCCGGCCTTGTCCATCACCGACAGGTGCGTCGTATGGCCGGGGCCATTCCCCTCGTCCGCTTCGCCGTCCGGTGGCACGCCTCCGAACTTCGCCGGGTCTCCGGGAGGCGTCTTGGTATAGTCGGCCGGCACCACGCGGGCCATGTCGATCGTCTCGAACCGGGACTTGGCGAACGCCTTCGACAGCAGGCCGGCCATCGGTACGGTTTCGTACCGCGGATCGGCGATGTGCGCCACACGGTCGGCGTACGCGCGGCGCATCGCCTCCGCGATGACGTGGAACGCGTCCGCCGACGTGGTGTAGTGCCCCATCGCCCGCAGATCGACCTGCTCGAGCATGTTGAGCGCCTCGACGACCACGGCCCCGGAGTGCGGGGGCGGGGACGAGAGAATCTGATACCCGCGATAGGTGCCCTGCACTGGCTCGGTGACGACGGGCTGATAGGCTCGCAGATCTTCGCGGGAGAGCACGCCGCCGGCGCGGGCCACGCCGTCGACCACCGCCTGGGCGATGGGACCGTCGTAGAACGCCGCCGGGCCGCCTTTGGCCACGGCTCGCAGCGTGGCCGCCAGGTCTGGCTGGCGCAGCGTGTCGCCTTCCTGGGGCGGGAACCCGTCTCGCAGGTAGAAGGCGGCCGTCCCGGGGTGGCTGGCGAGCACCCCGACGTTGTCGAGGAGGATCTGGCTCAAGGTCTCGTCGACCTTGAACCCGCCTTCGGCGTAACGAATGGCCGGTTCGAGTACCCGGGCCAGCGGGAGCGTCCCGTAGTCCTCCAGTGCGCGTGACAGCCCGCGGACCGCACCGGGCACGAGGATCGCCTTGGCGCTCTTGTTGTCCTTGGCGTCGTCATAGGCTGCCTTGGCAATCTCGGCTGGTGCGTGTCCGTAATAGTTGATGTAGACCGCTTTGCCCGAGGCCAGGCGGATCAGCATCCCGCCGCCGCCGCCGAGGCCCGACGCGTCGGGTTCCACCACGCCCACCGCGAATGCCGCCGCCACCGCCGCGTCGACCGCGTTGCCGCCGGCTCGCAGGATGTCGAGGGCCGCCTGGGTGGCCAGGGGGTGCGCCGTGGCCGCCATGCCCTGGCTGCCCACCGCCGTCCGGCCGGCCGCCGGGGCCAGCGCCGTCTGCCCGCCGCTCAGGACGCCCATGCCGCACAGCGCGGCCAGGCACACCACCACGCCGAAGAACGGAAGTCGTCGCGTCATGAGTCGTCCCCTGCGTGTGGGCTATTTGAACAACCGCCCGACCGGCGCCGAAATATCGGCCATGCGATCGACCAGCTCGATCGGAAGCTTACGCTCGGCGGCGAGCTTGGAGAAGAACTGATCGTCGTCGCCCGTCCGGACCACCACGAGGTGGTTGGCTGCGGCGACGGCCATCCGGCAGAATTCGTCGGACTGCCCCCCGCGCCGGGCTTTGCCGCCAATGTGCAGGACCACCACCTTCATGCCTGCCTGTTGCGCGCCCGCGATGACGGCCTTCACCCGTTCCAGTTCCTGCTCGCGGTTGACGCCCGCGCTGCCGAGCCCCTTTGAACTGAATCCGGGGACGAGGACCAGTGTCTGGTGACCCGCCAGGTCCGCGGCCGTCGCCAGCGGGGCGGCCTTGAACGGCAGCCCGAGTTTCCTGAACACCATGCCCACGATGGTGACGTCGGCATTCTGGCCGGCGGAGGTGATCAGGATCGGTTGACCGAGCGGCACTCCCTGCGTTGACGCGGCCGTGGGACACACACAGACGAGCCCCACGGCCAGGGGAACCAGACACTTGAGCATGAGCTTCATGAATCCTCCGCCTTCGGCGCGGGGATCCCCCGCGCGCCAGCCACTCGGGTCTCCCTACGACGGCATGTCGAACAGGTCCCGTTTCCGTTCGTACGCCTTCAAGGCCGCCGCGGTCTTGACAGACTGCCGGGCCACCGCGCGCGCGATGGCCTCACGTTCCTGTTCGGTCAGCAGGGCCCGCGAGACGACCCGCACCGTCGTGTCGGTCCTGCTGAATGCCCCATGCCGGACACGCGCCATCACGGCTCGTGTCATTTCGGTATTCGGGTTCACGACGACGACTCGAGGGCCGAACTGCTGCTGGAGAACGTCCCGGAACACCGCCTCGCTGTACCCGTAATGCGAACAGCACAACGCGGCCACGATGGGCCCGCGCGCGCGTCCGCCCAGGGCCCGCGCGGCATCGTCGGCGTAGGCCTCGATGTACCCGCGGGTGAGGTCGCTGTCGGGGTCGTTCTGGATCTCCGATTCCAGGTTCGGACACGCCTGCTCGCGCACACGGGCCCGATCCACGCCGCGGGCCGCAAGGCCCTCGCGGTGCGCCGCCGAGCGGATGGTAATGGGCGTGCCGAGTACCAGCGCGAAGGCGGATGCGTCGGCTCGCAGGCGTGCGTCAATCGCCTCAACGCCCGCCTCGATGATGCCGACAACAGGGACACGCCCCGTGCGCCAGACCTGCGTGTCGGGAATCAGGGTCGAGAGCGTGTTGCAGGCGACCAGGATGACGTCCGGGCGGTACCATCTGATCATGCCGTCGAGTGCCTGGTTGAACACGTCGACCTGCTCTCGGCGTGTCGCCATCCCGTTGTAGGTGCGATCGACATCCGGCAGCGCGTTGGCAAACACCAGCGTCACGTGTGAGAATCCTCCGGACGCACGCAACTGGTTTTCGAGGTCGGCGACGACGGAGAGCCCCCCCAGACCGGAATCCGTGACCACGATGGTGATGTCGTCGAGGCGCAGCGCCTGCTCGAGCGTCGGATGCTGCGCGGGTCCCGCGGACACCGACCCCGCGCTGGCCAGGAGGGACAACAGCCAGGCGGCGCGCCGGAGTCCGCTGCGGGCGGTGCCGCACGGATGTGTCCGACGGTGTATGACGTCGCTACTGTTCATAGCGCATGTGCCTGCGCGTCGTGTCTGACGCACGAGGAGCTTAGCGTGCGGTTTCCGAGAGGGTCAATGACACCGTTGTCACCAGTTGTCGCGACCGGGTCCGGGAGGGCCCCTGTGTGTTGACCCTCTGCGACCGGCGCACTATCCTCTGGCCGGGAGGAGGCCTGTGACGCGTCGGCTGGTGTGGGCGGCGGTGGGCGTGCTGGTGTGGGGGACCGGCGCGGATCTCGCGATCCTGGCGTCCGGGCGGACCACGTTCACGGCAGCGTTTCCCATGGCGATCACCTCGTGCGGGCAGAGTGCCGATGCGCTGACGGTCAGCCTGCTGAGCCGGCGTATGCGCCTCGACCATTCGTTCGAGCCCCTCCTGAGCGCCGACGCGCTGCCCAGGTTCCGGACGCTTGTCGTCGTGGTCGGCGGGAGCCTGAAAGGCCTCGGCGAAGTCGGGATGGACGAGCCTCGCGAACTCGCGCGCGTGGGCGGACTGCTGGCCCGGGCCAGGCGGACCGGCGTGACGGTGATCGCCGTGCACGTCGGAGGTGCCGCGCGGCGCGGGTCGATCTCGGATCGGTTCATCGGTCTCGTCATTGCCGAGGCCGACTTCATCATCGTGACGGAAGCCGGCAACGCCGACGGCCTGTTCACGAAGATGTCGCGCGCCCGCGCTGTGCCGCTGGTGGTGGTGGCCCAGCCGGCGGAAGTCGGGCGCGAACTGAAGGCGCTGTTTCCCGTCCCCGCCGGCGCGTTGTGAGCGTTCACTGGCGCGCCGCCGCGTTCGCGGGCCTGGCCGGAGCGCTGGGCTCGCTGGTGGTCGCGGGCTGCGGCGCGCCCCCGCAGGAACGTCCTCACGTACGATTGCGGTTCGCGTCCGACTCCCGCGGCGCGGCGTTTTCTCCCCTCGGACGGGAACTCGCCCGCGAGTACGAACGAGCGCTGCCCGGCATCCAAGTCGAACTGGCCGACAACGGCCAGGCTGAAGGCGATGTGGAGGCCATTCACCGCGGCCAGGCCGACATCGGTCTGACCTACGCCGACGTCGCCTACCTCGCGTACGTCGGGCGGTTGGACGGGCGCCACGAACCGTTGACGCGGCTTCGAGGCATCGCCATGCTGCAACTGTCGCGGCTGCACGTCGTCGTCCGGGGCGACCTGCCGATCCAGCGTATCGAAGATTTGCGCGGCCTCCACGTGCGGATCGGGCGGCTGGCGCGCGGAACGAGCTCGACCGTGCGGATGGTGCTCGGGGCCCTGGGGATCGGACTCGACGACGTCGCCGTCGAAGCGATCCAGCCCGAGGAGGCGGCCGCGCGGCTCGCCGGCGGCACCCTGGATGTCCTGTTCATCAACGGCGCCGCTCCTGTCGACGTCGTCGTCGGCGCCACCCGCCGTGGCGCGCGGCTGCTGGCGGTGGACGGTCCGTCCATCGCCCGCCTGCGCCGCGACTACCCGTTCTTCAGCCCGGCGGTCATCCCCGGTGACACCTATCCCGGTCATCCCGCCGGCATCCGCACCGTCGGTGTCGACAGCCTGCTGGTGTGCCGGGCCGATCTCCCCGAGTCGCTCGTGCACGACCTGACGCAGCGGCTCTTCGAGATCCTGCCGCTCCTGTCGTCGCCCCAGCTGTCCCTCGCCCAGATGGATCTGCGCCAGGCCCCGGCCACGCCCATTCCCCTCCACGAAGGAGCGGCCCGCTACTACCGCGAACGCGAGTTGCTGCGATGAGGCGCCCACGGTTCTCGTTCGCCCGCGGCTACCTGACCGAATGGCTCGTGGTCGGCATCTGTGCGTCTCTGGGCGTGCTGGTCTGGTTCGGCTACCGGGCCATCACCGAATGGCAGCGGACCGAGGAGTTACTGGCCGACCGGCGCGCGCGCGACACGGTGGATCTGCTGGCCACGGCCCTGAGCCGCGACATGCGGGGGGTCCAGAACACTGTCCTGTCCGAATGGTGGGAAGAACTCACCACCGATCCTCCCGACGACGTGCGGAAAGGCGTGGCCAGCGTCTTTGCCCGGTATCCTTACCCGGAGTCGTTCTTCGTGTGGAGGCGCGGGGCGGCCCGGGACCCGGTGGTCTTCTACAACCGATCGGATCGGCTGCCGCCGTGGCTGACGTCCGATCACGGCCAGACGCCCTTTCCTGTCGTCATCGGCCACGACGACGCCGTGTCACGCGCCCTGGTCGAACGCGTGCTGGCCGACGGGCGCCTGGGCCGCCGGTTCTCCGTGTTCGAGACCCAACTCCAGGACACCCGGTATCAGGTGGTGGCGCGGCTCTTCTATGCCGACCCGTACCGGCAGTCCGTCGACGGCGTCGTTGGCTTCACCGTGAACCTGCCGTGGGCGCGGCAGCACTATTTTCCCGACGTCGTCCGCCAGGTGGCGCGGATTGGCGGCGGGCTGCCCATGGCCATCCTCGACGGCAGTGGTCAGACCGTGGCCGGATCCAGCGAGAATCCCAGTCAGGGGCCGGTCGCCCGGCGGTGGTTCCCGGTGCTGTTCATCGATCCGCTGCTCGTCGGGATTGATTCGCCCGCCGACCTGTCCTGCGACTTCTGGACCGCCCAGGTTCGGATGGACGACGACCGCCTCCTGAGCGGCGCGAGTGCGGGCACGCACCGGACGATGGTCTTTGCAGGCCTTGCGGCAGTCAGCCTGCTCGTCGGTCTCGTGCTGACGGTGCGGGCTTCCCGGGCCAGCGCGCAACTGGCGGCCCTGCGCTCCGAGTTCGTGTCGACGGTCACCCACGAACTCAAGACGCCGATTGCCGGTATCCGCCTCCTCGGTGAGACGCTGGTGCGTTCGAAGATCGCCGAGTCCGGACCGTTCAGCGAGTACCCCAGGTCCGTGGTCCGCGAATCGAAGCGCCTGATGCGCCTGGTGGAGAACCTGCTGGCGTACGCCCGGGTCACGGATCTCGCCGCGGTCTACCAGTTCGAGGCCATCAACCTGCGCACGATTGTCGAGGGTGTGGTTCGGACGTTTCGCGCCCAGTTGGTCGACGGCGGCTTCGATCTGCAGGTGGACATCGCGCCCGATGTCCCCCGGCTCAGAGGCGACCGGACGGCCCTGACGCTCGCGATCGACAACCTGCTCGACAACGCCATTCGGTACTCGGGTTCTGCCCGCGTGATCCAGCTGCGAGCCGGGCGCCACACCAGCGGGAAGGTCTGGCTCGAAGTCGTCGATCGGGGCATCGGCATCTCGGCCGACGAACTCCCGTACGTGACGAGGCGGTTCTTCCGGGGGAGTAACGCCGGGTCGGGCGGGAGCGGTCTCGGTCTTGCCATCGTCGATCGGATCGTGACGGACCACGGCGGCACGCTGGAGATCGTCAGCCAGCCCGACGCGGGAACCACCGTGCGGCTCGTCATGCCGGCAGGAGCGTAACGTGGTGACTAAACGTGTGCTGGTCGTGGAAGACGACCCGACGCTCGCCATGGTCCTCCGCGACAACCTGGTCATGGAGGGATTCGACGTCACCGTCGCAACCGATGGCCGCGAGGCCATCGACAAGGCCAGGGCCTGCGCCCCGCATCTCGTTCTGCTCGACGTCATGCTGCCCGGGCGCGACGGATTCGAGATCCTGGGCGTGCTGCGCCACGGCGGGGATATCCCGGTGATCATGCTCACGGCGCTCGGCCAGCGGAGCGACAAGCTCCGTGGCCTGGCCCTTGGCGCCGACGACTACGTCACCAAACCGTTCGATCTCGAAGAACTGATCGCGCGGGTCCACGCCGTGCTGCGCCGCGCGTCTCCGGAGGTGACGTCCATCGTGCTGGGGGACGTCACGATTGATTTCGGCACGATGACAGCCAGACGGGGGTCGGCGCGCCTGCTGCTGGCCCGCCGGCAGATCGAACTGCTCCGGTACCTGGCCCAGCGCCAGGGCAAGGTCGTCTACCGGGACGAACTGCTGCGGGAAGTGTGGGGATACCCCGACCTTCCCAGCACCAGGTCCGTCGACAATGCCGTGCTCCGCCTGCGGAAACGGCTCGAACCCGATCCGCGCCATCCGCACTATCTCCACACCGTGCACGGGGATGGCTACTATCTCACACCGGACCCGCCTCCGGCGGCCACGTCAGCCAGGCCCTGACCCATGGCTCCGGCACCCGCCAGGGAGGCGCGACAACTGGTGACACGCCGGGTCCGGCGATTCGCCGATACTGTCGCCGCTGCGGGGTTCGTGTGCCCCGATGGCTTCGTCCCGGTGTGTGCGCCAGGCGGTCCGCCTGGTGCCCGGAGCCGATCGGGGCAACCTGGATCATCTGGATCATGACGATGCCGTGGATGGACGTGAAGCGGGAGACCTGGCGGGGCGTGGCGAGTGTCGCGGGGGCGATATTCGTCGCGATGGCCGTGGCTCCCTCGTTTACGGGCATGACCACGGCAGACGAGCTCCTGCCCGGACCCGGCGTGACGAACCGTGTGCTGCTCTCCGCCTATCTGCCCGCGCTCCGCGGCACTCCCGGTGACACCGATGTCTTCGTCCTTGAAGGGCGCCAGCCCGGCGGGACGCTGCTGGTGCTGGGCGGAACGCATGGCGACGAGCCGGCGGGGTACCTGGCCGCCGTCTCCCTTGTGGAGCGGGCCACCGTGGTCCGCGGGCGCCTGATTGTGTTGCCTCGGGCGAACGCCAGCGGCTTCTCCCACAACGTCCCGCAGGAAGGCCATCCGCAGGACTTCGAGGTGCGGACCCCATCCGGAGTGGTGCGGCGTTTCACGTTCGGCGCCCGCGCGACGAATCCTGTGCACCAGTGGCCGGATCCTCAGGTCTACACGCTGACACGATCGGGCCAGACCCTGTCGGGCTCCGAGACGCGGAACCTCAACCGGGCGTATCCCGGACGATCCGACGGTGCGCTCACCGAGCAGGTCGCGTTCGCGATCACCGAACTCATCCGGCGCGAGCGTGTCGTCCTGGCGATCGATCTCCACGAGGCGTCACCCGAGTACCCGGTCGTCAACACGATCGTGGCGCACCAGCGCGCGATGGATCTGGCCGCCCTGGCCAGCCTGCAGCTGCACGGCGACGGTATCGACATCGGCCTCGAAGCCTCGCCGGAAGGCCTGGGGGGGTTGTCCCACCGCGAATGGGGCGATGCCACGCCTGCGCTGGCCATCCTGATGGAGACGACGAACCCGGCGCAAGGACGGCTCCGCGGTCGCACCGACGCCGCGCTGGTCGTCACGGGCCAGGACCGGTTCTACGTGCTGGCCGCGGGCCGTGGACGGCTCAACGTGCCCTTTGATGCCGCAGGGTGGCCCCTGGCCGTGCGGGCGGGTCGCCATCTGTCCGGCATCCGGGCTTTCGCCACCGCGTTGGCGGAGTTGTCACCTGACGACGCCGTCGTCATCGAGGGCGTGCCGGATTACGACACCGCGGTGCGCCTCGGCCTGGGGGCGATCCTGGGACCCGCCTCATGAACCCGGGTGCCGGACTCGCGTCGTCGTTGTCCGTCGGCTGGGCGGAACCCCTCACCCTGGTGCTGATGGGGCTCAGTTTCGCCGCGCTGGCCTTCTGGCGCCAGCGGCCGATCGGCGTGGCGCTCGTCGTGGCAGCCTGGATCGGTGCGGCGTTCAATGGCGACGTGCTGCCGGTCCGGCACCTGGTCGAAGGGGCCTTTTCGTATCTCGATCCGATTCTCGTCATCATCACGGCCATGATGTTCATGCGCGTGCTGGCTGACGGCGGCGCGCTGGAGTCCATTGGCGCGGCCGTGCACCGGCGCCTGGGGCACCGGCCGGCCCTCCTGCTGCCCACGCTGGTAGCCATCGTCATGTTCCCGGGGATGATTACGGGATCGTCCACCGCGTCGGTGCTTGCCACGGGCACCACGGTGGCGGCTATCCTGGTGGGAGCCGGTCTGTCCCGCGAACGTGCCGGCGCGCTCATTGCCATGTCGGGGGTCCTCGGGATGATTGCGCCTCCCGTGAACATTCCGGCCATGTTGATCGGCAGCGGCATCGATCTGCCGTACGTGGGGTTCGGCGCCCCGCTGGCTCTGGCGTCGGTCCCCCTGGCGCTCGTCATCGGGTACGGCCTGGGGTGGCCCCTGTTTCGTACGCACGCGCCGGTGCCGGCAGGAGCGCCTGCGGCGGTGATGCCCCCGTGGCGGTCGTTCCTGCCCGTCGTGGCGGCGGCGGGATTGATGGCGGCGCCACGGGTGTGGCCGCATCAGGTGGTGGACCCCGGGTTGCCGCTGACGTTCCTGATCGCGGCCCTGGTCGGGGTGGCCGTCTCGCCGTGGTTCCCGCTGTGGACGTCCATGCTGCGGGCGGCGGAAGAGTCATTGCCCGTCGCGGGCATCCTGACGGGTGTCGGTGCGTTCATCCAGGTCATGACGCTGACCGGTGCGCGGGGCTGGCTGGTTGCCGTGATGCTGGGGGCTCCCGCGTGGGCCATCTTCGGCGCGGCCGCCATCAGCATGCCGCTGTTCGGCGCGGTGTCGGCGTTCGGATCGGCGTCGGTCCTCGGCGTGCCGTTTCTCCTCGTGCTGCTTGGGCGCAACGAGGTGGTCACGACCGCAGGGTTGTCGATGCTGGCGTCGCTGGGTGATCTGATGCTGCCGGCGGCACTGGCTGCGACGCTGGCCGCCCAGGCGGCTGGCGTGGACGACCGGCGCCGGGTCTTGCGTCTCTGCGTCGTGCCCGCGGCCGGCATTGTCGCCGTGGCGCTGCTGCTATTATCGTACTCGCCGTCCCTCGGGAGGCTGATGCCATGAACGTGATGCCGGGCGTGTACCAGGGGATCTGCGCACTGGTGGCACTGCTCGTGGCGGTGGTCGTCGTCCGCAGCCGGAAACCCGGCGTACAGATCACCGGCGCCCTCGTGCTCGTGCCGTTGCTGCTGCGGGTGTGGCTCGTGAAGTGAACAATCGCGCCGTCGGATTCGTAGTCACTCGTCGGAGTTCGGAACGCACGCGTCCTAGTCTCTTCAGGCAGTGGAGGAAAGTTCATGCACATCAAGCGGATCATTGTGAGCGCGGCCCTGGTCCTGGCCGTGGCCGCCCTGGCGGCGGCGCAGACCATGCCCACCGGCACGATCACGGGTAAAGTCAGTGACCCGGACGGGCTCGTGCTGCCGGGTGTGACCGTTACCGTCACGTCGCCGTCGCTCCAGGGCGCGCGTGTCGTGACGACGTCGGCCAACGGCGACTACATCGTGCCGTTCCTGCCGGCCGGCGACTACAAGGCGGTCTTCGAGTTGTCAGGGTTTGCGACAGTCGAGCAGTCCATCCGGGTGCAGGTGGCCGATACCGTGCCGCTCAACGTGCAGTTGACGCTTGGCACGGTGGCGGAGACCGTGAACGTGAGCGCGGCGGCGGTCACGGCCGACTTCACCACGACGGCGACGGCCGCGGCCAGCTACCGCCAGGACCTGATCGACCGGCTGCCGGTGAGCCGGGCGCTCACGGGCGCCGTGCTGCTGGCGCCAGGCACCACAGGGACGGGCCCCGGCGGCAACATCACCTTCTCGGGGGCGATGTCCTACGAAGGGCTGTTCCTGTTGAACGGCGTCGTGCTGAACGAGACGCTGCGGAACCAGTCGCGCGCCCTGTATATCGAGGACGCGATCGAAGAAGTGAAGACCTCCACCGGCACAATCTCGGCCGAGTACGGCCGGTTCGCCGGCGGCGTGGCGAACACGATCACGAAGTCGGGCGGCAACCGGTTCAGCGGGTCGGTGCGTGCGACGCTCGACAACGACAAGTGGACGGGGCTGACGCCCTTCGACAAGACGCTGACGACCGGCGATCCCCGGGCGGACAAGACTCTGCCGACGTACGAAGCCACGCTGGGCGGCCCCATCTTCAAGAACCGGCTCTGGTTCTTCGGGGCGTATCGCTATAACGAGAACAAGAACGGCAATACCACGCGGTACACGAACATCCCGTTCACCACAGTGACCGAAGACCAGCGAATCGAAGGCAAAGGCACGTGGTCGATCACGCAGAACCACACGGTGAAGGCTGGGTACACCGACAAGCGGCTGAAGTCGAATGACACGTACTACAGCAGCGCCACGATCATGGATCTGGACAGCCTGATCAACAGTGAGACGCCCGAGAAGCTCACGTCGGTCAACTACACGGGCATCCTGCGGCCCAACTTCTTCGTGGAAGCCCAGTATTCGCGCCGGCAACTGTCCTTCGTGGGGTCGGGTTCGCGGTTCACCGACATCGAGCGTGGCACGATCATCCTCGATCGCTCGCGCAGCAGTTCCCGGTGGAATTCGCCCACCTTCTGCGCGGTGTGCGGTCCCAATGGCGAGTTGAGCGAGGAAAAGCGCAACAACCAGAACATCATCGTCAAGGGGTCCTACTACTGGTCCACCCAGAAAATGGGCGCCCACACGATCGTGTTCGGTGCTGACGCCTACGAAGATGGCCGGAAGAACGACAACTATCAGTCCGGCAGCGGCTATCGGGTGTACGCCAACAACACCATCTTCCGCGGGTCGGGCGCCGACACGGTGCTGTACCCCGTGGTGACCCCGGGCACCACGCCCACGGCTTCGGCGGCCGCGTACATCATGTGGAACCCCATCTTCAATACGAGCGTGGGCAGCAAGATTCGCACCTACTCGGGGTTCTTCAACGATTCGTGGAGATTCAGCGACTACTTCACGTTCAACATCGGCGTGCGGTTCGACAAGTCCAGCGCCAAGGATCAGGCAGGCCTGAAGGTCGTCGACGACCAGGTCATCAGCCCGCGCCTCGCCGTGTCCTGGAGCCCGAAGGGCAACTCGTCGTGGACAGTCAATGCCGGCGTGGCCCGGTACGCCATGAGCGCGACAAGCGCCATGGTCGACGTGGGATCCATCGCGGGCCGGCAGTCCACCTTCCGTTATGTGTACATGGGGCCGGCGATCAACCAGAATGCCAACGCCGAAACCCTGGTGTCGGCGCATGACGCACTGAAGATCATGTTCGACTGGTTCAATGCCAACGGCGGCACGAACCGGCAGTTGCGCGACTCACCCACGTATGCCGGCGTCAACCGCAAGGTCGGCGACAACGTGACGACGCCCAGCACGTGGGAGTTCACGCTGGGTTCTGCGCGCCAGATTGGCTCGAAGGGCTCTGTCCGGGTGGACGGTATCTACCGCCGCTACCGGGACTTCTACGCTGAACGGCGGGATCTGACCACAGGCAAGGTGTCTGACCCGGGTGGCCGCCAGTTCGATCTTGGCGTGATCGAGAACAGCAACGAGCTGGAACGTTCGTATATCGCCCTGCAGACGCAGGCGCAATACCGGATCACGCCTGACCTCAGTCTCGGCGGCAACTACACGCTGTCGCGGTCGCATGGCAACTTCAACGGCGAGACGTCGAGTGACGGGCCGGTGATGTCCGACGTCCTCAGCTATCCCCAGTACCGGCAGGCCGACTGGAACTACCCGATCGGCAACCTGTCGATCGACCAGCGCCACAAGCTGCGTCTGTGGGGCAACTACGCGCTCCGGTTTGGCCGTCTCGGCCGGATTGATCTCGGCGTGCTCCAGAACGTCACGTCCGGCTCGCCTGCCAGTCTGGATGCCGGCATTTCCATGTTGTCCAGTTATCTGCCGAATCCGGGCTACCTGACGCCGCCGACGACGGTGACGTACTACTTCGGCGGCCGCGGTTCTTACACGACCGATACGATCGTTACCACCGACGTGTCGATCAACTACGCGCTGCCGTTCAAACTGCTCGGCCCGAAGGCGGAGTTCTTCCTGCGCTTCGTCATGGACAATCTGTTCGACGCGTCGGCGATCGACAGCCCGAACGGCACGGTCCTGACGGCCGCCACCGATAAGACACTGCAGACGTTCAATCCGTTCACCGAAACGCCGGTGGAGGGTGTGCACTACCGGAAGGGCCCTGACTTCGGGAATGCCATCTCGGCAGCCGGGTACCAGACGCCCAGGTCGTTCTACTTCAGCGGAGGGTTCAGGTTCTAGGTGGACGGTAGTCAGTAGCAAGTAGACAGTAGACAGTCACTTCCGGGGCCCGGCAGGCGACGAGCTCGCCGGGCCCCTGTCGTCTACGGCACGAGTGATGTCGTTCACGCTGACGGATGAACCCGCTTGAATCCCACCTCCAGGACGGACACAATTCCTGAGTGTGTCCATGTGTTGTCATCGTCGGTCCGTCCGGGGCCGGTAAGAGTACGCTCTGCCGGCGCGTTGTGGACGAGTGGCGCGGGCGCGAGTTGCCTGCGGCCGGCGTGATGGCCGAGCTGCGGCACGACACGCCGGGTCTCCGCGGACTCGACGTTGTGGACGTCGCGACCGGCCGAAGGCTTCCCCTCGCCGAGTTCGATCGCGCGACGGGCGGCCCGAACACAGGGCGCTGGCACTTCCATCAGGATTCTCTTGCTGCCGGGATAACGTGGTGCGAGACGGTCCCGCAGCACGCGCTGTTCGTGGTGGACGAGATCGGTCCCCTCGAACTCGATCAGGGTCTCGGATGGGCGCCGATCGTACCTCGGCTGGCCGCCCACCAGGGGCCTGCGCTGGTGGCTGTGCGCCCTGCGCTGGCCGATGCGCTGCTGGCGGCGCTGAGTCCGCGGCCCGCGTTCCGCGTCGACATCACTCCTGAAACACGCGATGCGGCGGCAGCAGCCGTCGGGGTGGCTCTGGGTCTGGGCGCATGATCACCGTTGATCGGCTGTCGGTGACGTTTGGCGACACCGTGGCTGTCCGCGATGTGAGCCTGGCCATTCCGCACGGGGACGTGGTGCTCTTCGGTGGCGCGTCCGGTTGCGGCAAGAGCACCTTGCTGCGTGCACTCTCGGGCATCATTCCCCACGTGTCGCCGGGGGCACTGAGCGGCGACGTCTGGATTGCGGGACGCCGGACGGCGGACATGCCGCTGGACACCCTGGTCCAGCACGTCGGTCTGGTGTTCCAGAACCCGGCCGCGCAGTTGTTCAACCTGACGATTCGCGAAGAAGTGGCGTTCGGCCCGTACAACCTGGGCCTGGCGCCTGCCGAGGTCGATCGCCGGACGGATTGGGCGCTCGAGGTGACCGGGCTGGCGGCGAAAGGCGAGCGGGACGTCCGCGCGTTGTCCGGCGGCGAACGACAGCGGGTGGCGATTGCCGCCGTCCTGGCCATGCGCCCGGCGGTGCTCGCCCTCGACGAACCGATGGCGAGCCTCGACGTGGATGGTACCAGGCGCCTGATTGACGTGCTGACGGATCTCAACCGGACGCACGGCACGACGGTGCTGATTGCCGAACACCGCCTGCGCGAAGCCGCGCTGGCCGCGCAGCGCACCGTGCTCATGGACGACGGTTGCGTGACGGCCGACGGCCCGACGGCCACCGTGCTGGCGGACCGGGCGCTGCTGCGGCGCCTTGGCCTGCGGCGCCCGGCGCTGGCGCCGCAGGTGGCGTGGGAATCGTTGATTGCTCCCGGCACCGCGACCGGCGGCCCGGTGGTCGTGGAACTGAAGGGCGTCGAGGCGTCGTACGGCGGCGATGCGGTGCTGAAGGGCCTCGACCTCGCGCTCCGGGAAGGAGAGTGCCTCGCGCTCGTCGGCGACAACGGGTCCGGCAAGACCACGGTCGCCCGTCTGCTCACGGGGCTCGTCCGGCCGACGCGGGGACGATGTGCCTGGGCGAAAGGCGCATCGGATCCTGGCCCGGGGCTCGGCATTCTGCTGCAGGATCCGCGGGACCAGGTCTTCTGCGAGTCCGTGGCAGACGAAGTGGCGTTCGGGCCGCGCAACCTGGGGCGGGACCCGGTGATCACGGTCGAACCGCTCCTCACCGCCGCCGACCTGCTGGCCCTGCGCCCGCGCCCGCTGCACACGCTGTCCCACGGGCAGTTGCACCGGACCGCGTTTGCAGCGGTGCTGGCTCTTCATCCACGCGTGCTGGTACTCGACGAGCCGACGATCGGCCAGGACTGGCGCCACCTCGAGTCGCTGATGGACGAGGTCGAAGCTCTGCGACGGCAGGGCACGGCGGTCCTGCTCATCAGCCACGACTTCAAGCTGATTCACCGCCACGCGACGCGCGTGGCCCTGCTGAGGAACGGGCGCGTGGCGGCCGAAGGCGTGCCGCTGGCGACGTCGGGCGAAGGAGAGTGACGTGAAGTTCACCGTGCGCGACCTCGTGTACGTCGGCGTCTTTGCGGGATGCTGGGGTGCGATCGAGATCACCCTCGGCGCGCTGCTGCACACGCTGCGTGTCCCGTTCCTCGGCGCCGTCATGGCGGGCGCAGGCATTGCCATCGCCCTGGTGGGGCGTCTCTATGTGCCGAAGACCGGCTCGATCGCGCTGATCGCCCTCGTGACCGCGTTACTCAAGCTGCTCAGCGTCGGTGGCATCGTGTTGTCGCCGATGGTCGCCATTGCCGCTGAGGGTCTCGTGGCCGAGTTGTGCGTGGGGGCTCTGGGCGCGGGGCGCGTGGGTTTCGTCGTGGCGGCCTCGGCAGCCGCCACCTGGTCGCTCGTGCATGCCTTCTTGCGCGTGTGGCTCACGGGCGGGACGGACCTGCTTGGAAGCTACGTCGTGATCGTCGAGCGGGGAGCCAGCACCGTCGGTCTGCCACCATCGTCCGGAGGGATCATTTTTGCCGTGTTGATTGCCGTGCACGTCGGCATCGGTGCCACAGCCGGTCTGCTCGCGTGGCGTGTGGGGCAGGGCCTGCGCCGGCGAGGGCGGCACTGGGGAGGCGCTGAGCGGTGATTAACAGCGCCGTCCACCGTTCGTGGCGTCCGGGCAGTGTCGCCCGCGTCGGCGCCCTCGTGACCGCCGTCGTGCTGATCGTTCTGGCTGAAGGCGCCAGGCTCGGGGTGGCGACGGCCGTGTGCCTGTCGGGTTCGGCCGTGCTGCACCCTGCGGGGTTTGCGCTGCTGCGGCGGCCGGCGCTCTGGATCCTGCTCGTGCTGCTGGCGCTGCCACCCCTCCTCGTGACCACCCCACGGGATATCAGCCTCGTGGCCGGGATCGCGGTGTCCTCAGCAGGTGTGAGCGTTGCCCTGGCGATGGTGGCGCGCTCCATTGTGATTGCCGTCGCGGCCACCGGGTTCGTGGCGACGGTATCCGCCCGCGAACTGACGCAGTTGTTCGAGGTGATCGGACTACGGGGCCTCGGGTTTTCACTGGGTGTGGCCGTGCACTCGCTGCCTCTGGCCACACGAACCTGGGCGACCTCCTCCCGGGCGTTGCGGCTGCGCGGTGGATTCCGCAAGAACCGCGTGGGCGATCTCGCGCTGCTGGCGATGACGGTGATCGGGAACGCGCTACGCCACGCGGATGAGGTGGTGGAGGCGGCCCATGCGCGCGGCTTCGCGCCGGACCGGCATGCGCCCGTGGCGCCCGCCGGCTGGCAGAGGGACCTCGTATGGGTGGCGGTGTGGGTCCTGATCGCGGCGGCGGTGCTCGGGATTGGGGTGTAGGGGGGCAGGAAGCAGGAAGCAGGAAGCAGGCAGTAGTAAGTAGTCAGTAGTAAGTAGTCAGTAGACAGTAGGGCCCCTACTGTCTACTCCTTCCGGGCCCCGCCTGCCCGCCGTAGCCCAACGGGTCCCAACGGGCGAAGGCGGGAGCCCCGAGCCCCGAGCCCGACGTCGATGACGAGCACCGGAACGGCGTTGTCGCCCGCCAGCGTGTCCGTGGAGATCGAGACGTTGCCGCCGTCCGCGGTGAACGGGATCGGGCGCCCGCTCTCGAGCACGTGGCAGGCGGTCACGCGGTTGGCGGCGATCGGGAGCGTGACTGACGCGGCCGTCGTGTTCGTCAGGAACACGTAGATGCGGCTCCGGCCGCCGGGCAGGTCTCTCTTCGTCAGACGCACGCCATCAGGTGCGGTGGCATCGACGGGTGACGCCCCGTAAATGGCTTCGGCGTTGGCGTCGGTCCACCCGCCGACTTCACGAAGGCGCCGCGTGGCGGCGGCCGGGAACCGGCCGTCGGGCATGGGGCCGACGTTCAGCAGGTAATTGCCCCCCATCGACACGTTGTGGGCCAGCAGTTCTGCGAGGGTCCGGCTGGACTTCCAGTTGAAGTCGCCGGCGTGCCAGCCCCACGACCGGCAGATCGTGGCGGGTGTCTGCCACGGCCGGCCCAGGTCCTTCTCGGGGTGCTGGTTGTCGTGCGTCTCGAGGAAGTCGATGTCGTCACCCGGATCGTGGAAACAGATACGGCCGTTGATCAGGCAACGCGGGCTCTTCGTCCGGATCAGGGCGATCAATTCGTCCCGGCGTTTCGGCGTGATGTAGTCCTTCGACTCATCGTCCCACGTGTCGAACCAGAAGAGGTCCGGATCGTAGCGGTCGATGAGTTCCGCGACCTGACGCAGCGAGATGCCCTGCCAGTACCGTTCGAAGGCCTCCTGCGTGGGCCGGCGGTCGACCGCCCAGTACGGCCAGGCGCCGCCCTCGTGGCCCCAGTCCTGCCAGTGCGAATAGTAGAACCCGAACTTCAGGCCGTACTTGCGGCAGGCCTTCGCGAGATCCCCGAGGATGTCGCCCTTGAACGGCGTGGCGCCAAGGTCGTAATCCGTGACGGCCGAATCCCAAAGGGCGAACCCGTCATGGTGCTTGGCCGTGATGACGAAGTACCGCATGCCCGCGCGTTTCGCTTCGAGGATCCATGCGTCAGCGTCGAAGTGCACCGGGTTGAACTGTTTCACCAGCGCGCGGTACTGGTCGCGCGGCACCTCGAGGCGCTGCTGTGCCCACTCGGCGTACCAGCTGCGGCCGTTGGGCAGTTCGGGCGCCGGCAAGGTGTGTCCGCCCCAGGAGCCGCCGAGGATGCTGTAGAGGCCGAAGTGGACGAACATGCCGAAACGGGCTTCGGTGAACCACCGCACCCGCTCGCTGGCCGGCGGATTGGCGGCCGGTGTGCTGACCGTGACCATCACAGCAACCGTGACTGCGGCCAGCAGACGGACAGTCGGCATCTTCATCGAGTGGCTCCTCGCGGGGTGCCCGGCGGCTTCCGGCCGCTGGCGTCCGCCATTGTCACCCAGCGGCCACCGCCGTTCAACGTCGACGATGCTGCAGTCGACGATGCTGCAGGTCTTCGCCGTGGGCTAGAATCCCTTCCAGGGAGTGCTGGGGAGGTCACGAAGACCATGTCTGCTCGGTCTCCGATCGGTGTCAGGACTCGGGCGTGGTGGCTAGCCTGCTGCTGCATAGCCTTCGCCCCACAGACGGCTCGTGCGCAGGATGAGTTGCGCATCGTCTTGCCCGGCCAGGCCGGCGCCGCGACCTGCGCCGTTCGATCTGGGGACACGATCGTTGCGCAATCGGCTGGGCCCACAGTGGTGCTTCCGTGCGAACACCCGGAGGCTAGTCGGTACACCGTCGCCTGTGACCTGGAGCATGCCGAACCCGTCGATCGCCCGCTGGTGAGTGTCTGCCGCGACCGCATGATTCCATCCCGAACAGCAGAGTCCATTCGGATCGAAGCAGATGAGCCAGCAGAGCTGTTGCTGGAGTGGCTTGAGTTCGACCGCCATGGGCGTCTCGACGTTCTTGCCACGAGGCGGGTTGGGAGCGCCGACTCTGCGCGGGTGCTGGTAGCCCGGAACGAGCGGCGCTACCGCCGTTGAACGGGCTGTGGTTGTTCCGCACCGGTTCAGGATCACGGGCCCACGTGCAGCCGACGCTCTCGTGAGCGGAAGTGGGGCCCTGTCGGTGCCGGGTTTGCCGCCCGGACTGTACCGACTCGAGCCAGATTACGAGGGCGGCGTGCCTGGAGCCGCGATGTCCGTGTTTGTGTCCAGCGCCGCGTCCACACCGGTGTTCTGGCGCAGGGAAGATGTTGGGGCGGCGGAGTTCTCCGGAGCAGGCAGGGCGTGTGCCGAGGCTGAAGAACTGCGCGTGGTGCGGGTCGCGAGTCGTGCGCAAGGCGGCGGCGTCGTCAACGTTGCTGCGGACGTGGCCCGCGTTCCCGTCACAGGCAGCTGCGCGGGCCGCGTCGCCGGGCTCCGTGCCGGAGGCTACGAGGTATGGATTGGCGCTGCCAGCGGCTCGGTGACGAAGCAGGCATTCGTGATTGCTCCGCAAACGGTCACCCCGGTGGTGGTGGACGACAGCGGCGTGCACGTGTCGGGACGCACTACGGTCAACGGGCGGCCTGTCGAAGGGTTACGGATCGAGTTCGTTCCGGCGGCAGAGCTGACGCCGGTTGCGACGGCTGCCGTCGACTCCACGGGGTGGTACGCCGTCTCGCTGGATGAGACAGGCCGCTATCGAGCCGTGCTGCGTCGCGGCGAGTTGAGTCTGCTTGGTCAGGGACGCGTCTTCGCGGCGGAACAGGGGCAGAATGTGCTCGATTGGGACGTGGTTGGAGGGGGCCTGAGGATCGATGTCCGAGGATGGGATCGAGCATCGCCCCTGGGGCTCACCATCACGCGCCTCGACCAGGACATACCGGGAGTATTCCGCCACGGCGTCAGCATCGGTCCTGATGATGAGTTGCCATTCCCTGTGGACGGGCTGGGGTTCGGGACGTACGCCGTACAGGTCCGTGAGGCCGCTTCCACGCGGCGCAGGACGCCCCGGATCTCGCAGCGGGCAGTCGTGACGCTCACGACGGAGGACAGCGTTGGCGCTGTCGATCTTGATCTCTCGGAGTTCCGGGGAGCACTGGCGCTTCGCGACGTGGATGGGCAGCCCGTTCAGCGTGCGACCGTCATCAGTGACGGCGAGCGGTTGGATGAGAGCGACGCCCGTTCCGGGCTCTTCTCCCTCGAACGGGTTGGGCCGCAGGCCCAACTCCTGATCAGGGCTCCCGGGTTCACGCCCGCCTGCGTGACGGGGCCGTTCGACGGTGTCCTCGATGTCACGCTCGACCGAGGGGCCCAGGTGACGCTTCAGTACGTCGGGGCATCGGACCTTGTCGTACCTGCCGGACGCTTGGTGTGGGAGGGAAACGTCTGCCCGCTGCCTGCGGGATGGTTCGAGTTCGGCCCCCCCGAGCACCACGATGGCCACACGACATTTCGTGTGTCGAACTTCCCCAGAGTGTCCAGCGTCGTGTTTCTGCCAGGTCCGTTTGGACGAGAAAGCGCCGGGCAGCGTGCCGAGGTCTCACCAGACGGCGTTGTGAGGTTGGGTGTGATTTCCGAGAGCCGGCGCCGTTGATAGGCCGAAAGCCGATCGCCGATCGCCGATCGCCGAAAGCCGAAGGCCGATAGCCCCCTATGCCACTCCGCGCAGGAGGCGGGCAAGGGCCTCATCCTGCGTGTCGAACACCGTGCGCAGGTCGAGCACGACCCGGCCGTTCTCGATACGGGCGATGACCGGCGGGTCGAGGCGGCGCATGGCGGCTTCGAGGGCGTCCGCGCTGAGCCCCGTGCGTTCGATCGCGAGCAGGCGCGTGGCCAGCGTCAGCCCAGGCGTGGTGCCACCGCCGATCGTTGACTGACCGTCCACGATCTCCGTGCGGTAGAGCCCTGATGCCTCGAGGCGATCACCCAGCCGGCGCGCGCGCGCGTCGATGTCGTGTGGACTCAGCGTCAGCATCCGGATGACGGGAATGGTCTCTGCCGCGCGGCCCGTGGCGTACTCCATCAACGTGCCGGTCAGTGCCGCGTACGTGAGCTTGTCCACCCGCAGGGCCCGCATGAGCGGATGGCGGCGGATGGTCGCGACCAGCGCCTTGCGGCCCAGGATGATGCCCGCCTGGGGGCCGCCCAGCAATTTGTCCCCGCTCACGCAGACGACGTCCACGCCGGCGGCAATGGATCCCTGAAGCGTGGGTTCGGAGCGCAGCAACGAGTCCAGTCCGGGTACTTCTGACGGCTTCAGGCCGCCGAGTTCAGCCGCCGCGGCCAGTCCGCCGATGATGTTGCCGCTGCCGAGATCTTCGGCCACGGTCACGCCCCGCTCACGGCCGACGGCCATGACATCGTCCAGCGACGGGGTTTCGGTGAAACCCTCGATGCGGAAGTTGGAGCGGTGGACGCGGAGGATCAGCGCTGTGTGGTCGGTGACGGCTGCGGCATAGTCGGCGGCCCGCGTACGATTGGTCGTGCCGACTTCGCGCAGGATGGCGCCGGACTGAGCCATGACGTCCGGCACACGGAACCCGCCGCCGATTTCCACCAGTTCACCGCGCGAGACGACGACCTCCCGGCCTGCGGCGAGGGCCGCCAGCATGAGCATGGTGGCCGACGCACAGTTGTTGACCACGACCGCCGCCTCGGCACCCGTCAGGCGGCACAGCAGCGTTTCCGCATGAATGTCGCGATGGCCGCGGCTGCCGGCCTCGAGGTCGTATTCGAGCGTGGAGTAGTCCTGTCCGATCTCGACTACGCGGGCCAGCGCACGCGGCGACAGGGGCGACCGGCCGAGGTTGGTGTGGATGATGACGCCGGTGGCGTTGATGACCGGCCGGAGCGACGGCTGAAACATGCGTCGCAGGCGCGGTTCGAGGGCCGCCTCGACGGCCGCAGCTGCCTCGGCAGCCGTTGTCGGACAGTCGTCGGCCGGCCCCGACGGCAGTGCAAGCAGGAGCTGTCGGAGCGCGTCCGTTTCGTCGCGCAGCGCCTGCACCACTGCGGCGTGCCCGAACTCGTCCTGCAGCAGTGCCACCCGCGGCCGCTGCCGCAACTGCTCGATGGAAGGAATAATGCGGACGTCGGACATAAGATCGGCTCACGGCCTGCGGCTTGCGGCCAGCGGCCCTCGGCTCCGGGCTCCGGGCTTTCCTACTGACTACTGACTACTGCCTGCTTCTTGCTTCCTGCTTCTGTATGTGTCCCTGGCCTCTAGCCTCTAGCCTCTAGCCTCTGTGAGTATTGCGGCCCCATTGGCCTTCAGGATACCATCGGAACCGTCCATGGCTGACACGTCCCGGCCCGGCGCTGCCGGACCACACGAATCGGAACCCGGGAAGCCCGACCGCCCGCGATATCGGCCGCGCGAGCAGTTCTGGCCCTACGCGGACCTCGAAGAAGAACCGTCAGACGAAGAACTGGTGCGTCTGGACCCGGATCTGCAGGATGCGCTGTACGATCGTCCGGTCTCGCGTCCGTTTTCGTATACGGTCGTGTTTGGCGTGTTCGACGGACCCGCCTACGAACAGGCCGTCGCCCTGGCTCAGCAGACCAGTGAGTACCTCCTGTCGGGGACCGGTGACCGCCTGAGACATCGGGCCCGGTTCAGGCCGGACCAGGTGCTGGCTCTGCGGGACCTGTGGCAGATCGTCGGCAGTCAGCCGTCGGCCGACGTACTGCTGGACGACAGGCCTGTCCCGTACGCCCGCGAGCTGTGGCTGCCGCTGCTCTGGCACCTGATTCCAGGCTAGCCCGGCGCGCGTGACCTGTGGCCAGTGATTTCGATCCAGCGTTCAAGTCTCTCGAAGCGGAGCTGCGCAAGCTCGAAGCCGAATACAACATGTTCTTCGCGGGGCAGCTCCCGCGTCCGCCCTGGGAAACCCGCACGGCCGTCGAGCAGCACAGCAAGCGTCTGGACCGGGTCGTCAGCACGGACGGCACCTACGCCGACCGGTTTCGGCTGCAGACGCTGCAGGCGCGGTTCATGACCTTCGTGGATCTCTGGGACCGCGGGCTTCGGGCCCGTGAAGAAGGCCGCCCGGGGCCGTTCGATTCGCGGCGGACGCCGGCGCAGCCGGCGGAGGCGGCGGCGAATCCGAAAGACCGTGTCGTCTACGTGACGACCTTCGCCGATCCCCTGGACGAACTCGACCGTCTGCACGAACTGTACGAACGCCTGGCGGATGTCCGCCGCGATCTGGGCGAATCGCAGATCCCGTTTCACCGGTTCGCGTCGCTCGTGCGCGATCAGGTGACGAACATCCGCAAACGTGGCGCGCCGGAGGTGGCGTTCCGCGTGGCCGTGCAAGACGGCAAGATTGCGTTTACGGCCCGCGGATTGATTGGGTTTGCGGACGATTGAGACGGGGCGGGCGGGAAGCAGCGGGGGCAAAAAACCCCGGGGCGTTCAGCCCCGGGGCATCGAACGCGAAGTCCTAGAGACGGACGACGTTGCCAGCCTGTGGGCCCTTGGGGCCATCAACGATCTCGAACTCGACCGCCTGGCCTTCCTCGAGCGAACGGAATCCAGCGCCCTGAATCGCGGAGTAGTGCACGAACACGTCACTGCCTCCTTCGCGCTCGATGAATCCGTACCCCTTGGTGTTGTTGAACCACTTGACCTTGCCTGTAATGCGCATTCGTTCCTGCCTTGCATAGGGCGGCGTGAAGAAGCCGCTCGACTTGCCGACCTCCGCCTTCGCGGAGGCAATACCCAGACCGCGTTCGTGTGCGGCTAGACGGCGCTGGCCCACAGCACCGTCCAAGCATCATAGCGGGGCCGCTGGGGGCACTGTCAAGATTCCGTAACGTCAGGCGCCGATGGTGCCGTGTCTCACCGTGCGCGGCCGAGGGGCAGCGTTGCCGGCGGGACAATCTGAATGACCGTGGGAAAGGCCACGGGCGTCGCACCCGGGCGCGGATTCGCCAGGCCGGGTGACCCGCCGAACGTGTAGTCCTTCACGGTCACGCCGGGCGGGAACGCCACCTGATCGTCCTTGAACTTGCCCACTTCGAACATGTGCGTCGGCGGGAACTCGAAGACTACATCCCCCTTGGCGCGCAGGACGGTCCGGTAGTACGCCACCACGTCCGCAAACCGCTGCACCGTGCCGAACAGGTAGAATCGTTGGCCGGCGCCACCCGCGTCATACGAACCCAGATACTGGGCGTTGGGCAGGACCGGCACTCCCGTCTGCGCTTCGGTGGGCGGCTGGTCGTTTGCGGGAGCGACCGACACGATGGCAGGTGTCTGGGAGACCGGCGCCACAGGGGCCGGGTTCACCGGGGCCGGCGCCGCCGGTTTGGCGGCCGGCTGCGATGCGGGCCGCGAGGCGGGTGCCGTGGCACCCCCCGCCGGTGGCTGCGCCGTCTGCGCGCCCGCCGTCGTAGCTCCGGTGGCGGGTTTGGCAGGGGCCGGCGTGGTGGCTGTCGTCCCTGGCGCCTTGGGCGGTGGCTGCGGCTTGGCGACAGGAGGCTGGCTCCACGCCAGACCGGCGAACAGGACCACGATCACCGCGACCGCGGCCGTCACGAAACGTGCGTGGCGATGCCCTGTTTCGACCATACTGGCATTATAGCTCCGGCCCGCTCCGGCCGGGCCGCAGGGAGGCGCATGCGCGGACTGCTGACCTATTGCGAATCCGAGCGATCGTGGCTGGTCGAGACGACGGCGGCGCTGGTGTCTCGTGAGTCACCGTCCACGGACAAGGCGGCCGCCGACGCCTGCGGCCGGGAACTGGCCGCACGTCTGCGGGCGATCGGCGCGCGCGTACAGGTGTTACCCCGGACGCTGACCGGCGATCACCTCCTGGCCGAGTTCGGCTGCGGCACCAGGCAGGTCCTGCTCCTCGGGCACTTCGATACGGTCTGGCCCCTGGGCGAGATTCACCGTCAGCCGTGGAGCACGACCGGCGGGTTGCTGTCCGGACCGGGCGTGTACGACATGAAGGCCGGGCTGGCGTCGGCCATGCTGGCGATTCGAGCGTTGCTCGATGGTCCGGGCCTGGCCGGCCGTGTGACGTGTCTGTTCACGAGCGACGAAGAGACGGGCAGCGCCACGTCGCGCGAGGTGATCGAAGAGGAAGCACGGCGCACCGATGCCGTGCTGGTCCTTGAGCCCTCGTTGCCCGGTGGCGCCGTGAAGACGGCCCGCAAGGGATGTGGTCAGTATCGGCTCCGCACGCGGGGGATTCCGGCGCACGCGGGTGTCGAGCCAGAGAAGGGGGCCAGTGCCGTCCACGAACTGGTGCGCCTGCTGGCCGAGGTCCTCCGGTGGCACGACCCCTCGCGGGGAACGACGGTCAACGTCGGAACCGTCCAGGGGGGCTCGCGCCCCAACGTCGTGGCCGAACGCGCCGAGGCGGAGGTTGACGTCCGGGTGACGACGCGTGACGAAGCCGGACGGATCGACGGGTTGATGCGCAGCCTGGTCAGCGCCGATCCGGGCGTCGGCGTCGAGATCCTCGGTGGTGTGGACCGGCCGCCGATGGAACGAACCGCCTCCGTTCTGCATCTGTATGAAGAGGCCAGAGGCGTGGCGGCCGAACTCGGGCTGGACCTGGGCGAAGGGGCCACCGGAGGCGGGTCTGACGGAAACTTCACGGCGGCTCTCGGCGTCCCAACACTAGACGGACTGGGCGCCGTCGGCCGGGGCGCACATGCGATTGGCGAGTGCGTCGAACTGGCCTCCCTGCCGTGGCGGTCGGCGCTGCTGGCCGGGTTGATACGCCGGATTCTGGAACGATAAACTGGAAGGGACCATGGGAAACGCACTGAAGACGACCTTGCTGCTCGCGCTGATGAGCGGGCTGCTGTTGTTCATCGGCGACGCCCTCGGCGGGCAGAGCGGTCTGGTGATGGCCTTCGGCATCGCCGTCGTGATGAACTTCGCCTCGTACTGGTTCTCCGACAAGATTGTTCTCAAGATGTACCGGGCCCAACCGGTGGGTCCCGAGCACCCGCTCTCCCGGATCGTGGCGCGGTTGGTGCAGCGGGTTAACCTCCCGATGCCCAAGGTGTACGTCATTCCGGATGCGTCCCCGAACGCGTTTGCGACGGGCCGCGATCCGGCCCACGCGGCGGTGGCGGCGACCGAAGGGATCCTGCGCCTGATGGACGAGCGCGAGATCGAAGGGGTCATGGCCCACGAACTGGCCCATGTGAAGAACCGCGACATCCTCATCAGTTCGGTGGCGGCGACCATCGCGGCCGCGATCATGATGGTGGCCCGGATGGCGCAGTTCGCCGCGATGTTCGGCGGCGCGGGCCGGTCGGACGACCGCGAAGGCGGGACCAATCCCATCGCGCTGCTGGCCACGATGATCGTGGCGCCGCTGGCTGCCATGCTGATTCAGTCGGCCATCTCACGCTCGCGCGAATTCGCGGCCGACGCGACGGGCGCCGAAATCGCCGGCTCGCCCTACGGCCTGGCCGACGCTCTGCGCAAGCTGGAGACCGCGTCGAAGCGCATCCCGATGGATGCCAGTCCCGCGACGGCCCACATGTTCATCATGAAGCCCTTCAGCGTCAGTGGCATGCTGTCGCTCTTCAGCACGCACCCGCCCACCGAGGCGCGGATCCGGGCGCTGCTGGGGCAGGTGTAAGAGCGGGGGAGAGAGCAGGAAGTCGGAAGTAGACAGTAGACAGTAGGCAGTAGGCAGTAGAAGCAAGAAGCAAGAAGCAGGAATGCGGGGCCGCCAGGTGAAATCAGGCGGCCCCCTCTCACGTACCTGGCCTCTAGCCTCTAGCCTCTAGCCTCTGGCCCCTAGAGCAGATACGCCAGCGCGAACCCGATCTGGGCGACGAACATCATCCGATACATGTGCGCCCACGAGACGTGGTTCTCTTCGACGGCCAGGTCGTCCGGCCGCCGGAGCATCAGGTAGCAGACATACAGCCCGTAGGCCGTCATGAAGGCGCCGAGCGCCTGCAGCCACCAGAAGTGGCCCGTGAGCACGCCTGTCCACGCGCCGATGGGGATGAGGAGGAAGGGCACGACGAACGACGGCGAGATCATCCAGGCGGCGCGGGTGACGCCGAACTGAATCGGCAACGTCCGGCAGCCGCCCCGGCGGTCGCCGGCCATGTCGGCGAAGTCCTTGGTCGTGGTCGCGCCGAGCAGGAAGAGTCCGAAGATGGCGCCGATGTACCAGGGTTCCAGGCCCGCGGCCGACTTCACGGACGACCAGCCGGCGACTTTCAACAGCACGCCGCGGGGAATGGCGATGGTGACGTTGGCCCAGATCCCCAGCCGTTTCGTCCGGAAGGGCGGCATCGAATAGAGCGACGTAATCACGGCGGCAGCCACCACCATCCAGAACACTTCACGCCGGCCGCCCGGTGCGATGTTCCAGGCCAGCACGAACGCCAGCCCAAACGACGCCAGCGTCACCACCCACGCCGCGCGCATCGACATCCGCCCGCTCGGCAGCGGCCGTTTCGGCTTGTTGACCCGGTCGATGTCGAGGTCGTAGATCTGGTTCAGACCATTCGAGGCGATGTTCAGCACGGCGGCCATGATGGCGCCCAGCACGGGCGGGACGATGAGTCCCCACTGCCAGACTTCAGCCGGCCGGGCTCCGATCGCGGTGACGGCTGCCGAGAAGAACCCGAGCGCCGGCGCGATCAGCGTGAAGGGCCGGGCGAAATCCGTCAACGTTCTCCAGCGTTCGCCAGTGCTCACAGGTACCTCATCAGGACGATGGCCGTGATGGCGCCTGCGGCCGTGTTGAGGAAGTTCAAGACATCGTTGTTCACGTAGCCGGCGCCTTCGAGCGTCGCGGCCATGGCGCTCTCGATGAGCGACCCGGCACACGCGCCCCCGACCGCCGCCCAGATCCAGGCGCCCGGAATGAGGCCCAGCACCGATCCGGTCCACGCCAGGACCAGGGCCGCAATCAGGCCGGCCGCCGTGCCCTCCAGCGACATGGCTCCTGGCGTGCCTGGCCGCACGTGTTTCAGCGTGGTCACCAGGTACGCCTTGCCGCCCCACGCTTTGCCGATCTCGCTGGCCACGGTGTCGCTGCCGCCGGTGACGAGTACGGTGACGAACGCCAGCAACGCGGCATCGCGATACGGCGTGCAGACGGCCAGGGCCGCGGCGATCGCCGCCAGGCCGGTGTTCGCGAACGCGTTGCCGCCGCCGCGCCGTCCTTCCCGCTCTTCAGCAATGCCGAGCACGGCTTTCCGTTTCAGTCCGAGTCTCGACGTCACGGTTGCCGCCAGGAACGTGGCAAACAGCAGCGCCCAGCCTTGCCAGCCTGCGGCGGCATACACGACGACACCAATCGTCCATCCGGCGAGCATGCCCGAAAGCCGCACCGTGCCGGCTCGCCACCCGGCAACGGCCACGACGGTGTTGACTGCAAGCGCGGGCACGAGGTTCGACTGGATGAGCGGCAGTGATGCCGCCCACGCGCCGCCATCGACCAGGCTGAGGGCCCACAGGGTGGCGCCGGCAACCGTGGGCACCGTGATGTTGTCGTCGAGCTGGATGGGCAGTGTCTCGGCCAACGCAGCGACCGCCGCGGCCACGAGCGGTGCGGCCACGATGAACCACGCCGACGGCACGGGCGTCGCGGCGGGCGCGTTCCACCACGCCAGGAACACGGCCATCGTGCCGGCGGCCACCAGGAACGCCAGCGTCCCTTCCAGCGTCTTGTCAGGATTCCACGGCAGCGCGCGACGCCCGATCGCCCGCCCCACCAGCGTGGCCGCGCCATCGCCGCAGGCGAGGATGCCCCAGGCCGCCGCCGCGATGTCGGGACGGCGGGGGAAGGCCACGATCAGCAGCAGCACCGCCAGCGGATACAGCAGGATGCCGAGCACGTACCCGCGGGCCTTGTCGACGGGGCGGCTCAGGGTTGTGCCTGCAAGCCTCGGCAGGACGAGCGCGTTGAACGTCAGGGCGAGCAGGGCGCACAGCGCCGCCTGCCACCAGGTCAGGTAACGCAGCGCCAGCGCGAACCCGACCATGCCGATGTGAATGATTTGTCGACGGGTTTCGGAGAACACGATGGTCTGCCTATCTTACGACATGTCGGATCGGGCGTCCGGCGGGGCGGTCCCGCCCGGCTGCACCAGCTGATCGATGATGGCCCCGATGCCAGCCGGGATTGGGGTCACACGATAGCCGAGCTCGTCCTGGGCCAGTTCGCTGTTCAGGGGCCAGTCGCGCAGCAGGATTTCCAGTGTGCCGGTTGTCACGAGCGGCGCCCGGCCGAGGGCGGCGGCGCCCAGTTCACCGGCCGCCGCGCCGGCGGCAACCAGCCACGCCGGCAGGCGCCGCGGCAGAGGGCGGCCGGTCACGTCTCGCAGGATTTCGAAAGGCCGCATCTGCGTGGCGTTGTCACCGCCCAGGAGGTACCGGCGACCACCGGCCCCCCGTTCGACGGCGGCGACGTGCGCCGCCGCCACGTCGTCGATGTACGCGAAGGACCAGATCCGGTCGGCGCCGACCAGGCCGGGCAGACGACCGGCGAGGTGGTCGGCGATCTGCCTGCCCACGAGGTTACCGTCGGTCAGCGGACCTGGTCCGTAGATCACGCCCGGGTAGAGACGAACCAGCGGGGCGCCGCGTTCAACGGCCGCATCGGCGAGGTGGTCGGCAGCGGCTTTCGTGCGCTGGTAGTCGTTCCAGGCTGGCGCGCCGCTGAGCGTCGCGGGGACGGGCGCGAGGAATGACGATGTGTAGACCACGCGCCGAACGCCGCAGGTTCGTGCGGCCTCGAGGACGTGCCGCAGCCCGCTGACGTTGACGTCATCGAAGTCCGCGGCCCGTCGTCGCCAGACGGCCACGAGCGCAGCCATGTGGAGCAGGATCTCGCACCCGCGGGCCGCGGCGGTCAGGCGCGCGGCGTCCCGGATATCCGCATCGACACCCGTGACGGCGGGGGCCCCGCCCGTGAACCCCGCCGCGGCCTCAGCGGCGCGGCGGCCATAGAGCACCACGTCGTGGCCGGCGCGGTGGAGCAGGCGCACCACCGCCTGGCCGAGGTACCCCGTCCCGCCCGTCACCAGCACCCTCACGATGACTCCAGACTCGCCGGCGGCTCACGTCCCGCCGCAGGCGCGGCGGGGCGGATGAACGGGCCGCCGACGTTCACGACGTGACGACGGCCTCTCTCCAGTAATCCAGTAGGTCGCGCAGGGTCTGATCGAACGGCACCAGAGGCGCCCAGCCCAGTTCCCGCATCAGCCGGCCGGGATCACCGACGATGACCGGTGTGTCGTGCGGCCGGAACCGCGCGGGATCGATCTCGACGGTGACCGGAACCTTCGCGAGGCTGACCAGGCCGTCCAGCAGCGTGCGTACCTTCATCGGGTGCCCGGAGCAGACGTTGTAGATGCCGCCGGGTTCGCCGCGCTCCACCAGCGCCTGGTAGGCGCGCACCGTGTCGCGCACGTCGGTGAAGTCCCGGTAGGAGTCGAGGTTGCCGACCTTGATGACCGGCTCGAGCTGGTGCCGCTCGATCTGCGCGATCTGGCGGGCCACCGCGGCGGCGAAGAACGACGGATCCTGCCGGGGGCCGATGTGGTTGAACGATCGGGAGACGACCACCGGAATCCCGTCGTCCCGCGCGGCCAGCTGTGCCGCGAGTTCGGTCGCGATCTTGCTCAGGGCGTACGGATTGGTCGACTGGATGGGGTCGTCTTCCCGCAGCGGGTGGTCTGCCGGCTTGTACACGTACGCCGAACTGGGCACCACGACGCGGCTCCGGAGTCCGGCCGCTCGCAGCGCCTCGAGCAGATGGTGCGTGGCGAGGACGTTGATCGCAAGCGTATCGGACGCGGTGCTCCAGGAATTCCCCACGTGCGGCGCGCCGGCCAGATGGTAGATGAACGCCGGCGCGACAGACGCGACCTCGCGGCGGACCGCCTCCGCGTCGAGCAGTTCGAGTTCGCGCCAGGCGACGCCCGGATACCGGGCCTGCACGTCGGCTCCGATGCCGGGGCGCCGCCATGCCACCACCCGTGCGTCGCTGCGGGCCAGCAGATCGAGCAGGTGACTGCCGGCAAAGCCGGCCGCGCCGGTGACGAGGACCGTCGGACGGGTGCTCATGGTCCTACCGTGTAGAGCCGCCGCCGCCGAACGCGCCGAGGAAGTTGGAGAACGTCCCGAGGCCGGCGAGCGTCAGCGAGATGTTGAACCGTTTGTCTTTCGGCACGACGAACGAGCTGTAGCCGGAGAAATCGTACACCTGGTATTCGACGGCGATGCCGCAGCACTGGATGTTGTAGAACCCGATCATCCGCCGCTGCATCATCACTTCGCGCGTGACGTCGTAGTTGAACGACAGGTCGCCGCCGAGCCGGCCGTTGAGCAGGCGCAGCGACCCGCCGCCCGAGATGAACTGATACTCGGCGGAGATCTTCGCCGGGTTCTTGGGGTCGAAGAAATACCGCTGCTTGTTCCAGGCTCCCGACACGATGGCCCAGCTCTTGACCGCGACGCTGCCGCTCAGGCCCAGGGTCTTGATGGTCTCGATCTGCTTGTCGTACTCCACCCGCAGGTCCGCAGCCAGCCCGGTCAGTGGCGTCGCCCGCGCCTGGAGTGAAATCGGGGAAAACTTGGACGGGGCGGCCAGCTGCACCGTGAACCCCGACTGGTAGGACCCGTCGACCGACGACGCGTTCTCATCGGTGTAGTAGGTCTGGCGTACGATCACACTGAAAATCTCCCGGGCCTGCCCCTGGCGGCCTTTCACCGGCCGCTTGGCATAGATCCGGTTCTCGAGCCCGTAGGTGAACCGCGTCGACCCGCCGATGGTGTAGTCGATACTGTCCAGCTTGACGATCTTGGTGAACGTGTCGAAAGCGGTCACACGATCAATCGTCACGCTCGGCTCGATCGTGTGCTTGATCTTTTCCGCGTACCCCGAGTTCGTGTTCCAGATCCGGCTGAAGACGGGGCCGACGATGCGGCTCCGCAGTTCGAAGAAGGACCGGCTGACCGGTTCTTCCAGAATCGTGCTGCCCGGCCCCTGGCTCTTGTTCCACCGTGTGTACCGCCAGGACGCCGACGAGTTGACGGTGAGGAACGCCCACTTCCGGAAGGGCAGACGGACCGTCGGCGTCATGTCCACGCGCTGGATGTCGAGGGCGGTGGTGCTCTTGCCGTAGGTCGTTTCCCGCGCGAGTGCGACGTACTCGGCGCCGAAGGACGCGTAGAGGGGAGTCCTCCAGACCGGGCGTTCCGCCCGCCCGAAGGACAGCCGCGGGCGGGCGGCTGCGGTGATGGAGCTCGTGGTGCTGTAGAACAGCTCGCTGCGGTCGATCGATCCGTTCACCGAGTACGCGCCCCAGGCCCCCGACAGATTGGCGCCGTAGTACCGCTGACGCAGGGACGCGGCATAGATGTTCTGGGAGTAGTTCTGCTGGATTTCGATGTTGGAAAAGTAGTCGACCCGGGCCCGGCCGCGCAGCTTGAACGGAAAACCCTGGCTGACATTGCCCCGCACCTCGAAACCCTGCCGGCCTTCACCGGTGGTGACCGCGCCGCTGGTGCTCTTCGTCTCGGTCGGCTTCTCCTTGATCACGTACACCCGGGCGTCGCCGGCGGATGTCGGGCCCGCGACGTACCGATACTCCCCGCCGTATCCCTGGCCCGTGCTCGAAAACCAGTCGTGCACCAGCGTGGCGTCCTGGCTGCGTCCGATGGCCCAGAAAAACGCGTTGCTGATCGTGTGCCCGCGCAGCGTTGACGTCCCGTACACCGGCAGCAGGAACCCTGTCGACCGATCGTCGTTCCGGATCGGGTAGTAGATGACGGGCATGTAGAACACCGGCACGCCCTTCACCCGCATGATCGGATTCAGGAGCAGGGCGTAGTGGTCGAGACTCAGGATGACCGTGCCCGACGTCAGCTCCCATCGCGGTTTCGGCTGCACGCAGGCGGTGAACCCGCCATCCGAGATCCGGTACTTCTCCTTGCCGATCTTCTCGATCAACTTCCCGTAGAAGTAGATGTCGGGCTCCTGCGTCCCGAAGGCGCTCGCCGGCTTGGCATCGCCCAGGGAGGCGCTGCCCGAGGCGTTGACGAAGGTGCCCAGCTTGGTCTGCAGGTTCAGTTCGGCGCTGTCGGCCGCGATGCGATGGGATGCCGTGGCGAAGACCACATTGCCTGTTGCGATCACCACGAACGTGTCGGTGAAGTACTCCATCTCGTCCGCGAAGAGGCGTACCCCTTCCCGTTCGATCTCGACATCGCCTGTCAGTTTCCAGTGGTTGTCGGCCAGGCGCTCGATGCGCCGCTGCCGGCCCGCGTCCGTGCCGGGCAGCGGGACGGTCTGGGCAGCGGCACCCGCCGCCACGGCCAGCAGGCCGCCGCACAAGAGGATCAAGGCCGATCGACGCATGTCATCGAAGGTTACCACGACCCGTGTGCCAGTGTCCTACACCCGCTGACCGTGTGCGCGCGCCAGCGCCAGCACGGCGCCGACCAGGAAGATCGAGCCCGCCACACAGGCCGTCCGCCCCTCGTGGGCGGCCCGCGCGATGGCTCGTCCGGGGTCGGGTTCTTCGATGACCATCAACGGCGTTGACGCCGGCGTGGCCGCGGACCGGGCCACGCGCCGGACGACGTCTGCCAGGTCGGCCGCCGCGGCGGCGCGAGGCGTCGGCGGCTCGGTGACGACCACGCACCGGGCGTGCGGCAGCAGTGCCTCGAGCATGGCCTCGTGGTCTTTGTCCCGGACCGCGCCGATCACCAGCGGGAGGCCCTCGGGGTGCACCTCCGTCAGGTAGTCGGCGAGCGTGCGTGCCCCGGCCGGGTTGTGGGCGGCGTCGAGCAGGACCCGGCAGCCGCCGGGCCACTCGATCATGTCGAGGCGGCCCGGCCACACAGCGCCTTCGAGACCCGCGACGACGGCGCCGGCGGGCACCGGGACACCCGCCGCGTCGAACGCCTCGAGCGCCCGCACCGCCACGAGGGCGTTCGCCAGTTGATGGCGCCCCCGCAATCCCAGCACACACGCGGGATACGCGCGCACGGGCGTCTGGCAGATGACCCGGACACGCCCGTCGACGAACGACGTGGCCGTTGTCATGTCATCGGGGACCTCGATCAGCGACGCGCCCCGGGAGTGGCAGATATCCCGGATGACGGCGCGGGCCTCGTCCCGCAGGGCTCCTGAGACGATCTGCATGCCGGACTTGACGATGCCGGCCTTCTCGAAGGCAATCTCGGCCAGCGTGTGACCGAGGTACTGCTGGTGCTCCAGATCGATGTTTGTGATGACGCCGACAGGGGGCGAGACGATGTTCGTGGCATCCAGCCGCCCGCCCAGCCCGACTTCGAGGACGGCGACGCGGACGCCGGCGCGGCGGAACAGTTCGAACGCGGCGGCGGTAGCCACTTCGAAGAACGTGGGCAACGCGCGCAGCCGGCCGGTTGTCAGCAGGCGGTCCGCCGCCAGGCGCACGTCCTCGACTGCGGCTTCGACCTGCGCTTGCGGCAAGGCGCGACCGTCCACCTGGAAACGTTCTTCGAGATCGACCAGGTGCGGAGAGGTGTAGCAGCCGGTCCGGTGACCGGCCGCGCGGAGTGCCGCCGCGGCCATGGCGCACACGGACCCCTTGCCGTTGGTCCCGGCCACGTGCAGCGCACGGAATGCCTCTTGCGGGCGTCCCAGTTCGTCGGTGAGGGCGCGGATGTTATCGAGGCCGAACTTGTGGCCGTGAAACTCGAGGCCGAAGAGGTACTCGATGGCGTTCACGTCAGGGGGCGGTTGCCAGGTCTCCGCGCCCGGCGACGGCGGCCTGTTCCCGCGCGCCCATGAAACGCAGGGCCCTGGCGATCGCGGCCTTCAGCTCACGGCGGTCGACCACCATGTCGAGCAGGCCGTGTTCGAGCAGGAACTCGCTCCGCTGGAACCCCTCCGGCAGTTTCTGGCGGATGGTCTGTTCGATGACCCGCGGCCCGGCGAACCCGATCAGGGCCTTCGGCTCCGCGATGTTCACGTCGCCCAGCATGGCGAAACTCGCCGTCACGCCGCCGGTGGTGGGGTCGGTCAGCAACGAGATATACGGGAGTCTCGCGCGATCGAGGCGCGCGAGCGCGGCCGAGACCTTGGCCATCTGCATGAGCGACAGCGCGCCTTCCATCATCCGCGCGCCGCCCGAACACGACACGATGATCATCGGCACGCGCGCGGCCAGGGCCCGCTCGATCGCGCGGGTGATCTTCTCGCCGACCACGACGCCCATGCTGCCGCCGATGAAGCTGTATTCCATGGCGGCCACTTCGACCGGAAGCCCGTCGAGCGTGCCGGTGGCCGTGACCACGGCGTCGCGGCGGCCGGTGCTCTTGATGCTGGACTTCAGGCGATCCCGATACGGCTTTGTATCGGTGAAGTCCAGCGGGTCAGTCGACACCAGGCCATCGTCGTGCTCCCGCCAGGGCCCGTCGAGCAGCATGCCCAGGCGTTCGGCGGCGGTCATCCGGAAGTGATGCGAGCACTTGGGGCACACCTGGAGGTTCGCCTGCAGGTCCTTGTTGTAGATGACCTGGGCGCACGTCGGGCACTTGATCCAGAGGCCTTCGGGTACCCGAACCGCCGTGTCCTTGGCTGGCGCCGGGATCGGTGCCTTCTTCTCTTTCTTGAACCAGGGCATGGAGGCAGTTTATCAGGGATGGGAGGGGGTGGGACAGCAGCAAGGAGCCCGTGCGTTATACTCAGCCCCGGTGGACTACCAGTACATTGCCATCGAGGGCCCGGTGGGGGTCGGCAAAACCGCGCTGGCGGAACGGGTGTCGGTGCGCCTCGACGCCACGGCGGTGCTCGAGGACAACGACAACCCCTTCCTGGCGGACTTCTACCAGGAGAAGCCGGGGTCGGCGTTCCAGGCCCAGCTGTTCTTCCTGTTGAGCCGCCATCGGCAGCAGACGTCCCTTCGGCAGACCGAGTTGTTCAGCCACGTGACGATCTGCGACTACCTGTTCGAGAAGGATCGGATCTACGCGTACCTGAGCCTCGACGACAACGAGCTGTTCATCTACCAGAAGGTCTACGAACTGCTGGCCCGTGATATCCCGCAGCCCGACCTTGTCGTGTATCTCCAGGCGTCGACGGACCTGCTCGTCCGGCGGGCGAAAGAGCGGGCCAGGCGGCCCGATCACGAAGGACCCAGCCTGGAGGCGGGTTACATCAAGGAACTGAACGACGCCTACCAGCATTTCTTCTTCCACTACACCGCGACGCCCCTGCTGGTGGTGGAAACGTCGCAGGTGGACTTCTCGGCCGACGAGGAGGCGGTGGATGACCTGATCCATCAAATCCGCGTCATGGGCAAGGGCACGCAGTACTACGTGCCGCGTCCACGTTAGGAACGCCGGTGAGAATCGAACGCCTCGAACTGCGTGTGCTGCGACTGCCGCTGGTGCGTGTTTTCGAAACCAGTTTCGGCCGCGTCCATGATCGGACCTTCCTGCTGGTGCGCGTGGACGGTGACGGCGAGACGGGACTCGGCGAGTGTGTGGCGGACAACGATCCGTACTACAGCTCCGAAACGGTCGAGACGGCGTGGCACATCACCGCGACGTTTCTGGCGCCCCTCGTGCTGGGCCGGGCGTTCGCGCATCCCGCCGACGTCTACCCGGCGATGGCCCGCGTGCGGGGGCACAACATGGCCAAGGCCGCCGTCGAGATGGCGGCGTGGGACCTGTTCGCCCGGCAGCAGGGCCTGCCCCTTCACCAGGTGCTGGGCGGCACGGCCAGGGACATCCCGGCGGGCGTCTCCATCGGGATCCAGGACTCACTGGACGACCTCGTCGAGCGGGTCGGCGCCGAACTCGCCGAGGGGTATCGCCGCATCAAGATCAAGGTGAAGCCGGGCTGGGACGTCGATGCCGTGCGGATCATCCGCCGGCGGTTCGGCGACGTGCCGCTGATGGTGGACGCCAACGCCGCGTACACGCTGCGCGACGCGGAACACCTCGCCCGCCTTGACGAATTCGGGCTGCTGATGATCGAGCAGCCCCTCGAGTACGAGGACATCGCCGACCACGCCGTGCTGCAACGTCGCCTGGCGACGCCCGTGTGCCTCGACGAGTCGATTCACAGCGTGCGTCACGCGCGGGACGCCATTGCTGCCGGAGCCTGCCGGATCATCAACGTCAAACCCGGGCGCGTTGGCGGGCATGGCGAGTCCATCCGGCTGCACGATCTGTGCGCGTCGCACGGCATTCCGGTGTGGCACGGCGGTATGCTGGAGTCGGGCATCGGCCGGGCCCACAACCTGCACCTGTCGTCGTTGCCGAACTTCACCTTGCCCGGCGACGTCGCGGCCAGCAGGCGGTATTACGTGCCGGATCTGATCGATCCGCCAATCGAGGTGCAGCCGGACGGAACGATTCCGCTGCCGGCCGGCCCCGGGATCGGCGTGCGGATCGTCCCCGGCCTGATTGACGACACGACCATCCGCCGCGCCGAGTTCGCGTGACAGAGGACGTGTCAGGGACGGCTGAAGAAGGAGAGGGTGTCGTGATACGGCGCGTGGTGATCTTCGTGCTCGTGCTCCTGTCGGCAACCGCGGTGGGGCGTGCGGCGTGTCCGGCAGAGACGTCGGGGCCGCAAGCCCCGTCGTCGCCGGCGCGATCCGGATCCGTGCTGACGTTCGAGCAGAAAATGGCCTGGATCCTCATGCTCGAGGATCGCCGCGTCCTGGCCGACGCGCAGCCGTTCCCGGCCCTTCCCGCGCCGACGCCCGCGCCGGCGGGGAAGCGGGACAACAAGGCGGCTGCCGTGCCGCGGCCGCCGTCACCGGACCTGCGGCGCCTGCTCGCGGACCACGAGGCGCGTATCCGCCGCCGGGCGGCGCTCGCCGTCGGCCGCGTCGGGCTCGGCGAGGGCGTGGCCCTTCTGGCGCCGCTGCTCGCTACGGATACGGAGCCGGAAGTCCGGCAGATGGCGGCGTTCGCGATGGGGCTCGTCGGCAGCCGATCCGCGCTGGAGCCGCTGCAGGCGGCGCTCGCGGACCCGTCGCCGATGGTGCAGGGGCGTGCGGCCGAAGCGTTGGGCCGTATTGGCGACCTCGCCTCGGCGCCAGCCATCGTCCGGATGGCGTCAGCGCATGCGGCACAGCCGCAGGTGGCGGCCCTGGCGCCTGGAGACGAGGCGTTTCCGCAGTCGCCCGAGGCCGAAGCGTTCAGGCTGGCGTTGTACGCGCTCACGCGGATGAAAGCGTGGGATGCCCTGGCCTCGCTGGCGATCCGGGACGACGGAGCGCCGGTGTCACGCTGGTGGCCCGTGGCGTATGCGCTGGGACGGATGGAGGATCCGCGCGCCGTGCCGGGGCTGGTCGCGTTCGCCCGGGCGACGGACGGCGGGATTGGACGCGCCTTTGCCGCGCGCGGCCTGGGCGCCCAGAAGGTGGCCAGCGCGGTTCCCGTGCTCGCCTCGCTGGCCGACGCGTGGCGCCTCGACCCGCGGGCGGCCGTGCAGGCGATCCGGGCGCTCGGGCAGATCGGTACGCCGGACGGCGTCGCGGTCCTTCGGCGTCTGGTGCAGACGACCGGCCTCGAGCCGAACATCAAGCTCGAAGCGGTGACGGCGCTGGGGGCCGCTGGCGACGCGGCCTCGCTGAACGCCATGCTGGATCTGCTCGCCGATCCGTGGCCGGCGATGCGTACGGCGGCACTGCGCGGCGCCCGGGCGGCGGATCCCGACCATTTTCTGGCCATCTTGTCCGGTCTTGATCCGGATCCCCACGTGAGCGGCCGGATAGCGCTGGCCGGCATGCTCGCGGAACTCGATGCGGAGGTGGCTGTTCCGCGTTTGAAGCAGTTGTCGGCCGACGCGGACGCCCGCGTGCTGCCGGCGGCTATCGCGGCCCTGGCACGGATCAAGGCACCGGATCTGGGTCCGTCGTTGCTCCGGTGGCTCGGACATGACGACGTGATCGTGCGTGCGGCGGCGGCCACGGCGATCGGGGACCTGAAGGTGCCGGGGGCCGAAGCCGCGTTGGCAACGGCGTATCACGGCGGCGTGCGAGACACGGCGTACAACGCGCGGAGCGCGGCCATCGGCGCGTTGCGGCAGTACGGGGCCGAAGTCGCGATGCCGGTCCTGCGGGAGGCCCTGGCCGACAAGGACTGGGCCGTGCGGGTCCGCGCCGCGGCGCTCATCCGGGAACTCGACCCGTCGACGGATGTCGGCGCGGCCATGCGCCCGGGGCCCGCCCGCCCGGAGCGCGACTACACGCACCCGGGCATCGTCGATCCCGGGGTGTCGCCGCACGTGTACTTCGACACCGACAAGGGGACCGTCGAGATCGAGTTGTTCGTGCTCGACGCGCCGCAGGCGAGCGAGAACTTCCTGAAACTGGCGCGCCAGGGGTACTTCACCGGCGTGGCGATTCACCGGGTCGTCCCCAACTTCGTGGTGCAGGACGGCGACCCCCGCGGAGACGGCGAAGGCGGACCCGGGTACACCATCCGGGACGAGATCAACCAGCAGCCGTACCTGCGCGGGACCGTCGGGATGGCTCTGGAGTGGGCCGATACCGGCGGCAGCCAGTGGTTCATCACGCATTCGCCCCAGCCGCACCTCGACGGGCGGTACACGGCGTTCGGTCGCGTCGTGGCGGGCATGGATGTTGTCGATCGCCTGCAGCAGTGGGACGTCATCAGGCGCGTCCGCACCTGGGATGGCGTCATGATGACCACGCGTTAACCGGGGACGATCCCGCGCGTACTGCCCAGGGGCCGGAGACGTGGCCGAACCATTCAAGCACCGATTCTTCCAGCGGCCGTTTTTCGAGGCCCTCGCCGCCGCAATCGAGACGGCTGACCCCGCGTTCGCGCGGGCGCGGTTTTTCGCGCGCCTCTACGACGCCACGTGGGACGGTCTTGAACTGAAAGGCCGGATGCGCCACGCGACCGCAGCGCTTGGCGACGCCCTGCCCCGCGACTTCGAACGGGCGCTGGCGATTCTGCTCGCGGTCGAGTCGCGCTTCAGCGGCTTCGACCACCTGCTGTTCGCCGATTTCGTCGAAACGTACGGCGTGGACCATTTCGAGATCTCGATGGCGGCGCTCGAGGTGCTCACCCGCACGTCCGCCGAGTTCGCCGTGCGCCCGTTCATCCGCCGGTATCCGGAGCGGGCCGTTGCGCGGATGCTGGCGTGGACCCGGCACCCCAGTGAGCATGTGCGCCGGCTGGCGAGTGAAGGATGCCGGCCCCGCCTGCCCTGGGGCACGGCGCTGGTCGAACTCAAGAGGGACCCCTCCCCGATTCTGCCGATCCTGGAGCACCTGAAAGACGACCCGTCTTCATACGTGCGACGGAGCGTGGCGAACAACCTGGGCGACATCGCGAAAGACCATCCGGAGCTGGCGGTCGATCTGGCCCGGCGGTGGATGAAAGAATCGGCGGCCCGACGGCCGCTGGCCAGGCACGCGCTGCGCGACCTGCTCAAGAAAGGCCACCCCGGCGCCCTGAAACTGTTCGGAGTGGGCGGATCCGTGTCGGTGGCGATCGCGCGCCTGGCGGTCACGCCGGCGCGCGTGCCGCTCGGCGGCACAGCGGTGCTGCACATCGCGCTGCGCTCCACGGGCCGGGGGCGGCAGCGGCTCAGACTGGAGTACGCCGTCACGTACGCGCGGCCGGGCACGCGGACTGGCCGCAAGGTATTCCAGATCGGGGAAACCGACGTCGCTGCCGGCGCGACGGTCACCCTCTCGCGGAAGCTCTCGTTTGCCGACCGCACCATTCGCACGCACCACCCGGGTGCCCATGCCATCACGCTGGTTGTCAACGGAAAGGCTGTGCAGGAAACCTCGTTCACGCTGGTGCGGGCCAGGGGCTAGAGGCTAGGGGCTAGAGGCTAGAGGCTAGAGGCTAGGGGGTGAACCCGCCATGGGTCACGAGGAAGGTCCTGATGGTTTCGGCGAGCGCGTCTGCGTAGGCCGCGCGATTGGCTGCCGTATCGCGCACCCCCGGGAACGGCGATTCGACCTGCACCGCGCTTACACGCCCGCCTTGGGCGGAGCCATGGCGTTCCGTGCTGTACCCGCCGGAGAAATACGGATCGGTGCCGGGCGACGGGACGGCAGGCGACGGGACCGCCGGGTAGCCGCGCGAGGCGAGGACCGCACCAAGACTGCCAGCACCCCGCAGCACGATCGCGAACGGGGCGTCCGCGCTGCCGGCGATCGTGCGGATGCTGCTGCGTGCCGCGAACGCTCCGTCGTTCAGGTCGTCGTCCGTCCGTGACAGGTCCGCGGCGTCGAGGAGGTACCCCAGTTCCACGCGCGCGGCCGGGTGCGCGTGCCCGTGGACGTCCACGTAGAACCCGCGCCCGGCGGCGCTGACGGCGGCAGCCGACGCCGCATCGATGAAGGAGTGGTACTCGGACCAGGCCTGCGCGGCGTCGGCGTTGCCCTGCGCGGCTTCGACGATCTCGCGATTGACATCGACTTTGCTGCGGCGCAGGTGACAGATCACGACGTGCGGCGTGCCGCCGGACGTCCGCGCGAGCGCCTGGGCGAGCAGCGTGACGAGGTCGATCGTGTTGGCGTCGGTGGCTGACGTGCCGGCGGTTCGGTCGGGGATGCTCGCCGGGGCCAGGCTGCCGCCGTGCGGGGCGCTCAGGATCAGGGGGAGATCGCCGGCACGGTATTCGACGTACCCGTTGCGGCCCGTATAGACCTGCCCCGCGACAAACGGTCCTTGCGGCGTGCCGGCCGCGATGGTCGGCGACGCCGGTGATGCCGGGGGGCTGCCGCTGCAGCCAGGGGCGGCGAGCCACAGTGCGAACGCGATCGTCCCGATGAGTGCACGCACGGAAGGATTATATCCACGAGGTCGATCCGGGCGAGTCGGTGCATAATCGCCGGGCGGGCGACACGGATCGGAGAGGAGCTGGCGATGCGAGAACTGGCGGCCACGTTGGCGGTGGCGATCGTGACCCTGGCCCAGCCGCCGGGCGGCTGGCAACCGCAGCAGAGCCCGGTGGCGGAGCGCCTCCGCGGCGTGAGTGCCGTGAGCGCAGCAGCGGCCTGGGCCAGTGGCAACCGCGGCACGATCCTGCGGACGGTTGACGGCGGGGCGACGTGGACGCGGGTGTCACCTCCCGGAGCCGAGGCGCTCGACTTCAGGGACATCGAGGCGCTGGACGCCGAGACGGCGTACGTCCTCGCGATTGGCTCCGGCGATCACTCGCGGATTCTAAAGACGACGGACGGCGGCCGGCGGTGGACCACGCAGTTCGTGAACGACGATCCGCGGAAGTTCTTCGACGCGATCGCCTTCTGGGACGCGCATCGCGGACTCGCGGTTGGCGATCCCGTCGACGGGCGGTTCACCGTGATCCGGACCACCGATGGCGGCGGCACCTGGGTGCCGGTTCCGGCCGCCGGCATGCCGCCGGCGCTCGAGGGAGACGGGGCGTTCGCGGCCAGCGGCACGTGCCTGGTCACACAGGGGGCGGCACATGCCTGGTTCGGCAGCGGGGGCGGGGCGCGGGCGCGCGTGTACCGGTCGACCGACCTCGGGCTCACCTGGCGGGCGTCGGACACGCCGCTGACGGCGGGTTCGCCGTCAGCGGGCATTTTCTCGCTGGCGTTCGCCGACGTGCACAACGGGCTCGCCGTCGGAGGCGACTACCGGAAAGAACGGGAGACCAGCGACAACCTCGCACGGACCACAGACGGCGGCGTCACCTGGTCGAGCGTGGGCCTGGCGCGGCTGCGTGGATTCCGGTCCGCGGTCCTGCATGTGCCCGGATCGGACGGCCGTGAGGTCCTCGCCGTGGGCCCTGCGGGAACCGACCGGTCCGATGACGGCGGCGCGACGTGGAGGGCGACGGGTGACGGCGGGTTCCATGCGGTGAGCGTGGCGCGCGACGGGGCGGTGTGGGCGGTTGGCGAAGACGGCCGTATTGCGGTGTGGCGGTCGCCCTGACACGGCGTTCACCGGGTCTTGATGTGGAGGGCGCGGGCGTACAGGAGCGCGAAGCCCCGCCGCTGGGCGTTCTGCATCGACGTCGAACCGGGGCCGGTCGTCACCACGGCGAGGTCGCAGCCACGCCGGCTGGCGTCGCGAAGGCGCGCGTCGAGCAACGCTGACTGGACACCGCGCCGGCGAAACCCGGGCAGCGTGGCCGCGCCGCACAATTGCGCCACGCCTGCCCATTCGCGCAGGCTGCCGCCTCCCGCCACGTCGTCACCGACGTAGGCGAGGTACTGCCGGAAGCCGGGCGCCGCGGCGAAATCCTCGAAGACCCGTTCGATCGCCTCACGCGGAAACGCCTGCCCGGCCGCCTGAGCCGGCACCTCATCCGGGCATGAGAACCCCGTCACGACCGTGTCGAGCCAGAGCGCGCGGTCGGCGGGCGCGCATTCGACGATCGAGATGCCCGCGGCAAGCGTCCGTTCGTGAGAGACCGGCAGCGCCATCCCCAGCACGTTCTCGAAACCCGCCAGGACGTAGCCGCGGGGGCCGAAGACGGCGTGCCAGGCCGGATCGGCCAGCGTGGCGATTTCGGCCTGGACCGGCGACCCGCAACCGGCGAACAGGGTTTCGATCTGTCCCAGGCGATCGTCGTCGGGCGGCCCGCCGAAGCCGGCCCCGATGAGTTTGTTGACCGGGGCCCCCGCGCCGGCAAAGACGGCGAACCCTCCGCCAATCTCCTCGACGAAGGCCGGCGGCGCCCCGCTCCTGGCGCAGGCCGCGGTGCCGATGTCCGCGGAGAGCTGCGCTTCGGCGCGTTCGATGCGAGCAGCCAGTTCGGTGGCGCAGAACATACACATCCTCGCAGTGCCCGGGCAGAATACCACGGACCATACGGCCGGCCCTGGCCGGCGCCGGGAGGCGGGTCAGACCGCCTGCGCCTCGATGGCGCCAAACGTATCGAGGCGGTCGATCAGGTCGAGCACCTCGCGCGTGTGCGCGTCGTCGATGCCCGCGTCCCGGAGCAGGTCGCTGACCGAGCGGGGTTCGTCGCTGGGGAACGGCAGCAGGAAGAGGAACGCGCCCTGGGCCCGGGTGAGGTTGATGCGACGTTCTTCGCGACCCCGGCCGGAGCCCACCCAGGCCACCACCGTACTGATGGCGTTTCGGCCCCGGGCCGGCACGAACCGGGCTCCCGAGTTGCGCCGCTCACGAATCAGGCGCGAGAGGCTCGACGGCGTGCCGGATCGCGACAGCGTGGAGAAGTCCACTTCCAGGGTCACGCGGCTCACCTTGAGCACGTAGCGGAAGTACGGCCGTGTCTTGTCGGTGCTTTCGTGCTTGTCGAGCACGCCCAGAGCCGTCAGGCTCTCCAGGAACGTCTGGGCGGTCTGGACATGGAGATTCAGGCGTGATGCGGCCTCCGAGGCGGACAGGCTGCGATACGTGGCCAGAAGCCTGAACATGTCGTGTGCATAGTCTCTGGCCAGGCAGCTGCCGAGACGGGCGGCATCGGCGAAGTTGTTCACAGAAACGCGACCTCCCACGGCTGACCCGGTGGTCGAGTCGGCTCCAGACAGGCAGTTCCCGATGCCTAAAAGGTACCACAGATATGAAGATATACATCTATATAGTTCAACAAATTTATAGTTTATATATTATGCGTGTGTAATCACTAACGAATCATCGAAATGTCCAGTGTGGCGGCCCGTGCCAGCAGTTCCAGGCGAAGTCGGCGCACCGCCAGAGCCGTCACCTTTTCGGGGCGTCGTGCATCTCTCGAATATCGAAGTAGGCAGTAGTCAGTAGACAGTAGGCAAGGCAGTACGAAGCAGCGGACTCACGTGAAAAGGGACGAATCATGGAAATGACAGTGACCTTCCCGGGCGGCCTCAAAGTGGACGCGCAGACCGGGACTTTCTCAATCAAGACCGACCAGCCGCTCAAGGCGGGCGGGGAGGGTTCCGCGCCGGCGCCGTTTACCCTGTTCCTGGCGTCCATCGGCACCTGCGCCGGCATCTACGTGCTGAGTTTCTGCCAGCAGCGTAACCTGCCGACCGACGGCATTCGGATTGTGCAGCGGCTCGAGGGGAATCCGTCGAGGCCCGGCATGGTTGGCAAGGTCACGCTGGATATCGAGGTGCCGCCCGACTTCCCGGCCAAGTACCACGATGCCCTGATCCGTGCGGCGGACCAGTGCGCGGTGAAGAAGCACCTCGAGCACCCGCCGGTCTTCGACGTGCGCACGGTTGTCGCGGACGTGCAGGAACGGCGTACGGCCTGAACACACGAACGCGGCGCACGGGAATCGCCTTCCGTGCGCCGCGTGCTCACCGCAGCCGGGCTGCCGTCTACCGGCGCTGCAGGTCGTCCATCCCCAGCGTGGTCTTCTTCGCGTAGCCGGCCGGCGGCTCGTACACGCCCGCGGGGGCCGCCTTTTCAACCATCTCCAGCACTTCCTGCGTCGAGTTGATCTTGGCGCCCATCATCTCGCCGGTGGTTTCGCTGGCGATCTGGTACCCCTTGATCTTCGCGAACTCCGCGACGGAGGCCGCATTCAGTCGCATCTGGCCCTGGAGGATGGCCGGCATCATCTTCGCCTGGAACTGGGCGAGGTCGAAGGGCACGTCGGTGGAGGCCCAGACGCGGACCTTGAGCGGCATGCCCATCATGCTGATGGTCATGTCGTAGCCGGTGCACGCCCATCGGCCAATCGTCTTCTTCTCCGTCGTCGGCGCCACGGTAGCCGACATCTGCATCATCCCCAGCATGGGTGCGGCCTCTGGAGGCAGCAGTTTCGCGAAATCCAGCGGCAGCGCCGACTCTACATACGACTTGTTGGCGTGGTTTACGAGGTACACCACGTTCTTGTCGAGATTGATGATGAACGACGCGTCCTTGGTGACCGAGGCCATCTTCGTGCCCCCGATCCAGACATCGTTGTCCACGTCCGTGGCTGCGACCTTCTGCCCCATGACTTCCATGGCGCCCGTGTGCGTGCGCACTTTGATGTAGACATCCGCGGCATACGCGGGCGTCGCGCACGCCACCAGGATCAGCCCGATCAGGAGTTTCTTCATCTGCGGTCCTTTCGATACGAGGGTTGCCCGTTCACGGCGGCAGTATAGCCCTGCCACACTTCTTTCACACCTTCGTCCAGACTTTGCCGCCCCGCGCGCGTCACAATGGATGCGCGCCTGCACAGGGAGAACAGCAGCATGACACGCAAATGGTTGGTGACACTGACAGTGGCCTTCGTGGCCGTGACGGCCGGGGTTGCCGCCCGTCCCCAGGACCCACAGGCCGTGCCCGGCACGGCCAGCATTGTGGGCGTCTGGACGATCGACAAGGACCTCAGCGACCAGCCCGGGGGAGGCCGCGGTTCCGATGACGACCGGCCCATGGGGGCCTCGCCCCGCGGCGGGATGGGGGGACGGGGCGGCGGCGGGGGCGGGGGCGGGATGCGACCCGGCGGGATGGGTGGCGGGAGCGGCCGCCCCGCTGACCGCGACGAGGTGCGCCGGTCGGCCCGCCTGATGCAAGACCTCGTGAAGCCGCCCGACGGCCTGACCATCGTGCGCGACGGCACGGCCGTCCTGTTCACGACCGACGACGGCCGGTCCATCAGGCAGGTGGTCGACGGCAAGGAGCAGGAGCGCCTGTCGGGCGACGGCGTCATCAAGAGCAAGTCGCGGTGGACGGGCGCGCAGCTCGTGATCGAGGAGAAGATTCAGGACGGACCCAAGGTCACGCGCACGTACACGCCTTCCGCGGACGGCCGCCAGTTGATGACGGTGACCCGCATCGAAGGCGGCGGGCTGCCCGGCGCCATGGTGGTGCACCACGTGTTCACGCGCAAGAGCTGACGCCGGTGCACGGGCCCACGCCCGGGACCGCCGCGGCCCGGCGTCCATCGCGTGGGGCGCTCCGGCGCCTGTGGCCCTCGCCTCCCGTGCCATCGCCGGCGGAGAGGCGTATAATCTGAGATTGCGCACCAGGGACGAGGGGTCTCGGGCTGGCGCAACAGGAGGTTGATATACATGCGTGGGATGAGAATGTGGGCGCTGGCTGCCGGGCTTGCGCTGATGGTGACAGGCTGTGCGTCGGCGCCGAAGGCCGACATCGACGCGGCCAAGGCTGCGGTTGACGCGGCAGTGACCGCGGGCGCTGGCGAATACGCCGGCGATGCCCTGAAGGCCGCGCAGGACGCGCAGGCGGCACTCGACGCCGAACTGAAGGCCCAGGAGGGCAAGTTCTTCGCGTCGTACGACAAGGCCAAGGAACTGGCCCTCGCGGCCAAGACCGCTGGCGAGAAAGCTGCCGCCGACGCCGTGGCGGGCAAGGACAAGGCCAAGGCCGACGCGGAAGCGGCGATCGCCGAAGCCAAGACGCTGCTGACTGACGCGCAGGCGCTGCTGGACAAGGCCCCGAAGGGCAAGGGGTCGGCGGCTGACATCGAGGTTATGAAGACCGACCTCGCCACGGCCGGGACCACCATCACCGAGGCCGAGGGTGCGCTGACGGCCGCCCGTTTCCTCGACGCCAAGGCCAAGGCCGAGGCCGCCAAGACCGCCGCCACCAACGTGAAGACCGCCGTTGAAACGGCCATGGCCGCCAAGAAGAAATAGCCTTGTCGCGACGGATTGTGAAGGGCCGCGTGCCGCTCACCTGGCACGCGGCCCTTGCCGTACTTGCCCTGCTGGCGGTCGGGACGGCGGCCGTTTCTGCCTTCGGATCCCGGCGGGCCGCTGACATCCGCGTGGCGGCAGGCGCGGCGCGCGCCGCTGTCGCCCAGGCGCGCGCTGCCGGCGCTGGCACCTGGGCGGCTGAAGAACTCCGCACGGCCGAGGCGACGTTCAACGCCGCACTGACGGCCCAGCGAGTCCAGGAAACACGCATCTGGCCCGTGCCCGATGCTGCGTCCGTGGTCGCGCTGTACTCCCAGTCGGTGCAGCACGCACAGGAGGCGTTGACGCTGTCCGGGGCGCGGCGGTCGTCGGCCGAAGCGACCTCAGCCGCGCTGGTGGCGGAGGCCCGCGCGGCCGTGGAGGCCAGCGACGCCCTCGCGCGGACCATTCACCTCGGCAGTGAGCGCCGCACGTTGCTGGCCCGGGCCCACAGCGCGCTGGCGGAGGCGTCGGTGTACGCCCGCGAGGCTGACTTCGGCACGGCCACGATACGCGCGCGCCTTGCCATCGACCTGGCGGCACAGGTGCGCGACCACGCGGCGGCGGTGGCTGCCCGCTACGCCGATGCCGAGACGGTGGCGCGGTGGCGCCGCTGGCACGCCGAGACGGTCGCATGGTCCCGCCGCGAAGGCCGCCCGGCCATCATCGTGGCCAAAGAAGCGCACACGTTGACCCTCTACGTGGGCGGCACGGCCGTGCGCACGTACCGCGTTGACCTCGGCTTCAACTGGATCGCGGACAAGTCGCACGCCGGCGACGGGGCCACGCCCGAAGGGCGCTACAGAGTCGTGGCCCGCAAAGCGAACGGCGCGTCCATCTACTACAAGGCCCTGCTGCTGGACTATCCGAATCAGGACGACCGGATCGAGTTCTCCCGGGCGCGCCGCAGCGGGGCTGTGCCGGCGACCGCGTCCATCGGGGGCCTCATCGAGATCCATGGCGAAGGCGGGCGCGGCCGGGATTGGACGAAAGGTTGCGTGGCGCTGACCAACACGGAGATCGACGAACTGTTCGCCCGAGTGGGTCTCGGCACACCGGTAACAATCGTGGGGAGCGACAACGATGGAGCCATCGCAGAACTCGGTGGGCAACGCCGCGCCGGCCAGCCCGAGCGCCGGCCCTGACGCCACGTCCGCAGTCGGCTCCGCCGGCGTGCCGCCATCCGGCGCCATCGGGCCGCCGACGCCCGCGCCGGCCTGGTACGGCCGCCGCCTCGTGTGGGCGGTCGCTGTCGCGACTGGCCTGCTCGGTGCCGCAGGCATCGCAGGGACGGGTTACCGCTACGAACCCTACGCGCCGGCCGCGCCGGCACTGGCGGGGTCCGTACCCGCTGACGAACGCGGACTGAAGCAGGTCGCCGCGAAGCTCAGGGCCCGCGAGCGGGAGTTGGGCGTGCGGCTCAGAGGCACGGCCCCGCGCGGTGTCTACATTGTCATCGACCAGACGCACAATCGCCTGTACCTGAAGAAGGACGACGATACGCTCCTGGAAGCCGTGTGCTCGGCGGGTTCGGGCATGGTGCTGCGCGAGAGCGGCGGCAAGAAACGCGAATGGGTGTTCGACACGCCGCGGGGCCGGTTCGAAGTGTTGTCGCGGACCACGAACCCGGTGTGGAAGAAGCCGGACTGGGCGTTCGTGGAAGAAGGCGAAGCGATCCCGAAGAACCCGGCCGATCGTCTCGACTACGGGTCGCTGGGTGAGTACGCGCTCTACTTCGGCAACGGGTTCATGATCCACGGCACGCTGTACGAACGCCTGCTGGGACGGGCCGTCTCCCATGGCTGCATCCGCGTGGGACGAGACGACCTGCGGCAGGTCTGGGCGAATACCAGGATCGGCACGCGTATCTATATCTACTGACGGGATCTGCCGGCGCACGGCCGCAGCGGCGCTGCTCGACCGCCTCACGGGGGTGCCAGGCGGTCCCAGGGAAAGGGAGTCATGTCAGCCTCTCAGCGCGTGGTCAACATCGGCGCCGTGGTGGTGCTCGCGACCGTGATGGCGGCGTCGTGCGGGCGGGCCCCCGGTGCCCCGCAACTGGACGGCGTCCGTCGGGACGTTGCCACGCTGCAGCAGCGCATGGCGCTGCTGCAGCGGCAGATCGAACTCGCCGCGAGCAAGGACTTCTACCTGGTGTTCGATCCGGCGGCGCCGGACCTCGCGCTGATGCTCCGCGGCGCCGAACTGCAGCGGTATGCCGTCCTGGGTGCGCAGGTTGGCCGGCCGCGGGTCGCGTGGTACGGGCGGCGCACGGATCGTGCGTGGCAAGGTGTGGTCTGGACCGACGGCACACTCGAGCCGCTGCGGCAGATCGACCGCCTCGTGGTGCAGGGAGCAGAACCGGGTACGACGGGAGGCGAGGTCAAGACGCCGCCGATTCCGCCCACGGCCGAGGAACTTTATCCCGTGCCGTCCCGGTATCTCATTCGTTTTGCGGACGGACGGTCGGTCGAGGTGCGACCGCGGGAAGCCGACGCCGACCTCGGGCGCTGGGCACGCCTGCGGGCGTGGGCCGGCGCGAAGGCGCGCGACGTCGGTGCAGCCGTCTGGGCCAGCGATCGGGATGCGATCCGGCTCCGCCTGGTGCTCAAGCCGAAGGATGCCGAGTCGCTCTATCGCGCGCTCCCGCCAGCCGTTCGCCTGATCGTGCTGTAGACGGTTAGACGGGGTCAGACCTTGAATGGCCACTCCGGCTCCCGCCGGACGTGGCAATTCAAGGTCTGACCCCACCGGGGGGCAGCGCCGCCAGCGTCCGTCGTGTGATCCATCCGCGGCGCAGCAGCAACGCCACGCCCACCGCGGTCCAGCACAACGTCCGTCCTTTTCGAATGACGGCCAGCGTCACACCGGCGGCCGGGCCGAGCGCCAGCAGGGTTGTCACCGCACCCGTGCCCAGTTCGTCGACGCCGACGCGGAGCGGCACGAACTTGAAGACGACGGTGATCAGACGGTTCGTCGACTCGAGCACGAAGGCGCCCAGCAACGACGGGTGCGACCCCGCCGGCAGGATCCAGCGCAAGGTGAGCCAGACTTCGACGACCGCGAGGGCGTGGAACCCCACTTCCAGAAGAAAGACGGCCAGCCATCGCCACGGCCGGTCTGCCGCGAACCCCAGCGTGCGGTCCTCCAGGTCGATCAAGGAACGCAGCCAGCCCGCCAGGCGCGGCCCGCCCGGGAAGCGGTCAACCCGCCCGGCCATCCAGCGGACGGGCCGCCGCGATGTGCGGGCCAGCGCGATCAGCACGATGGCGACGGCGCCAAAACCCGCGGCGGCGAGGGCGCTGGCGGTCCGCATCGAACCCTGGAGCGCGGCGGTCTGCAGGAGCACGACCGCGCCGGTGGCGATCATCAGGCCGGCGGAGAGGGTGTACAGAATGTTCTCGATGGCCACGGACGGCAAGGCGGCCTTCAGCGGCAGCCCGCCCGAGACGAAGACCACCTTGGCCGGTTCGCTGGCGAGCGGACCGGCTGGCGTCAGCGTGCCCAGCGCATCGCTGGCGAGGACGACCTCGAACGCCGTCCTGAAACGGAGGCGGACCGGCCCGCCGACGCAGGCCATCCACGCCAGCGCGCGCGTGGCAAAGCGCAATCCGCCGAGGGCGACGACGGTGAAGAATCCCCACCCGACGCGCCGGATGCCGTCGAGCATCTCCTGCCAGCCGACGTGACGCACCGCGGCCACGAACAAGACGGTACCGGCCGCGCTCGAGATCACCACCAGCCAACTGACACGGCGCGACGGCCTGGCAGACACGACCGGGTCGGCTGCAGCCTCGTCTCCGCGCGGCTCAGGGTGCCTCGACGTGGGCTGAGGCTCGCGCACCGGGTGGCGTGTCATCCCCGTATTGTAGGCGCGAACCCGCGAACCTCCATCAGATTGACGACCGTGGGGCTTGTGTGTCAGTGATCGGTAGTCAGTAGTCAGTAGACAGTAGGAAGTAGACAGGAGATTGTGCGACGATCGACGGGCTCGCCGTGCGGTGGCGGCGGGCCCGTTGTGTGTCCGGTGTTCCGAACCCCGAACCCCGAGCCCCTATGTTGACCACGCCTGTGCCTGCAGACGGTCACGACGACCTCTACCGCCGCCTGCAACAGCACCTCGACAAGATGCCGGTGCCGTTCCCGCCCAGTCCGTCCGGGGCGGAACTGCGGATCCTGCGCCAGTTGTACTCGCCGGCCGATGCCCGGCTGGCCTTGTGCCTCAGCACCATTCCCGAGCGCCCCGGCACGATCTTCCGGCGGTTCGTGCGGAGCGCAGAGGTGCGAGCGGCCGGCACCGCCGTGGACCGTGACTCGTGTCTGCAAGCCCTCGATTCGATGGCGGAGCGCGGCCTGCTGCAGCGTGTCGGCGGCGTCGGCCGCCGGCTCTACGGGAAGACGGTGTTCGTGGTCGGCTTCTACGAGGCGCAGGTCAACCGGCTGACCGCTTCGCTGCAGCGAGACGTCGAGACTTACGCCGACGAGGCGTTCGGCGCGTCGTTCCACAGCACCCGCACGCCACAGCTGCGCACGGTGCCGGTCAACGCGTCCATTCCCACCGAGCGCGTCGTCGGCCGCTACGACGACATCCGGGCGTTCGTGCGAACGGCCGAGGGGCCTTTTGCGGTGATGAACTGCATCTGCAAGCAGGGCAAAGATCTGGTGGGAGAGCCCTGCCGCCAGACCCACGACCGCGAGCACTGCCTGACGCTGGGACCGGCGGCCCGATCGATGGTGGCGCGCGGCGACGCCCGCTTCATCAGCCGGGACGAAATACTGGGGTTCCTGGACCGCGCCGATCGTGACGGCCTGGTGGTGGAGCCGCAGAATACACAGAATCCCCTGTTCATCTGCTGCTGCTGCGGATGTTGCTGTGGCGTCCTGGCGACCGCCCGGAAGTTGCCGCGGCCAGCCGAGTTCTTCGCGACCAACTTCGTGGCCCGCGTCGATGCGGCGGCGTGCCACGGCTGCAGCGCGTGTGTGGATCGCTGCCAGATGGCGGCGATCTCCTGCGACGGAGCATCCGCGGTGGTTCAGGTGGAACGGTGCATCGGCTGCGGCCTGTGCGTGACGACGTGTCCGACCGCCGCGATGGGGCTGCACACAAAACCGGACGGACGGATCCCCCCGTCGGATACCGGGCGCCTCTACGCGCGCATGTTCCGGGAACGTTTCGGCGTGAGCGGCCTGGTGTCAGCCGTGGGGCGCCGCGTCCTGGGGCTGAAGTCGTGAGCCGGGCTGTCAGCCGACCAGGGCCCGCAGGAAACTGCGCGTCCGGCATTCGACCCGCTTCTTGCCGCGCCGCTTCGCGTCGTACAGCGCTTCGTCCGCGCGTTTGACGAGCGAATCCGGTGTGTCCCCGGTGGCGTACTCGGTGACGCCCGCGCTGAACGTGAACGTCACGTGCCGCTTCTCTCCGCCGACCTCATACTCGTACGCCGGGGCGATATGCTGCATCACGGCGGTGAGCCTGGCTTTCGCCTGGGCGGCGGTCGGCGCGTGCATCAGGAACGCGAACTCCTCGCCGCCGTAGCGCGAGACGACTTCACCCTGCTCCGCGGCGTCGGCCAGCAATTGGGTGGCGGCAATCAGCACCCGATCGCCGACCTGGTGGCCGTGGGTGTCGTTGATCCGCTTGAAATCGTCCAGGTCGATCATGCCCAGGGTGAAGGCCCAGTGTTCGCTCACCGCCCGGGCAATCCACTCACGCACGGCCATGTCGAACCCGCCCCGGTTCGGCACGCCGGTGAGCGCATCGGTGGCCGCCTCCGCACGCGCCTTCTGAAGGTTATCCTCCAGCGTCTTCACCTGGGCCGCCAGGCGCTCGGTCGTGCGGGCCTCTGCCTTCTGCCGCTCAACGATGGTGGTGCGCAGCACGATGACCTCGCGCACCAGGGCGCGTTTCAGCTCACGGATGTCCTGGATGTCGGACATCCGCTCCAGTTCGCCGGCCGAATGCTGCATCTCGGCGTCGAACTGCCTCGCGTTGCCCCTGATGGCCTCCACGACGCCGCGCAAGGTGCTGACCAGGTCCACGAACTCCGCTTCTCGGTCAGCGGCTTCGCCGTGCAACCGGTTCAGCATGGTTTCGCAGTCCAGTACGACCTGCCGCGCCAGCGCGGCGAGCTCGAACGGATCCGTTTCCTGGTGCAGCGCCGCCCGCCAGGCGTCGATACGCTGGCGGATGGCCGTCGCCTTCCGGGCGGACGATTCCGGAACGTGCTGGCCGATCAGGAACAACAACTGGTCTGCGAGCGACAGCAGCACGTGGGCCCTTCGGGCATCTGGCGGACGGTTCAGGGCAAGTTCGACGAGCTGGTTTGACACAGGTGCACTCCTGCCGACGGTTATGCGATCAATCGGCACGAGCGGGCCGGGCTTGAGCGGACGTCCTGCCGCGTCAGTCGGCGGCCTGGGCGGCCAGCCGTTCGATGATGTCGTCGACGACGGATTGCAGGTCGTCCGGCAGCGGTGCGTGGAACTCGAGGCGACGGTCGGTCTCGACGGGATGGGTGAAGGCCAGACGCATCGAGTGGAGAAACGGGCGCTCCAGACGGAGCACGGGCCGCAGATGGGCGGGGAGGCGCTGCTGACGGATGCCGCCGTAGAGGGCGTCTCCCACGATCGGGTGTCCGATGGCGCTCAGGTGCACGCGGATCTGGTGGGTCCGCCCCGTGGCGATCGCCACGTGGAGGTGCGAGACGCCTCGGAGAAACCGGGACCACGTGATCCGGGTCACGGCCGACCGCGCGTGTTTCGCCCTGGCCGACATCTTCTTCCGATCGTTCGGGTCGCGGCCGATGCTGGCGTCGATGCGGCGTCCCTGCTGCACTTCGCCCCAGGCCAGCGCGGCGTACTCCTTCTCGACCTCGCGTGACTGGAATTGCCGCGTCAGTTCCCGGTGCGCCTCGTCGTGTTTCGCCACCACCATCAGGCCGGAGGTCCCCCTGTCGAGCCGATGCACGATGCCCGGCCGCAGCTCTCCGCCGACGCCGCTCAAGTCGTCCACGTGGTGGAGGAGCGCGTTGACCAGTGTCCCGTCGGCATGTCCCGGGGCGGGGTGCACCACCATGCCGGCCGGCTTGTTGACGACGATGATGTGGGCGTCTTCGTACAGGACGTCAATGGGCAGGGCCTGCGGTTCGGGCGTTGCCGGCGCCGGCGGTGGAATGTCGACGGTGACGGTGTCGGCCAGGCGCACGGCGTAGTTCGGCCGCGATGCCCGGCCGCCCACCAGAACACGCTCGTCTTTGATCAGCCGCTGTATCTGGGAGCGCGAGCAGCTGCCGACGTGGGCGACCAGGAAGTGGTCCAGGCGCTGACCGGCCTGTTCGGCATCGACGGTGAGTGCCAGGCGTTCCATGGCCGGTCGAACCGGGATCACGTGTGACGTTTCGCCGCGCCGCGCCTGACGGGAGCGGGTTCGGCCACGGCGGCGGGGGCCGCGCGCCGGCCCAGGATGACCAGCATGACGATGGCCAGCGGCGCGAGGGCCAGCGCGATGACCTGGGAGGTGGCGAGGGCGCCCAGCATGCCCCGCGGATCGCCGCGGAAGAACTCCACCGCGAAACGCGAGATGGCGTAGAGCAGCATGTAGGCCCAGAACGTCCGGCCTGCGAAGACCTTGCCGCGCCGCTCCGTGCCGAGGAGGAGCAGCAGGATGAGGAGGTTCGCCCCGGCGTCGTAGAGCTGTGTCGGGTGCAGCGCCACGTGGAGCGGGGTCCCGACGTTCGTGGCGGCGAACATGTTGTCGAACGTGATGCCCCACGGCAGGGCGGTCGGCTTGCCATAGCAGCAGCCCGCCAGGACACATCCCATCCGGCCCACGACGTGGCCAAGCGCGATGCCGGGCGCCACGGCGTCCGCGGTCTGCCACATCGGCAGGCGGTGCTTGCGCGCGTACCAGATGCCGACGACGGTCGCCACCACGAGGCCCCCGTAGAACACGCCGCCCGAGCGGGCGAGCGTCCACAGTTCGGCGGGGTTCCGCCGGAAGACGTCGAAGTCGACGATCAGCAGCAGCAGCTTCGCCCCGACGAGGGCCGAGACGATGATGTAGATGCCCATGTCGAGCACGCGATCACCGTCGATGCCTCTGGCCCTGGCCCGCCGGACGGCCATGTAGAGCGCCAGCAGGTAGGCGGCGGCGAGCAGCACGCCGTAGCTGTAGACCGTGAAGGGGCCGAGTTCAAGAAGTCGTGGATACATGTCTGCCGATCCCGAACATGTCGAGGAACATGGCGCCCACCCCGCAGGTAATGGCCGCATCGGCCACATTGAACGCCCAGAAGTGCCAGTCGCCGATCACGACGTCGACGAAATCGACGACGGCGCCTGTGGTGACGCGATCGATCAGGTTGCCCGCGGCGCCGCCGAGGATCAGCGCCAGCCCGACGCGTGCCGTGACCTCGTGGCGGTCCAGCCGCGCGGCGAAGGCCGTGATGCCGCCGAGGGCCACCGCGGCGAAGAGCGCGACGAGCAGCCGCTTGTACGGGAAGTCCGCGTCGTTGAGCAGCCCGAACGCGGCACCCGTGTTCTGCACGTGCGTGAGATTCAGCAGCCCCGCCACCACCGGAATGGCGTCGTGCAGCGGCACGAACGCGCGCACCAGGCCCTTCGTCAGCTGATCGAGCACGATGATCAGCGGGACGAGCCAGAACTCGAACCGCATGCGCGGCCCGGACTCCACGCGGGGGGCCTCCTCGGTGTTCACGACCGCGACGCGTCCAGCGCGTCCTCGCACCGCGGGCAGACACCCTCGCGGCCCGGGGCCGCCGACACCGCAGGCACCCAGCGCCAGCACCGCTCGCACTTCGTCCCCGCCGCGTGGGCGACGTCGATGACGACAGAGCCGTCTTCGGACTCCGTGTAGACCACGCCCGTCGCGTCGCCGGCCGGCCCGTCGGACGGCAGCACCTCGACCTGGGACGTGATGAAGATGGCGGGCAGTTGGTCGCGGTAGCGGGTCAGCAAATCGACCATCGCGCCCTGCGGACGCAGGCGGACGACCGCCTCGAGCGAGCCGCCAATGGTCTTGGCCTGCCGCAAGCGTTCGAGTTCCGCGTTGACGGCGGCGCGCAGTTTGAGCAACCGGCCCCATCGCGCCATCAGGGCGTCGTCGACGAAGAGGTGCACCTGCGCCGGGAACTCGGCCAGGTGGACGGAGGCTTCGCGTTCGCCCGGCAGGTGCTGCCAGTACTCGTCGGCCAGCACCGGCAACACGGGGGCGATGAGGCGCGCCAGGCCGTCGGCAATGGCGAACAGCGCCGTCTGGGCGGAGCGGCGCGCGCGGGAGGCCGGCGCCAGCGTGTAGGCGCGGTCCTTCGAGACGTCGACGTAGAACGCGCTCAGGTCGACGGCCACGAAGGCGTTGAGGGCCTGGAAGATGGCCGGGAAGTCGTACTCTTCGTACGCCTTGGTGATGGTCCGGGCCAGCGCGCCGTACCGGGCCATGGCGTACCGGTCCACCTCTTCCATGAACTGCGGCGGCACCATGTCGGTGGCGGGATTGAAGTCCGCGAGGTTGGCCGCCAGGATTCGCAGCGTGTTGCGGAGCTTGCGGTACGCCTCGACGACCCGTGCCAGGATCTCCGGCCCGAAGCGCACCTCTTCGCGGAAATCCACGCTGGCGACCCACAGGCGGAGGATCTCGGCGCCGCTCTGCTTGATGACCTGTTCCGGCGGCACGTCGTTCCCGAGGGACTTCGACATCTTCTTGCCGCCTTCGGTCACGACGAACCCGTGGGTCACGACCTGGTGATACGGGGCGTGGTCGCGGGTCCCGAGGCCCACGAGCATGGAACTCTGGAACCAGCCGCGGTACTGGTCGGTTCCTTCGAGGTAGAGGTCGGCTGGCCAGTGCAACTCGGGGTGGACGGCCAGCACCGCTTCGTGGCTGGACCCCGAGTCGAACCACACGTCCAGGATGTCCTGCTCGCGGTCGAACGCCGTGCCGGCGCACGACGGGCACACGAATCCTTCCGGCAGGAAGTCGGTGATCGGCCGCTCGTACCAGGCTTCCGCGCCGTCCTGCTCGAACGCCTCCGCCGCGCGGTCGACCAGGGCCTTGGTGAGCGTGGCCGTCCCACAGGCCGTGCAGGTGACGGCCGGGATCGGCACGCCCCAGGACCGCTGCCGCGAGATGCACCAGTCCGGCCGTGTCTGGAACATGCCCTTCATCCGGTCCCCGCCCCACGCCGGGAACCACTGCACGCCGTCGACCGCGGCCGTGGCCTTCGCGCGCAGACCGGTCTCGTCCATCCCGATGAACCACTGGGACGTCGCCAGGAAGATCACCGGGTGGTGACAGCGCCAGCAGTGCGGATACGAGTGGTCGAACGACTCGCGTTTCCACAGGCGCCCGGCTTCGGCCAGGGCGGTCTCGACGTGCGGATTCGCCTCGAACACCTCGAGCCCGGCAAACTGTTCGACCTGTTCGTAGAACCGGCCGTCGGGGCCGACCGGCGCGTAGATCTCGAGGCCGTACCGCACGCCCGTGTGGAAGTCGTCCGCGCCATGGCCGGGCGCGGTGTGCACGATGCCCGTGCCCGTATCCAGGGTGACGTAGTCACCCAGAACGCCGAGTGAAGCCCGGCCGTAGAGCGGGTGCTCGAAGCGCAGCCCTTCGAAGACCGTCCCCGGCACACGCGCGATCGGATCCGCAAACGGACGGCCCAGCGTCGCGGACAGCGCGTCGGCGAGGGCCTCTGCCACGACGATGGCGCGGCCGTCCACGACGTAGGCGGCGTACATCGACTCGGGGTGGAACGTCAGGGCGAGGTTCGAGGGAATGGTCCACGGCGTCGTGGTCCAGATCAGTGCCGAGACGGGCATGCCGGCCAGTTCGGGGACCCGCGAGGCGAGGTCCGCCAGGCCCTGGGCGGACAAGGAGAACTCGACGTAGATCGACGGCGAGGTGTGGTTCTCGTACTCGACTTCCGCTTCGGCCAGGGCGGTCCGGCAATGGATGCACCAGTGCACCGGCTTCTTGCCCTTGTAGACCATGCCGCGCTCGACGAAGCGGCCCAGGGCCCTCACGATGGCGGCCTGATACCGGTAATCCATCGTCAGGTAGGGCTCGGACCAGTCGCCCATGACGCCGAGGCGCTTGAACTGCCCGCGCTGGATGTCGACGAAACGAGCGGCGTACTCCCGGCAGGCGCGCCGCAGGTCCGAGACGCTCATCTGCTGTTTGCGGGCGCCCAGTTCGCGGACGACCTTCAACTCGATGGGCAGGCCGTGGCAATCCCAGCCCGGGACGTACGGCGCGTCAAAGCCCATCATCGATCGTGATCGCACGACGATGTCCTTGAGGATCTTGTTGAGGGCCGTGCCGAGGTGGATGTCGCCGTTCGCGTAGGGCGGGCCATCGTGCAGGACGAAGGTCTTCCGTCCCCGGCGACGTGCCCGGAGCGTGCGGTAAAGATCCGTCGCCTCCCAGTGGGCCAGCATCTGCGGTTCGGCGGTCTGCAGGTTGGCCTTCATGGAGAAGGCGGTCTTGGGCAGGTTGAGCGTGTCTTTCCAGTCAGCCATGATGAATCTCTTATTGTAGTGGGCGGCGTGGTCCGGCCACAAACAACACGGGCCCGGCGGCGCATGTCGCACCGCCAGGCCCGTCGAATCGTACCGGGCCGGCGTCAGCGGATAATCGTGACGGTAACCCGGAATTCGCCCCGGTTGTCGCGGGGGTTCTCATCGTTGACCGCCAGGAAGAGCACGCCCGTTGACGGCATACGCAACGGCTGCGTCTGGCTGCCAACGCCGAATGGGGCCGAGATGCCCGTCTTGGCAACCAGCGCGCCGGCGGCCACGCCGGGCAGCGGCGCCCCGCGCCGGGCGATGCGGCCATCGTGCGCGCCATCCGGCCCCGCGGTGTCGCCGCCGTCACTGCTCAGGACGACTTCGCCCCGGACGGAGAAGGCGACCATCTGGCCGGCCCTCACCTGGATTCCCGTATCGACCCAGACCGTCGTGGCGGGCACCGCGATCCCGCCGTCGGGCGCCGGTTTCTCGGGTTGCGGCCGCTCGGGCGGCTTCGTGCCGCCACCCCCCCCGCCGCCGGGCTGGGGCATGCCGTCCCACCGGCGCAGGTAGATGCGGCTGACTTCGTTGGAGTTCAGTTCGATCCGCCCGTCGGGCGAATTGAACGTGAGGCGGATGGGATTGTCGCCGCCGATGTCGAACAGGCGGCCGTAGAAGAAGTCGCCGTTCCGCTGGAAGACCACGGCGCGACTGCCCTCCATCTTGGCGACTTCGGTCGCCGGGATCTGGCCGCCGCCGACGAAGTCGATGACCGCGACGTCGTTGATGGCGAAGCGGACTTCGTTGCCGCCTTCCATCATCGTGAAGTCCGCGCCGCCCATGTCGACGAGAACGCCCTTCACGCGCTCCCCTGACGTCAGAATGAGCGTCGCCCTGACGCCGGCCACGGCCGGGGCTGCCATGGCAGCCATCATGGCCACGATGATCAGGACGAGTGAGACTTTCCGTGTCATGTCCGGGCTCCCTTGTGTAAGCATCGCGTGGTTGCGAGGGGTCTACCGTCCCTGGGGCATGCCGTCCCAGCGGCGCAGATAGATCCGGCTGACTTCGTTCGAGTTCATCTCGAGCTGCCCGTCGGGGGTGTCGAACGTGAGGCGGATCGGGTTGTCACCGCCGATGTCGGAGAGGCGGCCGTAGAAATAGTCGCCGCTCCGTTGGAAGACCACGGCGCGGCCGCCCTGCATCCTGGCCACCTCCGACGCGGGGACCTGCCCGCTGCTGACGAAGTCGATGACGGCCACGTCGTTGATGGCGAAGCGGACTTCGTTGCCGCCTTCCATCATCGTGAAGTCCGCGCCCCCCATGTCGACGAGGACGCCCTTCACGCGTTCGCCAGACGCAAGGATGAGAGTGGCTCTGACGCCAGCCAGCGCGGGAACTGCGACAGCGATCAGAACCAGTGTCAGCACCATCAGCCGCAAGACACCACGGACCATCGCCCCACCTCCTTGGCAGCCGTCAGAATCGGCTGGATCCCAGTATACCCCGAGCGTTGCGGCGGTGCGGCGACCGCTATAATGGGCGCACCGTGTCACAGACACCCGTTCGCGCGGTTTTCTTCGACGTCGACTTCACCTTGATCTACCCCGGACCCGACCTGCAGGCCCAGGGGTACGAACATTACTGCCGTCTGCGGGGCGTGTCTGTGGACCCGTCGCGTTTCCGGACGGCCGTGGCCCGGGCCGTGCCGATCCTCGACGAGGTAACGGCCCACAACTACGATGCGCAGCTCTTCATCGACTATACGAGAGCCATCATCGAGCACATGGGCGGGAGCGGGCCCAACACCGCGGCGGCCGCCCGGGACATCTACGACGAGTGGGCGCAGTGCCGCCACTTCTTCCTGTACGACGACGTGGCCCCGGCGCTGCGCGCGCTGGCGGCCTGCGGCATCCGGATCGGGCTGATCTCGAATACTCAGCGCCCGCTGCAGGCCTTCGCCGCGCACTTCGGCCTCGACGGCCTGATCGCCGGGGCGGTCTCGTCCGCCGAACACGGATTCCTGAAGCCGCACCCGGCCATCTTCGAGTCCGCGCTGCTCGCGCTGAGCGTGACGCCGGCAGAATCGGTCATGGTCGGCGACAGCGTCCGGCACGATATCGAAGGCGCGCGCCGGATCGGGATGCGGGCTGTCCTGCTCCGGCGGAGCGGCGACGGCTTGTCGAGCCCGCTCCAGCGTTCGCTGGGCGAGGGGTTCGAGGACGTGCCCGTCGTGTCCACGCTGGCGGGGCTGCCCGCGTTGCTGTGTCCCTCCGGGTCGACTAGAGGCTAGAGGCTAGGGGCTAGGGACAGACGATGGACATCCGCGACCTGCAGACCATCCCGGAATTTCGCGAGGTCATGGCCCTGGAACTGGAGATCTGGGGGTATGGCGATGCCGAGGATGCTGTCGGCATCCCGCTTTTCGTGGTCACGGTGAAGCGGGGCGGCATCCTTCTGGGCGCCTACGACGGCGGCCGCATGGCGGGTTTCGTCTACTCGCTCGCCGGGCTGAGACGCGGCGTGCCGATGCAGTGGTCCCACATGCTGGGTGTCCGTGATGCGTATCGCGGGACTGGGCTCGGCCGCCGGCTGAAGCTGGAGCAGCGGCGCCGGGCGCTGGACATGGGCATCGAGCTCATGGAGTGGACGTTCGACCCGCTGCAGGCCGGCAACGCGCACCTGAACTTCCGGCGCCTCGGCGTCGTGGCGGACGACTACCACCTCGACGTGTACGGCGCGTCGCCCAGTCCGTTGCACCAGGGCAACCCGACGGACCGCTTCATCGTGCAGTGGTGGATGCGGGCGCCCAGGGTCGCGGAGCTGGCCGGGGAGATCCCCGCCGCAACGCGTGGCGAACGCCTCGACCCGGCGCCGGAGACAGAGGCGCCTGTCGTCCTCGAAGCCGACACACGGGGAGGCCGGAGCGAGCCCTCGCGGCTGATGCTGGGCCGGACGGAGCGAGAGCTGCACGCGGCCATCCCGGGACGTTTTTCGGAGATGCTGGTTCGCGACCCGGGACTGGCGCAGGCGTGGCGCCTGGCCTCGCGGGAGGTGTTCACGCACTACCTGTCACGAGGCTACACGGTCGTGGATTTCACACGCCGCCCGGACGGGGGCGGCGCGTACCGCCTGTTGCACCGCGGGTCGCCCTGACGGGCGCGCCGTCGGCCCCTCACGACGGGGGCAGTTCGGCTGACGCCAGGGCGGCGGCCGCCCGCTGCTGCCGGCCGGTCACGACGACCGAGGCCACGATCGAGGTGCCGAGGATGCCGGCCACGACACCCAGCGACACACCAATGGGGATCTTGTAGAACTCGGTGATGGTCATCTTCACGCCGACGAAGATGAGGACCAGCGCCAGACCCGGCTTCAGGTACGCGAAGCGGTCCATCACGCCGGCAAGCAGGAAGTACATCGCCCGCAGTCCGAGGATCGCGAAGATGTTCGACGTGTACACGATGAACGGGTCGCGTGTGACGGCGAACACCGCGGGGATCGAATCCACCGCGAAGATGAGATCCGTGGTTTCGACCGCCACCAGCACGGCCAGCAGGGGCGTGGCGTAGCGGCGGCCGTGTCTCCTGACGAAGAACCGCTGGCCGTGGTACTCGGGGACCGACGGCACCAGCCGGCGGAACAGGCGGAGCACGACGTTCTTCTCCGGATCGACATCCGCCTCACGCTGCAGGAACAGCTTGATGCCCGTCACCACCAGGACGACGCCGAACACGTAGATGATCCAGTGGAAGCGGGCCAGGAGCGCGGCGCCGGCCAGGATGAAGATCGCGCGCATGACGACGGCGCCGAGGATACCCCAGAACAGCACGCGGTGCTGATGCTCCGCGGGAACCCGAAAAAACGTGAACAGCACCAGGAAGACGAAGATGTTGTCGACCGAGAGGGCTTCTTCGATGAGGTAACCCGTCGTGAACTCGAGCGCCTTGGTCGGCCCGAGCCAGTGCCAGATCCCGGCGTTGAAGATCATCGCCAGGCTGACCCACACCACCGTCCACGCCGCCGCCTCGCGCAGGGTGACCGCGTGGGCCTTGCGGTGGAACACGCCCAGGTCCAGGGTGAGAACGGTGATGACGAACGCGGCAAAGCCGCCCCACAGCCACGGGTTGCCGACAGATTCCACTAGAGGTTCCTCTGCATGTCTCTCTATTAGACCACAGCTACCCGGGCGGCCAGTGGAGGCTGCGGCCGCCCAGCAGGTGCAGGTGAATGTGAAAGACCGTCTGGCCGGCTTCGCGGTTGCAGTTGAACACCGTGCGGTAGCCGCGGACGGCCACGCCGAGTTCCTGCGCGATGGCGGCCGCGCGGCGGTGCATGAGGCCAATCAGCGCCTCGTGCTCCACGCCAAGATCGTTGAGCGTGGGGATGTGGGCCCGCGGCACGATCAGGACGTGGACAGGGGCCTGCGGGTTGATGTCGTGGAACGCGATGACGTGTTCGTCCTGATAGACGACCCGCGCCGGGATCTCGCCCGCGACGATGCGGCAGAAGAGGCAGTTCATATCCGGTTCCGGCGCGCGACGGCCACGCGGGGGATGCCAGCCAGGTCGTCCAGCATGTCGGTCAGTTGCAACTCGCGTTCGGCGCCGACGATGGCGCGGACGTCGGCGTCCTGGTGTACGCCGAACTCGAACAGCAACCAGCCTTCGGCGGCGAGGCGCCGGGCGGCGGCTGGTACCAGGCGTCTGATGAGATCGAGGCCGTCCGGGCCGCCGTCCAGCGCGGTGTGGGGTTCAAAGCCGCGCACCTCAGGCTGGGTGGCCAGCACCGCGGCGGCGGGCACGTACGGCGGGTTCGCCACGATGACGTCGAACGGTCCGTGCAGCCCGTCGAGCAGGTCGGCTTGCACCACGCGCACGCGGTCGGCGACGGCGTGCCGCGCGGCGTTGCGGCGGGCCACGCGCAGGGCCGCGGCCGAGCGGTCGGCCGCGACGACGCGCGCGGCAGGCAGCCAGCGCGCGAGCGCCACACTGATGCAGCCGCTGCCCGTGCAGATGTCGGCGATGCGGGTCTGGCCGGCCGTGGCCCACGCGAGCGTGGCTTCGACGAGTGTCTCGGTGTCAGGGCGCGGGACGAGCGTGTCCGGCGTCACCTCGATGTCGAGGCCCCAGAACTCGCGCGAGCCGATGATGTAGGCCGCAGGCTCCCGGCGGGCGCGGCGCGCGACCAGTGCCTCGTACGTGCCGGGAAACGCCGCGGGCACGTCGTCCCGCATCCGGGCCATCAACTGGCCGCGTTCCCACCCGCCGAGCGCGTGGCGCGCGAGCACGTCGGCATCGACGGCCGCTTCGTCGGCCGCAATGCCAGCGCCTTCCAACCGGCGCCGTGCGTCACGCATGTAGTCGGCGAGGGTAGGCATGCTTCGCTGGGGGGTGGGGGTTGGGGGTTGGGGGTTGGGGGACGGAGGCGTGGGGACATCCAGTGCCTTGCCCCAATCCCCAATCCCTAACCCCCAATCCCTAGCTTCCTACCGCCATCACTTCCTTCAGTTTCTCGGCGTTGAAGTGCGTCACGACCTCGTTCAGCAGTTCATCGACGCTACCTTCGAGCACATCGGTCAACCGGTGCGTGGTGAAGTTAATCCGGTGATCAGTGATGCGATTCTGCGGGAAGTTGTAGGTCCGGATCTTCTCGGACCGCTCGCCCGTCCCCACCTGGCTCCGCCGGTCTTTCGCAATCGCATCCTGCTGCTTCTGCATCTCCATCTCGTACAGACGCGCCCGCAGGACCTTCATCGCCTTCGCCCGGTTCTTGATCTGCGACTTCTCGTCCTGCTGGGAGACGACCAGCCCGGTCGGGAGGTGCGTGATCCGGACGGCCGAGTACGTCGTGTTGACACTCTGGCCTCCGGGACCGCTCGAACAGAACGTATCGATGCGGATGTCCTTGGCGTCGATCTGGACGTCCACGTCTTCGGCCTCCGGCAGAACGGCGACGGTGGCGGTGGACGTGTGGATACGCCCGCTGGCTTCCGTGGCCGGCACGCGCTGCACGCGATGCACGCCACTTTCGTACTTGAGGCGGCTGTAGACGCGCTTGCCCTCGATGACGGCGATGACTTCCTTGATGCCGCCCACGCCGGTCTCGCTGCTCGACAATACGTCCACGTGCCAGCGTTGCCGTTCCGCGAACCGCGAATACATCCGGAATAGATCCGACGCGAAGAGCGCGGCCTCGTCGCCACCGGTCCCGGCGCGAATCTCGAGCACGACGTTGCGCTCGTCATTGGGATCCTTGGGCAGCAGGAGCACCTTGATCTCCTCCTGCAAGGCATCGAGCCGGCCCTTCAACGCGGGCAACTCTTCGTCGGCCAGCGCCTTCATCTCCGCGTCGTCCGACTGCGCGAGCTCTTCCGTCTGTGCGATCTGGGACACCACATGCTTGTATTCGCGAAACCGCTCGACCATCGGCTCGATGTCGGAGAGCGCTTTGGCGTGCGTCCGGTACTGGGTCTGATCCGATTGAACGGCCGGATCACCCAGCAGCGTGACCAGTTCGTTGTACTTCGCCTCAACGGCATTCAGTTTGTCGAGCATGGCAACATTCCTGACGGCTATCGGCTATCGGCTATCGGCCATCGGCCATCGGCGAACGACAAAAGCCGAACGCCGAACGCCGAACGCCGAAAGCCGAACGCGGTCCCTAGCCCCCTGACACTGGTGGCAGCAGCGCGACCACCTGGCCGTCGCGCAGGGCGGTGGTGAATCGGGCGAACTCTTCGTCGACGGCGACAGCCAGGGCCGCACGGTGCGGAGCCAGGGCGGGCGTCGTCGCGACGAGGTGTTCCCAGACGGCCTCCACCGACGATCCGTCCGGCACCTCGACGGTGAGGCGAGGCTGCCCCGCAATCTCACGCAACCGTGCGAAGAAGCACACTGTTATCCGCATGCGCGCGTGTACGCCTGGGCTCGGGCGGCTTCGTCGTCCTGCTCGGCCGTCGCGCCCTCGATCCAGTCCTCGCCGTCCTCGAAACACTCACGTTTCCAGATCGGCACCATCTGCTTGACCCGCTCGATCGCATACCGGCACGCCTGGAAGCTGTCCGCGCGATGCGGGGCTGCTGCGGCAATCACGATGCTGATGTCGCCGGGCAGCAGGGTACCGATGCGGTGCGCGATGGCCAGCCGGATCGCCGGCCAGTATCCCTCGGCTTCGCGTCCGATGGCCTGGAGCGCCTTGATCGCCAGCGGCTCGTACGCCTCGTACTCCAGCCGCACGACACGGTGCCCCAGGTTGTCGCGCCGCACGGCGCCGACAAACGTGACCACCGCGCCGAACCGGCCCGGGTCGGTCGGGTCCTCGACGAGGGCCGCCACGGCGGACGCGTCCAGGGGATCGGCGGTCAAGAAAAACAGGGGCTGACTCATAGGCGCGACAATTCAGTATAACGGGCTTTCGGCCTGCGGCCTGCGGCTGCGGCTGCGAGTAGACAGTAGGCGTTCCGGCTACTGCCTACTACCTACTTCCTACTGTCCGACGTCAACGCCCGGACTACCGTCTGACGAACACGAGGAAGAACTGGTAAGGCAGGAACGTCTCGCGTCGAAGCAGGCGCAGGCCGGCGGCGTCGGCATCACGCAGGATCGTTTCCGGGTCGGTCCGCTCGTCGAGCGCCGGTCCCGGACCGAGCCCGTCCCGCTTGAAGTCCACGATCCCGACACGTCCCTGCGCCTTTAGGGACGTGGCCACGTTACGCAGCAACTCGACGGGGTCTCCCAGTTCGAGTTCCTTGTACGTATTGACGATGAGCACGGCGTCGAGTTGTCCGGCGGGTAGCCGCGGGTCGAGGGACGTCCCCAAGACGGGCTTCACATTGTGCAGGGCCTCGCGGAGGACACGGCGGCTCGTGGCCTCGAGCATCTCCTCCTGGACGTCCTCGGCGTAGACCAGGCCGTTCGGGCCGACCCGCCGGGCCAGGCGAATGGTGAACCAGCCTCCCCCGGCGCCGAGGTCGCCCACGACGGAGCCTTCGGCAATCCCCAGGGCGTCCATGATCCGTCCCGGCATCTGCCACTGGTCACGATCGGGCCCTTCAAGCAGGCCCAGGTCCACGGGGGGAAACAGGCGGCCGTGCCGGTTGCGGCTCTGGCCATCGAGCGCGGGTGCACACAGCAGCCCGACTGTCAGCGCGGCGGCGATTGTGAGCGGTATCCTGTGATGCATCAGAGACTTAGCTGCGCTGTTGTATACTCTCGGCCATGTTACCAGAGTTTTTCCAGAGCGTTCTCGACCTCATCATCAAGACGTCGGTGGAGTTGCCACCCGACGTCCGCGCGGCGATGAAGGCCGCCTCGGATATCGAGCCCCCTGACACCCGCTCGGGTCAGGCGCTCTCGATCATCAACCTGAACATCGACCAGGCATCCGACGGTGAAGGCGCCATCTGCCAGGACACCGGGATGCTCACCTTCGAGATCATGACGCCCCGCGGCGCCGACCAGATCTGGATGGCGTCCGAGATTCGGAAGGCCATCGCCGAGGCTACGAAACGGGGCAAGCTGCGGCCGAACTCCGTCGACTCGATCACCGGGAAGAACTCGGGCGACAACCTCGGGCCCGGCACGCCCGTGCTGCATTTCCACCAGTGGGAGCGCGATGCCATCGAGGTGCGGCTGGTGCTCAAGGGAGGCGGCTGCGAGAACTGTAACGCGCAGTACGCGGTGCCGGTGGAGCTGCCAAACCTCGGCCGGGCTGACCGCAACCTCGAAGGTGTCCGCAAGTGTATCCTGCACGCCGTCTGGGCTGCGCAAGGCAAGGGCTGCAGCCCGGGGGCGATCGGTGTGTGCATCGGCGGCGATCGGGCATCGGGCTACGCGCACGCCAAGCAGCAGTTGTTCCGCACGCTTGACGACGTCAACCCGGATCCGACCCTGGCCGAACTCGAAGCCACCATCATGGGCACCGTCAACAGCCTCGGTGTCGGCGCCATGGGGTTCTCGGGCAAGACCACCCTCATCGGCTGCAAGGTGGGCGCGCTGAACCGGCTGCCGGCCTGCTTCTTCGTGTCGGTGGCGTACGACTGCTGGGCGTTCCGCCGGCTCGGTGTCGTGCTCGACGGCACGACGGGCGCCATCGCGCAGTGGCTCTATCGTGACCCGTCATCTCCCGTCGTGCCCATGGCCGACCAGGCGGGCTTCAAACGGACCGGGCGCGAGGTCGTCCTGACGGCGCCCTTCGACGAAGCCGCCATCCGCTCGCTGAAGGTGGGCGACGTGGTGCTGCTGAACGGCCGGATGTTCACCGGCCGCGACTCGGTGCACGCGTACCTGATGAAGAACGATCCGCCGGTCGACCTGCACGGCGCGGCCATCTACCATTGCGGCCCCGTGGCCGTGAAAGATGGCGATCGGTGGAAGATGAACGCGGCCGGACCGACCACGAGCATCCGCGAAGAACCGTACCAGGCCGACGTCATCCGCAAGTTCGGCGTGCGCGTGATCATCGGCAAGGGCGGCATGGGTCCGAAGACGCTCGACGCCCTGAAAGAATGCGGAGCCGTCTACCTGAACGCCATCGGCGGTGCGGCGCAGTTCTACGCGAAGACGATTGAACGCGTGGACGGCGTGTCGCTGTTCGAGTTCGGCGTGCCCGAGGCGATGTGGCATCTGCACGTGAAGGACTTCCCGGCGATTGTGACGATGGATGCCCACGGAAACAGCCTGCACAAGGACGTCGAGACCGCGTCCGCGCAGGCGCTCGCGGCACTGAAGTAAGGAGCGGGCCATGCGTGCTCTCATCAGCGTGTCTGACAAGACCGGGGTGGTGGATTTCGCCCGGGGGCTGGTCGACCGCGGGTTTCAGATTGTGTCCACCGGCGGTACCGCGAAGGCGCTCGCGGCCGCCGGCCTGTCCGTGACACAGGTCTCCGAACTGACCGGCGCCCCCGAGATGATGGACGGGCGGGTGAAGACCCTGCATCCGTACGTCTTCGGCGGCGTCCTGGCGCGGCGGAACAACGCCGGCGATCAGGCGTCGCTCGACCGGTTCGGCATCCAGACCATCGACCTGGTCTGCGTAAACCTGTATCCCTTCCGCGAGGCGGCCGCCGACCGTTCGGCGGCCTTCGACCACGTGGTCGAGAACATCGACATCGGCGGGCCGTCGCTGATCCGGGCGGCGGCCAAGAACTTCGCCGACGTCCTCGTCGTCGTGTCGGCGTCCGATTACACGCGCGTCCTGCACGCGCTCGATCAGACGGGCGGGCCGTCGCGTGAGCTGCGGCTGGAACTCATGCGCAAGGCGTTCGCGCACACGGCGTCGTACGACACCGCCATCGCCGGTGAACTCGAGACGGTGACCGTGCAGCGCGACGGATTCGCGCGGGCCGCCGAGGCCGACCCCATGCCCGCGCGGATGCTGCTGTCGTCGCACCGGTACCGCGTGCTGCGGTACGGCGAGAACCCGCACCTCGCGGCGGCCTGGTACGTCCCGGCGGACGGCGGCGACGTGCCGGCGGTCCTGCAGGGCAAAGAACTCTCGTTCACGAACCTGCTCGACGTGGACGCGGCGTGCCGGATCGTGAACGAATTCCCCGAACCTGCGGCGTGCGTCATCAAGCACACCAATCCCTGCGGCGCGGCGACGGGCACGTCGCTGGCCGATGCCTACATCCGCGCCCGCGATGCCGACCCCCTCTCCGCCTTCGGCGGCATCGTCGGCTGCAACCGGGAAGTTGATGTCGAGACGGCGACGGCCATCGCGTCGACCTTCATCGAAGCCGTGATCGCGCCGTCGATCACCGACGAGGCGCTCGCGGTGCTGGGGGGCAAGAAGAACCTGCGTGTCGTCACCGCACCGCACCTGTTCGCGACGGCGGCGCCGACGCTCGACGTCAGATCCGCGCTGGGCGGTCTGCTGGTGCAGCAGGCCGACCGGGTGGCGGAGGCACGGTCGCCGTGGCCAGGCGAAGGCGGGCTCGAGGTCGTGACGAAGCGCCAACCCACGGCGGAGGAGTGGCAGGCGCTGCGATTCGCCTGGCGTATCTGTGCGCACGTCAAGTCGAACACCGTGATCTTCACCGGTGCCGATCGGACGCTGGCCATCGGCGCTGGACAGATGAGCCGGGTGGACGCCGTCAATGTGGCGGTGATGAAGGCGGCCGGTGCGAAGGTGTCGCTGGCCGGATCGGCGGCGGCGTCTGATGCGTTCTTCCCGTTCCGCGACGGCCTGGATGCCGTGGCGAAAGCGGGCGCGACGGCTGTCGTGCAGCCCGGTGGTTCCGTGCGGGACGCGGAAGTCATCGCGGCGGCCGACGAGCACGGCATGGCGATGGTGTTCACGCGGCGGAGGCATTTCAGGCACTAGTCACAATGGAACGACCGGCCCCACGTCGCAAGACGTGGATTACGCTGTGAG
>CAYJPV010000021.1:0-97970 GCA_964372095.1 uncultured Vicinamibacterales bacterium | reverse complement strand
GGGGCAGAATGGCGGGCCATCGCCCGCCGCTGTGCGATTGCGAGGCAACACAAAACGGAGGCCCTCCGAACGCTCCCCGGAACCTCTCGATCCGGAGACTCGACCCGGGTAGAATCAGGAGACCAATGACAATCTCCCGGGTAATCTCGGCGCTGGGCGCCGTGGTGTCTCTCGTTGTCTTCGCAGGTCCGGCGGCACAGGCGCAGACGCCGCCGCACCGGACGGAGTCCGTCGGCCGGACGGCGACCGCCCCGTTCGTCAACGTGGAACTCATCGCCGATCCGGCGCCGGGCCCTGACGGGCGTCACTGGCTGGGGGTCCGCTTCGACCTCGACGACCAGTGGCATCTGTACTGGCAGAACCCCGGCGACTCGGGCGCCCCCCCGGAGGCCACGTGGCACACGGCCCCGGACCTGCGCGTCGGGGCGTTCGAATGGCCTGCGCCCGAGCGGATCGACGCCGGCGGCCTCATCAACTACGGCTACCACGGCACGGTGGTGCTCCCCGCCCCGGTCACGCCGGCTGGCGGCGGGAGCGTGCGTGGCCGCGTCGCGGTTTCGCTCCGCTGGCTCGTCTGCCGCGACATGTGCGTCGCCGGCAAGGCAGACCTGGCGCTGGAGTTGCCGCCCGGGGCCGCGGACCAGGCGCTGGCAGACGGCTGGCGCGCGGCTATCGCGCAGGCCCGCTCGCGGGTGCCGCCGCCCGCGCCGCCGTCGTGGTCCGCCAGCGTCCGGGCAACCCGCGACAGTCTCGCGGTCGAGATCGTGACCGGGCAGCCTGAAACGGAGGCGACCGTGTTTCCCCTGGACGTGAGCCAGGTGGACGATTCGGCGCCGCAGGCGGTCACGGGCACCGGAACCGGTGTGCGTATCGTCTTACGGAAATCGGCTCAGTTACTCAGAGACCCGGACTCGTTCAGGGGCGTGGTGTCCCTGTCCGGCGGCCGCACGTTCGTGGTGACGGCCCCCCTCGTCAGATAGGTGCGTAAATCGCGGCCCCCCGAGGCGCGCAAGGAGACGTGATGCGGAAGACACAGGTATGGGTGGCGGCTGCCGCGGCAGCCGTGGCGATGATGACGGTGGCGGCGGCGCCGGCGCAGGCGTCGAAGGTCGGCGAGCCGGCTCCGGTGTTCACGGCCCGCGACTCCAAGGGCGCGGTGCACGACCTGGCCAAGTACAAGGGCAAATGGGTGGTGCTCGAGTGGCACAACCAGGGCTGCCCGTACGTCAAGAAACACTACGAAGGCGGCAACATGCAGCGGCTGCAGGAGGAGTGGACCGGGAAAGGCGTGGTCTGGCTGACCGTGATCTCGTCGGCGCCGGGCCAGCAGGGCCACCTGAGCGGGGCCGATTCGGACGCGTACGTGGCGCGGATGAAGGCGGCGCCGTCCGCGGTGCTGCTGGATGAAGACGGCAGCGTCGGCCGCGCGTACGAAGCGAAGACGACGCCCCAGATGGTGGTCATCGGCCCCACTGGCACGGTGGTCTACAACGGGGCCATCGACGACAAACCCACGTCGAACCTGGCCGATCTCGCAGGCGCCCACAACCTGGTCGCTGCAGCGCTGACGGAAGGGATGGCCGGCAAGGCCGTCTCGGTGCCCACGTCGCGCCCCTACGGCTGCGGCATCAAGTACGCGAAATAGGGCCTGACGCCCCGCCGCGGTCCGCGGCGCCATCATCAGTACCGACGAAGGGGGAGCACCGCGCTCCCCCTTCGTCGTATGCTGGGGGGCGACAGCGCAACGCGAGGGACCGATGGCCAGAACCGAACACGACTTCCTGGGCGAGAAGCACCTGCCGGACGACGCGTACTACGGGGTGCAGACGCTGCGCGGCAAGGAGAACTTCCACATCACCGGCATTCCGATGTCGGCCGAACCGGATTTCGTCCGGGCCTTCGGGTACGTCAAGAAAGCGGCGGCCATGGCCAACCGCGACCTCGGCGCCCTCGACCGCACCGTGGCGGACGCCATCATCTACGCCTGTGACCGGATCATCGCCGGCGAACTGCGGGACCAGTTCGTCACGGACTTCATCCAGGGCGGGGCCGGTACGTCGACCAACATGAACGCGAACGAAGTGATCGCGAACGTGGCGCTGGAGTATCTCGGGCACGCGAAAGGTGACTACACGTTCGTCAACCCGAACGACCACGTCAACTTCGGCCAGTCGACGAACGACGTGTACCCCACCGCGCTCCACCTCGCGCTGATCCTGCGCCTGGGACGTTTCCTCGAGGCGTTGCGCCGGCTGCAGCAGTCCCTGTTTGCGAAGGCCCGCGAGTTCGACCACGTCCTCAAGATGGGCCGCACGCACCTGCAGGACGCCGTGCCGATGTCGATGGGCCAGGAGTTCAACGGCTGGGGCACGACGCTGGGCGACGAGGTCCATCGGATCCAGGATGTCCGGGATCACCTGACCGAGGTGAACCTCGGCGCGACGGCCATCGGCACCTCCGTCACCGCCGCGCCGGGGTATCCTGAACTGGCCACCCGGCATCTGGCCGAGATCACCGGCATCCCCTTCACGCTTGCCCACGATCTGGTGGAGGCCACGTCCGACACGGGCGACTACGTCCAGGTGTCGGGCACGCTCAAGCGCACGTCGTCCAAGCTCACCAAGATCTGCAACGATCTGCGCCTGCTGGCCTCGGGACCGCGGTGCGGGCTCAACGAGATCAACCTGCCGCAGAAGCAGCCCGGGTCGTCCATCATGCCGGGCAAGGTCAACCCGGTCATCCCCGAGGTGGTGAACCAGACCGGGTTCCTCGTCATCGGGCTGGACCTCACGGTCACGCTCGCGGCGTCGGCCGGCCAGTTGCAGCTGAACGTCATGGAGCCGGTCATTGCGTTCGCGCTCTTCACGTCTATCGCGACGATGGAGAATGCCGTGGAGAGTCTGCGGGTGAACTGCATCGACGGCATTACCGCCAACGCCGAGCGGACCCGCGACATGGTGCTCAACTCGCTGGGCATCATCACGCTGCTGAAAGCCAGGCTCGGCTACCAGGCGTGCAGCGACCTCGCGCGGGAGAGTTTCGAAAGCGGCCGGCCGCTTCGCGACATCGTCGTGCACGAACGGAAGGTGCTGACCGACCGCGAGTGGGACGAACTGTTCTCGTTCGAGAACCTCGTCAATCCGGACGCGATCCGCGGCTGACCGTGCTCATGCCTGGTACAAGGTCCGGATCCTGCAGGTTCAGCGGATTAGGACGGTGCGTCCTGGTTGCGCTGGTGTGCGCGGCCGGGCCGGTGTGGCACGCGTCCGCCCAGCCGTTGAGCGAGATCGCCGCGACGGCTGAAGCGCAGGCGGCGCAGGGGGATTCGCCGGCCGCGCGCGAGGCGGCCCAACGCTGGTACGACGAAGCCCGGCGCCGTGGCTCGGCCGCCGACAGGGCCGAGGCCAGCATCCACCTGGGCTGGTTCCATACCCGGGTGGGCGAATACGACGCGGCACTGGCCCGCTTCGTGGAAGCCCTCGGACCCGACGGGCTGACGGCGCATCCAAGACTCCGCGCCCTGGCGTTGCACGGCCGCGGCCGCGTACACGGCACGCGGGGTGATCCCGATCGCGCGGTGCAGGACCTGGAGACGGCTCGCGGGATCTACACGGAACTCGGCGATCGGGCGGGGCGTGCCGAAGTGACCGCCGCGCTGGGCACCGTCAGCGCCATGCGGCGGGACCTCACGACCGCGCGGGCGCACTTCCAGGACGCGCTGGCGACGTTTCGGGAGATGGGGAATCGTCGCCAGGAACTGGTGATGCTGATCAACCTGGCCGCGGCCCGCGCCGATCTGGGTGATGCCACCGGCGCCCTGAGCGATCTGTATCGCGCGATGGATCTCGCGCGCTCTCTGCCCGCGCCGTCGGACCTCGCGCTGGCGCACATCAACGTCGGAGAAATCCTCGTGACGCTGGGACGGACGGCCGACGCCGTGCCCCACTTTCAGGAGTCGCTGAGGCTCGGCCGGGAACAGCACGCGCGCCAGATGGAGTCGTGGTCGCACGAGAACCTGTCCCTGGCCTACGAGCAGCTGGGGCAGTTCAAACCGGCCCTCGACCACGCCCGCCAGTTCAGGACGCTGCACGACGCGATGTTCAGTGAAGAAAGCGAGGCGCGGATTGCCGAGCTCGAGACCCGGTATCGCGCGGAGGCCCGTGAGCGGGATAACGAGCGGCTGCGCAGCGAAAACGCCCTGCAGCAGGCCAGGCTGCGGCGTGACAGCGCCGTGGGCGTGGCGCTGATTGCCGGACTGGCTGCCGTGTCGTTCGCGCTTGTCGCCCTCGTCGGCCGGCACCGCGCCACGCGCCGGCACCACCGCGCGCTCGCCGAGCGCACCGACGTGATTGCGCGCCAGAAGGCGGAACTCGAGACGCTGCGCGACCAGCTCGAGGAGCGGGTGGCGCAACGCACGGCAGAGTTGGCACGCGCCAACGACGAGTTGCGGGCGGAGATCGCGCGACGGCAGGAAGCCGAAGACGAACAGGCCCGGCTCCAGGCGCGCTACCTGCAGGCGCAGAAGATGGAAGCCGTGGGCCTGCTGGCCGGAGGCGTCGCCCACGACTTCAACAACATCCTCACCGGCATCGCCATGACCTGCGAGCTGGCGCTGCAGGAAGCGCCGCCGGACAGCCCGGCCGCGGTCTCCTTGCGTGACGTCCTGGCGTTCTCGCACCGCGCCGCCCACTTGACGCGCCAGTTGCTCGCCTACAGCCGCAAGCAGCTGCTGCAGCCCACCGTGGTACACCTGCATGCGCTGATCGATCACAGTCTGCTCATGCTCACGCGGATCATCGGCGAGGACATCCGGATCCAGTTCACCACGGGGGCGGCCCGCGACAACGTGCTGGCCGATCCGGCCCAGATCGAGCAGATTCTGCTCAACCTGGCCGTCAACGCCCGGGACGCGATGCCCGGAGGCGGGTTGCTGGTGCTGGAGACGTCGGTCAGGACGATCACCGAGCCGCTGCCGCTGCCGGCCGATGAGCCGCTGCCGGCGGGCGACTATCTCGCCCTGCGCGTGACCGACACGGGCATGGGCATGGATGACGGGACGCTGGAGAAGATCTTCGACCCGTTCTTCACGACGAAACCCGTGAATCGGGGCACCGGCCTGGGGCTGTCGACCGTCTACGGCATCGTGCGGCAGCACCGGGGCACGATCCAGGTCACATCCGCCGTGGGCGTGGGCACAACCTTCACGGTCCTGCTCCCGCTGCTGCCCGCGCCATGAGCGATTGGGACTAAAATGAACAGGTTATCCCCCACGGGCTTTTCCAGTTCGAGGACTGCCATGCATACGACGAACAGACGACGGTTCCTGCAACGGGCGGCGGTGGCCACCGCCGGCTTGATGATCGTGCCGAGGCATGTGCTCGGCGGCACGGGTTTCACCGCACCCAGCGACCAGTTGACGAAGGCCATCATTGGCGTCGGCGGCATGGGCCGCGGCCACATCAACTACGAAGGCACCCGGCTGCTGGCCATCTGCGACGTCGACAGCCGGCACCTGAACGAAGTGCTGGCCATGGCCGGCAAGGACGTGCAGGGGTACCGCGACTACCGCGAGGTGCTGGCGCGCCCCGACGTGGACGTGGTCCACATTGCCACGCCGCCCCACTGGCACGCGCTGATGTCCGTCGAAGCGGCCCGCGCGGGCAAGGACATCTGGTGCGAGAAGCCGATGACCCGCACGATCGGCGAAGGCATCAAGGTGATCGACGCGGTCAACCGCCACGGTCGCATGTTCCGCGTGAACACCTGGTTCCGGTTCAAGGATCCGTTCTACGGCCTGGGCACCGACGTGAAGCCGCTCAAGAAGGTGGTGCAGAGCGGCGTGCTGGGCTGGCCCCTGACCTTCACGGTCAGCGGCATCACCGGCTACGACTGGAAGTTCTACTGGAGCGGCCGCACGGACCTCAAGCCCGAGAAGGTGCCGGCCGAACTCGATTACGACATGTGGCTCGGCCCCGCGCCCTTCAAGCCCTACAACTCGCACCGCGTGCACCAGAACTTCCGCGGGTACTGGGACTACGACGGCGGCGGCCTGGGCGACATGGGCCAGCATTACCTGGATCCTGTCCAGTACATGCTGAACAAGGATGACACCAGCCCGATCCGCGTGGACATCGACGCGCCGCAGCAGCACTACGACGCCGTCGGTTCGTGGCGGCGCATCGAGTACACCTACGCCGACGGCTGCAAGATCATCCTCGACGGCGAAAACCGCGACACCGAGGCCGCATACATCACCGGGCCGACGGGCAAGATCTTCCGCGGCTTCAGGTCGGACGTGCCGCGGCTGCAGGAACTGGTGGCGTCGATTCCCGATCCGGAACCCCAGATCGGCACGTTCTCGGACTCGGTGCGCACGCGCCAGAAGTTCGCGCTGAACGAAATGAACGCGCACCGGTCCGGCACGCTGGTGAACCTCGGCATCATTGCCGCGCGCCTGGGCCGCACGCTGCATTTCGATCCCGAGACGCAGCGCTTCAAGAATGACGAGGCCGCCAACCGGCTGATCGATCAGCCGATGCGCGCGCCCTGGGTGATCTAGAGGCTAGAGGCTAGAGGCTAGGGCCCCGGGGCTTCAGCCCCGGGGTTGATCAAGGGATCAGATGATGCACACCAACCGTTTCCTACGCACCATGATGGCCGTGGCCGTCGGGTTGTCCCTGTTCGCGATGGTGCCGGCGTCGCCGGCGGCCGCGCAGGACGCCCGCGCGCTGGCCGCTGCCGCCGACACGATTCTGTACCGGTTCCCGGCCGCGAACTCGCAGCAGCGGGACGCCCTGGCCGCGCACATGCTGGCGCTCGGCGAACCGGGCCTCGCCGAATTTACGCGCCGCATCGTACCGTTCGGCGCGGGCAACGACGTGGCCGTCCGGTGGGCCATCAACGCCATGGCGGTCTACGCCAGTGACGCCGGCAACGGCGCCCGCCGGGCGCTCGCCGAACGCGCGTTCATCGCCGCGCTCGGCTCGGCCACGGATGTCGAAGTCCGCACCTTCCTGCTGAGCCAGCTGCATCTGGTGGGCCGCGACGACGCGGTGAAGGCCGCCACGCCGCTGCTGGCCGTGCCGGCGCTCGTGGAGCCGGTCACGCAGTTGCTGCTGGCCGTGCCGGGCGCGCCCGCACGCGCCGCCCTCCTCAAAGCGCTGCCCGCCGCCACACCCCCCAGCCGCGCGACCATCGTCAAGACCCTCGGCGAACTGGGCGCCACCGAGGCGAACGCCGCCGTGTTGCCCTTCGCCAAGGACGCCGACCCGGTCCTGCGCCGGTCGGCGCTCTCGGCCCTCGCGCGCATCGGCAGCCCGGCGTCGTACACGACGATGACCGAGGCGGCCAAGGCGATCGGCTTCAAGTACGACGCCGCGGACACCGTGGGCGCGGTTATCGAATACGCGCGCACGCTGGGCGTCCGCGGCCACGCGGCCGTGGCCGAACGGGTCTGCCGCTTCGTCATGCAGCATACCGACGCGCCGGGCCTGCTGCCCACGCGCGCCGCGGCCCTGGCGACCCTGGCCGGCGTGCGCGGACCGGCGGCGCTGCCCGACCTGCTGAAGGCGGCCGATCACGCCGACAGCGACTATCGCCATGCCGCCTTGCGCGCCGCCATGCGCCTGCGCGGGCCGTTTGCCGCCAGCGCCTGGATCGCCAAGGCGCAGAAGGCCGACGCCGTCCGCCGCGCCGACATCATCACGATGCTCGGCCACAAGGGCGAACGCCGGGCCGTCCCGCTGTTCCGTGCGTCGCTGGCCGCCGCCGAACCCGACGTCGTGATTGCCGCCGCCGAAGCCCTCGCGCGCGTGGAGAAGGCCAAGGCCACCGCGGACCTGGTACCGCTGCTCACGTCGACCAACGGTGACGTGGCCACCCGCGCGGCCGGCGTCCTCTTGTGGACCGCCGACGAAAAGAGCCTCGACCCGCTGGCCGCCATGCTCGACACGCTGGCGCCTCCGGCAAAGGCCGCCGCCATCGGCGTCATCGGGGCGCGCGGCGGCAAGCGGTTCGCCCCGCGTATCTTCGCGTTTGCGGGCGATACGACACCGGAGATCCGGACCGCCGCCCTCGGCGCCCTCGCCGGCGTGGCCAGCCCCAGCGATATGCCCACGTTGCTCAAGATGCTCGACGCGGCGGCCACCGAGGCCGTCGCCCCCCTGCAGCGCGCCATCGTCTCGGCAGCCGCGCAGATCACCCCCGAGTCGGGTCGTGCCGCGCCTCTGGCGCAGGCCATGAAGACCGCTTCGAAACCGGATCGTATCGTCGAGGTCCTGCCGCAGGTGGGCGGCGCGCAGGCGCTGGCCGCCACGGTGGCGGAGTTCGATACGGCAACCGGTGATCGCAAGAGCGCCGCGTTCCGTGCGCTGACCCGCTGGCCCGGCACTGACGCGGCGGACAAGCTGTTCGCGATTTTCGCCAGCGGCGACGCGGCGTTCCGCAACAACGCGTTTTCGTCGTACGTGCGTCAGGTGTCGAGTTCGCAGTTGGCGCCGGCCCAGAAACTGGCGGGGCTGAAGCAGGCCCTCGACAAGTCGTCCACCGTGGGCGACCGCCGCATCCTGCTGCGGGCCCTCGAGCGGATCAAGACGCCGGAGAGTTTCGCCCTGGTGGTGCCGCTGATGGACAATCAGGAGTCGGCCAGCGAGGCGGCGGCCGCGGTGATGCGGATTGCGCTGCCCACGTCGCCCGGCTCGGATGACGGCCTGACGGGTTCGGCCGTGCGCGCGGCGTTGACGAAGGCGCTCGGCCTCATCAAGGGCCAGCAGGCCGACTCGGACAAGGACAGCATCAAAGCCTACCTGGCGACGATGCGGTAGCGGTTCCCGGTTCCACGTCGAATCCCCCGGCGATCCTCGATTGCGATCGCCGGGGGCTTATTGGTTCGGCGTCTTCTCCCTCCTGATCACCAATCTGCTGAAGAGCCGTATGGTCACATCGCTCCGCAAGACTGCCCGTGCCCGGATTTTCTGGCTCCTCGGCCTGTGGGCGGCGGCAGCACCGGTCACGGCAGCGTACGCCCAGGACGCTGCGCCCCCCGTGGTGACGAGTCCGCGCCCGTCGCTGGCGGCCGGTGCGCTGGGCGAGGGCCTGCGGATCGACGGCAAGCTCGACGAAGGCTTCTGGCGCGATGCGCCGGCGGCGGACGGCCTGACGATGAGCGAGCCGACGCCGGGGGGAGCGGCAACCGGCCGCACGGTTGTCCGTGTGGTGGCCAACAGTCGAGTCATCGTCTTCGGCATCCGCTGCGACGATCCCGACGCGTCGGGGATTGTGAGTTTCACGAAGTCGCGGGACGCGTCGCTGCAGAACGAGGACCACGTCAAGGTGGTGGTGGATACGTTCCAGGACGGCCGCTCGGGGTACGTGTTTGCCGTGAATCCGGGCGGCGCGCGGTACGATGCGCTGATTGAGCCCGGCGGGGAGAGCGAAAACGCCAACTGGGACGGCTTGTGGGAAGCGGCAACGGCCCGGGATGACGACGGGTGGGGTGTGGAGATCCGGGTGCCGGTGTCCACGCTCTCTTTCAAGCCTGGCTTGCGGGCGTGGAACGTCAACGTGCAGCGGCGGGTGCAGCGTCTGCAGGAGGTGGCCCGCTGGTCCGGCTGGAGCCGCGACTTCAAGATCACGCACGTCAGCCAGGCCGGTACGCTGACCGGCCTGCCCGAGTTCGACCTCGGCCTCGGCCTGAGCATCAGGCCCGCCATCGTGGGTGGCGCCGGTCGTCCGGCGCCGGGAGCCGATGTCGAGACCACGTTCGATCCCAGCCTTGATGTGACGCAGCGTCTGGGTTCGAATCTGCTGGGCTCGCTGACGGTGAATACCGACTTCGCCGAAACCGAGGTGGATACCCGCCGCACGAACTTCACGCGTTTTCCGTTGTTCTTTCCGGAGAAGCGCACGTTTTTCCTGGAAGGCGCGGACATCTTTTCGTTCGGCCTGGGGCTCGGCCAGGAACTGCTGCCCTACTACAGCCGCCGCGTGGGTCTGGTGGCGGGGCGGGAGGTCCCGATTGTTGCGGGCGGCAAGGTCAGCGGCCGCGCCGGCAGTTCGAACATCGGCGCGCAACTGGTCCGGACTGACAGCGCGGGCGGGGTCGTTCCCGGCACCACACTGGGTGTCGCGCGCCTGAAGCAGAACGTGCTGGCGGAATCATCCGTGGGCCTGATCGCGACGCTGGGCGACCCGCACGGCCGTGCCGACAGCTGGTTGATCGGCGCGGACGCGACGTACCAGACGTCGCACGCCAGGGGCAACAAGAACCTCATGGTTGGCCTGTGGGGCATGGCGATGAACCGCGAGGGGCTGGGTCCTGACCGCTCTGCGTTCGGCGTCACGGTGGATTACCCCAACGACCTGTGGGACACCGTGTTCAAGTACTGGCGCGTGGGGCGCGACTTCGATCCGTCGATGGGATTCGTGGCGCGCCCGGGCGTCCATGCGCTGACGTTCAACACCGAATTCAAGCCCCGGCCCGGTTTCTGGAACATCCGCCAGATGTTCATGGAGTTCCGCAACACGCTGGTGACGGACCTCGACGGCCAGTGGGAAAGTTACCGCGTGTTTACGGCACCGGTGAACTGGCGGTTCGAGTCGGGCGACCGCGTGGAAGTGAACTGGGTGCCGACGGGTGAGTATCTGGCGCGTCCGTTCGCAGTGGCCGACGGCGTGGTGCTGGCGCCAGGGTCGTACCACTGGACGCGGTACCGTCTCGAGGCCGGCACGGCGGCCAAACGCCGCTTCAGCACGCAGGTCACCTGGTGGTTTGGCGGGTTCTACGAGGGCACCCTCCACCAGGTCAGCTGGTCCGGCGCCTGGAATCCCACGCCGGCCGTCACCGTGGAGTTCAGCGGCGAGCGCGCCGTCGGCCGCCTCGACGCCGGCAACTTCGCCACCACCGTGTCGGGCACCCGCCTCCGGCTCAACCTGTCGCCGGACCTCACTGTGTCGAGTTACGTCCAGTACGACTCGGCCAGCCGGTCGGTGGGCACCAACTCGCGGCTGCGCTGGACGTTCCGGGCGGTGGGCGACCTGTTCGTGATCTACAACCACAACGTCCGCGACGTGGCCGACCGCTGGCAACGCGACTCGAATCAGTTGCTGGTGAAGTTCCAGTACTCGTTCCTGCGGTAAGGACCCTGACCGGGGGTACACTCGCCGGATGACGAATCGGATCATCCAGGTCGACGAGCGGGTGCCGCTGCTTCGCGGGCTGCCGCTGAGCCTCCAGCACCTCTGCGCGATGTTCGGCGCCACGGTACTGGTGCCGTTCCTCTTCAAGGTCGATCCGGCGACATCGCTGCTGATGAACGGCGTCGGCACGCTCGTGTACCTCGTGGTCGCGGGCGGGCGTATCCCGGCCTACCTCGGATCGAGCTTCGCGTTTATCGCGCCGGTCATGGCCGTGATGGCGGCCCGCGGCGGCGGGGGTTATCCCGCGGCCCAGGGCGCGTTCATCGTCTTCGGCCTGTTCTTCATCCTGGTGGCGGGTGTCGTGCGCCTCGCCGGCACGGCCTGGCTGGACGTCGTCTTCCCGCCGGCCGCCATGGGCGCGATCGTCGCGGTGATCGGCCTCGAACTGGCGCCGGTCGCGACCGACATGGCGGGGCTGACGGGCACCACCGTCGCGGAGCTGCGTATTCCGGCCGGCACAGCCATCGCCGTGTCGATGTTCACGCTGGCCGTCACGCTGCTCGGGTCGGTGCTCCTGCGGGGGTTCTTCTCGACCATCCCCGTGCTCATCGGCGTGATCGCGGGGTACGGCCTGGCGGAGGTCCTCGGCATCGTGGACTGGAGCAGTGTGGCCGCCGCCCCGTGGTTCAAGGCGCCGACGTTCTACGCCCCGGCGTTCGACATCCAGGCCATCCTGGTGATCATGCCGGCATTCCTCGTGGTGCTGGCCGAGCATATCGGCCACCTGGTGGTGACGGGCCATATCGTCGGCCGCGACCTCATGCGGAACCCGGGCCTGCACCGCTCGCTGATCGGCGACGGCATCTCGAACGTGCTGTCGGGGCTGGTGGGCGCGACGCCCAACACCACCTACGGCGAGAACATCGGCGTGATGGCCATCACGCGCGTCTTCAGCGTCTGGGTGATCGGCGGCGCCGCCGTGATCGCCGTCCTGATGTCGTTCGTCGGCAAACTCGCCGCGCTGGTGCGCGCCATCCCGGTGCCCGTGATGGGCGGCGTCTGCATCCTGCTGTTCGGCGTGATCGCCGCCGCCGGCATCCGCATGCTCATCGAGCAGAAGGTGGACTATACCCGGTCGCGCAACCTGATCCTGACGGCCGTGGTGCTGGTCGCCGGCGTGAGCGGCGCCTCGATCACCATCGGCACAGTGGCACTCAAGGGCATGGCCCTCGGCACGGTCGTCGCCATCGTCCTGTCGCTTCTGCTGGCCGCGTTCGATCGGCTCGGCCTGGCCAACGACACCGAGCGGCCGGCCCTGCCCGAACGGATGTGAGCAACTCAACCGGCGACGTAGATACTCAGGTACCTCGGTTCTGCGGACCTGTCGGGTCGAACCCGAGGCTAGTGGCCCGTATCCGCTGAGACAGTAGCGCCTTCCGGGCGGGGCATCCCGCCTCGCGGCGTTGCTCTTCCCTCGGATATGCCCCATATCCTCGGTCATTGCGCCTGGCGATCCGGGCGCCGCGCTCCGGAATCCACTTCCGTTTCAGCGGATACGGGCCACTAGTCGTTTTGGGACGGTCTCGCCCGGTGCGGGACTTCACACGCTATACTCTCGGCATGGAGGACTCAGGCGCATACGCCCGTCGGCGCACGCACGACCTGGTGCGCACAATGACGCCCGACGAACGCATCGCGCTCGCGTTCGCACTGGGTGACGACGATGTGCGCGTGTTCATGGATGTCCATCAGGTCGGCCGCGATGAGGCCGAGAGGCAACTGCGACGGTCGCGCCACCACGGGCGTCGCCCCAGCGTCGCGGCCGAATGGGACGACGCCCCGTGAGTCTCCTCGATACGGTCAGCACGTTCCTGGATCGTGCTCGCGTGCCGCACGCCCTGATCGGGGCGACTGCCCTCGCGGCCGCCGGCGTGTCCCGATCAACATTCGACATCGACCTGCTTGTTCTCGACCGCCGCTGCCTTGAGACGCCCTTCTGGGCTCCCCTGGCCCACGACCCACTCGACGTCGAGGTTCGTCGCGGTAACACCGACGACCCGTTGGCGGGTGTGATCCGCGTCAGCACTCCCAACGAGCGTCCGATCGACATCGTCGTCGGGAAACCCGCCTGGCAGCAGCGCGCGATCGATCGCGCCATCCGCCGATCCGGCGGACCTCCAGTGGTCCAGCCCCGCGATCTGATACTGCTGAAGCTGTATGCCGGTGGGGCCCAGGATCTCTGGGACGTGCGCCAGCTGCTGGCTGCGGCTGGCGGTGACTCGCTGGCGGCGGCCGTGGCCGCCGATCTCGAGGGCCTGCCTGCCGCGCTCTCCCGCGCGTGGCAGCGCGTCGCGCCAACCGGGGGTCCACTCGCCGGATGACGAATCGGGCACGCTCGTGCGCCTCGGCCCTCCCTGCACGGATGTGACCAACGGGCAGGGAATGCAGCCACGTGTCAGAGGACGCGCAACCCCGGAATGTCGGCATAGTCGCCGGGGTTGAGCGTCCACAAGGTCGCGTCGCGCAGGATGGCCGACGCCGCGATCGCGAGATCGACCTCCCGGCCGCGCGCCCGCCGGACCTGGCGATAGAGGTCGGCCGCGAGGGCCGCTTCGGGCCGCCCGAACGGCGTCGCCTCGTCCGACGGGAACAGCGCTTCCTGCACCCGCAACTCGTCCGGGTGACGCGGTCCCCGCCTCCACTCGTACAGCACCAGCGCCGAGAACGACAGGCGCTCGCCCCCGGCGATTAACGCGCGCAACGCCGGCGCTGATCGGCGCGGGCCGGTGAGCGTATCTATCAGCACGGAGGTATCGAGATGCGTCATCGGACCGCCCTCCGCCGTCCGCCCTGACGCCGCGCCGCCCGCAACGCCCGCAGTTCGGCATCGACCTCGCGAGCCGGCCGCCCGGGCAAGGAGGGCACGAGGCGATCGAACACGCTGAGCAGGGCCACGCGCTCGGACTCGCTGAGCCGGCCCACCCGTTCGGCGTACTCCGCCACCGCCTCGCGGACGACCTGGCTCTGGGGCAGGCCCAGGCGTTCAGCCGTGGTGCGCAACCGCCCCACCGTCTCGGCGTCGAGCGAGAAGGTCAGCTTCACTGATGCCATATCGATGCCATACTACCATACCCGCCTTCTGCCGGCGCTGTGCGCGACCGTGAAGGAGTACGATAGGCGGATGGAGAATACCTTCGCGTCGCTGGGCCTCATGCCTTCCCTCGTTTCCGCCGTCACCGCGCTGGGTTACGAGGAACCGACACCCATCCAGCGCGAAGCTATCCCGGTTCTGCTCGCAGGGCGCGACCTGCTTGGGCAGGCGGGCACGGGCACGGGCAAGACCGCCGCCTTCGCGCTGCCGATGATCGAACGCCTCATGGCCGCCCGCAAGGTCAAGGTCACCGCCGACACCAAGGCCAAGGCTTCCCGCTTCCCCGCCGTGCCCGGCCTGGTCCTCGTGCCCACGCGCGAACTGGCCATCCAGGTGGCCGAAGCGATCCACAAGTACGGCAAAGGTTCGTCCCTGACGGTGCTGCCGCTCTACGGCGGCGCGCCGATGGATCAGCAGATCCGCGCGCTCATGCGCGGCGTCTCCATCGTCGTCGCCACGCCGGGCCGCGCCCTCGACCACTTGCGCCGCCAGACGCTCGATCTGAGCGCGCTCCAGATCCTGGTGCTCGACGAAGCCGACGAAATGCTCGACATGGGGTTTGCCGAAGACCTCGATGTCATCCTGTCGGCCACGCCCGCCACGCGCCAGACGGCACTGTTTGCCGCGACGATGCCCCCCCGGATTTCGGCCATCGCGCACAAACACCTGAAGCAGCCCGAGAAGATCACGATCGCCCGCGAAAAACGCGCGGCGGGCAAGGTGCCCCGCGTCCGCCAGGTGGCCTACATCGTCACCCGGCCGCAGAAGATGGACGCGTTCGGCCGCGTGCTCGAGTTCGAAGACCCGAAGAGCGCAATCGTGTTCTGCCGCACGCGTATCGAAGTGGATCAGCTGACCGATACGCTGAAGGCCCACGGCTACGGCGCGCAGGCGCTGCACGGCGGCATGGAGCAGCGGCAGCGCGACCGCGTGATGCAGATGTTCCGGAGCGGCAAAGCCGACATGCTGGTGGCCACCGACGTGGCCGCGCGCGGCCTCGACATCGAACACGTGTCGCACGTGTTCAACTTCGACGTGCCGAACGCGCCGGACGTCTACGTGCACCGCATCGGACGGACGGGCCGCGCCGGCCGCGAAGGCGTGGCCGTGTCGCTGGTCGATCATCGCGAGCGGCGGTTCATCCGCAACATCGAGCAGGTGACGAAACAACTGATCGAGGTGCTGCCGCTGCCGACGGTGTCGGACCTGCGCGCCCGGCGCCTTGAATCCACCCGCACCGCCCTGGCCGAACGGATCATCGCAGGCGGGCTGGAAGGCCAGAAAGCGTTCGTCCTGGCGATGGCCAAGGACTTCGATCTGGTGGACGTGGCCGCGGCGGCGATTGCCCTGGCGTACGACCAGTCACACGAAGATCGGGACGAGCCCGAGGTGGAAGCTGCCGCCCCACGTTCCCGCGCCCGCACGCACGATGCGGCCAGCGACGTGGACATGGAACGCATGGTCGTGCTGCGGTTTGGCATCGGCCGGAAGGCGGGCGTGGGGCCCGGCGATCTGGTGGGCGCCATCAGCGGCGAAGCGCGCATCGAGTCGCGTTACCTGGGCCAGATTCGTGTCGGCCAGGACGCCGCGCTGGTGGAAGTGCCCGAACAGCTGGCCGAGCGGATCATGACCTCCATGCGCCGCGCCTCGATCCGGGGCAAAAACGTCGAGGTGCGGCTGGAGCGCTGACGCTGACGGCCGTTACGCGCGGACGTCCTGGAGGATCTGCGACACGTTGACCGTGCGCGCTTTCTCGCGGATGGCCGGCATGTTCTGGGCCTGCAGGCCTTTCGCCTCGGTTAGCAGGCTGGCGTACGTGTCTTTCAGGGCTTGCGTGGAGAACTTGCGCCCGCCGGCGTAGTGCCTGACGGCCAGGCGTCCGAGGGCGTAGGTGGTGGCGAACGAGAATCCCGAACTCACCGTCTGCTTGGCCACGCCGCCCAGCAACCCGCCGATGAGGCCGCGCCCGAACACCTTGCCCACGAGCTTGACCCCGATCTGCTCGACGTACTGCGACACCATGCCCACGCCGGCCGTGGCCAGGAACTCTTTGATGTGCCCGCGGTCCAGCTCGAAGCCGTACGACTTGCCGATGCGGTAGACCATCTTCATCTGGAGCGGGAGGATGGCCATCGACGCCAGCGAGTCGGGCAGGATCTCGAGGGCACCGTTGAGGATCGCGTAGTTCAGGATGACGCGGTCCTGTTCTTCGGCGCTCATCGTGCTGGAGAGCGCGGCCGGCTCGGCGGCCGTCACCGTGGCCAGCGGCGCCACGGCCAGGGCTTCGGCGTTGGCCGTGAAAGCCTGCGCCGACGCCTCTTCTTCGGCAGTAAAGCCGAGAGCCTTGCGCAACGAAGCCAGGAAGGCCTTCTCGGGCTCGCTTTGCGCGCCGTCCACATCACACATGCCGACGCACAGCTCGTACGCCAGCCGTTTGACCTGCGGCTTGACGAGCATCCCCGCGGCTTCGTCCATGGTGACGCGTTCGAGCAGCACGTCGCGGTGCACGGCCGTGACGTCAAAGTCGGCGCCTTCCGCGAGGGTCCTGGTGATACGCGCCACCTCGGCACGTTCGGCGGGGTCGTTCTTGCCGTCGGCAAACGCCGCCATCAGCACCAGCGTCATCACGGATTTCTGTTCCTGGTCGGTCATCGGTCGGTCTCCCCTGGCGTCGGTACGATTCTACCATCGGCGTGGAGGCGGGTCCTTTAACCCTGCCACCGTCGCTGCTGTCTAACCAGGCAATGAGGCGGTTTCAAGACCCGTCCTCGCGGTCGCGCACAGGCCGCTCACGCAGGTCTTGAAACCGTTCCCGAGGAGGACAGCATGCGGGGTATGACGCGCACGACACGTGTCCGGCGGTGGATCGCGGCTGCAGTACTTGTGGCGGTGGCGGGCGGCGCGGGACCGGTCCTGTGGCCCGGCGACGCGCCAGGCCGCGTGGCTGCGGCCGACGCCGTGTTCTCGGTCGGCGGCCAGGTGGGGCTGATCCGGCCGCTGACCGGCATCAACATCGGCCCGCTGGGCAACGAGGCGAACCCTTCACTGGTGGATGCTTACCGCACCCGGGGCATCACGCTGATCCGCACGCACGACTACTATGGGCCGCTCGACCTGGCGACGATGTACCCCGACCGCTCGCGCGACCCGTTGTCATCGGCATCCTACGGCTTCGCGACGCCCATGGGCCACGAAGGCCGCTCCAGCGACACGGTCTTTGCCTCCATCGTCGAGAACGGATTCGAACCGTACTTCCGCCTGGGCGATTCGTACAACAACGCCCGGGCGCCGTCGCCCGGCGAGATCGCCAATCTGACAGCGGCATCGGTGCAGGTGCTGCGCCACTATCGCGAGGGCCAGTGGCAGGGGTTCCGCAGCGCCTTCCGTTACGTCGAGATCTGGAACGAACCTGACAACCGGCAGTTCTGGAGTCAACCGGCCGACGTGTACTTCGACTTCTACGTCTCGGCGTCCCGCGCTATCCGCGAGGCGTTTCCCGGCCTCCGGCTTGGAGGCCCCGCCCTGATGCCTGCGGGGTGCAAGGCGCCGCAGGGACAGGCGTGGACACGCCGGTTCCTCGATCACGTGCGCCAGCACGACGCGCCGATGGACCTTTTTTCGTGGCACATGTACAGCAACGATCCCGCTGACTATGCCGCCTGCGCGGCGTTCTACCGCGCCGAGCTGGACGCGCGCGGGTTCGCGGCCGTGCCCATGCACGTCACCGAATGGAACACCGAATCGCGCATCGGCGCCGGCGGCGTCGCGTTGCGTGCCATGGCTCAGGGCGCATCCATCAATACGGGAGCGTGGATGGCCATGCAGGAGAACGGCATCGAGGAGACGTTGTTCTATCGCGGCCCCGATCCGACGCTCGACTTTCCGGAGTTCTACGGCATGTTCTACGCCGACGGGCGGCCCAAGGCCGTCGGCCTGGCTGCCGAGCTGTGGCACGAGATGACACGGTTCCCACGGCGGATGGCCGTCAGCGGCGGCGCCGACGGGTTGATGGCGCTGGCCGGCACCAACACCGCGGGCGGCACGGCCGTGCTGGTGACCAACCTGTCGAACCGCTCCCGCACGTGGTCGCTCGAAGATCGTGACGAGTGGGCCGGCACCACCGCGCACGTCAGGACCGTCAGTGACGACGCGCAGGCGGTGGTGGCGACCACTTCGAGCGGGCGGACGTTCGTGATGCCGCCCTACGGCGTACAACTGGTGACCATCGAACCTCGCACGACTGCCGCCGCCACCTGCGCGCCGGCGCGCAGCGTGGCTGGCGGGCCCGTCACCGACCCGAACGGGCCGTACCATCATCGCGTGGCGGTGGGGCACCTCGACGGCAACGGCCGCGTGGACAGCTACACGCACGTGCTCGATCACGCGTCAGTGCCCGACGGCGTGCGGCTGCCCGACGGCCGGCTGCTTGTCTACTACGTCAACGGCGAAGACGGCGCGGTGTGGGCCGCCCGGATTGACGAAGCCGGCGCACAGCCACTCGGCCCCATCGCGGTCAACGGTGTGGCCCGTCCCGCCGGTATCGTGGATCCGGATGTCGCAATCGTGCGCGGGCGCGTGCAACTGACGTATCTGTCCTACAGCGGGGGCATGCGCGCGATGTGTGTGGCCGAATCGACCGACGGGCTCGCGTTCCGCGTGTTCGGCGAAGCGCTGCGCCTCGACACGGCCGAAACGATTACCGACCCCTCGGTGGTGGCCCTGCGTGACGGCAGCTGGCTGATGGCGGTGTCGGCTGGCACGCAGAGCCTGCTGGCGCGTTCGTCAGATGGTTATCGTTACGTGCCGGGCGAACGGCTCACTTTCGGCGGCGTCCCCGAACTGGCCCGGCTGGACGACGGACGGCTGGCGTTGTATGTGTGTGGGCGCGGCATCCAGCGGTACGTCTCGACGGATGAAGGCGGGCAATGGACGTTCGACGGCACAACCGTGAGCTTGCCGGGCCTGCTGTGCGACCCGTCCCACGTAGCGGGCACCAACGTCTTCGTGTTCAAGACGGGCAGGTAGATCGGCTATCGGCGTTCGGCCCCCACCCCCAACGCCTCGGCGTTCCACAGGATCGGCGGGCGGAGCGGCGACGTCACCACGCCGGTGACACGCGTGCTCACGGCCACGTACAGCCGCGGCGCGGCAAAGTAGATGACGGGCAGATTGTCACTCAGGAGCTTCTGCGCCTGGTAGAACAGTTTTTGCCGCGCGGCCAGCACACGTTCGGCGGCCATCCGCTGCATGACGGCGTCGATCTCCTTTTCCCACGCCGTGGCTGGCGCGGCCTGCTCCATGTTCCACACATGGGCTCCCCCCGAGCTGAGCCAGAAGTCCATGGCTTTCGCCGGGTCGGTGTCGGTGGTCAGGAAGCGGAAGTACAACGCGTCGTATTCGCCTTTCATCATGCGGTCGATGAGCGCGCCCACCTCGAGCGGCGCCACGTCCACGGCAATCCCGACTTTCTTCAGGTCGTCGCGAATCACGCCGGCGCCTTTTTCGAGGGCCGTGTTCCCCTTCTGCGTGATCAGCGCAAACCGCACGGGCTGCCCTGCCCCGTCTTCGAGCATGCCGTCGTTGTTCGTATCCCGCAGGCCGAGGCCCGCCAGCAACGTCCGGGCTTTCGCCTGGTCGAAGGCATGCTGCTCAACCACGCCTGCCGGCGCGAACCACGTCGTGTTGCCCGGCGTGATCGGCCCCCACTGCGGCTCGGCCGCGCCCAGGAACACCGTATTGGCGAACGTGCGGCGGTTCACGGCGTGCGACACGGCTTTGCGCAGCGCCAGGCTTTGCAGCCACGCGCGCCGCGGGTCGTTGGCCTTGGCCTCGGGCTTCAGGTTGAACCAGAACGCGTCGGCATCGAGCGACACGCCCGCGTCGATCAGCCGCAGCTTGCCCGCGTTGGCTTCGCGTTTCAGCACGGCATAGTCGTCGGCCCGGATCTCGCTCTGCGTCAGGTCGGCCTGCCCCGACTGCAGCCGCAGCAGCTCGGTATTCTGATCGGGACAGATTTCAATCGTCAGGCGATCCAGGTACGGCAACTGCGTGCCCGCCGCGTCTTTTTTCCAGTACCGCGGGTTACGCGCGAAGACCAGGCGTTCGCCGGGCGTGTAGCTGGCCAGCACGAACGGTCCCAGCGTCGTCATGGTCTCGGGCGGCGTGGCCGGCCCCCACTGCTGGCGCACGGTGCCGGCTTTCAGCGCGGCTTCCAGCTTGTGTTTCGGCATGATGGGCAAGGCATCCAGCACGCTCAACCCGGGCCCGTACGGCGCGCCGAAGGTAATGACGATGGTGCGGGGGTTGGGGGAGGAGACGGTCAGGGGTTTGCCGCCTGGGGTGAGGGCATCGGCCAGGGGGCTGCCCGTCTTCTCGTCGTAGGCGAGCTGGAACGAGAACAACACGTCGGCCGCGGTGAAGGGCGTGCCATCGGACCACTGGACGCCGCTGCGCAACGTCAGCGTGCAGCGGAGACCGTCGGCGGCACACGTCAAGGTCTCGGCCAGGGCCGGTTCGACCTGCTGTGTCGCGCGATTGATACGGACCAGGCGGCCCTGCGTGATCGTGGCGACCAAATGAGACGCGAAGTCTCTCCCCGCGTGCGGGTTGAACGACCTTGGCTCGCTCCTCATCGTCGCCACCAGCGACCCGCCGCGGGCCTGGGGCGCCGGTTGCGCCGCCGCCGCGCCGGCGAACACCACGAGCGCAAGGAGGAGTGATACGGCAAAGGCGCGCGGGAGAATTGGTTTGTTCATGTGACACACCTGTTCGGTCTGGCCAGTGAGGCCCCGAATCCCCAATCGGCACGCCGCCCCTTCGCTTCAGTACGTAGCCCCGGACCTCTCGTACGTAGCCCCGGACCCTCCGTACGTCGCCGCGGACCTTTCGTACGTAGCCCCGGACCTTCCGTACGTCGCCGCGGACCTTTCGTACGTAGCCCCGGACCTTCCGTACGTAGCCCCGGGGCTTTCCTGGCCTGAGCGTAGTCGAAGGCAGCCCCGGGGTTCCCCGGGTCCCCGACACCCAATCCCCACGTTCGCAATCGGAGTATCAGAATTGTCACGTTCCTGCCAGACTCGCCGCCAAGCCCCGTGGCGCGCGTCCCGGCTATCAGGATTCTACTGATCGTGCGTGCCGTTGCACAGGAATTTGGATTCACCGACAACTTTGGTGTCGGCCGGTGCAAAACCGTGCAGATCTGAGTATCAATTGGGGCACTCCAATTGACCGATCGGCCAATCCATTGGCCGATCGTTCCACCCCTCGCGCGAGCCGTCTCCTACATAAATTGCTGCAAGTGTCTCTTTTTTAGACAGTTGCAGTCAGATGCCTGTAAACCACTGAATGGCATTGATTTCGCTCTATTCCGCTGCAGGGAGGGGAACGTCAATGTCGCTCGAAGCCGGAACAACAAACCCATTAACGTTCTCGATGCCGCGCAGTCTGTCGATGGCCCAGGCCAGCTCAATCCTGGGGATTTCGCGCCGAACCATCTACTACTGGATCAAAGAAGGCCGGCTGCAGACCGTCAGAACGCCGATGGGATCGCAGCGGGTGTTAACGCATTCGATGAAGTCGATCTGGACTGCCCGCGGCTGAGAACCGATACACCAAGTCCGTGGCTCTGTAAGCAAACTGAGGTAGTTATGACTCGCCATTTGAACTGTGTTGGACGCATCACCCTGACCGCTGTGGTTACGGTGCTGATGGTCCTGAGCCTGGCGGCACCGAGCGCGGCCCAGCGTCGGGCCCGTCTGTCGGCCGACCTGGTGGAGCGGCTCGGTCAGGGCGGCAACGGCCCGATCGAGGTGATCGCGAAAGGCGACCGCTCGACGATCGAGCGGCTGCAGGCGCGGCACGGCTTCCGGGTGCGCGAGTATTTCGAGGACGGCGCGCTGCTGGAGGGCAGCTCGCAGCAGTTGACGGCGGCGCAGGAAGATGGCGAGGCCAACCTGTCGCACAACGCCAAGGTGCACGGCCAGATGGCGATTACGGGCGAGGCGATTGGCCTGGCCGCGCTGGCTGGCATGCCCGATCCGTACGACGGGCTGACCGGCGCCGGCATTGGCGTGGCGCTGATCGACTCGGGCGTGGACGTCAGCCATCCGGCGTTTGCGGGCAAGAAGATCTTCACGCGCAATTTCACCACCGAGAACCTGAAAGACAACTTCGGTCATGGCACCGGCCTGGCGGGCATCATTGCCGGTCAGGCGACGGCCACCGGCGCGGCGGGCGTGGCACCTGGCGCGTCGCTCGTGTCGCTGAAGGTCTTGAACGGGGACGGCAGCGGGAATACCAGCGACGTGTTGCGGGCGCTCGAGTGGGTGTACAACAACCGCCGCCGGTTCAACATCCGTATCGTGAATCTGTCGCTCGGTCACCCCGTGTTCGAGTCGTGGCGTGACGACCCGTTGTGTCTGGCCGCCCAGAAGCTGGTGGACGCCGGCGTCATCGTCGTGACCTCGGCCGGCAACTACGGCAAGTACACCGACCCCGTCACCGGCAAGGTGAAAGAAGTGCTGGGCGGGATTTCGTCGCCTGGCAACACGCCTGGTGTGATCACCGTTGGCGCGTTGAACACCATGCAGACCGCGCGGCGTGATGACGATGTGGTGACGACGTACAGCTCGCGCGGGCCGACGTTGTATGACTTCGACATGAAGCCCGATCTGGTGGCGCCGGGGAACAAGGTGTCGACGCCGCTGTCGGGGACCAGCCTGCTGGCGGCGGAGTATGCCGGGTTGGTGAGCACGGACGGCGATTACATCACGATGTCGGGGACCAGCCTGTCGGCGGCCGTGGTGAGCGGCGCGGCGGCGTTGATGCTGGAAGCGAATCCCAGCCTCGGGCCCGGGCACGTGAAGCTGGCGTTGCAGTTGTCGGCCGTGTTCCTGAAGAAAGACGGGATTCTGGCGTGCGGGTCTGGGAGTCTGAATGCCGCCGGCGCCGTGATGATGGCCGTTGAGGGGCCGTCGCCGAAGTTGCCGCCCGTGCTGGTGGACGGGAAGTCGGTGATCGGGTCTGGCGTGGTGGTGTGGACGCAGGCTGGCGAGCTGAAGAAGATCGTCAAGGGCGACCGGATTATCTGGGGTGACCGGATCATCTGGGGTGACCGGATTATCTGGGGCGACCGGATTATCTGGGGCGACCGGATTATCTGGGGCGACCGCATCATCTGGGGCGACCGCATCATCTGGGGCGACCGGATTATCTGGGGTGACCGGATTATCTGGGGCGACTAGCCGTTAGAACCAGGGTAGGTGACCGCTGTCGCCCTATCGACGATGGGGCATCTGTGGGAGAGATAGGTTCACAGAACCGAATGGCTTGGGAATGGCGAATGCCCTTGTCGCGGCTCTCTCTGATGTAACGGACCGAGTTCGACGTGGGCAGTTTGGCGACGCACTCGCGCTGCTTGACCGGAAGTTCCCACGCAACGGACAGGGAAGCATCGCAGTCACCATTCTCAGATCAGAACTCTGGGAACGAGTCGGCCGGACTGACGAGGCGTGGAGGTCGGTCGGGGTCCTGGAGAGGTGCTCTAAACTTGAGGAGAGCCAAGTCGTTAGGCTCTTACTCCTAAAGGGCTCTCTTGAACGTCACAGAGGCCACCGCTCTTCTGCAGCCAAGGCATACCAGGATTCGGCACTTGCGGCCAAGGCGGCTGGCGAGCATCGGCTGTACTGGTGGGCCCGCCTTCGCCTCCTGGCGATGGGAGATGCTGCAACTCCGGAAGCCTCAGCAGCCGCAGAGTTCTGCCAAGCTGAGCGCGCAATCAGTCGGCTTGGCGATCCCGAGATTGCGATAGCTCTTCACATCGTCTGCGCTGAGTGGTATGCGAAGGCAGGATGGTTAGGTGACTCCGATGAGCACACGGCAGTTGCCGAGTCACTTCTGACGAGCTATCCCAATGCTTGGCTGACTGGCCTTGCCTACCTTCACCGCAGCTGCCTTTCCTACCTTCGGGGAGACTTCGAATCGGCTCACCGGGACGCGCTCAGTGCGCTGGCCGTGACTCAAGAGTCTGGCCACCATCAGAGCCGTTGTTCAGCCTTGGTGAATCTCGGGGCAGCATACCTCGCAATGGGGCAATCGCTCAGAGCAGAGAGCGTCCTGACCACGGCGCGTCAGGTCTCCCTAGCCGGTACAACACTTCACGCACTGGCCGTGGAGACACTAGCGGAAACCTGGCTGACGATGAGGAGCTTGGTTGACTGCGCCCAACTTCTGGACACCGTAAGCCAAGAGATGGAACGGTGCTCACTGACTCTCTCGCCATGGCACGCCGACTGGAGCCTGTCGATACGTGTCAGACTGAGGCAACTCCTTCAGCCCGTTCCGCAGGCCGACGATGCGTCCGGTGGTAGGTGGCCGCCACCCCGCAGTTCCGAGGACTCGCCGGTGAGCCATCGGCTGCATCTTCTGGAGGCAGCGACTCTCATCCAATCACAACGATGGGAGGAGGCGCATCAAGCGCTCGCTCGCATCGCGCGGAGCAGCCACCGCGCGCCGGCTGCAGTGATCGGCCAACTGGGGGCATTGACGGCGAGGCTGCGGCAAGAAGGCGACAGTCCAGAACGCTCAATCGCTGGTCTTCGCTTGGCACTGATGGTACTCTCCACCGCCGGTGATACTGCCGACCTGGTGAAATGCGTTTCCGACTGTGCACGTCAAATATGGAGTTCCAAGGGAGCACCAGGTGTATTCTCTGCCGACTGGACCTGCCGCAGTCTTCACCGTCCACTGCACGTCACCTCAGTGCTCGATGCAGTAACGCGCCTGGGTGGCGACGTCAACCGCGGGCCCGATGGGATTGTCGACCTTATTGGGCTTGCCTGGCAGAAAGAACAGCACCCAGCACTTGTGGGCGAGCTCGCCGTTAGGCACCTAGCGTGTCGCAACCACGTGATAGGGGCGCAGTTGGTTGAGTCCGCAGATGGGACTCAGCGTGTAGTCGTCTCATATGGACGACACGCGCCATCAGCTAGTGCTCTTGGCGCTGCCAGGATGGAAGCCAATATTGGAACCAAGGATGGTTCGAGATTCAGTGTTGTACTGTCGATGAGGGACTCTCTGGAAGCAATACAGGAGGGACAGGCCGTCGCATTTGTTCTCGGTTCGAGGATCCTGCCCTTGGGCGACAAGCACCAAGAAGTAGTCCCTGGGCCGCCGCCCCCATCCATCGCTACCGACTCTGGAGCGGTGTTCAGCTCTCCATCGATGATAGGCCTGTTGTCACTATCACGACGAGCTGCTGTGGTTGACGGAAACATCCTAATCACCGGGGAGAACGGAACTGGCAAGGAAGTACTGGCCCGGTATATCCATGAGTCGTCTCCCAGGTCAACCCTTCCCTTTGTTGCCGTTAACTGCAGCGCAATTCCAAAGGAGCTAGTCGACAGCCAGTTGTTCGGCTATCGCCGCGGAGCATACACTGGCGCAACCGAAGCCTTCGAGGGCCTCATCAGAGGTGCGGCGGGTGGGACACTGTTTCTTGACGAGGTGGCGGACATCCCCGTAGAGGTGCAACCCAAGCTCTTACGATTCTTGGATGCAAAAGAGGTCCATTCGCTCGGTGAACCTCGGCCCACGACCGTTGATGTGCGGCTTATCGCAGCGACGAACGCAGAACCCGAGCATCTAATCGCTGCGGGCCGATTTCGACAGGACCTGTTCTACCGGCTGAATACATTCCGCATTCGCATCCCGCCGCTTCGGGAACGTCGCGAAGATGTTGAGATTATGGTCGAGACATTCTTCGAAGAGGCCAAGCGTCGGCTGGGAAGGAAGGGAGTGAGACTCTCCAGGATTGCACGAGCGCACCTTGCTCTGTACGGGTGGCCCGGAAATGTCCGCCAACTGAAAGGGGAAATGCTACGTGTTGTAGCCCTCAGCGACGAAGATGCCACCATCGGTGTTGACGACCTGTCTCCTGAGATCGTCCATGGGTGCGATCCATGCGCTTCGGGTCTGGACCCCGACGACCACCCGCGCATTGATCTTGGTCTTCCGCTTCCGACGCTCTTGAGGAGCGTCGAGGCGCTGGCCGTCCAGAGGGCCCTGCAGGAATCACTGGGCAATCAATCTGAAGCTGCTCGGCGGTTGGGAGTAACTCGCAAGGGGTTGTACTTGATGCGGCAACGCCTAGGCTGCTAGAGGCGAACCGCGCCCCGGGGTCGCTGAGAGAGACCCGCGGGAGGAGTCTCACGTCAAGGTCTAACGCTGACCGGGAGTTCGGTTTGTGTTCCCGCGGAACTCCGGCCCAACCCGCGCGAACCGGCGCCTGCGTTCGTTGTGATCGTGGCATCTGGTGATGAGCCGCAAATCGCCTCTCGCTTCCGGGCTCTAAGCACCCCCGGTCCCCTCGCGTTATGCTCATCAGAGCAACTCCCCACCGGAGGGACCCATGCAGACTCGCCGCCTCGGCACCACTGATCTCGACATCACCGTCATCGGCCTCGGCGCCTGGGCCATCGGCGGCCCGGACTACGCCTTCGGCTGGGGCGACTGATCTGCCGGGTTTCTTCGGACCAGCGATTATTGGAGGACGACGCGGCTGTTGAACGGACGCTCCACTAACTGCTCGCTCTTCTGCTGGTCTTCGGTCTTGAACGCCTCGGGGGTCTGGTAGGCCAGGCTGGAATGCGGCCGGACCTCGTTGTAGTGTCGGCGCCACTGCTCGATCACAACAGTGGCCTCGGCGCGCGTCCGGAACCACTCGACGTTCAGGCACTCATCACGGAACGTGCCATTGAAGCTCTCGTTGGTCCCGTTCTGCCACGGCTTGCCGGGATCGAAGAAGGCTGGCAGACCCTCGTGGACCTCAAACAGGCGGGCAAGATCCGCCACATCGCGGTCTCGAACTTCAACGTGGCCGAGATGAGCCGCGCCCAGGCCATCGCCCCGATCAGCAGCCTGCAGCCGCCCTACTCCCTCATCCGCCGCGGCATCGAAGCCGACATCCTCCCCTACTGCCAGGCCCGCCAGATCGGCGTCATCGTCTATTCGCCCATGGCCGCCGGCATCCTGACCGGCGCGATGACCCGCGCACGCGCCGCCGCCCTCCCCGACAACGACTGGCGCTCGACAAACCCGGAACTCAAGGAGCCGCGCCTCTCGCGCAACCTCGCCCTGGTGGACACCCTCACCGCCGTCGGCGCCCGCCACGGCGGCGCCACGGCCGGCGCGGTAGCGGTGGCCTGGACGCTCCGCCACCCGGCCGTCACCGCCGCCATCGTCGGCTTCCGCACGCCGGCCCAGGTGGACGGCATCCTCCCCGCAGCCGCGCTGGCGCTGACGGAGGAAGACGTGCGGGAGATTGAGGATAGAGCGCCGGTCAAATAGGCGGGGCCGGGCAGACAACGCGGCGAACGCGGAACTTCGAGCGGGGACTGCTCTGCGGGCGCAGCCTGTTATACTCTCGGCAAGACAGATGTTCGGAGTCATCAGACGGGTACTCCGCGGGCGCCGATTCGGCGTGCTGGCGCTGTGCGTCTTCGCCATCGGCCTGCTGGTCTTCGCGCTGCAGCTGTACCAGCCCCGGCTGGCCATCCGCGCGCTCGCGCACATGTTGCCGTCGGTCGTCGTACACGCTGAGACAACCGAGCCCATCATCGCGCTGACCTTCGACGACGGCCCGAATCCCGTGTTCACCCCTCAGTTGCTTCGGGTGCTGGCATCCCGCAGGGTCAAAGCGACGTTCTTTCTGATTGGCAGCCGGGCCCGCGCGTATCCGGAGGTCGTGCGGCAGATACGGGCGGACGGTCACCAGATCGCCAACCACATGATGACGACCAGGCGGGCGATCCTGATGAGCGCCCGTGAAGCGGACGCGTCCCTGCTCGAGGCTGAACGGGTGCTGGGCCTGGATCGCGGGTCTCCGAAATGGGTGCGGCCGCCGGCCGGCGTGTTTCGGCCGTCGTTCCTGGACGTGGCGTCCCGACGCGGGTATCGCGTGGTCCTGGGCTCGGCCTACGCCGCGGACCCGTATCGCCCGCCTGCGCGGTATCTCGCGTGGGCGCTGACACGGATGTGCCGCCCAGGTTCGATCATCGTGCTCCACGACGGGGGCGGCGATCGAAGCCGCTCTATCGGGGCAGTCCCCCCGATTGTCGACACGCTGCGGAGTCGGGGCTTCCGTTTCGTCACGCTCGACGAACTGGTGCCCCCGCGCCGTTGACGTCGGGAATGCAGTTTCTGCAGATGTCGGCGCCCGTCGCGGATGGCAGAAACTGCGGCGCGCGGACTGTCCGGATCCCTTAAGACGCGCGATTCCGGTCATGCGGCACCTGGCACCGAACGTGCTCCTGTGACGATGTTATGATGCGGCCGATGCCACGAGTACCTCCGCTCGATCGGGAGGCGACGTACGACGATCTGGTTCGGCTGCCGGATCTCTACGTGGCCGAAATCGTGGGCGGCGAGCTGCACGCCTCGCCGCGGCCGGCGCTCAGGCACGCGCGCGCCGGCTCGTCCCTCGGCGTCCGCATCGGCGGCCCCTACGACCAGGGACTTGGCGGCCCGGGCGGGTGGTGGATCCTCGACGAACCCGAGTTGCACTTTGGCCGGGACGTACTCGTTCCCGATCTCGCGGGCTGGCGGCGGAGCCGGATGCCGACGGTGCCGGACGCCGCCTACGCGTCGCTCGCACCCGACTGGGTGTGCGAGATCCTCTCGCCGTCAACGGCCTCGCTCGATCGGGGCAAGAAACTCGCGATCTACGCGCGCGAAGGCGTGCCGCACGCGTGGCTGCTCGACCCGATCGCGCACACGCTCGAGGTGCTGCGCCTCGAAAACGGCCTGTGGACGGTCGTCGGGGAGCATGCCGGCCACGACGTCGTGCGCGTGGAGCCGTTCGCGGAGGTCAACCTCGACCTCGCGGCCCTGTGGGCCGAACCCGCGCCCTCGAGCGCACCTGCGGCGGCGAAGGGTCAGGCGTCACCGCGGGCCACCGCGTAGACGTACTCAACGCACGGCTCCCCGCGGAAGACCGCATTCTTGGTTTCTGCCCGTCGCATGCCGACACGCTCGAGAAGCCGGATCGAGGCGGTGTTCCGTGCATCGGTGATTCCGCACACACGATCGGCCGTGCTGCACTCGAAGATCAGCCGGATGGCCTCGCGTACCGCGGCGGTGCCCACGCCGCGCCCGTGTGCGTGACGCGCCAGCGTGAAGCCGATCTCCGCGTAGCGGCCATCGTGGCCGAAGAACACGCCGATGTCGCCGATCAGGCGCTGGGTCTCGGGCTCCGCGATGGCCATCTGTGTCCAGGAGCCCGGATTGGGAAGCGGCGCGGTGTGCATCTCACTGAGGAAAACGCTGGCCTCCGCGTCGGACATCGGCGACCAGCCCTGGTAGCGACCGAGTTCCGGGTCGTGCCGGTACGCCTGGAACGCAGCCAGGTCGTCCGTGGACAATCGCCTGAGCAGGAATCCGTTGCCGGGACGCGGAAGAGGGTCGATGCCAGGTGTTCGCATCAACGGCGCACTCTACCTGCACGGCACGACACGCGCAAGGCTGCTAACCGTTCTTGCTCGTGGGTAAATTGTACGCTATTTTACCCACATGTTTACAAGGGTGGCCGCCCACCGCCTGTCCGCCCATCGCCGCAACGTGCTCCTGCTCGGCCCGCGCCAGGTGGGCAAGTCCACCCTGCTCGCGTCGCTGCGACCCGACCTGGTGGTCAATCTCTCGAGCCTCGCGACCTACCGGCAGTTCGTGACCGATCCGGAGCGCCTGGAGCGTGAGTTGCTGGGCGCCCCCGCCTCGGTCCAGACGGTGCTCATCGACGAAGTGCAGCGCGTCCCGGCCCTGCTCGACGCGGTTCAGGCCACAATCGACCGGCATCCGCGACGATTCCGGTTCCTGTTGTCCGGGTCCAGCGCGCGGAAGCTCAAACGGGGACACGCGAATCTGCTGCCCGGGCGTGTCCTCGTCGAGTACCTGCACCCCCTGCTCGCCTGCGAACTGGGCAGCCACTTCCGGATTGACGACGCGCTCGCGTACGGGACGCTGCCCGGCATCTGCGCCGAGCGTGATGCGGCCATCCGCGCCCAGGATCTCCGCAGCTACGCCGACGTCTACCTGCGCGAGGAGATTCAGGCCGAAGCCCTGGTGCGCGACATCGGTGGCTACGCCCGCCTGCTCGATCTGGTGGCCGCCGCCGCCGGTCGCGTCATCAACCTGCAGGCACTCTGCGGTGATGCCGGGGTGAGCTACGAGACGGCGCGTCGGTACCTGGACATCCTCGAGGACACGCTGGTGCTCTTTCGCATCCCGGCGTGGAGCGGGTCCGACCGCGCGAGCTTCCTGACCCACCCGAAGATTCTCCTGTTCGACCTGGGCGTCCGCAACGCCCTGTTGAGACGTCCGCTGGACGTCCCGCTCGATGACGAACGTGGCCTGTTGCTGGAGCACTTCGTCGGCCTCGAACTCCGCCGCCGGTGCGGGAGCCTCTGGCCGGAGGCGAAGCTCTGGCACGTACGCACCAGACGGGGTGCCGAGGTGGACTACGTCCTCGAGGTGGGGCGTGACCTGTGGGCCATCGAGGTGAAGGCCTCGCGCACTGTCGCCCGGCGCGACGCGCGTTTGGTTGCGGAGTTCGCCGAGCGTGCGCCCCGTGTGACCCGCCGTATCGTGGTCTATCTCGGAGCGCGGCGCCAGCAGTTCGACGGAGCGGAGGCGCTTCCGCTGGCCGACTTCCTCAGTGAGCTGCCGGCCTGAGCTCGATGCGGCAACGTTCCTCATCCGCAGGATCCACCGACAGGATCAGGGAGGCAACCGGCCCATCGGAATGCGCCGGGGCGATAACGCCACACGTGGCTGGCTCAGGCGTCTGGCCAGGGCGACCACCCTTGCATGCGGAGCGCGGCATCACGCTCACGTATGGCCTTCAGCGCGCGGTCCCTGTTCGTCGCACACTGGTCCTTTGATACCTGGCGCTCCTTCCGGGCTTGCAGCAGGCTGTCAGCGGCCAGCCGCTCGAGATCAGTCAGCGGGATACCCGAGGAACTGCTGAGCGCCTTCAGGAAGCGCCCGGAACTGGCATGTAGCACCTCCAGTTGGCGAGGCTCGTCAACGAAACAGCGCTCGATGATCAGCCTCAGAACTCCCTCGTCACGGGCCAATGATGCCGCCGTTGGCTGCGAAGGCACTTGCTGTGACGCTGCTGCCGGCAGCGTCAAGGCCCACGCAGCGATCGCCAGTCGCCATTGCCACTGCTTGCCCACATTCATGCCCACCTCCGATCGCTACAGCCCGTCACAGAACTAGAATCCGAAGGCCTTGAAGATCTGCACAATCACTGAGACCCCGGCGGACACGACGGCATTGGCGACACTCCCCACAGCTGAGGCCACGTCTTGCACTGCCTTGAACGCCCCTTCGGCCAGGTTCGCAAGCTCCCTCCCCGCGTGCTCCGCGAACGCCACCTGCGACTGGAGGACCTTCAGGTGCACGTCGGCCAGGTCGGCGATCACCGTGCCTTCGCCGATGTCGATGCCAACGTTCTTGAGCAACTTCCGAATCTCGTTGTTGGGCCCGAAACACTCGTCGTCACCGAACCTGCGGTCGCGGCACTTCACGAACTCCCGCACCGTCAACTGGCCGCCTGTGCAGACGGCGAACGTCGCCGGATCGGGGCTCTGGAGCGCACACTGGAGGGCGATCTGCTGTTCAGCCGTCAGCGAATCGCCTGCCATGCAGGCGACCGTTCCCAGCCCGTCTCCTCCGCTCTGAGCCGCGCATTTCAGGAGACGTGCACCGTCTCCTGTGGCCGCGCCACTGAGCAGTCCGGACGACACCACACAACCCGCGAAAGCCTTGTAGTCGCTGCTCGTGCCAGCGCACTCGAGCACCGCGCCGGTGCCCTCAGGCAGTCCGTCGCCGGCGTAGAAGCAGACCGTGGCCGCTTTCCAGTCCCTCGGATGTTCGGCCACGCACCGTGCAAGTTTCGCGGGTTGCCCGCCTGACAGACCGGCCGCGCAGGCGGCGGCCCCTGCCGTATCCTTGCGCTCGAGCCTGGCGCGCGCGCAGGCGGCCGCCTCGGTCACCTCGGGACGAAGGCCACCCTGCGCCGCGCAGATTGCCGCGACCTTCGGATCGGCATGCGCGGCAGCCATACAGGTAGCCACAGCCCGTTGCGGCCCTTCCTTCAGGCCATCCGACAGGCAGGCAGCGACGCCTGCGGCCCTGCTCCGGTCCTTCGCGTTCCTGGTGAGACAATCCAGCGTACCCTGCGCATCGGGTGCCAGCGATGCCCTCGCTACGCATGATGCAGCAGCCTCGGGCGTGGCCTCGTGGCGGCACCCCACGGCGTGGCGTTTGTACTCGTCCAGCGAGGCGCCCGGCAATCGCGGCAGCAGCGCCGCGGAAACAAGGTCGGCCGTCCCCAGCGGCGCCGTAACCGCTAGCGGCCCGAGAAGGCCGTCCGCTGAGTACGGAGGCACGCAGCGCCCGCCATTCATGCACGACGCCAGCAGGTCCACGTCCAAGGTGTAACCTGCGCATGCGCCGGCATCTTCGGGTGTGCGTTTCGCGCGGAGCGTCACGCACTCGACTATGCGCGTACGCGCGATCTCGTCCGACAGGATCAGCAGCGCATCCGGCCCGACGGCAGAATCGGCCAACCCCGGAACCGCCACGGAGGGATTCGCGATGACGTCGATGAGCCGGTGACTGGCCTCCCTCGGCAGGCGGAGCATGCGTGGCACCACGTAGTCGAACCGCGCTCGGGCCCGACGTAGTTGTGGAACCGCTGCCTCGAACGCCCGACGGACCGCGGCAGAGTCGGGCGCCTCGGGCCAGGGCTTCTCGTAGAGTTCCCGGGTGATCGCAACCGGCACAACCGCCCCGTCCCGACCGAGTTCAACGACCTCGTTCTCCGCCCTGGCCCCCCCGTTCTGGAACCACTCAAAGATCTTGGCAAACCGCTGATTGGATGAGTACCCGGGGTCCGTCGTGAAACCCCGGCCGGAACATGAACGGGCGGCACCGGGCAGACACACGCGGTTCACCACGCCCAGCCGTGCGTGCTGCACCAGTTCCCGCCGTGGTCCGAGGCACGAAGCCAGATTCCTCATGAACTGGAGCCTGACGTCCGCCATCACGGCGGCGACGCTGTCGATCCTGGCCCGGCGGCCGGCTCCCACGCTGGCCGAGTCAACCGGGACGCCAGCACCCCGCAGGTCGTCGGCCAGTGTGAACAGCGGTTTGGTGGCGAGATCAAGCGTGTCTCTCCATTCCGTGTCGCGCTCAACTACGGCCACCACGGCATCTCTCATACAGCCGGCAAAGTGGTCGTGGTGAGGATCTGGCGCCACGGCGTCGGGTCCGATCGCCACCAGCATGAGCTTCCGGAAGACGGGCCGCTTGGTGCCTGGTTCGGCACCCACGTAGGTTGTTGCCAGCCCTCCCTCGCCCATGATCCACTGGGCCGCTGCGGGCACTGGCACCCACGAGGCCACGAAGCACGCCAGCACGGCCGCCGGAACGCCACGCAACGACGCCTGCAAACGCCCCGCCCAGGCCGGGACCTCAGTCCCCGACCCAGCAAGCTGGTGAAAATTGGGTCTTTTCACAAAGAGCCCCCTTGCCATCCACGGATTCCCGACGGCTTGCCCCACCACCGTCGGAGTATGGACGGACACCAATGCGTGTTTCTCCCCGCTTCACCTGCGGCGAGAAGAATCGAGTCGCTGTCCGTCTACCGTGCTGATCCCAGGCAGCAAGAACCGCCGATGTCGCCGATGCCGGTCGATGCGGCGAAGCCAGCAGTCCGAGTCCCACGAGGTCACGTATGGCAAGACGAATTACCATGAAGCACCCCAGGACTGGCAAGCCGATCAACCGCTTCTCAGCCATCACAGCAGGCGTCCTTGGAGCAGCACTGAGGGCGGCCGCCACGGTGACGTTCACCTGTGACAATCCCGAATGCTGGGTCACTATCGAGTGGGGCCCGTCCCGGGTGACGTTCGTCAGCAGGGGGCGCATGAAAATGCCGGCGGGACAACACCAGGTCCTCTATGTCGTGGGCGGGGCCGAGGGCACCCCATTCAGTCTCGAGACGGAAGGCGCTCAAATGACGGCTGTGCACAGCACGGCGCCAAGCGCGGGTTTCGCCGACGTGGTCGTCGGCTAGGGGGTGTCAGATGATGACGATTCCGCGCAGCCTGATTGTTGCGTGCCTCTGTGCTCTTGGCTCGGATGCCCTCGCCGGAACGCCTGCGTCCCAGCAGGACCCACCATCCGCCTCCTCAACGCCCACAACGACCGCTGCTGCCGCCAGGAAAGACGGGAGGGGGCCAGCGAGCCTTCCGTTCCTGATCGGCGACGGCACGGCGGTTCAGTTCGAGTTCGAAGCCGCCAAGGACAAGAAAACGGGCACAGCCAGGTTCGAGGTCAAGGGGTGGGCGTTGTCGTTAACAGGGCCCCTGGATGAAGAGACGTCCGACATTCAGCCGCTCTCGCTGCAGGGTCTGCTGCCAGGGTCCAGTGCGTCTCTGACGTACACGAGACTCTTTTCACCCCGCATCTCCGAGATGGAGAAACTGAAGGCGCAGGAATTGTGTGAGGAGGAGTTCGCTCGGCAACGGAGGGAAAGCAGGCCAAGGAGGGACGGCGCGACGAGCGCGCCTCCGTGCAATGACAAGGCCTTCAAGAACGAGAAGGACGCCTTGAGCTTCCTGGGACTGCTCCACGCGTACGACGCTCTCTGGACCGTCGGCGGGACCTTCGGCGTCAGCCGGTCACGATTCAAGTACCTGGAACGGGACGGGCTGGACGCGGGCGACGAGAGTCACCAGGGTGTCTCGGCCACTGCCCGGATCGGTCGTGTTTCGGCGGCCACCGGATTCGTCGTGGCCTCCTTCACCTACAAGCAGTTCCACAAGGCCGCGGGCGCCCCGGTGGACGTCTGTCAGCCACTGGGCTCAACCGGCGCCGATACGTGCAAGCCTGCCGTGATCGGTTCCCCCACGCAGGTGACCCAGAAAGTCGGCGCGCTGGAACTGCGACGGCGCCTGACCAGCACGACGGCCTGGGCCCCCTCGGTGCGGTACGACTTCACTACGAAAGTGAGCACGATTGATCTACCGATCTACGCGATGGGCAACAAGTCGAGCGTGCTTGGCGGCGTTCGGTTCGGGTGGCGATCTGACACCAAAGACCTGTCGGTTCTCATGTTCTTCGGAGGGACGTTTGACCTCATCGCCCGGGACTAAGCGCCCTGTGGACATCAGCGTCACGAGTAGCACTCACAGGGGCACCAGCTTCTCCGTGGAGGTCCTATGGCCGTCAGTCTCATCGTCGTGATCATGCTCTCCGCCGGAGTGTTCGGCGGCGTCGTCAACGTCGCGTTGTCCGGTGACGAACCCACGCGGCGCACGTGGCTCTGGAACATCATCGCCGGCGTCGGCGCAGCTTTCCTGACGCCCCTGTTCCTGACCACGGTCTCAAGCACGCTGCTGACCAACATCGTCACTGAAGGCAAACCCGCGGACTGGTTCACCTTCGTCGGGTTCTGCCTGCTCTCCGCCATCGCGTCGCGCAAGTTTATCCAGAGCCTCACCGACAAGGTGCTCAGCGACCTGAAGGACGTCAAACACACCCAGCAGCAGGTGCGGGCCGAACTCGGCCGCACCGACGAGAAAGCCAGCCAGGCGCTCATGAACTCCGAAGCCGCCCAGGACTCGGCGCGCTACAACCTGGCGCCGATGGCCGCTGGCGCCCCGAAAACCATGCTGGGTCCGGTGCCGATGCCGTCGTTTCCCGATGTTGAACCAGGCCCCTTTCACGATGACCCGTGGGCCGGCCAGTTCGGCGGCCGGGCGACTGCCAACGGCCGCAGGATCGTGGCTGAACTGGCGATGATGCCCGCACGGCCGGGACTGGCCACCGTGCGCCTGACGGTTGAATCGACCGACCCGGCCAGGCCGCTGTCGGGAGCGGTGCAGTTCTTTCTGCACCCGACGTTCACGAACAGTCAGCCCGTTGTGCCGGTGGACGGCGGCATCGCCACCTTGACGCTGGTCTCGTGGGGCGCCTTCACGGTGGGCGCGCTGGCGGATGGCGGGGACACGAAACTGGAACTCGACCTCGCGCAGCACCCGCAGGCACAGGAGCCCTGGCGGTCGCGGTAATCCGCCGAGGGCATCCGGTCCTGCAGAATCTACCACTCCGACGACGATGTTATGATGCGACGCATGCCACGAGTACCGCCGCTCGATCGGGCGTGCGCGCGGAGCCGTTCGCCGATGCCGGCCTCGAACTCGCGGCCCTGTGGGGCGAGCCCTGAGGAGCGGTACGATACGGGGCCGCGTTCGGGTCAGCCCGGCTGACCGCCGCCGCTCGCCTGGCCCGACTTCGCGTAACGCCGCCACGCCTTGAACTGGTGCTTGTCGGCGGGGTGTTTCTGATCCAGCTCAACCCAATAGAACGTGGCGCCAGGCTGGCGGTCAATGCGCGTATAGACAATGCCGGCGACTCGCTTCGCGCGGCTGTCGTGCCACAACGTGAAGTGGTACCGTTTCTTGAACGTATCAACGACACGGCCGACCCCGTGTGCCAGCTTCAGCAGCGCGCGGACGGCTTGTGCCGACTTCTCGATGTCGTCGATGTAGAAGTCCGTGGCCCCCTGCGGGAACGTCTGTTCTACCTCTTTCAGCAGTCTCTCGTAATCGCCGAGCATCAGACAGGCGTACGGAGGGTTGGCCGAGGGCGTACTCTTCGAAGGGCGACTCGTGAGATACGTGCCGGTTTCGGTCACGACGTACAGGTTGTCCGGCTTCTCGAGCAACCAGTCGGTCAGTCCCCGCAGAACCGGCGTGGAGTGAATCCGAACGGCGTGGCGAATCGTGCCAAGCTCGTCGAAATCCGAGTAGATGGCGACATCCGGATGCGATGCCATTCTGAAGCCCATCTGGCGGGCCACACTTGCGAGGTCAGGCTGCGCCTTCCTGGATTCACGATCGGGCAGGCACTGTTGAACCCGCCCGAGCAGGACCCGATCTACCTCGCTGGGTGGATTCTTCGTGTCAATCACCCGCCTCAGGATGTAAATCCGTTCGGACCGGTCCTTGCGGGGGAAACTGACAAAGAAGGGCGAGAGCAGTTCCGGCAGGTTCGACAGCCCGTCACGCTGGTTCTGCGTGGCTTGCCGGAGGAGGTGCTGGATCTGGTGCGACTTCGCCAACATCCGCGATGACCACCAGCCTTTCATCCGCACGGCCAGTGCGACACACTCGACGATGAACCGGTTCTGGAAGGTGCAGTGAACCAGGCTATCTCCAGGCGATGGCCGCTGAAAGACCGCGGCACGCAGGAAGTGCCGGTACGGGTGCAGCATACCTGCCTTGCGGACGTCGCTGCTGGCTGAGGCGCCTGCGTCCGAGTCGTTCGCGGGATAGAGCCGTTCCAGCAACTCCCGCGCGAAGTCATCGGCGGTCATCCGGACGTGCATGAACCGGGGCTTGCCGTCTTCGCGGCTCGTCCCGAGTACCTCCGCGAGGCGCTGCCCCATACGTCCGGGCGCTGCACCCGGATCCACCCACAGCAGTCTCGTGATGGACCCTGTCAGGGCGTGGCTCATGAGAATGCGGTGAAAGTCCAGGGCCGTCAAGCCGTAGCCCACGACCACCAGGTACGAGTCCTCGAACACGTCTTTGAGGACGGCTTCTTTGCCTGGCCCGAGTCGGTAGACCCTCTCGGCCAGGTGGCACAGGGTGGCCTCGTGGCTGATCGTGCCGTGGGGCTTGAGCAGCCATGGCCTGGCCCGTTCGCAGCCGCCTTTCGCCTGACGCTGCTGCGGGTCCGTGTATTCTTCGCCGGTTCGGACGAGGCCGTACTGGCTGGCCCACTGAAACCGGGCGTCGTCGATGACGGGCACGTAACCGTCGCGGCCAATGTCTTCGTCCAGCGAGCGCTCGAGCAGTTCATCGAAGTTCAGGGACACGATGAAGTCGGCCAGTTGCTCGCGGCAGAGGTGCGCCAGGCATTCGTTGAACAGCGTAATGAGGCTGCGGTGGGTATCGTTCTCACCCACGCGAAAACGGCTCCGCATCAGCTCGAGCAGTTCGGGCTCACCCACCAGGTATCTGTAGGCCGACAACACCTCCTCGAAGCTGAACTCGCCTTCGCCTTGCTGATCGAGCAGATACCGGCTCCAGGCGGCTTCCGCCCGGTCCTCCTGGGCAAACGTCTTCCGCATGCGGCTGACTTCGGCCCTGAGCGTCTGCTCACCGATCGCGTCCGAACACTCCTCCACGACGGTACGGGCCAGCGGTACGCCGGCCGACGCCGACGTGCCGGCGCCCAGCAGAAACACGATCTTCGGCAACGCCTGCGGGTCGCGCCCGTTGACCGTCCCCAGCTGTTTCGGGAGGACCTCGTCCAGAAACGCTCCACGAATCTGCTGCAAATGCCGGAGGCGGCCCTCGTCTTCGGACTCCCCCCCTCGAGCGTTCAGCACCTGCGCGCGGTAACTCTTCTCGAAGCGGTGCCACTGACGCAGGGCGATCGCGTCGTTCCGCCGGCGGATGACACCGACCAGGTCATCGAGTCCTGCGCGCACGGGGTGCTCCTTCCCCGAATACCGCACTGGCGGCATAGATTCCTGTTCCGGGGGCCGTTCTGCGCCAGGGGTCGTTCTGGAACCCGTCGCGGTTCCACGCACAGGTTGACGCCGGAAACGGCGCGCCGCAAGCGCAAATCGCGGCTCGCCGGATTCTCCGTGCAACCGACGTGGAACCTGCCCGGACTCTGCCGCGCCGCCCTACGGGTTGGGCGGCGGATCCATCACCGTCGGCGGGTTGCAGCCCACCTCGGTGGACGTCCGGATCGACGGGCCCGACAACACGCCCTTCGGACTCGGATGCTTCACGACGCCTCGGTTCTTCGGCCGCGCGCTCCACACGATCTGGTTCGTATTGACCTTCATGAACCGCAGCGTGGCGTGGCCGTGCGCCAGCACCAGCAGGTACGCATCGCGGGGATCCTTGTCGGGTTCGTAGCCGTCCCGAACGTACGTCGAGCGGAACTCGATCTCCACGGTGCCGCGGGCGGTCTTCGCCTTCAGGGGAATGCGGGCCAGCACCTTCCCGTTTGCCCGGGACCGCACCACCAGGGCAGGCGTGGTGCCGCCCGCAGAGGGCGTCACGTCAGGCGACGTATAGCAGAGCGCCGAGGCCACGGGTTGACGCAGCGTGCGGCGCCGGCCTTTCCACTCCCACACGATCGGATCGGGTTTCGCCCGCACCTCCGAGGACAGGCAGCCCCGGCTGTAGGTGAACCGGGCCTGAATGCCGCTTTTCGTATTCCAGTTGTCACGATCGAGCGTGGTGCCCACAAAGATGTCGGGCCCGCCCGCCAGCAGGTTCAGGCACGACCAGTCGACCGGCTTGCCCTTGATGATCTTGCCGCGGGCGTACGTCAGCGGCGCGGGCGGCTTGCCATCGAGTTTCAGCTCGAGGTCCAGGCTGCCGTCTCCGCGAGCCCTGGCCGACAGCCCCTCCAGGTCCACCTGCTGCCAGCCCTTGAACCCGCTGTCCACCATGCGGCTCTCGGCGCCCGGCGCCTGGTTGCCGCGAATCAGCAACCCGTACTGGTGCTCCCACCCGGGCACGTCCACCGCGCACGTGTGCGCCTCGTTGACCCGCTTCGTCGTAGCACCGCGCATCACGTGCACGAAATACCCCACTGCCCTCACCTTCACGAACATGTTGGCCTCCTGTCCGACTCACGTGTCACCGCACGTTCCGCCCCACCACCACCGGCGCCGCCCAGTCCGCCAACTGGGCTCTGTCCAGGGGATCCCGCAACATCTGCAACTGCGCCTCACGCAACGCGGCCGCCGGCGCCAGCCCCTTCGCCATCGCGGCGTGGAACGCCTGAAACAGCCGCGGCGACCGCTCATCGTCTATGCGCCACAACGTGGCCACGACCGACGGCGCCCCGGCGCCCAGGAACCCGCGCACGAGGCCCAGCACGCCTTCGCCGCTCACCACCGCGCCGCGCGCGGTTTCGCAGGCGGCCAGCACCACCACCCTGGTCGCGGGCAGACGCAGCGTATCGAGATCGCGGGTGAACACCACACCCTGCGCGTCGCCGGCCGTGGTGGCCAGCAGCAACCGCGACAGTTCGGGCCGGCCCCGGTTCGGGAGCGCGTGGCCCGAGAAGTGCACTACCGCCGCGCCGGGCAACGTCTCGAGGAACCGCGACCGTGTGGCATCCTGGGCGGTCAGCAGGACGTGCCGCGGATACACGGCGCTGACCGCGGCGGCTTCACGGGCGCTGCCGGGCAACGCCGCCAGCCCGGTCGTATCCCCGGGCCGCGCGGGGTTCCCCACGACGAGCGCCACGCCGCCTTGCCCCGCGCGGCGTGCGGACCGTCCCCCGCCTTCCAGCGCGAAGCGGACCGACGGCGCCACGATCACCGTTCGCCCCTCGATCACGAATGCGCCGGCCGCCGAATCCCGCAACGCGGCAAACGGCACATCATGCAGCGGCCCGTCCGGCACCACCACCAGATGCGTCGCGCGGCCGACCTGCTCCCGGGCCGGCCCCAGCAGCACGTCGAACAACGCGGTGGCGGCGTGTGTGGCGTCGCCTTCGCGCCGCGCGACAATAGCCTCGCGCAACGCCTCGACATCGCCGGCCAGCCGGGTGAGGGTCCGTTCGACGATGAAGTGCCGGGAGCCGCGGGAATCAATGGCCCAGACCAGGGTGCGCGCCGGCAAGGTGGCAAACACCACGAGCAGCGTATCGGCGGGCAGGCGGGCCGGCACGCCGGCAAGCGTGATCGGCCGGCGCGTATCGGCCAGGCCGGCCCGTTCGGCGGTGTTGATGGCGCGGCCCTGCTCCAGCAGATTGAACGCGCCGGCCGGATCGTGATGGCGGCGCGCCCGCACATCGGCCAGCGCCGCGTAGAGGCCCCAGCGCGCGGCCAGCAACGCCACCCGCTGCGCATCGCTCGCGCCGCGGCGGCGGTGTCCGATGGCGTACGCCAGGCCGGCCCGCCAGTCGTCTTCCGCGCGATCGGCGGCGCCTGCCGCGTCGTGGGCCCGCCCGCGCGCGAGGAACAGGCTGGGCAGGATGGTCTCGCTGCCGCGGCCCCGATAGAACCCGATCGCCCGCGTCAACGCATCGATCGCCACCGCGGGATCGACGCTGGCATAGGCCTGTCCCGTCTGGTTGTCGAGGGTCCCGCGCACGAGGGCGGCAATCTCCCGATCGTGGTGGCCCGCCAGCAGGGCGCGGGCGTCGTCCAGCGTCCGCCCGGCTTCATCGAGGCGGCCGAGGGCGACCAGGCTTCGGGCCACCATGCCCAACGCCTGGGCGTGCGAGGCGGTGGCCCCGAGGCGGCGCATCTCGCGGGCGCTCTGCGTCCGCATCAGCAAGGCCGCGCGATGCAGGCCTTCGCTGGTGGCCACGGTGGCCGCCATGTTGATGTACGGCGAATACTTGAAGGCGCGCGACGCCGACAACGCGCCCAGGGACAACATCTGGTGTTCCCAGGCACGCGACGGCTCGTCAACCTGGCGGTGGTAGTCGGAAAACAGGTTGTGTACGGCGCCCAGGCTCTCGCGATCGCGACAGGGCGCAAAGGAGGCCAGCGCCTCCTGAAAATGCTGCAGGGCGTCGCCGTAGCGGCCGGCTTCGAGGTGCAGCAGCCCGATCATCCACGCCACGCGGCCGGCCAGGGCCAGGTACCCGCGGCGCCGCGCGTCGGCCAGGACCGGGTCCATACGCGCCCGCGCCGCGTCGAAGCGTCCCCCGTAATAGTCGCGGAGCGTCTCGTGCACCGCCACCCACCCGGCTTCGGGATGGCCCCCGCGGCGCAACGTGGCGGCGCTTGCGTCGAACGCCGCGTACGCGTCGGTGGTCCGTTCGTGTTCCCAGGCCACGCGCCCGTCCACGTACGACCGATACGCCTCCGCCGTCTCCAGGCAGGCGGCCGTGCGCGCCTGGCAGGCCGCCACCAGCAGCCGGACGGACTCGGCAGGCTGGCGATCGCCGGTCTCGGCGGTCAGCCGCGCGCCCAGGTTGGCCGCGACGCCTGCCCACCGCCGTTCATCGACGGCCTGGCCGCTCTTCACAGCCTCGGCCCACCGCACGAGGACAATCCGCTCGAGCACGTCGCGGACGATGTCCGGATCGGTGTGGAGGCGCGAGTCGGGGATGCCAGCGGATGTGTCGAGGAGGCGGGCGAGGTCGGCTACACGCGTGTCGTGGCGTGGCGCGGCGGCCAGCGACTGGCCGGCCTTCATGGCTTCGTCGCGCCAGCCGGGCGAGTGTTCAAGGCGCGCCACGGTTTGCCACGCATCGCGGGCAGCCTCCACCAGGTGGAGCCGCTGTGCGGCCAGGGCGACGTTGGCCCAGGCTTCGGGCCGCGCCCCGTCGCGCTCCGTCGCGCGAAGGCCGGCGTCGAGGGCCCGGGCCAGGTCCGCCCCTGACGTACCGGCGCCCGCGCGTGTGAGGTACGCCGCCGACAGATCGATCAGCACACCGGCGCCGGCACCGTCGGCCGCCGCCTGCTCCAATGCCGACACAGCGCCGTCGGCGTGGCCCAGCAGCAGACGCGCCACGCCGGCCTGCGCCAGGCGGGCCGCGTCCGGCTGCTCCGTGCACCGCTGGTCGAGGCGCGCGGCGGCCAGGCGGATCTGCGCGGGGGCCTCGCGACGGTTTCCCTTCCCGACAGCGTCAGACCCGCGCCACGGCGCATGGCCGACGCCGCCGCTGAGACGAGCTTCGACGAGGCGTGCCGCGCCGGCGCTGCTGATGAGTTGCGCGAACGGGTCGGACGACTCGACGGCGGAGGGCCCGCGCGCGCAGCCCGGCAGCCAGACGACGACCGCGGCCACGGTGCCAGCGGCCAGAATTGCCCGGAACGTGCTTACGCGGGCCCAACCGGAGCATCCTGCTCCCCATCGTCGGTGCATGTATGCCCGCGCAGTATGCGCGAAGGCCGGTTCGCACGCAACAGCGTCGGGTGACACGGCGTCGGGTGATACGCCGCGGGGCGCCTCGACGTAAGATGGGGCGTGGGTCAATCCCAATGAATCGCGTCAGTCCCCGATGGGCGGAGCTTCGTACGGTCGCCGGATTTTCGTCCGGCGGCCCGAACGACGTGCTGCTCGCGTTTGCGGCACGTTGCCGGTCCTCGTCTCGGCAGCCGCTCTGCCTCGATATCGGCTGCGGCGCGGCGCGTAACGCCCTGCCGCTGGCGTCGCTCGGCTTCCGCGTCGTTGCGGCGGATCTCTCGGCGCCGATGATCGAGGCGGCCCAGCGACGCATCCAGGCAGCGCCGGCTCCGGCTGCGGTCGATCTCGTGATGGCGCCGATGGCGCCGCTGCCCTTCGCCGACGGCGTGTTCGACCTCGTGGTGGCGCACGGCGTCTGGAATCTTGCGGCATCGGACCAGGAGTTCCGCGCCGCGATCGCCGAAGCCGCCCGCGTCGCCAGGCCGGGCGCGGGCCTGTTCCTGTTCACGTTCTCGCGCCGGACGCTGCCGCCGCACGCCACGCCAGACGACGGCGAGACGTTCGTGTACTCCTCGTGGAACGGCGAGCCGCAGTGTTTCCTCGACGAAGCGGCGCTGATCGACGAACTGGCGCGCGCGGGCTTCGTGCGGGACACCCCCGCGCCCCTCACCGAGTACAACGCGCCCAGACCCGGCGAGGTCAGGATGGGCGGCGGCCCACCGGTCATCTACGAAGGCACGTTCGTCCGGTCCTGAACGGCAGCCGTGGCTCTGGATGACGGTGCTAAGATGCGGCCGATGCCACGGGTCCCACCGCTCGGCCGGGAGGCGACGTACGGGGATCTGACGACCTGGCTCTGGGCGGCGGCCGCGCTGTCGCTCGCCGTCAGCCTGACACCCTGGGGCGATCTGATCCTGGCGCCGTTCGGTCTGTTCACCACCTGGATCCACGAGTGCGCCCACGCCGTGGCGGCGCTGGCCGTCGGCGGTCATGTGCGATCCATCACCATCCACCTCGACGGCAGCGGCCTCGCGCACAGCCTGGTCCCCGACGGGCGACTGGCTCGCGGCGTCGTGACCTCCGCCGGCTATCTCGGGGCCAGTCTGGTGGGATGCCTCCTCATGGCTGCCGCCCGTGTGCCGCAGTGGGCCCCCGCGATCCTCCGGGCCGTCGCCGCCGCCATGCTGGTGACGTTGGTTTTCTGGGTGAGGAACGTCGCCGGCGTCATGGTCGTACTGGCGTGGGCCGGGGTCCTTCTGTTCCTGGCGGCCCGGGGCAACAGCAGCGTCTCGCGGTTCGTCCTCGGTCTGCTGGCCGTCCAGGTGGCGCTCAACGCGGTCTACGACATCCGGGTCCTGTTCATGGCGGGCGTCGGACATTCGGACGCCGACACCATGGCGAGCCTCTTCTGGCTGCCGTCGTGGCTGTGGGCCGGAACGTGGATGCTCCTGAGCGTGGGGATGCTGACCTGGACGCTCCGGGTCACGCGCCCGCGCGCGGCTGTCGGCGCCGGACGCTGATTCGCGCTGTCTGTCAGGCGGGCGGTTCGGTCCCGCTGCCGTCATCAGGATGCTCGGGCTCAACCACAATCTCCTGCCCGAACAGATCGATCGCGGTGTTCGCCACCTGCCCGGTGTCGTAGTAGGCGTAGCCGGCCATACCCAGCGCGCCCACGACCGGCACCCACCGCGACACCCCCTTCCCGAGCGTGCGCTGGGTGATCCGCACACCGATCCTGCGGGCGACGGCCTCGAGGGCACTCAGGGAGGCGCGGCGGATCAGGACCCGGCCTCCCACGCGCGTCACCAGGTCGCGCACCACCTGGGCGGCGGCGTGGCGGAACAGGCAGTAGAGCATCTGTTCCCGCGTCAGGTACGCCTGCTTGCCGAAGGCGCCCGCGATGTCGGCCACCATCTGGGCCTGGATCTTCCAGATGGTGACCAGGTCCGGCAGCAGCGTGAACCAGCCCAGCGGGCCGGCGGGCAGCGCCAGCGATCCCGACGTCACGGCCGCCTTCACCGCTGCCGCCCTGGCCACGGAGCGGGCGCGATCGACGGGCTCGACACTGCGGGTTTCGCCCGTGGCGGGAATCTGGCTCAGGAAGTTCAGGATGGCGTCGACGACGCGGTCGAGCAGGTCGCGCCGGCGCGGCTCGGATGCGGTGACTGGCTTCGGCATGGAAGGGGGTCCCACCCCCGCGTTCATCCTACGCGGCCGCCCGCCACGGCACAAGGCGCGCAGGCCGGCCGGCCCGCTGCCAGCTGCCTTCTATCCGGCCCCGATCATGCCCTGGACGACGGTGTTATGATGCGGCGGGTAAATGAGGATCACCGCATGAATTTCACTCCATCATGGGCTTCGGCCCGCGTCGTTGCTCCGTTCGTCGTCGGGATGCTCGTCGTGGCCGCGTGCGGCGGCGGCGCGCCGTCGACCGACACCGCCGCACCGGCGGCCCAGACTCAGCCACAGCCCGCTGGCGCCCCGGCGGCAACGCCCCCCGCGGCGGCGCCCGCAGTCACCGTGCCCGCCGCCACGCCGCCTGCCGACCCCGCGGCGGCCAGCGCCCTCGTGCAGGAACACGAAACCGGCGTTGAAGTCACGCTCGTCGAGCTCAAGCGGACGTCCGGCGACTCGCTGACCATGCGCTGGCGGTACCGGAACACCACCGGCGCCGAGGCCAGGCTCACCAAGGCTGGCTCGAGCTGGTACGACCCGTACCGCCTGACGGGAGATTCGTTCCTCGTCGATCCCGTCAACAGGAAGAAGTATCTGGTCATCACCGACGCAGAACGGGTGCCCCTCGCGAGCAAACACGGTGACTGGCAGGGCGTGACGCTGGAACCCGGCCAGACACTGAGCGCATGGGCGAAGTTCCCGGCGCCGCCGCCCGAGGTCGAGAAACTGACGGTCACCATCGCCGGCGTCCCGCCGTTCGAGGACGTGCCGGTCGTGAAGTAGGAGGCGCGCGTGACCCCGTACCTGCATCCGGCCGCACGGCGCGCGCGGCGCGCCGTGGCTGCGCGCGCTGTGTCGATCGGTTTCGTCGCGCTGACGGCGTTCGCCGCCCTCCCCGGCAGCGCTGCGGCGCAGGATCCGCCAGACACCATCCCGCCCAACGCGACGCGGGTCGTTCGTGATCTGCGCTTCGTCGTCGAGGATCTCGCAGGCCGCGTCGAAGACCTGCGCGTCAAAGAGACCGACCTGGAGATCCGCCTCGAACTGGCTGCCGACGTGCTCTTCGACTTCGACAAGGCCGACATCAAGCCCGACGCGGCACGCGTGCTGACGCAGGCCGCCACGTTCGTCAAGGAGCGGGCGTCGGGCACGGTGAAGATCGAAGGACACACCGACGCGAAGGGGTCGGACAACTACAACCAGCGCCTCTCGGAACGACGGGCCTCGGCCGTCAAGACGTGGTTTGTCACGAAGGGAGGGCTGGGGTCGATGGCGTTCGAGACAACGGGTCTCGGGGCCAGGCAGCCAGTCGCGCCAAACTCGAAACCGGACGGATCGGACGATCCGGACGGTCGCCAGAAGAACCGGCGGGTCGAGGTCATCATCGCCAAGACGTCACCTGGGCGCTGATGCTGCAGGATCCCGGATTAGCGCCCCAGCAGCGCCCGGATCGCGGTTTCCATGGCCGTCGCGTCGAACCACGTCTGGACGGTGTGCACCACGCCGGTGCCACGAATGAGGTACGCCGCGTTCGGCGCGGTGCCGTACGTGCACCAGAACGGGTTCACCAGTCCGCCGGGCGTCAGGTCGTCCACAATCTGGATCTGGTTGCCGGTGATGAGCGGGCGTACCTCGCGCGCCAGCACGATCCGCTCGTCCAGCGTCCGCGGCTGGCGCCGGTCGCTGACAGGAGGCGTCTCCCAGACGGTGCCGCGATACGGGCTCGGATCGGGCGACGCGGGATGCGGATCGATCACGTACACGACCACGAAGTGCACCAGGTCGGCATAGCGGCTGGACGTGCCTGGCACGAGGCGGTCGGCTAACGCATTCAAGGCAGGCACGCTGCCCCTGAACGGCGGTCAGCTGTACGCGCCCGTCACCAGCAGCACGGGCTGCGTGGCCAGCAGTGCCGACAACGTGTACGCGCGGCCATCGATGTCGCGCAACGTCACGTCGAACGCCACGGTCCCCGGCTGGACGAACGTCTGCACCGTCGCGGCGTTGCCGGGAGCAAACTCCGTCGCGGGCCACCCGAAACATCCCCCCCGCGGTGGCGTCGAGAGCGTGGGCCCCGACGCCGCCGGGGACGGCGCGGCCGGCGAACGCTGCGCGTTTCCGCACGCACCGCCCGTGGCCGCCGAAGCCGTGAGACACGTCACCACGATCACCCACCGCACCGTCCGGCCCTTCAGTCCCACAGCCTGCTCCTTCAATGCACCTTACCTCCGAGTTTAGACCGCCAGCGCAGGCGTTGGTTACGCACCCGGCACAGGAACGGGCCTGATGCGCGGCATGCGTCCTGCCTTGTGTTACGCTTCGGCGCACACGTCCCCCGCCCGGCCCAGATCACCACCCGGAGGCATCAGCATGCGCGCGGCACCCTTCACGCTCGTCATCACTCTCGGCTGTGCCCTGGCTGTCGCGCCGCATCCCATCGCGACGGCGCAGACGCCCGCCACGGTTCCGGTGCCTCACAAGGCCAGCGCGCCCGCGCCCGCTCGCGTCGCGCCGCTGTACCAGCAATTCCTCAGTCCCGCGTCGCCCCTCAGCCTCGTGGCCGCCCGGAACGCCGACCGCGTCGCCTGGATCACCTTCGAAGAAGGCAAACGGAACGCGTACACCGCGGCCGCGCCGGCCTTCAGGCCCGTGCGCCTCACGAACTTCCTCGCCGACGACGGCATCGACATGTCCGCGATGCAGATCTCGGACGATGGGGTGACGGTGACGTTTGTGCGGGGCACCGCGCCGAACCGGGACGGGTGGGTGGCAAACGCGACGGCCGATCCTGACGGGCCCGAGCGGGCCATCTGGGCCGCGCGCACGACCGGCGGCCCCGCGTTCCGCGTGGCCGAACTCCCGAGCGGCCCGTACGCCCTGGCCCCCGACGGCAGTTCGGTCGTGTTCGTGAGAGATGGCCAGATCTTCCGCGCGAAGGTCACGCCCGTGAAACCAGCCGCCGCGATGGATCGGGGCGAAGCGCCGTTTATCCGAGAGTGGGGCGTGCAGAGCGGGCCGACGTGGTCGCCCGACGGCCGCAAGCTGGCTTTCGTCTCGACACGCACGGATCACAGCTTCGTCGTCGTGTATCACATGGCCACACGGACCGTGACCTACATGGCGCCGGACGTGGACTTCGACACGAACCCGCTGTGGACGGCCGACAGCAGGAGCCTGGTGTTCGTCCGGCGGCCGGGGCTGCCCTTCGGCCAGCAGGCGCAGCAAGGCACGGGATCGCTGGGGCTGCCGAGCGGGCCGGCGTTTCAGCCGGCCGCAGCCGCGGGACGGGGCGGGACCACGGCCGGGCAGAGCGCCGCGCCGGCGCCCGTTGCCCAGGTACCCGGACTCGTGCGTGCCACCTTCAAGGACGGCTACACGTGGGCGCTGTGGAGCGGCGATGCCACGACGGGGGAGGCGCGCGAGATCTGGCACAACGAACCAGGCGACACCACGTTCAACTCGGCCGGCAACCTGATGCTCGCGGGCGACTACCTGGTGTTCCGCCTCAATCCGTTCGGCGGGCGTGGCGGCGGACGCGGAGCCGCGCCGGGCGCCACACCGCCCGCGCCGCCATCCGGGCCGGTGGACGAATGGGATCGGTACCTCGCGCTGCACCTCGCCGCGCCTGGCGCAAAACCCGTCGTGCTGACCACGACCGACGGCCTCATCGAGGACCAGACGTCGGTGGCGATCTCACGCGACGGCACGACGTTGTACTACTGCACGAACGCGAGCGACATCGAGCGGCGCCACATCTGGGCCGTTCCGGTCGCCGGCGGGGCGCCGGTGCAGGTCACGACGGGCACCGGCATCGAGACGTCGCCCCTGCCGCTCGCCTCGGGCACGCGGCTCGCCACGCTGAGCGCCGGCTGGAAGATGCCGCAGTCGGTCGGCATCTGGTCGATGCAGGCGCGGCCGGCCACGCAGACGATCGTGTTCCCGACGTCGCTGAGGTCGTTTCCGGCTGACCTGCACGTCGAGCCGCAGCTGGTTCTCACCAGAGCCGCCGATGGCCTCGCGATCCACAACCAGCTGTTCCTGCCGAAAGACATCAAGCCCGGCGAGAAGCGGGCGGCGCTGGTCTTCGTGCACGGCGGCCCCGTGCGGCAGATGCTGCTCGGGTATCACTACATGCAGTTCTACCACTGGGCGTACGGCATCAACCAGTGGCTGGCGAATCAGGGCTACGTCGTGCTGTCGGTAAACTTCCGCAGCGGCATCGGGTACGGCAACTCGTTCCGCAACGCCCCGAACCGCGGCGCCGCGGGCAACTCGGAGTACCAGGACGTGGTGGCCGGGGCGAAGTACCTGCAATCGCGGGCAGACGTCGATCCCGAACGGGTGGGCATCTGGGGCCTGTCGTACGGCGGCCTGCTGACGGCGCAGGCGCTCGCGCGCAACTCGGACATCTTCAAGGCGGGTGTGGACCTGGCGGGTGTGCACCTGTGGGGCAGTTCACTCGACCCCGACGCGGTGTCGTTCAGATCGTCGCCGATTGGCGCGATCGAAGGCTGGCGATCACCCGTGCTGCTGGTCCACGGGGACGACGACCGCAACGTCGCGTTCCAGCAGACGACGGGGCTCGTGCAGCTGCTCAGGCAGCGCGATGTCTACTACGAACTGATCGTGTTCCCGGACGACACGCACGAGTCGATGCTGCACAGCCGGTGGTTGTACACGCTCGATCGGATGGAGGCGTTCCTGAAGAAGTTCCTGCGGCCCGAGGCGCGATAACCCAACCACGTCGACGGGGCTGGCTGACTTGTCCCGAGCGAAGCCGAGAAAAGCCAGCCCCCACGTCACACGCGCGTCACACGTCGAGCGTTCGCAGGAGACCCGACAGCTCGCGCATCGACGGACGGGCGGCAGGATCGCGTGCCAGGCTGTTCGCGACCACGGAGCGGAACGCCGGCGGCAACATCCCTGCCATCGCCTCGCCGTCGATCGTGTGGATGGCCCCCAGGATCGCCATCAGGGTCTCCCCCTGGATCGCGGGCCGGCCGGTGAGCAACTCGCACAGCAAGAGACCCAGGGCGAACACGTCTGCCGGCGCGCCGGCCGGGCGCCCGACCACCTGCTCGGGCGACATGTATCGCGGCGACCCCGAGCAGTCCCCGCTCGCCTGCTCCGGGGCTTCCGGGGCCAGCGACCGAAGCCGCCTGGCGATCCCGAAGTCGAGGATCTTCACGACGCCGTCATCCGTCACGAGGATATTGGCGGGCTTCAGATCGCCGTGCACGATGCCCTGTGCGTGCGCCGCGCTCATCCCGTCCACGATCTGCGAGACGATGGTGACGACGTGCGCGGCGGGGAGCGGTCCCGTGGCCGCCAGCTTCGACAGCGGCTGTCCCGGCAGGCACTCCATCACGATGATGGACAGGCCCTCGGAATCGTCCACGCTGAAGATCGTGCAGACGTTCGGGTGGTTCAGAGCCGCCGCCAGGCGCGCCTCGCGCAGCGCCTCGCCTGCGGATCGGCCCTCGCGGGGTCTCAGGATCTTCAACGCAACCTGTCGGTCGAGCACCGTGTCGTGCGCCAGGAACACCCGGGCGAACCCGCCCTGCCCGAGCGGCCGCTCGATCCGATAGTGGGACGCCATCTGGCCGGGCCGCAGGGCGTCGACATCGAGCGTCGGACGTCCGGGACACCAGTTGGCATCGCACTGCCCGCCCGTCTGCAGCGCGGCCAGCACGCGCAGGGTCTCATCAGGGCGGCGCGCCACGTTATGGGTGTGCACGGTCTCGTACTGGACGATCCCGTCCGGGTCGATGATGTAGAGCCCCCGAAGGGCGATGCCGCTCGACTCGCAGTACACGCCATAGGCGCGCAGCATCACGCCATCCGGGTCGGCAGCCAGCGGAAAAGCAACGGGACCGAGTCCGCCTTCGGCGAGGGGCGTCGCCATCCACGTTTCGTGTGTCTCGAGGGTGTCGTGGCTCACCGAGAGGATGTCGGCGCCGAGCGCCTGGAACTCTCCCGCACGCGCACTCAAGGCCGAGAGCTCCGTGGGACAGACCAGGGAGAAGTCGCGCGGATAGAAGACGAGGACCAGCCAACGGCCGCCATAGTCCCGGAGCCGCCTGGTCCGTCTCGATGACACCGTCCCCGAGGTCGCGGGAATGGCAAAGTCGGGCGCCGCGCCGCCGACGTTACTTCTCATTCCTCAGGTTACCACTCCCGGGCGATCCCGGCGCGTTCGCGCGTGCGGGGCGCGGCCCCACGTTGACAGGCCGTTCGCCCGCCTCATACACTCGCGGCCATCGAGGGGACTTCGTGTGACCGAGACCGTACTGCAGGCCGTGCTGGCCAATCCGAACATCGGGCCTATTCATCTGATCGGCGCGAACACCGAAACGGCCGAGGTCCTGTCGCGGGAAGAACTGCTGCAGCGGGGCGCCGAGGTGGCCGCGGCGTTTCGCGGTCTGGGCGTCGAGCCCGGCGACCGGGTGGCAGCGTTCCTGCCGAACGGGCGGACCTTTCTGGAAACCATGTTCGGCGCCTGGATGTGCCGCGCCGCGCTCGTGCCGCTGGCGTCGGCCGGATCCAAACGCCGCGGCGAACTGCTGCTGCGGCGCATCGCGTCGGTGATGGAGGTGGCGGCACCCCGTGTCGTGGTCGGCACCGACGACGCCCTGGCGCTCGTGGCGGCGGCGGGCGGTTCCGCCGGCGCGCACATGATCCGCGAGTCGGCGATCGACACGTTCCGCGGCGGCACGCGCGACGACGGCCACCCGACGCCTGTGGATCTCGCGCTCGTGCAGTTCACCTCGGGCAGCACCGGCATTCCGCGAGGCGTGCCGGTGCGCCACGAACAGATCGTCTCGAACGTGCGGGAGATCGGGCGGAGGGCGCGCACGGGCCCCGACGACACGCTCGTCAGCTGGCTGCCGGTCTACCACGACATGGGGTTTGTCGGCGCGCTGTGCGTCCCGTTCCTCTGGGGGTCGGGCCTCGTGCTCTCGTCGCCCGAGAAATTCATCCGCAATCCGGCGAGCTGGCTGCGCCTGATCTCCGACTTCCGCGCCACGGTGTCGCCGGCGCCAACCTTCGCGTTCGACATCCTCGGGCGCCTCGTCTCGGATCACCGGCTCGAGGGCCTGGACCTCTCGACCTGGCGATACGCGTGGGTCGGGGCGGAACCGGTGTTCCAGGGCCACCTCGTACGTTTCGAAGAGCGGTTCCGGCCGAAAGGACTGCCCGACGAAACGCTGCATCCGGTGTACGGCCTCGCGGAGGCGACGCTGTGCGTGAGCGCCGCCCCCGCCGACGAGACGTGGCGCACGCTGTGGGTGGACGCCGCCGCGCTCCGTGAGCGGCAGGCCGTCGAACCCGCGCCTCCCGGCGCGGGCACCGCGCTGGCACTGGTGGCCAACGGCCAGCCGCTCGACACCATGGAGATCCGCATTGGCGACGAGACCGGCGCGCCACTCGAGAGCTACCGCGTCGGCCGGGTCCTGATGCGGGGACCGAGCGTCATGCCGCGGTACTTCCGCCTCGACAGCAGCGACGGAGGCGCCGACGCTGACGGGTGGCTCGATACGGGCGACCTCGGCTTCCTGCACGACGGCGACCTGTTCATCACGGGCCGCGCCAAGGACGTCATCATCAGGACCGGGCTCAACGTGGCGCCCCAGGACATGGAGTTCGCCGCCCAGTCGGCGCCCGGCGCCGACGTCTCGCGCGCGGCCGCGTTTTCGTGCGTGCGTCTCGACCTCGCGCGCGAAGAAATCGTGATCGTCGCCGAAACACGCTGCCGGGCCGAGGCCGCCGACCAGCTGATCGCGTCGATTCGAGCCCGGATCCTGGCCGACGTCGGCCTGCAGGTGGATCATGTGGAGCTGGTGCCGCCGGGATCCATCCCGCGGACGACCAGCGGCAAGGTGCAACGACAGCTGTGCCGCAACCTGTTCCTGGAAGGGGCCCTGCACAGTTCTCCGGCGGGAGAGGGTACGTCATGACCATGGAGCAGGCCCACGAGTTGTTCACCGAGTCCGTGCAGGGCCTGGCCGTGGCCGGCCTGCTGCCGGCCGACCTCGCGAAGATCCCGATCACGCCGGAGATGAAGATGGCCGACCTGCCCATCGATTCGGCCGGACGCATGAGCCTCGTGGTCGAGGTCGAAACGCGCGGGGGCCTGAGCCTGCCGCTCGATGAGATTGTCGACGTCGACACGGTGCGCGACTTCGCGTGTGTGATGATCCGTTCGCCGCGGCCCGGAACCTGATGGGGCGGCCCGTGTGCCATCGCGAACACATGACCGGTGACCGATGGCCGATAGCCGATGGCCGATAGCCGTTCTGAGGATGACGCGCGTGTCCGAATTCGCCATTGAAGCCGTCACGGCCCCCCTCGGCGACGAGTGGGACAGCATGACCTTTCCGATGTACCGGCCGCTGCTGCGACTGCTGGGGACGGGTCTGGCCGACGCCAGCGGCTGCCGGCCCGTGGCGCGTGTCGCGCGGGCCGGCGGGGTGCCGGCCGGCCTGGTGGTGGCCGAGTTGCCAACGGCCGAACGGCCTTCCGCCGAACTGCTCTCGGTGTTCGTCACAGCCGAGAAACGCGGTCTCGGCATCGCAACGGCCCTGCTCGCCGGGATCGAGTCGGATCTCGCCCGGCTGGGCGTAGCCGAGCTGACCGGGGTGTACATGGCTGGGAAACCCGGGATCGACGCCCTCGAACGGGTCTTCCAGAAGCGGGGGTTCTCGGCCCCCGAACTGCGCAAGATTGTCGCGCAAGCCACGCCCGAAGAGATCTCGCGCACCGACTGGTACCGCCGGGCCGTCCTGCCCGCCACCTGCACGATCTTCCCCTGGGCCGACCTGCCTCGTGATGAATACGACGCGCTGAGGCGATCGCAGGAAGCCGCGCCATGGATTCCGCAGATCCTCGAGCCGTGGAGCTGCGGCGAACACGTCGACGCTGTCTCGAGCGTCGGCCTGCGCAAACAAGGCGCGGTCGTCGGCTGGGTCATCACGCACCGGGTGCCTCCCAACCTCGTGCGCTACACGTCGTGTTTCGTGCGGGCCGACCTGCAACGCTGGGGACTGATGCTGCCGCTGCTCGTCGCGTCGGTGGACCGCCTGATGGGCACCGGCGTCCTGTGCACCTTCGTCACCACGTCGCAGTTCCCCCACATGGTCGCGTTTACGCATCGCCGGCTGGCGCCGTTCGTGAGTTACTGCGGCGAAACCCGCGGCGTGTCCAAGGCGCTGGTCCAGGAACCGTAGCCGCGCGCCCGGAGTAGACTGGCTGCACCGTGTCCACGATGCCCCGCGCGTTGTCCGCCGCCTTTGCACCGGGCCGCCTCCAGCCGGATCGCAGCCTCGCGCCGTTGACGACGTTCCGCATCGGCGGGCCGGCCGACTGGTGCGTCGAGGCCTTCACGGCCGGCGACGTGGCAACGGCCGTTCAGGCCGCCGCGGCGGATGGTCTGCCTGTCACCGTGATGGGCGGCGGGTCCAACCTCCTGGTGGGTGACCGGGGCGTGCGCGGCCTCGTGCTGCGTCCGCGCGCGGGTGGCATCGACCGCGTCGCGCCGGATCTGGTGCGGGCCGATGCGGGTACCACGATCAACGGCCTTGTTCGATGGACCGTCCACGAAGGCCTGGGCGGGCTGGCCGCGTGGGCCGGCACGCCGGGAACCGTGGGGGGGGCCGTCTGCGGCAACGCACACTGGGCGGGACGCCTGATCGGCGAACTGATCCGTGACGTCGGCGTGGTCACGCCCGACGGCCGCGTCGAGGTGCGAGCGGCCGCCGAGATGGGCTTCGCGTACGACGCCAGCCGGCTGCAGTCGTCCGGCGAGATCGCCATCTGGGCCACGTTCGTGCTCGCGCCCGGTTACCAGCCGGAGCAATTGCGTGTAACGGCCCGCGCCTCGCTCGAGCACCGCAAGGCCACGCAACCGCTCCGTATGCCCAGCGCGGGTTGTGTGTTCCAGAACCCCGTGCCCGGCCGGGACGCCGTGCCCGACGGTGTCCCCTGGTCGGCGGGGGCGCTGATCGACCGCGCGGGGCTCAAGGGGCACGCCATCGGCGCGGCCCGCGTGAGCCCGGTTCACGCCAACTTCGTGGTGAACGAAGGTGGTGCGACCGCGGCTGACGTCCGCGCGCTGATCGACGTGTGCCGCCGCGCCGTCCATCAGCAGTTCGGTGTGTGGCTGCGCGAAGAAATCGTGTACATGGGTGAGTTCTGACCCGGATCGCGAGGACCCGATCGTGTCGACGCTGATGATCCAGGGCGGCCGGCCCCTCGAAGGGCGCCTGACCGTCGATGGCAACAAGAACGCGGCGTTGCCGCTGCTTGCCGCCTGCCTGCTGACGGACCGCCCGTGCGAACTCACCAACATGCCCCGTATCCGGGACGTGGAGGTGATGGCCTCATTGCTCGCCGACCTCGGCGCGGAGGTGGAAGGCGTGGGCACCTCGACGCTGCGGATCCGCTGCGAGCGCCTGACGAAAGACGATCCGGACCCCACGCTGGTGGGCCGTCTCCGCGGATCGGTCCTGCTGCTGGGGCCCCTGCTCGCGCGGCGGGGCCGGGCGCGCCTGGCCGCCCCCGGCGGCGACTTTCCCACACGGCGCACGTTGTCCACGCACGTGCAGGCCCTGACGGCCATGGGGGCGCGCGTCATCGACGCTCCCGGTCACGTGCTGGAGGCGCCGGATGGCCTGAGGCCGGTGTCGATCTACCTGGAAGAAGCCTCCGTGACGGGAACCGAGACCGCGCTGCTGGCGGCTGCCGCCGCGCCCGGCGTCACCGAACTGCGGCATGCGGCGTGCGAACCGCACGTCGTCGAGGTCTGCCGGTTCCTGACCAGCCTGGGTGCCGAGGTCGAGGGCGCGGGATCCTCGACGATTCGCGTCCACGGCGGCACCCGGTTGGGCGGCGCCACACACCGCCTGCACGGCGATTATCTGGAGGCGGGCAGCTGGGCCGTTGTGGCAGCCGTCACCGGCGGCACGGTGGAGGTGGCGGGGGCGCGCCCCGAGGACCTCGAGCCCGTGACGGCCGTGCTTCAGCGGATGCGGGTGCAGTGCCAGCAGGACGGGGACGTGCTGCGGGTCGAACCGTCGACGCCGGTCGGCATCGGCCGCGTGGCCACCGGACTCTGGCCGGGGTTTCCGAGCGACTTCGTCAGCCTCTTTGCCGTGCTGGCCACGCAGGCCGCAGGCCGCACGCTGATTCACGACTGGATGTACGAACTGCGGCTGTTCGCCCTCGAGCAGCTCAGCGGCATGGGCGCCGACTTCTTCCTCTGCGATCCTCACCGCATCATCATCACGGGCCCGACGCCGTTGCGGGGACGCCTGCTCGACGGGCGCGATCTGCGATCGGGCATGGCCCTGATCGCGGCCGCCCTCGCGGCGGACGGCGAAAGCGGCGTGCGCCCGCTCGAGACCGTCGAACGCGGCTACGCCCGCGTGGTCGAGAACCTGCGGGCGCTGGGGGCGCAGGTCGAACGCCGGGAGTGATGCGAGGGACCCCGGACCGGGCACCCCGGGGCTGAAGCCCCGGGGCTACGTACTACCTGCCGGGCAGAAGCCGCTCGAGCGTCAGGCCCGTCGCGGTGCGCGGCTTGAACCCCCTCCAATACGTGTGCCTGGGCATCGCAACGCCATCGCGATCGAGGGCGTGGACGCCGTCGCGGCCGTTCGGGATGACGTCGAGAAACGCCTGCGCGTCCCGATCCCCCTTGAGGTGGACGGAGAGGAACACCGTCGCGAAGTGCTGCAGGATGTTGTTGGACCGCACCGAGTCCCACACGCCGTCCGCATAGTGCATGAACGGGAACAGCCTGAGCGACTCCGAGAAGGCGTAGGCTTCGGACGGCGCTGGCATCGGGGCGGCCACATTGTGCGACCCGTTCAGGAACGTCAGCAGGTACCTGTCCGCTCCTGTCGCGCCCAGGAACACGGCGCGTGTCCCCTTCTCGTACCCGGAGACGTCATCGCCGCTGCCGGCGACAAACAACGTCGGCGTGGTGATGGCCCGCAGGCTGTCGGCGGTCCAGGCGCCGCCCGACATCCCCCACGGCGCGAGGGCGATGGCCGCCTTGATCCGCGGATCGGCCTGCTTGGGAAACGCGGGATTCGATGCGGCCCGCTCGAACAGCAGACGGTTCGGTGGCGCGGCTGGCGAGGTCACGCTGGCGTCCGCAAAGCCCGCGCCCAGCACGTTGAGGAGGCCGTACCCGCCCATCGAGTAGCCGACGATGGCCGTGCGTGACGCGTCGGCGAGGCCGGCCAGGAACCCGCCGTCACCCGCCCGGGACCGGCGATCGATCTCGTCCAGCACGAACAGCTGATCGTAGGGACGGTGGTACAGCGTGCTCGCAAACGCCTTCTGGTCGTCGTAGGTGCTCTCGGCGTGATCGATCGACGCCACCACGAAGCCCTTCGACGCCAGGTTCTCGCCGAGGTGGCCGAGCAGGTGCCGGTTGCCCGGGTAGCCGTGGGAGAGGATCACAAGCGGGTACCCGCCGGGAACGGCGGCGGGCGCGGCATCCCGGACGGCACGGCCGACGAGTGTCGCCACCCGCGAGGGGTCGCGCAGGATCACGCGGTACTCGGCGCCCGGCGCCTGGCCCGGCGCGAGGACGGCCGGATACCAGATCTCGAGGGTCAATGTCCGGTCGTACCGCGCAACGCTCTCGCCGGCCTTTGTCCGCAGCACGTCGGCCCGGCCCCGATCGGTGGCCGTGATCGTCCGTACGCCGACGGGCAGGCTGCCGTACGCCGCGTGCTCCGGCGCCATCGGCGTGATGGCATCAATCCGGTTCGACGATACAAGCGGCTGTGCGGACACTGGCGCGACCCACGCCAGCATGACCACCAGAACGATCCAGACCCGACGCCCCATCACGACCTCCCTCGACATTCAAAGGCCTGCGGCTTACGGCTTGCGGCCTGCGGCTTTCGGCTTTCGGCTTTCGGCTTTCGGCTACTGCCTACTGCCTACTTCCTACTTCCTACTTCCTACTTCCTACTTCCTGCTTCCTGCTTCTTGCTTACCTCGGCCACCACGGCGCGGTGGCCCAGTCGGGCTTGTGCGCCATGATGTGCTGCGCCATCTCCTTCAGCCGCTCGCCTTGCGTCACGGGACCGCTCCAGCAGTGCGGTTTGCCATCGCCGTACAGGAAGAACCCCTCGTAGTGGGGGTTGGCGGTGGTCTTCATCCACTCCTGCAGCTCGCGCGTCGAGTTGTTCAGGAAGTAGGTGTCGGCCGTGCCGGTGTAGACGTGGATCTTGTCCACGAGTTTCGGCCCGACGGTCGGCCAGTTGCGCCGCAGGTAGTGGAGCAGGTCGTAGTGTTCTTTCCAGTGCTCCGCCACCGCCGGATCGATGTCGCCGGTACGTTTGTCGAAGAGCGGCTTGAAATACCCGTCGGCACCAAGCGGTCCGTAGACAGCCGACCAGATGTCGAGCTGTTCACCCGACCGTCCTTTCGTGCCGTTCACCAGCTCGAAGTGGTTGCGCTGCTCGGAGGTCTGGCGCACCTGGCCGTTCACCTCGCGGCTGTTGATCGTGGGGACTTTCAGCCACCCGTTCGCGTGCATCTTGAAGTACGCGTTGGTGTCTTTGTAGATGTTGATGCCTTCGACGTCGGTGAAGGTCACCGAATCGGGGCAGTACGACCACGTGCCCCCGAAGAAGTCGGGGTGGAAGATCTGCAGCGCGAGCGACTCCCAGCCGCCGGTGGACCCGCCCGACAACACGCGGGCGTACGGCTCGCGCATCACGCGGAACCGCTTCTCCACCTCGGGAATCAGCTCCTGCATGATCGCGTCGCCGTAGGGACCGACGTTGACCGAGTTCACGGCGTACGAATCATCGAAATACGGCGTCGGGTGCTGGAACGTCACCACGACCATCTTCGGGAAATCGGGCCGCACCCAGTCGATCGCGATGTTGTACGGCTGGCGTTCGGTCGGCGTAAACGCGGGGTCGAACCGCAGCGGCGCGCCGGTCGAAAAATGCCCCTGATCGTACAGCACGGGATAGCTCATCGTCTCGCGGTCGTAGTCCCGCGGCAGCAGGACGGTGGCGCCGAGATACACCGGCCGTCCCCAGAACTTCGTGAGCATCGGGCTCTGGAATTTGAACCGTTTCACCCACGGCGTGTCGGCCGGCGGCTCGAGCGGTGGGATGACCCGGTCGGCAACCAGTTTCACCACGCCGCCCGCGGCGGGATCGAGCCGCACGGTCATCGGCGCGCTGTGCAAGTTGCCCGGCGAGACGTTCCAGCGCTGGCCCTCCCACTGATCGTCGTGCATCCACACGACGTGACCGTCGGCACGCCTGAACTCGGAGTACACGTTGACCATCGCCTGCACGACGTAGTCGCCGGCCGGGATGTCCCGCAGACTGGCGACCGGTGTGCCCAGGTCGGTGTCGTCGATGACGGCAGCCGCTCCCGGCGCCAGCCGCTCGACGTCGCGGCCGAAGAACGGCGTGCCCGTGCGGCCGATCTGCAGGCGGGGCTCGCGCTCGCCGGTCCGCGCGATCATGACGTAGACGCGGCCGGTCACCGGCTCCGCGTGCGCCGCCGCCGGGAAGGACACTTCGAATCGCAGCGCGGGACGTTTCGCCGGCTTCTGCGGGGGGCCTGCCGCCAACGAGGCCGGGACCGCCAGCAGGGCCGCACCGAACGAGAGCATCGAACACAGACACAGAGCCCTGCGGAAGTCACGTGAGCGCATGCTGCCTCCTGCCGTACCAGCGGCGTGTGGATTGTAGCCGCTGCCGCGCCGTACCGCCACCAGCCCGAGCACACCAGCCCGAGCCACCTCGCCCCGGATCCGGTGTCTAATCCAGTGAGTGCAGGTCGTTGGCGAGGCTGACGGCGTGCGGGAGCCCGACCACGCAGATGAGGTGAGAAATGCGAGTGTGCCAACAGGTCCGACGCACATCAACCGCGTTGGTCGTCGCTCTGGCGGCTATCGGCCATCGGCGGTCGGCTATCGGCCATCGGCGCCGCGGGGCTGCTTCCTGCGCCTTGCTCCTTGCTTCTTGCTTCCTGCCTCTGGCGGCCACCGTCCTGCCGCCGGCGGAACACCACGCTGCCGCATCCGGCCAGGGCGCGCCGGCCTTGCGCGCGGGCGTCGCGCGCATCGACATCACCCCGGAGGGACCCGTTGCGCTGCAAGGGTACCTGAATCCCGAACATCGGATCAGCGAAGGCGTTCACGACCGGCTCTTCGCGCGGGCAATCGCCTTCGCCAGCGGGTCCCGACGGTTCGTGCTGGTCTCGGCCGACCTGGCGTCGTTCAGTATCGGGCCGTACTTCCAGCACATCATCGCCCAACGACTCGGCCTCCGGCCCGAAGAGATCCTGTTGTGCGCCATTCACACGCACAGCGGGCCGCAGCTCTCGCTGAATCGCGAATATCCTCATCCCGGCAACGCGCCCTACACGGAAACGCTGGCGGAAAAGCTGGTCACCGTCGCGGACCGCGCCCTTCGCGCCCTGGGTCCGGTCCGGATCAGCGTCGGGCGCAGCACGTCGCGCGTCGGCATGAGCCGCCGGACGATCCTCCCGGACGGCCGTGTGGAGATGTTGCCCAACCCATCGGGCATCTCGGATCCGGAACTGCTCGCGCTCCGGATCGATCGGGAGGGTGGCGGCCTGCTCGCCGTGCTCTTCAGCTACGCGTGCCATTCGCGCTCGCTGCGCTCGCCCAACCGCCTCGTCAGCGGCGACGTCCTTGGCATCGCGGAGCAGCGCGCCGAAAGCCGGCTCGGAGGACAGGTCATGGTTGCGGCGTTCGCCGGGGCGTCGGCTGACGTGGATCCTGAACGGGTCGTCGATACCTTCGCGGCGCCGGGTGGCGCCGTCCCCGAGACCGTTCGCCTCGGAGAGGCGCTGGGCAACAGCGTCGTGGACGCCGTGCACGGCGCCACCCCGATCGCCGGGCCCGTGCCGTTCCGGTTCGAGGCGTCGGACGTCCAGTTGCCGCGCAAACACGGGGGCACGCGGCCGCTCCGCGTCGTCACCGCCGCGATCGGCGACATCGGTGTCGCGGCCTTCGAGTGCGAAGCCTCGACGCAGATCGGCCTGGCCGTCAAGGCCGCCTCTCCGTTCACCCACACCTTCGTCGCCACGATCTGTCACGCCTGGGGCGGGTACCTGCCGGCTACATCCCAGTACGCCGAAGGCGGCTACGAGGTGGACCGGAGCCCGTACGCACCCGGAGCCGCCGACACGCTGGTCGACGCCACCGTCGGCATGCTGAAGCGCCTGGCCCCAGGGCGCCTCGTGACCAGATGACCGTGAAGCCGGGATCGGTCCTTGCAAGCGGAACCGGCCATGGACCCATCTAACCTTTTCACAACGGCCGCGGTCCAATCAGCCAGAACGAAAGGGATGCTGGCGATGAGAACTGCGTTCCCGGGACTGAAGACATGGGGCCTGGCGGTGATGGTGCTCATCGCGGCGCCCCACGCTCAGGCCGCGGAGATTGTCACCAACGGATCGTTCGAATCGAACCGGGGATCCGACAGCGTGCCAAGCGGCTGGACAGTCCAGGGCAGCACCTCGTCTGGCCTGGCGGTCCGGTCGTCGACCCTCCGCGCCAGGACCGGCATCTGGTCGGTCCACGTCTCGGGCCGCGCCTCCGCATCCGACGGCCTCAGCCAGAACGTCCTGGCGGCGCTCAGGGCCGAGGGGACCGACCGTCGCCGCGTCTGCCGCCTCTGGGTCTGGCTCGACGACTTCGCGAGCGTGCGCGTCTTCCTGCGGTATGCGGACAGCAGCGGGCAACGTCCTGACGTCCTGCTGGCCGAACGTGTTGTTCTGGAAGCCCGCCAGTGGGTCGAGGTGTCCGGCGGGTCGGTGGTGTCGTGGGAGGACACGCTCCAGTCAGCAGCAATCAGGATCGAAGTCCAGCAACTGGCCCGCGGGTCCGCGGCCGCTGTTCCCCGCCTCCTGCCGGCGTATTTCCTGGATGGCCTGACACTGGATGCGGACACGGATGGCGATGCGACGATGGACCGCGACGAGGCGGCCCTGGGGACGGACCCCGCCAGCGCGGACACCGACGGAGACGGTTTGCCGGACACGTGGGAACACAACCACGGACTCTCGCCGCTGGCAGTCGACGCGGACGAGGATCCCGATCACGACGGGTTCAGCAACGCCGAGGAGTACTGGGCCGCGACCAACCCACACGCGGCCGCGTCGTTTCCGGGCAAGCCGGCCAACCCGGCCATGAATGCGGAAGCCCGTGCTGTGCTGCGCTGGCTGGCGTTGCTCCCCTCCCGTGCGCCAGGCGCACACCTCGCGGTCGGGCAGACGGTCTCGGATCTGGGCACCCCGGCCGAATACGACGCCATGATCGACGGGCTCGGCAGCGCCACCGGCCGGTGGCCGGCCATCCTCTCGATGGCCATCGAGTCGCCGTACGATCGCCTGGGTATTCCGCTGCAAGTGGCCGAGGCCGAACGCCGCGCGGCCGCGTATGGGGAATCGGGCGGCCTCGTCCTCATGAAGTGGGCGGTCTACAACCCCTGGGTGCAACTGAACGCGGGCAACAATTCCGGCGTTGACATACCAGGACTGTTAGACCCGTCGCGTTCCGCCCCGGCGTCGCGCGCCGGCAATCAGGCGGCCCACGACACGCTGATGGGCTGGATGCACACCGTCGGCGACTCGCTGGCGCGCCTGCAGGCGCGGGGCGTCGTGGTGATGTTCCGGCCGTGCTCGGAAATGAACGGCGGGTGGTTCTGGTGGGGACACCGCGAACGCGCCGAGTACGTGGCGCTGTGGACGTTCTTCTTCGACTACTTCACCCGCACCCGCGGCCTGAACAATCTCATCTGGGTCTACGAAGGCGATGCGGGCACCCACGCGCCGTCGGCGCCGGGCGGCGCGTCGAGCGCGGCCGACTACTACTACCCCGGCGATGACATGGTCGACGTCATGGGGCACAACCTCTACAGCAACACCTGGGAACTGGGCTGGGACGCCAACGCGCTGTTCGCCCGCTACCCGAAGGTGTACGGCATCCCCCAGGCGGGCCCGGGCCGCACGGGGCGCGACGGCACCTTCGACAACCTCATCTACGCGGAACGCAGCGCCGCCGCCTTGCCCCGCAGCTCCTTCTTCATCGTCTGGAACAGCTTCATGGGCACCGACCCGGTGACGGGCAAGGCCAGCCTCCAGCGCCTGGGCATCGTCGACAACCGGCATGCCTTCGAACTGATGCACCACCCGTCGATCGTCACGCGCGAAGCACTCGTCGCGGGCACAACGGGCAACCACGGGCGAGTCAGCCCGACGCCGGTCGCGCCCGGCAGCATCACGCCCGTGAAGTGAGTTCACCGCCGTTCGTCCGCCACAAGGCTCCTCCAGCGCCGGCTTCCCCGGCAGAACGGGCTCGGGCATAATGGGCCGGAATCTGGTCAGCCGACTGCCCCCGCGGCTCCCGTCACCACGAAGGAGCAGGCCATGCAGAGTTGGCGCCTTGTACGGTCGTCGTTGTTGGTCGCGGCCACCACGGCAGCGATTGCCTGGGCATGCGGCGGCGGGTCCTCCGGGTCCGGGTCCGGCTCGCCGACGCAGCCGACACCCCGGCCAGCAGCGTTCACGTTCGCCGTCCAGATCCTCGGCATCACACCGGTTGCAGCCCCCGCGGGTTTCAACACGGATTACAGGGGCCCCGTTCAAAAGAAGGTTCAGGCACGGGTCACGGTGACCGAGACCGGCGGCACGTACGGCGGCGTGATCGACGAACTGCTGTTCGAGTTCCTGACCAAAGGCAACTCCAAGGTCTCCCCGTTCCACTACTCGGCCAACGACATCATTCACGCCAAGCAGACCAACAAGGTACCGGCCGGCGGGTCCTTCACCTTCGACACGACGCTGCTCTACACCAACACGAGCGGCGACATCGTCAATACCCTGCGCGCGAGCGGGATCGTCAACGGCGACGACAGCACAAAGACGACACCGGCGGCCAACACTGCCGTGGCCGCGCCCACGCCGTGCACGCCGTCCTCCACGGCGCTGTGCCTGCAGAACGGCCGGTACCAGGTCACGACCACGTGGCACAACGGGACGCAGGGCGGCACGGGCACGGCCGTGAAGGACACGGACGAAGTGGGGAATTTCTGGTTCTTCAGCCCCAACAATGTCGAACTGCTCGTCAAGGTGCTCGACGGCTGCTCGACCAACCAGCGGTACTGGGTGTTCGCCGGCGCAACCACCAGCATCGAGTACAAAGTCACCGTGACCGATACCGCAACCGGTGCGGTCAAGAGTTACATGAACCCACTCGGGCAGTCGATGCCTGCCGCGACCGATATGCAGGCGTTCGCGACATGCCCGTGAGTTGACGGTGCCTGGGGTTCACCGCCGTAGCGCCCTCGCCTGGATCCATGCGGTCAGCGTGTCGAGGAAGCCCGGCGCGAAGGCCTTTTCGAGCAACGCGTATTCGCCCGGGACGCCGGCCTTCGCCGCCTGGAACAGGTGATTGGCCGCCGGCACGACGGTGACGGTCAGGTTGCGATTGCCGCCGCGGGCCATCGCCGCCTCGAGCGCGCTCCGGTTCCCGGCGAGGGGGACGACCTGCAGATCCTTCTCACCGTAGATCGCCAGCACGGGGCATCGCACCGCTTCAAGGGCGGGAACGGGATCGTAGTCCAGGAAGTAGCGGAACCACGGGCTGCTCACCGCCTTCAACTGGGCGTCGAGTACCCGATCGATGTAGGCTCCCGGATCGCCCACCGCCGTCCGCTGCGCTTCGGGCAGCGCGGCGATCTGCGCCAGCCCTTCCTGCCGCAGCTCCGCCCGCAGGGCGGGCATCGTTCCGCCCCGGACCGCCGCGAAGATCCGCTTCTGCATGGCGGCATTCTTCTCAATCGCCGCGGCCGGCGCGCCCTGGGCCCGGCCGATGGCTTCGGCCTGGGCCAGCATGATGTGCTCCCCGCTCAGCGCGGGCCCGGCCAGCAGGACGATGAACGCGACATCGGTTGAACGGGAGGCCGCGAGGGGCGCAACGATGCCCCCTTCGCTGTGACCGCAGAGGCCGATCCTGGTCGCGTCGATCTCGGATCGCGACGTGAGATACGCCACGGCCGCAAGCGCATCGCCGGCGAAGTCGTCGGAGGTGGACAACGCCGTACTGCCCGTCGTCCCGCCCACGCCGCGGTCGTCGGTCCGCAGGACGGCGATGCCCTGCCGCGTGAGGTGGTCGGCCAGCACGGCGAAGATCTTGAAACCCGCGACGGTCTCGTCACGATCCTGCGCGCCGCTGCCGGAGATCAGCACGACGGCAGGCACCCGTCCTTCCGCCCTGGGAATGGTCAACGTCCCGGCCACCGTGACGGCGCCGCTCGGAAACGTCACGTCACTGACCGTGTACGGCACGGCCTGGGGGGCGACGCTGCCTCCGGAGGGGCTGGCCTGTGAACGACCGTTGAGCCCTGGCTGCGCCGCGATCGACGAGGCGGCCACGGGCAGTGCTGCCAGCACCATCCCCACACACACGAGTTGTTTCGCCGAATGCATACAATACTCCCGCTCCCGATGCGCGACGGCTGATCAGTTGGTCACCAGCGCGATGACGATCATCGTCATCAGGAGGCCGATGAAGGCCACGAAAAACGTGACCGCCTTCCAGTTGCCGAGATTGAGCGTATAGCCCAGGCCGAACCGGTGTTCCACCAGGATGGCCGGATCCTCGTGATTGACGTAGAACGAGCCCAGTACCCAGTACCGGTTGTCCGCCAGGCCGTTGGTGAGTGGCGCGTTGCCCGCCCCGCGCTCCAGCCGGGCGCCGCCCTGGCCGTAGCGGACGGCGATGTACAGGCTGCCGCCCAGGCCCAGCAGCAACACGAGACCGGTAAAGAACCAGATGATGCCGGGCAGTCTGTCGGAGAGGCCCAGCCCGACGTTGACGGACCCCACGGCGATGGTGGTCAACAGACCGGAGACGGCGATGGCCATCGTGCTGAGGTAGCGTGTCATCGCGCGCCGGAACTGGAATTGCGCCTCCGCCGACACGGCCGCGGACGGATACCGGATCGCGCGTTTGGCCCGGGCGGTGAGCCAGGCCATGACGCCCAGGCCGATCCCCAGAAGCAGCGTCATGAGCGGCAGCAGCATGACCGTCCACACGCTCTTCGGGCGCCAGGCGTCCGGGGCGCCCGACACGCCGAAATGCGTGGGTACCGTGTCGGGCAACTGGGCGTAGTGCGTCCAGGCATAGACCGTGGCGGCCAGGCCGCATGCCGTGCCGATGGCGATGGCGACAAGCGGCAGGACCGTGCTGACGTCGCCGACGGGCAGCAGGACCGCCGCTGAGGGGACCGGGCCACCGGGCACCGACAGGCCGCGGGCGGCGAAGTGGGCGCGCAGGTAGAGGCCCACAAATCCCGCCAGAGTGAGCAGCGGCAGCGCCGCGGCGACGGCCTGGGGCGGCACGAGGCGGCTGGCGGCCGCGCCCGACCCGACAGCCAGGCAGAGCGCCATCCAGGCCAGGCCGCCGACGGTATAGCCGCGCACCAGCCGGCGCGCCGGGTCGTCGCTCCACGTCTGTTCACCCACGTAGACGCCGAACAGCAGGCCCCTGCGCGCAATGTAGGGACTCAGCAGCATCATGCCCCCTGCGAGCACCACGACGGTCGCCATCACGACGAACACCCACCCGCCTTCCATGACCGTTCCCTTTCCCTGTTGCCGGGCAACTACCGCCGGCCGCCCAGCGACGCCAGTTCGCGTTCGACCCACCGGCGCACGTCGCTCGTGCTGACGCCTGCCTGCCGCAGCCTGGCGAGCACGGTGGCCAGTTCCTCCCGCAGTCCATTGGCGCGGTCCGGATCGCTCCCGGGGCGCGCCGGTGCGATGACCTCGGCGCCCGACCGTTCGTGGATGCGGACAAACCCCTCCGCCTCGAGCAGGCGGTACGCGCGCGCGACCGTGTTCATGTTGACGCCGAGATCGCCGGCGAGCACGCGGACCGGCGGCAGGAGCGTGCCGGCAGGCACGTCGCCGGTGGCGATGCGGCTGCGGATCTGCCCGGCAATCTGGCCGTACACCGGCACATCGTCACGGGGGTCGATGAGCAGGGCCCACGTCTCGCTCATGGAGGACATTGTATACTATGTCGTATACAGTGTCTACCGTTTTGTAGACAGTCCCGGATGGGCGGCCCCCGGCACGCGCGCCTACGCCTCGCGCGCGATCGACGCCACGCGCCGGGCCCGGGCACGCACGTCGAATCCCTGCGCGCACCGGACATCGCACCGGCTGCAGTCCTCGCAGGGCAAATGCGGTCCGACGGCCGCGTCGAGCAGGCGGCGCGCGCGCGGCGCCTGGCCGTAGCCGGCGGCATACATATGCGCCCGCATGAGGGCGGGCACGTCGGCGTGGCTCGGGCACTGGGCCAGGCAGGCGCCGCACTGCTGGCAATACAATCCTGCGAGACCAAGCCGATCGCCCAGGCCCAGGTCGTCGAGTTCCCCGGTCGTCAACGTCAGGTCCTGCAGCACGGACAGGTCGTCACGCAGTTCGTCGTGGTTCGAGAAGGCGGGGACGGACGTGTGCACGTACTCGTCCTGCAGGGCCCACTTGAGCGCGGCTTTCATGTTGATCTTGCGCAGCCGCAGGGAATCCCAATACACGCCAGCCTGGGTCTTCATGACGATCACGCCCAGGCCGGCCGCGGCCGCCTCGCGCATGGCGGCGCGCACCTCTCCGCGGTGCGTCTGCCGGAAGTTGTACGAGGTCAGCACGACGTCCCAGAACCCGCTCTCGACCGCGGCCCGGATGACCGCCGGCTCGTTGCGGTGGGTGGTGAGCCCGGTGAACCGTATCGTGCCCGCGCGTTTGAGCGCGTCGAACGCCCTGATGTACGGCTCGTGCAGCGCGGTCGCACGCTCCCCGACGGACGCCAGGTAGTAGATGTCGATGGCGTCGAGGCCGAGGCGCGTCAGGCTGCCTTCGAGGGACGCCGCGATGCCCGCGGGATCAACCGCGCGACCGACGTCCGCCGAATGCGGTTGCCCGCGCTCGAACCGGTACGGGAGGTCCGGCGAGCTGCCGATGACAAACGACTCGCGGGGCCGGCCGCGGAGCGCTTCGCCCAGCATCCGTTCGTGGTTCTGCTCCTCGTAGGCACTCGACGTGTGCACGTAGACCAGTCCCGCGTCGAGCGCCGCACGCACCAATCCAGGATCGTGGGCCGACCCGATGCTGACGGCCGGCAACCGAAGGCCTGTACGCCCCAGGAGCCGCACGGGAGGCGGCGCGGGGCCGGCAGAGGCAGCGTCACGGCCGGCCCTGCCGCATGCCGGCGCGAGGAGGGCCCCGGCCAGCCCCGCGGCGCCTGACAGGACAAAACGGCGCCGGCCGCACGGGCCGCGGCGCGACCCGGGGGCCACAACGCCGACGCTTCCGGCCTGGCGGTCAGCCATGACGGCTGGATTATACCGCCGGGTCCCCGGACCTGGGCCGGCGGATGGCGTCGCGGCCCGCCCCGGCCCATAATGGCGCCATGCAGAACGGCGACACACGTGACGACGTCGGGGAACTGGGTCCGCTGCTGCGGCTGGCTGGTGATATCGGGCGCGAAGTCGAGATGGACGGGCTGCTGCTGGCCGTTCTGGCGCGCGCGCACCCGTGGATGCGGGCTGAAGCCTGCTCGATCTTCCTGCCCGACGCGGCCACCGGGGACCTCGTGATTCACTCGGCCCACGGCGACAGCACACCGCAGATGGGCGCCCTGCGCGTGCCTCCGGGCAAAGGCGTCGTCGGGGCCGCCCTCGCCGAACGCCGGACCATCCGGGTCGACGACGTCAGCGCGGACGCACGTTTTTTCTCGCAGGCGGACAAGCAGACGGGGTGGACCACGCGGGCGTTGCTCGCCGCGCCGCTCATCGACGGTGATCGCTGCCTCGGCGTCATCGAGTTCCTCAACCCCGTCGGCCGCGCCAGTTTTACGGCCCGGGACGAACAGCTCGTCGACTACTTCGCCGGCCTCGTCGCCACGGCTCTCGTCCGGGTCCGCGCCCACGAAGCGGCCCTCGAGCGGGCGCAGGTGCAGCGCGACCTGGAGCTGGCGCGCGCGCTCCAGAGCGGCCTGCTGCCGCGGGCATTCCCCACACCGGAGGCGTCGCCAGGCGTGGAACTGTTCGCGCGCCTCGAACCGGCGCGCGAAGTCAGCGGCGACTTCTACGACTTCTTCTGGATCCAGCCCGGCGAACTGTGTTTCGTGGTGGCCGACGTGTCGGGCAAAGGCATTGCGGCCGGCCTGTTCATGGCGGTCACCCGGACACTCGTGCGGGCCATCGCCAGGCCGGGGCTCAGCCCGCGCGAGATCATGGAGCGCGTCAACCGCCAGTTGTGCGACGAGAACGACGCCCAGCTGTTCGTCACGATGATGCTGGGGCTGCTCGATACGCGCACCGGCCTCGTGCGATGCGGCCTGGGCGGCCACAACCCGCCGGTGCGGGTGCCGCGGGCCGGCGCGCCGGCGTTCGAGCCGCCGGGGGGCATGCCGCTGGGACTGTTCGACACCGCGCAGTTCGGCGAACGCGAGTTCACCCTTGAACCGCAGGACAGTTTCGTCGTCTACACCGATGGGGTGACCGAAGCCCGCGACACGGCGGACTCGTTCTTCGAGGACGACCGCCTGATCGCGGCTATCTCTGCCGCGCATGGCCTGGCGCCAGAGGCCCTCACGCAGCGGATCATCGCGGCCGTCGAGTCGTTTGTCGGCGCGGCACCGCGGTCGGACGACATCACGGTGCTCACGATCCGGCGGCCTGCGGCCGCCGGGTGACGAACGGCTATACTGGATCCGGTGCGCGTACTCGCGCCATGGACGCGGCCCTGTCGCCGCGTGGCGCGCGGGTGCCCGACAGGAGGAGAGACACATGAGCAAGTGGCTACTGGGCGGGATCGTGGCGCTGGCGGTCATCGTCGGGATGTTCGGCGTCGGGGCGTACAACTCACTGGTGGCGCTGGATCAGGGCGTGCAGGCCCAATGGGCGCAGGTGGAGAACGTCTACCAGCGGCGCGCCGACCTGATCCCGAACCTCGTGGAGACCGTGAAGGGCGCGGCGGCGTTCGAACAGGATACGTTCACGGCAGTCACCGAAGCCCGCGCGAAGGTGGGCCAGGTCAACGCCGGAGATCTCGCCAATAATCCCGAAGCGTTCGCCAAGTTCCAGCAGGCGCAAGACGGCCTGTCGTCTGCCCTCTCGCGCCTGATGGTGGTCGTCGAGAGATACCCCGACCTGAAGGCCACGCAGAACTTCCGGGATCTGCAGGTTCAGCTCGAAGGAACCGAGAACCGCATCACCGTGGAGCGCAAGCGTTTCAACGAAGCGGCGCAGGCGTTCAACACCAAGCGGATGAGCTTCCCGACGGTGTTCATCGCCGGGTTCTTCGGCAGCCGGTTCAACGAAAAACCCTACTTCAAGGCACAGGCCGGCGCCGAGACGGCTCCCCCCGTGAAATTCTGACGTCCGGGAGCCCATGACGCGAGTCTTTCTCGCCCTCGTCATCCTGTTCCTGCCGCTGACCGCCGCCGCGCGGGCAGATGAGGTCCCGATTCCGCCTGCGCCCACGCGGTGGGCCACGGACACGGCCGGCTTCACCAGCCCGCAGGCCCTGCAGGCGGCGGACAGGATGCTCGAGGACTTCGAACGGGCCACCGGCAACCAGATCCTGGTCTGGATTGGCCGGACCACGGGCGACACGCCTCTTGAAGACTGGACCATCAAGGCGTTCGAGCGTTGGAAGGTGGGCCGGCAGAAACTGGACAACGGCCTGGTCCTCTTCGTGTTCGCCGACGACCGCAAGGTGCGGATCGAGGTGGGCTACGGCCTCGAGGACAAGGTTCCCGACGCCCTCGGGTCGCGGATTCTCGATCAGGAAATCCTGCCGCGCATCCGGGCGGGTGACCACGACGGCGCCGTGCTGGCCGGCATCAACGCCTTGCGGGGCGCCATCGCCCCCGACCAGGCCGCGGCCCCCTCGCCCCTTGTGCCGGGGGCGGACACGGCGCCTGATGGCGACGGCGCGCAGCGACCGGCCAGCCGGGTCAAGAGCGTGTTCGAGATGGTGGTCCTGGGCGCGCTCGTGATCGGCTTCCTGATCCTGCTCGTCACGAACCCCAGCCTCGCCCTCTACATCCTGTTCAGCATCCTCTCGAGCGGCGGCGGCGGGGGCGGCGGTCGCGGCGGCGGGGGCGGCTTTTCGGGGGGCGGCGGTCGATCGGGCGGCGGCGGGGCGTCGGGATCGTGGTAACGCGCCGGCGCGGCCTGGCGGCACACGCGGACCGCGAGAGAACGGGTTTGTCATGAACAGGTCCACGCTGAAACGGCTCATCGACGCCGACGCGGTCAAACGGGCCATCGAAGAAGCCGAGGGCCGATCGTCGGGCGAGATCCGCGTCTCGGTGTCCACGTTCTTCTGGGGCAACGTGCGGCGCACGGCCGAACAGGCCTTCGTGCGCATGGGCATGGATCAGACCGCCGCGCGCAACGGCGTCCTCTTCTTCGTGGTGCCGTCCCGCCGGACGTTCGTCGTGCTGGGTGACGAAGGTATCCACGCGAGGGTCGGCCAGCCGTTCTGGGACGCCGTCGCCGCGGCGATGTCGGCGCGTTTCAAGGCAGGCGACTTCACGGGCGGCCTGGTCGTCGGCATCACCGAAGCCGGCAAGCAACTGGCCGAGCACTTTCCGCACGAGGGCACCCGGGACCGGAACGAACTCTCCGACGACGTAGACTTCGGCAAGGACCCGGACGCCTGAAACCCTGAGGTGTCGCGTCCGGCTAAAGCCGGACGCCACGCATGTATAGTGTCCGCATGTCCGAACCTGCGGCCACCCTGCTCACCCAGTCCACCACCTACTCGGGACGAATCTTCACCGTCACCGCCGATCGTGTCCGCCTGCCCAATGGCCGCGAGACGACGCTCGACATGGTGCGCCACCGCGGCTCGGTGGTGATGATTCCCATGCAGGACGACAACCACGTCGTCCTGATCCGCCAGTACCGGTACGCGATTGACCGCTGGATCTGGGAACTGCCCGCCGGATCGCTCGACCCCGGCGAAGCGCCGCTCACCGCGGCTGCGCGCGAATGCGCGGAAGAGATTGGCCTGGTCCCGTCGGTCGTGGAGTTCGTCGGCGCCTGGTACCCGTCACCCGGCTTCCTCACGGAGGTCATGAACTTTTACAAGCTCACGGGCCTGCGGCCACCGGATCCCGGCGGCCCGCCGGTCCACACGGATGACGACGAAGACATCCGCGTCCATGTGGTTCCCCTCGCCGACGCGCGGGCCATGGTGCGGCGGGGCGAGATCATCGACCTGAAGACGGCATGGGGGCTGACGCTGGTGTAAGCGGAGACGGACAGTAGGCAGTAGTAAGTAGGCAGTAGTAAGTAGGCAAGGCAGTCGGGGGGCCGGAGTTCAGTGCCCCTGAGCCCTAACCCCTGACCTCAGTCAGCCAGTACGGCAAGCATCGCGCCGGCCGACCCGGCAGCCAGCAGTTGCTCGAATCGCGGGTGCGCGCGACCGTACTGGTGCCGTGCCACCTCGAGCACGAATCCGCGCCGCCACGTTCCCGTGCGGTCGGCTTCCGCAATCAGGCGGCGCAGGAACTCACGCCGTTCGGCCTCGGCCCGTGCGGGCACGGCTTCGCCGCGGCACGCCGCCTCGATGTCCCGCAGCAGCCAGGGGTTCGCCACGAGCCCTCGCGCCGGCGTCACGCCATCCACCCCCGTCATGCCGTACATCCTGGCGGCGTCCGCGACGGAATAGAGGTCGCCGCTGCCGAACAGCGGCACGCCGGCCAGCAGGTCGCGGGCCCGCGCGAGCCGGCGCAGCCCGTCCGGAGCGGGCCCGTACCGTTCCGCCACGGTCCGGTAGTGCACAACCACGAAGTCCGGCTGGCCGGCCCGAACCGCCTCGCAGATGCCCGGCAGTTCGTCATCCGAAACCAGCCCGACACGGACCTTGACGCTGATCCCCACGCCCGGGCACGCCTGCCGCAGCGCCAGGAGGGCATCGCGCATCCAGCGCGGATGGCGCAGTCGGCCGCCGCCGCCGCCGTTTGCCACGACGGCTGGTGTGGGACAGGCGCAGTTGAGGTCGATGCCGATCACGCCGGGCTCGGAGGCCAGGCGGGCTGCGGTCGCCGCCATCAGCGGGATGTCTGTGCCCATGATCTGCACGACGACGGGCAGCGGGGCGAAGGCGCGCAGCCGGTCGCGCCGGCGGGCCGGCCGCAGAATGCCCTCCGATACGCGGATGAAGGGCGTCACCCAGGCCGAGACGAGATCCAGACCGGTCATCACCGTGCAGAAGGATCCGGCGGTAATCCCCTCCATGGGGCCTGGCAGCACACGTCCGGGCAACGCGTGTCCCCCGGGCAGGGGGAGCGGATCGAGCCAGCGCGCGGGGCAGTCGCAGGTCACCGTCCCTACACTACACTTCCCCCCCAGGCCGGCGCCATCCGCCTGCCCCCCTGGCTTCCCCCCGGGCCCGCTGATGATCAACACTGAGCCATGAACGACGCCACGCGTCGGGCGCGTACCGACAGCGGCCCCGCCGGGCAGGGTCAGCTGCCGGGATCCCACCCCGACATCCAGGATCGGACACGCGCGGAAGCGGCCATTCTCGAGAGCCGCCGCCTCTACGAGGACCTGGTGTCGAGCGTACCGCTGGGCGTCTACCGTGTCGAGCCCGCGGACGGCGGGTTCCGGTTCGTCTACGTGAACGACCGTTACTGCAGCACGCTCGGTCTCACGCGCGAGGCCATCATGGCCGACGCGCGCGCGACGATCGACATCATCCATCCATCGGACCGGTCCAGTTTCGAGCAGCTGAACGAACATGCCCTCGTGCACGGCCGTCCGTTCAACTGGGAGGGACGCATCACGGTGGGCGGCGGGACACGGTGGGTGCACGTGGACGCCCATCCGTCGCGTGACCTCACGGGTATGACGAACTGGACCGGGTTCGTGATGGACGTCACGACGCGGCGCCTGGCCGACGACGCCCTGCGCAGCAGCGAATATTTCCTGGGACGTTCCCAGGAAGCCGGGCGCCTGGGCTCGTTCGAGTTCGATATTCCGGGCGGCACCTGGACCTGCACCGCGACCCTCGATGACATCCTGGGGCTCGACCACCGCAACCCGAAGCTCTTCAGCGAGTGGGTGGATCGCGTGGCGCCCGACATGCGCGAGGAGATGCTCAGCTACGTCACGGAGCACGTGATCGGGGGGCGCCACCGCTTCGACCGGGAGTACCGCATCGTCAGGCCCCGGGACGGCGTCGAACGATGGGTGTCCGGCCTGGCGGAGGTGGAGTTCGACGCAGCGGGCCAGCCGCGGAAGATGATCGGCACGATCCAGGACGTGACGGACCGCAGGCGGGCCGAGGAAGAACGGCTGGCACTCGAACGCCAGCTGCAGCACAGCCAGAAACTCGAGAGCCTTGGCGTGCTGGCGGGCGGCATCGCCCACGACTTCAACAACCTGCTCATGGCCATCCTGGGCAATCTCGACCTGGCCTTGTCGCAGATCTCGCCCGTATCCGCGGCCCGCGCGAGCATCGAGCACTCGCTGACCGCAGCCCGGCGGGCGACCGATCTCACCAGACAGATGCTGGCCTATTCGGGCAAAGCCGCCTTCGACGTCCGTGCGGTCGACCTCAACGAGATCGTGCACGAGAACGCGCACCTGCTCCGGGCGTGTATCCCGAAACTGGTACGTCTCACGCTGGACCTGGGCGAGCCGCTGCACGCCATCGTGGCCGACGCCGGCCAGGTGCAGCAGGTCATCATGAACCTGATCACGAATGCGGCGGAAGCGATCGGCGATCACGCCGGCGTGATCACACTGACCACGCGGATGCAGGACGTCGACGCCGGCGCACTGCGCGCCAGCCGCGTCGAGGAGGTCCCCGAGTCTGGCCGGTTCGTCTGCCTGGAAGTCTCGGATACCGGCTGCGGCATGGATGCCCACACGCAGCAGCGGCTGTTCGATCCGTTCTTCACCACCAAGCTGATGGGCCGCGGTCTGGGCATGTCGGCCATACTCGGCATCGTCCGAGGGCACCGTGGCGCGATCATGGTGGACAGCGAACCCGGCACGGGGTCGTGTATCCGGGTGCTGTTCCCGGCGAGTGTCGCCCTGCCCGCGAGCGCCCGCCCCGCCAGGACTGGCGACCCGGCCGACGAGGCACCGGGCATGCCGGCCCGGGGATTCGTGCTGGTGGTAGACGACGAGGACATGGTGCGGGACGTGTGCCGGCGAATGCTGCAGCAGGCCGGGTGGGCCGTCCTCGACGCCGACGGCGGCCTGTCGGCCATCGACGTCTTCGCGGCGCACGCCAACGAGGTGGCGTGCGTAATCCTGGATCTCTCCATGCCACACATGGACGGGTTCGGGGTCTTCCGGGCGCTGCGCGCCATCCGGCCGGACGTCCGCGTCATCCTGTCAAGCGGCTACAGCCGCAACCACGAGCCCGGAACCGACCTGGCGGCCGAGGGCTTCGCGGGCTTCATCCAGAAACCCTACTCGGCCAAGACGCTGCGCGACGAAGTGGCGCGGGTCGTGACGGGTACTCCGGCGCGCTGACACGCACGCCACGTCTCCGCCGGGAACACGATCGACCGGACCCCCTCACGTCGCGTCGAGCACGTCCCGAATACGCCGCGTCAGTGCCGCAATCGAGAACGGCTTCTGCAGGAACTGCACGCCTTCGTCGAGCACGCCCTGGTGGGCGATCACGTCCGCGGTGTAGCCGGAGACGTACAGGCACCGCACACCCGGCTTGATCACCTCGATACGCGAGCGCAGTTCCCGCCCGTTCATGCCGGGCATGACGACATCGGTCACCAGGAGATGAATCGGACCGGGGTACCCCTCTGCGATGGCCACCGCCTCGGCGGGCTGGGACGCGGTCAGGACGGTGTAGCCGTGCCTGACGAGTACGCTGCGCACCAGCGCGAGGACCTGCGCTTCGTCCTCGGCCAGCAGGATGGTCTCGGAGCCGATGCTCACCGGCGGCTGGACGTCAGCGCCCGCGGCGGCCACGAGCATCTCGCAACGCGGCAGATAGGCGCTCATGGACGTGCCCCGGTCCGGCGCCGACTCCACGTCGAGGAACCCGCCGTTCTGCCGGATGATGCCGTACACCGTGGCCAGGCCGAGGCCGGTGCCCCTGCCAGGGGCCTTCGTCGTGAAGAACGGCTCGAAGAGGTGGCTCATCGTGTTGGCGTCCATGCCGCAGCCCGTGTCGGTCACGGCCAGGCGCACGTAGTCACCGGGGACACGGTCGACGTGGGGGAATCCGTCGTCCACGGTCACGTTGGCCGTCTCGATCGTGATGCGACCCACCCCGGCTATGGCGTCGCGGGCGTTGACGGTGAGGTTGGCGAGCACCTGATCGATCTGGCCTGGATCGATCTTGACCGACCAGAGACCCGGCCCGGGCTGCCACACGAGCTGGATGTCCTCGCCAATGAGGCGCTGGAGCATCTTCAGCATGCCGGAGACCGTGTCGTTGAGATCCAGGACGCGGGGGCTGACGGGCTGGCGGCGGGCGAAGGCCAGCAACTGGCGGGTCAGATCTCCGGACCGTGAGGCGGCCTGCTGAATTTCGACGAGGTACTCGGCCAGTTGTGGCGACCCGGCCCCTTCGTCGAGGGCCAGGGCGACGTTGCCGAGAATGGCCTGGAGCATGTTGTTGAAGTCGTGGGCCACGCCGCCGGCCAGCCGGCCGATGGATTCCATCTTCTGCGCCTGCACGAGCTGCTCGCGCAGGCGGTCCTGATCGGCCGCCGCACGGGATCGGTCGGTGATGTCGAGCGCGGTGAAGGTGACACCGGCACTCCAGTCGTCGAGATCGATGGGCGACGAGCTGAGCAGGACGTCAAGGGTGGACCCATCCTTGCGGACCCAACGCGTCTCGACCGTGCCGGTGCCGCGCGCCTTGATCTGGGCGTATTTCTCCCGGCCAACCTTCTCGAACTCATCATCCGACGCGTACAGGATCCGCGAGCCGCGGCCGAGCAGTTCGTCGCGGGTGTAGCCCACCATCAGGCACAGGCGTTCGTTGACCTCGGTGAACACCCGATTGGCAACCACGCCGATGCCGGCCGGCACTGCCCGGAAGATGCTCTCGAGTTTGGACGCGCTGGCGCGGACCGCCTGTTCGGCCAGCCGCCGTTCGGTCATGTCGCGCACGGCCGTCACGCGGACCTGGCGTCCCCCCATCCGGACCGTGCGCGCGCGCACTTCGACGGGGATCCGGCCCCGCACGGGGTTCAGCATGTCGTGTTCGTACGGATCGAGCCGGCCCGAGCGCATGGCGTCGGCTACGAGTCCGGCATGCTCCGGTGCAATGAAGTCGCGGACGCGGCATCCGATGAGCAGGTGGCGCGGCACGCCGAACAACTGCGCCATCTGCTCGTTGCAGTCGACCAGAATGCCCTGATCGGTAATGGCAATGCCTTCGAACGTGGCATCGGCGAGCAGGCGGAATCGTTCGTCGTCCGCGGACGGGGCGACCGGATCCGGGGCGTGAGGATCAGGCTGGCCCACCCGGGAGGGATCGGGTGCCATCGGAGAACCTCGTGCGGGGGCGAGGGCATGTCGGACGCGCGGGTGCGTCTCCGTGAGTATGCCCGGCCCGGCGCCGAAGTCAAGACTTCTTCGTCCGGCTACGGCACCGTGCCGTCGAGCATGCTCCGGACGCGCCGTGTGAGAGACGCACGATCGTAGGGCTTTGGCAGGAACGACACGCCGCGGTCCAGGACGCCGCGATGGACGATCCCGTCCTCGGTGTAGCCGGACGTGAACAGGATCTTGAGGTCGGGCCGAAGTGCCAGCAGACGCTCCGCCAGATCGCGGCCACCCATCTGCGGCATGACGACGTCGGTCACGACCAGGTCGATGCTGTCGAGGCGATCGGCAGCCACGAGCAGGGCGTCTTCGCCGTTGTTGGCCTCCAGGACCGTGTACCCCGCATCCCGCAACGTGCGCGCGGCAATCTTGCGCACGTTGTCCTCATCTTCGACAAGGAGGATACGTTCGACGCCGCCGACGGCGGCCTCCGGTTGGTTCGCCGGGGCGGCGTCGGCCGTTCGGTTCACCCGCGGCAGGTACAACTGGAACGTGGTGCCGTGCCCGGGCTCGCTGCGGACCCGGATCGATCCGCCCGCCTGTGTGGCGATGCCGTAACACGTCGCCAGGCCGAGCCCCGTGCCGATGCCGCTGCGTTTGGTGGTGAAGAATGGCTCGAACACGCGGGCCGCCACCTCGGGCGCCATGCCCTGGCCGGTGTCGGTGACGGCCAGCATGACGTAGTCCCCCGGCACGACGTCGGGATGTCGTGCGGCGTAGCCGGCATCGAGGGTGACGTTGCGGGTTTCGACGGTCAGCCGCCCGCCCTGGGGCATGGCGTCGCGCGCGTTGACCACCAGATTGGCCAGGACCTGCTGTATCTGCCCGGGATCGGCCCATACCGTCCAGAGGTCCTCCCCCGGCACGGTCACCAGTTCGATGTCCTCGCCAATCAGGCGCCGCAACATCTTGTCCATCGACTGCGTCGTGACGTTCAAGTCGAGGGCGCGCGGGTCGATCACCTGCCGGCGGGCGAATGCCAGCAACTGGCGCGTGAGCGCGGCCGCCCGATGACACGCGTTCTCGACCTCGTCCAGGTCCAGCTTGGCGGGATCGTCGTCCTGGAGGGTGGATTTCGCCTGCGCGGTGAAACCCAGCATCACCGTCAGCAGGTTGTTGAAATCGTGGGCCACGCCGCCCGCCAGTCGGCCAATGCTCTCCATCTTCTGCGCCTGGCGGAACTGTTCTTCGAGGTGCACGCGCTCGGTCACGTCGGTGACGGCAGCGACCACGCCCTCGATGGCGCCGTGTTCGTCGAACAGCGGCGCACCGTTGATCGAGAGGAGTACGCGCCGCCCGTCAGACGACTCGATGGCGTGGCCGACGTTGAAGACCGGCTGCCCTGTCGTCATGACGCGGCGGAACGGCAGTTCGTCGTCCGGGAACGGGCTGCCGTCGTACTGGGTAATCCGCCAGTCCGGCGTGTTGAACCGGCGTTGTTTGAGCTCCTCGGGGGTGATTCCCAGCGTCCGTGCCGCCTGTCCGTTGGCAAAGGTGATTCGGCCCTCGCGGTCGAGCACCGTGATGCCCACCGGGCTGGTATCGGCGATGCGGGCCACGAGGTCGCGTTCGCGCTGCAGGGCCGTCTCGACCCGCTTCCGCTCCGTGATGTCCTTGAAGAAGACCGCCACACGGTTCGGCGCCGTCTGCAGGGCATGCGTCTCGAACGCGCCGCGGATACCCTGCTCGTCGTAGTCCACCTGGTCGACGTCGAACCGCACGCCCTCGGCGGCAGTCCGGCGAAAGGCGGCCGGGATCGCGGTGTGCGCCAGAGCCGGAAATGCCTCTTCGAGGGTCCGGCCGACAAACTGCCCGCAGTCGACGTTCAGCATCTGGTCGGCGGACTGGTTGGCCGCGGTGAAGATCAGGCGCCCGTCCGGTTGCAGGTCGTACAGGAACGCCCCGAATGGCGCCGCGTCGAGGACCCGCTGCAGCCGGTCCTGGCTCTCGCGCAGCGCCTGATCGGCCCGCCGCCGCGCCACGGCCATGGCTACCTGCGCGGAGACGAACTGCAGGATCTCCACGTCCGCCTGGGTGTACCGCTGCCCCTCGTGGTAACTCTGGACGACGAACACGCCAATCGTCTGATTCTCCGCCACCAGCGGCACACCCACCCAGTCCACGGACGGGGCGCCCAACCGCTCCACCTCGCCCGCTTCGACGAGCCGGTCGAACACCTCGGGCGTCACGAGGATGGCCTCGCCCGTCCGAAGGACGTACTCGGTGACGCCCCGTGCGATCGGCTGCGGCCCTGGAGGCAGGTCGAACTCGTCGATGTAGTATGGGAAGCTGAGCATGCCGTGTTCGGCGTCGTGCAGCGCGATGTAGAAGTTGTCGGCACGAATCAGCCCGGACACGACCTTGTGGATCTCCTCGAACAGCTGCTCGTCGGGCGCGGGGCTCAGGGCGATGTCCGAGATGCGGTGCGTGGCCAGCCGGATCGTTTCGCTCCGGCGTCCGAGGCGTTCGGCGAGGGTCGTCTGGCGCGACTGCGCCTCGTCGGCGCGCGCCTGCAGCAGGGCCACGGTCTGATTGAACTGCGCCGTCAACCGGCCCACTTCGTCCTCGCGGAGCACCGGCAGCGCCGTGCTGAAGTCGCCGGTAGCCACACGCGCCAGCCCGCGGTCCAGTGCCGCCAGCGGAACGAACAGGCGCCGCCGGACCGCCAGGAAGACCAGCGCAATCGGCACCATGCCCGCCAGGGCCCAGAAACCGATGACACGGCCCACCTGCGTGGCGCGCGCCGCCAGCTGGCGTTCGGCCACCACCATGTCCACGAGCCCCTGGCGCTGGGTTTCGCTGAGGTTGGCGATCAGAATGTCCCGGGCCTGGCCGGCATCCGCCAGGCGGCGCCGGGCACCCTCGACGTCGCCGCGCACGAGGTAGTCGAGCGCCTCCTGCAGGATGCCGGCGAACCGCGACTCGGCGCCGGCCGAATCCGCGAGCAGTCCGCGCATGGCCGGCGACAGCAGGAAGAGCCGCTGGCTGGCCCGCATGCCTGCGGACATCTCGGCAACCGGCGTGAGTCGCGCCCGGAGGTCCCGGATCCGACCCAGGTCCTGCGCTGACAGGCTCGCCAGTACACTGGCCCGCTCGGCCTGGCGCAGCGTGTCCTTGAGAATGGTCACACGATCCTGGAGGGCGCCGAACTGCTGCTCGAGGGCGTCCATCCGATCGTGCAGGCCGGTGGCGGCGGGGGCCAGGACAATACCGATGTAGGCGCCGATGATGCCCACATAGGCGCACGCGCCGGCCGCGATGGCCGTCAGGGTGGCACGAATGGTGAGCGGGCGTCGCGTCAGCAGCACGAAAGCCTCATCATCGAAAATCGACGGACACGGCGGACCCACTATCCAGCCGCGTCATGACCAGGTTGATCGACCGGTTCGGGCCGAACGAAATCGGGCCCGTCACGCCTTCGTACGGCGGTCGGGACCGGCCCGGTCCGGCCAGGAACTGCCGGACGGCCGCGCGATCCGCGCCGACCGTGCGAACCGCCTCGGCCAGCAGCAGCATCGTGCTGGACGCCAATCCGCGGACGCCCGAGCTGGCGCCACAGGCGGCGAAGCCGACCCGAACCGGTCCGGCAGGGACGCGGCTGGCCATGGCCAGCGCGAAGGCCGTCATCGCGAGGGCGCGGCCGGGCACTCGTGCTCGTAAGCAGTTCATGGACGTCTCGGCGGTGGTCTGAGGCCGATTATCTCCGGCCGCGCCGGTCTTGTCGCGATCTTTGTCCCGGCCCCACCGCGGAGCGTATCATGGAGGGTACGCAGCTCCAGTTTCATCCGGAGTGGACAGTACCAGCCGTCGTGTGCCCGAGCACAGGCGGCAACCGTGCTCAGGACCGACACAGCGTGCCGATCGTGAGAACGGCTCCCATGAAAGGTCCGTGAAGCCGTGACAGAGAAGATCTCCAGTTTCATCACCCGGGCACTCGGCTCGGAACAGCCGCCTGCCGGTGATCAGGCCGCCCCCGCTGCGCCCCGGCATCCGAAGGGCACCAGCGCCCGCATCCTGCTCTCATCCGTGTTTGGCCCGTACGCGCAGGACGACGATTTCGGGAGCCGATCGATCAACCCGATGGAGTTGTACCACAACCAGGTGACGCGCGAGCAGGGTCCGTTCTCGCTCCGCATGTTCCACCGATCGTGGGGCATCATCTTCATCCAGCACAACATCTCGGCGCCGTGCGCCGTCCTCGACTTCCCCACCCGCGAGCGGTTCATCGAGGAGTTGCAGACCGGCCAGTACGACATTGTCGGGATCTCGAGCATCATCGTGAACGTGGGCAAGGTGCGCGAGATGTGCCGCTTGGTGCGCGAACACGCGCCGCAGGCCACTCTCGTGGTGGGCGGCCACGTGACCGCCATCCCCGGCGTGCACCACATGATCGACGCCGACCACATCGTCAGGGGTGAAGGCGTGTCGTGGTTCCGCGAGTTCCTGGGCGAACCCGCGGACCAGCCGATCAACCATCCGGTGATTCCGTCGTCGTTCGGCTTCAGCGTCATGGGCCTGCCCACGCCGAAGAAGGCCAGCAGCCCGGCGGCCACGATCATTCCGTCGGTGGGCTGCCCGATGGGCTGCAACTTCTGCACGACGTCCGCGTTCTTCGGCGGCAAGGGCAAGGTCATCAACTTCTTCGAGAAGGGGTCGGAGCTGTTCCGGGCCATGTGCGACGCGGAGCATACGCTGGGCGTGAAGTCGTTCTTCGTCATGGACGAGAACTTCCTGCTCTACAAGAAGCGGGCGATGGAGTTGCTCGATCAGATGAAGGAGAAGAAAAAGGCCTGGTCGCTCTACGTCTTTTCGTCCGCCAACGCCGTGTCGAAATACACGATGCGGGAACTGGTGGAGCTGGGCGTGGCCTGGGTGTGGATGGGCCTGGAGTCGCCGCGCAACCAGTATCAGAAGCTGGCGGGGGCCGACACCGTGGCGCTGACGAAAGAACTGCAGTCGCACGGCATCGGCGTCCTCGGATCGACCATCGTCGGCCTCGAGCACCACACGCCGGAGAATATCGCCTCCGAGATCGAGCACGCGGTGTCGCACGAGACTGACTTCCACCAGTTCATGCTCTACACGCCCGTGCCCGGCACGCCGCTGTACGAGCAGATCGAGGGTGAAGGACGCCTGCTGCCGGACGTCGATCTGGCGGACATTCACGGCCAGGACCATTTCAACTTCCAGCACGCCGCCATCTCGCGCGAGCAGTCGAAACCGCTGCTCGACTGGGCGTTCCGCCTCGACTATGAGAAGAACGGCCCCAGCATCTACCGCCTGGCCAGGACGATGATGGAAGGCTGGCGGCGATATCGCAACGATCCGGATCCGCGGGTGCGGGAGCGGATGAAGGTTGCCGGAAAAGAACTGCGTCACGGATACGGCGCCGCGTTGTTCGCGATGGAGAAGTACCTCAAGAAGTCGAACGAAGACGTGGCGCTGAAGGTCCGCGTCCTGCGCCGCGACATGGAACGCGAGTTGGGGCACTTCTCGCGCTGGGTCGATCGGGTCGTCGGGCCGGTGCTGCTGTGGTCGGTCAGACGCGACGCGCGCCGCCACCCGGGCGGCCGTCGGATCGAGCCGATGACCTTCTTCGAGCGCCGCAACTGGCCGGAGCTGGAAGCTAGAGGCTAGAGGCTAGAGGCTAGGGCGGCGGGCCCGGCTGGGACAACCTCCCTGCCGGGCCCGTCGTGTATTCTCCGGACATCCGAGCGCCCCTCCTTCCCTCGCTCACCCACCCACCGGCTCGTTGTTCGAGCGACAGATCTGTAAGCGCCCACCGCCGCATGGGTACCCTCCGCCAAGCCGTCTGGCCTGAATCGAGCGGTATCCGCAGTCAGCACGGATGGCGCGGACCTTGCTGCGGACTGCAGTGGTCTTCTCCCGGCGGCCGCGCCGGCTGGGCCAGTGCAGGACGGGAGCGTCATGACATCAGAACTTGGACCATCGGCAGGACGCGCGGTCAACCCCTTGCGCCTGCGACTGGTTCGTCGGTGTGGATCCGCCTCGGGTTTCACGGTGACCGAACTGGTGGCGACGGCCGGCATCATCGCCACGATGGCAGCCATGGCCACCATGGTCATGCCTGGTGCGCTCACCTCCGCACGGGCTGACGGCGGCTCCGCACGACTGATGTCTGAGCTGCGCGTGGCGCGTGAACAGGCCATTACGCAACGCCGGACAGTCCAGGTCCTCTTCTCGACGCCGAACCGGCTGGTCGTGAGGCGCGTCGAGGTCCCCGGGCCCGGCACGACGGTGCTCAGCGACATCCAACTCGAAGAAGGGATGACGTTCCTGCTCTTTGCCGGTCTCCCCGATACTCCGGATGCGTTCGGCAGAGCGTCGGCCACCTCGTTCGGGACCGCAACCACGCTGGCGTTCACGAGCGAAGGATCGTTCGTGGATCAGAACGGTGATCCCGTCAACGGCACCGTCTTTCTCGGCCGGCCGAGCCAGCCGACAAGCGCCAGGGCCGTCACCGTGTTCGGGCCGACAGCACTGGTCCGCAACTGGCGCTGGAATGGAAACCGATGGACACGCTGACCACCAGGCGCCGGGGACAGGCGGGTTTCACCCTGCTGGAGACCATGATCGCCATGTCCGTCCTCACGGTGGGGCTGCTGGGCGTGGCGCAGGCCTTCTACCTGGGCATGCAGCACATGTCCACGTCCTCGGCCACGCTCATCGCCCGCGAGAAAGCCCGTGAAGCGGTCGAGAGTGTCCACACGGCCCGCGACACGCGCACGATTACCTGGTTCCAGATTCGCAACCTGTCGGCGGGCGGTGTCTTCCTCGATGCCGCGCAGGCCCTCAACGCCGCCGGCGCCGACGGCCTGGTGAACACCGCCGATGACGCGGCAGCCGGCGTAGAAACGCAGCGCGATCCCGGGCCGAACGGAGTGCTCGGCGACGGAGACGACGTGGTGACGCCGCTCTTCGGATTCCGGCGGCAGATCCAGATCAATGAACTGCAGCCGGTCAACCCGGATCTGCGCGAACTGGTGGTCACCATCACCTACACCGTCGGCCGGCAGCAGCGTACGTACACCTTGCGGACCTTCGTCTCGGCGTTCTCGTAGAGGCACCATGAGCAGGACCACGCATCACGGGACCGGCCAGGCCGGGTTCACGCTGATCGAGCTGATCGTGTCGATGGGAATCACGCTCGTGGTGATGGGCGGGACGCTGGCCGTGCTGAACGATGCGTACGGAGCCGCGGAAAGCGCTCACAGCGTCATCGGCCTCAACAACAACCTCCGCATCGGCGTGGACCTCATCGTCCGGGATCTGCTCCAGGTGGGCCAGGGCCTGCCCACCGGGCGCACCGTGCAGGTCCCCAACGGCGACGGGGCCCTCCAGATCCAGCGGCCTCACCCCGCCGGTAGCACGTGCACGGCGTGGCCCGCCGGAACGGTGTCAATCGCCGCTGTGACGCCGGGGCCTGCCTGCGGACCGACGGTCAACGGCGTGCCCACCGACATGGTCACGACGATGGCCGTCGACTCGGTGCTCGACTCGGTGCCGGTGGCCAGCTTCAACGTGGCGGGCCACACGGCTACGATTTCGCTGCCGGCCCAGAGCGCGGGAGGGATCGACATCAGCAACGGCGACGCCGACGACGTACGCGCCGGCGATCTTCTGATGTTCACCAAGGGCAGCGTCAGCGCGATGGCGTACGTCACATCGGTGGACGGTGGCCAGACCGTGTCTTTTGCCGCCGGCGACCCCATGAACCTCAACCAGTTCGCCGCGGCCCTCAACGGGACCGTTGACGATCTGGCCACCATGGCGCCCACGGCCGCGAACTCGGCTCGCGTGTCCCGGATTCGGCTGATCACGTACTACCTGGACAACACGCTCGATGCGACGACGCCCCGCCTGATCCGTCACGTGGGCTGGGGCGATCCCGACGCGGACGTCAACCAGCGCGGACAGACGGTGGCGTTTGCCGTCGAGAATCTCCAGTTCACCTACGACATGGTCGATGGCGTGAACAACCCGTCGAACGTGCGGATGGTGGCCAACGACCTGACCACGGGAGGCGCGTGCGCCCCGAACCCGTGTTCGCCGAACCAGGTTCGCAAACTCAATGTGCTGCTCGCCGGGCGATCGGACGACGAGTTCTCGGCCACCGGCCGGTTTTTCCGCAGCACGCTGAACACGCAGGTGAGCCTGCGCAGCCTCGCGCTGGTCGATCGGTACCGGTAGCGGCCGTGAGGGCAGGAAGGGTGATGACGTGAGACCGCGCAACGACTCGGGCATCGCGCTGATGTCGGCCCTGCTGGTCATGATGCTGGTGTCGGCCCTGCTGGTCGGGTTCTTTGCCGTCATCGCCGCGGATCAACGGGCCACCGGCGTGACGCGGGACCAGACTCAGGCGTACGCCGCCGCGCATGCCGGACTGGAGAAGTTGACAGCCGATCTGGGCGCCCTGTTCGTGGGCGGCAATTTCAGCCCGTCAGCCAGCCAGGTCAGCGCGCTGACCACCGTTCCGCCGGTGCTGGACGGCTACCAGTTTCTGGCGCCCGACAACAGCTCCGGGTACACCATCACCACAGGCGCGGTGACGACAGCCACGATTCCCAACGGGCCGTTCCAGGGGCTCCAGGGACTCATCACGCCGTACGTGATCAACGTCACGGCACGGGCCCGTGGTGGAGCCCTGGGGGGCGCAGCCGAAGTGCGGATGCGGCGCGAAGTCCAGACCGTGGCCGTGCCGGTGTTCCAGTTCGGCGTGTACTCCGAAAACGACCTGAGTTTCTTTGCCGGCCCGAACTTCGACTTCGGCGGCCGCGTCCACACGAACGAGAACATCTACCTCGCCCAGGACGGGTCGGCCACGCTGACGATGCGCGACATGGTGACGGCTGTCGGCGAGGTCGTCAGGACCCACCTGGCCAATGGACTGCCGATCTCGACAAGCGGCCATCGGGGCTACGTCTCGGTCGCGACCACCGGCGGCAGCAACCCGGTTTTCCGCCGGCTGACATGCGGCAACCAGGGTGGCAACTGCGGGAGCGCCGTTCAGGAAGGCAGCGTCACCGTGACGAGCGTCCCGCCCAGCACGCTGCAAACCGTGAACGGCCGTCCGACGATGGTGCTCACGGGCACGAACACCCCGAACGAACCGACGTGGACGGCCGTGTCGACCGGCGCGTACTCCAACCGGATCCGCAACGGGCGGACCGGCGCGAAGCGCCTCGACCTGCCGCTCGTGACCGACGGCGCCACGCCGATCGACCTGATCCGGCGGCCTTCGCTCGTGACACCCGACACCCAGGTGGTCCTTGACCAGCGGCTCTTCTCGATGGCCAGCGTCCGCATCCTGCTCTCCGATCGCGCGGATGACATCAGCAACCTGCCCACCGTGACAAGTCCGCCGCCGATCGATCTGGCCCGGCTGGCGCGCGACGCGGCGTACCGTGCCAACCCGAATGGAACGGGCGACAGCGTGGCGTGGACGAACGGCGTGCCGCTGGCGCTCGCCGCCGTCTATGCCGCCACCAACGGTTACGGTTACCGCGTGCCCGCTGGCACGCCTCTGGCCGACGGGTTCCTGAAGATCGAACGACAGACACGCGACGGGGCCTGGTCGGATGTCACGGTGGAAATCCTCAACCGGGGCTTCACCGGACGCAACCTCGCCAATGCCGGCGTCTGGAACACCGCGGGCACGACGTGCGCGACGGCGGCGGGCGACGACCCAAGCCCTGGCGCGGTGATCCGGCTGCAGCGCGTACGGGACAATCCGTCGGCCGGGTTCGCCAACTGCGGCCGGTCGGCGTCGGGCGTGTGGTCCACGACAGGCACTGACTATCTGCCCCTGGCGCTCTACGACGCGCGCGAGGGTGCGCGACGCGACGACGCGTCCGGCGTTGGTGCCCTCCCCCTGCTGGCTGGCGTGATGCACTACGTCGAACTGGACGTCAACAACCTGCGGGCGTGGCTGGCCGCCCACCCGGACACGTTGGACGTCACCGGATACGTGGTCTACTTCTCGGACCGCCGCGGGAACAAGAGTCTTGGGGGCGACAACACCGCGGCGCCGCGCGCCGGCGGCGACGGCGTGCTCTATACGTCCGACGACTTCGGGAGCGACGATCTCGAGACCGGAGAGCTCGGATTCGAAGACATCATCAATCCCGGGTCCGCGCAGAGTGTGTCCAACGGGTGGCTGGACGCCGGTGAGGACGTGAACGGCAACGGTGTGCTGGATGTGTACGGCGGTGTGCCGCGCCTCTATCCCACCGCCGGCACGGCGTTCCGGCTCGCCGGTGACACCGCATGGACACCGGCCACCGGTGCGACTGGCGCGTGGGCCGAGGGAGCGACCACGTGGCTCACGACGGCGGTCTCGCCGAACGAAGCGCGTGTGAACCCTCCGGTCTTCTTCCGGCGTGCGCTCAAGGTCGTCAATGGCGGCTACGCCGGCAGCTTGCGGCTCCCGCAGAACGGGACGCAAGGCCTGACGGTGGCGGCGGAGAACCCGCTGTACCTGCAGGGCAACTACAACGGCCCCAACGCCGGAGGCACCGACTTCGGCTCGACGCCCGGCACGGACCATGTGTCGTCGGCCATGATCGCGGACGCCGTGACCCTGCTCTCCAACAGTTTCAACGACATCGGTACCTTCATGTCGCCCCACAGCGTGGGTTCCTACCGGAATGCGTCAACGACCTGGTATCGCACGGCCGTGATCTCGGGCAAGGGACTGAACTTCCCGAAACCGACCAGCAACGCCCAGGATCACACCGACTTCGGCACCGACGGCGGCGCCCACAACTTCCTGCGGTATATCGAGAACTGGGGTGGCGACACCCTCAACTATCGCGGCTCCATCGTCAGCTTCTACCTGAGCCGGCAGGCGGTGGGCACCTACAAGTGCTGTGATGTGGTGTACTCGCCGCCGAGCCGCGGATACCGGTTCGACACGGACTTCCTCACGCCGGCGCTGCTGCCGCCCCGGACGCCGATGTTCCGCGACATCAACACGCTGACATTCAGGCAACTGCTGCGGCCGAATCAGTGAGGCTAGAGGCTAGAGGCTAGAGGCTAGAGGCTAGAGGCTAGGGGCTAGGGGCGAGGGGGACGGCGTGGACGATGCCCCCGCCGATGATGCCCTGCTCGATGGCCGCGAGGAGATCGGCGTAACGCTGGTGCGCGTAGGCGTACCAGCGCTCGTCGGCCGCCTGGACAATGCGGTCCCGCCTGGCTCCGAGCCGCTGCAGCAGGTCGCGGTACCACTGCCGGAACTCGTCCGACAGATCGCGGCGGACGGTGGCGCGCCAACCGTTGGTTTCGAGCAAGTGGTCAATCTCGTCCAGGACGAGGGGCCTCCAGTGCCCGCCGCGGGCGTACCGCGTGCAGAAGTCGCGCGTCTCCGTGTTCCAGGTTGGCGTGGTGTAGTCGAAGAGGCGCAACTCGCCCCCGGCGTGGGCAAGCGTCCGGCATTCCCGCAAGGCCTGGCCCTGGTCGGGAAAGCAGTAGAAAGCCGTGAACATCACAATGGCGTCGAAGGGCCCATCGATCGCCCTCGAGACGTCCGACGCGCTCGCGCAGGCAAAGGACAGACCGGGGTAAGTGCGGCTGGCGTAGGCGATGGTCTCGGGGTCCGCGTCGACGCCAGTGACCTGCCCGTAGCCGCGTTCGGCGATCAGGGCCGCGGTACCGCCCAGGCCGCAGCCGAGGTCGAGCACCCGCCGGAATCGGTCGCACGGCAGCCCGTCGAGCAGGAGATCCACGGCGTCCGTCTCGCCGGGATGAGCGAAGTCGCCCTCGCGGATCAGCGAGAGGATCCGCTTCCCGGTCAACGAACTCATGCTCATGACGGGCTGATGGGCCATCGGCCCATTGTAGCCGTCACTGTCGCCGCGCGATGCGTGAGCCGTCCTGCAGCGTATCGGCCGGATGCAGCACGACGAGGTCTCCTTCGCGCAGGCCATCGATAACTTCGGCCTCCGCCCCATTGCGCCGTCCCACCTGCACCGCCTGCACGCGGGCACGTCCGCCGGCCTCGACGAAGGCCGCCCACTCGGTGCCGCGTCTGAACAGCGCGCTGGCGGGCGCCTTCAGCACGGAGGCGCCTTCCCAGACGATGATGCGGATGTCGACGCGGTACCCGTCGCCGAGTCCCGGCCGGCCATCGGCGGGCTCGTCGAAGTCCATGACGACGTTGACCCGCTGCTCCTCCACGCCCAGCGCCGAGTACTTGGTGAAACCCGAGGGCTCGACCCGGCGGACCCGCGCGCGCAACGGGCGCTCGCCGCCCCAGCGTTCGATCATGACGGCCGCTCCTGCCGGAACCCTGACCGCATCGCTCGAGAGGAGGTCCGACACGATCTCGAGATCGCGGGGATCGCCGAGTTCCAGGAGCGGCTGCCCGGCCGCCACGACCGCTTCGCTTTCCTGCAGGCGGCGGAGCACGACCCCGTCCACCGGCGCGACGATCGTGACCGCGCGCCCCAGGCCGCGGCCACCGGACGCCTGCACGAGCCGCGCGTTCGCCATCTCGATCTGATGCTGCGCGCCGGCTACGGCGAACTCGGCGGCGCGGAGCGATTCGGCGGCGGTCCGCGCGTCGGTCTCTTTCCCCTCGAGGGCCTGGTTCGACACGACACGCTCGCGCGCCAGGTCCCGGTAGCGCTCCAACTCCGAATCCGCGAGCGCCTTCGCCGCCGTGGCCTTCGCCCGATCCGCTCGCGCGGCGCCCAGTGCGGCCCGGGCGCCCCCCGCGGCGGCTTCGGCTTCCGCGCGTGATCGGGCATCGAGCGGCATGGGCGCGGCTGGCAGGACGGTCGCCAGGACGGTCGTGCCGGCCCGCACGGGGTCTCCTGGCTCGAGGTCGATACGTTGCAGCTGGCCCGCCACCGGCGCCGAGACGACGAAACGATGGCGCACGCGGGTCTCGCCCTCTTCGTCCACGGTGACCCGCATCGGGCCCCGCCCCACGGGGGCCAGGTCGACCAGTTCGGCCGTGGGCCAGAACCCGATCACGAGCAAGGCGCCGACGAGCGCGAATCCGCCGAGGGTGGAGGGCCGAGTGAGGCGTTGCAGCGCGCGCATGAGGCTACTCCCGGATCTTCAGGACCGCCACCAGGTCGAGGTGATCCAGCCGGCGGCGAACGGCCAGGCCCGACAATGCGGAGGCCAGCATGATGGTCAACGACGACCAGGCCGCGTTCTGCGGCGTGACGACGAGCGGCAGCCGGTACACTTCGCTCTGGACGCTGGCCACGAGCAGCTTCGCGAACACCCAGCCCAGCAGAAGGCCCGGACCGATGGCGGCCAGCGTGAGCACGGCCAGTTCGCCGAGGAGAATCATCGAGATTTCCCCGATCGTAAACCCCATCACGCGGAGGCTGGCCAGCTCGCGGTGCCGCTCGGACAACGAGATGCGGGCGGCATTGTAGACGACGCCGAAGGCGATGATCCCGGCGAACACGATGTTGAACGTCGTCATGAGCGTGAGGTTCTCGGCCATCAGGCGATCGAAACTCTGGCGCGCGGCGGCCGTCACACCGATTCCGGCGACGGCCGGCATCCCTTTCAGCCGCCGGTGCACCGATGCCGCCAACGCGTCGTCCACTGCGACATGCACGGCGGAGATCGTGGGTCCCTCGCGCAGCAGCCGGTGCAGCGCATCGCGTTCCATGTACGCCCCGAGTCCCATGATGTCGTCGACAAGTGCCGCCACGGGCACGTCCAGAACGGGGCGCGCGCCTTCGAGCACCTCGACGGTCAGCCGGTCTCCGGGGGCCACGTGGAGCACGTCGCCGAGGATACGCGACAGGATCAGCCCCTCGGGCGGCAGGGCGAAGGCCGTCCCCGACTCGTCGACGATGCGGTTCAGGTCGGGCGCGGCCGGCTGGCCGGCAATCGTGACCTGCCGGGAACGATGCTCGAACCGCAGGCGCGCCGGCACGAAGCGGACGGGCTCGATGCCGAGCACGCCGGGGATTGCAGCAATCTCGTAGCCGGCCCGTGACGAGCGGGGTTCCACGAAGTTCACGGTGACGTCCTGCCGCTGCACCAGCGTGAACTGGATGCGGCCCAGCAGACCCGCGACATCGATGAACAGGAAGCCGAAGAACAAAATGCCCGTGGCGCACGCAATCCCGCCGATGGACGTCACCGTCCGCCACGGATGGCGCTCGAGATTGCGCACGACCATGCGGGTGGCAGGGGACAAGCCGCGGGGAACAAGGCGCTCGGCGATGCTGGTCCGGTGGCGGGCCGGCGCCTCGGCCCGCATGGCCTCGGCCGGCGGGATGGCCACGGCGCGGCGCACGGCAAACAACGCGCCGATGGCCGCGCAGGCCAGACCGATGCCGCACGCCGTCACGGCGACGCCCCCTGACAGCCGGTACAGGAGCACCGGGAACCGGAAGTACTGGTTGTAGAGCCCGATCATTTCGGCGCCCAGCCAGGCTCCGGCCGCGAGCCCCAGCCCGGCGCCCAGCGCCGCGATGGCCAGGCTCCACTTCACGTAGTGCCAGCCAATGGCGGCATTGCCGTACCCGAGGGCCTTGAGGACCGCGATCTGCGGCCGCTGCACGGTGAGGGTGCGGGCCATGGCCAGGTTGAGCAGGAAGGCCGCGACACCGAGAAACACCGCGGGCACGGCATAGCCGAACGACTGCAACTGGGTCAGTTCGCTGTCGAGGTACCAGTGCGACTGCTGCAGGCGCCGCGGCACGGCGCCGAACCCTCCCCAGGGCTTCAGGAGGCGATCCACGTCCTCCACCACGCGGGCCACCGGCTCACCGGGCATCAGGCGGATCGACACGTCGTTGAACGCGCCGTCCATGTCGAACGCCGCCGCGAGGGCGCGGCGCTCCATCCAGATCACGCCAAACCGCCGATCGTCGGGCATCATCTCGCCGGGCGGCAGCACGTACACATACTCGGGCGACAACGCGTGGCCGACGACCCGGAAGACCTGGCGGCGGCCGTTGATCACGGCCGCAAAGCGGTGTCCCGGCCACAACCCGTGGGCGAGGGCGAAGCCTTCGTTCAGCAGCACCTCCTCGGGGCGGCCCGGCTCGATCCAGCGCCCGCGCCGCAGGAACAGATCGTTGAGCGCCGGCCGGCCGGCGGCCGGCACCGACACGATGCGGCCTTTCACCGGCTCGCTGACGCCTTCGATATCCAGTGTGACGTCCACGACGGTCCGGGTCTGCACCGCGGCGACGCCGGGCAGCGTGCGCAACCGGTCTTCCAGGCGCAGCGGCGCACGTTTGCAGGCGGCGAACACGTCGCCGAAACGAAACCGGTCGTAGTAGGCGTGCTGCGTACGGCGCAGGGAGTCGAAGTTCGAGAGGTAGGCCACGTACATGGCAATGCCCGCCGCCACGACCAGGCCGATGGCGAACGCCTGCCCCTTCATGGTTCCCAGGTCGCGCAGCAGCTTCCGATCGAGCGCGGCGATCCTCACGATGCCCTCACCAGGCCAGCTCGCGCGGCGCCTGTTTGGTCGGGTTCGCGTCGATGCCGACAATCCGGCCGTCCGCGAGACGGACCACGCGGTCGGCCATGGCGGCAATGGCGGCGTTGTGGGTGATCAGGGCCGTGCAGGTGCCCAGCTCACGGTTGACCCGCTCGATCGCTTCGAGCACGACGACGCCAGTGGAGATGTCGAGGGCGCCGGTCGGTTCGTCGCACAGCAGGACGGCAGGGCGTTTGGCGATGGCGCGGGCGATCGCCACCCGCTGCTGCTCGCCGCCCGAGAGCTGGGCCGGAAAATGGTCGAGACGATCGGCCAGGCCGACCAGCGCCAGCGCGTCGTCGGGCGGCATCGGATCGTCGGCGATCTCGGTGACCAGGGCCACGTTCTCGCGGGCAGTCAGGCTCGGAATGAGGTTGTAGAACTGGAAGACAAAACCCACGTGGCGGCGGCGGTAGGCGGTCAGCGCGGTCTCGGTGGCGCCGGTCAGCGACTCGCCCTGGTAACGCACGTCTCCCGAGGTCGGCACGTCCAGGCCGCCCAGGATGTTGAGCAGGGTCGACTTGCCGCTGCCGGACGGGCCGAGCAGGACGACCAGTTCGCCGGCCAGGAGATCGAGGTCCACGCCGCGGAGGGCGTGCACTCGGACCTCGCCCATCTGGTAGACCTTGGTCAACGCCCGTGCGACGAAGACGCGCTCGTCGCCCGGCGTCTCGGATCGAGCCGGCGCAACCACGTCAGACTCCCGGGACAGGGTGAACGAAGGGGGACGGGACGAATTATGGCGCGGATGAGCGCGAACGCGAAACGAAAGGGGCTTCAGCCCCGGCTCAGGCGGGCGGCTTCCGCGATGGTGGCTGCGTGGATGTGGGCGGTATCGTCGGTGTTGCGGGCGTAGCCGCCGGCCAGCACGATGGCCACGGGGACCTGCATGTCGCGGGCAGCGTTGAGGACGGTGTAGTCGCGCCCGCGCAGACCTTCGAACGTGAGGTTCAGGCCGCCCAGCTGGTCGCCGAGGTACGGGTCGGCGCCGGCCACGTAGATGATGAGATCGGGGCGCGAGGCGAACACCTGGGGCAGCGCGGATTCGACCGCCCGCAGGTACTCGTGGTCGGCCGCGCCGTCGGGCAGCCCCACATCAAGGGAACCACGGGGCTTGACCGACGGGTAGTTGCTCTCCTGGTGGACTGAGAACGTGAAGACCGAGGAGTCGCCTTCGAAGGTGAAGGCGGTGCCGTTGCCCTGGTGGACGTCCACGTCGATGACAGCCGCCCGGGTGATCGTGCCGTCGCGCTGGAGCACGCGAATCGCGACCGCGACGTCGTTGAAGACGCAGAATCCCTCGCCGTGTGCCGGAAAGGCGTGGTGAAACCCGCCGCCGATGTTCGCGGCAGCGGCCAGCGGGACCGGTCCGGTGGTGCGGGTCGCCGCCGCCGAGGCCACTGCGGCCCGGCCGGCCAGGATGGTGCCGCCGGCGATCAGGCGAAATCCCTCGATGGCATCGAAGGTCCAGGGCAACTCGAGCTGTGCCAGTTCCGACGGCCGGAAGTCGCCGGTGCGTGCCTTTCGGAGGTAGTCGGCATCGTGCACGAGCGCCAGTTCTTCCCACGAGACCGGTTCGGGTTCGACGAAGGCCTCGGGTGGAAGGACGCCCTGTTCGAGCAGGAGCTGGTGCGTGCGGCGGTACTTCGCCATCCGGAACACGTGGTCCCCGATGTCGACGAGGTAGCGGTCAGAATAGGCAACCGTCAAAGGCATGCGTGAGGTCAGGTGCTCCGCATAGACTTACGCCGCCGACCCTCCTGGCGTTTCTGTCCGGCCCCTGTCCGCACCGCCGCGGGCCGTGAGGTCCCCTTCCTGGCCTTCTTCCTGGCCTTCCCGGCGCCTGTCGCGGTCTTGCGGCCCGGCTTGCCCGGGCGTGCCGCGCGCGTGCCGCCCTTCGGGAGCTTGGGGGGAGGCGGCGTCAGGGCGATCACCAGCGCTTCTTCGACGGTGCTGACGTAGTGGACCGTCAGATCGCGGCGCAGTTCTTCGCTGATGTCTTCGTTGATATTCCGTTCGTTCTGGTGCGGCAGGATGACCTCGCGGATGCCGAGTCGCATGGCGGCCAGCACCTTCTCCTTGATGCCGCCCACCGGCAGCACGTGGCCCGTCAGCGTGATCTCGCCGGTCATGGCGATGTCGGGCCGAACCGGGCGCTCGGTCATCTCGGAGGCGAGGGCGGTCACCATGGCGATGCCTGCCGACGGTCCGTCCTTGGGGATGGCTCCCGACGGGACGTGCACGTGGATCTCGCCCTGCGAGAAGAAGTCGTCCTCGACCTTGAACAGCTTGGCGTTGGCGCGCAACCAGGAGAGGGCCGCCCGGGCCGACTCCTTCATCACGTCGCCGAGGTGGCCCGTGAGCGTCAGGGTGCACCCGCCGGGCATCCGCTTGGCTTCGATGAAGAGGATCTCGCCGCCGACCGGGGTCCAGGCAAGGCCGATCGACACGCCAGGTTCGCGCAGGCGTTCCCCGATCTCCTCGTCGAGAAACCGCGGCGCCCCCAGCATCTCGATGACAAAGGCGGGCGTGATCTCGACGGCTGCGTCCTTGCCTTCGGCATGGCGGCGGGCTACCTTGCGGCAGAGTGAGGCGATCTCGCGCTCGAGATTGCGCACGCCGGCTTCGCGGGTGTAGCCGCGGATGATCGCGCGCAGGGACGCGTCGGTGAAGCGGATCTGCTCGCCGGTGAGGCCGTGGTTGGCCACCTGCTTGGCCACCAGGTGCTCGATGGCGATGCGCGTCTTCTCCTCCTCCGTGTACCCCTGCAGTTCCAGCACTTCCATCCGGTCGCGCAGGGCCCTCGGGATCGGATCCAGGTAGTTCGCCGTCGTGATGAACAGCACCTCCGAGAGATCGAACGGCACATCCAGGTAGTGATCGCGGAAGGTGTTGTTCTGCTCCGGGTCGAGCACCTCGAGGAGCGCGGACGCGGGGTCGCCGCGGAAGTCGGTGCCGAGCTTGTCGATCTCGTCGAGGATGAACACCGGGTTCTTCACCTCGACGCGGCGCAGGCCCTGGATCACCTGGCCGGGCAACGCGCCGATGTACGTGCGCCGGTGTCCGCGGATTTCGGCCTCGTCGCGCATGCCGCCCAGGGACACGCGGACGAACTTGCGGCCGATGGCCGTCGCGATCGACTTGGCGAGCGAGGTCTTGCCCACGCCGGGAGGCCCCGAAAAGCAGAGGATGGGCCCCTTCACGTCGGGGTTGAGCTTGCGCACCGCCAGGTACTCGAGGATACGATCCTTGGCCTTCTCGAGACCCGAGTGATCGGCGTCGAGGACTTCCTTGGTGCGCACGAGGTCGATGACCTCCTCGGTGCGTTTCTGCCAGGGCACCAGGATGAGCCAGTCGAGATAGGTACGCGAGACCGTGTACTCGGCGGCGGCCACGGGCATCCGCGCCAGGCGCTCCAGTTCGCGCAGCGCCTCTTTCTTGACGGCGTCGGGCATGCCGGCGGCGTCGATCTTCGCCCGCAGTTCTTCGATCTCCTTGGCCTGGTCGTCCCCTTCCCCCAGCTCGCGCTGGATGGCCTTCATCTGCTCCCGCAGGAAGTACTCGCGCTGGTTCTTGCCAACCTCGGACTGCACCTGCGACTGGATCTTCGATCCCAGCTCCAGGACCTCGAGTTCCTTGATGAGGATCCGGTTCAGGTTGGCCATGCGCTCGCGCACGTCGAGGATCTCGAGCACGTCCTGCCTGACCGCCGTCCCGATGGTGCTGAGGCTCGACACGATGAAGTCGGCCAGGCGGCCCGGCTCGGTGATGTTGAGCGCCAGTGTCTGCAGGTCGTCCGACAGCAGCGGCGAGAGCGACACGACCTGCTGGAAGTTCGACTTGATGTTGCGCAGCAACGCGTCGATCTCCAGGCGATCCTCGTCCTTGAGCGCCTCGGCGGCGCGGTGTACGCGCCCGCGCAGGTAGGGTTCGGTGGAGACGACCTCGTCCAGGTGCAGGCGGGCCAGCCCCTGCACGATGAGGCGCAGGCTGCCGTCAGGCAGCTTGAACATCTTGTGGATGTGCGTGGCCGTGCCGACCGTGAACAGGTCCGCCTGCTGGGGTTCTTCGACGGCCGCGTCGCGCTGCGTGAAGACCGCGATGAGCTTGCCGCCGGCCAGCGCGTCTTCGATCAGGCGGACGGAACTCTCGCGCGCCACCGCCAGCGGCATGAATGAGTGCGGGAAGAGCACCGTGTCACGAAGCGGGAGAATGGGCAGCTCGGCCGGAATCGACAGGGCGGCCTCTCCGCCAGGCACGTCCTCGAACGGAGACTTGTCAGGCATGTCGCTCACCTGCAACCTCTTTTCCAGGCGCCAGGGACTCACCCGACGACCGTATGCTGTGGGAAGAACCGGGGGGGGGGGGGGGGGGGGGGGGGGGGGGGGGGGGGGGGGGGGGGGGGG
>CAYJPV010000020.1:12350-103775 GCA_964372095.1 uncultured Vicinamibacterales bacterium | reverse complement strand
CTCTTGTCCCTTGTCCCTTGCCCCTTGTCCCTACCCATGCCCCATGCCCCATGTCCCATGCCCCATGCCCCGGTGATGGTGTACCCTGTGCGTGAACATGAGCTTCTTCAGGAGCAAGCAGACCGGGGAACAGATCCGGAGCGTCGGTGCCATCAGCACCGTGGGGCTGTCGTTCGTCTTCGCGATGGTGATCGGCGCCTGGGGCGGCCGCGTACTCGATGGCTGGCTGGGAACGGGACCACTGTTTTTTATCGTGTTCTTCTTCCTCGGCCTGGCGGCGGGCATCCTCAACGTTTATCGCACGGTGTCCCGGGCGTTCCCGCCCAGCGCTCCGCGCGTGGCGCCGCCGGCATCCGCGCCGGATGACGACATGAGACCGTCCGATGAGTGACCGGCGGACAGCCCCTCGCCGGGAACCGGACGCCTCACTGAGGCGCGTCGAACGGGACGCGGCGATCGTCTGTGTGGCCATGGCCGCGCTGGCACTGGCCCTCCAGCGCGGCCAGGTCTCCGGCGCCCTTGGTGTGATTGGCGGCGGCGCGCTGATGGCGTACAGCTTTCGCGCGATTCGGGGCGGGGTGGACGGACTGGTCCAGCGCCTCACGCCAGACGTTGCGGCCACCGCACCACGGGCTCCCGTCAGCCTCGCCTGGGCGGTCACGCGTGTTGTGCTCCGGTACGCCGTGATTGGGGTCGTGGCCTGGTTGCTGCTGGTCAAGCTGCACGCCCACCCGCTGGGCCTGTTCGCCGGCGTCACGGCGCCCGTCATCGCCCTGGCCGCCGAAGCCGTGCGGCTGCAACGCCCCCAGTCCGGGCGCTGACCTGCCCGCCGGACGCCGGACCGGACCGCGTTGCGGCCCCCGTGCCCGGCCTTTACTGACCGCCTGACCATACGATATGCTTGAACCTTTGGGTGACCACCGGGCAGAGGCAGAGACGCCTGGCGCCCGGGTGTAGTGTCGACGCCATGGAAAAGCTCCATCACGAACTCTGGATCGTCCAGCTGGTGAACGCCATCTTCGGCCCGATTGTGGTCAGGATCGGCGGATTGCTCGGGTACCAGTTCGAGCACCCCGCCAAGCCCATTCCCGACTTCATCGTGATGATCTACCTGGTCGTGGCGTTCCTCATCGTGATTGCCCTCATCCTGCGATCGCGCCTGAGCGTCGACAATCCCGGGAAACTCCAGATTGTGTTTGAAGACGCCGTCGGCGGCCTGCGGGGCATGCTGGCGGATATCATCGGTCCCAAAGGGCCGGATTTCCTGCCGCTGGTTGGCTCGGTCGGACTGTTCATCCTGCTTGGCAACTGGGCCGGGCTGATTCCGGGCCTCATGGCACCCACCAGCAGCATCAACGTGACGCTGGGGTGCGCGATTACGGTCTGGATGTATTACCACATTCAGGGCTTCAAAGAGCAGGGCGTCGGGGCGTACCTGAAGCACTTCGCCGCGCCGCCGGGCGCGCCGCTCTTCATCGCGCCCATCATGCTGCCCATCGAGATCATCAGCCATTTCTCCCGAGTGTTGTCGCTGTCCCTGCGACTCTTCGGCAACATCTTCGGTGAAGAGCTGGTCATCCTGATCCTGTTCAGTATCGTGCCGTTCTTCGTGCCGCTGCCGATGATGTTCCTGGGCGTCATTACGTCGTCGCTGCAGGCGTTTATCTTCGTCATGCTGACGATGATCTACCTGGGGGGAGCCGTGGCGGTGGACCACGGACACGAAGACGAACACGGGCACGCGCCCGAGGCGGCGCCGCACGCCGAGCACGCGGCGGCCTGAGAGTGTAAGCACCGAACCCGGAAAGACGTTCCCTACTTCGAGGAGGCCTTGGTCGTGAAGAACCGTTTCGCCTTTGTCATGATGCTGTCCGTTCTGGCCCTCGGCGTTGCCAGCCCGGTCTACGCCCAGGAAGCCGCTGCCGCGGCGTCGGCCAACGTGGAGATCGTCCGCTGGTCGATCATCACCGCCGGCTTCGCCCTGGCGATCGCGGCGTCGTTCGGCGCCCTGTCGCAGGCCAAGGGCCTGAGCGCCGCTGTCGAGGGAATCGCCAGGAATCCCGCGGCCGCCAACGACATCCGTGGCAACCTGATCCTGGGCCTCGTCCTGATCGAGTCCCTCGTGATCTACGTGCTGCTGATTTCGCTGATCCTGTTCTTCATCAAGCCGTTCGCCGCGTAGGCTCCTCGGTTCGAAGTCACTCCGGGCAGGGTGCTCCCGCTCCCTGCCCGGCTGTGTCTTCATCTGGAACACGTGCGCCGACGGGTCCCGTTCTCCGCGTTCGACGGTCTGCTGCTCCTGATGATCCTTATCTGGGGCGCGAACTACACCGTCGTCAAGGCTGCGTTCCGGGAACTTCCGTATCTCGCCTTCAATGCGGCTCGCCTCCTGCTCGCCTCAGGGCTGTTCGTTGCCATCTTCGTGCGTCAGGGTCTGCCCAGGCTGACCCGGAGCGACTGGCTCCAGCTGGCGGCGCTGGGCGCGGTCGGCCACGCGGCCTACCAGTTGCTGTTCATGGGCGGGCTGTCCCGGACCACCGTCGCCAACAGTTCACTGCTGGTGGGTTGTTCCCCAATCGCGGTGTCCCTGGCCAGCGCGTGGGTCGGCCATGAGCGCGTATCGCGCGCCCAGTGGTTCGGCGTCGCCTTGTCCGGCCTGGGCATCTATCTCGTGGTGGGATCGAGCGTGGGATTCGGCGGCGCCCACCTTCTGGGCGACGCGCTGACGCTGGGCGCTGTCGCCTGCTGGGCGGTCTACACCGTCGGGTCACGCGCGCTGCTGGCCCGTATGTCGCCGCTCGTCGTGACCGGCTTGACGATGGCGCTGGGTACGGTGATGTACGTGCCGTTCGCCGCCGCCGACATGGCGGCCACCTCCTGGCGGAACCTCAGCGCAGGCGTCTGGATGGGGCTGGCGTACTCGTCGTTGCTGTCCCTGAACGTCGCCTACGTGATCTGGTACACGTCGGTGCAGCGGATGGGCAATGTGCGGACGTCCGCGTGGTCCAATCTGATTCCGCTCGTCGCCCTGGCCTCGGCGGCGGTGTTCCTGGACGAACCCCTCTCGGGCGGCAAGCTGCTCGGCGCCGTCGCCATCCTGGGTGGTGTGGCCCTCACGCGCGCGATGACGCCCGCACGCATGGATCCGCCCGCGGAGGAGTAGGGACTAGGGACAAGGGGCAAGGGACTTGGGGCATGGGGCATGGGGCGATTTCCCTAGCCTCTAGCCTCTAGCCTCTAGCCTCTAGCCCCCAGCCCCCGGCCTGACCCGGAACTCGTAGCATCCCGGCGTGATCAGCAGGCGATTTGGACCGGCGAAGTACAGGCTGGTCGGCTGCAGAATCCCCGCGCCCCTGAACTGCACCACCCGTGCCTTCTCCCCGTCGGCATCGTAGACGTACGTGTAGGGGATCAGGAACGTGATCCACAGGTCTCCGGCCGGGTCCACGGCGGCGGTGCGGATGAGAGGTGCCACCAGAGGCACGTTGCCATCGCCACCCTGGCGGCGCGGCCACACCGTTGGCAGGCTCCGGACAAGCGGATCCACCTCAGGGCCTTCGATGTGCCGCTCGAAGAGCAGCGTGCCCGCCGCGTCGTACTTGCGGAACATCGGAACGCCGGCGTGGAACACGAAATAGAAGCCGCCCCGCGGATTGATGATCGGGATCCCTGCGTTGAGCGCCAGGTGCAGAGCCTGATCCGCCTCGTGCCCCGTCCGTCTCAGGGCGCCGATGGACCGGGTTGGTGTGCCCCGCAGGCCGTACTCCGTCATGAGCCAGCCGGTCTCGGGCTGGCTCATCAGCACGGAGCGCCCCGTGTACTGCAGCGAACCGACTCCGCTGAGGACGAGGCTGCCAAGGGTCACGCGCGGCTCGGCCCGTCCGGGCAGGGTGAACCCGCCCAGTTGCCGGCCTCCTTTCTCGAAGATCTGCACCCGTTCCGCCCGGCCCGGCGCATCGGCCACGACAAAGGTCCCTGCGGGCTCGGCGTCGAAGGCGGTGGGATCGAGCACGCGGCCGGTCTCCTGCCCGATGTCGACCAGCTTCCACGCCGTTGTCATGGCCTCATCGACGCCGAAGACGGCGTGCGACCGCCGGTCGAAGACGAAATACTGCCCGGACGTCGTCTGCTGGAACCCGGCGGCCTCGCGAAACAGGCCGACGATATGGGGAGGCAGGCCCCCCACCGAGGTGAGCACCTCGACGCGCCGGGCGGCCGGGAGTCCGGCTGTGGCCACCGCGGCAAGCGCGACCGCAGCCATGCCGGCCGTGAACGGGTTCGCGAGCGGAAACGGACGGAGCCGGCTCACAAGCGGTATCATACAGTAGGGATGGTTTCATAAGGAGGCTCTACACGTGCGAGCGTTGATTACCGGCGGTGCCGGCTTTATTGGGTCTCACCTGGCCGAGGCGCTGCTGGCGGGCGGTCACGACGTGGCGGTGATCGACGATCTGTCAACCGGATCGATCGAGAACATCGCCCACCTCAAGAACCAGCCGCAACCGCGTTTTTCGTACGTGATCGACACCGTCACCAACGAGCCGCTGCTGGCGGAGCTCATTGACGCCTGTGACGTCGTCTACCATCTGGCCGCCGCAGTCGGAGTCCGTCTCATTGTCGAGGAGCCGGTCCGGACGCTCGAGACCAACGTGCATGGGACGGAGGTCGTGCTCAAGCACGCCAACAAGAAGAAGAAGCTGGTCGTCGTGGCGTCCACGTCCGAGGTGTACGGCAAGAGTGCGGCGGTGCCGTTCCGCGAGGACGGAGACCTCACGCTGGGTCCCACGGTGAAGCACCGCTGGGCCTACGCGTGCAGCAAGGCGATCGACGAGTTCCTGGCCCTGGCCTACTGGAAAGAACGTAAGCTGCCGGTGATCGTGGCGCGGTTCTTCAACACGGTCGGGCCTCGCCAGACGGGCCGGTACGGCATGGTCGTGCCGAACTTCGTGCGCCAGGCGCTGGCGGGCCAGCCGATTACGGTCTACGGGGACGGAACGCAGAGCCGCTGTTTCGGGTACGTGGGCGATGTCGTCTGGGCGCTGGTGCGTCTGGTGCAGGAACCCGGCGCCATCGGGCAGGTGTTCAATATCGGGAACGACCAGGAGATCACGATTCGCGCCCTGGCCGAACGGATCAAAGCCAGGACGGGCAGCGCGTCGGAGATCGTCACGATCCCGTACGAAGCCGCGTACGAAGCCGGGTTCGAGGATATGAACCGACGCGTGCCGGATCTGAGCAAGCTCAAGGCGTTGATCGGCTACCAGCCGCGTGTGGGGCTGGATCAGATCATCGAAGAAGTCGTGGCTTACCACCGCGCGCAGGATCGCGGGGTCTAGCCTCGGGCCGGGCCGGCACGTCCGTGCCGGCCCCAACGGGAGGATGCCATGAGATCGTCGCTGCGCACCCTCGTCGTCGCCATCTGTCTCGCCTGCTGCGGCCACGGTCTGGCTGAGGCCGGCACCGTCACGCTCACCATCCGGGATGGCCGTGTCACCCTGGTCGCCCGTGATGCGACGGTTCGGCAGATTCTCACGGAGTGGGCCCGGGTCGGCAAAACCAAGATCGTCAACCTCGAACGGGTGCCTGGCGGGCCGATTTCCCTCGATCTGGCAGATGTGCCAGAGTCCCAGGCCCTGCGGATCGTGTTGCGGTCCCTGGGCGGGTTCATGGCGGCTCCTCGCGCCGTGCCCGACCTCACGCTCTCACGTTTCGATCGGATTGTCGTCATGCCCGTCGTGGCAACGGCGACTGCCCCGACCTCGCCGGTGACGATGCCGCAGCGGCAGGGGAACCAGTTCCCAGGGAGCATGCGGCCGGGGGGGATGGGGGGCGCAGGGGTCGGGGAGAGTCCCATGGGGCGCCCCCGGCGCGGCAACACCGACGGTGACCCGGACGACGAACCGTCGGACGGTGACGACCAGGACGTGATCAACGACCCCCGTGTGCCCGCGAACAGGCCGCCGCTGGGCCTCCGCCCGCTAGGCGGGCTGCTCGAGCCCGTATCGCAGGGGGACAACCAGGGAGCGGGGCAACCCGCGCCAGGCCAGATGCCGATGGTCCCCGGCGTGCTCACGCCGGGGGCGACGGTGGCGCGGCCCGGGCAAGTCGTGCCGGTGCCCCAGGCACCGCCGAAGCCGCCTGGCGAAATACGGTAGGACCGGCTTCAACACCTGCGTGAGCGGCCTGTCTTCGGCCGCGAGAACGGGTGTTGACACCGCCTCTAGTACCGAGCCGTATCTCTGATGGCTTCGAGCACGTGCGCGGAGCCCGGCAGGATCGTCTCTTCCAGGTCCGGCGCGTACGCGACCGGCGTATCGAGCGAGGCCACACGTCGAACGGGCGCGTCGAGGTGATGGAAGTGGTCCTGGCTGATGCGCGCGGCAATTTCTGCACCGAACCCGCAGGTCAGCTGATCTTCGTGGGCCACCACTGCCCGGCTCGTGCGGGCCACCCACTCGCCGATCGTGTCCCAGTCGCACGGGACGATCGACCGCAGGTCGACGACGGCCACGCTGATCCCGTCCTTCTCGGCCTGCTGGGCCGCCAGTAACGACCGCTGGACCAGGGCGCCCCACGTGAACACCACCACGTCCGTGCCTTCCCGCCGGACCGCGGCTTTCCCGAACGGGATCATGTACTCCGGGCCTGGATACTCGCCCTTGTTGTACGTCTGGCGGTACAGGTGTTTGTGCTCGAGGAACATCACCGGGTCGTCGCACCGGATGGCCGTGCGCAGCAGGCCGGACGCGTCCTGGGCGTTCGACGGGAACACGATCCGAATGCCCGGCGTGTGGGCGAAGATCGAGACGCCTGACTGGCTGTGGTACGGGGCGCCGCCGCGCAGGTACCCGCCGATCGGGACGCGCACCACCATCGGGCACGACCAGGTGTTGCCCGAACGATAGCGCATGAACGCCATCTCGTCGCGCAGTTGCTGCATGGCGGGCCAGATGTAATCGAAGAACTGGATTTCCACGACGGGCTTCAGCCCCCGGACGGCCATCCCCACCGCGCGGCCGATGATGTTGGCTTCGGCCAGCGGCGAGTTGAACACCCGGTCGCTGCCGTAGAGGCGCTGCAGGCCGTGGGTCACCTTGAAGACCCCGCCTTTGCCCTGCACTTCTTCGAGATTGGCCTCCCGGCTGCAGTCCGCCACGTCTTCGCCAAAGACGATGATGCGTGGATCGCGGGCCATCTCGTCCTTGAGCGTGTGGTTGATGGCCGAGACCATGGTGTCGGGCTTGCCGACCGGCTGCACGTCGGTCGAAAACGCCGACGACGCCGGATCGACGTCAGGCGAAAACACCCACAACGTGGCGGTATCGCGGGCGGGCTTGGGCGCAGCCAACGCCCGCTTGGCGGCTTCGTCGATGTCCCGATCGACCGCGGCGTGCAGGCTGTCGAGCGCCTTCTCGGTTGCGACGCCTTCCTGGACGAGCAGGCGCGCCAGGCGTTTGACGGGATCGCGCCGGCCTTCAGCCTCCCGTTCGGCTGTCGTCTTGTACAGGCGTTCGTCGTCCGACAGCGAGTGGGAGTACGGCCGGACCACCGTCGCGCGCACCAGTGCAGCCCCCCGCCGGGCCCGCGCGTACGCCACCGCTTCGCCCATCGTCCGGTAACTGGCGGCGAAGTCGGTGCCGTCGACGTTCAGCACCAGCAGGTCCGGAAACGTCCGCACGAGGTCCGCGATGTTGCCGCCGGGCGTCTGCACTTCGACGGGGACCGAGATCGCATACCCATTGTCCTCGATGAGGTAGACGACCGGCAGGCGCAGGTTGCAGGCCGAGTTCAGGGACTCCCAGAACTCGCCTTCGCTCGTGCTGCCTTCACCCAGTGAGACGTACGCGACTTCGTCGGCATGAAAGCGGCCTTCCCGGCCGACAATCGTCTCGATGCGCTCGTACAGGCGTCCGGCCTCCGCGCATCCCACGGCGTGCAGGCACTGCGACGCTGTCGGGCTGCCCTGCGAGACGATGTTGTAGGCCGCGTGGCCCCAGTGGGACGGCATCTGCCGCCCGCGCGAAGCCGGGTCCTCGTCGGCGCCGACTGCCTGCAGGAACATCTCGTACGGGGTGACACCGACCGACAGGCACAGCGCGCGGTCCCGGTAATACGGGAAGAACCAGTCGTACGCCGGACGCAGATGCATGCCCGCCGCCGTGAGGATCGCCTCGTGCCCGGCACCGCTGATCTGGAAGAAAATCTGGCTCTGGTTCTTGAGCTGGATCTCCTTGTCGTCGATTCGCCGCGACAGGTACGCCGTCCGGTAGGCCTGAAGCAACAACTCAGGCGTGAGATCGGCAGGCAGGGACGCGAGGGGCGGCGCGGTCGGGACCGCGTGGGTTGAGGTGTCCATAGGTGAAACGCGAATTATATCATTGGGTTGCGGCCGGACCCGCCTGCGATGAGCCTCAACGGGCCCACGGCAGGGAGGGATCGCGCCGGACCGGGGCGCGCCGTGCCGGAGTGCTATAATCGCGCCTCCCGAAGGAGCCCTGATGCCAGATCCGACCGTGCAGCACTATCGATGGGACGAGATCGCGCTCGAGCGCGTGACCGAGATGATCTCGCGCAAGATCGTGACGGGTGAGCGCGAGATGCTGGCCCAGATCACGCTGAAAAAAGGCGCCATCGTGCCGATGCACAGCCACGAAGCCGAGCAGTTGACCTACATCCTGCAGGGGGCGCTGCGGTTCGTGGTCGAGGGCCAGGACGTGATCGTGCGGGAGGGCGAGGTCCTCCACATTCCGTCGAACGTGCCTCACCAGGCCGAGGCGCTCGACGACACGTTCGAGCTCGACATCTTCAGCCCGATCCGGCAGGACTGGCTGGACAAGACGGATGACTATTTCAGGCGCTGAGGACATGGGTAGTCAGTAGTCAGTAGGAAGTAGACAGCAGGCGGGCCGCAGGCCGCGAGCCAGAGGCCGCAGGCCTGGCGTGGAGACGTCATCATGGAAACGGGACTGACCGGAAAGGTTGCCTTGGTGTGTGCGGCGAGCCGGGGCCTGGGGAAGGCCACGGCGAAGGCGCTGGCAGCCGAAGGCGCGCGCGTGGCGATGTGCGCCAGGCACATGGGGACACTCGAAGCGGCTGCCGCTGAGATCCAGGAGGCGACCGGCGCCGAGATCTTCGCGATTGCCGCAGACCTCACGCGGCGCAGCGACGTGGCGCGGCTGATCGATCAGACCGTGCAGCACTTCGGGGGCCTGGACATCCTGGTCACGAATTCCGGAGGGCCCCGCGCGGGACTGTTCAGCGCGCTCAGCGAGGTCGACTGGCGCGAGGCGATCGACCTGCTGCTCATGAGCACGGTGAGCCTCTGCATGGAAGCCGTCCCGCACCTGCGTCAGCGCGGCGGCGGCCGCATCATCAACATCACGTCCATCTCGGTGAAGCAGCCGGTGGCCGGGCTGATTCTGTCCAACGCCCTGCGCCCGGCGGTTGTCGGGTTCTCGAAGACGTTGGCCAACGAACTGGCGCGCGATCGAATCCTCGTGAATTGCGTCGCGCCGGGGTACACGCGGACGGGCCGCGTCGTCGAACTGGCCGAGGCTACGGCCCGCCGCGAGGGTGTGAGCACCGAGGCGGTCGAACAGCGCACGGTGTCGAACATTCCGCTCGGCCGCATGGCCGAACCCTCTGAACTCGCCGACCTCGTGGTGTTCCTGGCGTCGGACCGGGCTGCCTATATCACCGGGCAGACGGTGGCCGTGGACGGGGGCTTCGTCAAGTCGATCATGTAGAGACAGCCCGTGTGCGAGCCAGCCGGCGTCCGTACGCGACAAACAGCACGGTGTGCAGCAGCGCCAGCCACACCGTCAGGTCAGGCGGCATGAGCGGACGGGGGACCGCCCCGCCGACACCATCGCCGAACCCGTAGAACACGTTCAGGTTCAGCGCCATCGTGGCGCTGAGCCCGGCCGCCAGCGACGTCCAGCCCGGCCGCAGGACGGCCGCCAGGACCAGGAGCGGCACCAGCATGTAGCCGTGATTCTCGTGCACGGCCATGCCCAGCATGAAGTAGGCGAAGACGATCCACCCGCCTGCGGCCGCGAAATCTCCCAGGTCACGGGCCGCCCGGCCCTTCCACAGACCCCACGCCACGGCGCCAGTCACCAGCAGCGAAGCCAGGACGCGGGGGCTGGGATATCCCAGTTCCACGACACGCGAGATCATCAGCGGGCGGCGGACGGGCTCGACGAACGCGGCGTACCATCCGAGATCGCTCGCGGCGTACGCGGCGCGCATCACGTACGTCGCGAACCACCAGGGGTTGGCCGCCTGCGCGGACAACGAATTGTGGCGGCCAAGCGACTGCATCGACTGCGCAAAGTTGGCCCACGCACCAGCGAGGACAAAGGGCAGGAGTGTGGCGGCAACCACAGCCGCGCCGGCGCCCGCGGCGCCGGCCAGCGCGCGGATACGCCGGTCCGGCGTTGCCGTGTTGAAGACAGCCAGGGCGACGAGCGGCGCGAGCAGCACGGCCTGCGGTTTCGTCAGCACCGCCACGGCCAGGCAGGCGCCGGCCAGCGACGGGTGCGCCAGGCCGGCTGCGATGACCGCCGCCATGACCGGCAGGCCGTAGAGCGGATCCAGGTAGCCCAGCACCGCGCCATTCATCAGCACGGCCGGGTTCAGCCAGTACCCCAGTGCGGCCAGCCGCGACAGGTCGGGTTTCCCCGGGACAACCCGCCTCACCGCGAACCACAGAAGCCACGCGATGCCGATGTCCGCAACCAGGGGAAGGACCTTGACGGCGGCCGTCAGTGCCGCCGTGTTGGCGAACCCGCCGGATGCGGTGCGATACACCTGGCCGGCGGCACCGAGCGCCATGAGTGACAGCGGGGGGTAGTCCACGGTGGCCGTACGCCCGTCGTACTCGTGTGCCCGCCGTTCGGTCGGACTGCCGCCCACGCCGTACATCTGGAGCACCCCGTCCCGCGAAACGGCGTGAGCCCAGATCTTCCACACGGTGACGTCGCCGGTGCCGGGCAACGGGAGCGCGGCCGCGCGAATCAGGGCGCCGAGAACAATGCCCGCGAGGAAGACGCGACGTGACATGGCAACAATCAGTGCACCCAGCGGTTCGGGCCTTCTTTGCGCCCGCCCTGGACGACGTCGAACCGTCGTTTTCGCGAGCCACGACGCCACTGATCGAATCGGTACTGGAACAGCCCGATGAACCCGCCGCGTCCACCCTTCAGGTACAGATAGCCGGCAATCAACCCGCCCAGGTGCGTCACGTGCGCCACGCCGCCGCGCGGCTCCTGGATGGACGAGAACAGCGAGATGGCGCCGATGATGAGGACGAACACCCGCGCCGGGATGGGGAAGAGCATGTAGAGGTAGATCGGCCGCTTCGGGTAGTACATCGCGTACGCGAGCAGCAGCCCGTAGATGGAGCCCGACGCTCCGACGGTGATCGACACGTAGATGTCTTCAGCGAAGGAGAACGGCGCCAGCGACAGCAGGATGGTGGTGGCGGCAGCGCCGATGCCGGCCACGAAGTAGAACTTCGTGAAGAAGACCGTGCCCCAGACCCGCTCGAGTTCCACGCCGAACATCCAGAGCGCCAGCATGTTGAACAGCAGGTGGAACAACCCGCCGTGCAGGAACATGTAGGTGATCGGCTGCCACAGCCAGAATCGTTCGACCACCGCTCCGGGAATCAGGCCCAGGTACACGTTTATCGACGGCAACACCCACCCGAGAAGGTAGGCGGCGACGTTGACGACGACGATGGCCTTGATGGCCGGCGTCAGCGGCCCAGGGCCGATTGAATACGACATCTGCGACGGCGACGAACCACGCATGTTCAGACTCCCACCGTTGCGGCGCGCGCCGACGCGGCCGGGTCGACCTCGCGGTGCTCTGTGGTGCTGTCAGCAATCTTCGGCAGCGGAATCACACACAAGGCGCCGACCAGCGGCATCAACGCCATGCAGGCCAGCGCCGACTCGATCCCGATCCGGTCGGCCAGCATGCCCACGAGCGGCACCGACAAACCACCGGTCCCCCAGGCGAAGCCCATCATGAGCGACGACACGGTCGCGGCGTTGACGGGCGCGATCTGGTGCGCGTAGGTCACGTTCACGGGCAGCGTCGATTGCAGGAACAGTCCGGCGATCGCCAGCATCGCCACGAACCCCACCCCCGGCAGCATCGTTGCGACCACGAGCAGCGGCGTGGAGATCATCATCGAGATCGCGATGATCCGCCGCGCTCCGAACCGATCGGCGAGCGGTCCGCCGACAAACCCGCCGATGCCCGCTGCGAACAGGTACGCGGAAATGGCGGCGCCAGCCTGCCCGACCGACCAGCCCTGGCGGCTCAACATGACCGGGCCGAACGTGGCGAAACTCAGCGACGTCAGCGTGCGCATGACGACAATGACGTACAGCAGGGACAGGGGTTTCGCATAGGGACGAAGGGCAGAGAGTCCGCTCAGGTGCGACGTGCCGAAGGACGGCATGTCCGGTACCCGGGGCAGGATCCAGGCGAGCAGCAGGAGTCCGGGAATCGCCAGCACCGGCGTCCACGACAGGCCCATGTGCTGGACGAACGGCGCGAACAGCACCGGCCCGAGCGCATACCCCACCGTGCCTGCGGTGATGTGCACCGCCATCGCCAACCCGCGGCGACGGCCGCCAAGTCGGTGGACCACGGCGGCCGCAGACGGGTGAAACGCCGCGCCGCCCAGCCCTCCGACCATGAGGACCAGCGCGAGCGTCGGAGCCGACCACGCCGTGCCGATGAGACTGAGGACGACCACCGATACCACGGGCCCGATCACCAGCAGCGGCCTCGGCCGCCACCGATCCGCGACATGGCCGAAGCCGAGTTGCGACACCGACGCGGCAATCTGGAACAACATCGCCAGCGTGCCTGCGGCGGTCAACGACAGCCCGAGCCGCGGAATCAGCGCGGGGAGCAGCGGTGCGTAGATGTTGCTGTAGGCATCGGACACGCAGTGCGCGGCGGCCATGCGGAGGACGGTGGGATCCAGCCCGCCTGGCGTGCGAGCCGGCTCAGCCACGAGTCCGCCCCCTGAACAGGCGTTCCCGCAACGCCTCACGTGTCTCCAGATACTCGCGGATGCCGAGTGCGTGCGCCATCAGATCCAGGACGCCGAGCCCCGCCGCGATGGAGACCCCGACCCGCAGCAGCATCACCGGAAACGCCCGCGACGGCAGCCACCAGGCGAGCAGCCCGTCCGTGCCAAACGCCGCGGCGCCCATGACGAGGGAGGCCAGGGCAATCTTGCAGAGGGCCGTGGTGATCGCGCGTTCGTCGAGGCCGCCCAGTCTGCGCCGGAGGACATACAGCAGGCTGCCGGCGTTGAACAGCGCCGCCAGCGCCGTGCCCAGCGCCAGGCCTTTGTAGCCAATCAGTTTCGCCAGCGTGATGTTGAGGACGACGTTGACGGCGACGGTCGCCATCGACACCAGCGCGGGCGTCCGGCTGTCTCGCAGCGCATAGAACGAAGGCGCCGCGATCTTGACGGCGGAGTACCCGATCAGGCCTGGCGCGTAGAACGCCAGGGCCGCGGCCGTCGCTGCCGTGTCCGCCGCCGAGAACCGGCCCCGTTCGAAGATCATGCCGACAATGGGGGTGGCCAGCGCCACGAGGCCGACCGTCGCCGGGACGTTGAGCATCAGCATCAGACGCAGGCCGTGCGAGATGGTCCGCCGCACCTCGTGGACGTCATCCCGGGCCGCGTGCCGGCTGAGCGACGGCAAGGCGGCGGTCGCGATGGAGACGCCGAACAGGCCGATCGGCAGGTACATGAGCCTGAACGCGTAGTTCAGCCAGGATGCCGGCCCATCTCCCGCCCGGGTGGCCAGGCTCGTGTTGACGAGGATGTTGATCTGGACGGCGGCCAACCCGAGGACGCCAGGCCCCATGAGCGCCAGGACTTCGCGAAGCCCGGGGTCCCTGAAGTCGATGACTGGCTTGAACCGGAATCCTTCCCGCCGCAGAAGGGGCCACTGGGCAACGACCTGACCGAGGCCTCCCACCAGGACCCCGATGGCCGGCGCCATAATGGCCGGCAGGCCCAACATCGGCATGACCGGGACGAGCGCGATGGTCGTGAGGATGGAGCCCACGTTGAAGAGGGCCGGCGACAGGGCCGGCACGAAGAACCGGTGCAGGGCATTGAGCATGCCCATGAACGCGGCGGCCACGGCCACCAGCGTCAGGAACGGGAACATGACCCGCGTGAGCTGCGTGGTCAGTTCCAGTTTGCCCGGAACCTCCGCGTACGCCCCGGCGAAGAAGGTGGTGAGTGGCTGGGCGAACACGATGCCCAGCAACACGAGGATGCTCGTGGCCCCCAGCAGTGCCGTGATCACCAGGTTGCCCAGGCGCCAGGCGCGCTCGCGGCTGTCAGGCGACAGGTGCCGCGTAAACGTCGGCACGAACGCCGCGCTCATGGCACCTTCGGCAAACAGGTCCCGGACGAGGTTCGGGAACCTGAAGGCCACGTTGTAGGCGTCCATCTGGCCGCCAGCGCCGAACAGGTACGCCATGACCGTGTCGCGGACCAGCCCCAGCACCCGGCTGGTCATCGTCGCGAGGCCGATGACACCGGCTGATTTGGAGATGTGTCGTGTCGAAGGACTCGACGGGGTACTAGGGTCCGCCATGCTATCAGGTGAGCGTACCACAGTCGGGGCCGCTGCCAGGATGAGGCGGGCGTGCGACAACGACCAAGAGCGCAGGACGCAGAAAAAGAAGAGGGGCACCTGCTGGGCAAAGCAGGTGCCCCGACGTGAGGAGGTGGAGGCCAGACCCACGCGAGTCTGACTATCTGATTAGACGGTACCACCTCGCAAAAAGTTTGGTGGCCAGCCGGCGGCTGGACGGGTCAGCCGGCGAGCTGCTTGCGGACGAGCTCGCTGACGACCTTGCCGTCGACCCCCGTGCCCGCCAGTTTCGCCATGGCGGCTTTCATGGCCTTGCCCATGTCCTTGGCCGTCGTGGCTCCCGATTCGGTGACCGCCTCGGCGACGGTGCGCGCCACATCAGCCGGGTCCATGGCCGGAGGAAGAAACCCCTCGAGAATCTTCAGTTCCGCCGTTTCCTTGTCCACCAGGTCTGTCCGTCCGGCCTTGGCGAACTGATCGATGGAATCTCGGCGCTGCTTCATGACGCTGGCGACCACGGCGAGGGCCTCGGCTTCGTCGAGGGGATGCCCCTTCTCGACTTCCTTGTTCACGAAGGCCGCCTTGAGCATGCGCAACGTGGAGAGCCTCACCTGATCGTGGGCCTTCATGGCCTGCGTCATGCCCGATTGCACGTCCTGTATCAAACCCATGATATGTATCCTTTCCGGCACACTCGCCAAGCCGCCATCCCGTCAGCGTGCGGGAACGGAAGCGGCGAGGCTGCGGTAGAGCGCGTGAAACCGGCCTGCCGAGACTGCCGGACTGAATTCCCGTTCGAGCACGTCGTCGGTCGACGGGCGTGCACGGCGCGTGTGCCGCAAGAATGAGACCACCGCGTCTGCGAGGCGGGCGGCGTCCTCGCGTGGAACCACCTGCACGTCGTCTCCGAAGAGGCGGCCCAGTTCGACGCCCCCGGGGTTGTCGGACGAGACGACCGGCGTGCCGCTGGCGAGGGCCTCGACGGCCACCGTCGGGCACGCCTCCAGGAGTGACGGCAGGACGAAGACGTCAGCCGCCGCATAGAAGAGGGCCACGCGCTGATTATCCACCAGTCCGGCGAACGTGACGTGGTCGGCAATGCCCAGATGTGCCGCGTGCTGGCGCAATTCGTCTGCGAGGGGGCCGGTGCCGCAGAACACGAGCTGGGTATCCGGGTGGGCGGCGAGCACGGCCGGCAGGGCGTCCAGCATGAAGCGCTGGCCGGCCAGCGGATGCAGGCGTTTGACGTTGACCAGGACGTGGCGCCGGGTCAGACCCAGTTGCCGGCGAGCCGCAGCACGGGCCGGTCCGTCCTGCCGTGTGAAGTACGGCGCCACGGGCGGGTAGACCACCGAGAGGCCGTCGCGGCCGAGCCCGAGTTCACGCGCCCGATCGAGCAGGCCCTGCGAGTAGAACGTGACCCGGCTGGCGCGGCGGTACATGTGCGTGAACAACTGGGGCGGGAACACGCGAGGACGATAGTGCCAGATCTCGGTACCGTAGAGTGTCAGGACGACGGGCTTGCCCAGCGCGACGGCTTGCAGCGCGGCGACCTCCGGCAGCAGGCCGTTGCTGTGCACGTGTATCACGTCCGCTGCCGCGAACAGGGGGCGGGCCGTGCGGCGGATTTCGGATGCGTGGGCCAACGAAGACAGCCTGAGGAGACGAGCCACGCCCGACGCCTGCTGGCGCCGGGGCAGCCACGCCACCGGTCCCGGCAGGTTCCCGGCGGCCTGCCGCAGCGCGTCTGGCGACGGGGGGCCGACAGCCCGGGGAGGGTACGCGACGTAGCTGACCGTATCTCCGGCGTCCTGCGCCCATCGGCCCAGATGGAAGGGGAGCAACGCGTTTGCGGCCTGATCGGGCGGCAGGTGCGCCGTGACGTGGCAGATGTGCATGGCCTACGCCCCGGGCGCCTGGGGGTGCAGGGCGGTCTGGGCGCCGCAATAGAGGGCGCGGAATTCGGTGAAGGTCACCGGCACGGCCCCCAGCTGGTTTGTGGCGTAGTCGAAGAAACGCCCCAGCCGGTCGAAAAACGCCGCCAGTTCTTCCGCATTCCTGTTGTACGGGCTTCCGCCCACGATGATCTCGCTCGAGTGGAAGATCACGTTGAGCACAGGCACCCGTTCGTCCTTCAGCCTCCTCGCGAGCGCACACATATCTTCGAACGAGGAGTACGACGGGCGGAGCCACATGAGCCGTGCCAGGCCCGCTTTCCGCAGGACCCGCTTCGTCGTGTAGTTCCAGGGCGCCCGCGCCCACTGGTGCTGCAGCCAGGCCGGCATCCGGCGGTGCAGTCCTGCGGACACGGGAACCTCCAGCAGATTGCTCGTCCCGGCGGCCGTCGCACGGTCATACGACAGGAAGTAGGGCGTGTTGGGCGCGCCGACGAAGTCGGGCCCGCGTTTGTGGGCCTCGTAGAACAGGGGTGCAATGCTCGACTCGACGCGGTAACCGGCCTTCTCGAGCACGGGCACGTGTGCCACCGAGAAGCCGAAGCGGCCTGATCGGTACGACCAGGGTCGCTGGCCTACGGCTTCGTGGATCGCGTCGCCGAGCGAGGCCACCTGCGCGGTGAACTGGTGTTCCGGCAGCGACAGGGCGTACGGGTGGCGCCTGATGTCGTCCGGCGTGCAGGGGGGTGTCTCCCACGCATGGTGGTGAGCGCCGATCTCGCTGTGGCCTTCAGCGAGGAATCCGCGCAACACGTCAGCCGAGCGTGGGTCCCTGGCGACCGGGTAGGTGATCAGGTACGTCGGACGGACGTGGTGCTGCCTGAACAGCGCGTGCAGCGTCGGGAGCGCGTAGATGTTCTCGAAGCGCTGGTTGACGCGGGCCTCAGCGGACCACTGGTTGTCGCCTTCCGTGTCGATGCCGACGAGCAGGTAGAGCATCGTGTTCGCTACCGGTCCTGATCCGAGTCGCCCAGGGTGACGTGCCACGAGGCCGTCCGGCCGTAGAAATCCGGCGTGACGGGGACGGCGTTGATCTTGGCCGTGAACTCGACGGTCGACTTCACCTGGAAGTAGCCGGACCGCCGCATGATGCGGCGGTACCCCTCGTGCAGGCAGACTGTTCGCACCTTATCCGAATCGGCCGCCCGCGCTTCGCGATCCAGCCAGCGCAGAATGGTCTTCAAGCCGAGCTCGTCAGCCGGGTCGACGAGGAAGTCCACGAGTTGCGTGACCCGGCCGCGCGGTTCGTGCAGGTGCCGGTAGATGACGTACCCGTGCAATTCGCCGCCTCTGCGCAGCGCCACGTGGTTGTAGCGCACGTGCGGCGGCTCGATGAACTTCCAGTTCAGGTACGCGGCGTCGCGGCGCACGGCGAAGTCGAACTTCGGCGCCAGCCGATCCCAGAGCGCGGTGAACTCGTCGCCGAAACGCTGCACGGGTACGATCTCGGCCCGGAGCGGCTTTGCGCGCGCGATGACCCGCACGACCGGCAGCGTGACGGCCGAGACCAGGCGGTTGACCCACATGGGCCAGTTCGGCTGGCGCAGCGCGCGGCGAGTCAGCGGCTTGACGAGGACGGGGACCGGGCCGACGTTGGGCCACCGCATCTTCTGGAACAGGCGGTACGACGACTCGGACAGGCCCAGGCCCAGCGCCGCGCCGACATTCTGGTCCCAGGTGCGGAAGAGCACCTCGCCCAATCCCTGGCGCTGGCGTTCGGGGGCCACCATGACGTCCATGCCCCAGGCGGCCTGGACCTCCTGCCCCTTCACCCAGAGGCGCACGGGCATCGTGGCGTACTGCCCGACCACCGTGGGACCCTCGCGGGCGATCCAGGTCAGCGGACCCTCCGGCGGCAGGCACGGATTGCGCCTGTACTGCCATTCCCAGCGCAGGCGGTTGGCCTCTGCGGCGTCCGCGCCGAAGACGCGCCTGTAGAGGGCGAGGACAGGTTTCAGGTCGTCGGGTGTGAAGCGGGTAATCTCGGCCATTCGGTCACGACATCACGCGCGGCGGCCATCAGGCGTGGCGCAGCACGTACTCCATGTTGCTGACAACGATGTCCTGGATCAGCGGCGTCGTTCGGAGCCACTCCGGGATCGGTTTCGGCAGGCGCCGGAACGTGCTGGTCAGGTGCAGGTCTTCCCGTACGATGTGCAGGCCCGCGTCTTCGATCTGGCGGCGCAGGCGCGGCGCGCGCACGAGCTCGAGCAGGTCGTCTTCCTTGCACGCATGCTGCTTCGCCAGTTTGATGAACGAGTTCTCGTGCTCGGGTTCCTTCAGCGTCCACGACGCATGCCGCGCCAGCACCCGGAAAATCGCGAACGCCGCGCGGCGGCCAAGGAGCAGATGCAGCGGCACCGGCACTTTGAGCCGCGGCAGGTGCGCACCGGCAAACGACAGGTACGGCGCCGTGGACAGGTACATCCAGCCGCCCGGCTCGAGCACGCGGGCGCATTCGCGCAGGTACAGGCTGGCGTCGGCGACGTGCTCGATGACCGCGTGCGACAACACCAGATCGAACGACCGGTCGCGGAAGGGCAGGGCCATCCCGTTCGCCTGCGCGAAGGTGAGGTTGCGCAGGCCCATGTCCGCGGCGAGTCTCGTGCCGGCGTTGATGAATCGATCGGACAGATCGATACCCACGACGCGGGTCACTTCTTCGGCGAGTGACAGGGGCATGCCCCCGCCCCCGCAGCCCGCATCCAGGACACGGCCTTGCACCGGGACCCCGGCCTTGTCGAGGACGGCGAGCACCTTGGCGCTCCGGTGGTATTCGAACAGCGCGTAGTGGTACTCGGACTTGAACCGCTGGTTCGCGTGGGCCTTGATGGTCTGTTCGTCGATGCTTCGCAAGGTCTTCCAATTCTAGCCGAGAACAACACGTGGCGTCCGGCTTCAGCCGAACGTCCAAACGGGGCTGGCTGAAGCCAGCCCCACGGTCGTGGCCGTGGCGCCCGGCTTCAGCGGGACGGCGAAGGCGGTGTCCGCACGGGCGTCAGCGCGATGGTCCGCCGGCCTTTCGTGGCCCCTTCCGGCACCGGAACCGGCTCGGGCGACAACTCCACCTTGCAGCAGCGCCGGCACACCGGGAACAGCCTGCGTTCCAGCAGCAGCTTCCGCAGTTCCACATAACGGGGGCTGTTCCAGATCTCCTCGAGCGTCGAGGTGGTCAGGTCGCCCACCTCCACCCGAATGAACGGGCAGAAGTACATCTTCCCGCTGAACCCGACCCGGGCGTGCAGGAACGGATATAGGCAGCGCCCGAGGAGCGGGGCGCCGGCCGTGTAGTACTGTTCGACGATCGTCGGCCAGACCTTGGGACGGAAGTCGAAGCGCAGACCCTTCTGCCGGCACTTCTCGGCCAGCGCCTCGACCTTCCGCCGGACGATGGCGGCGTCCACGCCCGGACCGGGCGTGATGAACGTCGCAATGACCGAGGTGTCTGCCTCGCCGATGATCTTCGCCGTCTGGTCAGCCTCTTCGGGTGTGGCGAACATCAGATGGTTGAGACCGATGGCGTCAACGCCCAGTTCCTCAGCCACGTCGGCCATCTGGTCCAGGGTCTCGAGGCTTTCGGCCGCCACGGTCGTGTTGATGCTGACCCGCAGCGGGGCGCCCGTACGGCGGGCCGCGTCCTGCAGCCGGCGCAGGCCGGCGGCCGTGCGTTCGAACGTACCTTTGACGCCGCGTGCCACGTCGTGCAGTTCGCCGGGGCCGTCGATCGACACGCTGATGTGCTTCAGGAAACCACGGCTGGCAAGCTGCGCCAGGGCCTCGGCCCGCGCGTCGTCGATGATGGTGCCGTTCGTCGTCAGGTAGCCGCACACGTACCGCTTGCGTGCGAAAAGATCGAGGACCTCCATGATGTCCTTGCGCATGAAGATCTCGCCGCCGGTCAGGCTCACCTGCAGGCCGTCGTGTTCGGGGAACGCGCGCTGCAGCGTCTCCATCGACAGCTCGTCGCGCCACTGTCCCTCGATGTTCAGCAGATCGCCGACGTAGCAGAACTCGCAATGCAGGTTGCAACGCATCGTCGACTCGTAGACGATGCCCGCCGGCAGCCGGTCGGCGCGGCCGGAGCCGTCCTGGATAAAACGCGAGACCGTACGTTCGTAGCGGGACTTGCGAAATCGGGCGAACCAGCGGTTCGCGGCCGGGACGGTACGCAACCAGGCGAGAACGGGTTCGGACAGGCGGCGCAGTATTTTCATGGGACTTCAGCCATTGTAGTCCGCCGCGCCGCCAAAACTCCCTACGCCGCTTCGTGGCTGTCCGGTGCCGGTTTGCGCAGCCAGACGAGGTTCAGGAAACACCAGCCAGGTACGGGCAGGAGACGCGTCAGCAGGCGATGCAGCCAGGCGAGCTGGCGCGGCCGCCTGCGAATGATGCGGGTGAGGACGGGCACGGTCGGGAAGATCCCCGTCCGGCGCACGATGACGAAACCAGCCCGCCTGGCGACGTCCAGGTACTCCTCGATGGGCCGATCGCCGGGGTGTTTGCTGGGATTCGATGTCCGGACCAGCTTGCCCGTCAGCAGGAACTTGAGGCGGGACTGGAGGTGCGCCAGGTTCGGAATCGAGAGCAGGACCTCCCCGTTGGCGCGCAGCACGCGGTAGATCTCGGCGAACGCACGGGTCTGGTGGTCGTACTGCAGGTGTTCGAGTACGTCGAGACACAGCACCTGGTCGAACGACTCGGAGCCGAACGGCAAGGCGAGCAGGGAGCCGGTGCGGACGCGTGCCGAGGAGAAGTTGGCGTCGAGTCCGAGGATGTCGAGGCGGCCGGCGAATTCGTCGACGAGGATGCCTTCGCCGCAGCCGGCGTCCAGCACGTGGGAGGCCGGCGCGAGGCTGCTGAGGTACGCGCGGACCGCGGCCATCTTCGCGAGGTACGTGGGGTAGTAGTCCCAGTCCGGATCGAGGTTCCGGTGGTACTCACCCCGGACGGCGTACTCACCCGTCGGGCCCGTTCCCGCGCTGACATCTTCAAGGGTCATTTCAGAGGCCTGCAAATCGACAGACGATGATAACCCATGGGCGTCGTCGGCACGCGGATTCGTGGTGCGCAAGTCCCCGCCGGCGGCGCGCCCGGAGGTTGCGCGCGCCCGCGAGCCGCCCCTATAATCCACCGTGCCCACCGTTCGTGTCCCACAATCAGGTCGTCCGCCCTCGACCGCCGTCTTGCGAGAACACTTTCCGTGTTTGCACGCCTGAAGAGCCTGCTGGGCAGCGTCGCCGTCTACGGTCTCGGGGATATCGCCACGTCCGTGGTCAGCCTGCTGCTGCTGCCCATCTACACGCGCTTCCTGACGCCGTCCGACTACGGCGTCCTCGCCATGCTGGTCACAATCGAGGCCGTGGCCAAGATCGCGTTCCGGTGGGGCGCCGACACCGCGTTCATGCGCCTGTTCTTCGACTGCGCGGACGTTCGGGCGCGCCAGCGGCTGGCCAGCACGATCTTCTTCTTTCTGCTCGCGCTGAACGGTCTGTGCGTGGCCGGATCGGTCGCCGCCGCCAACTGGTTCAGCGGCGTCCTGTTCGGATCGAGCCAGCACGGCGTCCTGATCGCCCTGACGGTCGTGAACACGTTCGTTGGCGGGTTCTTCTTCATCCCGCTCCAGGTGCTGCGGATCGGGCAGAAAGCGCGGCAGTTCATCGCGTTCACGTTCGCGCGTTCGGCCGGGACCCTGGTGCTGCGGCTGGCGCTCGTCGTGGGTGCCGGGATGGGCGTGCGCGGCGTGGTCGTGGCCGACGCCATCATCACCACGGCGCTGGCGGTGGCGCTGATCTGGTGGTTCGCTCCGCTGATCCGGCCCGTGTTTTCCCGGGCCATCCTGCGGGACGTGCTCGCCTTCGGGCTTCCCCGAATCCCCCACAGCCTCGCCCATCAGGTGATTGGCCTTGCCGACCGGTACTTTCTCAACGCCTACGGCACGCTTCGGGACGTCGGGTTGTACTCGATCGGCGCCACGTTCGGCCTCGCGCCCAAGCTGTTCCTGAGCGCCTTCGAATACGCATGGACGCCGTTCTTCCTCGGGGCGATGCACGAACCCGATGCCCGGCGCATCTACGCCACCGTGTCCACCTACATCGTCGCCATGCTGACGATGATCGTGGCCGTGCTGTGTGCCGTGGCGCCGGACGTCATTCGCATCGCCACGGCCGCGGAGTTCCACGGGGCGGCGGCGGTCGTGCCCTGGATTGCGCTGGGCGCCATGTGCCAGGGGCTCTACGTGGTGGGGTCGATCGGGATCATCATCACGAAGCAGACACGGCTCTATCCGCTGGCGACGGGGATTGCCGCTGGCGCCAGTCTCCTGGCGAACGCCCTGCTGATTCCCAGGTACGGATTGATGGGCGCGGCGTGGGCGAATACGCTGTCGTACGGGACCCTGACACTCGTCACGGTGTCCCTGTCGTGGCGGTCTTATCCGATTCCGTACGAATGGGTCCGTCTGCTCAAGGTGGCCGTGGCCGGCATCGTGGCCTACGCCGTGACGGACCGTCTGGTGCCCTTCACCCTGCCGCCGGTCGTCGGCGCCGTCACGCGGGCGTTCCTGACGGTTGCCCTCGACGTGGGGGGGCTGTATCTGGCCGGCTTCTTCAACCCGGGCGAGTTCAGGGTGCTCAACGACCTGCGGCAGCGCGGGCTCCAGCGGCGGGGACGCCGGGGTGGCGATGCGCCGAAACCGCCCGCCGGTGACGCGGCGGCGTCGTGACGCCGGCCGGCACTACCAGTTGCCGAGTTTCGAGCCGCCGTACGACCAGGCGTCGTTGACGAGGAGCGTCCGCCGCCACAGCCTGTGGAACAACGCGGCCAGCTGATGTCTGCCGGGAAAACGCCACTGTTTCCGGCTGGCCGAACCGCTGCTCTGAAGACTCTGTGTGATGGCGGCCCGTTCGTCCGGCGTGAAGACGTCGGACGCCTGTCGGGCGATCTCCATGGCGAAGTCCCAGTAGCCGTACAGCAGGGCGACCGAGATCGCCCGCAACACCTTGCTCTTCTGCGCATCGGGCGTCGTCAGGCGCCCGAGGTACTCCTGGAGGCCGCCGATGTCCTTCAGGTAGAGCGCGTCGGCCCAGACGATCTGCCCCCGGGGGCCGCCCAAGGCCTGTCCGGCCGACCGTTTCCAGTAACAGGGTCTCAGATCGAACAGGGAATAGCCGAGTCCGCGCAGGGCCGTGTCCACGTCCGCGAACAGGGGCTGGCCGGCGTACATCGGGGCGAACTCGACTTCCACTTCCACACCGACCCCGCAGGTCGCGAGCGTGCGGGAGGCGCCCTGAATGATGGGCAACTCGCTGCCCTGCGTGTCGATCTTCATGAAATCGACGTCGGTGATGTGGTGCGCGTCCAGCAGGTCGTCGAGCGGCCCGGCTTCGACGGTCTGCACGTCCACGATGTCGAACCGGTCCGCCTCGGGAAACGCATCGAGGAACGCGCGGTTCGGCTCGTAGATGGACGTCAGCCCCGCGTCTTTGGCCACCTGGATTCGAATCGGTTCCCGGCGGTTGTGGAGCGCCTGGTCGAAGAACGTGACGGCCGGGTTGGACGCTGTTTCCCGGACCAGTCGCTGGTGTTCGCGTGTATCGGGCTCGAACCCGATCAGCCGCAGATGCCGCTCGGCGGGCCGCCAGTGACTTCTCAGGCCGCCCCGGGCCCCCACGTCGATGAGGACGAGCGGGTGGCGTTCGTACAGGGCGTCGAACCGTGGGTGGATGAAGACATCCGTGGGGCGCTGCCGGTCGTTGTGTGAGGTCATCTGCGTCATGCCTGCCGGGCTGCAGCGATGGTGTCGTCCAGCGCTGTCAGAGAACCCTTCATTATCTGGTGTCTCACGTCCACCGGTCAAACCACGGTCATCCGTGCAGCCGCCCGGGACTTCGTCGAGTGGGCGGCGGGCGTATACTGATGATCAACAGCCATGATTGACTACCTCAGGATGGTGCCCGTGCGTCGATTTCTGCTTGTACTGCTCGCGGTGCTGCTGCCCGGCGTTCAGGACCTGGCGGCCGTCCCCCAGCGCACGCGCCCGGCCGCGCCCGCCCAGCGTCCCGCGGCGCAGGCCTCTCCGGGAACCGAGGAGGCGCGGGAGATCGCGGCGGGATGGGGCCTGATCGCGCAAGGGTTGTCGAGCGAAGCGTCGACACGTGCCACGCGCCTCCTGGCGGCGTATCCCCGCAGCGCGGCGGCGCTCGCGTTTGCCGTCGAGGCCGACCTGCTCGGCGGTGGAGTGGCCAGGGGGTTGGATCGCTACGAACGCTGGCTGGGCACGCGGGCGTTCGAAGAGCCGCTGGTGGTGCGGCGGATCGCGCGTGCGGCCCTGCAGGAGGCGCTCGCCCAGCAGACGGATCCGACCGCGCGTGTCGAAGCGTGGCGCGCGTTGACGGCCCACGGCGAACCGGCGGGGCCCAGGCCCGTGGCCAGCCAGGGAACCCGGGCCGGGGGCGCGACCGTGCGGGCACTCGCGGCGGCTGGAGACGAGCAGGCGGTGCGCACGCTGCTGTCCAGCCTGCAGGGCGGGTCGGTCGACCACGCCAGGACCATCGACGCCCTGGGCGCGAGCGGCAGCCCGCTTGGCGTCGGCCTGCTCGTGCAGTTCCTTCAGGACGAACGGCAGGAAGTGCGTGCTTCAGCGGTCGAAGCGCTGGGGAAAACCGGTGGCGAAGCCGCCGTACCCCAACTCAAGGCGATGCTGGCCGATCGCAGTCTGTTTGTGCGCGCCAAAGCCGCGGGGGCCCTGCTGCGACTCGGAGATCAGAGCGGCATGCCGGTTGTCGAGACACTGGCCGCCGACCCGGTGCCGTCGATCCGGCTCCTGGCCGCAGAAGCCATGGCGAACCGGCAAGGCGCTCCGTGGCTGGACCTCGCGCGCGAACTGACGGCCAGTGACGATCCGGAAGTGCGCATCGCCGCCGCGCGCCTGGTGGCCCCGCACGATCCCGAGTTGTCCAGGAACGTCCTCGATTCATTTGCCGGCGACCCCAATCCCGCGCTTCGTGAGCTGGCGGCCGCCAGTTACGGCGAGAGCGTCGAGGGCTACGACTTGACGACGCTCCGCCGCCTGCTGAAGCAACCGGTCGTGCTGACGAAGGTCCGCGCCGCCGCGCAGATACTGGAACTGCTGCGCTGACCCAGATCTCTGCCCCCGCCTCCTACCGTGAGAAGACCTCCATCACGAGCCTGACCGGCGTGATGAACCGGTCCACCCACAGGGTCTTCCACGTGTCGGGGTACGCGGCCAGCGAGCGATATCCCAGCATGAACAGCTCGTAGTGCAGGAGCAGGAGCAGGTTGGCGGCCACGAGCGTGGCTGCCGCTATGCGGGCCGTCGTCTGCCGCCGGCCGGCGCTGCCGATCAGAACGGTGACGCCCAGGGCCATCATCGGAAAGCAGGACAGAAAACGCCGCGCGCCGAACGCCTCGCCTGCCCACCAGTCCGCCACCGCGGCATTCACATAGATGCTGGCGAACACGAACGACGCACAGGTGACAGCCAGGCGTGGCGACCGCCGCCACAGCCACGGGATGGCCACCAGACTGGCCGCGGCAATCGGGGTCCAGGAGAAGAGCCCTCTGAACGGGGAGAACAGGACCGACCCGATGGCCGGGGCGGACCATTTCATGAAATCGCCGCCCTGGGGAATCGTGAACGGCTGACCGTACAGGTACTGCCACGCCAGGATCTGGGGCGTGAAGGCCACGAGGGCCGTGAGCCCGGCGGCGGCCAGGCGGGTTCCCGCGAAGACCATGGGTGTCCGCCAGGCTGGCAGGCTTCGGCCTTGCGCGACGACATCGAAGACCACGACGAACAGGGCCAGCCCGTCCTGCCAGCGCACGAGGGTAAGCAGGCCGCCGATCGCGCCCAGGACGGCGTACCGCCTGGCGTCTGTGCGGTCTCGCGTTCTCCACCAGTACAGAAACAGCCCTGATGAGACACACGCCGACATGGCGTGGGAATACGATGGGGCAACCAGCATGTAGTAGAGGTAGCTCGTACCGGCGAACGCGACCAGCGTGCCCACCAGTGCGTCCTGGGCCGGCGCCACGTCCGTGCAGAGCAGGAACGCAAACCACAGCCCCAGGCCGGCGGCCGCCATGCCGGTGATCGTGGGCACCAGCTGGAACAGCAGGCCGTACCCGTCGAGCGGGTACTGGCCGCCGCTCCAGTTCCAGATTGCGACGGCGCCTGATACGCCGAGATAGAGCGGCATCCACGTCAGGGGCGTCCCCACGGCCATGTAGTTGCGGACCCGGCCGGTTGGCGTGCGCCCGAACTCGAACGTGAAGCCTGGCGGCGGAGGTTCGACGGCGAAGTCGAGCGTGTAGAGACTGGTGTAGTCGTTCTCGAAGTCGAGGTCGTGATCGAACACGAGCGACCGCGCGTAGACGTAGTAGTGGACGGCGTCCCCACGGACAATCCGCGGACGGACGCCGCGGGCGCTGAACCCGCCGATGTGCAGGGACGCCGCGGCCAGGGTCACCATCAGGATGACCAGCCCCGGTCGCCGGCAACCGTGCCGGGCGGCCGTCACGAGGCGACGTACCCATGGATGCGTCATGTTCGACTGCGCCTCGCGTGCGGCCCCTATCTGGGGCGCTCCGGGATCCAATCCGTGAACTCGATGAGTGCGGCTTCGTCGCGGCCGCTCGTGGACTCGGCGACGGGGAAACGCCTGACGGTGCGCCACGGACGGTGCGCGAGCACGTCCAGCATGATCCGGCCTTCGTACGCCGGTCGCGGACGTGTGTAGGTCAGCGCGTACCGGATGTCCGGACGGTGCAGCCGATCGGCGAAGTTGCCGAAACCGGTCCCGACGAAGACCGGACGGATGCGGCTCTCGAGCGCCAGCCCGTTCGCCAGTTTGCCATGCACGAGCGTGTCGGGCGGCAACCACCGCCCGATGTCCACCATGGCCCTGTAGTTGGCGTCGGTCCGTACGTGCAGCCACTGCGCGTATTGCGCCAGATCACCTGTCGCGATGACAGCCACGAGCGCCGCCGCGGCCGCCGGTGACCACGGCCCCCGCGCGCACCAGGCCAGGAAGCGCGGCCACGTCGCGTACACGAGGGCGGCGGCCACGACGGCGACGGCCGCGCCCAGCCTGACAGCCGGGCGCACCTCGTAGAGGAAACCCAGGCGAACGGCCGCGCCGGCGAGCAGGTAGAACGCGGCCAGGACCAGCGGGGCCAGGGCCAGGGCACGCGTGCGCGACAGGCGCGACAACGCCGGCGGCAACAAGCGGCGTTCGCGCGCCAGCACCAGCGCCGCCATCACCACCATCGGCGGGATGAGGAACACCAGCCGCCGTTCGTTCCCCACGTCGTGGACGAGCAGTTCCAGGCAGCCGAGGCCGATCCAGAGGAGACTCAGCCGCTCGAGCGGAGACGCGGCCCGCCAGCGAACCACCAGGCCCGCAAGCCCCGCTGTGGCCAGGAGCGTGAGCACCCACATCCGGGTGAAGAAGTCGTGGAGGACGGGAAACCAGGACGCACGATCGACGAAGGCGCGCACCGTGTACTCCGGCTTCCGGGTGACCGACATCTGCCAGTTGTAAAAGCGGACTTCGTGCCAGTGCGGGACCACAAAGAAGATGATCGCCACCGCCGCCGCGATGGCGAGGCCGGCGAGGGTTGCCGCGCCGGCGGACCGGACACGCAACCGGCTCAGGCTCAGGTTGCCGTCGCGCCACGCCGCGGACAACGCCTCGATGGCGAGTGCCGCCAGAAAGAACGCGGCGGCGGCTTTCGTGAAGAACGCCAGGACGGCGGCGGCCCCGGCCGCGAGGCCCCACGCCCAGGCTCCGGGCCGCTGGGCGCGGATGTACGCGGCGGCCGAGATCACCATGAAACTCACCATCATCGTTTCAAGGAGCGCGGCCCGGTTCCACATGACCCACACGTAGTTGGTGGCCAGCAGGATCCCGGCGACGAGTCCCGCCCGCCGGCTCGCCGTTTCCCGAACGGCCTGGGCCAGGCACAGGACCGAGACGACACCGAAGAGCTCCGACACCAGGCGCGCCTGCCACAGGCCGACGCCGAACAGCCTGAATGAGACGTACTCGAACGCCGTGAACACCGGCGCCAGGTACATCGGATTCCACTGGTCCGTCTGCCACACGCCGAAGAGGGCTTTGTTGCGCGCGTTGTGCAGCCACGCCCCTTCGTCGTGCCAGACGATACCCACCGTCGCGTGCCAGGGCGGGTCGGCCACCGCGAAACAGCCGCGCAGCAGCAGGGCCCCCAGGAGGGTCAGCCCCAGTGCCAGCCAGTACTGGCGGACGGTGAGGTCTCCCGACACGTCGTCGATCAGTCCGGGCGCTTCGTGCGTCGATCGCCCGGCCAATCGTGGTGCTACCATCTGAGTATTCTAGCGTGTCAGGTGAGGAGTGAACGTGATGGCGGTCGGTGAAGCAGGACTATCTGCATCGGAGCCCGTGACACTGTTCCGCGCGCGCGGGCGCCGGCTTGCCTGGATCGGGCTGGTGGCCGTGCTGCTGGCGGCAGGATGGCTCCGGACCCTGGGGCTGACCTTCGGGCTGCCGGCTGTCTACAACCCCGACGAAGTGGCCATCATGTCCCGTGCGCTGGCATTCGCCAAAGGTGACCTGAATCCCCACAACTTCCTGTATCCGACGCTCTATTTCTACGTGCTCTTCGGCTGGGTCGGCGCCTACTTCGCCGGCGGATGGGTGACGGGCGTCTTCTCGTCGGCCGCGGCGTTCCAGCAGCAGTTCTTCGTCGACCCGAGCGGCGTGTACCTGGCGGGCCGCGTGCTGTCCGTCCTGTTCGGCGTTGCGGGTGTCTGGGTGACGTACCGGCTGGCGTCCCGGGTTTACGGCCGTGCCGCCGGGATCGCCGCGGCCGCCATCCTGGCCGTCGCTCCGTTCCACGTCCGTGACTCCCACTACGTGAAGCACGACGTCTTCGCCGCCCTGGCGATTGGCGCCGCCGTCTGGGCCATCGTCCGGTTTGCCGACGCGTCGGCGAACGACCCGGCCCGGCTGCGCAAGCTGATGTGGGCATCAGCGCTGTGCGGCGTGGCGTTCTCGATTCACTACTACGCGGTGTTCCTGGCCGCACCGCTGATCCTCGCCATCGCCGTCAGCGGCCGGACGACCGCGCGTGTGTACGTGTATCACCTCGCGGTCTCGGCGGTCACAGCGGGCGTATTGTTCTTTGCCTGTTCGCCGTTCCTGCTCGTCGAACCGCAGACGGCCCTGAGCGACATCGTGGCGAACCGTCGTATCGTCGTGGACCGGGCGCTGGAGACGCCCGCCGGGATGTTTCCGTACGTCGCGACGTACGCCGGCATGTTGTGGAACGACGCCATCGGCAGAGGGGCGGTCGTGCTGGCCGTTGTCGGCCTGGCTGCAGGCACCGTCACGTCATGGCGGCGCACGGTGCTGCTGCTGGCGTTCCCCGTCGCGTTCTTCGCGTTCGTGACCAATACCGTGCCCGCCACCCGCTACCTGACACCCGTCCTGCCGTTTGTCTCGGTCTTTGCCGGCATCGGTGCGGCCGTGCCCCTGAGGTTCCTGAAGCGGACCGGAGGCGTCGTGTGCGCCGGCCTGATCGTCGCGTCGGCGGTGCCGGCAGGCGTCCAGAGCGCGCGGGACGGCCGGTTCTTCGCGCAGGCGGATACGCGGACACAGGCGCTCCGGTTTGTCGAACGCCGCATCCCTCCGGGCGCGTCCATCGCGGTGCAGCCGTACTCGGTACCGCTCACGCAGTCGCGCGACAGCCTGATCGAGTCGTTTTCGGCGAACCGCCCGGACGCGAGACCTGTCCCGACGAAGGTGGCGTTGAGGCTGGCGCTCGACCCGTACCCGGCCCCGGCCTATCGCCTCATCTACCTTGGCGACGGGGGACTGGATGAGGACAAGATCTACGTGGGGTACCGGGCGTTTGCCGGGAGCCAGGGCCTGGAGCCGCTGCGCCGGATCGGGGTGGGTTATGTCCTGCTGAAACGTCCGCTCCGCAGGGATGCGCACACCGGGCCGCTCGTTGATGCCCTCGAGCGCGAGGCGGATCGGCTTGCGACATTCTCGCCGTTCATAGACGCGGGTTCGTGCGCCCCGGCATGCCCCGAACCGTTCGTGCACAACGCAGACGCCCGGATCGACCCACGTCTCGAGCGGCCCGGGCCCGTCATCGAGGTATGGCAACTGCGGGGGCACACCGGCGGCTGACGCGCCAGCAAACAGAAAGGGGACGGCGGCAGGGTATTCCTGCCGCCGTCCCCTTCGTGATCGTAAGGGTACTCTTCCGAACTAACGAGGAGGCAGCCAGTTGCCCGTGGACGCTTCACACGTCCAGGTCGGGCCCGGCTGCGGCGTCGTGCAGGCGAGGCCCGCACCCGGGCTGCCCGGAGGCAGCCAGTTGCCGGTGGAAGCCTGGCAGACCCAGCCTGCTCCCGGCTGCGTCGTCGGGCAGGCAGAGGTCGAGCCACCGGTGCCCGCGCTGCCTGGAGGCAGCCAGTTGCCCGTGGAGGCCTGGCAGACCCAGCCCGCTCCCGGCTGCGCCGTCGGGCAGGCCGAGGTCGAGCCGCCGGTGCCGGCGCTGCCCGGAGGCAGCCAGTTGCCCGTGGAGGCCTGGCAGACCCAGCCCGCTCCCGGCTGCGCCGTCGGGCAGGCGGACGTCGAACCACCGCTGCCGGCGCTGCCCGGAGGCAGCCAGTTACCGGTGGCCGCGTCGCAGACCCACGTGGGACCCGGCTGCGTGGACGGACAGGCAGACGTCGACCCACCGCTACCCGCGCTGCCCGGAGGCAGCCAGTTGCCGGTGGACGCCTGGCAGACCCAGCCCGGACCCGGCTGCGTCGACGGGCACGCAGACGATGAACTGCCACCGCCGGAGCTGCCCGGGGGCAGCCAGTTGCCGGTTGCCGCGTCACAGACCCACGTCGGGCCCGGCTGCGTGGACGGGCAGGCCGATGTCGAACCGCCGCCACCGCCGGAGCTGCCCGGGGGCAGCCAGTTGCCGGTCGCCGCGTCACACGTCCAGGTCGGACCGGGCTGCGTCGACGGGCACGCCGCCGAGCCGCCGCCTGAGCTGCCCGGAGGCAGCCAGTTGCCGGTCGATGTCTGGCACACCCAGCCAGCCGCCGGCTGGGGTGTCGTGCAGGCGCTCGGCGTCGGCGTGGGTGTCGGCGTCGGCGTCGGCGTCGGGGTTGGCGTTGGTGTCGGCGTCGGAGCTGGCGTCACCACCGCTCCCGACGGGCCGATCAGCTGACCCATAACGCTGTTGAAGTTGTCGGATGCCGCGACGAAGAAACGCGGGGCGGCTGCGCTGCCCGCCACGTGGGGCTGCGTGGCCAGTCTCGTACCTCTTGCCGTCACCTGGAACTGGGTCCCGGGCAGTCCGTCCCCGCCGACCGAGACGCCCCAGATCTCGTCGTTGTGAATGCTCAGGTGGGAGGAGAAATACCGGCCGCTGGATGCGCTGTACCCCACGCCGATGCCGTCTCCGCCGCCGCCGGCGGCCAGCGCGAGGGCTCCGCCAACCGGTTGCCCGTTTCCGTCAACCAGGCGGCCATGCAGGACCCAGCTGCCAGCGATGCCCCAGGTTGTGACCAGGTACTGGTTGGTTGCCGAATTGTACGTGACCTCGGGGTACTGATCGAACCCGCTGAAGACCACCGTCGATGCGGCGCCGATCAGATTGCCCGAGCCGGCAGCCACGCGCTGGGCGCCCACCGCATTCGTGCCCCCGGCCGTCTCGTAGTAGTACGCAATCAGGAACTCGTTCTGTGCCGAGTTGTAGGTGACCGACGGATGGCCTTCCCACAACCCCGTGGCGGCAATGAGCATCGTGGCGCCCAGTGGAGCGCCCGCCGGAGACACACGCTGGGCTTTGACATCCGGGCCGCCTCCCGAGGAGTACTCCGCCCAGGTCACCATGAATTCGTTCGACGCCGCCGAATAGGCCACGCCCGGGTCCGACTCCGTATGCTTGGCTACACCGTTCTGGCTGATGATGAACGGATTTGTCACCATCGCCACGCCGCCGCCGCTGTAACGGACGAGGCGTCCGACAATGGCGGGCGAGGGCCGCTCTTCGACCCACGCGACCAGGCACGTGTTGGTCCAGTCGCCGCAGGCCACACCCACGGCGCCGGCCTGCGTGCCCGCGCCGTTGATGTTGACCGGTGTGGGGGCTCCCAGCGGCGTGCCGTCGGCCGAGACGAAACGTGCGCCGAGGTTGATGACACCCCACGTCACGAGGTAGGCGTCGTTCGCGCGATCGTACGCCACGCCGGAGAAACGCTTGGTTGCGGCGATATCGGAGACGGTGACCGTGGCTCCGAGCCGTGCTTCCTGACCAAGGGCATCAAGGGCGTTCATCCCGAGGATGACCGCGACGAGTAGCGCCAGCGCGGCGCTGCGACGGAATTGATACATAACTCCCACGTGACCTCCGGATGTGGTGGTGCTCATCGACATCCTGACTTATCGGCGGCAAGAAGCTAACGGGACAGCCCTTCGCGTGCACACCTCGACCGCCACCGTCGATTATCGTCACATAAAACATAAGCAGAAGCCATGCCAATGTGCGAAAGTGCGAAGTTTCGTGCAGATCCGTCCGCACCTGGCCGGAGTCTGAGGCGCTGACGAAAACTCGACAATCAAGGCTACAATGCTCGGATACCGTCCTTACACACTGAAGGATTCACTGACACCATGCTGGGCCGTCGCATTCTTCTGCTCAATCCGCCGCTCGTCAACGGGGTGGCGTTCACGCGTCAGGGCCGCTGCCAGGAGCGGGAGGAGGTGCTCGGCACCACGAAACCCCCCTACTCCCTGGCCCTGCTGGCCGCCTTGCTGCGCGACCGCCAGCACGACCTGCGGCTGGTCGATCTGACGGCCGAACGGCTCTCCGCCGAGGCGCTCATCGCGCGGTTCGAGCACGAGGGGTTCGTGCCAACCCTGGTGGTGTTCTGCAGTTCCACGCCCACGTTCGATGCCGACGTCCAGGAGGTCGCCAAACTGAAGCGGGCGTTCGGCGCGCCAATCGTATCGTTCGGACCGCAGGCGTCGACGGTGCCGCTCGAATCGATGGAACGGGCTCCGGATCTCGACGGGTTGATTGTCGGCGAGCCGGAAGACGGCGTGCTGGCTCTGGTGGCGCTCGAGTCGATGGAGCAGGCCGAGACGGTGCCGAGTCTCTCGTTCCGGCGCGACGGCCGCATCGTGCCGCACCGGGAGCGCGGCACGTTTGCCGGGTTCGCCACCATGCCGTACCCGGCGTGGGACCTGCTGCACCTGGATCGGTACACGCTTCCGCTTCAGAATCGCCGCTACCTCATTGTCGAGACCAGCCGCGGGTGCCCGTATTCGTGCGACTTCTGCGTGGCGCCCGTGCACCAGGGACACGCGTTCCGCGAACGTGATCCCAAGGCGCTGGTCGACGAGATCGAAGAAGGCAAACGCCGGTTCGGCGTGGACCATTTCTATCTGTGGGGCGACACCGTCACGCTCAACGTGAAAGCGTTCGCGCGGTTCTGCGACGAGCTCATCGCGCGGGATCTCAAGATCCGCTGGTTCGGCAACGGGCGCGCCGACAACCTGACGAACCCCGAGTTCGTGGCGCGGCTGCAGCAGTCCGGCTGCTGGATGTTGTCGCTCGGGATCGAATCCGAGTCGGACGATACGCGCCGCGACATGATGAAGAAGCTGGAACGCCAGAAGATCATCACGGCCATCGGGAACCTGCGGGACGCCGGCATCCAGTCGTTCGCATTCTTCATCTTCGGCTATCCCGGAGACACGCTGACGTCCATCGAACGTACGTCGGCATACGCCCGGGAGATCGATCCGGACTTCGCCAACTTCTACCCGGCCGTGCCGTACCCCGGCACGGCCATGTACGACCGCTGCAAACGCGACGGCCTGCTCACGAGCGACGACTGGACGAAGATGGAGTACTCGTACTACATCCTGCGTGGGAACGGTCTGGACGAAGCCGTGGTGATGAATGCCATCCGGACGGCGACGCGGCGGTTCTACCTGCGCCCGTCGTGGATGCTGCGGCATCGGGCCGACATCGCTCAGTTGCTGCTGGGGAGCGGGTCGCTGGTGGTGCGCACCGCGCTGCGGATGCTGCAGCGCCGGACTGAACGCCCCGCCGGACCTGCGGCGCCGCCGGTGCCCGCGCCGGAGGCGGCCGGCGGACGGCGCCTCCCGGTCGTTACGGTGTCCGACGGAGACGAGCCACGTCGGCAGGACTGAAGGACCGGTGCGTGAGGCGGGGTTTGTGCGCCCGCCGTGTCCACCAGAACAACTGCCAGAGCTGAGCCACGTACCCTACGGCCTCGCGGTAACTCATCTTGCTCTGCCCGGCCGCGCGATCCGAGAACACATAGGGGACTTCCGCGACCGATGTCGCTGAGCCCCGGACGAGCAGTTCGAGACAGATCTTGAAGCCGGCGGCCTGGATCTGCACGTCACGCAGGACGTCGCGGCGCAGGATGAAGAACCCCGAGGCGGCGTCCCGCACCGGCGTCAGGACCCGCGCCATCGCGCACGCCGTGGCCGACATGACCGCCCTCGAGACCGGCCAGTTCCTGGTGCCGCCGCCCGGCACGTACCGGCTGGCGATGACGACGTCGGTCCCGGCTTCGCGGATGGCCCCCACCAGCACCGGCACCAGATCGGGCGGGTGGCTGAGGTCGGCATCCATGACGCCGAGCAGCCGCCCGCGGGCGACACCGAACCCGGCCATCACCGCGCTGCCGAGGCCGAGCTTGCCCGCCCGGTGCACCACGGCCATCGGCCGTTCCGTGGCCAGGCGATCCGCCAGCGCGCCGGTGCCGTCAGGCGAGTTGTCGTCGACCACCACCAGTTCAACCACCAGCCGGCTGTCGTCGACCACGCGCCACACCGTGCGCACGAACTCCTCGAGGCGTTCGATCTCGTTATAGGTGGGCACGACGATTGACAGATCCGGTTCGGGCGCGGCGGCGGTAGTCACGATGGGCCTCACACGAGTTTCAGCACCCAGAGCGGCGAGTCTTTCTTGGGCAGGTCACAACCCCGGCAGATCGACGGGCCGCCCGACTCCAGCTGCTCCCGCCGCACCTGGCGATACGCGTCGCCGTTCCACACGTCGGCAATGGTCGATGCCGTCAGATCGCCCAGGAGCACGCGCCCGTCGAAGTCCGCGCAACACAGACTGACGCGTCCGTCCCACAGGACCGTGAAGGTCAGCCACTGGCGGTAACACGGGAAGTTCACCTCGGCGCGCCGCGCCAAGGTGCCGGCCCAGTTGTGCAGTTCGGTGATGTGGACCTTGTCGGCGATCTTCGACCACTTGTCGATGAACGCCTGCTCTTCGGTGGAGTTGTCCTGACGCACGAACGAGAGGATCAGCTTCGGCCGCCGCCGGCCGAGTTCGCGACGGACCTCCACGAGGTTCTCGATGTTCGCCATCACCTTGTCGTACTTCAGGCCCAGGCGGGTGGACTCGAACGTCTCCTTGCCGGCCGCGTCGACGCTGATGTTGATGGCATCGAGGCCCGCTTCGACGATGGCGCGGGCGACATCGGGGCCGAGCAGGGATCCGTTGGTGATGACGCCGACCTCGGCGATGCCTTTCTGCTTGGCGTACGCGATCTTCTCGGGCAGCCGTTTGTCGACGAACGCTTCGCCGTAGTTGTGCATCCGCACGTGACCGATGCCGAGCGCCGCGCACTCGTCGACGATCTTGGTGAACAGCTCCCAGGACATGATGCCCTGTTTGCGGCCCATGTCGTCGCGCGGGCAGAACGTGCACTTGGCGTTGCAGATGTTCGTCGCTTCGATCTGGACGATCTCGGGCAGCCGCGGCGCGCGTTCGCGGCCCGCCGCCAGCAGCAGGCGGCGGACAGGCTTCGCCTGTTTGAGCAGCAGCCGTTCGGTCGCGCGACGCGCGCGTCTTCTCACACCTAGGGGCACGTGCTTCATCATAGCAGGGGGATGGGGACTGGGGGTTGGGGGTTGGGGATTGGGGAACAGCCCTTGTCTTCCCCAACCCCCAATCCCCAATCCCCAATCCCCAGAATAGCGTCCACCGCGCGGCGGACGGCCTGGCCGTCGGCGGAGATGCCTGCCTGCCGCATGAACGCGGCGGCACGCGCCCGCCAGGCGTCGCGCCGCGCGCCGGTGTCGAGCACGGCCCGCAGCGCGGCGGCAATGTCCCCGTCCGCGGCCACGCCGTCCATGACGCCCGCGTCGACGAAGGGGCTCAGGTTGTTGGGCAGTGCCAGCACGAGCGTCGGGACGCCCAGAACCATGGCTTCAATCGCAGCCGTCGAGTTGACGGTGACGAGCACGTCGGAGGCCTTCGTGAGCACCGCAAGCCCGAGTGTCGCCGGCGCAATCGTCACCAGCGGACTGCCACCGGCGGCCGCCAGGTAGACCTCGGGTCCCTCCGACGGATGGCACTTCACGACCACGTGGGCGCCGGGTACGTCGGTCAGCGCGGCGACCAGCGCCGGGAACACGCCGGCGATCTGCGTGAACTTCGCCGCCACCAGCACGAGCCGCCGCCCGTCCGGGACGCCCGCGTCACGGCGGGCACGGACCAGGTCGGCCTCCGAGAGCGTGCGTGCGGCGGCCGCGAGTTCGTCCAGCCGGGGGCTCCCGGTGACGCGCAGCTGGTCAGGCCGGAAGTGCCCCGCGCGCATCAGGTGGTCCGCCGCGAGCTGATCGTACAGCAGCGTCAACGTCGGGGCCGGGAACCCGGCGTCGCCCGCGTGGCTCCGCGATGGGGCCACCTCGTCCGCCTCGTGGTGGTAGTTCATCCAGTGGCGGTAGATGAACCCGTGCTGCAGGCCGACGGTCGGAATGGACCGCCGGCGCGCTTCGAGCACGAGCGCGCGGCCCCACCCTCCGGCCTCGGCATAGGTGACGGCCACGCGCGGACGCGTGGCATCGAGGGCGGCGCCGAGCTGATCCATGACGTGGGCGGACCACGGGAACTGCAGGTACGCGATGCCCCGCAACAGCGGCTCGATCAGCGTCCACGTGTCGCAGCCGCGGATAATCGCGGCCTGGCGGACGTCCGTGCTTCCGCGCAGCGACGCCAGCATGTCGCGGCGCGTCCGCCAGAGCGCCTGCGACTCGCGCAGCCGCGCCGGCGGGGCGAATGTGTCGATGGAGTCCGCCGGCTGGCCGTCGGCGACCAAGCTCCCCGCATCGGCCAGGCGCCGCCGCCACGTCCGTGCCCGGTAACTCGTGCGCGGCCCGAGCCCGACCGATACCATGCCGTGTCCGGCCAGACGTGCGCCCAGCTCACGAAGCACGGGGCCGACGTACTGTTCCGTCGTGCCGCCCTTCCAGAACGCCGCGTGGACGAATGCCGTGACGGCGGTTCCCGCCCGGGGCTGCCGCTCGCGCGCGCCCAGTGCGGCCAGCCGTGCCCGCCACACGTAATAGTGCGCGCGGGCCACGATGGCCAGGCGTTCGCGATAACGCGGACCACCGGGCCCGCCGTCGCACCGGATCGTGCGCTGGCGGCAGAGTTCCGCGGCCACGCGGCGGGCGACCGGATCGCGCGTCACGACGCGCACGGCGGAGGGCTGCTCGCGTGCCAGGGCCGCGTCGATGGCCAGCACGGCGCGGTGAATGGCGTTGATCACCTGCATCTTGTGCAGGTACAGCTCCGCAAACCACCACAGTGAATCGCCCCGGTACCTGAACCGATCGCGGAGGGGCACGCCGTCGACGTGCTGCGTGCGCAGCGTCTTGATCCAGGCGTTCGCCGCGCGCTCGGCCTGCTCGGCCAGGTCCGGCGTGAGCTCCCGCGCCACCGTGACGGGACACGTCCCGCTCCCGGTCGTGAAGATGAAGTCGGGCTCAGGCACGGGCATCGCGACTCCGCTGCCGGCGGTGTTCATCGACGACGTCGAGCGCCGCCGCAACGACCATGTCCGGGGTGACCACCACGAGGCAGTCGGGGACGTGGCCCCGGCATCGTGCGGGCGGTTTGCGGATGCGGTTGCAGGGGCTGCACCAGATGCCGACCCGCACCACGCGCGTGTGCGGTCCGAGCGGTCCCCAGCGCCGGGGATCGGACGGGCCGAAAACCCCGACGGTCGGGGTCCCGAGTGCGGCCGCCAGGTGCATCGGACCGGTATCGGGCGAGATGAAGACGGTCAGCCGCTGCAGGACCCCCGCCAGCGACCCCAGGCCCATGCGCCCCACGAGGTCGATGACCGGCATGACGGACGGCAGGCCGCGTCGTAATTCGTCGGCGATGGCCCGCTCGCCGTCTCCGCCCGTGATCACGAGCGTCGCACCCAGGTGTTCGGCGACCCGTGCCGCCGCGGATGCCATCGACGCCAGATCCCACTGCTTGATGGGGCGCCCCCCGCACGGATGGACGCCGACGAGAGGCCGGCTGCCCGCCTCTCGCAGCAGATCATCGGCCCGCGCGCTGACGTCGGTGGGCAGCAGGAGGGGCGGCATGGCGACGGGCTCCGATCCGGGCGGCTGACCGAAGACGCCCCCGACGATCCGCAGGCAGTTCCACGCGACGTGGCGGCCCGGATCGTACGGCACGCGGTGCGTCAGCACCGGGCCGCCGCCGGCCATGTCGAACCCGTGGCGCTCGGGGATGCCGGTGGCCCACATCAGCAGGTGACTGCGGATATCGCCTTCCAGGTTGATGGCGACATCGAATCGTTCGTGCCGCCACCGCCGGACGGCCGCGCGCAACTCGGCGATACCTGCCGTCTGGCTGCCGCGCGCCAGCCACGGCAAATCGAGGACGGAGACGCGGTCCACCTCCGGCAGCCACGGCGCCAGTTCGCGATTCCACCCGCCGATGGCCAGTTCGATGTACGCCTCCGGCGCCAGGGACCGCAGCGCCGCCAGGGCGGGACGCGCCATGATCAGGTCGCCCGTGCGCTCGAAACGGAACACCAGGATCCGCCCGCGCAGGCCGGTGCCCTGCCGCCCCCGCAGCCGCGAGGGCAACGTCGCGACGGCCAGTCCCGCATCAGCCGCGGCCACCAGCGCACGCTCGACCGGATCGGAGATCTGCAGGTGTCCAAACATATCTGGCTACTGGCTACTGGCTACTGGCTACTGGCTACCGGCTACCTAGCCCGGGGCTTCAGCCCCGGGGCAACGTACCGTGTTCCCCCATGTCCCATGTCCCTTGCCCCTTGCCCCTTGCCCCTTGCCCCATGCCCCTAGTGGATCCGCACCCGATCCAGCATGACCCCGAGTTGCCGATCGTCGGGCACTCCCAGGACTTTGCCCGGATTCCAGACGGTCGATTCGAGACGCAGCACCGACGCGTCCGTGCGAGCGCCTGCCGCCGTGGCGACGTCGGTGGGGATGGCCAGTGAGTAGGGCGCGAATCCGTCCTTCACCCCGAGTTCCCCGAGGTCGATGTCGTTGAGCCGCACGCGCACCGTGGCCGCGCCCGCGGCGGCAGGACGGCCGCCACTGCTCAACCACAGTGTCACGGTCCGGCTGCCGGGATCGAGCCCCATCATGTTGATGTAGGAGATGTTCCGCGTCCAGCGGTACGACACGGCGCCCTGGCGCTCTTTCGCATGGATCCGCAACACCCACACGTCGTCCGGTCCGCCGACGTCGATGTCGGTGACGGCGCGGGACGATCCGGCCGAGACCGGCGAGAGTTCGAAGATGCTCAGCCCGAATTTCTTCAGGCGCGCCTGGCGCGGGTACCCGTTCCGGACCGATTCGTACTCGGGTGTCTCGATCCGTTCCGTGGCGATGGGGCGGACCTCCACCTTCGGCGTCGCGAGGGCCGTGCCGCCGTCGGCCAGGAAATACACGTGGTCGTAGTGTGCCGAAGCCCAGCGCAGGAACTCGGCAAACGGTTCGGGCTCAGGCCGCGGCGAGTTCAGCAGCAGCACCTGCCGGGCGTAGATGTAGGCCAGCGGCGTGGCCAGGATATGGGCGTCCGATGATCCGCGCGATTCGACCACCACGAGATCGCGGTCGCCGAATCGAGCCGAGATCTTCTCGAGCGCGGGAATGACGCCGGCGTACTCGACATGGGCGGCAATGGCGCCCGTGGCGGTGAGGAACGTCCAGCCCAGGATGACCGTGACCACCACGCCCGCCAGGGCGCCCGCCGCCAGGGCGGCCGTCCGACGGCGGCTTCGGACCCGGTCCCTGGGTCGTTCGGACGCGGCCGTGAAGGCCCACCATGCCGCGGCGGCGGCCATGGCGCAGACCAGGGGCAGAATGATGGGCAAGTACCGACGGGATTGCCAGAAGTGCTCGGGAACGATTCGGACCTTGTACAGGAAGAACACCGACAGCGACGTCATCGACGAGAGCGTGACCGGGTCCCGCCAGAATCGGCGCACCAGCACCAGGCACAGTCCGAGCACCGCAAGCCCGATGCCGGGCCCCGTGACGTACCACCCGAGTGATCGCATCGCGTAGGCATCGTGAAGCGCCAGCCGTCCGACGGGCTCCCGGAAGAAGTACGCGTAGATCGAGAGGCCGGCGACGGCCAGCGCCACCAGGGCGGGGCCCCGGCGTTTGACGCCTGCGAGCAGGGTGGGCCAGCGTGCCTGGACGGCGAACACCCCGGTGATGGCCGCCGTGAGCGCGATGGGCAAGGCGATGAGCGTGGGTGTCCCGCCGAGCAGCAGGAACGGGATCAGCACGTAGCTGCGCAGGGGGCCCGCGAAGTACGGCACGGCAACCGCGAGCACGATGGCCAGCGGGATGGCGAAGGCGAGGCGGGGGCGGACCCCGTCGGCGGCCAGCACCACGAGGCCTCCGCCGATCGCCGCCAACACCAGCACCGAGTCGAACCGCACGAACACCAGCAGGCCGAGCATGAGGGCGGCCAGTACGTCGAACACCCGATCGCCGTCCCGATAGGCGCGGGCCAGCGCCAGCAGGGCCGCGGCCACCAGTGCCTGCTGCATGACCTCGGAGTTCGGGTACCTGGCGAACCAGACCTGGACCACGTTGACGGCCAGCAGGGCCGTCCCGGCGGCGGCGGGGAGCGGGCCCAGCAGGCGCGCGAACAGCATGTAGGCGGCCAGCAGGCCCACGATGGCCCAGGCTCCCGTGGCGGCGCGCGCGCCGCTCAGACCGTCCAGGCCGTACCCCACGGCGATCCAGACGGGAAACCCCTGGGGAAACTGTCCGACGACGGCACCGCGGTCCCGGTCCGTCACGAAGAAGCCCATGAACCGGAGCCCTTCGTTCAGCCCGCCGGCCGTGCCGCCGAGCAGGAACAGGTCGCGGAACCGTTCGGGGACGTCGGCGATCGTCCGGTCCGGAATCGCGAGCGAGCCCCGTTGCGCGATCTGGATGCCCTGGTTGAAGTACACCCCGGGGTCCTTCCCGCCGACCACGTATTCGGACGCCGGGAAGTACAGCCAGAGCCCCAGCGCCACGATCAGGGCCGGGCCTGCCGCCGACCACCCGATCGGCTTCGGTGCCGGGTGGTAGACGAGACGGCGCCGCCACGTGATGAACACGAGCAGGCAGACGGCGCCGTTGACCAGCAACAGGTGGCGCAGCGAATAGTGCCCCACCGCGCCGATCACCAGGGCGGCGAACGTGGTCCACACCAGGCTGATGAGGATGGCCCAGAACGCCCGTTCTTCCGTGGTGAGGGCCGCGCGCCGCGCGCGATCGCCCGCCGGCACCCGGAAGAACAAGGCGCCCGGCAGGTACGCGACAAGGAGCAGGGCGGGGATCGCGGTGATCATGTCGACCCGCTAGGGTGTGAACCGGCGAATCGTCTCGGCCACCTGCACGATCTGCTCGTCGGGAATGCCGGGATACAGCGGCAGCGACAGGATCTCCGCGCAGATCCGATCGGCAATCGGACACGCCGCGGGGCGTTCGCGCTGCAGGGCGGGCTGGCGGGGAATCGGTACCGGGTAATGGATGAGCGTTTCGATCCCCTCGTCCCGCAGGAACGCCTGCAGGCGATCACGGTGCGGCGACAACACCGGGAACAGGTGGTACACGTGGCCCGCGTCGAACTCCGGCGGCACGTCGATGGACGCCATGCCCGCGAGCAGCGTGCGGTACCGGGCGGCGTGCGCCCGTCGCATCTCGGTCCAGCCCTGCAGGAACGGGAGGCGGGCGGCCAGAATCGCCGCCTGCATGTCGTCCAGGCGGCTGTTCACGCCCATTTCGCCGTGGTGGTACCGGTCGGTCTGGCCGCCGTTGCGCACCCGCGCCGCGCGGGCGGCGAGGTTCGGGTCGTTCGTGGTGAGGGCGCCGCCATCACCCAGGGCGCCCAGGTTCTTGGTCGGATAGAAGCTGTAGGCTGCGGCGGTGCCGAAGCTGCCCACGGGCCGGCCGGCGCAGCGGGCCAGATGTGCCTGGCAACAGTCTTCGACGACCGCGACCCGGTGCCGCGCCGCAATCGCCATGATCGCCGGCATGTCCGCCGGCTGGCCGTACAGGTGCACGGGGAGGATGGCCCGCGTGCGCGGCGAGATGGCCGCTTCGATCGCCTGCGGGTCGAGCGTCAGGCGCGCCGGATCGACGTCCGCGAAGACCGGCCGCGCGCCGACCATCATGCAGGCCAGCGCGGTGTAGGCTGCCGACACGGGTGTCGTGATGACTTCGTCGCCGGGCCCGATATCCAGGGCGCGCAGGATGATGGCGATGGCATCCGTGCCGGTGCCGACGCCGACGGCGTGAGAGGCGCTCGTCGCCGCGGCGAACGCACGCTCGAACGCGTCCACTTCCGGCCCGAGCACGTACCATCCGCGGTCGACGACGCGACGGATGGCCGCCTCGACCGCGGGGCCGTCTTCAGACGGTTTCAGGTGCATGAATCGAACGGTCGCGGTCTTCATCGGTGTCTGACTCCTCGTGCGCCGGCGGGCGCCCGGGCGGCCTGCCGGGCGGCGATGCCGGTGCGTGGTTCCGGTCGCGATCGTCGAGCCGCTCAGGCGTCCAGGTAGCGGGAGAGATGCTCGCGGTAGTAGGCAACCGAGCGCGTCAGGCCTTCGTGCAGATCCACGGTGGGGGACCAGCCGGTGGCCGCCATGAACCGGCTCGAGTCCGCATAGAAGCTGCCGATGTCGATGGCCTTCTTCTCGGGCGGCCATTCAACGAACCGCACCCGTCCCGTGCCGGCGGTGTCGATGAGGATCCGCACCAGGTCCCGGTGCGCGATCGGCTCGGTGCCGCCCACATTGAAGGCGTGCCCGTGGCAGGCATCGCTGGCGCCCGCCCGCAGAAACGCGTCCGCGGCGTCGTCCACGTAGACGAAATCGCGCAGTTGCGACCCGTCGCCGAACACCTGGATCTCCTGGTCTTCGACCGCCAGCCGCACGAACCAGCCGATGAATCCCTGCCGGTTGTGCTTCACGAGCTGGCGCGGTCCGTAGATGTTCGTCAGGCGCAGCGAACAGGCCCGGATGCCGAACACGTTGTTGTAGACCAGGTGATAGTACTCCCCGGCCACCTTGTTGATGCCGTTGATGTCCGTGGGGCGGACGAGGTGGTCCTCCGTCACCGGGAGGAAGTCGGGTTTCCCGTACACCTGGCGGGTGCCGGCGAACACCACCCGGATCCCCGGGTTATTGCGGCGGCACGCCTCGAGGATCGTCAGCTGGCTGCGGCAGTTGATGTCGAGATCCGTGTGGGGATCCCGCATGCTGTCGATGTGGCTCACCTGGCCGGCCAGGTTGAAGATCACGTCGACATCCCGCACCAGGTAGTTCATCGTGCTGGCCTGGCGAACGTCCGCGATGTTGACGCGGACACGATGTTCGATGCCGGCGATGTTGAAGAGATGCCCCCCGTAGTCCGGGATGAGCGAGTCCACCAGCAGCACGTCCGCGCCCAGGTCCACGAGCTGCCGGGCCAGGTTGCTGCCGATGAAGCCCAGGCCGCCCGTGATCATGACGCGCCGGCCGCGATAGAAGGACCGGTAGTCCACGTCAGGCCTTCACCACCAGCTCCCGCCAGAGCTTCAGGACGTCGATGCCGGTGCGGAAGATCCGCCGGAAATTGAAGAACTGCGACTTGCCGTACGCGCGGTGGAAGTGGTGCACGGGGACTTCGGCGATCCGGAATCCGGCGTCCTGGATCTTCTTCATCATCTCGAGGCAGATGACGCCGCTGTTCTTGGTGAGCGTCACCGTGTCGAAGATGGCCCGCCGCATGAGCCTGAAGTCGCAGTCGACGTCGCGCACCGTGAGCCCGAACAGGCGCTTGACCGTGTGGTGGTACAGGCGGCCGATGACCTTGCGATGGAACGGGTCGGACCGGCTGATCTTGTAGCCGTTGACCATGTCCACGCCGGGCCCCATCCGGGCCCAGAGGTCCGCCATTTCGGCGGGGTCGTACTGGGCATCGCCATCCGTGTAGAACACGAACTCCTTGGTCGCGTTGGCGAATCCGCTGCGCAACGCGCCCCCGTAGCCGCGGTTGCCCTGATGGTGGACGACGCGTACCTGCGGGTAGACCCGTGCCAGCTCGTCGGCGACCTGTGGCGTGGCGTCACGGCTGCCGTCGTTGATGATGAGGACCTCGAAGTCAGGCGTCAGGCGGCTCGCGGTCAGCACCGCCGTCACGACCATGCTGGCAATGGTGCCGCTGTCGTTGTACGCCGGAAAAAAGATGGTCAGACCAGGCTGCGCGTCAGGCGTTGGCATTCGAGCCTAGTACGCTACCACGCCGCTCGGACGAGCGGCAAGGGTGCGACGCCGCGACACCCGACGTGCCGTGCTGGCGTTACCGGAGGCCGGCCAGGTGCCGCTCGGCAGCCCGTTCGTACGCCTGTTCGAACTGCTCGGCCACGCGCTCCCACGAGTGGATGCGACGGACCTCCTCGCGGGCAGCCGCGCCCAACCCCGCCCGCAGTCCGGGATTGCCGCAGAGCGCAGCCAGCGCCCCGGCCAGTCCCTGTACGTCCTTCTCGGGCACCAGCAGGCCCGTTCGGTGGTGCGTGACCACGGACGGAATGCCCGCCACGTCGGACGCGACGAGCGGCGTCCCCGACGCGAGCGCTTCCATCACCGTGTTGGGCAGGCCATCGACATTCCCCTGTTCGTCGTGCACGGAAGGGACGGCCGCAATGTCGGCGGCCGCCAGGAACGCACCGACGTCGCCCTGGGCCAGCACGCCGGGGAAGCGGACCCGGTCGGCGATGCCGCGGTCGCGGGCCCGGCCGCGGAGTTCGGCGTCCAGGTCGCCGCCGCCGCCCAGCACCAGGCGCAGTCCCGGCCAGTCGGGCGCGAGCGCCGCCACCGCGTCGATCAGATATTCGAACCCCTTCTTGCGCACGAATCGTCCCGCCGTGAACACCACCACATCGTCACTGGCCAGGCCGAGGGCGGCCCTGACGCGGGCACGGGCGTCGGGGTCGGGGCGGAACCGGCCGGCGTCGACGCCGTACGGAATGGTGGTCACACGCGCGGCGTCGGCGCCCAGACGAATCACGCGCGTGCGCAGGTCGTCGCTGCACGCCGTGATCCAGCCTGTCCGCTGCGCCGCGCGGCGCGCCAGCCGGCGGGTGACCGCGTACCGTTCAGCCACGTACACGTCCGACCCGTGGAGGCTGATGATCGTGGGGATCCGCCCACCCGCCGCCGCGTCGGCGACCACGCCGCTCGGGAGCAGCCAGTGTCCGTGCAGGAGAGTGGCGCCGACCTGCGCGGCCACCCGTCGGGCGGCGCGGTACGACGCGAGCAGGCCGAACGGGGCGGACGCCCAGGCCTGCCAGCGGAGGTCCGTGTCGCGGGCCAGGGCGCCGGCGTATCCGAAGACGTTCAACGCGGGATGCGGGGCGTACCGGAACGGGTGAAAGGTCACGCCGTCGTCCGTGCCGGCGCGGCGAAGTTGCGGGTGCCAGGGCAGCACCACGTGCACGTCGTGGCCGCGCGCGGCCACGCCTTTCGCGATCGGCTCCATGAAGGTGCCGATCGTATCGCCGGCAAACCGCGGGTACGACGTCGTCAGCATGACGACGACCTGGCGCGCGCTCACGAGCGGGCTTTCCGCGTCGCACGCCCGCGGTGGCGGAGGATCAGCCGCCACGGCATCAGCATCGACTCGAACATGACGGACTTGGACATCTTCGACGCGCCCTGCCGGCGTTCGACGAAGACGATGGAGACTTCGCGCACGCCGGCACCCAGGCGCGTGGCCTTGAAGAGGGACTCCACCTGGAACGAATACCCGTCGGAGGCGATGTCCTCAGGATGCAGCGCGCGCAGCGTGGCGCGTGTCCAGCAGCGGAAGCCGCTCGTGCAGTCACGGACGGCCAGGCCCGTAATCGTCCGCACGTACCAGTTGGCGAACGTGCTCAGGAACAGCCGCCGGAGCGGCCAGTTCACGACGCTGATGCCGTTCAGGTAGCGGGATCCGAGGGTGACGTCCGCGCCCGCCTGCGCCGCCGCGACGAGATCGGGCAGGTATTTCGGATCGTGCGAGAAGTCGGCGTCCATCTGGCAGATGAGCGGAGCATCGCTGTGGTCGAGCGCCCACCGGAAGCCCTCGACGTAGGACCGTCCGAAACCACGTTTGCCGGTCCGGTGCAGCACGTGGACCCGGGCCGGGTGCGCGGCGGCCAGCGCGTCGGCCACGGCGCCCGTGCCGTCCGGCGAGTTGTCGTCCACGACCAGGACCCCGTAATCCCCCTGCGCCAGGATCGCGTCGACGATCACCGCGACGTTGTCGCGTTCGTTGTAGGTGGGAATCACCACGAGTGTCGTCATGTGTTCGACGGATGCGCCTCGGCGTCCCGAAGCCGGGTTCCCGCAACGAGTACGATCAATGCCGGATCGATCGTCGGGATCCTGAAACGTTCCTGCGGGAAGAAGATCAGGCTCACCAGCAACGTCGACCCGGCCAGGAGCAGCAGCGGCGTCGGCAGCCGACGGCGCCGCGCCAGGCGGACCGCCCCCATGATAGCCGCCACGAGCGCGGAGAGATAGGGCAGGACGGATCCCCAGATGTACAGCGGGGAGTGCAGCCGGTACGACGGGCCGACGGGCACGACGGCGTAGAACAGCTTGCGCGCCTCGAGCGCCAGCCAGTCGATCGGGTGTGCGCGGATCCAGGCGAGGGCCTCACGGTAGTACAGCGGTTCCAGGGCTTCGGCATCGAGGCCGGCGTGACGTTCGCGGAACGCGACGTTCGCGCGCTTGAGCGCGGGATTGGCCGCGAGATCCCCCTCGCCGATGGCGAGGGGGTGGTTGCCGGTCCAGAACGTGATGCCGCCCTCCGAGGCCACCGCCACGAACCGGCCGTACGTGAGGGTGTTGCGGATCGACCACGGGGCTACGACCATCGCCGCCGCGCACACCAGCACGACCGCCTGCACGCGCGCCCGTCTCCACCACCACCACGCGGCGACGAGGGCGATGAAGAACAGCATGACCGGGCGGATCAGCACGCCCGCGCCCAGCAACAGCCCGATGCCTGCGGCACGGGCGGGCAGCGGGTGGGCGTGCCCCTGATGGTTCGTGTCTCGCGGTGTCAGCAGGAGCGCGGCGGTCAGCGCGACCACCATGAACAGCGTCTCGCTGAACACGAAGGCGGGCGTCCAGACGAGCGACGGGTACACCGCCGCGAGCCACGCGGCGGTCACGGCACCCCGGTCGCCGGCCGCCGCCTGTCCGAGCCGCGCGAGCAGCAGGATGACGAGCGACGCCAGGCAGGACTGCAGGATCCTGACGACACGGATCGTGCGCCGGGAGACGGGCGGGTCCGACGGTCCGTCGCCGGCGCCGTCGAGGGAACCCGGGACGGCGGTGATGACGGCCGCGAGCGCCAGCGGGTACACCGGCGCCCGGCCGAAATGTTCGCCGGGCAGCGGGTGCCCGTCGAGGCCGGCGTAGGCAAAGCCGTATCCCAGCGTGAGGCTTCGCGCCAGCAGGAGGTACTCGCGTTCGTCGTGGGTCAGCGGCTGGCCGACCCAGTAGCCGAGGCCGAAGCCCAGGCGCAGCACGAGCCCGACGGCCACCGCCAGCCACACGACCCGCGGCAGGCCGCTGACCTTCGTCCGCACGGGCCCTATTCGCTCCGCTCGAAACGCAGGGCCGCGATCTGTTCGGACACCAGGCCGACCAGGAACACGACGACCGCAAACAGGATCAGGAGCACCGACCCGTTCGCGATCTTGTGATCGGTGACGACGGTCCAGAGGCCGTACGCCGTGCCCAGCAGGAAGGCCAGGCTGCTGATGGGCGCGAAGACGCGCATGGGGCTGAAGATCGTGACGATCTTCAGGATGATGATGAAGAACTTGGCGCCGTCCTGCACCAGGCGGATCTTGGACTTGCCCACGCGCGCCTCGGCCTCGACGGGTTCGAAGCGTACGTTGTAGCCGCCTTTGATGAACGCGAGCGTGGTGGTGGTGGGCGTGGAGAAGCCGTTCGGCAGCAGGTGAATGAACGTGCGGAGGACCGAGCGCTTCGCTGCGCGGAACCCCGACGTCAGATCGGGCACGTCACGGCTGGTCAGGTAGCCGGCCAGGCGGTTCAGGAGGGTGTTCCCGATGAGGCGCGCCTGCGTGGCCTGTGTCCGCGACGAACGCGCGCCGATCACGAGGTCATAGTCGCCCAGGTACGAGACCAAGCGGACCGCGTCCGCCGGCCGGTGCTGGCCGTCGCCGTCGATGATGAGGACGTGGTCCCCCGTGGCGGCGCGGATGCCGGTCTTCACGGCGGCGCCGTTGCCCTTGTTGTACGGATGACGCACCACGGTGGCGCCGGCTTCGCGGGCCCGGTCCGCCGTGGCGTCGGTCGACCCGTCGTCGATCACCAGGATCTGGTGCCAGGCTCCGGCGGCCGCCAGGGCGGTGACGAGCGGCGCGATCGCGCGCTCCTCGTTGAAGGCGGGCACCACGACGGACGTCGACGACGGATCAGCCACGTCCGTCAGCTCCTCGGCCCCGGTCCGGCGTCGGGCGGGCCCTGGCGCAGTTCCAGGAGGCGCACGCGATACAGCACGTCTTCGATGAGCTTCCGGTTGCCCGAGATGACGTCGGCCACGAGACCGATGAGCGCAATCTGAAAGCCCACGATCATCAAAACCGCCGACAGCACGAGCGACTGCACGTGGCCCCAGCCCGATCCGGCGAAGTAGAAATAGATGAAGCGCAGCGCCCCGCTGAGACCGCCCGCGAAGACGAGCAGCCCGACAATCCCAAAGACCTTCAGCGGCTCGTACATCGCGTAGATGCGCACGATGGTGGCGGCCGACGCCTTGATGTAGGTCCACGTGCTCGTGAACAGGCGCGACTCCCTCGTTCGCGTGTTCGTGGCGATCGGGACGTGGGCGATCGCCATGCGCTTCTTGCCCGCCTGGATGATCGACTCCAGTGTGTACGAGAACTCCGAGACAATGGAGAGGCGCAGCGCCGCGTCCCGCGTGTAGGCGCGGAAGCCGCTCGTCGTGTCGGGGACCTCGGTGTTCGAGACCTGCCGCACCACCCAGCTGCCCAGGCGCTGCAGCCGTTTTTTTGTCGGCGACATCGAGTGGTGATCCTGGATCTTCCGATCCCCGATCACCATGTCGGCCTGGCCGGCCAGCAGCGGCGCGATCAGCCGGGGAATGTCCGCGCCCGCGTACTGATTGTCGCCGTCGGTGTTCACGATGATGTCCGCGCCGAGCCGGACGCACGCATCGAGGCCCGCCGAGAACGCCGCCGCCAGGCCGCGCCGGTGCGGAAACCGTACGACGTGTTCCACGCCGTGCTGCACCGCGATCTCGGCCGTTCCGTCCCGCGACCCGTCGTCGACGATGAGGATTTCGACCACGTCCACGCCGGGGATCTCCCGGGGAATGTCCCGCAGCGTCGCGGGGAGCGTGTTCGCCTCGTTGAGGCACGGAATCTGGACGATCAGCTTCATCACGGGGTGTGCCTGCCCGAATCCTCGACCAGTGTCGCGATCACGGCGTCCCAGGTGATCAGCGAGGCCGTGGCGTACCCCGCGTCCCCCATGGCCGCCGCGCGGCTCCGGTCGTTCACGAGGGCCGCGCACGCGGCCGCAATGGACTCCGGCTCCGGATCGCACACCAGGCCGTTCACGCCGTCCTCCACGAACTCGAGCGTGCCGCCCGAGTCACGGGCCGTGATCACCGGCTTGCGCGACAGGAACGACTCCAGCGTCACGTAGCCGTAGTCCTCGTCGTACGGCGGGTACACGATGGCCAGGGCCTCCGCGTAGAGCTTCACCAGCGTGTTGTCGTCCACCGCGCCCAGCAGCGTGACGCGGTCCCCGACGCCGAGTTCCTCAATCAGGCGCTCGATGTTGGCGCGCTGCGTGCCCTCGCCGGCCACCAGCAGCCGCTGGCCCGGCAACTGCGCGACCGCGCGAATCACCAGGTCGATCCGCTTGATGGTCTCGAGCCGCCCCACCGACAGCAGGTAGTCGCCGGCCGGACCGCCGGTCAGGCGCCCCGCCAGGCGCGGCGGGTGGTACACCGTCTGGGCGCGCAGGCCGTTGTAGCGTTCGAGGCGGTTCGCCGAGTTCTGCGCAATCGAGTACAGCCCGCGGCACTCGCGCAGCATCGCCGAATCCTGTTCGATGATGCGCCGCCGCAGGCCCACGTCGAACTCGCGGTGACCGAAGTCACTGTACGGACCGCCGACCAGTTCGTACGCCGCCCGGTACTGATGCATCAGCCAGGTGACTTTGTTCGGGTGGCGGACGAAGTACGTCGGGAACTTCGTCGCGATCACGAGATCGATGGGCGTACCGTTGCTTTCGCTCAGGTCCAGCAGGCGCCAGGCGGCGGCGTGAGCCAGGATCTCGTCCTTGGGATACCACTTGAAGGGGACCGACACCAGCGCCGCCTGGTAGCCGCGATCGCAGAGTTCGCGCACGAGATCGCGGACCAGACTCTCGGCCCCGCCGCGGACGAACGGAACCTGGGCTTCACAGACAAGAATCGTTCGAATGGGCATACAACTCGTGTCGGCCGCGGCGGAGGCGCGGGGTGCCGACAGCCTCCTACGGTATCACGTGGCGAACCGGACGTTGATGATATCCCCGTCCTGGACGACGTACTCCTTGCCCTCGAGACGAAGCTCCCCGTGCTCCTTGCAGGCCGCCATCGCGCCGCGGGCGACCAGGCGATCGTAGGCCACCACCTCGGCACGGATGAACCCGCGGGACAGGTCCGTATGGATCTCTCCCGCCGCCGCCTGCGCCGGCGTGTGCCGCGGGATCGACCACGCGCGGCATTCGTCCTCCCCGACCGTGAAGAACGAGATGTAGCCCAGCAGTTCGTAGCTGACACGGATCACACGGTCCAGCCCGGATTCCGTCAGGCCGAGGTCCGCCAGGAACGCCCCGGCGTCGGCCGGCTCCAGCTGCGCGATCTCGAGCTCGATCTTGGCGCACACGCCGACGACCCGCGTTGACGCCCCCGTGACCACCGACCCGAGATCCAGCGCCGCCACCGCCTGCTCCAGGCCCGCCGCGCCGCCGGTGAGATCGGCTTCATCCAGGTTGACGACCAGCAGCAGGGGTTTCGCCGACAGAAACTGGAATCCCCGCAGCCGCCGGCGATCGTCCTCGTTGAGCTCCAGGTCGCGCAGCGGAGCGCCGCTTTCGAGCCGCGCCTTGCACGCGATCAGGATCTCCTGCTCGCGCTCCAGTTCGGCGCTCCGCATCTTCTTGATGTCCTTCACCAGGCGATCGAGCCGCTTCTCGACGACGGCGAGGTCCGCGAGGATCAGCTCGTCTTCCATCGAACGCGCGTCCCGCCGCGGGTCCACCGAGCCCGCCGCGTGTGCCACCGCCGGATCCGCGAACGCCCGCAGCACGTGGACCAGCGCGTCGGCGTTGCGGTACGCCGCCACGTCCAGCAGCGCGTCGGTGCCGGACCCCGACGGGCGCCCCGGGATGTCCGCGAACTCCACGGTCGCCGGCACGCGTTTCCGCGGGTTGTACATCGCCGTCAGCACGTCGAGGCGCGGATCGGGAACCCGGGCCATGCCCAGCGTCGCTTCGAGCTTGCCGTGGGCTGACCGGGGCGCGTCGTGGCCGCCCGTCATCAAGTGGAAGAGGGTCGTCTTGCCGACCGAAGGATAGCCGATGAGCGCGGTTCGCAGCATAAGGACTGTTCGGTTGCACATCGTAGCACGCCGTTGCCCACCGTTTCGTATGCCCGCCGGCTGCGCCTGGTTGGACAGCGAAACAAAGGCGTAGATCAACAGCCCGTAACTACAACTGTGCAAAAGATTTTGGCGTTGACAAAGGGCGAAGCTGCTCCTACCATCCCGAGTGGAGCAAAGTGGACCAAGATGGACCAGGACGTTGCCTTCCGGGGGAACTCGCCGGCCAAGATCGATGACAGGGGCCGGCTCAAGATCCCATCGGTGTTTCGGGGCATCTTCGCCGCCTACCAGAGCCGTGAGGTCTTCATCACGAGCGAGTGGGGCGACTACGTCCGAATCTATCCGTTGTCTGCCTGGATTGAAATCGAAAAACGTATCCAGCGGGCGCCGGCAACCTCCGAAGAGCTCGACCGGTTCGTCCGGTCGGTCAACTACTGGGGCCAGATGGCGGAGATCGACAGCCAGGACCGCCTGCTGATCCATCCGCGGCTGCGGGAGAAAGCCCGGACGCTCGGCGAGGTGGAAGTCCAGGGCGCGTTGACCCACCTGGAGGTCTGGGACCGCGAACGGTTCAACCAGAACATGCTCGACGAGCCCTACACCAAGGCCGACAAGCGGGTGGTGCGGGAACTGGGTATCTGATCGCCGCCCAAGGTGGCACACATGTCCGTGCACGTGCCGGTGATGCCGTCGGAGATCGTGGCGATGCTGGCGCCGGCACGGGGCGGCGTGTTCGTGGATTGCACGGTGGGACTGGGGGGGCACGCGCGGCTGCTGCTCGAGAGCGGCGCATCGCGGCTCATCGGCCTGGATCGTGATCGCGAGGCCCTCGAGCTGGCCCGCAGCGCGCTGTCGCCCTGGGCCGATCGCGTGGAGCTGGTGCACGCGGACTACCGCGAGGTCGGCCGCGTGCTCGACGAGCGGGGCATCACCGGGGTGCAGGGCGCGGTGGCCGACCTCGGCGTGTCGTCGATGCAGCTCGATCGCCCGGGACGTGGGTTCAGCTTCCAGCGCGACGAACCGCTCGACATGCGGATGGATGCGAGCGCGGGTGACACGGCTGCCGATCTGATCGCGACGGCCGACGAGGCGGAACTCGCCGACGCGATCTACCAGTTTGGCGAAGAACGGCGCTCCCGCGCGGTGGCGCGGGCCATCGTTGCGGCGCGCGAGCGGGGGCGTATCGAGACGACGGGCCAGCTGGCCTCGATCGTCCGCCGCGTGGTCGGGCGCGGGGGGTGGCAGCGGATCGACCCGGCGACGCGGACGTTCCAGGCGATCCGGATCTGGGTGAACCGCGAACTGGACGGGCTGGAGGAGTTTCTGCGCACGGTGAGCGCGCGCCTGGAGACAGGGGCCCGCTTCGCCGTCGTCACGTTTCACTCGCTGGAGGATCGGCCCGTGAAGCACGTCTTCCGGGATCTGGTGCACGGCGATCCGGCGTTCGGGTTGCTGACGAAAAAACCGCTCGTGGCCGGGGCTGACGAGATCCGGGAAAACCCGCGGGCCCGGAGCGCCAAGCTCAGGGCCATCGAACGACTGGGATGAGGACCATGGGACGCACACGCGACGCCGCTGACGCACTTGGCTTCCAGGTTCGACGTGACATCCGCAACCGGCCGCTCCGGGAGGTGGATCGCGCCGGGCAGCGCCGTATGTGGGGCACGACACTCGTCGTGCTGGGCGTCCTGGGCGTCCTGCTCAGCATCACGGTGCTCCGGAATCACCTGAACGACCTCGGCGCCCGGATCGAGCGGCTGCAGGCGAAGCGGGCGAGTCTCGAAGCCGAACGCCGGCACCTCGTCGCCGAGAGAGAGTCGCTGAGCGCGCTGACCCGGATCGAACACCTGGCCACCACGCAGCTGAAGCTGGTCGAACCGTCGCAGGCGGACGCCTTCGTGCTCGAGCGCGTCAAGACGAGCCCCGGGCCGACGAGCGCGGTGGTGGCCCGCCGCTGAACGGCGCCGGGCGGCTGCGGCACGGACGCACGGCTGCGGGACCAGAGAGAGAACGGGCGGCGTGCGCCGCCCCGGAGGGGGAGATGGACGACGCAGCGGTCACGCAGGCCTGGCGCTCCACGATCCGGCGACGGCTGCTGGTGGCCGGCGCGGCGTTCGTCGTGTGGACGCTGGCGATCGAAGCGCGTCTTGTCGTCCTCCAGGTGTTCCAGCACGACGCACACGTCGCGCGGGCCACGGTGCAGCGCAACCGCACGCTCACGGTCCCCGGCCGGCGGGGCGTCATTGTCGATCGCAACGGCCGCACCCTGGCGATGAGCGTCGGCGCCGAGCGGGCCTACGCCGTTCCGGTCGCCATCGAGTCGCCGGAGCTGACCGCCGCGGCCCTCTGCGGGGCGCTCGACGGGTGCGACGGCGCCGTCCGCGACGCGCTGGCCGCACGTATTCGCCGGAACGACACGCGGCAGTTCCTGTATCTCCTCGACCGTCAGCTGACGCCCGACGAGACGCGTCGCGTGCTGGCGTTGAAGGCGGGTGAAGAAGCCGCCGGGAGGGCCCGGAAGAAGACCGACAGGAAGGCGCCTAGCCCGCTCAAAGGCATCAACCTCGTCAACGAGTCCCGCCGGGTCTACCCGAACCGCGATCTGGCGGCCCACGTCCTGGGCTACGTCGGCCGCGACAACAAGGGGCTTGCCGGGATCGAGGCGACGTACGATTCTCGCATCCGCGGCCTCGACGGGAGCCTGTTCGTGGAACTCGACGGCGCCGGCACCCCGTTCAGCCGCGTCGAGCGGCTGCCGACCGCCGGCGCGACGATCGCGCTGACGATCGACGCGCACATCCAGTACATCGCCGAACGGGAGTTGCGCGCGGCCGTGGCGGAGCACCACGCGGTGGGCGGCTCGATCGTGGTCATGGATCCGCGATCGGGCGAAGTGCTCGCCCTGGCCAACGCCCCGACGTTCAACCCGAATACGTTCCTCGAGTTCGACGCCGAGACGCGCCGGAACCGGGGCGTGCAGGAGATCTACGAACCGGGGTCCACGTTCAAGATCGTCACGGCGTCGGCCGCCATCGAAGAACGGGCCTTCACGCCCGACGAGCCGATCGACGTCAGCGCCGGGCTGATCCAGGTCGCCTCCCGCGTGATCAAGGACGTCCATCGCTACGACCTGCTCAGCTTCACCGACGTCATCGTCAAGTCGAGCAACGTCGGCGCGATCAAGGTCGGCACCCGTCTGGGCAACGAGCGCCTGGGGCGCTACGTACGCCGGTTCGGCTTCGGTACGCGGCTGTGCCCGGATCTGCCGGGCGAGACGGCCGGCATGCTGGCGGCTCCGTCGTCGTGGTCGCCGAGCGCCCTGGCCTCGATCTCGATGGGGTACGAGATCGGCGTCACGCCCATCCAGATGGCTGCGGCCTTCTCATCGGTGGCCAACGGCGGTTCCCTGATTCAGCCGCGCGTGGTCCACGGCCTGCGGACGGGCACGCGGCAGGCGGTGGTGGAGCCGCACGAACTGCGCCGCACGATCGAGCCTGCTACGGTGGCCGAGCTGGTCAGCATCATGGAGCAGGTGGTCGACCGCGGCACGGGCAAGACCGCGAAGGTGCCGGGGTTCACCGTCGCGGGGAAGACGGGCACCGCGGCGAAGGTCATCAACGGGCGATATTCGAAGTCCGACTACCACGCATCGTTCGTGGGCTTCGTGCCATCGCGGCGGCCGGCGCTGACCATCCTGGTCGTCATCGACACGCCCCGCGGGCCCGGGTATCCCGGGACCCACCGCTACTACGGCGGCGAGATTGCGGCGCCGGTGTTTCGCCGCGTCGCCGAGCAGACCCTGCGGTATCTCGGGGTGGCGCCGACGGTCAACGCGGTGCCGCCCGTGCTGATGGCCGAGTCGCCTCTTGCGCCGCCGGCCGGCGTCGTGACGCAGGCGGCAGCCGTGACGGGCGTGCCCGCCGTTGACATCGAGAGCGGCGCGCCGGTGGTGCCCGATCTGCGCGGCCTCAGCGCCCGCGAGGCGGTGCGCCGGCTGACCCGGTTGGGGCTGACGGCGCACCTCGCCGGCGACGGCGTCGTCCTGGAACAGGATCCTCTCCCGGGGACGCCCGTGGAAAATCGCAGCGCGTGCGCGCTGCGGCTCGGGCGTCTTCCCGTCTCGCCGGGGGGGACCTCGCCATGACGGTGCGCGACCTCGTCGCCGTGCTCGAGTTGCGCGGTCTCAGACCCGTCGCGGCGCGGCCGTCCGGTCAGGTGGATGCCCTCGACCGCCCGGTTGCCGGGCTTGCCTACGATTCGCGCCGCGCGTCAGCCGGCACGGTGTTCGTGGCCATCAGGGGTGAGCGCTTCGACGGCGCCGCGTTCACGCCTGAAGCCATCGGCCGTGGCGCGATCGCCGTGGTGGCGGAAACCCCGGCCGCCCCGGGCCATACGGTGCCATGGGTGCAGGTGTCCGACGGGCGCCTCGCGCTGGCGGTACTCGCGTCGGCGTTCTTCGGCGACCCGAGCCACGAACTCGAAGTGGTGGGCATCACCGGGACAAACGGCAAGACCACCACGTCCTACCTCGTGCGCACGATGCTCGAAACGAGCGGGACGCCGTGCGGACTCATCGGCACGGTCCACTACAGCGTCGGCGGCGAACTGTTTGATGCGCCCCACACGACACCCGAGGCGCTCGATCTGCAGCAGCTGTTCCGGCGGATGGTCGACGGCGGCGCCCGGGCCTGTGCCATCGAAGTGTCGTCCCACGCCCTCGCGCTGAGCCGTGTCGACACGACGCGATTCGCGGCGGCCGTGTTCACGAACTTCACGCAGGACCACCTCGACTTCCACGGCGACATGGACCGCTACTACGCGGCGAAACGTCGCCTGTTCACGATGTTGCCCGCGGGCGCGCCGGCCGTCATCAACGTGGACGACGAACGGGGCCGCCGCCTGGCGACGGAGTTGCCCACGGTTGTGACCTTCGGGCTTCACCAGCCGGCTGACGTCCGCCCCGACGCCGTGTCGCCGTCGCTGGCGGGACTGTCGTTCGAGGCGATCACGCCGGCCGGCCGGCTGACGGTCCGTTCCCGCCTGACCGGGCAGTTCAACCTCTACAACCTGCTGGCCGCCGCCGCAACGGGCATCGGACTCGGCCTGTCGCGCGAGGCAATCACCGAAGGTCTGGCCGCGGTCACGGCCGTTCCGGGCCGCCTTCAGGTGGTGTCCGACCCGTCCGACGATGTCACCGTCATCGTCGACTATGCCCACACCGACGATGCCCTGCGCAACATCCTGGAAGCCGTGCGTCCGCTGGCGGCCGGCCGGCTCGTGACGGTCTTCGGGTGCGGCGGCGACCGGGACCGCAGCAAGCGCCCCAAGATGGGCGCGGTCGCCGCGCGTCTGAGCGATGCGGTCATCGTGACCTCCGACAACCCGCGCTCCGAAGATCCCGACCGGATCATTGACGACATCGAACAGGGTGTCGCCAACACGCCGGAGCGGCCCGTCGCCTGGGCACGTGAAGTGGACCGGCGCGCCGCCATCGAACGTGCGGTGCAGACCGCCCGTCCGGCCGACGTCGTCGTCATTGCCGGCAAGGGACACGAACACTACCAGATCGTCGGCGCAGAGACGCTGCCCTTCGACGACGTGAGCGTCGCCCGCGCGGCGCTGGCAGGACGGCGCGCCCGAACCGCGCTGGAGGCCGGCCGATGATGGGGACCATCACGCCCGTCCGGGCCGTCCCCGTCGCCCTGACGCCCGCGATCGTCGCCGAGGCCGCCGGCGGCACCGTGGTACGTGGTGATCGCGCGCGGCGCCTCGACGGGTGCTCGATCGATTCACGGACACTCGCTCCGGGCGATCTCTTCGTCGCGATTGTGGGCGATCGATTCGACGGGCACGCCTTCGTGACGTCGGCGCTGGCGGCCGGCGCCTCGGCGGTGGTCGTGCGCGACCTGTCGGCCGTGCCTGCCGACGCCGGCGAGGCTGCGGTGATCCAGGTCCCGGACACCACACGGGCACTGCAGGACCTGGCCTGGTACGTGCGCCGCGCGTCGCGGACCACCGTCGTCGGGATCACCGGGAGCGCCGGCAAGACGACGACGAAGGAGCTGACCGCCGACCTGCTGGCGCTCGTCGGCGAGGTGTTCAGGAGCCAGGGCAACTTCAACAACCACATCGGCCTGCCGCTGTCGCTGCTGGAACTCCGGCGCGGGTACCCGACGGCGGTGGTCGAACTGGGCATGAACCACGCAGGCGAACTGCGTGTCCTGACCGCGATTGCCGAGCCCGACGTGCGCGTGTGGACCAACGTGGCCGAGGTGCACACGGAGTTCTTCGCGTCGATCGACGCCATCGCGGACGCCAAGGCGGAACTGCTCGAAGGCGCGACCCCCGGCACGCTGGTGGTCGCAAACGCCGCGGACCCGCGCGTGATGGCTCGCGTCGCGCGATGCCCCGCACGTGTGGTGACCTTCGGCGTCGAGGTCGACGCGGACGTCTCGGCGCGGCAGGTGCACGATCTCGGGACGCGCGGCACCCGCGCGACGGTCGTGACGGCGGCGGGCAGCGTGGTCCTGGACTGTCCGCTCATCGGCCGCGGGCACCTGGCGAATGCGCTGGCGGCGATGGCGGTGGCGCTGCAGTTCGGGGTGCCCCTCGACGCGATGGCCTCCAGGCTCGGGCACGCGCGGCCGGCACATCGGCGCGGCGCCGTGCACACCCTTCGCGACGGCGTGGTGCTCGTCGACGATTCGTACAACTCCAACCCGCAGGCGCTGATGCGCATGCTCGAGGCGCTGCGTGCCACGCCGGCGTCCGGCCGGCGCGTCGCGGTGCTGGGAGAGATGCTCGAACTTGGCGATCAGTCGGTGCCGCTGCACCGCGCGTGCGGCCGTGCTGCGGCCGGCTCGGGGCTCGCGCGGCTCGTCACGGTGGGCGGACCCGCGGCCCGCGCGCTGGCGGACGCCGCGGTGGCCGCGGGCCTGGACGCGTCGGCGGTGGAGCACGTCGCGACCAGCCACGAAGCGGCCGGCCGCCTGTCGGCCATCGTGACGGCAGGCGACGTCGTCCTGGTGAAAGGATCGCGGGGCACGCGCACCGACATCGTCGCCGACTGCCTGGCGGCGGACTGGGCGTGCGGGCGCGACGAACGGGGGCGCGCATGAGCGGCTTCGACGTCGGCGGCCTGCGTGTCGTGGTGGTGGGCGGCGGCGGCAGCGGCGTGGCCGCCGCCCGGTTGCTCGCCGGCCGGGGTGCACGGGTGACGCTCACGGATCTGCGGCCCGACCTGGCCGATGCCGAAGACCTGCGTCAGGCCGGCGTGGCCCTGGTGCTGGGCGAGAACCCCGCCGCGTTGTTCGCCGCGGCGGACCTGGTTGTGCTCAGCCCGGGCGTGCCGCCCGTCCAGCCAGCCTTCGCCGAGGCCCGCGAGAGGGGCATCCCGATCATCGGTGAAGTGGAACTCGCCTCACGCTGGCTGCTCGGACGAATCGTCGCCATCACCGGCACGAAGGGGAAGTCCACGACGACCGCCCTGACGGCGCGAATCCTCACCGCCGCCGGGTTCCACGCACCCGCGGGCGGCAACCTCGGCCCGGCCCTCTCGGGGCAGGTGGAACAGTCCACGCCCGAGTCGATCCACGTGGTGGAAGTCAGCAGCTTTCAGCTGGAGACCACGGTGACGTTCCACCCGTGGATTGCCGTCCTGCTGAACCTCAGCCCCGACCACCTCGACCGCCACGCCGATGTGGACGAATACGCGCGGGCCAAGATGCGCATCTTCGCGAACCAGACCGATCAGGACTGGGCGGTGATCAATGCCGACGACACGGCCACGCTCGAACTGGCCCGGCGCGGCCCCGCCCGGCAGGCACGGTTTTCTCTTGACTCGCGCAGCGGCGCGCGGGTGACGGTGGCCAACGACTGGGTGGTGGAACGGAGCGCGGACGGCGAGGTCCCGATCGTACCGACGTCGGCGGTCAAGCTGATGGGACCCCATCTGCTGGCCGACGTGCTGGCGGCCGCCACGGTGGCGCGCATTGCGGGCGTCGCGCCGGCGGCCATTGCCGCGGCCGTCTCGGCCTTCAACGGGCTCGAACACGCGATGGAGTTCGTCGACGACGTGCGGGGCGTACGGTTCGTCAATGACTCGAAGGCCACCAACATCGAGGCCGCCCGGCAGTCCATCGAGACGTTCTCCGGGCGCCTGGCGGTCATCATGGGCGGCCGGTTCAAGGGCGGCGATCTCGGGGTGTTGCGCGGCCCCCTGGCCGGGCGGTCGGCGACGGTGGTGGCGATCGGCGACGCACGCCCGCTGCTGCACGCGGCGTTCGACGGCGTCGTGCCCGTGGTGGACGCCGCGTCGATGGCCGACGCGGTCCGCGCGGCATTCGCGGCAGTCGCCGGCGGGGGGCACGTGCTGCTGGCGCCGGCCTGCGCGAGTTTCGACATGTTCGAGAACTACGCCGCGCGGGGCGCGGCGTTCAGGAACGAAGTGGCCCGGCTCCGCCGGGAACTGGAGGGTGCGGAACGCGTGTGAGCCGTGAGCAGTCGTCAGTCGGCCTTTGGGGCGGGTATTCGGCTGCTGGGACCCCACACTGGCCCAGTGTGGGGGAGTCGGTACTCGTCCCGGGGCTGACTGATGACTGCTGACGGCTCACACCCGGGGATGGCCCCGGGAATTCTGTTCCCCCAATGTGTCGGCACGGACGGGGCGGGACTTTAGGGGCGGTGTGACCACTCGTGCGGCGGCCGACCTGGGCCGCTCGAACGGGCGGCGCCACCCATGGGTGGGGCGTTGAGGCTGGAGTCGATATCGTGGCGCGAAAGCTCAAGCGGGACCGCGTGCTGTTTGTCACCGTCATGGTCCTCCTGGCGGCGAGCGTGGTCATGGTCTATTCGGCCTCCGCGATCGTCGCGCAGGAGAAGCGGGGCGACGCCACCTTCTACGCCGAGCGGCAGGCGGTGTTCATCCTGCTGGGTGTCGTCGGGATGGCTATCGCGATGAACGTGGACTACAGCCATTACCGCCATCCGCGCGTGATCGGCGCCGTCCTGGGGCTGACCGTGGCTGCGCTGGTCCTCGTGCTGCTGATCGCCCCCGAGATCAAGGGCGGCCGGCGGTGGTTCGCGATCGGCGGGTTCGGGATCCAGCCGTCCGAACTGGCGAAGATCGCGATGATCCTGTTCACGGCGTACATTCTCGATCGCCGCATGGATCGGATTGCGGACGTCCGCTATTCGCTGCTGCCCGTGGGCGCGGCGCTGGTCGTCGTGCTGGGCCTGATCCTGATGGGGCGCGATCTGGGCACATCGGTCGCCATTCTCGGCACGGTGGCGGTCATGGTGTTCGCCGCCGGCCTGCCCTACAAGTACCTGGCCTGGCTGAGCGCCGCCGCCCTGCCGGTTCTGACGTTTCTCGTCGTCGGATCGGACTACCGCTGGAAACGGATCACGGCCTTTTTGAACCCGGAGGCGGACCCGCGCGGGACGGGATTCCAGATCATCCAGTCCAAAATCGCCGTCGCGACCGGCGGCATCACCGGCGTCGGCCTCGGCGACAGCGTCCAGAAGCGGTTCTACCTGCCCGAGTCCCACAACGATTTTATCTTCGCCGTGATCAGCGAAGAAGCCGGCCTGATCGGCGCCACGATCACCCTGCTGTGTTTTGCGATCATCATCTGGCGGGGCCTCCGCACGGTGCTGCGCGCCCCCGACCGTTTCGCGGCGCTGACGGCTCTCGGGTTGACGATGATGATCGGGGCCCAGGGGTTCGTGAACATGAGCGTCGTCCTCGGCCTGCTGCCGACCAAGGGCATTCCGCTGCCCCTGGTCAGCTACGGCGGGTCTTCCACGCTGGCGGGCCTCGCGGCGATCGGCATGCTGCTCAACATCTCGCAGCACGCGTCCGCCGAGGAGTGGGAGTAACGCCGTGCTCGGACGAACGCAGCGCATCCACTTCGTCGGGATCGGCGGGATCGGCATGAGCGGCATCGCCGAACTGCTGGCCAACCTGCACTTCGTGGTGTCGGGCTCCGATCTGAAGCGGTCGGACGTCACCGATCGGCTGCAGGGTCTCGGCGTCACCGTGGCCGTCGGCCACGCCGCGCAGCACGTGGGGGCGGCCGACGTCGTCGTCTATTCGTCGGCCGTGCGCGCCGACAACCCCGAGATCGTCGAAGCGCACCGTCGCCGCATTCCGGTCATTCCCCGGGCCGAGATGCTGGCGGAGCTGATGCGGCTCCGCTCCGGCATCGCCGTGGCCGGCGCCCACGGCAAGACCACGACGACGTCGATGGTGGCCCTGACGCTCGAGCGCGCCGGCCTCGACCCGACGGCGGTGATCGGCGGAAAGCTGAGCGCCTTCGGGAGCAATGCCCGGCTCGGGCGCGGCGAGTACATGGTGGTGGAAGCCGACGAGAGCGATCGGTCGTTCCTGCGTCTGTCGCCGACGCTTGCCGTGATCACGAACATCGACCACGAACACCTCGAGGCCTACCGCGACTTTGACGACCTGTGCGGCGCGTTCGTGGACTTCGCCAACAAGGTGCCGTTCTACGGCGCGATTGTCGCGTGCCTCGACGATCCCCACGTCCGGGCCCTGGCGCCGCGGTTCACGCGCCGCGTGGTGACCTACGGCCTCGAGACCGCAGACGCGGACCTCCGCGGACGGGACCTCCGCATCGAGGGCGACGCCTGGGTCTGCTCGGTGACCGCGGGGCCGGGACTCCAGGATGCCCTCGGCCTCGCCACGCCGCCACCATCGCCGCTCGGCGAACTCCGCCTCGCGGTTCCCGGCCGGCACAACATGCTCAACGCCCTGGCTGCGGTGGCGGTTGGCCTTGAACTGGGCGTGACGGTCGGCGTGATCGCCGCGGCGCTGGCCGAGTTCCACGGAGCCGACCGCCGCTTTCAGCGCCGCGGCGAGGCGGCAGGCGTTCTGGTCATCGACGACTACGGCCACCATCCGACCGAAATTGCCGCGGTGCTCGATGCCGCGCGGGCATCGCTCAAACGCCGCCTGCTCGTGGTCTTTCAGCCGCACCGGTACACGCGGACGGCGAACCTCATGGACGCGTTCGGCCCGGCGCTGGCGAAGGCCGACGAGGTCATCCTCACGGAGATCTACCCGGCGGGCGAAGACCCGATACCCGGCGTGACGGCGGCCGCGCTGGTCGCCCGCGCCTCCGCCCACATGCCGGGCCGGATCCACCTCGTCCGCACGCTGGACGACGCGGTCGATGCGGCCGTCGCCCTGGCGAAACCCGGGGACGCCGTCATCACGCTGGGCGCCGGCTCTGTCAGCGGTGCCAGCCACCGCATCCTGGCAGCCCTGCGGGACACGGAGCGGCACTGACATGGCCGTCACCATCCCGTCCGATCGACGCTTTCTCCGCAGCAACGCGCGGCCCCCGCGCCACACCCGTCTGCGGTCGCGCTGGTGGTGGCAGCTCCTGCGGTCAACGGCGATCCTGGGTGCGCTGGCGTTCGGCGGCTACGAAGCCGCGTTGTTCGCCGTGGCCGCGCCTTCGCTGTCGGTGCGGCACCTCGTGTTCGAAGGGAACCGCCGCCTGTCCGAGGGAGAAGCCAACGCGCTGCTCGACGGGCTCAGGGGCGAGAACGTCCTGGCGACCGACCTTGAACGCTGGCGCGAGCGGCTGCGTGCGTCGTCGTGGGTGGCCGACGCGGAACTGCGGCGCAGGCTGCCGGCCACCATCGTCGTGCGCATCGTGGAGCGGGACCCCGTGGGGATCGCGCGCCTCGGCCACGAACTGTTCCTGGTGGATGCGAACGGCGGCGTCATCGACGAATACGGGCCGCGCTACGCGGACTGCGATCTGCCCATCATCGACGGCCTGCTCGTGCGCGGCGCCCAGGGATCCCGCGTGGACGAGTTACGCGGACGGCTCATCGCCGACATGATGACGGACATCCGCCGCCGGCCGGACGTGGCCCGGCGCGTGTCCCAGATTGACGTGACCGATCCGCTGGACCTGCGCGTGATCCTGGACGGGGATCCTGCCGTGCTCCGACTGGGAGATACGCGGTTCCTCGAGCGGATCTGGTCGTACGTCGGCCTGCAGGACGCGCTGCGCCAGCAGGTGCCGGACATGGACTACGTCGACCTGCGATTCGACGACCGGGTGTACGTGGGGCCCGCCGCCGTGGTGGCGCGCAACACCCACGCAGGCGACGAGGTCACGGCGGGCGTGCCGGCCGGGCCGGCGCGCCGGCCCTGACCATCACACGGGGAGCGGGGGATTCGTGGGACGGAGAGAGCGGTTGATCGTCGGGCTCGACATCGGGACCTCCAAGGTCGCGGCGATTGTCGGCGAACTGCGCGACGGCGCGCCGATCGAGATCATCGGTCTGGGCGTCGCCGACTCGAGCGGCATCCGCTGCGGGTCCGTCGTGAATCTGGAAGCCGCCGTCACGTCCATTCGCAAGGCCGTCGAGGAAGCGGAGCTCACGGCGGGCATCGAGATCGACAACGCCTACCTCGGGCTCTCGGGCTCCCAGATCAAGGGGTTCAACAGCCGCGGCGTCGTGGCGGTCGCCGGCAAGAACCGGGAGATCTCCCGCGACGACGTCCGTCGCGCCATCGAGACGGCCCGCGCGGTCAGCCTTCCGGTCGGGCGGGAGATTCTGCACGTCCTGCCGCAGGACTTCGTGGTGGACGACCAGGACGGGGTGGGGGACCCCGTCGGCATGACCGGCTCGCGCCTCGAAGTGAACGTGCACATCGTCACCTGCGGGTCGGCCACGCTGCAGAACATCGTGACGTGCGTGAACCGCGCCGGCGTGAACGTCCGTGAATCGGTGCTGGAGCAACTGGCGGCCGCCGAGGCCGTCCTGAGCGACGACGAGAAGCAGCTTGGCGTGGCCCTGCTGGACATCGGCGCCGGCACCACCGACATCGCGATCTACGAGAAGGGCAGCCTCTGGCACACCGCCGTCGTGGCCTTCGGCGGCGGGCATTTCACCAACGACATCGCGGTCGGCCTGCGCGTGCCGATCCCCGAAGCCGAGAAACTCAAGTGGCGGAGCGGCTGCGCCCTGTCGGCCATGGTCGGCGACGAGGAGAGCATGGACGTGGCCAGCGTCGGGGGGCGTCCGTCCCGGACCATGGCCCGCCGCATCCTGTCCGAAGTGCTCCAGCCGAGGGCCGAAGAACTGTTCCACGCGGTGTGGGACGAGATCCATCGTGCCGGCTATGAGAAGGCCCTCAACTCCGGCATCGTCCTGACGGGCGGCGGCGCAAACCTGCAGGGCATCGTGGAAATTGCCGAGCAGATCTTCGACCTGCCGGTCAGGTGCGGCGAGCCCGACGGGACGGGCGGGCTCGCGGACCATATCAACAACCCGTCGTTTGCCACGGCCGTCGGGCTGCTCAAGTGGGCCGGCCGTCAGCGTGTTCAGGATCAGGAGCCCGGAGGCCACGGCGCGCTGGGGCGCCTGACCGATCGGATTTTCGGCGTATTCAGAGAGTTCTTCCAAGGATAAACGGAGGCCGTTGATGGCGAATCCCACCGAGACCACACCCTACACTGGCATGCGCGCGGACACCGGTTCGTTGCGGCTGACGATCGACGATGCCCTGGACTGCGGCGCACGCATCAAGGTGATCGGTGTCGGCGGCGGCGGGAACAACGCCGTCAACCGCATGGTGGAAGAGGGGCTCGACGGCGTCGAGTTCATCGTCGCGAACACCGACGTGCAGGCGCTGCGCATGAGCCGGGCGCCGCACAAGATCCAGCTCGGCGCCAAGCTGACGAAGGGCCTGGGTGCGGGCGCCGATCCCGATATCGGCCGCCGCGCGGCGGTCGAAGACACCGAAAAACTCATCCAGGCCCTGGACGGCGCCGACCTGATCTTCGTGACCACCGGTCTTGGCGGCGGCACCGGCACCGGCGGCGCGCCGGTGATTGCCAGCCTGGCGAGCGAACTCGGCGCGCTCACGGTGGCCGTCGTGACGAAACCGTTCGCGTTCGAGGGGCGGAAGCGCCTCACGCAGGCCGAGCGCGGCCTCGCCGCGCTGCGCGAGTGCGTCGACAGCGTCATCACCATCCCGAACGAACGCCTGCTGTCCACCATCGATCGGTCGACGCCCCTGCTGTCGGCGTTTGCCGCCGCCGACGACGTGCTGCGCCAGGCCATCCAGGGCATCTCGGACCTGATCCTCGTCCCGGGGTTGATCAACCTCGACTTCGCAGACGTCAAGACCATCATGACGGGCATGGGCGTCGCCGTCATGGGCACAGGCGTCGGCGAAGGGTCGAGCCGCGCGGTGGACGCGGCCCGCAAGGCCATTTCGAGCCCGCTTCTCGAAGACGCGTCGATCGAAGGCGCCCGCGGCGTGATTATCAACGTGACCGGCGGGGCGGACCTGTCGCTCATCGAGGTCAGCGAGGCGTCGTCGATCATCCACGACGCGGCGCACGAGGAAGCGAACATCATCTTCGGGGCCGTCATCGACCCGCGTCTGGAAGGGCGCGTGAAGATCACCGTGATTGCCACCGGCTTCCAGCGCGAAGGCGCGCGGGCGATCGTGCCGGGCGTCAGCAAGCCCACGCCGTCCGATCTGACCGCGTATTCGGACTGGCTTGCCCAGCACGGTAATGCCGTTCCGCCCCTGACCATCGCCCGCCGTCACGGCGTGGGTGTGGTGCAGCCGCAGGCCATCGTGCCGCTGCCCGAGGCGCCGGGGGCGGCGGACGACGCCGTGGCGGCAGCCGAGGCCGAGATGGCCGCTCCGCTGGAGGTACCGGCCTTCCTGCGTCGCGTGGCGCGGGGGTAGGCAGAAGTAGGAAGTAGGAAGTAGGAAGTAGGAAGTAGGAAGTAGCCCCCTGCCTACTTCCTACTATCTACTGCCTACTGTCTACTGCCTACTGTCTACTGCCTACTGCCTACTGCCTACTGCCTACTGTCTGCCGTCCCCTGCTTGCGCTCGCTCAGCGGCGGTAAGTGGTACACTGCAAACACTCCCGGCATACGTAACCGCCGCCGCCTGAGCCGCAACTCCATGATGGAGGGTGGCTGGAGGCGGGATTCCCGGTCCGGGCGTTCCCTCACGCATGGCCAACACACGCCGTTCCGTTCGTCCACAGGACATCCTTGCCCGGGAAGTGGGCTACGTGCGCAAGCCCCACGCCAACCGCCTGCGCGTGGCCTTGGTGTTTCCGAACACCTACTACGTCGCCATGTCGAACCTGGGCCTCCAGACGACGTACACGTTGTTCAACGCCCATGCCGACGTGGTCTGCGAGCGGGCGTTCCTGCCGCCGAAGCAGGAACTGGCCGCGGCGCTGGCCTCGCGCCGGCGGCTCGAAACCGTCGAGTCGGGTACGCCGCTGCACGAGTTCGACGTCATTGCGTTCTCCGTGTCATTCGAGTGGGACTATACGAACCTCCTGACAGTTCTCCGCCTGGCCGGCATGCCGCTCTATGCGGCGGAGCGAACCCCGGGTCACCCGCTTGTCGTCATTGGGGGCGCGGTGACGTTCGTGAACCCTGAGCCGCTGGCGCCGTTCGCGGACGTCATCGCCGCGGGTGAGGGCGAGGTCCTGATTCCCGCCCTCGTCGACGCCCTGCGTGGCGCCACCTCACGCCGCGATCTGCTGGACCGCCTGACCCTCGAACGCGGGTTCTACGTCCCGTCCCGCATCGACGTGCAGTACGGACCGGACGGCACCATTCACGCGTTCGTACCACGTGACGGCCACGACATCCCCCTGCCCATCCGCAAGGCCGCCCTGCGCACCACCGACGCGGTCGACCCGCCGGCGACGAGCATCTTCACGCCGGACACGGAGTTCGGCTCCCGGCTGCTCATCGAGGTCGTGCGGGGGTGCGCGAACCTGTGCCGGTTCTGCTGGGCCGGCTACAACTACCTGCCCGTGCGGGCGTTCCCTGCCGACCGCATCCTGCAGATCGCGGCGGACGCCCGGCAGCATGCGGATCGGGTCGGGCTGGTCTCGATTGCCCTCTGCGACCACCCGGAGATCGAACGGATCCTGGCGCGGCTCGGCGAACTGGGTTATGCGATCAGCCCGGCATCGCTGCGCCTCGACGATCTCACGCCGCCCATCGTGCGGATGCTCCGCGCCAGCGGCGAACGTTCCATTACGATCGCTCCCGAGACGGGTTCTGACCGGCTGCGGCGCGTTATCAACAAGACGATGACCAACGAGGAGATCCTCGAGAAGACCGCGATGGTCTTCGCGGAAGGCATCGAGAACCTGAAGCTGTACTTCATGATCGGCCTGCCGTCCGAAACCGACGACGATCTGGTGGCCATCCGTGACCTGTCGCTGCAGCTCCGCGATCGCATGATGGCTGCCGGCCGCCATCGCGGCCAGGTCGGCCGCATCGTCGGCAGCGTGAATCCGCTCGTGCCGAAACCGGGCACCGCCTTCCAGTGGCTGCCGATGGACACGCAGGACGTCATCGAGCAGAAGACCGAACGGCTGCGCAAGCTGACGGCGGGCATCGACAACGTCTACTTCACGATCAAGTCGGAGCGGCATTCGTTTTACCAGGCCCTGCTGTCCCTCGGCGATCGGCGGGTTGCGCCGGCCATCGTCCTGGCCGAGCAGAACGGCGGCCAGTGGCGGCGCGCCGTGGCGGACGCCGGCCTGGATGCGCACTTCTATGTGTTCCGGGACCGATCGAACGACGCGGTCCTGCCATGGGACATCATCGACGGCGGCATGAAGAGCGCGTTCTACCGCGCGGAGTTCGACAAGAGCCAGCGAGCCGAGTGGACGTTGCCGCCCTCCCGCGCGGCCGAGAACGCCCGATTCCTGCCGGTCATTCCCTGACGTTGCCCTGACGTTGCCCCGACGAGCCCGGCCGTACCTCCCGGCCCGTCATTCGGCCGTGGCCAGCTGTTCTTCGTACTCGTGGAACGCCTGCAGGATCACGTCGCGCAGACGGTCCTGACTGGCGGCATCGGCGACGGGGCGCAGCAGGGAGAAGCTGCGCCGTTCGCCGTTGACCGAGTACTGCCGCGCGGGGAACGTGACGTTGCGGCCGGATCCGTTGCGGCGTTCCCAGATGCCGAAGCCGATGAGCTTGAGGCCATCGAGCGTGCCTTCGCTGAAGTGCAGTTCCGCGTCGGCGAGTTTGCCGGGAGGGTTTCCCCGATCGTTGGGCGAGAACTTGACCACCATGTGTATGCTCCCACAGGGCGCGAGGCGCCAGCAGGCCGCGGCTGCCCGAGGACGTGCGCGGGCCGGCCAAGGGACTGATGCCCGGAACGCAGCCACGGCGTTCTAAACGCCGGCCCGCACCCGGTTCAGCGGCAAGGCGCGTGCCGTGTTGCGGGCCGGCGTCAGCCGCAACGGCAAGATGTTGTGTGGGGGGATGTTGGCGGCAGGGGGCGGCGGCGGTCGGTGGCGTGGCTCGGTGTTCGGGCGGACGCGGCGACAACGGAGGTTTACGTGGCTTGCGGCCTGTGGCCTGCGGCCAGCGGCGACCAGTCGACAGCGGCCATCCTCTGACTGCTTCCTACCTCTTGCTTCTTGATTCCTTCTCCAGGCCGCAGGTCCCAAGCCCCAAGCCCCAAGCCCCAAGCCTCTAGTCCGCCAGGAGCATGACCTGCGCCATCGCCAGGGCGTCCGAATGGGTGATCGTGAGCAACGAGCCTGTGGCGCCGAGTTCCCGGAAACGGCGCAGGGCGCCGCCGTGGAACTCGATGCGGGGGGGGCCTCCGCCGCGCACGACTTCGATGTCCCTCCACATCACCCCAAGGGCATGACCCGTGCCCAGCGCCTTCATGGCCGCTTCCTTGGCGGCGAAACGCCCGGCAAAACTCGGCATCGAAACGTACTTCGCGGAGCAGTAGGCGATCTCGCCCTCGGTGTAGATGCGGCGCAGGAACCGGTCGCCGTACCGGGCGATGGCCTTCTCGATCCGTGGAATGTCGGTAGCGTCGATCCCGATGCCGATGATATGCATAACATCAGTATGCCCGAACCTGTTCTGCCTGCGACGTTCGCCTGGGTCCGTCATCCGTGGGGGCGCGTGCTCAGTTGTCTTCCCCTGGGAGCAGTGGCGCACCATGCGTTTACCACCCGGGAACTGGAGTTGTCAGCCAGTGGACCCCTCGCCAGGGGCGGCTGGAGTCGGCTGGCTGCCGTCGTGGGCGTCGAGACCGCGCAGTTGGCCACTCTGACCCAGGTGCACGGCGCGCACGTCGTGCGTGTGCCGGAGGAGACGACTGGCCCGACCGCGGCGGGGACGTGGGCCGAGGGTGACGGGCTGATCACGGATCGTCCGGATCTGGCGCTGGCGGTCAAGGTGGCCGACTGCGTGCCGATCCTGGTTGCCGACAGGCGCACGGGTGCCGTGGCAGCCGTCCATGCCGGATGGAGGGGAACGGCCGCTTCGATGGCGTCGGCCGCGGTCCGCGCACTCATACGGGCCTACGGGGTGCGGCCGTCGGACGTGGTGGCCGCGATTGGCCCAAGCATCGGGCCGTGTTGTTGTGAAGTGGGGACCGACGTGTGCGACCGGTTCCTGGAGGCCGGGACCGGGCCCCGGGAACTGGCCGAGTGGTTCAGCGTCGCGCCGAAGGCGGCTCAGGTGGAAGGCCTGGGACTGGGCTATGAGGCACGATCAACCGGGCGTGCGGGGAAACCCGGCAAACTGTGGCTCGACACATGGCGTGCCAACGCCGACCAGCTGGCGGCAGCCGGGATTCCACCCGGGCAGGTGCACATCTCGGGACTGTGCACGGCCTGCTTCCCGGCCCTGCTGCACTCGTATCGTGTGGACGGGACGGCATCCGGCCGGATGGCGGCCGTCATACGGCGGCTGTAGCCCCGGACCTGACCGCCCACGCCATGGGTAGGGGCATGGGGCAAGCGGCAAGGGGCATCAGACAGAAGCAAGAAGCAAGAAGCAAGAAGCAGGGGGACATCCTGTGTCTTTCCCCAACCCCCAACCCCCAATCCCCAATCCCCAGCCCCTAGTCCCCCGCCCCTGGCGCGTGGAGAATCCGCTGGCAGCTTTCGCACTGGAAGACAATCTCGTGCCGACGGATCTCGTTGGCCACCTGCGGGCGGATCCGGACCTGGCAGGCTGCGCACCGCCCGTCGCGGACTTCGACGACGGCCAGCGAACCGCGGTGCTTGATGAGTTTGTCGAAGGTGGTGAGCAGGGCCGCCGGGACTTTCGGGACGATGGCCGCGCGTTCGGCCGCGAGGGTGGCTAACGATGCCGCCGCGTCGGCGACCTGCTGCCGCAACTGGACACGTTCTTCGCTGATCGACGTCTTCAATTCGGCGAACTTCAGCTCGGCGTCCTTGACCGCGGCGGCGACATCATCGAATTCGATCATCCGCTCCAGCATCCGTTCTTCGAAGACCAGGATCTCGTGCTGGGCCGTCTCGATTTCTTTCTGCATCGCCTGATATTCGCGGTTGGTCTTGACCGCCATCAGCTGGTCTTTGTACTTCGACAGGCGGCCCTGGTGCAGGGACAGTTCTTTCTCGATGTCCCGCCGGGCGGCCTGGTTCGCTGCCAGCTGCTGGCGATCGTCGTCGAGCACCTTCTGCGCGGCGGCCAGCCTGTCGTCCAGTTCCTGGTTGCGCTGGGGTTCGTCGGCCACCAGGCGCCGGGCCGACTCGGCGGCCGTTTCGAGTTGCTGGAGGTGAATCAGGAGTGCGAGTTCGGCATGCATCGTTTTGGTGGGCCCACCAGGATTCGAACCTGGGACAGGCCGGTTATGAGCCGGCGGCTCTGACCGCTGAGCTATGGGCCCGCATAAGCTTACTGCAAAGAACAACACGAAGTAGTCAGCATTCAGTAGACAGTAGACGGGCACGACCCCGCTACTGCCTACTTTCTACTGCCTACTTCCCACCGCATGACACAGCGTCTTCCCTAGCTCCGTCCTTCGAGGAACGCCCGCAGCTTGCGGCTGCGCGACGGGTGGCGCAGCTTGCGCAACGCCTTGGCCTCGATCTGGCGGATCCGTTCGCGCGTCACCGCGAAGTTCTGGCCTACTTCCTCGAGGGTGTGCTCGGACCCGTCGCCGACGCCGAACCGCATCTTGATGACACGTTCTTCGCGCGGGGTCAGCGTCTTCAGCACCGAGTCGGTCTGTTCCTTGAGGTTCAGGTTGATCACGGCTTCGGCCGGCGACACGACGTTGCGGTCCTCGATGAAATCGCCCAGATGCGAGTCTTCTTCCTCACCGATGGGTGTCTCGAGCGAGATGGGCTCCTGGGCGATTTTCATCACCTTGCGGACCTTCGCCACGGGGATGTCCATCCGCTGGGCGATTTCCTCCGAGGTGGGCTCGCGGCCGAGTTCCTGCACGAGCGAACGTGACGTCCGGATCAGCTTGTTGATCGTTTCGATCATGTGCACGGGGATCCGGATCGTGCGCGCCTGGTCGGCAATCGCGCGGGTGATGGCCTGGCGGATCCACCACGTCGCGTACGTCGAGAACTTATAGCCGCGGCGGTACTCGAACTTGTCCACGGCTTTCATCAGACCGATGTTGCCCTCCTGGATCAGGTCGAGGAACTGCAGGCCGCGGTTGGTGTACTTCTTCGCAATGGATACGACGAGGCGCAAGTTGGCCTCGACGAGTTCCTTCTTGGCCTGTTCGGCCTGGGATTCGCCGCGGCGAATCGTGTCGAGCGTCTGCTTCAGGTATTCGGGCGTCTCGCCCAGTTCGTCGGCCAGGCGCCGGACCTCGGTCTTCAGCTCCTTGTGGCGTCCGAGCTGGACCTTGCGTTCTTCTTCCTTGACCTTCGATTTCCGGGCCTTCGCATTGAGGGCGCGGTCGATGGTGTCGGCTTCGCGCTGCACCTTCTGCACGCGTTCGACCGATTCTTTGATGTCCTCGATCAGGCGCCGCTTGACCAGTTCCGTGAACTCGATCTTCCGGATCGACTGCGAGACGGCAATGCGGGCGCGCATGGCCTTCCACCGCACCCGGCGGTACTTGCGCTTGTCCTTCTTCGGCGTGAGGGCCAGCTTCTCTTCGGCCTTCTCGTACACCACCCGCGCTTTCTTCACGGCCTCGATCTGCCGCAGCACCTCCCGCGTCCGTTCTTCGATCCGTTCGTCGGTGATCTCCTCGTCATTGAAGATCACGAGTTCCCGGATCGTCCGGCCGCCGGCCTTGAGGTGCTCGCCCATCTCGATGACCTTCTGGGACACCGTGGGCGTGCGGGTGATCGACTTGATGACCGAGAGCTTGCCGCGCTCGATCCGCTTGGCGATCTCGACCTCGCCTTCACGGGTGAGCAGGGGCACAGTCCCCATCTCGCGCAGGTACATCCGCACGGGATCATTCGTCTTGTCGAGGGCCCCCGGCGTCAGGTCGAGATCCATCTCGTCGCCGTCGGGTTTCTCGTCGCTCCGGAACTTCTGGTCCGAGTCGACCACCTCGATGCCGGCGCTGCCGAACGTGCTGAACAGGTCGTCCAGGTCGTCCGACGACGTGATGTCCGCCCGCAACAGGTCGTTGACCTCGTCGTAGAGCAGGTAGCCCTTTTCCTTGCCGATGGTGATCAGCTGCTGCACTTCATCGAACTTGTCTTCGATCGACAAGGCGTCCTCCCGTCAGGTGCCAGTAACCCCCAGCGACGCGATGCGCTGGAGCAGTTCACGTTTCCGCTGCCACAAACCGTCGATGTCTCCGCCGCCCGCTTCCTGCACGCGGTCGATCTCGCGCTGGACGGCCGCCCCTTCGCGTTCCAGGCGCAGCCGGCGCAGCGCCCGGACGCACGCCAGCGCCACCGCGGGCGGCGCCGGGGCGGACGCGAGGCCCGTCACCAGCTGCGTCTCCTCTTCAGTAAGACGCGCGAGCAGGGCCGAGGGTGACGCGTCGCCCCCGTGCCCGTGCACCGCCAGGGCCTCTTCCAGGATCCGGCCCGCCGCCAGACCCTCCAGATCGCCGGCTTCCAGCTCGAACAGCGCGCTGGCGGCGTCGTCCGGCGCGTTGATCAGCGCCCAGATCAGCCCCCGCTCCGCCGGCTTCACCTGCCCGAACGACGGCACCTGCCGGGGCGTGATGTCCGTGCGGCGCTCCACCGCCGCCTTGCGGATTTCCGCGCGCACCACCGATTCGGTGATTTTTGCACGGTGGGCAATCGTGTCCGCAAACTGGTCGCGGGCCGCCGCATCCGGGATGCGGGTGGCCACGGTCAGCATCTCCTGCAGGAACGCCCGGCGCTCGGTATCCTTCCGCATGTCGTGGCCGGCCAGGCTCCGCTCCAGCAGGTATTCCAGATACGGCTTCGACTGCGCCATAACGGCCTTGTACTGGGCCGCGCCGCGTTTCCGGATGAACCCGTCGGGGTCGTCCCCCGGCGGCAGCAGCGCCACCTGCACCTGGAACCCCTCCGCCACCAGCAGGTCGCCCGATTTCGCCGCCGCACCTTGTCCTGCGGCGTCCGGGTCGTAGTTCAACGCCACTTTCGTGACGAACCGATGCAACAACTGGGCCTGCTGGGGTGTCAGTGCCGTGCCGCAGGCGGCCACCACCGGCCACCGGCACTCCTGATAGATCTGGGCGAAGTCGAAGTACCCCTCCACCAGAATCACGTACCCCTTCTGACGGAGCAAGGGTTTCGTCAGGTTCAGTCCGTACAGCGTCCGGCTTTTCGAATAGATGGGGGTTTCGGGCGAGTTCAGGTACTTCGGCACCTGGTCAGCCTCGAGCGCCCGCCCGCCAAACCCGATAATCGACCCCGTGTCGCGGGCGATCGGGATCATCAGCCGGTTCCGGAACCGATCAACCGCCTGGCCGTTGTCGCGCACGGCCACCAGGCCGCTCTTGATCAGCAGCGGTACGGGATACCCCTGGGCCACCAGGTGCTGCTTGAGCACCTCACGCCCCGACGGCGCGTAACCGAGACCGAGTTCTTCGGCCGTCGCCGCCTTCAGCCCGCGGCGCTGCACTTCGTCGCGCGCCCGCCCGCCGGCTGGTTCGTCCATCTGTGCCCGGAAGAACGCCGCCGCCACCTCGTGAATCTTGAGCAGCGTCTCGCGGTCCCGCGCGTCGGCCTCGTTCGCTTCGCCGCCCGACTCCGGCACCGTCAGCCCGAACTTCTGGGCGAGCAGGCGGACCGCGTCCATGAAGCCGGTCCGCTCGTGCAGTTCCACAAACTTGATGACGTCCCCGCCCACACCGCAGCCGAAGCAGTGGAAGAACCCCTTTTCGCGGTTCACGTGGAACGACGGCGTTTTCTCGCCGTGAAACGGGCACAACCCCTTATAGGTGCCCCCCACCTTCTTCAGGGACACATGCTCCTGGACAACCTGGACGATGTCGGCCCGGGTCCGCAGATCTTCGATGAAGGTCTGAGGGAACAGTGCCACTAGTCTTTCAGCTCCACCACCGTCACGCCGCCGCCGCCCTGATCATGGGGGGCTTCCTGGTGCTTCACCACCAGCGGATGCCGGCGCAGGTACTCGCCGATCGCCCGCCGCAGCTGCCCTGTTCCGTACCCGTGGATCAACCGGACGGTCCGCGAGTCGGTCAGCAGGATTTCGTCCAGGAATCGCTCGACGCGTCCCAGGGCTTCGTCGACCGTGCAGCCGATCACGTTGAGGTCGGTGGCCATGCCCTCGCGTGACTGCATCTGGACGCTGATGTTGACCCGTGGTGGGGTGCCGCCGCCCCCGGCCGCCGAACCCAGCACCCGCAGGTCGGTGAACCGTGTCCGGAGCCGCTTGCCGCGCACGTCCACTTCCGCGTCGTGGTCGCCCACGTTGGTGACTACGCCGTCCAGCCCGAGGCTCCGCAACTGGACCCGGTCACCCACCCGTGGCGCCGCCCCCGCCATCGCGGGCTCGGTCATCGTCATCTCGCCGCCGCCCCTGACACGCTGGGCCACCTGCTCGAGCGCGGCACGCGCGTCGGACCGGACCATGCCGGCATCGCCTGTCGACAGCGACTTGCCGTGCAACGCCCGGCGCGACGCCTCTTCCGACAGCTTTTCGGCCTGCTTGCGGAGGTCATCCACGACCTTGTCGATGTCCTGCCGGGCCGCCCGCAGCCGTGCTTCGATGTCGTCGTCGACCTTCTGGCGCAGGCGTTCTTCTTTGTCCTTCAGCGCGGTTTCGCGTGACCGCAGGCGCGTTTCGGTCTCGGCGATGGACTCCCGTTCCCGCGCCACCAGCCGGCGTTCGTGCTCCAGGTTGCGCAGGTCGCTGTCGACCTTCGCGAGGTGCTCGGCCAGGTTGGCTTCGCGTTCGCTGATGTTGCGCCGGGCTTCCTCCAGGATGGACGTGTTCAGGCCCAGCCGGCCCGCCACTTCCAGCGCGAGGCTGCGTCCCGGCGTGCCGTAGAGGAGCTGGTACGTCGGCGCAAACGTCTCGGCGTCGAACCCGAACGCGGCGCAGACCACGCCGGTTGTCGTGGACGCGTACGTCTTGAGCTGCTCGTAGTGCGTCGTGGCCACGGCCACGGCCCCGCGGCGCCGGAGGTGCTCGAGCACCGCCACACCCAGCGCGCCGCCTTCAATCGGATCCGTTCCGGCCCCCACCTCGTCGAGCAGCACGAGGGCCGGCAGCGACAGCGAGCGGTCCATCTGGACGATGTTGCTCATGTGCCAGGAGAACGTACTCAGGCTGGCGGCGATCGACTGCTCGTCGCCAATGTCGGCGAACACCGACCGGAACACCGGCAGGCGCGAACCCGAGACGGCCGGAATATGGAACCCAGACTGGGCCATCAGCGCCAGCAACCCTGCGGTCTTGAGCGCCACGGTCTTGCCGCCGGTGTTCGGCCCCGTGATGATGAGGACGGTTGCGGGCGGCAGCATCCGAATGTCCACCGGCACGGGGTCGCTGGTGCGGGTGTCCCCGTCGGGGGCCAGGCCGCGCGCCGCGTCGATGTCGGCCAGGCGCGCCGAGACGCCGGGCATCAGCAGCGGGTGTCGCGCCGCGAGCAGCTCAAAGGCCCCGTCGGTCGACAACGCCGGCTCCACGCCGTTGACAATGGCCGAGAAGCGGGCCTTGGCCTGGATGACATCCAGGTCCGTCCCCGTCTCGATGGTGCGCTGCAGGTCGAGGGCGCGGCGGCGGAACTGATCGGTCAGCAGCAGCAGGATGCGCCGTACTTCGTCGGCTTCCTGCTGCTCCAGGGCCACGACGTCGTTGTTGATCTCGACCGTGCTCAACGGCTCGAGGAACAGGCTGGCGCCGCTCGACGACGACCCGTGGACGATGCCCGGGATCGACGAGCGGTGTTCGGCGCGAACCACCAGCACGAAGCGGCCGTTGCGGTCCGTGACAATCTGGTCCTGCAGGTACTTGGACGTGTCGCGGTTGCGCAGGAACGACTCGAGGGTGCCGCGCAGCCGGGCTTTCTGCCGGCGCAGACGATCGCGTACCGCGCGCAGTTCCGGGCTGGCGTCGTCTTTGACCTCGCCCCCGGTGTCGATCTTGTGGCGGACTTCCGCGATCTCGCCCTTGAACGTGGCGCCGCCTTCCACAATCGCCTTCAGAATCGGGAAGTGGCCCTCGGCGCGCCGGACGCTGACGCGGGTTGTTTCGACGGATTCGAGGTAGTCGCCGAGGGCCAGCAGCCGCAGGGGCTCGAGCGCGCGGCCTTCGACGGCCAGGGCGCGGAGCAGCGCCTGGAGGTCGGCCGGAGCCGTGAGCGGGAACCCGCCCACCTGCTCGTTGAACCGCACGCCTTCGGACGTTGCCGCGAGCCACTGCGCCACGCGCCGCGGGTCGGACGACGGCTTCAACGTGGACAGGCGTTCGGCCCCCAGTGGCGTGGCGGCGAGCCCACACACCACGTCCACGATCCTGGGAAACTCGAGGGCCTGCAGGACGGCTGGTTGCATCTTTCGTCGGGATCCGAAAAGAGGCAGGGAAAGGCCTCTACAGGTGAACTACAAAGTTTACCACGGAATCGGCCATCGGCCATCGGCTTTCGGCATTCGGCGGCATTCGGCTATCGACTATCGGCTTTCGGTTCATGCGCGGCCCCTGCCTTGAGCCGAACGCCATGCCGATAGCCGATAGCCGCGTGCCGCGCGTGAATTCTGCCCCGGCCTCCAGTATGCTTTCCTATTCTCGTGATGCCGACCGGGCCCCTATGATCTATGTCGATCTCATCGTCAATCTCAGCCTACTGGTTGCCCTGAGCGTCGTCTCGGGTTTTGTGGACGCACGCTGGCCCCGGACGTCCCGGCTGGGTGTCGTGGTCCAGGGCGCTCTGTTTGGCGGTGCCGCGGTCATCGGCATGTTGCGCCCGCTCCACCTCATGCCTGGCGTGATCTTCGATGGCCGCTCGGTGATGCTCAGCCTGTGCGCCTTGTTTTTCGGGCCCTGGGCCGCCGCCGTGGCGACCGTCATGACCGTGGCCACCCGCGTCGGGCTTGGCGGCGGCGGCACGTTCACGGGTGTGTCGGTGATCCTGTCGTCCGTCGCGATTGGCCTGGCGGCCCGCCGGCGGATCGGACCGGACGAACACCCCCCGTCCGCGCGGACATTGTGGATCCTCGGCCTCGTGGTCCACGCCGCCATGCTCGCCCTGATGTTTACCCTGCCGGCGGGAGCCGGCCTCGACACCGTCAGGCGCATCGGCGTGCCGGTGCTGCTGCTCTATCCGCTGGCCACCATCCTGGCCGGCAAGATTCTGTCGGATCAGGTGCAGGCCCGGCGTACCGACGCGTCGCTGCGCCAGTTCAAAACCGTCTTTGACACCGCCAACTTCGGTGCCCTCATCGGCGACCCCGCCGGCAGGCTGACGTACGTGAACCAGTACTTCGCCGCGGCCCATGGTTACGAGCCCCGTGAACTGGTCGGCCGTCACGCCAGCGTCCTGCACAACGCGGCCCAGCAGGACCAGGTGGCCCGGTTGCTGCACCTGCTCGACACGGAGGGCCAGTTCAACGCCCAGGAAATCGGGCACTGCCATCGGGACGGGACGGTGTTCCCCATGCTCATGACCGGCACGGTCGTGCGGGATGCCGGCGGCGCCCAGCAGGGCTTCACCGTCACGGCCATCGATCTGACGGAAGCCAAAGCCGTGCAGACCCAGCTGCTGCAGGCCCAGAAGATGGAATCGGTCGGGCGGCTGGCCGGCGGCGTGGCCCATGACTTCAACAACATGCTGGGCGTCATCCTTGGCCACGCCGAACTCGCCCTCACGGACGCGGACAAGACGCACCCGCTGCACGACCACCTGGAGGAGATTCGCGCGGCGGCAGAGCGATCAGCCGGCCTGACGCGCCAGTTGCTGGCATTCGCCCGCAAGCAGTCCGTCGCTCCGGCGGTGCTGGACCTGAACGAAACGGTCACCGGCATGCTCAAGATGCTGAGACGGCTCATCGGCGAAGACATCGACCTGGCCTGGCATCCAGGCGCGGACCTCTGGCCGGTCAAGGTCGACCCGACCCAGATTGACCAGTTGCTGGCCAATCTCTGCGTCAACGCCCGCGATGCGATCGAGGGCGTAGGCAGCGTGACGATCCAGACCGGCGTGGCCTCCTTCACTCCGGCGGACTGTGCCGCGCGCCCGGGTGTCCTCCCTGGAGAGTTCGTTCGCCTGGCGGTGAGTGACGATGGCTGCGGGATGGACGCGGTGACGCAGGGGCAGGTCTTCGAACCCTTCTTCACGACGAAACAGGCCGGCAAAGGAACCGGGCTTGGCCTCGCCACGGTCTACGGCATCGTCAAGCAGAACAGCGGGTTCATCGACGTGCGCAGCGAGCCCGGGAAGGGGACCACGTTCGCGATCTACCTGCCGAAGCACGTGCCGGAGGGGGCGTAGCAGGAAGCGGGAAGCAAGAAGTAGGAAGTAGGAAGTAGGAAGTAGGAAGTAGGAAGTAGACAGTGGAGCGCTACTGCCTACTTCCGAGCTCCGAGCTCCGAGCTCCGAGCTCCGATCTCCGAGCCCCAAGCCCCAAGCCCCGAGCCCTGCCTGTCCGCCGTAGCCCGATGGGCGAAGGCGGAAGCCCCCGTCCCCATTGCCCCTTGCCCCCGCCCCTACAGGTGGTTAATGAGACTGGCGATGCAGGCGGCTCCAAAGCCGTTGTCGATGTTGACGACCGAGACGCCCGGGGCGCACGAATTCAGCATACCGAGCAGCGCGGCCACCCCGCCGAAGCTGGCGCCGTAGCCGATACTCGTCGGCACGGCCACCACGGGGACCCGCACCAGTCCGCCCACGACGCTCGGCAGCGCGCCTTCCATCCCCGCCACGACGATCACGACACGAGCCGACGTGAGGCGGTCGTGCTCGGCCAGGAGCCGGTGAAGGCCCGCCACGCCGACATCGTAGAGGCGATCGACCGTGTTGTGCATCACTTCGGCGCAGACCGCCGCTTCTTCCGCGACGGGCTGGTCGGACGTGCCGGCCGATGCCACCAGCACCGTGCCGGTCCCGGCCGGAATCTCTCCCGCACGGCGCTCGATCACGCGGGCGGCGTCGTGGTAGACGGCTTCGGGCACGACGGCGCGCACCGCCTCGAAGGCCTCGACCGACGTGCGCGTGGCGAGCAGGGTATGTCCGCGCGCGACGATGCGGGCGGCAATGGCCGCGGTCTGGGCGGGCGTCTTGCCTTGCCCGAAGATGACCTCGGGAAATCCTTTGCGGGCCGACCGGCCGTGGTCGACGCGTGCGAAGCCGAGATCTTCGAACGCCGCCGTGCGCTGGGCCGCCTGGATGGCAGCCTGCGCGTCGTCAAGGGCCAACGTACCCTGCTGGAGCTGTTCGAGAATGGTCCTGAGTGGCAACGTCGTCATGGCACCTCGCGGGTACGAGTATCACGGCTGAGGCGTTCTGCCAAGGCGGTCGTGGTGAGATGAGGACGCCACGAGCTTGGTTGTCAGATCCAGGAACTTGGATCGGCTGGCGCCATCCGTTTGGATTCTCGAATCCGTGCGAAACGTGCGGACTTGTAAACAACTGCGAACAAAACTGTTACGTTTAGATGTCCTTTGGCATCGGGCGTGCTATTGTCGGATCAGCGCTCGGACTCGAGTAAGGCTGGAATCCATGCCAATACAGCGTTTCTGAGCTCGCGCGGAGTGAACTGACCTCCGAGGTTAGCGAGTTGGACGGCAGTCTCGGTGAGGTAGGGGAGAAGGGTTCAGACCCTGAACAACTGGAGGAGTCATGTCGAGGTTTGGAGGAGTGATCGTGAGACGGCTGATACTGGCCGCCTTGTTGCTGGCCCTGCCGGTGGCGGCAATGGCCCAGAACCCGCTCGGTCGGCTGACCGGCGTGGTGCGCGACGCGTCTGACGCGGTGCTGCCTGGTGCCACCGTGACCATCTACAACGACGCCACGGGGTTCTCGCAGACCGAGACCACCAGCGAGATTGGCGCGTTCACCTTCCCGCAGCTCCAGGTCGGCACGTACCGTGTCGTCGTCGAGCTGGCGGGCTTCAAGACGCAGACCTACACGCAGGTCGTCATCAACGTCGGCCAGGAATACAGCCTGTCGGCGAAGCTGGCCATCGGCGAATTGAGCGAAACCGTCCAGGTGACGGCGGGCGAGTTGCTCGTCAAGACCACGACGCCGGAAGTCAGCGCGACGGTTCAGCAGAAGCAGGTGCTGGACATCCCGCTGGCCAACCGCGACGTCACCAACCTGATCAAGCTGCAGATGGGCGTGGCGGGCATCGCCAACCGCACCAATACCACCATCAACGGCGGCCGTCCCACGTGGACGCAGGTGACCCTGGACGGGATCAACATCCAGGACAACTTCATCCGCACCAACTCCCTGGACTTCCTGCCCAACCGCCCGAACTCGGACAACGTGGCCGAGTTCTCGATCACGACGTCGGTGTCGGGCGCCGACTCGGCGGGCGGCGCGACGTCGGTCCGCATGGTGACGCCGTCGGGCACGAATACGTTCCGCGGGAGCATCTTCGAGTTCAACCGTGACTCAAAGTTCGCCGCGAACTCGTTCTTCAACAACGCGGCCGGTGTGCCGATCCCCAAGTTGAAGCGCAATCAGTACGGCGGCCGTATCGGCGGTCCGATCCTGAGGAACAAGCTGTTCTTCTTCGCGAACTACGAAGGGTTCCGCCAGACGACGCAGACGTCCCAGAATCTCACGATTCCGGCCAACTCGGACTTCACCAGCGGCGTGTACCGCTACGTGGGTCTCGACGGCGTGGCGCGGTCGGTCAACGTCATGGCGTTGTCCGGGTTGCCGATCGACCCGAAACTGCAGTCCGACTTCCTCTCGAAAATCCCGGGGCCATCCAACGTCAACAACTACGACGTCGGCAACTCAACCGCGGCGCGGATCCTCAATACGGCCGGGTACCGGTTCAATCAGACCGACCTGAACAACCGCGATCAGTTCACGTTCCGTCTGGATTACGACGCGACGCTGAACCACAAGTTTGAAGGCGTCTTCGCCTACTTCAAGGAAACTGACGACCGCACGGACCTCGACCGTATCAGTCCGACGCCGCTCGTCTACACGTCCTCCGATCCCAAGCGGTTCGCCCTGGCCTGGCGCTGGATGGTGAACTCGCGCCTGCAGAACGAAATCCGTGGCGGCGCCAACCTGGCGCCGGTGCAGTTCGAAAGCGACTGGGACTACGAGTCGGTGGGCGTCCTGTACAACACGGTTCTGGGCATCGTGAATCCCGTCGGCGGCAACGGCTCGGGCGCGGGGTTCCAGCCCCAGGGCCGGTACACCGACACGTACCAGTTGAACGACACGATGACCTTCGTGATGGGGGACCACCAGATTCAGGCCGGCGCCAGCTGGCAGCGGAACCGGGTGAACCCCTACAACTACGCCGGTGCGTATCCGACGGTGAACTTCGGCTTCAGTTCGGCGGCACCCGCCAGCGTGCAGTTGAATTCGTCGATGTTCCCCGGCGGCATCAGCGCCGCCGACCTGTCGAACGCGAATGCCATGACCGCCTGGCTTGGCGGCATCGTCACGTCGACGTCCCGGACCTTCCAGGTGAAGGACGGCACCTCCGGGTACGTGCCCGGCATCCCGTCGAACGAGTTCTACACGCTCGACAACATCGCGGCCTACGTGCAGGACAACTGGCGGTGGCGGCCGAACTTCACGGTGCGCGCCGGCCTGAAGTGGGAGTACTACAGCCCGCTGCGTGAAGACAGCAACCTGGGCTTCCTTCCTGTCATGAACGGGCGGTCGATCTCCGACGTGATGCTCGACCCGACCACGCAGATCACCTTCGTGGACGGCGACTTCTGGAAGAAGGACCTCAATAACTTCGGCCCGACGATCGGATTCGCGTGGGACCTGACCAGCGACGGCAAGACCGCCGTGCGCGGCGGCTACTCGCTCGCGTTCGTCAACGAAGAGTCGGTGACGACCGGCCGTTCGGCTGCCCGCGGCAACTCGGGGCTCACCACGACGGCGTCTCTGACCAGCCAGTACGCCACGGTGAGCGGCGGCGTGCCGCTGGCGGCCACACCGGCCTTCCTCTCCACGCGTACGCTGGCGAACCAGATGGCCCTGACCCCATCGGCCGTGCTCTGGGGCATTGACCCCAACATCGAAGCGCCGCACGTGCACCAGGTCAGCATCGGGATCCAGCGCGAACTGCCGTGGGCGACGGCCGCAGAAGCTCGGTACGTCGGGACGTTCGGCCGCGGCATCTGGCGCGGCACCGACTACAACCAGGTCAACATCAGCCCGGAGTTCCTGGCCGACTTCAAGGCGGCCCGGAATAACGGCTACCTGGCCCAGGCGGCCGGACTCGGCTTCGTGCCGACGTACAACCCGAACGTGCCGGGCAGCGTGCCGCTGACGGTCCTGCCGTCCTTCGGCCTGCTGACCAACGCGACGGTGCGCAGCCACATCCAGACGAACTCCGTGGGCAGTCTGGCCGACTACTACATCACGAGCCGCGTGCCCGGCGCGATCGCGACATTCATGCAGAACCCGGCCATCTACGCATCCAACGCCCTGTCGAACGGCGGGTTCAGCGACTATCACGGCCTCCAGTTCGAGCTGCGCCGGCAGTTCAGGAACGGGTTCTTCGCCCAGGTGAACTACTCGTTCTCGCACTCGAACACCAACTCTGCCGGCACGTCGCAGAACCGGTTCGAAGCGTTCATGGACAACTATCGGCCGGAGCTCAACACGGGCCGGTCGGTGTTCCACGTGACGCACGTCATGAACGCGAACGCCATCCTCGAACTGCCCTTCGGCCAGGGCAAGCGGTTCCTCAACCACGGCGGCATCTCGAATGCCATCTTCGGCAACTGGCAGCTCGGGACCATCGTCACTTGGCAGAGCGGATCGCCGCTGAGCATCTACTCGGGCCGCGGCACGTTCAACCGCGCGGGCCGATCGGACTGCGGCACACCGATCGGCTGCAACACGGCGTTCAGCACGATGAGCGCCGACGAGATCCAGAAGCTGATGGGCGTCTTCAAGACGGCCGACGGCCGCATCTACTGGATCGACCCGAAGGTCATCGACCCGGTGACCGGGCGGGCTGTGGGCGCCGACAACCAGGCCAACGCCGCCGGCTTCAACGGCCAGATCTTCTTCAACCCGGGCGCGGGCGAAGTGGGCAACCTCGAAATCCTGACGTTCGACGGTCCGCCGCAGCTGCGCGTCGACCTGGCGCTGTCAAAGCGCTTCGTCTACAACCGCTACCGCCTCGAGTTCAAGGGCGAAGCGTTCAACCTGTTCAACCAGCCGAGCTGGTTCCGCGGCGACATGGACATCAACAGCACGACGTTCGGCCGCATCACGTCGGTCAACGTCGGCTCGCGCGTGATCCAGCTGTCGGCCCGGTTCGAGTTCTAACCTTGGGACCGGCGGGCCGGGGGCGGCCGCCCCCCCCACCCACCCCAACGCCCGGCCCCCCGCCCCACCCACGCCCCCGCCGTCGACGGGCCGGCAACCGCCCCAGCGGGGTGTGTTGCGGGGCCTTCTGTTTAGAATTCGAACTTGGCTCCAATCTGGATCCGCCGCTGGCCGTCGCCGGGCCTGCCGTACCCGGCCGCCCCGGTGTAGCCCCTGACCGCGAGGATCTGCGTCGACCCCGAGATGTCCGCCGCGTCATCCACGACGTACAGGTTGGCGTGGTTCAGCACGTTGTAGATCTCGACCCGGAGGTTGGCCGCCACGCGGTTGCCGAAGCGGAACCGCTTGCCGATCGACGCATCCAGGTTCCAGCGGCCGGGCCGGCGGAAGGCATTGCGTTCGGTCATGCTGGACGGGTATCCGCCAGCCGGCGGCACCTCGTTGGTCCCGGTGCTGGCGTTGACGATGGTGCCAATGCCCCGTGCCTGGTTGGCAAGATCGAGGTAGAGAAACTGGTTCGGCGTGCCGGTGGCCGTCTGGGTGTACTCGGCGAAGTCGCCGACCTTCGCCAGGCGCGCGCACGCCCCCAACTGGTTGGTGCAGTCGAAGATCGTGAACGGCGCGCCGGTCTGCGCCGAGAAGATCCACGACGCCTGCCAGCCGCCGCCCAGGGTCCGTGCGAGGCCCGTGGCGTTCTTGAAGAACGGCAGCTCGAAGATGCCCGACAGCGTAGCGCGGTGCCGCACGTCGAAGTCGGCCCAGCCCCAGTCGAGGTCGGGATCGAACGGGTCGAGGAACCCGAGGTTGAGGTTGTTGAACGACTCGCTGAACGTTGAACTCAGGTTGTCCTTGGCCCGGCCGTACGTGTAATTGCCCCGCAGGTCGAGGCCGAGGTCGCCCAACCTCGAGAACGCGACACTCGTGACGAGACCGTGGTACCGGGACCGCCCGTCGTTGGTGCGCGTGTTCATGTTGGTGAACTGCGTCGTGCGCAGCCGCGCGTTGGGATTGGCATCGCCCAGGTAGTACGCGCCGGCGCCGGCGCGATTGAAGTTCGACAGGCTGTAGAGCGCCTCCCCGGCTGAGCCGACGTATTCCAGCGACACCGTCGTCCGCTTCCACAGTTCATGCTGCAGTGACACGTTCCAGAAGTGGGCGTACGAGTTCACGATGTCCGGGTCGACGTTGCGCGTGCTGGTGTTGGGAATCAGGGCGGTGCCGGTCCCGGCGAGCGGTCCTTCCACCGTCCTGAAGATCGGCAGCGTCGGCACGTCGGTCGGCGCGAAGAGCGAGACAACCGCGTAGTTGGGCGGGTTCTGGATGACGTTGAACGTCACGTTCCCGAAGTTGCGTTCGTAGCCCATCCCGTAGCCGCCGCGCACGCTGGTGCGCCCGTCGCCCCGCACGTCCCAGGCGAAGCCGAGCCGGGGCGCGAAGTTGTTCTTGTCCGTCTTCCAGAGCGCGCCGATCGGGCTGTCCGGCGCCAGCATCATCTGGCCGTTGCGGACACGCTCGAACTGGTTGCCCGCCCCGAAGTAGTAGTTCGAATCGAGCGTCGGGTCGGTGTTGTGCTGGACGCCGTAGAGCTCGTACCGGAGCCCGGCGCTCAGCGTGAGTCGGTTGCCCACGCGCCAGTTGTCATTGAGGTAGATCGCCCACTCGTTGTACCGGTTGTTGCGCGTGAACTGGGGCTGGCTCACCGGCAACGTCACGCGATCGCCCGGGTACAGTCCCTTCGGGTCGATGGCCGTCTGGAACTGGAGCAACCGGCCCAGCATCAGGTTGTCCAGGGCTTCCCCCAGCGACCCGCCCAGCGTCTGGACGGGATTCATGAAAGCGCCGAACGTCCGGTCGTCCATGATCCGGACGAACGAGCCGCCGAACCGCAATTCGTGCCGTCCCGTAATCCACGTCGCGTCCTGGTAGAACTGCGCGAGCTGCTGTGGACCACCGAACGGGATCGCGCTGCCGGGGTTATACGGCAGATAGCCGGGCAGCGACACCTTGATGCCGCCGATGCTCGTGCGGGATGCGCGCAGGTACAGGGTCGGCGTCGGATCACCATTGAGCGGCTGATCGTTCACCATGCGGTTGTAGACGAGCTTGCTCTGCGACGTGAAGTTGTTCGCCCACACCCGTGTGTAGGAGGCGAGCACGTTGTGATTGTTGACCTTCGTGCCGGTGTTGAAACCCTCCCACGCGCTGTTGGCGTTCGTACCGGCGAGCTGGTCCCGCCATTGCGAGGCATAGCGGACATAGGCGCTCGAGTTGTTGCTGATCGCATAGTCCAGCCGGCCGACGGCCTGGATGTGGTCCTCCGGCAGCCCCGCGCCCGCGTCGCTCGGGAACTGCTGAATCACCTGCCCGAACACCGGGGTGTTCGCCGGAATCTGCGAGAACGGCCCGCCGGGGCGTACGCCCGCGATCTCGCCCGCCGTCACCACCGGCCCGTTGATCGGCAAGGAGCGGTAGTCATTGAAGAACGCCTGCGTCGTGGGTGACGTCAGGGCGAGCAGCTGCGGCGTTGGGACGAGGGCGACGTCGGTCGCGTTGCTGCGCACGCGGATGTACTCGCCGCTGCCGAAGAAGTGGATCTTGTCGCGCCGGACCGGACCGCCAATGGAGAAACCCGTCTGGCTCCTGGTGAAGGGGTCCTTCTCGACGCCCCGCTCTTCATTGTCGTAGAGGTTGGTCGCCAGCTTCTCGTCGCGGTAGAAGCCGTAGGCCGTGCCCGCCAGCGTGTTGCTGCCGGACTTGGTCACGACGTTGACGACCCCGCCGGCGGCGCGGCCGTACTGCGCCGAGAAGTTCGACGTGATGACGCTGAACTCCTGGACCGAATCGAGCGGCACCTGGATGCCCACCGACGCGCTGAACTCGTTGTTGTTCGCCGAGCCATCCAGCAGCACGTTGGTGGACGCCGCCCGCAGGCCGTTCAGGACGAACCCGCCCGCGCCGCGTCCGTTGACGCCGCTGGGATCGTCGGACGACACGTTGCCGGCCACGCCGACGAAGTCGTAGATGTTGCGGGTGATGCTGGGCAGCTCACGCACCTGCGCCTGGCTCACCACGGTCGAGACTTCGGAACTGACGGTGTTGATGATCGGTGTCTCGGCCACGACGTTGACGGTCTCGGCCTGCGCGGCCACCTCCAGCTTCGCTGTGAGTTCGACCGCGCCGCCGACGACCAGTTGCACCCTGGTGCGGCGGCTCGAGAATCCCGCCAGTTCCACGAGCAGTTCGTACTCGCCGGGCAGCACGTTCGAGAACGTGTAGCGGCCGCCGTCGTCGCTGACGGACGTACGCATGGCCTTGGTGCCGAGCGACGTGAGCGTGACCGTCGCCCCGGGAATGACGCCGCCGCTGGCATCGGTGACGAGTCCGGCCACACGGCCGGTTTCCGTTTGCGCCGTTACCGCGGACGGCAGGAACCCGAGCACGGCGACGAGTGCCAGCACGAACGCGAGTGTCCCGCGTGACCGGCATCTTCTGCTGAACATCAGTAACCTCCTTCGTGAGACCCTCTCCCATGAGGGCTGCCTGCCGACAAGGCCAGATTCGTGCCACGCGAGTTTTGGCCCGAAAGTGCGCGTGTACGTCCCGCCGCAACGCGCCAGGCGGCACTCCGGGGCGCTGAAGGCACGTTTCCGGCCGTCCGGGAGGCGTACACGCTCCGGAAATCTGAAGATCCCGGGCTCCCGGCGATTCAACGATTCGTACGGGCAGGGCGTGTGCCCCGGACACAGGCACGACGGGCATATGCGGATGGGGTTGGTAAACAGGAAGGAAGCCAACGCGAAACATCTGGCGCGATACGAATCGGATCCGAATGTTCCCGGGAGATCAGCCGGAGGCGGGATCGACGACTATTTGGATCCAGAGGCTAGAGGCTAGAGGCTAGGCCGATAGCCGATCGCCAGTTTGAGTTCCCCCGGAGCGAAGACTATAATTACAGATTGTGCTTCAGAGACTGACAGTGACGGGACCTGGTGTCGCATGACCCCATTTGAAACGTTGATCCTCGGGTCGTATTTCTTCATTCTTGTCATTCTTGGCATGTACGGCTGGCACCGGTACTACCTGGTGTATGCCTACATGTCCAACAAGGACAAGGTACCTGGCCCTCCGCCGGCCTGGGACGGCCCGCTGCCGCCCGTCACCATCCAGTTGCCGATCTACAACGAAATGTACGTGATCGACCGTCTGCTGGCCGCGACGGTCAAGATCCAATACCCACCCGAACTGCTGGAGATCCAGGTGCTCGACGACTCGACGGACGAAACCGTCGAGGTGGCCAAACGTGCGGTGGCGCGGTGCGTGGCGCAGGGCCACAACGTCAAGTACCTGCACCGGACCGATCGCACCGGCTACAAGGCCGGGGCCCTCGACGCGGCGATGCGCGTGGCCACGGGACGGTTCATCGCGATCTTCGACGCGGACTTCATTCCCAGCGAAGACTTCCTGCTGAAAACGGTGCCGTACTTCATCGACCCGAAGGTCGCGCTCGTCCAGGCGCGCTGGGGGCATGTCAACCAGGATTATTCCCTGCTGACCAAGGCGCAGTCGATGCTGCTCGACGGCCATTTCGTGCTCGAGCATGGCGGGCGTAACCGCGCCGGCCACTTCTTCAATTTCAACGGCACCGCAGGCGTGTGGCGCCGCGACGCCATCTACGACGGCGGCGGCTGGCAGCACGATACGCTGACCGAAGACCTGGACCTCAGCTACCGCACGCAGCTCAAGGGCTGGAAGTTCCTCTTCCTGCCGGATCTCGTCGCGCCGGCGGAAGTGCCCGTCGAGATGAACGCCTTCAAGTCGCAGCAGCATCGCTGGGCCAAAGGCTCGATCCAGACCTGCCTCAAGGTGCTGCCGAGCATCCTCCAGTCCGATCAGCCCTTCGGCGTGAAGGCCGAGGCGTTTTTCCACCTGACCGCGAACTTCAACTACCTCCTCATGTCGCTGCTGTCCATCCTGATGTTCCCGTCGATGGTCATCCGCTACAACATGGGCTGGTACGAGATGTTGCTGATCGACGTGCCGCTGTTCTTCCTGGCGACGGCGTCGGTGGCCAATTTCTACGTGGTGTCGCAGCGCGAGCTCTACGCCGACTGGAAAGCCCGGCTGCGGTACATCCCGTTCCTGATGTCGATCGGGATCGGTCTCGCCGTCAACAATACGCGCGCCGTGCTCGAGGCCCTCTTCCGCCACGAGTCGGCGTTCGCCCGCACGCCCAAGTACGGCGTCGAGCGTGCGGCCGACGACTGGGCCGGCAAGAAGTACCGACAGCTGGCGGCCGTCCAGCCCCTGGTCGAGGTGGCGCTTGGCCTCTACTTCACCATGACCGTGGTCTACGCGCTGTCGAACGGGATCTACGGGACGTTGCCGTTCCTCGTCCTGTTCCAGGTGGGATTCCTCTATACCGGACTGCTCTCGGTCATTCAGCAGTTCGGCGGCCACAACGTGCCGCTGAAGACCGAAGTCGTCAAGTAGCGGCGCGCGCGCCGGACTCGACTCAATCCCCGCCGGGCTTCGAGGAACCCTCGAGCCCGGCGTTGCCGTCTGAGACAGGAGTGGCGTCGTACGACGGCGGGAGCGCATCGGAGGACGTGATGCACTACGGTCGAGTGGTAGCGGGGGCGGTGGTGGCCTGGCTCGCCTATATGGTGGTGAGCCCCTTCGTGAACACGCTGCTGCTGGGCGATCTGTACGCCCGGCACGCCGCCGTGTTCCGACCCCAGGACCAGATGAACGTGGTCGTCGGGTTTGCCGCGTCAGCCTTCGGCTTTCTCGTCTTCGCCTACGCCTTCGCCAAGGGGTATGAGGGCGGGTCCGGCCCCCTGGAAGGCCTTCGATTCGGCGTCATCGTCGGGCTGCTGCTCTCCTGTTTCTCCGTAGTCTGGAACTACGTCACGCTGCCGCTGTCCGGCGCGCTGGCCATCGCCTGGGTGGTCGATACCATCGTGGAGATGGGCGTCTACGGCGCGATCGTGGGACTGATCTACAAACCCCTGCGCGGGGGGGGGGGGGGGGGGGTTAGTGGGGGAGGAGGGGGGGGGGGGGGGGGGGGGGGGGGGGG
>CAYJPV010000020.1:0-12340 GCA_964372095.1 uncultured Vicinamibacterales bacterium | reverse complement strand
GCGCCCCCCCCTCTTCCCTCTTCTATATTACTTGGCCCCACCCCGGTATCATCGTTAGACTTCATGGATCAGCAGTTTATTCGTAACTTTGCCATCATTGCCCACATCGACCACGGCAAGTCGACCCTTGCCGACCGGTTTCTGGAAACCACGGGTGCGCTGCAGCCCCGCGAGATGACGGAAGCCCAGGTCCTCGACTCGATGGACCTGGAGCGCGAGCGCGGCATCACCATCAAGGCCCATCCGGTTCGCCTGGAGTACAAGGCCCTCGACGGCCGCACCTACATCCTCAACCTCATCGACACGCCCGGACACGTGGACTTCTCGTACGAAGTCACGCGGTCCCTCGCCGCGTGCGAAGGGGCGGTGCTGCTCGTGGACGCGTCCCAGGGCGTGGAGGCCCAGACGCTGGCCAACGCGTACCTCGCGGTGGACAACGGCCTCGAGATCGTCCCGGTCATCAACAAGATCGACCTGCCCGGCGCCCAGCCCGAGGAGACGCGGCGCCAGATCGCCGACATCATCGGTCTCGACCCGTCCCACGCGATCCTCGCCAGCGCCAAGTCCGGCGCGGGCGTCGTCGACGTGCTCGAATCCATCGTCGAGCGCCTGCCGCCGCCGGTGGGGGACCCGCAGGCGCCGCTGAAAGCCCTGATCTTCGACTCCTGGTACGACGCCTACCGCGGCGTCGTCATCGTCGCCCGCGTGCTGGACGGCGTGCTGCGCCCGAAGATGAAGGTGCGGCTGATGGCCGAAGGCCAGGAGTACGAGATCGAGCAGGTCGGCCACTTCACGCCCAAGCCGGTGCAGGTGGCCGAACTGGGTGTCGGCGACGTCGGGTTCGTCACCGCGTCCATCAAGAAGGTGACCGACGCCAGGATCGGCGACACGATTACCGAGGTGGCGAGGCCGTGCGCCGAGCCGTTTCCCGGTTTCCGCGCCCTCAAGCCGATGGTGTTCGCCGGGTTGTACCCCGTGGAAGGCCACGAGTACCCGCAACTGCGCGACGCCCTCGAGAAACTCCGCCTCAACGACGCGTCGTTCTTCTACGAGCCGGAGTCGTCGGCGGCCCTGGGGTTCGGGTTCCGCTGCGGGTTCCTGGGACTGCTCCACATGGAGATCGTCCAGGAACGCCTCGAACGCGAATTCGACATGGATCTGGTGACCACCGCTCCAGGGGTGCTGTACCGGATCACGACGACCGACGGGCAGGTGATGGAGGTGGACAGCCCCGCGAAACTGCCCGATCCGGGCAGCATCTCGAAGTTCGAGGAGCCGGTCATCAAGGCGATGATGCTCACCCCCTCGGAGTTCGTGGGCGGTATCCTGCAGCTCTGCCAGGAGAAACGCGGCATCCAGAAAGCCCTGGAGTACGTCTCGGCGAACCGCGTCCTCATCACCTACGAGATGCCGTTCAACGAGGTCGTGCTCGACTTCTACGACAAGCTGAAGACCATCTCCCGCGGGTACGCGTCGCTCGACTACCACGTCAGCGGGTACTGGGATTCGAAGCTCGTGAAACTCGACATCCTGGTGAACGGCGACCCGGTGGACGCGCTCTCGACCATCTGCCACGCCGATTCGGCGTACCCGCGCGGCAAGGCCCTCGCGAGCAAGATGCGCGAGCTCATTCCCCGCCAGATGTTCGAGGTGGCCATCCAGGCGGCGATCGGCGGGCGTATCGTCGCCCGCGAGTCGGTCAAGGCCATGCGCAAGAACGTGCTGGCCAAGTGTTACGGCGGCGACATCACACGGAAGCGCAAGCTGCTCGAAAAGCAGAAAGAAGGCAAGAAACGGATGAAACGCGTGGGCCGCGTCGAAATTCCGCAGGAGGCCTTTCTCGCCGTGCTCAAGATCGGAACGGAGGATTCGTGACGACTTTCCGGAAATCCGTGGCCCGCGAGTACTTCGAGTCGATCGTCATCGCGGTCATCATGGCGTTGTTCATCCGCACGTTCGTCGTGCAGGCGTTCAAGATTCCCACCGGCTCGATGGAGCCGAACCTGCTCATCGGCGATCATCTGCTCGTGAACAAGTTCGTCTTCAGCCCCGGCGGCGCCGAGCGGGCCGTGCTGCCGACGCGGGACATCCGCCGCGGGGACGTGGTGGTGTTCAAGTACCCCGAAGACACCGAGCGTGACTTCATCAAACGGGTGATCGGGTTGCCGGGCGACACCGTCGAACTGAAGAGCCACCGGGTGTACATCAATGGCGCGCTGCTCGACGAGCCGTACGCCCACTACCTGCCGAGGCCGGACGGCAGCCTGGCCGACGCGTTCCCCGGCGATGTGCGCGACACGTACGGGCCCGTCACGGTGCCCCCGCACGCGTACTTCATGATGGGCGATAACCGCGACAACTCCCAGGATTCACGGTACTGGGGGTTCCTCCCCCGGGACTACGTGAAGGGCAGGGCCCTGTTCATTTATTGGTCGTTCGAACCCGGCGGAGGGATGGCGGGGGCGGTGACCGGCACGCGCTGGAGCCGCCTGCTGCATCAGATTCACTGATGATCGCACGTCTGATCCGGCTCGTCCTCGTGGCCCTCCTGCTGCTTGCCGTCTATCGGACGGGACAGGTCAGTCTGGACCACTACCGGTTCTCGGACGAGGTGGACAAAGTCGCACAGCGGGCCGTCCGCACCACGGAACCCGAGGTGCGGGCGGCTGTCGCCGATGCCGCCACCCGCTTCCGTATCCCGGTCAACGTGGACGACGTGGCGATCCGCATCCAGGCGGAACACGTCTACGTGGACCTGGCCTACGTCCGCACGATCGAGATCCTGCCCCGGTACCATTATCCCTGGCGTTTTGAAGTCCACGCGCACGGGTGGATCGTGCCGTCGGGCGGGGTGCCGCGACGATAATCAGGGAAACCAGGCCTGGATCGCCCGGGCGGCCGGGATGACGACCGCCCCGGCGAGCGCGACCGCCACGACGCGGCCCACGAGGCCCGCCCGCCATGCCCGCTCGGCGCCGACGGCCGCCAGCATCACGACGGCGCCGCTGGTGGCGAGATCGACGCGACCCATGAACTCCCAGATGTCCTGCTGCATCCGCTCGGCAATCGGAGCCAGGGCACCGAGTGCCAGGAACACCGCCGCGATCCCCACCTGGGTGACGATGAGCGCCGCCAGCCGGTCGCGGCGCCGCAGGCTCTCCCACGCGCCCGCCACCGCCAGTGCCAGCATCGGCCAGCCGAAGTCCCGCACGACCTGGCGTGCGACAGCCGGGCCGGTGTAGGTGAACGGGCGCCTGGCCGGCTTCGCGTCCGCCCGGGTGTCGTGTGCGGGCGCGGCCGGAGCCGTGAGCCCGATTGCCGCGCCGACGCGCGTCCGCGCGAGTTGCGCGGCGTAGACATCGCCGAAGTGGCCCCAGTACAGCACCACGGCCAGCAGCGCCCCCACCAGGCCCGCCGCCAGCACGCGGCGCGTCTGGGCGCGCATGTCACGATCGCCGATCCACCAGGACACGCCGCCCAACACGGCCAACGTCGATCCCAGCAGGACCACGATGCTCACGTGCGAGATGAAGGCCAGGGCAGTCAGGGCGACGAACAGCAGCGCGGTGGCGATGCGGAGAGGGACGAAGCCGCCGATCGTCGCCGCCGCGAGCACCGCCAGCGAGGCCGATTGCCCGAAGGCGTTGGTGAGGTTGGCGTTGCCGATGACGGTGTAGGGCAGTGGAACCAGGTGGAACAAGGCGACGGCCACGACGCCGGCGGCCTTCGACTGCCACGCGCGGGCGAGCATGGCGTAGAGGAGCAGGCCTGCTCCGGCCTCGGCCGCGTACACGACGGTGCGGAGCAGCGTGACGTGGTCGTGCGTCAGGACGGACCACGGGGCGGCGAAGAGGTACAAGCCGATGGCGTACGGGAACGGCGTCGCACTGGTCGACAACTGCGTGAAGTAGAACTCGCCGCCCAACACCGCCTGGAGCCGGTGCGCGTGGAAGAGGGCGTCGACCAGGGGTTTGCCGGGATGCAGGATGAATCCCAGCTTCAGGAAACAGGCTGCGGCGGACAGCGCCACGGCCACCCGCCCCGCGGCGGACGGAACGTGCCAGCCGGTCACCTCCGTCACCCACAGCGGCGCCAGGAAGATCAGCACCACCACCAGGAGCACGACAAAAGGCGGACCGGGCGCGAAGGGCGCGAGCCCGAGCGTGGCGGTGATCCCGTGCACGACGCCCGCACCGCCGGCGATCAGGGCGGCGGGTGTCGCAGCCACGCCTGCCGCGCCGATGGCCGCCCCGAGCAGGGCGGACGTGGCGGCGCCGCGCGCCAGCGCGGCGGCGGGAGGCCAGGCCCTGGCGCCCGGTGACGGTTCGCAGCGGATCCAGTCGAACGCGAGCCCCAGGTCGCGGGGATCCTGGGGGCCCGGCCGGAACGTGGGCGTCACCGCGAGGGTCACGTCGAACGGATCGCCCGCCGTCGAGGCCGGAACCGTGAACGAGACTGTCGCCTCTGCATCGGCCACCGTCGTGGCGAAGATCTCGGCCCCGGCGGTGACGCGGACCGCGGCGGGGCCGGCGGACGGCGGCCGCCAGTTGATGACGCGGGCGCCGCAGACCCACGCGACGCGCCGGTCGGCTCCAGGCAGCACCAGCCGCGCAGCCGCACCGCTCCAGGCGAAGGTCAGCTGATCAGACCGCTCGGACGGGTACACGCCGGTGACCACCGGCGGATGCGGTCCGGTCATCTCGAGGCGTACCCCGGGGTCCCGGAGAGACAGCACCGCGATGACCGCGCTCGCGACGACGCCACCCACGAGGGCAGCGGTCAGCGTGGCCCGCACACGACGCGTCAGTGTGGCCGGCTCGTTCATGTGCGTGACGGTGCCGGCGTGGCGACGACCACGCCGTTTTTCACAACAGTCTGAATGGCCGGCACGCCCACCTTCAGGAGGTCAACCGCGTCGCCGTCGAGAATGACGGCGTCGAGGCGTTTGCCGGGTTCGAGCGAACCGACACGATCGTGGCGATCCACGGCGTACGCCGCATTGATCGTCGCGGCCACGAGGGCCTCTTCCATCGTCATCCGCATGGCGAAACACGCGAGCGACATGGCAAACGGCATGGACGGCGAGAACCCGCCTCCCGGGTTCAGGTCCGTGGCCAGGGCGACCGGCACGCCGGCCGAAATGAACTCGCGCGCCGGGGCGTAGCGCCCAATCTTCAGGTAGAAGGCCGCAATCGGCAGGAACGTGGCGACGACGCCGGCGTCGCGCATGGCTTCGATGCCGCGCGGGCCGGTGTAGAGCAGGTGGTCCGCCGACCGCGCGCCGACCTGGGCGGCCACCAGCGAGCCGCCGCTTTCGGCCAGCTCGTCCGCGTGGACCCGCGCCTTGAGGCCGTGGCGTTTGCCGGCCTCCAGAATCTCGATGGTTTCCTCCGGTGTGTAAACCCCGTTCTCGCAGAAGACATCGCACCACTCGGCGAGACCGTCGCCGGCCACCGCCGGGATCATCTGGCGGACGACCTGATCGATGTAGAAACGACGGTTCGCGCGGTGCTCGGCGGGAATCTCGTGGGCGCCCATGAACGTCGCGACCAGATCGATGGGATGTTCGCGGTCGAGCTGGCGGATGACGCGCAGCATCTTGAGTTCGGACTCGGGATCGAGCCCATAGCCGCTCTTGGCCTCTGCCGTCGTCGTGCCGGCGCGCAGCATGTCGTCGAGGCGCGCGCGGGACGCGTCGGCCAGTTCGCCGTCGGTGGCGGCCCGCGTGTCGCGCACGGTGGACAGGATGCCGCCGCCGGCGGCGGCAATCTCGGCGTACGTGGCTCCAGCCAGGCGGCGGCGCAACTCTTCGCGCCGGTCGCCGCCATAGATGACGTGGGTGTGGGGATCGACGAATCCCGGGACGACCGTGCGGCCCGACGCGTCGAGTTCGTGCACGGCGGTGCCCGCCGGGAGGTGCCGCATGGCATCCGCGGAGGAACCGACGTAGACGATGGTGCCGTCGACGGCGAGGATGGAGGCGTTCGAGAGGGGACGTGCGTCAGCCTGATCGTGGCCCCGCCTGGGGGCGGGACCGGCGCAGGTGAAGATCGTCTTGGCGTCGCGAATCAGCAGGGCAGCAGGCACGAGCCCATTCTACCTTGCGGCGGCGGCCTCAGGCTCTTCGGCGGCGTCGCTGCTCCGGGTCTGCGACCAGCCCTGCATCGTTTCACGCCCGTCGGTGTGCCGGGGACGGTGCATGACCACCTTGTCGGCCCGCTCGTCGCGCGCGTCCTGCTCGCGGATGAACTCGAGCGTGTTCTTCAGGTTGCCGATCACCGACTCGACGGCCGTCTCGGCGTCCCGGCGTTTCAGGCGCAGGCCGTCGATCTCGCGCTGGACGTCTTCCAGCCGCGCCTGGGCCTTCTCGAGCACGAGCGAAGCGCGCGACTCGGCCTCTTTCAGGACCGTGGCCGCCTGCCGTTGCGCGTTGTCCTTGATCTCGTCGGCCAGCCGCTGCGCCGTCAGCAGCGTATTGCGCAGGTTCCGCTCGTGTTCCTGATGCTCCGCCAGCTGGCCGGCGAGGCGGGCGACGTCCTGGCGCAGGCGTTCGGTCTCGTGGAGCGCGGCTTCGTAGTCGTCGGCGGCCTCCACGAGGAACGCGATGACCTCCGTCTTGTCGAAGCCTCGCATGGCCGTACGGAAGTGCTGCTGGCGGAGGTCGAGCGGAGTGACGTTCATGCCTGTGCTCCAGACGCGCGCGACGCCGCGGGCGGGTATCGCCCTGCCGCCGTCCGCACGGTCCTCGAAAACGGATCAGCCCCGGGTGCCGAAGATGGACGTGCCCACGCGGACCAGCGTGGCGCCTTCTTCGACGGCCACTTCGAAGTCGTGGCTCATGCCCATCGACAGCTCGTGGAGCATCGACGCGGGCACACCCCTGACCGCCAGTTCGTCGCGGAGTTCCCGAAGCCGCCGGAAATACGGACGGGCGTCTTCGGGGTCGTCGGCGAACGGCGGCAGCACCATCAGCCCGGTCACGCTCACCGCCCGGCAGCGGGCCGCCCCGTCGAACAGCGGCAGCAGCGTGTCGAGCGTGGCGCCGTGCTTGGTCGGTTCACCGGCCAGATCCACCTGCACGAGGGCCGTGGGCCTGGTCCCGCACTCCACGGCCCCGCCGTCGACCCGCCGGAGCAGGTCCACGCTGTCGATGGAGTGGATGCAGGCGAACGATTCCGCGGCCTTTCGCGCTTTGTTCGACTGCAGGTGGCCGATCAGATGCCACTCGATGGGCGTATCGGATGATGCCGAGATCTTCTGTAGGGCTTCCTGGACGCGGTTCTCGCCGAACATCGTCTGGCCGGCGCGCAGCGCTGCCAGGACGGCGTCAACAGGGTGGGTCTTGGAGACGGCAACGAGGCGGATGGAGGAGACATCCCGCCCGGCCCGCGACGCGGCGCGGGCCAGACGGGTTCGAACGTCGGCCAGGTTGGCGGAGATGGTCGGGTCGAGCGCGAGCCCCTCCGCCACGGCCTTACTTCTTGATCTGCGGCAGGATGCCCTTCACGGTTGCCGCGTACTGGCCGTCCGGCGCGAGCTGGATGTACTTTTCGAACATCGCCGCCGCTTCAGCCATCTTGCCTTCGTTCAGGTTCGCCATGCCGACCTGGTAGTGCGCGTCGGCGTGGTCGGGCTTCATGAAGATGACCTTTTCGAAGTGCGCCTTCGCTTCGGAGATCTTGCCCGCGTTCCACAGGATGACGCCCTGGTTGTATTCGGCGTCCACGCCGCCCGACCCGCCGGGGCCGGCCGCCGCGGCCAGTTCAGCCGCCTTGGCGCCCATCTCGGCTGCCTTGTCGAACTTCTTCTGGGCGTTGTAGACCGTGGCCAGGCCGTTGTAGGCGTCCACGTAGTTGGCCTTGAACTCGATGGCCTTATTGAACGCGATCTCGGCCTGTTCGTAGTCCTTCTTCTGCATCTGCGCGTAGCCGATGTTGTAGAAGCAGTCGTAGCAGTTCGGCACGAGCGTGGACGCTTCGGTGAACTTCGCGATGGCCCCGTCGAAATCGCCCGTCTTGCTCAATTCGACGCCCTGCTCGAAGACGGCCTTCAGCGACGCGGCTTTCGCCGCGTCTTCCTTGCTCATGCCGCCTTTGCCGGCTTCGCCGCCGCCCAGCATGAAGTTCACTTCGGCCGCGTCGCCCAGGCGGACACGGACGTCGAAAGCCTGCTCGCCCAGATCCTTGAAGGACGCCGTGATGATGTATGCGCCCGGCGGCAGCCCGATCTGGATGAACTCGCCTTTCTTGTTCGTGGAGACTTCGTATTTCCGGTTGACGCCGTCTTTGTACTCGATGACCAGCTTGGCCTTCTCCAGCGGCTTGCCGGCGCCATCGAGAACCTTGCCCTTGACCATGCCGGTCTGGGCGTAGCTGGGGGTTGCGAACAGGACGGCCACGAGCGCGATCAGGATGACGATCGCGGTGCGGCCGGAGGTGAGGCGAAGCATGGAGCTCCTCCGTAGCAGGAAAGGATTAGAAAAGGTGAAAGAACCGACGAACGATCGCCACCAGTGTACACCGAAACCGCCGGCCGGCGCGACCTGCGGAAGACGACTATCGGCCTTCGCCGATCGCCGCTACTCCCCCTCCCGGTCCGTGCGATCGAAGAACCGGGTGATGTCGTCGAGATTCGCGGTCACCGGGGCCGGGGGCAGCGACCCGATGAACCGCTGGCCATAACCCATCGTCCGGATGCGCGGGTCGAGAATGGCCAGGACACCCCGGTCGCGGCGGTGCCGCAGCAGCCGCCCGAGTCCCTGCAGCAGCGCCAGAATGGCCAGCGGGACCTGCAGATCCGCGAATCCGTCGCCGCCGCGCTCGGCGATCGCTTCGAGGCGGGCGGCCACCACCGGCTCGGCCGGCGACGCGAACGGCAGGCGGTCGATGATGACGCAGCTCAGGGCGTCACCCACGACGTCCACACCCTGCCAGAAGCTGGACGTGGCGAGCAGGACCGCGTGCGGCGTCGATCGGAACTGCTGGAGCAGCACCGACCGGGGCGCCGATCCCTGGACGAGCATCGGGAATTCCAGTTCGTCCGCGACGGCGGCCTGCACGCTTCGCAGCATGGCGTAACTGGTGAACAGGACGAACGCGCGCCCGTACGTCCGCTTCAGGATCTCGATCACCTGCGCCGCCACCGCCTCGGCGAACGCCGGGGTCTTGGGCGAGGGCATGCGCGGCGGGAGGTACAGAATCGACTGCCGGGCGTAGTCGAATTCCGACGGCAGCCGGAGATCGATCGAGCGGCCGATGCCGAGCCGCCCGCGCATGTAGTCGAACGAGCCGTCCACCGCGAGGGTGGCCGACGTGAAGACCGTGGCGCTGAACCGGTCGAGCAGCGTCTGGCGGATGATGTCCGAGACGTCCACGGGCGATGCCTTCAGGAAGACGCCGCGGCTGCGCCATTCGAGGTAGAAGACGTAGTCCCGGTCCGTGGCCCGCAGGAGGAAGCGCAGGTCGTCGCGCAGCGCGCCGGCCCGCCCGCCGAGCGTCTTCAGGTCTTCGTCGGTGTCCGGCAGCAGCACGATGGCGCCCTGCAGGGCGTCGCAGGCGTCCACGAGCCGCGCGCCGGGCTCGGCGCCGGGTTCGAGCTGCGACGGGCCCACGCGCACCCGGCCGTCGGTCGTCGCCGTCGAGACCGCCGCCGCCAGCGCCCCGCCTTCGTACCGCGCCAGCGTGAGCGCGCTCCAGAACTCGCGGGCCGTGTCCCCGACGTGGCGCAGCGCCCGCACGAACTCCCCCGTGTCGTCCGCCACCGTGCCGCCCGTGGCCAGGCGCATGCCGTCGCGCAGCAGATCGTCCACGCGGTGGTTGCTGACCGTGACGCCGAAGTAGTTCGTGGCCACGTCCTCGAGCTGGTGCGCTTCGTCGATGATGGCCACGTCGCACTGGGGGATCACTTCGCCGTACGCGCTCTGGCGCACGGCGGCGTCTGCGCACAGCAGGTGGTGGTTGACGATCACCACGTCGGACGCCGCCGCGCGCTGGCGCATCCGGGTGACGAAGCAGCTCTCGTAATCGGGGCACTGGTTGCCGACGCAGTTCTCGGCCGTCGCGGCGATGTCGCTCCAGAACGCCACGTCTTCCGGCAGGTCCGCCAGTTCCGCGCGGTCGCCCGTCTCGGTGGACGCGGCCCAGTCGTCCACCATCTGCAGGTAGATGCGGTCGGCCGGCGTGCCGGCGCCCGTGTCGTCGCGCAGCGCCGCGAACCGGTGCTGGCACAGGTAGTTGCCGCGGCCCTTCATGTAGGTGGCGGTGAAGGGCACGCCCAGCGCCCGCTGCAGCAGCGGGACGTCCTTGAAGTAGATCTGCTCCTGGAGGTTCTTCGTCCCGGTGGAGACGAGCGCGCGGCGCCCGCTGAGGATGGCCGGCACCAGGTAGGCCAGCGTCTTGCCCGTGCCCGTGCCCGCTTCGGCCAGCAGCACGCCGCCGTCGCTCACGACGCCCGCCACGGCGTCCGCCATCTCGCGCTGGCCCGCGCGGGCTTCGAACTCGTCGACGACCCGCGCCAGCGGGCCGTCGTCCGAGAACACGTAGCCGACCGTGGTGGTCAGCGGGCGAGCAGGTCCGGGTACAGCGGGAACTTCCGGCACAGCGTTTCCACCTCGGCACGAACCATCTGGTGCACGCGATCGTCCGTGGGCGCCGCGAGCACCCGCGCAATCAGTTCGCCGATGATGTCCATGTCGGATTCGACCATGCCGCGCGTGGTCACGGCCGGCGTGCCGATGCGGATGCCGCTGGCCTTGAGGGGCGGGTTCTGGTCGAACGGAATCGTGTTCTGGTTGACCGTAATGCCCGCTTTGCCCAGCGCCGTCGTGGCGTCTTTGCCCGTGAGGCCCTTCGACCAGACGTCCACGAGCATGAGGTGGTTGTCCGTACCGCCCGAGACCAGCCGGAACCCCTGTGCCGCGATGACCGACGCCAGGCGCGCCGCGTTCAGGACGATCTGCCGCTGGTAGGCGGCGAAGGTCGGTTCGGCGGCTTCCTTGAAGCACACCGCCTTGGCCGCGATGACGTGCATGAGCGGGCCGCCCTGCACGCCGGGGAACACGCTGCGGTCGAGATCCTTCGCCCGCGCCTCCCGGCACAGCACCAGGCCGGCGCGCGGGCCCCGCAGGGTCTTGTGCGTCGTCGTGGTGACGAAATCCGAATAGGGCACCGGGCTCGGGTGCATGCCCCCGGCCACGAGGCCGGCGATGTGCGCCATGTCGGTGACCATGGCCGCTCCCACCGCGTCGGCCGCCTGGCGGATGCGCGCGAAGTCGATGAGACGCGGATAGGCGCTCGCGCCCACCATGATCATCTGCGGCTTGTGCTCGAGGGCCAGGCGCGCAATCTCGTCGTAGTCGAGCCGTTCGTCTTCCTGGCGGACGCCGTAGGGCACGATGTTGTAGAGCTTGCCCGAGAAGTTCAGCGGATGCCCGTGCGTCAGGTGCCCGCCGTGCGACAGGTTCAGGCCGAGCACGGTGTCGCCCGGCTTCAGCAGCGTGAAGTACACGCTCATGTTGGCCTGGGCACCCGAGTGCGGCTGCACGTTGGCGTGTTCCGCGCCGAACAGGGCCTTCGCGCGGTCGATCGCCAGCCGCTCGACGACATCCACGTACTCGCAGCCGCCATAGTACCGGCGGCCCGGATACCCTTCCGCGTACTTGTTGGTCATCACCGAGCCCGCGGCCTCGAGTACCGCCCGGCTGACGAAGTTCTCCGAGGCGATCAGTTCGAGGCCGTCGGCCTGGCGTTCGACTTCGTGGCGAATCGCGTCGGCCACCTCCGGGTCGGTCTCGAACAGGCTGCGCAGGTGGGCGGTCGTGGCGCTGGTCATGATGGGTCCGTCCGTGTCTGATCGGGGCTGGATTCCAGTCGGGTGATGCGGTCGAGGCGCCGCTGGTGCCGGCCGCCTTCGAACGCGGTCGCGAGAAACGCCCGGACGATGGCGCGGGCGGCGGCGGGGGGGGTGACCCGGCCTCCGACCGCCATGACGTTGGCGTTGTTGTGCTGGCGGCTCAGGCGCGCCGTCTGTTCGTCGGTGAGCAGTGCCGCTCGAATCCCGGGGATCTTGTTGGCGGCGATAGACATGCCGATGCCTGTGCCGCAGATCAGGATGCCGCGCTCGGCCCGGCCGTCGAGCACGGCGCGGGACACGGCCGCGGCAAAGTCGGGGTAGTCCACCGGCGCGTCGGTGACCGGCCCGAGGTCGTCGTACGGGACCTGCAGTTCGTCCAGGAACCGCTTGAGGTCCTCTTTGAGCGCAAACCCCGCGTGATCCGATGCGATGGCAACGTGCACGGGGGGATTGTACTAGGGGCTAGAGGCTAGAGGCTAGAGGCTAGAGG
>CAYJPV010000019.1:62778-103799 GCA_964372095.1 uncultured Vicinamibacterales bacterium | reverse complement strand
CCTAGGTATACTGCCAGTGTCTATGTCTGACGCCATCCTCGCTCGCGCACGCCATCACGAACGTCACGTCGCCCGCTTCCTCCGCGACCTCATCGCCATCAAGTCCGTCAGCTCCCAGGAAGGCGACGTCATCCGGCGCATCGAGCGCGAGATGATCGACAGCGGCTACGACGAAGTCCGCATCGACCCGATGGGCAACATCCTCGGCCGCATCGGCCACGGCCCGCGGGTCATCGCGTTCGACGCGCATGTGGACACGGTGGATGTCGGCAACGCCGCCAACTGGACCGTGGACCCGTTCCAGGGCGACGAACGCGACGGCACGATCTACGGCCGCGGGGCCTGCGACATGAAAGGCGCGCTGGCGTCCATCGTGTACGGCGGGCGCATTATCAAGGAACTCGGCCTCGAGGGCGACTTCACGCTGTGGGTGGTCGGCAGCGTCCAGGAAGAAGACTGCGACGGGCTCTGCTGGCAGTACATCGTCAACGAAGACAAACTCCGGCCCGACGCCGTTGTCATCACCGAACCCACCAATCTGGGTATCTACCGCGGGCACCGCGGCCGGATGGAAATCGAGGTCCGCACCAGCGGGATCTCCTGCCACGGCTCGGCCCCCGAACGCGGCGACAACGCCGTCTACAAGATGGCGCCCATCATCGCGGACATCGAACGCCTGAACCAGCGCCTCGGCGGCGAGCCGTTCCTGGGCAAGGGGACGGTGACGATTGCCGAGATCCGATCGACCTCACCGTCCCTGTGCGCGGTCGCCGACTCGGCCACCATTCACCTCGACCGGCGCCTGGCCGCCACTGATACGCTGGAATCAGCCGTACGCGAAATCGAGGACCTGCCCAGCGTGAAAGCCGCCGGCGCGCACGTCGTCGTGCTCGATTACGCCGTGCCGAGCTGGAAGGGCATCACCTACCCCACGAAGAAGTACTACCCCACGTGGCTGCTTCCCGAGGATCATCCGCTGCTGGACGCCGGCGTCAGCACCTACACCTCACTCTTCGGCGAAGCACCGGTCGTCGGCCGGTGGGTGTTCAGCACGAACGGCGTGGCGGTCATGGGCATGCACGGCATCCCGTGCATCGGCTTCGGGCCGGGCAACGAGATCTTCGCGCACATGGCCACCGAGCAGATCCCCGTGGAGCACCTGGTGAAGGCCGCCGCCTGGTACGCCGCGTTTCCGGCAGCGTACTGCGGCGCACGATAAGAAGTAGTCAGTAGTCAGTAGTCAGTAGGGAGCCGAAAGCCGATAGCCGAAAGTCGATAGCCGAAAGCCGAACACTATGTCATCCCTTCCCAAACTCCCCAAGCTCGTTCGCGGTAAGGACTACATCGAAACGAAAGACTGGAGCGACAAAGACATCGAGCTGCTCCTGAAGACGTCCACTGATCTGAAGAAGGCGTTCAAGGCCGGGAAGTCCACGCGGTACCTGTCCGACAAGACGGTCTTCCTGTTCTTCTTCGACAAGTCCACGCGGACACGCAACTCGTTCGAGGCGGGCGCCACGCAGCTCGGCGCGCACGCGCACTTCATCTCGGCCGAGACGTCGCAGGTGGCGCACGGCGAGTCGCCCCGCGACATGGGCATCATCCTCTCGAGCTACGGCCACGCCATCGCGATCCGCCACGACCTGGTGCCTGGTGAGGGCAACAGCTACATGCGCGAAGTGGCGAAACACGCCACCGTGCCCGTCTACAACATGCAGTGCGACATCGATCATCCGTTCCAGACGCTGGCTGACCTGATGACCATCCGCGAGGAGTTCGGGAAGAACCTGAAGAAGCGGAAGATCGCCGTCACGTGGGCCTACGCGCCCAGTTACGCCAAGCCGATGTCCGTGCCGCAGGGGCTCATCACGCTGATGCCGAGGTTCGGCCTGGACGTCGTGCTGGCGCACCCGCCCGAATGGAAGCTGATGAAAGAACCCATGGCCTTTGCCCAGAAGATGGCCAAGGAACATGGAACGTCCTTCGACGTCACCCACGACATGGACGAAGCCTGCGAAGGCGCCGACATCATCTATGCGAAGTCATGGGGTATCGAAGAGCTCTTCCACAAGCCGGAGGAAGCGCTCAGACTGTCGAAGCAGTACAAGAACTGGATCTGCGACGAACGCCGGATGAAGCTGGCGAAAAAACGGGCCATCTACATGCACTGCCTGCCCGCGGATCGCAACAACGAGGTGACCGACGCTGTCATCGACGGCCCGCAGTCCCGCGTCTTCCCCGAGGCCGAGAACCGGCTGCACACGTGCAAAGCGGTGATGGCGCTGACGATGTAGGACGCTGGGGATTGGGGGTTGGGGGTTGGGGGTTGGGGAAAACCGGGGATGTCCCCAGGGCCATGCCCCAAGCCCCATGTCCCTTGCCCCTTGCCCCTGCATTTATGCCGCGTACAGGTAGTACAGCCAGTACGCCACCGGCAGGACCACGCCGGCCGTCACGAGCCACTTGCCCCGGCCGGTCAGGCCCAGCCGTCCCTTGAGTACGAACATGCCGGTCAGCGCCAGTACGATCAGGCCGACGGCATAGACGTCGGCGATGAAGGTCCAGATCCCCTTTGGCGTGTTCAGGTGCAGCTGGTTCATCTCGTAGAGGACCGGGCGCGGGCGCGTCGCCTCGACGATGACCGCGCCGGTGGGCAGGTCGATCGAGTAGGTCAGCTCTTTGAAGAACAGCCGGAGCGTGTCAGGATCGGGCCGGAACGCGTTGCGGGGCTCCTCGGCAATCTGGAGCTGCCGCAGCGCCTCGCGGACAATCGCCCCACGTTCGGTGGCGGTGATGGGCGCGATACGCCGCACCGACTTCTCCACCCGATAGTTCGGGTTCCAGTCGGCCTTGTGGTTGACCGCCAGACCCGATACGCCGTACGCGATCGTGAGCCCGACGGCCAGATACCCAATGTCCCGATGCAGGACGTTGTTGAGGTGGCGCCAGTTCACGGGCGGCTAGAAGACCTCGGCGCCTTCGCCCTTGATCATGATGCTGGTCTTGGGCCCCTTCACGGTCTTGGGATCGAAGGTCGTCCCCTTCTCCTTGGCCATGTGTTCGCCCTGTTCGATCTGGTCCTTCTCGCTGAGGACCGTCACGGTCAGCACGCCTTCAACCACGGCCGTCAGGCCCTTGGCATCCATCGGAAAGACGATGACCCCGTCGTCCACCTTGAAGCGCAGCGTCTGGAATTCTTTGTCGCTGCCCACGGCAATCCAGCATCCGCGTTCCGCGCAGACGTCGACGATCGGGCCCTGCACCTTCACGCGTTTCCCGTTGAACTGATCCGGACTCGCGTAGATGTCGGAGACCTTCGTGGTCTCCTTCAGCGTCAGCGGCTTGCCGTACTTCTTCGCGGCGGCCGACAGACCGATCGTGCCTGCAAGACACAGAACCAGGGCGGCGATGGTGACGTTGCGCATGGGGGCTTCTCCTCAGTGGTGGTGTGCACTGGCAGCGGTGAGTGAACGAGAGCGGGCTGCCCGTCAGCTACGGGTGGTCGACCTTGATGCCGTACGACACGGTGATGTCTTCGGGAATCCGGTTCTCGCCGTCATGAATGCGGGCGCAGAAGTTTGCGGCGATGGCCGAGCCGTTGAAGGCGTACCCCTGGATGGCGCTGCGGGAACCGGTGCCGAAGATCGGATTGCAGTTCGTGCCGTCCCAGGTGCCGATGTCGAACCCGAGTTCCTGGGCGGCGTCCGGCGCGACCGACGTCAGCGTCAGCGTAACGGTGCCTGACACCGAGACGAAGAACGGATGGTTGGCGGCGCTCCCCCGCGTGAGTGTCCCGGAGAAGTTCTCCGTGTAGGTGATCGGCGTCGGATTCAGATCGAACGGGTCTTTCACCTCGCCGCAGGCCGACGTCGCCGCGGCGGCGGCAACTGCCAGTGCAACGAGCATCACACGACGAGTCCAGCGCAGAAACATGCCACGTCCTTTCGGGTACACCCTCACTACCAGAATACTCGATCATGCAACGGGCATGCCCTCCGTGTAAATGAGGGTCTTCCGGGACCCGCCCCCCGGGCCCGGTGCCCTGCTGGTTAGACGGGGCGGCGGCCCAGCCGGCCGGGGAAGATCGGCTATCGGCTATCGGAAGTAGGCAGTAGACAGTAGTCAGTAGGAAGCAGGCTGTCGCTGCCCCATGCTGACTACTTCCTACTTCCTACTTCCTACTGACTACTTGCTTCCTGCTTCTTGCTTCTACCCTTGCCCCTTGCCCCTTGTCCCTACCCATGCCCCGTGCCCCCTGCCCCTTGCCCCGAGTCCCGAGTCCCGAGCCCCTGTCGTATACTTGTCCCACCCATGACCCACACACTACGCACGTTGACCGCCCTGGCCCTGCTTTCATGCGTCGTCGCCGCGCCCGCCGCGGCACAGAAGGCCGCTCCGGCCAAAGCCGCCGCCGGCCTTGACCTCATGCACCAGCGTATCGATCAGGGCGCGGAGGCGATCCTGGCCAAAGCCGTGGCCTGGCGCCGCGACTTCCATCAGCATCCCGAACTCGGGAACCGGGAAGTCCGGACATCGAAGATCGTGGCCGATCACCTGCGCGGCCTGGGCCTCGAGGTGCGCACCGGTGTGGCCAAGACCGGCGTGGTAGGCGTCCTGAAGGGCGGCAAGCCGGGCCCCGTGGTCGCCCTGCGGTCCGACATGGACGCCCTGCCCGTCACCGAAGAAACCGGACTGCCCTTCGCCTCGACCGCGCGCGCGCAGTTCAACGGCCGCGAGGTCGGTGTGATGCACGCCTGCGGCCACGACTATCACATGGCCATGCTGATGGGCGCGGCCGAGGTCCTCGCAGGCATGAAGGCTGACCTCCCCGGCACCGTGGTGTTCCTCTTCCAGCCCGCCGAAGAAGGCGCCCCGGCTGGCGAAGAAGGCGGCGCGGGCCTCATGGTCCAGGAAGGGGCCCTCGACAACCCCAAGGTCGAAGCCATCTTCGGGCTGCACGTATTTCCAAAGGCGCTGCGATCCATTGAATTCCGGCCCCGGGGCATCATGGCGGCCAGCGACACGATCACCGTGAAGGTCCGGGGCCGCGGCACGCACGGCGCCATGCCCGCACAGGGCATCGACCCCATCGTCGTGGCCGCACAGATCCTGATTGGGTTCCAGACCATCGTGTCGCGACAGATCGACCTGACCACCGCGCCGGCCGTCCTCACGATTGGCGCCATCGAAGGCGGCAACCGGTCCAACATCATCGCGGACACCGTCACGATGACCGGCACCATCCGGACCTTCGATCCGGCCATGCGCGAGCAGGTGCTGGCGCGAGCCCGGCAGACCGCCGAGCATGTTGCCCAGGCTGCCGGCGCCACGGCCGAGGTGGCGTACGATTCGGGCAACCCCGTCACCTTCAACGACCCGGCGCTCACCGAACGGATGACCCCGTCACTGAAGCGCGTGGGTGGCGACCGGTTCAATGCGAACGGGCAGATGACGACGACCGCCGAGGACTTCGCGCTGTATCAGCAGAAGATCCCCGGCCTGTTTTTCTTCCTGGGCACCGCCCCGGAAGGCGCCGACCTGAGCAAGGTGCCGGCAAACCACTCGGCGAAGTTTTCGCCCGACGAGGGGGCCATCACGACCGGCATCCGCGCGCTCGCCAGCCTGGCGGTGGATTTCCTCGCGGGCAGGTAGGGACATGGGGCATGGGACATGGTGCTCGGGGCTCGGGGCTCTGGAAGGCAGTGGCTTTCCCCAATCCCCAATCCCCAATCCCCAATCCCTAGCCCCTAGCCCCTAGCCCCTGCTATGATCCCCCCAGCCGGGTCCTCATGCCTGGCTGGTCACAGTTCCTGCCTCGCGGTCCACCTGGGAATTTCCTCCGTCTGCCTGCGTGTCACCGCGCCAGAACCCTGCCCCCAGGGGAGCCACGTCCGTGGTCGAGTACCGCATTCGTGAACATCCGATCCTTCCCGCACAACCGCGTGCGTCCGTCGAGTTTTCGTGGAACGGCCAGCCCATGGCCGGCCTCGAGGGCGAGACCATTTCGTCGGCCCTGTTCGCCAACGGCGTCAGGGTCTTTGGCCATCACCACAAGGACGGTGCGCCGCAGGGGATCTTCTGCGCGAACGGCCAGTGCGCGCAGTGCACGGTCATCGCCGACGGCCTGCCGGTGAAGTCGTGCATGGTGCCGGTGCGGGCGGGCATGGTGGTCGCCCCCCTCGACGGCAAACCCGTGCTGCCCGACGTTGGAGCGGGCACCGAGGGGCAGCTCCAGGACGTCCCGACCATCGATACCGAATGCCTGATCATCGGCGGCGGCCCGGCCGGCCTCACGGCGGGCATCGAACTGGGGCGCGCCGGCGTCCGCACGCTGATCGTGGATGACAAACACCGCCTCGGCGGGAAACTCGTCCTCCAGACACACAAGTTCTTCGGGTCGATCGACGCGTGCCACGCGGGCACCCGGGGCATCGATATCGCCACCCGCCTCGAGAACGAGGTGAAGTCGTTCGAGAACGTGCGCGTCTGGCTGAACAGCGCGGCGCTGGCGGTGTTTTCGGACCGCCGCGTCGGCATCCTCCGCGAAGGCCGCTACGTCATCGTACGGCCCGAGGTCGTGCTCGTGGCGGCGGGCGCCCGCGAGAAGTCGCTCGTGTTCAAGGGCAACACGCTGCCGGGCGTGTACGGCGCCGGCGCCTTCCAGACGCTCGTCAATCGTGACCTGGTGCGGCCCACGTCGCGGCTCTTCATCATCGGCGGCGGCAACGTCGGACTGATCGCCGGGTACCACGCACTGCAGGCCGGCATCGAAGTCGTGGGACTGTGCGAGGCCCTGCCCGAGTGCGGCGGATACAAGGTCCACAAGGACAAACTCGTCCGCATGGGCGTGCCGGTCTACACGTCCCACACGGTGCTGGCGGCCAACGGCGACGAAGAGGTCCGTTCGGTCACCATCGCGCAGATCGACTCACGCTGGAAACCGATCGCCGGGACGGAGAAGACCTTCACGTGTGACACGGTGCTGGTGGCCGTCGGCCTCGAGCCGGTGGACGAATTCACGCTCAAGGCGAAAGAATTCGGACTGCCCGTCTACGCGGCGGGCGACTCGGAAGAGATCGCCGAAGCGTCGGCGGCGATGTTCACCGGCCGGATCCGCGGCCTCGAGATCGCCCGGGCGCTCGGCCGCGATGTCGGCGAAGTGCCGCCCGAATGGCACCGCACGGCCGAGGTGCTGAAGTCGCGACCGGGAGCGACCGTCACCGAAGACCTGCCGGAAACCCAGTCCGGCGTCTTCCCGGTCTTCCACTGCTCCCAGGAGATCCCCTGCAACCCGTGCACGTCAGTCTGTCCGCAGCACGCCATCCGCATCGAAGGCGACGACCTCATGGGGCTGCCCGAGTTCGTCGGCCACCAGTGTGACGCCTGCGAATTGTGCGTCGCGATCTGCCCGGGACTCGCGCTCACGCTGGTGGACTATCGCAAGGACGCCGACGACGCCATCGTCACGGTGCCGTACGAGTTCACCGCGAAGTCGATCACGAAAGGCGAGATCGTGACCGTCCTGGATACCGAAGGCGCGATCCTCGGCAATGTGGAGGTGACGCGGGTCCGCGAAGCCAAGGCCACGGACCACTGCGTGCTGGTCCGCGTCAAGGCCCCCAGGGACATCGCGTCACGGATCGCCGGCATCCGCGTCCAGCAACCGTGGGTGACGGAACCTTCGGACGCCGTCGTGCCGGTCCTCGACGACGACATGATCGTCTGCCGGTGCGAACGCGTGACCGCCGGCGAACTGCGGCAACTCATCCGCGGCGGCGTCCGGGACATGAACGAGCTGAAAGCCGTCACCCGGGCCGGCATGGGCGCCTGCGGCGGCAAGACCTGTCCCAGCCTCATCCGGCGCCTGTTCCGCGAAGAAGGCGTGCCCGACAGTCACATCACCGACCTGACCAAACGCCCGCTGGTCATGGAGGTGCCGCTTGGCGCCTTCGCCGGCCTGGCGCCTGCCGACAGCCCGCCGGACGACGCCCCCCGGCGCCACGCGACCGATCCCCACGAAGGAGGCCTCTGATGAGCACCGAGACGTTCGACGTCGTCATCATCGGCGCCGGCAGCGTCGGCCTCCCGACGGCGGCCTTCATGGCCGAGCAGGGGATCAAGCCGCTGGTCATCGACCAGTTCGCCAGCCCGGGCCAGGGCAGCAACAAGGCGGCGATCGGCGGCATCCGGGCCACCCACTCGACGCCCGCGAAGATCCACCTCTGCCTCGAATCCCTGCGCGTGTTCTCCACGTGGGAGGAGACGTACGGCGATCCGATCGAGTGGGCACAGGGGGGCTACACCTTCGTCGCCTACCGTGACGACGAAGTCCGCGCGCTTAAGGCCCTGCTCCTGATCCAGCAGGCCGCCGGGCTCAACATCGACTGGCTCGGCCGGCAGGCTCTCCTTGACCTCGCTCCCGCCCTCAACCCGGAAGGGCTGCTGGGCGGCACCTACTCGCCCGAGGACGGGTCGGCATCACCGATGTTGTCGGCGCGGGCGTTCTATCGCCGCGCCGTCGAAGCCGGCGCGCAGTTCCGGTTCAACGAGCGGGTGACCGGGTTGATCCGCCGGCGAGGCATGGTGGTGGGCATCCGCACGGACAAAGGCGGATACGCCACCGAAACAGTGATCAACGCGTCGGGCGCCTGGGCGAAGACGGTGTCGGGATTCGCGGGCCTCGAGGTGCCGGTCGTCCCGGACAGCCACGAAGCCGGCATCACCGAACCGGTCGCGCCGTTCCTGAAGCCCATGGTGGTGGACATCCGGCCCGCCGCGGGGTCGAAGAACTACTACTTCTACCAGCACAAACCCGGCGGCGTCGTCTTCTGCATCACGCCGGATCCGGCCATCGTCGGGACGGACCGGCGCGAGACCTCCACGTATCTGCCGATGATCGCGCGCCGCATGGTGGGCCTGATGCCGAAGCTGGCGAACGTGAAAGTGCGCCGGACGTGGCGCGGCCTGTACCCGATGACCCCGGACGGCTCACCGATCATCGGCTGGGCGCCTGAACTCGAAGGCTACATCCACGCCGTCGGGATGTGCGGCCAGGGCTACATGCTGGGACCGGGGGTCGGCAAGCTGCTGACGCGGATGCTGACCAAGACCGAGCGGCCCGAAGACGCCGCCACGCTGATGGAACTCACACCGCGGCGGTCGTTCGGCGGCGTGGAGATGTTGAAGTAGGGGCAAGGGGCTCGGGGCTCGGGAAAGGCAGGCGCCGGGCGGCGGAGTAGGCAGTAGTTAGTAGGCAGTAGGCGGCGTCGTCCGCCCCATCCTACTGTCTACTGTCTACTGTCTACTGGGTTACACTACCCCTGCCTGCCTTGGAGAACTGACATGCGCGCTCGCGTGACGCCCGCCCTCTGTCTCATCGTCGTCATACTCGCCGCGGCATGGCCTCACGGGCAGCAGGCGCCACCGACGTATCGGTCCGGCATCGACCTTGTCACCGTGGATGTCACCGTGCTGACGCGCGGCGGCGATCCCATGACCGGATTGACGCAGGACGACTTCACGGTCAGCGTCGACGGCAAATCTCGCCCCATCGTGTCCGTACGCCTGGTGCGTGCCGGCGGGGCGCCCGCCACACCGCAACAGCCGCCTGCCGCCCCGTCGTCAGCGACCGACGCCGCACAACGCCGGTTCCTCGTGCTGGTCGTCGATCGCGACCACGTGCCGGTGGGCGAAGGCCAGCCCATGCTCGAAGCCGCGGCGGCCTTTGTGGACACGGTTCCGGCGGAAGACCGAATCGCGCTCTGGACATTCCCCTACTCGAGCGGCGCGCTGAAGTTCACTGAAAACCGGGACGTGCTCAAGCAGCGGCTGAAGCTGGCCGTCGGCACCTACCGCCCGCCGTACGGATTCTGGAATGTCGGCCGGGACGAGGCCATCCGCGTGGACGACCAGATCCCGGGGGCCCTCTCGGCCATCATCTCGCGCGAGTGCTACAAGCAGCCTGAAACCTGCCCGACCGAGGTCGAGCAGCAGGCGCGTGATGTCGCGCGTGATGCCCGCCAGCGGGCAGATGCCACATTGTCGGGCCTGGGTCATCTCATCGACGCGCTGGCGCCGATCGACGGCCCCAAACATCTGGTGCTGGTGACAGGCGGCCCGGTGACCACGATTGACAACCTCTCGGTCATCACCGCGCTGGGGCAGCGCGCCGCTGCGGCGCGCGTGACGATTCACGCGCTCCAGGTCGCGCAGCCGTCGTATCAGGCGCGGCCGGATCAGATGCGCGCCACGCCCGAAGAAATCAACCAGTCGCAGTCGGCGGCGTATCTGGTCGCGGGTGCCACCGGCGGGCTGGCCATCACGCCGACGGCCGGCAACGTCGGGTTCACACGGCTGGCAACCCAGTTGTCGGCCAGCTATGTGCTGGTGTTCGAGACAGACGCCGCCGACCGGGACGGCAAGGACCACAAGATCGAGGTCGGCGTGCGCGACCGCGGCTGGGGTTCGAGTATCCGCGCGCGGAAGAGCTTCCGCGCCGATCCCGCCGCCGTGGCGGCACCCTCGATCTCCGTCGTGACCACGCCGGCGGCCCCGGCCGAGCCAGCCGCGCCGTCCCTCCCGCCCGAACCCGTCGGCACCGACCCGGGCGACATGGCCGACCGCCTGGCCGACTACGCCGAAGCCTTCGAACGTGACGTCACGGGCATCGTGGCGGAAGAACGATACGTGCAGATCATCCAGCCGTGGCGCGGCAACCCCGCGGCACCCGAGAAAGAGCCGGCCCTGCGGTGGCTGGAGCCCGGTGACAAGGCGCCGAAGACCGGTCCCATCATCGCGCGCCGGCAACTGATCTCGGACATCCTGCTGGCGCAGCTGAAAGACCAGCAGTGGGTCGCGTACCGCGACGTCTCGGACGTGGACGGGAATGCCGTGCGCGACCGCGTCGACCGTGTCCAGAAGCTGTTCCTGTCACAGTCGCCCGACAAAGCCGCGCAGTTCCAGGCCATCGCCATGGAGAGCTCGCGCTACAACCTCGGTGACCTCAAGCGCGACATCAACCTCCCGACCGTCGCACTATCGTTGCTGCGCCGGCCCAATCACTGGCGCTTCGAGTTCAAGCGGCAGAAAGACGAGACCCTCGACGGACGGCTCTGCCGCGTGCTGGCCTACCGGGAGAAAGAGTCGCCCACCCTGATCTCCACGCGCAACAGCGGTGACGTCTTCATCTACGGACGCTTCTGGATCGATCAACTCGACGGCCGGGTCCGGCGGTCGGAGTTCCGCTTCGACCGGGGAACGGGCATGGGCGGCTTCCGCTCGGTCGTGCGCGTGGACTACGGCACCGTTGAGGGCATCGAGACCCTCGTGCCGGTCCGGATGTGGGAGTGGCACGAAGGCGTGAACCAGCTCGGCCGCATCGGCGGCGACCTCACCGGCGTGCAGGGCCTCGCCACCTACTCGAAGATCCGGCGGTTCTCGGTGACGACGGCGGAGACGATTAAGTAGGGGCTAGGGACTAGGGGCTAGCCTCTAGCCTCTAGCCCCTAGCCTCTGTACAATGCCGCCCACCTGCCGCCGGCGGCAGGCTCACCACCGTCTACCACGTGTACCCGGCCCCAAGCCCGGAGAACGCCAGCATGCGCCGAATCCTCTCCCTGACAGCCATCGTGGTCGCCACCGTCATGTCCGTCGCCAGTCTCGGCGGCCAGGCGCCCGGCGGCACTGACCGCCTCACTGCGGAGGTCCTGAAGGGCCTCGAACTGCGCAGCATCGGCCCAGCGCTCGTCACGGGCCGCATCGCTGACGTGGCGATCGACCCGAAGAATCCCAACGTGTGGTACGTCGCCAGCGCGTTTGGCGGGCTGTGGAAGACCGTCAACCGTGGTGTCACCTTCACGCCCATCTTCGATGACGGACCGTCGTTCAGCCTGTGCTGCGTGGTCGTGGATCCGAAAGACTCCAACGTGATCTGGCTCGGCACGGGCGAAAACGCCAGCCAGCGCAGCGCCCACTTCGGCGACGGGGTCTACAAGTCCATGGACGCGGGCAAGACCTGGAAGCAGGTAGGCCTGCCGACGTCGGAACACATCGGCAAGATCGTGATCGACCCGCGCAATTCGAAGACGGTGTTTGTGGCGTCCCAGGGTCCGCTCTTCTCGGCCGGCGGCGATCGCGGCCTCTTCAAGACCACGGATGGCGGCACCACCTGGCAGGCCGTGCTGACCATCAGCGCAGATACGGGCATCAGTGACGTCGTCCTCGACCCGAACAAGCCGGATGTGATGTACGCATCGGCCTACCAGCGTCGGCGCCGCGTCGGCCAGATGATCGGCGGCGGCCCCGAGGGCGGCATCTTCAAGACGACCGACGGCGGCAAGACCTGGAAGAAACTCGCCGGCGGCCTGCCCACAGGCGACGTAGGCCGTGCGGGGCTCGCCATCGACGGCCGCAAGAAACCGGCCACGGTCTTCGCCCTGATCGACGCGAAACGCGCCGAATCGGGATTCTACCGGTCCGATGACGCCGGCGCGACGTGGTCGCGGATCGGCAAGATGCCGCCGGCGGCCGGCGGCAGAGGCGCCGCGGCGGGTCCGGCCACGCCACCCACACCACCCGCCCGGGCCGCAGGCGCACCGGCCGGAGCCCAGGCCACACCAGCAGCCGCGCAGCCGCAGGTCGACGACTGGTATCGAGGCGGCGGCGCCGCCTACTACCACGAAATCTTCGTCGACCCGTACCGGCCGGACACGCTCTACTCGATGAACGTCACCGTGGAACGCAGCACGGACGGCGGCAAGACCTGGCACCGCACGAACTGGGAGAACACCGGCGTCCACGTCGACCACCACGACATCGAGTTCGACCCGAGCGACCGCAATCACATCCTGCTGGCCAACGATGGCGGGCTCTACGAGTCGTACGACGAAGGCGCCACGTGGCGGTTCTTCGCCACGCTGCCGATCACGCAGTTCTACCGCGTCTCGGTCGACAACGCGAAACCCTTCTACAACGTGTGCGGCGGCACGCAGGACAACTTCTCGTTCTGCGGCCCCTCCCGCAACGCCTATCGCTGGGGCGTGCGCACGAGCGACTGGTACATCATCAACGGCGGCGACGGCTTCCAGTCGCGCAACGATCCTGACGATCCGAACATCGTGTACGGCCAGTCGCAGAACGGCAACGTGTCGCGCCTGGATCTGCGAACCGGCATCGGCAAGTCGGTGCGGCCGCCGCAGTCGCGCGGCGCGCTGGGCGGACGTGCCGGAGGACCGGGTGCCGCGCAGGCGGGTGCGCCGGCTGGCCAGGCGGCGCCTGCCGCGGCCGATCGGACCAACTGGGACGCCCCGTACATCATCAGCCCGCATTCGCCGGCACGCCTGTACTGGGCCAGCAACCGTCTCTATCGCAGCGACGACCGCGGCGACACCTGGACGGTGATCAGCCCGGACCTGTCCCGGAATCTCGATCGCACGAAGATTCCCATCATGGGTCGCGTGTGGCCCGCCGATGCGGTGTCGCTCAACGTCTCGACCACCGACCTCAGCAACATCGTCTCGCTGGACGAATCGCCGCTGGCCGAAGGCCTGATCTGGGTGGGGACCGACGACGGCCTCGTGCAGGTCACCGAAGACGCGGGCAAGACCTGGCGGAAGATCGAGCAGTTCCCCGGTGTCCCGCAGTGGACGTATGTCTCCGACGTCTTCGCCTCGCCGTTGTACGCCGACACGGTGTTCGTCGCCCTGAACAACTGGCAACGCGGCGATTTCAAGCCCTACATCGTCAAGAGCACCGACCGGGGGAAGACCTGGACGAACGTCACGGGCAACCTGCCTGAGAAACACAACGTCTGGGCCGTGATTCAGGACCACGTGAACAGCAACCTGCTCTTCGCGGCAACGGAGTTCGGGTTGTTCGTGTCGGTGGACGGCGGCTCGAAGTGGGTGGCCCTGAAGGGCGGCATGCCGAGCATTCAGGTGCGCGACATGATCGTGCAGCGCCGCGAGAACGACCTCGTACTCGCCACCTTCGGACGCGGCTTCTATGTGCTCGACGACTACAGCGCGTTGCGGGACATCAACCCGACGACCATGGGCGATGACGCCCGGTTGTTCCCGTTGCGCAACGTCCTGCAGTACAACCAGCTCGGCATGGCGCCGGCCGGCTCGGCCGGCATCGGCCCGCTGGCCGGGCTGTGGACCGCGCAGAACCCTCCCTACGGCGCCGTGTTCACCTACCACGTCAAGCAGGACCTGCCTGCCGACACGAAACTCGTGCTCACGATCGTCGATGAAACCGGCAAACAGATTCGCCGGCTCGACCTCGACAAGTCAGCCGGACTGCGCCGGACCGTGTGGAACCTGCGGGGCGATGCTCCGGCTCCGGCCGCGGCGGCCGGCGGACGAGCCGGTCAGGCAGGTCAGGCCGGTGCCGCCGCCGGATTTGGCCGTGGCGCCATGGCGCCGCTCGCGCCAGCCGGACGTTACCGGGCCACGCTCGGCACACTCGTGGGCGACAAAGTGACGCCCGTGGGACCGACACAAACGTTCCTGGTGATGAACTAGGGGTTAGGGGCTAGGGGCTAGGGGCTAGGGAAAGACAGAGGATGTCCCCACGCCTGTAGCCTGTAGCCTGAAAGGCCCGCCCGGGGGGATCCCCGGCGGGCCTTCTGTGTATCTGCGGCGATCGCCGGAGTGGGGTCAGACCTTGAAATGCCAGTTCTCAGGCTCAACCGTATGTTGTCCGCCCGAAAACTGGCATTTCAAGGTCTGACCCCACCACTATTCGGCGATCGGAACCACGAGCGGCAGGATCGCCGGCACGCGGGCGACCTTTCCGGCCGCCACCTCGAGCTGCGCCGTGGTGATGACACGGCTGCCCGGCTCGACGAGCGGCGTACAGCCGCGCATCAACTGGGCCGCGCGCAACGACGCGACGACGATGAACTCGAACGGGTTCGTACCGGCTGGACGATTGACCACGTGATCCTCGATTCCGGAAAACAGCATTGACGGGCTGAGGCGTGCACCCGGCGGGCCCGGGAACTCGAGGCAGGCTCAGAGCAGTGATGATCTCACCTGTGAGATGATCACCTTATGGTAGCTGGAATCCGCCGCGAGCTCAAACCGATGCTCGGGCTGGCGATCCCCGTCATCCTCGCCGAGATCGGCTGGACCAGCATGGGGCTGGTCGACACGCTCATGGTGGGCCCGCTCGGGCCGGCGGCCATCGGTGCCGTCGGGCTCGGCAGCATGCTGCTCCTGGCCATCGGCGTCTTTGGCATCGGGCTGCTCCTGGGACTCGACACGCTCGTATCCCAGTCGTTCGGGGCGGGCCGCATCGACCGCTGCCACGACTGGCTCGTGCAGGGGTTGTACCTGGCCCTGCTCGTCTCCGTCCCGCTGACGGCGCTTGGCTACGGCCTGATTGTGACCCTCCCGGCCTGGGGGCTCGCCCCGGAAGTCCTGACGCTTGCGGTGCCCTACGCGAACATCGTGGCGCTCAGCATCCCGGTCCTGATGTTCTACACGGCTTTCCGCCGCTACCTGCAGGCGATGAACAGCGTCCGGCCGATCACCGTGGCCCTGGTGTCGGCGAACCTCGTGAACGTGGCCGTCAACTGGCTCCTGATCAATGGCGAGTGGGGCGCTCCCCGCCTTGGGGCCTCGGGCGCGGCCTGGGCCACGGTGCTGTCCCGCATCTACATGGCGGTCGTGCTGATCGTGGCGATCCGCCTGCGTGAGGGCGGGCACACGACGACCTTGCGCGCCGCATCACGACGCATCGACTGGAGCAGCCAGCGGCGCCTGCTGGTCCTGGGACTTCCGGCGGCGTTCCAGATCACCATGGAAATCGGCGTCTTCGCGGCGGCCACGGCGCTGGCCGGCCGGTTGTCGGCCGCTGCGCTGGCGGCGCATCAGATTGCGCTGAACATCTGGTCGGTCGTTTTTATGGTGCCGCTGGGCCTTAACGCGGCCGGTGCGGTGCGCGTCGGCCACGCGGTCGGACGCCGCGATCCGGACGGGGTTCGCCGCGCGGGCTGGACCGCGCTGGCCCTGGGCGCCGGATTCACGATCCTCGCGGCCGTGCTGTTCCAGGTGGCCGGGCGGTGGCTCGTCTCTCACTTCTCGACCGACCCGACCGTCCTGTCGCTCGGCCCGTCACTGCTGGCCATTGCAGGCCTGTGCCTGGTCTTCGACGGCACACAGGGCATCGCCACGGGGATCCTGCGGGGCCTTGGAGAAACGCGGATCCCCGCGTTCACCAATCTGGTCGGGCACTGGTTTCTGGGCCTGCCGCTGGCCTACGCCCTGTGTTTCTGGTGGGGATGGGGCGTCGTGGGCCTCTGGATCGGGCTGGCGACTGGCCTGATGCTGGTCGGCACGACGCTGCTCTACGTCTGGGCGCGGCGCGTGCGCCGCGTCGACCCGACCGTCTGATCCAGTTCGTCTGGTCCCTTGCCCCTTGTCCCCTGCCCCTTGCCCCTACCCTAGCAGCCCTCTTTCTTCTTCTTCTTGGTCACGGGTTTGCCGAATCCGGCCGGCGCCGTCGGCGGCGCCACCTTCGGGACAGCGGCCCCCGCAGCAGGCGCCCGCGGAACCACCGCCCCCCCGGCGCCTGCCAGCCGAGGCTGACCGCCGAAGTACGCCGCCACCGCTGCCAGCCTGTCGTTCTCGGTCTTCTGCTCCGGGGTCGGATTCTCCGCGAGGACCGGTGCCACCACCTGTTCGTACCAGCCGGCGACCCCGCCCTTCAGCAGCCGGGCTCCCCGATACCCTCGCGCGCGCAACAGCAGCCAGGCCTGCGCCGACGACACGCCATCGTCACCCACTACGACAATCTTCTCGTTGCGGAGCAGGCCGGCGTCCAGGAGCCCGGAGACGGGAACATGCTCGGCCGTGGGAATCGGACTCGCCGCAAACTCGGCCGCCGAGCGCACGTCGATCAGGCGGTAGTCGGCCCGTCCGCCCAGGATCCACGCCGCCAGTTCCTGCGGCAGCACCTGGTCGGCATCGGTCCCGAGGTCGGCCGCGAGCGCCGACGTGTCGATCTCGACGGCCGAGCCCTGGTACGGAGAGGCGAACAAGGCTAGCACTCCGAATCCCAACGCCAGGACAGCCAGGCGCTGGTTCAGCGTGAGCCGTGACAGCAGTTGCGTCATGTCCTATTCCTCCGCCTTCCGGGCAAACGCCTTCTCGAGCAGACTCCCGCCGTAGAACGCCCCGACGGCCATCGCCACGACACCGAACACCACGACGCCGTACGGCAGTCCGAGGGCCTGCGGCAGCGTCAGGGCCTCGCCCGAGCCGGACTCGTAGAACCCCTTCACGGCAGGGAAGATCTCGGCAAACAGCCAGGTGCCCGCGAGCATGCCGCCCAGGAAGACGAGGGCATCCATCTTGCCGGTGGCCACGGCGGCCACCGATGTACCCGGGCAGTACCCGCCAACGATGAAGCCGACGCCCAGGAGGAGACCGCCGACGATCTGCGGCCCGACGTGCGTCGGGACCAGGTAGACCAGCGACAGGTCGAGGAAGCCGACCCACCCGAGGTAGGTGAGGCCCAGCATGGCTGTCACAATCGCCGTGAACATGACCTTCAGCACCGCCAGGTCGGTGAAGTAGAACTGCGAAATCAGCTTCTTCGCGCTGCCGAAGCCCGCGCGCTCGAGTGCAAAGCCGAAGGCAATGCCGATGACGAACGCCAGGACGAGGCTCGTCTCGTCGCCGAACATGCCGTATTTCAGGAACGGTGCGATCATCGCCATTGCCACCTGAGGAAGTACGCCAGGGCGTACGCGCCTACGAAAATCATGATCATCGTCAACCAGGCACCCGCATTGAGGAGGGCGCCGCCCGTCAGGGCCTGACCGCTCATGCAGCCGCGGGCGAAGGCCGCGCCGAGCGCGATGAACATGCCCCCGGCAAACGCGGTCACGAGCCGCAGGCGCAGAGACACGCGCGGCCCCTTGTCTGCGGCAAACCGGACGCGGCCCGCGAGCAGGCCCGAGAACAGGGCGCCGACGAAGACGCCGCCCACCTCGAGGACCAGCCACGCCTTGAGCGGACTCGTCCCGTCGTCATTCAGATAGCCCGACAGGAACTCGTTCGCGCGCACGTGGTCGGGCGCGACACTGTTCATCAGCCAGGCCAGTACCGAACTGAAGGCGCCCGAGGCGCCGAGGCCGCGGCCGACGAAGACGAACGCCGCCAGCAAGGCCAGCCCCAGGCCGATGCCGGCGAGATAGGGATTCGAGTACCCTTCGGCCGGCCGATGCGCGCCGTGATCGTGCGGGTGTTCATCCACTGCGGTTGTGCTCATTCGCTGCTCCCCTAGCCTCTAGCCTCTAGCCTCTAGCCTCTAGCCTCTAGCCCCTAGTGCGCCCAGTGGCTGAACTGTCCGGCCGACACAATCACCCACCGCAGGGCGAGGCCGCCGAACATCACGAGAATCGGCGCGATCGGCGTGTGCTGAATCAGGTGCCGCGCCGCAAGGATCTGAATGGTGAGTGGAATGACGATGCCCGTGCCGACAACCAGCGTCCAGAACGGGACGGTATACGGACCGCCCAGCACGAGCCGCGCGGCTTCGACCTGCGCGGCGCTGCCGGCCAGCAGGCCGAAGATGAACAACGCCAGCAGGCCGAGTTCCGACGCCAGAACCACGTTGTCGATACGCACGGTCAGCGCGCGTTCGTCAGGCGCATTGGTCACCAGATGAGCGAACGCCGCCGCCGCCGACACGCCGGACGCCAGGAACAGCACCCCCAGCGCGCCGCTGTTCCATAGCGGCCGCGCGCCCAACGAACTCAGCAGGATGCCGGTATAGACGCCCAGCGCCGTGCCCAGCACCATGGACGTCACGCCGAGGACTCGAACCGGCTCGCGGTGGGCGCGAAACCACGCCGAAAGCCTGGCGACGTTCTGACTGAGGTCCTCCAGGATGACGGGAGGCCTGACGAGCCAGGTCAACGCCAGCACGGGGTACACGAGTAAGAGGATCCACGACCCCCACGACATCGGCGACGTCGGCATGAAGGTCGTGTAGAGCCGCCACACGTAGGCCTTGTGCTCGAGGTCGAGGAACAAGGCGCCCATGCCAAGGGTCAACAGCACCAGGCTCAGCCCGGGCAGTGACGACAACAGCGGGGAACGCCGCATGTGGCGGCCGCCCAGCAGGAAGTAGCCGGTCAGCAGCATGTTGCCAGCCACCCACCCGCCGAGGAACAGGTAGACCGGAATCTCCCAGCCCCAGACGTGGACCGACGGATCGATCAGGTGATTGTGACGCGTGATGTCGAGTTCGGGAATCATCGTCTCAGTCCAGGTAGAAGATCCGCGGCCGGGTGCCGGCCGCCGGAAGCAGCGGATGCGCTTTCCTCGCGTTCAGCACCTGCGAGATGTCGCTGTGCGGATCGTCCAGGTCGCCAAACGTGAAGCAGTGCGTCGGGCACACCGACACGCAGGCGGGGTCGTTCCCCTCTCTCACCCGGTGGTCGCAGAACGAGCACTTGTCGGCATAACCGTCCGGGTGGACGAACCGGGCATCGTACGGGCACGACGCCAGGCACGCCTTGCACCCGATACATTCGTTGTGCGTGATGAGCACGATGTGGCCGAACTCGTCGACGTGGCTCGCCCCGGTCGGACAGCACGTCACGCACGGCGGGTTGTCGCAGTGATTGCAGCGCTCGGATCGAATCTCGAGGTGGAGCGTCGGAAACGCCCCGGCCGACTCGGAGGTAATCCAGTCGCGGTTGAATCCTTCCGGCACGTGATTCTCGGTCTTGCAGGCCACCACACAGTCCATGCACCCGACGCACGTGCGCGTATCGATCGCCATTCCGTAACGAGCCATGGCCCTACGCCTCCGCCTCGATGGTCACGAAGTTGACGTTCATGGCCGTCCCGCCCATCAGCGGGTCGATGGCGTACTGGGTGACCAGCTGGCTGTCGCTTGCGCCTTTGCCAAACGCCCGTGTCAGCCGGACCGCCGTGTGGCCGAATCCGTGGACCATGTAGACGCAGTCGGGTCGAATCCGCTGGGTCGCCTTCAGGCGAACCCGGTTGCTCACCACGCCATCCTGGTTGCGCAGCATCACCCACGCGCCGTCCGCCAGGCCGAGGCGGGCAGCGACATCGGCGTTGAGCCACACCTCGTTGTCCGCCATCATCTCGTGCAGCAGCGGGTTCGTCTGCGTGCGTCCGAACGAGTGCACCGGCGCGCGCCCGAACAGGAGGCGGAACGAACCAGGCGGGGGTTCGGGGGTTTTCCGGTACTTCGGAACGGGGTCGAAACCTTTCTCGGCGAGCTGCGTCGAGTAGAACTCGATCTTGCCCGATGGCGTCGGAAACTCGGCCGGGACCCCTTCGTCGAAATAGTTCGGCTGCTTGGGACCACGGATGATGCCCCGCTGCTTCAACTCCGCGAAGCTCAGTCCGGCCTTGCCGAGGCGCGCCTCGAAGTACTCCTCGATGTCGGTCCAGGGATAGTAAGCCGCCAGCCCGAGCTTCTTCGCCAGTTCGCGGGCGATCCACCAGTTCGGCTTCTGGTCGTGCGGTGCCGGCACCACAGGCTGACGCAGGGCGATAAAGGGATCCCGGAACCACTCGACGTTGAGATCGTCGTACCGCTCGAGATAGGTGGACTCGGGCAGGACCACGTCCGCCCAGCCTGCCATCTCACTCGGGATGACATCCACCACGACCAGCAGGTCGAGGTTCTGAATGGCCTTGATCGTCTCGCGTTCGTCGGGCAAGGCGCCCATCAGGTTGGTCGCGTACGTGATCCAGCCCTTCACCGGGTACGGCTGCCCCGTAATCGTGGCCTCGCGAATGCCGGTGGTGAGCGACTCGAGGGCGTACGGATATTTGTTGGCCGGGTTGTCCACCTTGCCCCGGGCCGACGCGGGATAGTCGGGATACGGGTATCCCGGGACGTCCATGCTCACCGGCGTGTAGAACCCGCCCTTGCGACCCCAGCTGCCCAGCAGCGCGTTCAACAACGCGACGGCCCGGCTCCGCTGGGCATCGTCTCCATACCAGGCCGCGCGGCGGCCCGGATGCACCAGGGTCGCGGGCTTGAACCGGGCCATCTCGCGTGCGGTTTCGCGAATCACCTGCGGCTCGATGCCCGTTTCGGGATACGCCCATTCGGGCGTGTACGGCGCCAGCTCCGCGGCGAAGGCCTCGAAGCCGAAACCGTGCTGCGCGACATACTCCTTGTCGTACAGCCCTTCCGTCACGAGCACGTGCATCCAGGCCAGCACCAGGGCGAGATCGGTGCCGGGCTTGATGGGCAGGTAGTGTTTCGCCTTCGACGCCGCCACGGAGAAGCGGGGGTCCACGACGATGACCGAGGCGCCAGAGGCGATGGCCTCACCGAATTCCTGCACCTGGCTGTTGTGCATGTTCTCGCCCAGGTGCGATCCGATCAGGACGAGGCACCGCGCGTGACGAATGTCCGTCCGCTCGGGCGATCCCACCTCTTCGCCGAACGTCAGGTGAAAGCCGACGTCCCGCGGCCCCCGGCACTGGGCGAACGACGGCGCCGCGATGTTCGGCGATCCGTAGGCCTTGATCGTGTGCTTGAGGAACGTGCCGCCAATCCCGTGCGAGAAGAGCGCCACCGCCTCGGGCCCGTAGGTCTGCTTAATCGTGCCCATCCGCTCGGCGATGTAGGTGAGGGCCTCGTCCCACGTCACCTGCGTCCACTCGTCCTGCCCGCGGTTCCGCCGGCGGATCAGCGGAGCCTTCAACCGGTCCGCGTCATAGTGGGCACCGACGCCTCCCGTCCCCCTGGGGCACAAACGGCCGCGGCTCAGAGGGTCGTCGGGATTACCTTCCAGCTTCCAGAGCTTGCCATCCTGCACATAGGCGATCGCCCCGCACTTCCAGAAGCAGATGTCACAGAAGGTGGGAACCGTACGAATGCCCGATTCGCGCACCGCGTCCGTGACGGCCTTGCCGGCCAGCCCGGCCAGCGATCCGACTGACGCCGTGGCGCCAATCGTCGCAGCGGAAATGCGCAGGAAGCGGCGACGGGACAGGGTATCCATAAGAATGCTCGCGGTTCGTCTTACCGGAAGTTCATGCTGTAGCCGATCGTCACGTTCCACTGGTTCATCGACAGGCCGATCGTCTGCAGGCCAGGCACTTCGAGGGGATTCGAGCCCGTCACCGTCTTGTTGAAGGCGCGCATCACCGCCACGTCGATGGCGCGGCCTTCGCCGACGGTCTTGCTGAGCCCCAGCGTCGCATGCTGCTCGATGACGCCTGGCGCAAGGATATTGAACATCACTTCGGAACCGGGAATCGGCTGCTCGCCGTACGAATACCCCGCGCGCCACACGAAGCCGTCACCGACGCGGTGCTGGAACCCGGCCTTGACGACCGTCATGTCGTTCCAGCCGAACCCGGCCCCATTCTCCGCCCCGAGTGGCCCCTGCATCAAGTTCGGCAACATCGGGTTGCCGACGGACGCCACCTCGCTGTAACGCATGTGCTGCACGTCGATGGCAATGTCCAGCTTCTCGGTAGGCGTGATGCCGATGCCGACCGTCCAGTTGGAGGGCACGTCGAAATCCCCGCCCTTCGCGAACAGGCCGCTGTACTGCTCGAACTCGCTCATGTACACCTTGGACTGGTACGAGGCGCCAATCGAGAGGTGCTTCGAGATCTGCCCCAGGTAACCCACGCGAAGGCCGGCACCGACGGCCGAGTCGGTGTCGTTATCGGTCAGGCTGGACGGCGCGCCGGAGAACGGGGAGAACGCCCGTAGCCCTTCGGCCTTGAACATCTGATACCCCAGCACCGCCGTGACCCCCACGGCATGCTTGTCGCCCAGCTTCGCGCTGATCGTCGGCGCAACGAAGAGCTGCGACATATTGATCCCGGTCGGGGCGAACCCGAACGTCGGGCTGTCGTAGTTGGTGTTCATCCCGCCGTTGCCGTACACCGCGAGACCCACCATGACGGTGGAGCCCACACGCCGGGAGACGCCCACGTGGGGCACCGGGAACAGCCGGCTGCCGCTCTCGACGGCCCCGGGCGCCAGGCCGAACGTCCCGGGATATCCCGAGGGATTGCCGATCACGTCGTACTGCCGGTTGGGATTGAAGAGCCCGACGCCGATATCCAGCCCCGGCTCCGAGCGCGCCAGACCCGCGGGGTTCGTTGCCGGCGACAACGGGCCGAGCGGAAACGCCACGCCGGCACCAGCCATGCCCTGGGACCGAGTCCCGTACCCGAAGGAGAAGTACCCGTTCGACGCCAGCATCGACACCGGCATCACCAGCCACGCCGCCACGAGAACACCAAGCACTGCCACAACTCGCGTTCGCATCTGAACTCCTTTGTTTCCGTCAGGGGCACGTTAACGTGCCGGCACACGTGGCCGCTGACGTGAGGAATGCACAGGGCGAGCCAGCCAGTGGATCGTGCTATTTATTAAGAAATTTGCCTTGTGGAGTGACAGAAGTGCCACGCAGAGAAACATTATGATTCACTTTGTTTCACGCCACAATGAAACAAAACGAATCACGCCTATTTCAGTCCGGCCGCCTGCATTCGCCGCCACAGCGTGATGCGGCTGATGCCCAGCGCACGCGCGGCATCACCCCGTCGCCAGTGATGGGCCTCCAGAACCTCCTGGAGATGTTCGATGTCACTGGGGTTCACCTGCTGCCGGACGGGACGAGGCGTGGGTGTCCGTCCGGAATCCGACGGGTGCGCAACCGCCGCCGATTCCATCTCCGGGAGATCCTCCGGGAGGACAGTCTGTCCGCGGCACACGGTCACCGCATACTCGAGCACGTTCTCCATTTCGCGCACGTTGCCTGGCCAGTCGTGCTCGAGGAGCACGCGAAGCGTATCGGGCGAAAAACGGAGGGCACGGCCGTGCCGGGCGCCCACGCGCGCCAGCACGACCTGCGCCAGCGGCTCGATGTCTTCCCGGCGTTTGCGCAAGGGCGGGATTTCGATCGGGACGACGCGCAGCCGGTAGTAGAGATCTTCCCGAAACCGGCCTTCGCGCACGGCCCGGGTAAGGTTCACGTGCGTGGCCGCAACCACGCGCGCCCGGCACACCCTGGTCTGGTTTTCCCCGAGGCGCTCGAAGGTGCCATCCTGCAGCACGCGCAGCATCTTCACCTGGAGCGGCAGCGGGAGGTCGCCGATCTCGTCCAGGAACAGCGTGCCGTCGGACGCCGCTTCGCACCGTCCCACACGGTCGCGCACGGCCCCCGTGAACGCCCCGCGCACGTGGCCGAACATCTCGGCTTCGAGCAGTTCCAGGGGCAACGCCCCGCAGTTGACGGCCACGAACGGCCCGCGGCGCCGGGGGGACTGGTCGTGAATCAGCCGGGCCACCAGTTCTTTCCCGGTTCCGCTCTCGCCGGTAATCAGAATGGTGGCCTCCGTCTGCCGCAGGTTCTCGACCAGCGTGAAGATCCTCGCCATCGCCGGGGACCGCGCGACCAGGCCGCCCACGCTCATCGGCCCTCCGGCAAGATTCTCGGGATCCTGCTCGGTTGGCCGCAGCACCACGACGTACTTCACACGGTGGCTGCACGTCAGCGACATGCCCTGCGGAAACGGCGCAGCGCTCAGCGCCATGGGCCGGGCTTCGCCGTCACCCAGTCTCACACTGGTCCGCCAGCCTTCGCGCCGTTCGCCGGCCAGCAGTGCCTGCCGGAGTGTACCCGACGGTCCGAACAGCTCGAGCCCGAAGATCTCCTCGAGCGTGCGCCCCTCAATCCGCCCGGACGCCCCGCGGCCAAACACGTCGTCGAGCACGTAGGAGCCATGAATAATCCGGAACTCGGCGTCCGCGCACACGAACGCGCGGCCCAGCGACCCGAAAGCGGCGCTCACCGCAGCCCACGCCGCACGTTCCTGCAGCGCGTCAACCTCCGCGGTGGACAGTCCGCCGGCCCCTTCCCCCGCCGGTTCTGGCGCTGCCGCGAGGGGACGGTCGGCCTCCTCACGCTGGCTGTTGTTCGTCAGGTCATCCATAACGCGACGTGCTCGAACCGGTCGACGTCGACCAGCCCCTTGTCCGTCAACTTGAGCGCAGGAATGACTTCGAGCGCCAGGAAACTCATCATCATGAACGGGTCGTGGAGCGGCGACCCGAGGCCGCGGGCTGCGGCCACGGCGGCGGCCACCTGTTCTCTGACGGTCTCAACAGGCTCGTGGCTCATCAGGCCGCCAAGCGGCAGCGGGACGTCAGCGACGACGGCATCGCCCTCGGCCACTACCATGCCTCCCTGCATCGCGGCGACCCTGCGCGCGGCGGTCATCATGGACCGATCGTCGGCACCAATGACGACGATGTTGTGATGGTCGTGGGCGACGGAGGACGCCAGGGCGCCGCGCCGCAGGCCGATGCCGCGCACGAATCCTCTCCCCATCGCCCCGGAGGCCATGTGGCGTTCGATGACCGCGATCTTCAGCAGGTCACGTTCGGGTGCCGCCAGCGCCAGGCCGTCGACGACGGGCGGTTCGTCCACGAGGGCCCGGGTGACCAACTGATCGGCCACCACGCCGATCACGCGGACACAACGGCCCTCCGCGGGAATCCGGAAATCGACCGAGTCCCACGCCACGTTCATCGTGCCGCGCAGCGTCCGGGACGGCGGACGCGGCGGCACCGCCATCCGTCCGTCCCTGGCCACCAGTTGCCCGTTCCGGAACACCAGCCGCGGTGCCGGCGCCTGCAGGTCATCGAACACCACAAGGTCCGCGCGGCGGCCGGGCGTGATGGCGCCGCGGTTGTGCAGACGGAAGTACTGCGCGGCATTCCACGTCGCCAGCCGGATCGCCATGATGGGATCCAGGCCGCCGGCGATAGCCCGGCGCACCATGTGGTCGATCCCGCCGCGGTCGACGAGGTCGGCCGGCTGGCAGTCGTCGGTGCAGAAACAGAATCGGTGCTGCGTGGTTGGCGTCACCAGCGGCAGCAGGGCGTCGAGATCTCGCGCGACGCTGCCTTCGCGAATCAGCACCATCATCCCGAGGCGGAGTTTCTCGAGGGCTTCGGCCGCGGTCGTCGACTCGTGGTCCGACGCCACGCCCGCCGCGACGTACGCCTGCAGATCCCGCCCCGTCAACGCCGGCGCGTGTCCGTCGATCACCCGGTCCTGGAACGCCCCGATCTTCTCGAGCACCGCGGTCTCGCCGCGAACGACGCCCGGGAAGTTCATGACCTCCGCGAGACCGAGCACCCAGGGATCGGACTTCAGCGGAAAGAGGTCGTAGCCGTGCAGCGCCGCACCATTGGTCGCCATCCCGGTGGCCGGCACGCATGAAGACGCCATCACGTACATGCTCAGCGGGCCGTACTTTGCGCTCTCGAACATGAACCGGATGCCGTCGAGGCCCAGCACGTTTGCGATCTCGTGCGGATCGGTGATGACCGTGGTCGTGCCGCGGGGCACCACGGCCCGCGCGAACTCGGCCGGCGGCACCATCGCGCTCTCGATGTGGACGTGCGCATCGATGAAGCCAGGCGCCACGAACGCCCCCGCCAGATCGATCTCCTGCCGTGCCGCGTACTCCCCCAGGCCCACGACATACTCGCCGGCTATGGCGACATCTGACGGGAGGATTTCGCCGCTGAGGACGTTGACGACGCGGGCGTTGCGTAGCAGGATGTCCGCCGGTTCGTCGCCGCGAGCGTGACGGATGAGGGACTTGAGGTCCATGGCGGATGATACCGCACTAGAGGCTAGAGGCTAGAGGCTAGAGGCTAGGGGCGGATGAACATCCGCCCCTACTTGCCCTGACGCCCCGGTCCCTACTACGACGCGTAGCGCTTGCGGATCGTCGGAATCAGGTATTCCGAGAACGCGCGGTCGAAGTCGTATTCCGGCGCCCAGCCCCAGTCCGCTCGGGCCGCCGAATCGTCCACGTCGGCCGGCCACGAATCCACGATCCCCTGCCGTTTGACGTCATTCAGATACGAGATGTCCGCGCCCGGAAACGCCTTCAGCACCACGTCGCGCACCTCGTCGGCCGACGGGTTGAACGCGCCCACGTTGTAGGCCGTACGCGTCAGGTTCGCCCGGGGGGCCGCCGCGAGACGCATCAGCACCTCGACGCCGTCGGGCATCGCCATAAACGGAATCCGCGTGTCGGGCCGCACGAAACAGGCGTACGGGTCGCCCTTGGCCGCCGCATGGATCATCTCGGGCGCATAGTCGGAGGTGCCGCCGGACGGCACGGTCACAGCCGAGATGAGGCCCGGGAAGCGCACGGCGCGGAAGTCGACCTTGCCCGACAGCGGCTCTGCCGCCAGCTGCTTGTAGTGCCTCGCATAGTACCGGCCCAGCAGCTCGCAGTACAACTTGTTGCACCCATACATCGTCGTCGGGGTGTTGAAGTCGTCTTCCTTGACCTTGCCCGCCTTCTCTTTCGTGGCGCGGTCGAGGCCGAACGCCGCAATAGACGACGGGTACAGGAACACCACCGGCCGGCCGTGCGACTCGCCCTGCTTCTGGGCGAACTCCAGCAGGTTCATCGTGCCTTCGACGTTCACCTCATGGGCCGTCACCGGCGTGAACTCGCTGCGCGTCGAGAGGTACGCCGCCAGGTGGAAGACATGATCGATGTCGAACTCGGCCAGGATACGCTCGAGCGCCGACGTATCGGTGATCGATCCACTGATCTCGCGATGCACCATCTTCGCGAGGTCCGGTTCGAGGCCGCGGACATCAAGCGTGACGATGGTCTTGGATCCGTCAGCAGCGAGGCGAGTAATCAGCCCGTGACCGATTTCGCCGCTGGCTCCGGTGATGAGGACTCCTGGTCTACGCAGCACAAAATGCTCCTTGCCGCTCGGCGACACCTGCACGCGGCCAGTCTGGGATTGGGGATTGGGGGTTAGGGATTGGGGGTCTGGGGGATGCCCCTCCGATCCGAACCAGCCGAATTATACCTGACTGAGCCCCCTTGCCCCTTGTCCCTTGTCCCTTGTCCCTTGCCCCTACCCGAGCCCCGCCCTACCGGGTGAGCTTCCGGTACTTGATGCGGTGCGGCCGGTCGGCCTCGGCGCCCAGGCGGCGATGGCGGTCGGCTTCGTAGTCCTGGTAGTTGCCTTCGAACCAGACGACCTTGCTGTCGCCTTCGAACGCGAGCATGTGCGTCGCGATACGGTCCAGGAACCAGCGGTCGTGGCTGATCACGACCACGCAGCCGGCAAACTCGAGAATGGCGTCTTCGAGGGCCCGCAAGGTGTCGACGTCGAGGTCGTTGGTGGGTTCGTCGAGCAGCAGCAGGTTGCAGCCGCGTTTCAGCAGCTTGGCCAGGTGGACGCGATTCCGCTCGCCGCCCGACAACGCACCGACTTTGCGCTGCTGGTCGCGGCCCTTGAAGTTGAACCACGAGACGTACGCCCGTGACGCGACCTCCCGCTTGCCAAGCACGACCTCGTCGCGGCCGTCGGAGATCTCTTCCCACACGGACTTGTTGGCATCCAGGGCATCGCGCGACTGATCGACGTACCCCACCTGCACGGTCTCGCCCAGGCGCAGCGTGCCGCCATCGGGCTGTTCCTGGCCGGTGATCATCCGGAACAACGTCGTCTTGCCCGCGCCGTTCGGCCCGATCACGCCGACAATGCCACCGCGCGGGAGCGTGAAATCGACGTTGTCCATCAGCAGGGTGTCGCCGTAGCCCTTTCGCAGGTTGCGGGCCTCGACCACGATATCGCCCAGGCGCGGACCTGGCGGAATGTAGATTTCCGCCGTTTCGATACGCTGCGACGACTCTTCGCCCAGCATGGCCTCGTACGCGTTGAGGCGGGCTCTGCCTTTGGCCTGGCGGGCGCGGGGCGACATCCGGATCCAGTCCAGCTCGCGCTGCAGCGTGCGTTGCCGCCGCACCTCCTGCTTTTCTTCCAGTTCGAGGCGTTTCTGCTTCTGTTCGAGCCAGGACGAGTAGTTGCCCTCCCAGGGAATACCCGAGCCCCGGTCGAGTTCGAGAATCCAGCCCGCGACGTTGTCCAGGAAGTACCGATCGTGCGTGACGGCCACGACCGTTCCCGGGTAGTCGTGCAGGAAGTGCTCGAGCCAGGCCACCGACTCGGCGTCCAGGTGGTTGGTGGGCTCGTCGAGCAGCAGCAGGTCGGGCGACTGGAGCAGCAGCCGGCAGAGCGCCACCCGGCGGCGCTCACCGCCCGACAGCGTTGAGACGTCCGCGTCCGCCGGAGGCAGGCGCAGGGCGTCCATCGCCAGTTCGAGTTTGGAATCGAGATCCCATGCTCCGACGGCCTCGATGGTGTCCTGGAGTTTGCCCAGTTCGTCGAGCACCTTCTCCATCGCGTCGGGGTCGAGGTCCTCGCTGAGTTTGGCGTTCAGGTCGTCGTAGCGAGTCAGCAGCGCTTTCGTGCTTGCCACACCTTCTTCAACGTTGCCCAGCACGTTCTTGGCGGGGTTCAGCTGCGGTTCCTGCTGGAGGTACCCGACCGAGATCCCGTCGGCCGGGTACGCTTCGCCGATGAACTCTTTCTCGACGCCCGCCATCACCTTCAGAACCGTGCTCTTGCCGGCGCCGTTCAGGCCGAGGACGCCGATCTTGGCGCCGGGCAGGAACGAGAGCCAGATATCTCTCAGGACCGTGTGATCGGGGGGATAGACCTTCCCCAGACCTTTCATTGTGTAGATGTATTGGTAGGCCATATTCGGCTATCGGCTATCGGCTATCGGCTATCGGCTATCGGCTTTCGGCTTTCGGCTTTCGGCTTTCGGCTACCGTTCGACTTCGCTCACGGCCTTCGGCAGGCTACGGGCTACGGGCGTGGGGACATCCCCCACCTAGCCTCTAGCCTCTAGCCTCTAGCCTCTAGCATCCCTTATCGAAAATAATGCGCCACGTGCCGTCGGCGTCCTTGCGCCAGATCGACATGAACGTGCCGGTGCGTTTGCCGGTCGGGTCGAACACGGGACCGGACGACAACGCCAGCCCCCCCGAGTCGAGTACCTCGACGCGGTCCGGACCCCATGAAAACGGCGCCTGCGGGGCCTCGTAGAACCGGCGCCAGCCGTCGGCGACGGCGGCTCTGCCACGCAGCGTCGATGCCTGCCCCAGGAAGACGGCTTCCTCCGACAGGAACGACACGAACGCCTTGTGGTCACGGTCCGCCATGGTCCTGGCGAATGCCACTTCGGTATTCCAGACCTCGCGGGCCGCCGGCGACAACCCGGCTGGTGCCGCAGACGGGGCCTGTGCTGCCGCGGGCCCAACCACACACAGCATGCCGAACAATACCGCCAGGACGCGGATGACCACGATGACTCCTTCGGCGATCGGCGATCGGCTATCGGCTATCGGCTATCGGCTATCGACTATCGACTATCGACTATCGGCTGCCGGCTGCCGGCTACGTGGGACATCCCCTGTCTTTCCCTAGCCCCTAGCCTCTAGCCTCTAGCCTCTAGCCTCTAGCCTCTAGCCCCTAGCCTCTAGCCCCTAGCCTCTAGCCCCTAGCCTCTAGCCCCTAGCCCCTAGCCCCTAGCCTCGTGATAGGCTTGGACCCGTCTCCCGTCTGACTCACTAGCATGCCACAGACACGCACCATTGCCCTCGACCACGACCGCACGGTGACGGCCGTCCACTATGCGGCGACCGCGCCCGCCTGGGGCACGATGATCCTCGCTCACGGGGCTGGCGCGAATCAAGACAGCGCGTTCATGACCGGGTTTGCCGCTGCGCTGGCCGCGCGCGGCCTTGAAGTGCTGACGTTCAACTTCCCGTACAGCGAGCGCGGCCGCAAAATCCCCGATCCACAGCCGGTGCTCGAAGCCTGTTTCCGGGCGGTACTGGAACACACCGCGAACGACCCGTCGTTGGGGCCGCTGCCGCTGTTTATCGGCGGGAAATCCATGGGCGGCCGCATGGCGTCTCACGTCGCCGCCAGCCGCGACGAAGGCGACCCGGCGGCACCGGCGTGGTGGTCGCGCCTGCGGGGCCTCGTCTTCCTGGGCTACCCTCTCCATCCACCGGGAAAACCCCAGCAGGTTCGTGTGGCGCATCTCCCGCGGATCGCGCATCCGATGTTGTTCGTGCAGGGCGAGAAAGACGCTTTCGGCACGCCCCTTGAGCTGCAGGCCTTCATCGACGTCCTGCCCGCCCCCTGCACGCTCCATCCGGTCGCGCAGGCAGGCCACTCCCTCGAAGTCACGAAGCGGTCGGGCATTCCCCAGGACCACGTGTTTGCCGACGTCCAGGACGCCATCGCCGCCTGGGCGCGGGCGCGGGCGTAGCTTCGGCCCGGGCTGCGACCTCGCCCTTCGCTCAACTCGACATGGCTTGCCGCGCCGGAGCCTCTGGCGAAGGCGGGCCGGAGAAACTCCCGATGCGCACGGTGCGTCGTTTCTCGGCTCTTCCCGTCGGCATGCTCAATTCGCTCCGGACGAGGCCGCAGCCCGGGCCACCGTCCCCCCTGCCACTTCTAGTATCAGGTCGTATCGGATGCCGAAGGGCGCCGGCCGCGGACGGCGTGCGCGGTGGCGGCCACGGCGGTTAGCACCAGCCCAGCCACATCCGTGGCACCAGCCGGCCAGCACAGCAGCACGCCTCCGACACCGGCAAGCAGGCGTTCGACGATTCCGACGGGCCGGCGGAACCACCCGCCCAACGACACGGCGAGCGCGGCCACGCCCAGGGCCGCCGACACGCTGGTGTGCACGGCGTCGGCCCACGGCGCCTGCAGCAGGACCCCCAGCCCGGCGGGGTCGAGCGTGAACACGAACGGCACCAGGAAGGCCGGCAACGTGTACTTCCACGTCACGATCATCGTCTTGAAGGGGTTGCCGCCCGTGATGGCCGCCGCGGCAAACGGCGCCAGCGCCGTAGGCGGGCTGACCTCCGAGAGGACGGCGTAGTAGAAGATGAACATGTGGGCCGCCACCGGCGCGATGCCCACGTCGATCATGGCCGGCGCCACCATGACGGCGGCGATGATGTACGAGGCCGTCACGGGCACGGCCAGGCCCAGCAGCCACACGGCGAGGGCCGAACATACCACCGTCATTCCCACGTGCCCGCCGGCCAGCGCGACGATCAGCCCCGCGACCTTGAGGCCCAGACCGGTCAGGGTCACGACGCCGACGATGACACCGGCCGTCGCCGTGGTGGCGGCCACCGACAGGACGCCCCGCCCGCCTGCCGCCAGCGCGGCCCCAAGCCGACGTGGCCACAAGGCCGTCTCGCGCGTCACGAAACTGAGGGCTGCCGCCAGCAGCGTCGCCCAGAAGACGGAGCGGAACGCCGAGAGCCCGGCCATCATCAGCGCCGCCACGCTGATCAGCGACAGGAAGTGGTACCCCTGCGTACGCGTGAGCGTCCAGAGCGACGGAAGATGATCGCGCACCGGCAACGTGCCCAACCGGCCCGAGTCGGCTTCGATCATCAGGAACGCCGACAGGTAATAGAGCAACGTAGGCACGGTGGCCATGACGAGCACCTGCAGGTAAGAAATCCGCAGGTACTCGGCGATCAGGAACGCGGCCGCTCCCAGCGTCGGCGGCGACAGGATCGCGCCGATCCCGCCCGCTGCGAGGACCCCACCGGCCACGGCGGCCGGATAGCCGGCCTGGCGCAGCATCGGCCACGACACGGACCCGAGCATCACGGTGGTGGCCACGCCGCTGCCGGACACGGTGCCGAGCAGGAATCCGGCCAGCGTGACGGAACGTCCCGCCGACGCCCCCGATCGTGACCGCCCGAGGGCCGCCCGGGACCAGTCGAGGAAAAACGTCCCGGCCCCCGACGCCTCGAGCACGGCGCCAAACACCGTGAACAGGACGATGTAGGTGGACGCGACGTCGAGGGGGACGCCGAACACGCCCTCCATGGTCATGTAGAGCGTGCCCACGAGGCGGCTGAGCCCGTAGCCCCGATGCGAGATGACGTCGAGTCCAATCCGATCCAGCCACGGCCCGAACCAGGCGTAGGCGAGAAACGCCGCCGCGGTCACGGGCAGCACCCATCCGGTCGTCCGGCGTGTGGCCTCGAGCACGAGCAGAATGGCGACCACGCCAAGCACGATGTCAACGGTCGTGGGTTCAGCCGCGCGATACACGAACTGCGAGAAGTCGATCAGCGGCCAGGCGATGCTCACGCCGGCCATGGCGATGAGCAGCCAGTCCAGCGCGGGCACGCGTGTCCGCGCCAGGCCTCGTCGTGCCGGGTACAGCAGGAACGTCACGACCAGACAGCCAAGCAGGAACCGGATGCGGTAGAGCTGAGCCGGAACAATGGCGACAACCCAGTACAACGCGTAGAGCGACAATCCGGCGGCCAGGACGTTGGCAACCCGTCCCGTCCACCCTGACCCGACCGGCGCGGGCGCATCGGGATCGAACTGCGCCAGCAGGTCGTCAGGTTTCGGTGTGTCGCTCATGCGGGTCTCAGAACCGAACGGCGGCTGACAGCCACAGATGCCGGCCCGGGCTGTCGATCCCGGAACCGTGGATGCGGTAAGCCTCGTTGAAGACGTTGGCCAGGCCGCCAACCAGCGTGAGGCTGCGGCCGATGGGCATGCCGCCCGAGAGGTTGGCCGTCACCCACCCGGGCGTGCCCCCTGCCGGGATGCGGTGGTCCGAGAGATCTCCGGGTGCCAGGCGATCCTGCGTGCGGGCCATCCGCACCGTTGTTTCGATCCACGGTCCCCGGCTCCAGCGCTGGCGCGCGCCCACCAGGCCGTTGGCCGGCGGAATACGCCGAAGCGGGATGTCCGCGGCCTCCTGCCGCCCGTACGTCGTGGAGCCGAACGCGAACACCGAGAGCGATGTCGTCGCCCGCCACTCGATGTCGGCCTCGATGCCGCGTACGTAGGCCGCAGCGAGATTGGCCCGGCGGTACACCTGCTGCCCCTCCAGCGTCGGTGATCCGTTGAAAGTCGTCCGCTCGCGATCGATCAAATCCTGCAGATTCAGGCGATAGGCCGACACCGACCCGGCGAAGCGGGCCATCGCCAGCTTCAGCCCGGCTTCGAACGCGACCGACCGTTCGGGGGCCAGCTCGCCCGGCGGGACCTCGATGCCGAAATCGAACGGGCCCAGCGTGCTGAGGTCGTCGATGTTGGGTGCCCTGAATGCCTGGGCGACCGACGCGAAGACGACCGCACCCCGCACCAACGGGTACGCAACAGCTACGCTGCTGACGACGGCGTCGGGCGCGAGGCTGGCTGTGCCAAACGTGCGGTCGTCGGCCCGGACGTCATCGCGCGTGTAGCGGCTGCCCACGTCGATCACCGCGGGGCCCGCCTGGAACGTCCCCATGACAAAAGCCGCCGTCGACAGGCGTGTGGCGCCGTCGGGATACAGGCCACGAAGCGCAACCGCCGTGCCCGACGAGAGGTTCGTATCCCGCCGCCAGCTGCGCACGTCGTCGTCGTACACCTCAATGCCGCCGTTCCAGCTGAACCACGAAGACGGCCGCCCGCGCAGGTCCGCGCTAAGCCCGGCCGTCGATACGACGTCTGCTTCGCGCGTCTCCATGACCGAGTTCTGCCGGCGCCTCACCCGTCCTTCTTCGGACCGGTGCCACGACGCCGTCACGCGCACGCCCTCGAGCCAGCGGCGGCCGACCCGCTGGTCGAGTTCGACGTAACCAAGGCGCCGCACCTGCGGGTCGAAGCTGTAGACGGCGTACCCGCGCTGCGCCACCTGATCGTAGCGGGGCACATCGGACTGATGGACGTTCTGGAACACGGCCGTCACGCGCGTCGCCGGCCGCGGGACCCACAGGACGCTGGCGTCCACGTCGGCTTCGTCATACGCCGACGGCGCTTCTTTGCCGAGCGAACCGCCGGCCACGAGATCCCCAAACGCGCGGTACGTGACGCCGGCGCGGGCGGCCGTGCGTGCGCCCGACACGAACCCTTCACCGCGCACGCTGGCTTCCATGCCCTGGCCGGCCAGGCGCGTAGCCAGCGCCCCGCCAACCGTGCGTCCGGCCGGCGACAAAAACGGCTTCGGCGTGATGAGATTGACGACCCCGCCCACCGCGTCGCTGCCATACGCCACCGAGCCCGATCCTCGCAGCACTTCGACACGTTCGAGACCGAAGGCGTCGATGGTGTTCATGTACTGGTTCGGCCCGAGGCGGAAGGTCGAGTTGTTCAGCCGGATGCCGTCGATCAGCACCAGCACCTGGTTACCAACCAGGCCGCGGATGAACGGCGACCCGCCGCCGTGGTTCGTGCGCTGCACCCACCCGCCGCTCTGGTCCTGCAGGATCTCGGGCGCCGTCCGCGCGGCCCGTTCGTCGAGGACCCCCAGTCCGATGATCGTCGTCGAACGAGGCAACGTCGTCTCCACGCGCTCCGTGCGGCTGGCCGCCACGATCACGGTCTCATCGGCGCGAATGAGGCCCGGAGTCAGGGCCACGTCCAGCACGACTTCGGCCGCCTGCATCAGCACCGCCGATTCGAGCGCATGGAATCCTTCGGCCGACACGCGCACGAGGGCCGGTCCGGACGGCAACCCGGTCAGCACGGCGCGGCCGTTCTGATCCGTGCGGCCGGACACCGCCGTGCCGTCCACGTGGACGCGTGCGGCAGGGACCGCGGCGTGTGTCGCGGACGACCGAACCGTGACGACCAGCGCCCGCGTCTCATCTGCCGCCGCCACCGCGGCGCACGCCAGGAACACCGCCGCAGCCCAGACCGTCACAGGCCGCCACAACGTCCTCAGTCCTTCCATGCGCCTTTCTCCCGATAGAAGCGCATCGCGCCGGCGTGAAATGGTGTCGGAGCGCCGGTCGTGGCCGTGGCGAGCGACAGGCGGGCGGCCTCGGGATGCGTCTGGGCCAGTTGCGCCTGCTTCTCGAACAGCAGCCGTGTGATGTCGTACGCCAGTTGCTCGGGCATCTGCTCGTGCACGGCCAAAATGTTTGCCACGCCCACGACAGGCACGTCGGCGGGCATGCCGGCGTACGCGTCTTTCGGAATCGTCAGTGGCGCGTAGAGATCGGCACCATGCACGGCGAGTGCAGGAATGAGATCGTCACTCGGCAGCAGGTGCCACCGTACCCCGGGTGTGTTGGCAAGATCGAGCAGCGCGGCCGTCGGCACACCGCCGCTCCAGAAAAACGCGTCGATCTTGCCGTCCTTGATCTGGTCCACCGACTGCGACACGCCCAGGCTCTGCCGGACGACATCGCGGGCGGGGTCGAGACCGGCGGCGGCAAGCAGGCGATTCGCGAGGATTTCGGTGCCCGACCCGGCTGCGCCGACGGACACGACTTTGCCCTTCAGGTCTGCCACCCGGACGATTCCCGGGTTGTCGCGCACGACGATCTGCGTGAAGTTGTGGTAGAGCACGGCGAGGGCGCGGACCGGCACCGCGCCGCCCTGAGCGAACGGCCCCTGCCCTTTCGCGGCTTCGGCCATCGTATCGGCCAGCGTGAACGCGAGATCCGCCTGGCGGTCGCGAATCAGCTTCAGATTATCGACCGACGCGGCGGTCACTTCGGCTGTGGCCTGCACGTGTGGCAGATTCGCGCTGATGAGGCTGGCGATGGCGCCGCCGTACGGATAGTAGACGCCGCCCGTGCCGCCGGTGGCGATGGAAAGCCGCTGCGTGGCCGGGCGGCCGGGGTCTGACGCCCCGCACGCCGACGCCCAGAACATCAGCAGCCACACCGGCCCGAGGCGCAGCCACAACCTACGACACCTGAGGCAAAACATCTGGAAAGCGTAGCACGAGGCTGCGTGGCTGCGGGCGTCGGCTTTCGGCTTTCGGCTTTCGGCTTTCGGCTTTCGGCGAGAACACAGGAGCCCGGTACGTACGCGGGGCCGCGCGGCTCTTCACCGCGCGGCCCCTGCTTCTTGCGTCCTGCTTCTTGCGTCTACTTCCTACTGTCTACTGTCTACTGTCTACTATCCCCCCACCTTCCCCAACGCCTCGGTGATGAGTCCCTTGACCATCTCGATCTTGTAGGCGTTCTGGGCAAGGGGGCGGGCGCCGAGCACGGCGGCATCGGCCGCCTTCGCCAGCGTCTTCGTGTCGAGACGCTGCCCGATGATGGCCTGCTCGACGTTGAGCGAACGCCACGGAATCGGGGCCACGCCCGAGAAGACGACCCGTGCCGTCGCCACCTTCTTGTCGGGCCTGAGCGTCACGGCCAGCGCGAGCCCGGCCATCGCAAAGTCCCATGATCCGCGCGCGCGGATCTTCTTGTACGAACTCTTCTGGCCCGCCACCGCCGGCGGCAGGATCACCTCGGCCAGCACCTCGCCGGGCTCGAGCACGTTCTCCTTCGTCACGTCGTCTTCCGGCAGGACGAAAAACTTCTCCAGCGGAAGGGTCCGAGTCCCCTTCGGTCCGGTCAGCTTCACCTTCGCATCCAGCGCGACCAACGCCGGGGCGGTATCCGACGGATGGACGATCCAGCACGAACTGCCGCCGAAGATGGCATGGTACTGGTTCTCGCCGTCCATCGCGTAGCAGGTGTCGCCGCCTTTCCGCGTGCACGCGTAGTCGCCGCGGTAGTACCAGCAGCGCGGGCGCTGACACAGGTTCCCGCCGATGGTGCCCTGGTTGCGAAGCTGCGGGCTCGCCACGACGCCGGCCGCATCGGCCAGCGCCGCGTACTTCTCCTTGACGGCCGCGTGAGCCGCGACTTCGGCCACGGTTGTCAGCGCACCGAGCCGCAATCCGCCATCCGCCGTCGGGGCCACGCCGCGCAGTTCGTCGATCCGCCCGATGCTCACCAGGCGTTGCGCCTCGAGCACGCCGTCCCGCAGACATCCCATCAGGTCGGACCCGCCGGCATGAATACGCGCCCCGGGTTCGGCGGCCAGTTTCACCGCCTCGGCCAGGGATCGCGCCCGCACATACGCAAATGACTGCATCATGGTCAGCCTCGCTTCTGGCCTTTGGCCGGCGCCTGAGCCCGGGCCATCGCGGTGACGACACGGGCGGGACTCATGGGAGCATCCGGCAGGCGGACGCCAATCGCGTTGAACACCGCGTTCGCGATGGCCGGCGCGGTAGGAATAGTCGCGGGTTCACCGATGCCCTTGGCGCCGGTGGTATTGCACTCGGTATCGTGCGGATCGATCGGCAGGATCGTGATGTCGGCCGGCGCGTCTAGCGCGGTCGGCATCTTGTAGTCGTGCAGGCTCGTCGTCAGGACTTTGCCGCGCTGGCCATCCATGATGCGGGCTTCGGTCAGTCCGAGGCCGACGCCCATGGTCATGCCGCCGATCACCTGATTCGCGTACATCTTGACGTTGAGCGGCCGCCCGCTGTCATGCGCCCCCACGAAGCGAAGGACCTTGATTTCGCCGGTCTTCGTGTTCACCTCCACCTCCGCGAAATGAACGGAGAAGGGGTTGATGGCTTTGCCCTGCGGATTCGTGCCGCGGTAACCCACGCCCACCAGCAGACCGCGCCGGCTGAACATCTGGATCTGCCCGAGCGCCACCTTCTTGGTCGGGTCGGCTTTCGACACCACCTGGTTGCCCTGCAACTCCAGATCGGCAGCGGGAACCTTGAGCTGTTCCGCCGCCATTGTGAACAACTGCTGCTTCACCTCGATGGCCGCCGCGCGAATCGCCGGCGATTCAGTCGGTACGGTCTTGCTGCCGCCGCTCGGCGTGGCAAACTGCGTCGTCCCGGTATCGGCATGCTCGACGGAGATCCTGTCGAGCGGGATGCCGAGTTCTTCCGAGACAATCTGTGCGCCCCACGTCTTGGTGCCGCACCCGATGTCGCTCGCCCCCATGTTCAGGTTGGCGCTGCCGTCCGAAAACAGCTTCACGATCACCGTGGCCGGCGGGCCGCCGGCGCCGCCCTGCCACATCCCGGCCGCCACGCCGACGCCCCGGCGCACGTGGCCAGGCGCTGCCGCGCGGGCGCGCGCTTCTTTCCACCCGAAGGTCTTCGCCCCCTCGACCAGGCACTCCTTCAGGCCGGTGGTCGTATACGGCGGGTTGCCGTTACGTGACTGGCTGAACGCCGGAACGTTCTTCAGGCGGAACTCCACCGGATCCATCCCCAGCTTCACCGCCAGTTCATCCATCGCCTGCTCGAGCGCCCATGCGCCCTGCGGATGGCCGGGCGCGCGGAACGGCCGCTCGGGCCCCGCGTTGGTGAACGCACTCTGGTTCTGGCACCGCACGTTGGGACAGAGGTAGAGGTCGCGGAACACGAAATCGACGCCGCCGGTGCCGTTGCCCGAGTAGGCGCCTCCGGACCCGGTGGTCTTAGTTTCGAGCGCCACCAGCGTGCCGTCTTTCTTCGCCGCCGCCCGCACCCAGATCGTGTTGGCTGGCCTGTTCCCCATGGTCAGGGCCACCTGCTCGCGCGTCAGGAACAGACGGACGGGGCGGCCGGTACGTTTGGCCAGCAAGGCCGCGATCACCGAGTACTTGCCGGTGCTCAGCTTGGCACCGAACCCGCCTCCCATGTAGTGCCCGATGGCGCGTACGTTGGCCAGGGGGATGTTCAACGCCTGCGCCACGCCGCTCTGCACGGCGTACACGCCCTGTGTCGACTCCCACACCGTGAGGCGCGGGCCGTCCCACTTGACCACGCAGCCATGCAGTTCCATGGGGTTCTGCAACTCGGTGCCCGTGGTGTACGTGCGCTCCACGACCACATCGGCCGTCTTGAACGCCGCGTCGACGTCGCCGCGCTGGTACGGGTTCGGCGCGGGGATCTTGTTCCCACCCTCGCGCACGACCGGCGCACCGTCTTTCATCGCGTCGTCGTACGTCACCGCGTGGGGAAGGACCTCGTATTCAACCTTGATGGCCCGGACCGCGTCCCACGCCTGGTAGATGGTGTCGGCAGCCACCGCCGCCACTTCTTCACCCTCCATGCGGCAGTGTGGGTCGAACAGCCGGCTGGCAAACCCGCCGGCACCCGCAAACCACCGGATGTTGGTGTCGGGCCCATCACGCAGGATGGCCCGCACGCCGGGCATCTTTTCGGCGGCGGTGACATCGATCTTCGTGATCTTCGCGTGCGCATGCGGACACCAGAGGACGGCCGCGTGCAGCATGTCGGGCAGGACCACGTCCGAGGGATAGACCGCCGAACCGCTCACGCGGTCGTAGGCGTCAACGCGCACCACGGGCTTGCCGACGACTTTCGTGTCGGTCCAGGGCTCGGGCGTGGTGGCCGGCGCCTGCGTCTCGGGAAGCGGACCGTTCCAGTAATACCGATCGTCCGGTTCCATCGTCTACCTCCCCTGCCGCTTGAGGGCCGCAGCTGTGTCGACCGCCTTGAAGATATGGGCGTACGCACCGCACCGGCAGATGTTGCCCGCCATGCCTACGCGGATCTCGTCCAGCGTGGGCGCAGGATTCACGCGGAGCAGGCCCTCGGCCGCCATCACCTGCCCGGGCGTGCAGTAGCCGCACTGGAACGCGTCTTCGTCCGCGAAGGCGCGCTGCACCGGCCCGAGTTCTTCGCCGTTCATCAGGCCTTCGACCGTGGTGATTGCGCGGCCATCGGCTTCCACCGCCAGCGTCATGCAGGCGTAACGCGGCTGCCCGTCGATGAGCACCGTGCAGGCGCCGCATTCGCCGCGTTCGCAGCCCACCTTCGTGCCGCTCAGGCCCAGCCTGTCGCGCAGCACGAAGAGCAGGGACCAGCGCGGTTCAACCAGCATCTTCTGCACCCGCCCGTTCACCGTCAGGCTGATCGTGCTCGTGTCGCCCGCCGGCATCGTCTCCGGGGGCGCCGCTTCGGCCGTCGGCGCGGACGCCAGTCCGGCTGCGGCGGCGACGCCAATGGCACCCGTGCCGACGGACGTGATGAACCCTCGACGACTGACACCCTGTCCGGGGGATGTCCCGTCCTTCTGGTGATCGTGAGCCATGGAAACCTCCGAAACGTCCCGCCACGCGGGATCGCCTGCCTCTGAGGGCCGGGAAGAGTACAGAGAACGGAGCGCTACGCTCGTGAACGTACGTCAGTGCGACCGAACCGGTCCGTCATCGACCGGCCCGGAGAGGGGGCGGGGAGATTATACGTGGGGTCAGACCTTGAATTGTGAATTGGGAGTTGTTTCGCCACCTCCCAATTCACAATTCAAGGTCTGACC
>CAYJPV010000019.1:58680-62768 GCA_964372095.1 uncultured Vicinamibacterales bacterium | reverse complement strand
TTCTCTTTTCGTCCCCCCCCCCCACCCACAACAAAAAAAACCCCCCCCCCCCCCCCCCCCCCCCCCCCGCTTCCGCGAGACCGTCACCCGCCGCACCTCGATGCGTTCGACGGGTGTTTCGCCGTTGCGCGCGACGCCTTCGATCTTCTCCACCACATCGAAGCCGGCCACCACCCGCCCGAAGGCCGTGTACTTGCCGTCGAGCGCCGAGGCGCGGCCTGTGACGATGAAGAAGGAGGTGGAGGCGCTGGCGGGGTCGTCGCCGCGGGCCATTGAGAGGATGCCTCTGTCGTGCACCGTGTCGTTGAACTCGGGCTGCATGGTCCGCACCAGCGCCTGCTGGGCATCGTCCATGAGCAAGGACCGCGAGCCCATGTACCCGCCCTGGATCACGAAGCCGGGCACCACACGATGGAACGCCGTCTCGTCGAACACGCCCGCCGCCGCCAGCCGCAGGAAGTTGCGCACGTGGTTCGGCGCCTTCTCGGGGAAGAACTCGACCGTGATCCCTCCGAGTTTCGTTTCGAAGGTGGCCTGGTATGCCGCCAGGTCGGCCACCGATTCGGTCGAGAACGGCTCGGGGCCGGGCGGTGGCGCGTCGCGGATGGTGACCGCCGTGATGTCGATCCGCTCGGTCGCCCGTCCGGCCGCGTCCACTGCGCCTTCCGAGATACGGGCCACGACACCGATGCCGCTCACCACGCGCCCGAACACGGTGTATTGGCCGTCCAGCGCCGCCTGCGGCGACACACAGATGAAGAACTGCGAGCCGGCGCTGTCGCGTTTGCCGGGCACCAGCACGGCCGACACCGCGCCTCTGGCGTGCGCGCCGGCGCCGGGCTCGGCCGCAAGCACGCCGAGGCCTCCTGTCCCGTACAGATCGCTTTTCGCCGGGTCCTTCGAGAGCGGATCCCCGCCCTGGATGATGCCGCCCCGAATCAGGCGGTGGAACGTCGTGCCGTTGTACGCACCGTCGCGGGCGAGCTTGATGAAGTAGCCCACGTGGTTGGGAGCCTGTTCAGGCAGCAGGTCGATGACGATCCGGCCGCGCGTCGTCTCGACGACCGCCTGCTTGCCAGCCAGCTCACCCGCGGTCAACGGGGTTGTGAAGAACGCAGGGACCGGCGGCGCAGGTTTCGACGCGGCCGGCCGCTTCGCCGGCGGCTTAGCCTGCGCCGCGTCGGTGCGTATGGTGGGAATGCAGAACGACGCTCCCAAGACGAGAACGAGGGCAAACGCACGGTTCACCATCCCCAACCCCCAATCCCGAACCCCCAACCCCCAGCCTACTTCCCCGGCCCCAGCACGACCGCGTTGATGAACAGCAAGCCGGTGGCTGGCGCCAGCGCGCGGAAGTTGGGATCCTCGGCAAACGCAATGACGTGTCCGCGCCCCATGGGCTGATGCATCAGATACGCCTTCTGCGGCAACTGGTTCTGGGACAGCTCCCAGGCGTAACCGCCGGCCACCAGACGATCTTTCTTGGCGTAGATAGCCACATTGCGCCCGCGGTCGAGTTTGATGGGCGTGAAGACGCGGCTCCCCTCGACCACCGCCTGCACCTCGCCGTCGAGGCCCGCCGACAACCAGTGTTCCCGGTCGAGCGTCAGGCGCAGCAACGCACCAGGCACGGATTCGGGCTCTTCTTTCTCGGGCAGGATCGCCTTGTCGTAGTCGAAGGCCTTCTTTTCGCCTTCGGGTTTCTTCTCGCCTTCCGGCTTCTTCTCGTCCTTCGCCGGCCCGGCCGCGGCGCCGTCGCGCGTCTCGGTCTTGGTGGCCAGCAACCCCGCGCGTTCCGAGGTGGCCCACCGTGACGCTTCGGCGAGCGTGATCAACACGCCCCCGCTCGAGATCCAGTCTTTCAGCCGCCGGACATCGTCGTCGCCGAACAGGCCGTAGTTGCCCGACGGCAGCACGAGTACGTTGTAGCGGCGCAGATCGACGCGACGTAATGATGACGGGCGAACCGCCGTGACGGGCTGGCCGAACTGCCGCTCGAGCCAGAACCGCGCCCACCCCGCCGAATCGCTGGACGTAGGCGTATCCCAGGCCATCAGTACTTTGGGCGTCTTGAGCAACGTCGCGTCGTTGCTCCCGAGCGACATCCCGTCGTCCACCCACGTGCTGTCGAGCGCCACGACTTCCGCGCCGCGGCGACCCGCGATCTCGCCGAGCCGTGCGAGCGAGGCCGCGTCGTTCTCGGCCACCGGCACGATGGCCGTGCCTACGTCGTACGTGCGGCCCGCAATCGTGAACGTCTTCCCCGCGCTGCGCACGCGTACGCCCTGCTGCAGCAGTTCGATGACTGCCGCAGCGGTGCCGCTGCCCCAGGGCAGCAGGTATGCGGCTTTCGCGGCCGGCACGGCGACCGCGGCGCGTGCCGCACCGGCGGTGACCGGCACGGTCTTCGCGCCGGTCGGCTTGTCGCTGGTGACCACGTCGATGTCGTACAGGAGCGGCAGGCTCCAGGCGGTCACGTCGTAGATCTGATCCCCCAGTCGTTTCTGCCGCCGGCGTTCCTGTTCTTTCAGAAAGGCCTCATCCATGCGGATGTCGGTCTCCATGAGGTTTCGCAGCAGCCTGAACGCCGGCTGGGCCGACGGAATGACCAGCGTGCCCGCGGGCAACGTGCGCGTGCCGACGGTCACGGTCTGCTCGGCACGCCGCACCTCGATGCCGTGCGCCACCAGCGCGCGCCCGAACATCTCAACGCGCGAGGCGTCCGGCCCGGGCGGCACCAGGTATTCCCGGACTCCGGCCCGCTCACCATCGGCAATCGCGCTCCTCCGGTACTCCAGGTAGTCGCGCAGCAGGCGCTCCCGGTTCTTCGCCGCGGTCTCCATGGTCGTCAGCGCCGCCGTGAAGTGACGGGCCACGCCGGCACGATACGTCAGGATCGACTCGTCGTCGCGGCGGTATGCCAGGCCTCGGGGTGACGCCTGTTCGTAGGTCATCGCGACGGCGCCCTGGAACATCGGCCAGGAATCGCCGTAGCCCGGGTAGTAGGCGTCGAACACTTCGCGCACGAAGTACGCGAACCCGCGCGCGTCGAACTGGCGGGCGTTCTCGCGCCCGAATGTCGTCAGCCACTCCCGCTGTGTCGGCGTGATGTACGGGTTGGACGGCTCGGCCGGCGGGGCGAAGTAGTACGTCGTGTCCGGGCCCATTTCGTGGAGGTCCGCGACCACCTGCGGCCACCACTCGAGGCCGACGCGGGCCCGACCCTGCGTTTCGACCTGCGACTGGGCCAGCCAGTCGCGGTTCATGTCGAACAGGTAGTGGTTCGGCCGGCCGCCGGGCCACGGTTCGTCATGTTCGACCGCCGCCGGTTCGGAATCGGGCACGGCCGCGCGCCCCTGCCGGTTGGTCGCAATGAACCGCGCGCGGCCATCGGGATTCTGCAGCGGATCGATCAGGACCAGAGCTTCGCGCAGGATGGCTTCAACGCGGGCATCGCCCTGGGCCGCCAGCAGGTGGTACGCCTGGGCCAGCGCGGCGTCGGACGACGTGACCTCATTGCCGTGCACCGAGTGCATCAGCCACACCACCACCGGCAGCGTGGACACCAGACGGTCGGCGTCGGCGGGCGCCAGTCCGCGCGGATCGGCCAGACGCCGCAGCCCGGAGCGGATGTCGTCCAGGCGGGACATGCGGTCCGGGGCTCCGACGACGAACACGTGGAGCGGGCGGCCCTCCCACGTACGGCCGTACTCGATCAGGCGGGCACGATCGGGCGCGGCAGCCTGCAGCGCCCGCAGGTACGCCTCGATCTGCTCAGGGGTGGACAACTCGTCGCCGATGCCGTGGCCCGCCACCTGGGCGAGCGTCGGGATCTTCGTGTCGTAGCGTGTGCCCGGCGCGAGTTCCTGGGCGCCTGCGGACGGCGCGGCCGCGGGCTGAAGTAACAGGACTGCAGCAAGTAGCGCGATCAGCATGAGATCTGTGCTCCAGCGACTGGGTGAAGACGTGGCCCCGGATGGGGCTGCACCCATGATAGCTGGGAACGAGGTACGTAGCCCCGGGCCTTTAGGCCCGGGGACCCCCGCCCGAAATGTGCCGGGGGAACGTAGACATTTATAACCCGGGTT
>CAYJPV010000019.1:51429-58670 GCA_964372095.1 uncultured Vicinamibacterales bacterium | reverse complement strand
CACCCATGAACGGTGGTACCTCGGTCCGTCCCCCCGGGCCTCTGACCCGGGGGACCCCGGACCTAAAGGTCCGGGGCTACGTACGAAAGATCTACCGCGGTGTGGAGAGGATCGGCGTGAAGCCCAGCACGTTGACGTCGCGGAACATGGGCGTCTGCGGCGGCAGGAGGTTGAACTGCCTGAAGTCGGTGTCGAACTGGAAATCTCGATCCGGCGGATAGTACGTATTGCAGTTGGCACCGCTTGAGTACGCCGCGCGGAACGGATACACCGCCTGCCGGTGGTACCACAGGCTCACGAACGAGCCCCGGTAGTGGACCGTCCGGTTGTCCCAGAACTCGAGGAACCGCAGGAAGTTGTTGACGCCTCCGTCCGACCCCATGAGGCTCGATGACGGCGTGGAGAAGAACTGTCCTTTCCCGCCCATGATGGCCATGCGATACCAGGTCGTGGTGGGAACCCGGTTCTGTGACTGGTACGGCTGGACGTAGGAGTTGTAGTCCCTCCAGCTGTTCGACAGCAGTGTCATCGCATCGGCGATGATCGCGCAGGCCACGTGGGCGACCTCGAAGGACGACGGCCCGGCGTTGTAGTTGCCCTGGACGTAGACCGGATTCTCGGACACGACCGTCAGTCCGGGCGCGATGATATTGCCGGCCTGGCCGTTCGTGAGTTTGAGCGCCCGCCTGAAGAACCGCGCCGGGTTCTTCTTGGCCAGGTCGACAATGACCGAGCTCCAGGGCCGGGCCGACCCGTCGAGGGGGCTTTGCCAGGCCAGACCGCCGCCGGCGTACGTCGCCCCATAGGTCTGCAGAGCCCCGTCTTCGTTCATGTCCTCGCCGGGATCCAGCGTGTTGTTCACCGACCCCGGCGTATTGAGGTTCACGAAGTCCTCAAAGCCGTACTCCCCCGTCTCCCGCCCGGCGGCATCACGGTTGCCGCGACGGTCCGAGAAGTACACCGTGTATCCCTCGATGTTCACCGTGCTGGTTCCGGTCGAGCCGATCTCGCCCCGGATCCACCGTGACAGATTCCGGACATCGAGTTCGATGTAGTGAATCACGCCGCCCAACTGCACCGAAGTGGTATTCACATTCTCGACATCGCGGAGTTTGCCCTGCCGCGCATCGAACAGCGTCTGCGGGTAGTAGGCCGTCGGATCGACACTGCCGGTATTGCAGTTCGTTGAATGATCGGCCAGTCGCTGGATCCTGATCACCGCGTCCGGATTCGGCGTCGTGCAACTCGTACGCTGCTGGTTGGGTCCCGCAATGCCGAGGTTCAGGATCTCGACGGTCACGTCTTGCCAGCCACCACCCTCGAGCTGCTTCTCGATCTTGAGATACCCGCCCACGGTCGGCGTCGATGTGGGCACCTTCAGGTGGGGGTTGTTGGGTGCGAGGGCGAAGGGCGGGTGCGTCGAATTGACGACGTACCCCGAGGGTGGCGTCGCCCCCAGATGCACGGGCGCTGTGCCGGTGACGCCGGGCAGGGTCGAGATATCGGTCGCGTTGTCAGACAGCAGGATGCGGATGCTGGCTTTCGAGAAGTACCGTTCCCCATACAGCATGGACGTGACGCTCTCGCCGGCCAACGGTCGCCGAATCAGATCGATGGACGTCGCCGCGGTCGCGATCGGGAGTTCGAGCCGGCGGGCACCCGTGCGGCCGTTGCGGATGTTGCCGTTGTACGTCCCGGTAGAGAGATTCGTCCACGTCGGCTCGTTGCGTGACGACGTCGGACCGCCAACGACGCTGCCTTCGCTCTTCCGGAGCGATCGATACGACCCCGGCGCCGTCGAGATACGAACCCAGTTGTCGTCCGAGTAGGTGTTCGTGCCTCCGTCCGTCAGCGCTGCGCGCACGACCTCGCCCACAGCCGTGATCTTCTCGGTTAACGTCAGCGGCCCGGAAGCCGCCCCCAGGAACAGGTTGCCGTTGGTGTGCACGCGCCCGGTGAACGTAAACTCGGGCCCCGGTTCGAAGGCGAGGTCCGACTCGGAGAAGATGCCGAACTGGAAGATCGGAATCCCGACGGTGTGCACCTGCCGCTGCATCCGGGCTTCTCCGCCGTCCGGAGTCCGCGCCGTCACCGACAACGTATACGGCGTCACCAGCCCCATGAAACCCTGGAATGGACCCGAGGTAATGGATCGCGACGATGAGCCGGGATTCCCGGTGGCGTCGGGCGTGAACGCGATGCCGTAGCCGGCTCCTTCGGACGTCGTTGGAAACGTGATGCCGGGAAACACCGGCGGGGTCGACGCCAGCGCCGTCACCTGGCTGGCCCGTGGCGCGTACGTCACGCCGAACAGCTGCCCGAGGTCCGAGGTGAGCTTCTCGATGCCGCCGTGCGCCGCGTAGAAAGCCTCGCTCCGGCCCTGCTCAACCACCTGCAGGCGCTGCTCGCTCACGATGATCGACACAAAGCCCGCCAGCACCGCGGACACCAGCATCATCAGCAGCAGCACTGCGATAAGGGCGACACCGTGTTCGGAGTTGCGGGATCGGGGATGCATGGGCTGACCTACCTGTATCGGTCCATGAACGACATGCTGCGCAGGGTGACCTGCGTGCTGATCGACGAGCGCACCTGCCGGCCGGTCTGCCGCAACTGCCGCTCGGACCGGCTGGCCAAGAAGAGGTTGACCTTCCGGATCTGCGAGGGGCTGTACGGCGCCACCGCGGCGACCTGGTTTGTGGGGTTCGTGCTGCCGTCGACGATGTCGTAGGTGAACTGGACGTTCTCGATACCGATGCCGATGAGCCGCGCGGGCTGGAACGCTTCCTGCCGCATCAGGCGGAACTGCCCGGCGGCGGTGGTCGTGTCCAGGTAGTACGACACCATCGTGACGCGCGTGGCGGACGTCGTCGGGAAGACCGCGCCGCTCCGAATCTGCACGATGCTGCCCGATGTCGCCGTCCGCTGATTGAACCCGAACACGTCGTTCGCATCACCGCTCGCAAAATACACGTTCTGGCCGATCACCGACGTGACGGTCTGAACGGCGTTGCCAATCGAGTTGGTGAACAGGATCAGATCGCCGGGACGCAGCCCCGTTCGCGGGTCGTTGATGGCGGTCCGGCTGTCCACGGTCATGCGCGAGCCGTCAGCCATGATGTTCGTGAGCGGGTACTCGTTGAGCAGCAGCGTGGCGTCGGCGTACAGAACCGACATGATGTCCGTCGGCACGTCGTTGACCCGCGGCCCCAGGCTGTTCCCGGGACAGATCGAGGGCAGCGTCGTCCAGTCCGCCGGCAGCGTCAGCACATCGCCGGGAGGCCCGGGCCGCCGGATCGGGGCCACACCGGGCCCCCGCGGAATCGGGATCCCCCCACTGGGCAACTCCCGGCCCGTCTGCATGGCGTCACGCGTGATCAGAACAACAGCCATTCGCAGGTTCTGGCTGCCGTCCACCATGAGCGCCCCCACTTCGGACGCCACGCGGGCGTCGTCGAACGCCCGGAACGATCCGGCCAGTACGACGGCCACGAGCGCCATCGACACCAGCAACTCGGTCAGGCCGAAGCCGGACTCGCGGACCGGCATCACCGGGCGGCAGGTGCATCCCGTGCTACGCATAGGAGGACACCATGGTGGAAATGGTATAGGTCCGTTCGCCGCGCATGCTCCTGACCTTCACCGTCACCGTCAGTTCACGGAGCGTGGGCGACCCGGTCACGTCGCGGATACGAATCTCCCGGGTGATCTGGCTCAGCGGCACGGTAATGTCGTCCGCCGTGCCCAGCATGCCGTCAGGCCCGGGCTCCACCAGGGTCTCGACCGCGCCATCGTCGGCGGTGTTCACAAGGCCGTCGGCTCCGACCGCGCGCAGTTGCTGAGGACCGTCCAGGAAGATGCCGCCATCGGAGCCCGTCGCCCCGTTGACGTTGCGCACCTGGGCCCAGGTCAGTTTCTGCGTATCACGGGCCATGTAGACACTCTCGATGGCCTCGGAAATGCGCTGGCGGGCAATGAGGTCGGTCGGAGACTCGGAGAGCTTGGTCAATCCTGAGGCCAGCACGGCGGCCAGCCCGAGGAGTCCCACCGCGAGAATCGAGACGGCAACCAGACTCTCGAGAATCGTGAACCCTCGTTCGTGACCCCCCACAGAATTCCGGAGGAGTGTTGTTGTCACGGCACCTCCCCTCACAGCCGCTGCCACGTCCGGCTGTCCCACCGGTACCCCTGCACGCGTCCAGTGGGTCCCAGCACGGTGATGGCCCTCGCCGACAGCGGCCGGCTCTGGTGGCCCAGGAACACGGTTCCGCTCACCGGCACACCCTGAGCGTCCGTCAGACTCCCGTCGGGCTGAAAGAAGACCGTCGTCAGCCCGGAAAAGCTCACGGCACTTCCCGCTCCGAAGGCGTCGGGCGTGTCGGGCACGCCTGGAGTCAGCCGGAACTCCATCCCGTTCTCGAGGAAGACGGTCTGCAGGATTGTGCGGGTCGTCCCTTCCAGCCGCGTACTGCGAACCTCGGAGGTCCCGACGAACTGCACCTCGATGACACGACGTTTGGCGATGGCCGCGTCGCGCGCCACACGCAACTGCCCCTGCACGGCGCGCACGCCCGCGTTGGCCCGCATATCATTCAGGGCGGTCCCGACCGTCGGCACGGCAATAGCTGCCAGCACCCCCATGAGGGCAACCGTGGCCAGCACGTCGACCAACGAAAAACCGCGCTCCCAACGATTCACGCAACCGTCCTTCCCGGTACTGCTGGTGACAACACAGTGACACGACGCCACCTGGTTGCACGCAAAATCTACACCAGCAGTATCGGTCAGTTCAGGGCCTGGGATTAGCGGGAATTTCCGGAGAAGCGGTCCGCGGGAAGGTGAATCCGGTGTCAGATTACGAGGCGCCTGTCCCGCTTCAGGGCACGGATTGGCTGGCCGGGGCGGGTGGATGACGGCGGATGGAGCGCTGCGGAACGGGCCGCTGCCGCCCGGCGATACCGGGCGGCAGCTGACGTTTCTGTAATCAGGGCCGCGAATCCCGAAGGCGGGCGGCGGCGCGGCGGTCCTACGATTCGGCGTCGTAGCCGCCCGGGCTCTTTGCCGCCTTCAGCGCCCGGTTCTTGAGGTCTTCGTAGACCAGCCACGCGCCCACGGCCACCAGCCCCATCGGCCACCAGTCGCCCACCCAGTCGAGCGACCACCGGAACATCGTGTGCGAGAACAGGATCAGGCCGACCACGATGAACGCGATCCCGCCTCCCAGCGACCCGAACCGGAACGGCAGCGGCAGCGGCGACGCCACGTCGTCCGGCAGGTCCATCACCCTGAGGCCCGCCAGCGCCTGATTGTAGAGGTTCGCCCGGCGCACGGCATCGACGATGTTGTAGAGCCAGTAGAACGCCAGGAACAGGCCGAAGGGCGGCTCCATACGGTCGAACGCACCGCTCGACAGCAGGAGGATGGTGAAACACACCACCAGGATGTTCTGGAACGCCTGGCGGTAATACCCCACGTAGATGTGGCCCAACCCGGGCATCAACGCCAGAATCGCGGCGTATAGCGGACGTTTGCGGCGCGGGTCGTCGACGTAACGGTCCCGGGGCTCTCCGTAGACTCTGGGGCGGCCATCGGCAACGGGCGGTGCGGCTTCAGGTTCGTGGCTCATGTGTGCTCCTTGGCGACGTTCACTTGCTCTAACGCGCCAGCGCGGCGGGAGGTTCGGTCGGCGCGGCGGGCGCCTCGGGCGACGACGTGAAGAGCCCGGCAACCCAGGCCACGACCGACTGCCAGGTGGACGTCAGGGCCTCGAACAGGCGATCGACCTGCGCACCGCCCCAGGCCGCGCTTCGTTCCCACACGCTCTGCGCCGCGGACGTGACGGCCGCGGGATCGCCCACCAGCCGTTCGGCCTTGCGGACCACGCCTTCGCGACCGGGCCAGGCCGGGACGGCCTTCCGGATCTCCGAGATCGCCCCGATCTCGGGAATCTGACCCGACTTGATGACGGCTTCTCGGGCGACAGCCCCGACGCGGGCCGTCGTCCAGTCGAAGGCCGCAATCGGATTGCCGAAGACCAGCAGCCAGCACAGGGTGCAGACGTAGGCCACCTCCCACGCAAACCTGGGCCGCTCGACCACCCGCAGCCACGCGGCCCGCAGGTCGTCAGCCCACCACCGCCACGGGGGCTGGCGGGATGTGCGCGCCAGGACGTCGTCCACGAACGCCGCGTCCGGCTCGAGCACCGCCAGCGAGGGCAATGCGGCCGCTACCGAGTCCCATACCGCCGCAAAGGTCCGGCAGTCTGCGCACCGCTCGAGGTGTCCCCCCACGAGGAGGCGGTCGTCGGGCGCCAGTTCGTCGTCAGCCGCTGAGGCCAGCAGCAGCCGGGCGCGTTCGCACGCCGGGCCCGTGGTCTGGGCCAGCACCGCCGCGGTCAGCGAAGACGCGTTCTGCTCATGCCAGAGGGCGGCGCCATCGGCAAGACGCCCCGCCCACGCCCGGCACGAGGCGCACGCCGCCGTGTGGCCGGCCAGCGCGCCGCCCGCCGCCAGTGACGCCCCGGGGTCATCCAGGACCACGAGCGTTTCGCGGAATTGATCGCAGGTCATGGTTCCGCAGCTCCTGCGCGCGCCTCGCCGCCCAGGGCACGCACGCGGGCCACCAGTTCGGCTCGCGCCCGGCTGGCTCGCGACTTTACCGTGCCCACCGGCACGCCCAGCGTAGCCGCCACGTGCTGGACGGACAGGCCGTGGACATCGCGCAAGACGATGATCTCGCGGCTCAGGGCCGACAGGCCCCGCAGCGCCGCGTGCAGCACCGAGCGCCGGGACGCTTCCACGGTCCGGGCCTCGGGGTCTGGCTGGCGGTCAGGCAGCTGGAATCCTTCGTCTTCCTGCACCGCCACCGCCGGACGGCGGACCTTGCGGCGGCGGAGGAAGTCGACGGAGCGGTTCCGGGCGACGTGGATGAGCCAGGGCATGAACTCCGGCCCGTCGGCCCAGCGGTCCCGGGTCTCGAAGAGGCGGATGAAGATCTCCTGGGCCAGGTCGCGGGCGTCTTCGCGTTCGCCGACGTAGGAATACGCCAGGGCGTAGACGCGGCCCTGCAACTGGCGGACAAACGCCTCCCAGGCCAGTTCGTCACCAGCCCGGCAGCGCGCGATCAGGGTCGTCAGTTCGAGTTGGTCCACCTGGAGTGGCTAACGCACCGGCGGGCGCGAAGGTTCCGTGGGGGGGGGGGGGGGGGGGGGGTGGGGGGGTTTTGGGGGGGGGGGGGTGGTT
>CAYJPV010000019.1:0-51419 GCA_964372095.1 uncultured Vicinamibacterales bacterium | reverse complement strand
GTGTTCAACCGTAGGTTGTCTGCCCGAAAACTGGCATTTCAAGGTCTGACCCCACGCGGGGGGGGCGGCTGGACGCCCGTCTACACCAGCAAGTGGCCGTCTTTCATCACCTGCCGGTCGTCGAACCACACCGACGGCTGCTTGATCAGGCCGTCCAGGTGGCTGGCCACGCGGACCGACCCGCCCATGGACTTGTTGTCCCCGAAGGCGATGTGGATGGTCCCCATCACCTTCTCGTCTTCCAGGATGACCCCGGTCAGGATGGCCTTATCGTTGGTCCCGACGCCGAACTCGGCCACGGTGCGCGCGTCTTTGCCGTGGGGCTCGAGCAGGGCGATGAGTTTGCTGGCCGACGCGCCGCCGGTAATCTCGGTGGCGTACCCGTCCCTGACGACGATGTGGATGGGCTGATCGACCATGCCGACGCTCGCCATCGAACCGTCGACGACAACGATCCCGTTCGACAGACCCTCCAGGGGTGCCAGGTACGCTTCGCCCGTGGGCAGGTTGCCCCACAGCCCTTTTTCGCGGAACAGGCCCGAGCTGGCGTGTGCCTCGCGGCCGGTGATGGGCATGGTGATATCGGTGCCGGCCGGCGCCGTCACGCGGATGGTCTGGGTCTGCCGCATGAGGTCGCAGATCCGGAAGGTACGTTCGGCAATCGTGTGATAGTCGGCGTTCATGCAGCGGACCATCACCTCCTCGGTGACGCCCGGCAAGGTCGCCACGCGCACGCCTTTGGCGCTGGCCGCGCGGCGGGAATCGGTGTGCGTGAGCGACTTGGAGGTCGGACACAGCACCACGTCGAACTGCGTCATCAGCCAGGCCACTTCGGCCGGCGGTTCGGCCCCGTTGCTGGCCCTGGGCGGCATCTCGACCAGCACCACCTCGTTTCCAAGTGAGCGAGCGGCGTCGTGGCACGCATAGCCGATCAGGCGCAGCGGAGCGTCGGTCACGACGAGCACGCGCTCGCCGGGCTGGACGCCCATGCAGTCGCGAACGGCAATCAGGGCGGCGGACTGGAGTTCAGGAGAGATGGTCATGGGGGGCATTGTAGCTGGGGATTAGGGATTAGGGATTAGGGATTAGGGATTAGGGATTAGGGGGCGCCAGGCTCCGGGCTCCCTACTGACTACTGTCTACTGACTACTTCCTCCCCGCCCCCCCATGTCCCATGTCCCGAGCCCCCAGTGTGCTAGATTCTCAGGAGTGCCGCCCGTGCGGCTCGGCTGCGTGACGTAACCTCTCAAGGAGATAGACGATGTCATCCGCGATCCAGGGACTGAAACCCGAAGGGCTGTGGCGCTACTTTGCCGAGTACTGCCAGATCCCGCACCCGTCCAAGCACGAAGAGGCTGCCGCGGCGTACGTCATCGAGACCGCGAAGAAGCTGTGTCTCGAGAGTGCGCGCGACAAGACGGGCAACGTCGTCGTCCGCAAACCCGCCTCACCCGGCTACGAAAAGCGCCCGACAGTCTGCCTGCAGGGACACCTCGACATGGTCCCCGAAAAGCGGCCCACCAAGAAACACGACTTCCTGAAAGACCCGATCACGCTCGTCCGCAAGGGCAACGCGATGATGGCCGACGACACGACGCTCGGCGCCGACAACGGCGTGGCCGTGGCCACGAACCTCGCCATCATGGCCGACAAGTCGCTGGTGCACGGCCCCCTCGAGTTCCTCTTCACCGTTGACGAAGAAACCGGCCTGACCGGCGCGCGGGAACTCGACCCCACCCTGCTGCAGAGCCGCACGCTGCTGAATCTCGACTCGGAAGAAGAAGGCGCGCTGTATGTCGGCTGCTCGGGCGGCCGCGACACGACGGGCACCTGGGCTCTCGAAACCGAAGCCGCCCCGGCGGGCACGGTGGGCGTCGAGCTCAAGGTGGGCGGCCTCAAGGGCGGGCACTCGGGCCTGGAAATCGACAAGGGCCGCGGCAACGCCATCAAGATCATGAATCGCGTGATTCTGGCGCTCGGCGAGTACGGTGCCCGCCTGGCCCGTTTCGACGCCGGCAACAAGCGCAACGCGATCCCGCGCGACGCCGTGGCGCTGGTGTTCGTGCCCAAGAAGAAACTCGATGACGCGATGAAGGCCGTCGCTGCCCTCAACGACGTCGTGCGCGCCGAACTGGCGTCGGTGGAGCCGACCCTCGAGGTGACGGCGGGCAAGTACAAGGGCCGCTGCAAGGTCGTCAAGAAGGCACTGCAGAAGAAGCTGACGATGGGCATCTCGGCCCTGCCCCACGGCGTGATCAAGATGAGCGCGGACATCTCGTGGCTGGTCGAGACCTCGACCAACCTCGCCGTCATCACCACCTCCAAGAAGGACATCGTCATTCAGACGAGCCAGCGCAGCTCGGTGGCGTCGGAGATCGGCGAGATCACGCAGACCGTGAAACACGTCTTCGAGCTTGCCGGCGCGACCGTGAGCGGGTCGGACGGCTATCCCGGATGGAAGCCGAACCTCGACTCCCCCATCCTGAAGACCGCCGTGGCCACCTACAAGCAGCTCTACGGGAAGGAGCCCGAGGTGAAGGCCGTCCATGCCGGACTCGAGTGCGGCATCATCGGCGAGAAGTACCCCGGGATGGACATGGTGTCGTTCGGGCCGACGCTCGAAGGCGTACATTCGCCCGACGAGAAGATCTACATCGACACGGTGGAGAAGTACTGGAACTTCCTGCTGGGGATTCTTAGGAATGTCAAGTAATGCGTCAGGGGCTAGGGGCTAGGGGCTAGGGGCTAGGGGCTAGGGGCTAGGGGCTAGGGGCTAGGGAACAATCTAGCCTCTAGCCTCTAGCCTCTAGCCTCTAGCCTCTACCGAAACAGCGCCAGTCCGTGCAGGATGGATACCGCCACCGACACGACCGACGCCATGATCAGCACGACGGCGATGAGCATGTGGTCGATGCGCTCGGGTGTGAGCGGGTCGAGATAGCGGCCCACCAAGTATCCGCCAACAAAACCGCCGGCATGTGCCCAGTTGTCGATGCCGGGCATGAAGAGGCCGAACAGGCCCATCATCAGCGCGTACTGCAGCGCTTCGCGCCGGGTCATGCTGCTGCCCGAGCGGCGGCCGTAGTACACCAGCGCGCCGAGCAACCCGAAGATCCCGGCGGACGCGCCTACCGTGAACCCTGCGCCACGCAGGAAGTAGATCGGCATCCAGCTCAGCAGCGCCCCGGCCGTCGAACTGGCGGCAAACCCCAGCACGCCCGCGAGGATGTAGATGATGACCATGCGGCCGGCACCGTACATTTCGGCCGTGGCCGGACCGAGCTGACGCACCCACAACATGTTGAAGAGGATGTGCAGGATCCCGCTGTGCAGCCAGCCGGCGCTCAGCACCGTCCACCAGCGGCCGTATTCGAACACCGGCGTGGCGCCGCTGGCGCCGAACAGGAAGAGGCTCAGCGTGCTGGGCGCGAGGAACGACGTGAAACCGCCCATCCGGATGTTTTCGCCCGACGCCAGCAGTGCCGCCACGTACAGGCCGATCGAGCCGGTGACGACCAGGGGCACGAACCCCATGTCGTTGCCGAGCTTCCGGAGCAGGGGCGCATAACCCCACAGGCCCGGATTGCGGCGCCCGCAGATGTAGCACTTGTCGTCGTTGACCCCGACGAGGTTCCCGCACGACACACAGACCACCGAGCCGCTGGTTCTTCGTCCGAACATGGATCTAGGTTACATCGGCGGTTGGCCGATCCTAAAATCTGAACAACCGCGTGACCTTGATGGCGAAGGTGCGGTTGCTGAGTTCCGAGCGCCGCACGCCGGGCGTGGTGTCGCGTCCTTCGTTGAAGACGACGAACAGGTCTGACCCCGGCTGGAATTCCCAGCGGTACCGCAGGTTCGCGCCGATGACGCTGCCGGCCGAGTTGTACTGCACGAGCGCCGAGAGTGCCTGCCGCGGCGAGACGTTGTAGTTGACGCGGGCGGTGAGGAGCTTCGCCAGGAACGACCCATCCGTCAGGTTCACCCAGTTGAACGTCACGCCGGGTTCGATGCCGAGCCGGGACGTCAGTTCGACGCGGCCCCGGTAGCCGATCTGGGTGCGGGTGCCGTCGTAGAACTGGCCGCCCCCCGCCCACACGGTGCCGTTGAGCCGGCGCTGCGGCCCGATCTGGTACCGCGCTTCGACTTCGCTGAACCGGTAGCCGCCGTTGGGCAGCCACAGTCCGGCCTCGATTTCAAATGGCTCGGACAGATACTCGTAGTTGCTGGACGCCTCGACACGCCATTCGTCACCGCTCTGGAACAGCATGCCCACTTCCGCCCGGGCCTGCTGGGATTCCAGCCTGCCGTTGTTGTCGGTGAAGTGGTCGAACGCGGTTTCAAAGTGGTACTTCCGGACCGCGCTCGGCCCGGATGGCCGCGGGCTGAACCGGAGGCTCGCGAAGTTGCGCCGGAAGTTTTCGCGCCGGAGGAACCCGGATTCCGGGTTGAAGTGCTCCTGGACGGTCAGGTGTTCGGCAGAGACACCGTACCGATCCCCTTCGTACCTGACGTCGGCCCGGTAGCTGGCGTCGCGGCCGCCCAGGCCTTCAGTCCGCGTCCGGGCGTAGTACGTGTTGATGGTGATGTCGCGGTGGAACGTGAAGGAGCCGTCGAGCCCGTACGTCTGGTTGGCGCCCGTCGAGTCTGCCGAGCGGGAGCGGTTGGCGAACATCACGCCGACGCTGCTCTGCTTGAGCAGGTCCCGTTTGACCCGCACCACGCCGAAATTCGTCGCGGGCGCGCCCAGGGCAGAGGATGCCCGCTGCTGGATGTCGATCAGCCCTATGCTGTACTTGCCCACGCGCCCCGTGACCCGGCCCCCGGCCAGGATGGGCACACTGCCCGATTCGGTGTCGCCCTCGAACAACCCCACGCGCCGGCTGTAGAACAGAATCGGCGTGTTGCTGGGCGGTCCCCCGCCCCCGCCGCGCGGGCTGACGCTGGCCCCGCCGAACGCGAAGAGGCCCGCGCCTTCGAGGAAAAACTCGCGCCGTTCCGGGAAGAACAGGCCGAAGCGGGTGAGGTTCACCTGCTGCTCGTCGTCTTCAACCTGGGCGAAGTCGGTATTGACCGTCAGGTCGGCCACGAGGCCGTTCTTCATGGCGTACTTCGCGTCGAAGCCGACGTCGGCGCCCGCCTGGTTGCGGAACGGCTGGGCCACGCTGAGGTCCGACTCGACGCTCCCCAGCGTGAACGGCTTCAGTTCGAGGTTGAGCGCTGCCGGCGGCGTCTCGAGCCCCACCAGCGTGCCGGCCTGCGAGACGCGGACGATCGCGCGCTGCGTGAAGGCCGCTGGCATCGGCGTCAGGTACGAGAACTCGTTGGCCCCGCGCACGACGCGCCGGAACTGGATGCCCCACACCTGGGGGCCGGGCGCGGCATAGCGCAACGACCGGAACGGGATCACCATCTCGACGGTCCAGCCCTGATCGAACCGCTGTGTGCGTACGTCCCAGACCGTGTTCCAGTCGCGATTGGTATCGCGCTCGTCGCTGACGGCCTGGTCCGACAACGCGCCGAGGGCATTGGTGTAGAAAAACAGGCCGTTGCGGCCGTCGTGGAACGTATCGAAGAACACGCCGAAGTTGTCGTTCTGGAAGATCGCGAACCCGTCGCGCCGCATTTCGTTGGCCACGATGCGGGACGGATCCGTGGTCCAGCACCGCGCGCCGACGTAGATGTTCCGGTCGTCGTATACCACCCACGCATCGGTTTTCTGCGTCGCAGGTTCGCCTTCTTTTGGCTCCTGCTGGATGAACCCGTCGATGGGCTGCAGTTCCCGGTAGACGTCCTCATCCAGGACGCCGTCCAGCACGATCGGCCGCGCCACCCTCACGGCGCGGACGGTCACGCGTCCGTCGGCGTCGCGGGTCACCGTCGCCGGCAGCGCAGGCGCGAGGCTTCCGGCAGACGACTCGGGCCCTCCCGGCTCTTGCGCCGACGCCGGCCCGGCCAGCAGCAGGCAGACCACGGCGAGGCGTGGCACCAAACGACCGAGACGAGCGAGTGATGGGAGGTAGTACGACACAGCCTAGTATGACGCCTTTCGACAGACCCGCCATTCTACCCCGGGCCGCGGGCCTTCCGCCTATACTGTTTCAGGCCCCACGAACGAGGTGTCTATGCGTGCCCGCATGCTGATTCTTGTCGTCTGCATTTTGGTGGTTTCGATGACGTCCACACCTGCCGGCACGGCCGGCCCCTTCGACACGTTATTCACCGGCGACACGATGCGTGTCGACTACTTCCACTCCGGCGGGCCGGCTGGCGAGTCGGTGGCCGTCGAGCGGATTGTGAACGACGGCCCGTGGGCTGGCAGCCGCACACGTCTCGTCGACGACACCAATCTCGGCACCTACTTCGTCGAGGTGATCGATCGGCAAACGAACCAGGTTATCTACTCGCGCGGATTCGCGTCGATCTTTGCCGAGTGGACCACGACGCCGGAAGCGAAGTCGGGTCCGGGGACGTTTCACGAATCGATCCGGTTCCCCTGGCCGCGGCGTGAGGTGCAGGTTGTCCTGAAGAAACGCGACGGCCGGAATGCGTTCCGCGAATGCTGGTCCACCGTGATCGACCCCGCGTCCCGTCAGGTGAACCCGGGGCGTCTGGCCCCCCTGGGCAAGGTCTGGACGGTCTTCGAAAGCGGCCCGCCGGCCACGAAGGTGGACCTGCTGCTGCTGGGCGAGGGGTACACCGAAGCCGAGTTGCCGAAGTTCCACGCCGACGTCAAGCGGCTCGTGGACGTCATGTTTTCGGTCGAACCGTACAAGAGCCGCCGCGGCGATTTTAACGTGCGCGCCATCGACCTGCCGACGGCACAGAGCGGCGCCAACAATCCGCGCACGGGCGAAGCGCGGCGCACCCAGATGGGTGTCACCTACAACGTATTCGACAGCGAGCGGTACGCCATGAGCCTCGACAATCGCGGCTGGCGTGACGTCGCGTCCGCCGCCCCGTACGACGCGGTGGAGATCCTCATCAACAACAGCTATTACGGCGGCGGCGGCATCTTCAACGATCACGCCACCGTGGCGGTGGATACGGGATCGGCAGAGTACATCTTCGTGCACGAGTTCGGCCATCACTTTGCGGCGCTTGCCGACGAGTACTACACGTCGGACGTGGCGTACGAGACGGGCGGCGAGAAGATCGAACCATGGGAGCCGAACGTGACAGCGCTGCACGATCCGGCCGAGCTGAAGTGGAAAGACCTTGTCGCGCCCGGCACTCCGCTGCCGACGCCGTGGGACAAAGACGCGTACGAAGCCAAGTCGCGCGAGGTCCAGGCCGAGCGGCGCAAGCTCCGGGCGGCTGGCGCGCCAGAGTCGGAAATGGACAAGCTCTTTGCCGCGCAGAAGGCGTGGGAGACTCCATTTCTCTCGTCGATGCCGCACTCGAAGAAGGTTGGCGCCTTCGAGGGCGCGGCGTACGAGGCCAAGGGCCTCTACCGGTCCGAGACCGACTGCATCATGTTCACGCGAGACGATGTGGGGTTCTGCCGCGTGTGCCGGCGCGCGATCGAGCGTGTGATCGACATGTACGCGCGGTAGGGGCGCTACTACCCCTCTCGCACGAAGTGCGGCATATCGGCGGGGATCTCCAGGGACAACTCGACCAGCCCGCCGAACACGCCTCCTTCGAACCATGACGCCTGGTAGATAAGCTTACGGACGCCACGCTTCTCGATCGTGTAGGCGTTGACGCGAGGGCGCGCGAGCAGGTCGGCCACGAGCGTGCGCGACGGTTCCGGGTGGCAATCGAGCAGGTTGGATCCGATGAGGGCGCGGCCACCGTCGGCCGCGAACGTCTTCGCCGACTTGTCGTTCATCTCGAGGATGACCCCCTGCGCGTTGCACACCGTCACGGCCCCCGGGAACTCGTCGGACCAGCGCACCCACGCCCTCCCGGCCGGTGTCGCCGCGCGTTCGAGTTCACGCGCGAGCCCTGCGAGAATGCCGGTCCAGCCTTCGCGCACCGAATCGGCCCACTCCTCCATCCCGGGCGTCAACGCGTGAGTCAGCGTCACCTCACACCCCGCTCCGGCCTCCGCCATCGTCACCGTCACGCGGTCGCGGGCCTCGGAGTATTTCGGCACGCCGAACTCGAAAACGAGGCGGGCGGGACGGTCCAGCTCGAGGAAGGTGCCGACGTGCAGGACATCGTCGCCATCGCGCCGATCTGTGATCCGGAACGTGCCTCCGACGACCGGGTCGATCGCCACGTCGACGACGCGGCCGGTGGGCGTGGCAAAGAGCCAGGCGCCGGCGTGCGCCGCGTCGAGCCATGCGTCGAATGCCGCTTCGGGCGCCGCCGCGATCACGTGAGTCACCACCACCAGCGTCTGACCGTCTGCCACGTGCGATCCTCCTGATTGCAGGACATCTTACGACGTCCGGAGGGAAAACCAGACTGCGCGCTCGCGCCCTCCGGACTCGGCCCGTGGCACGAACTGCCACATCTTCCAGATCCAGGCGTTGCGGATTCTGCGACGTCTGGTTCACCAGGCAGCGAATTCGGCCACGTCGCGCGCAGCGTCGACGCGGCATCGATTGTGCGATCGACGATGTATGATGCAGCCCATGCCACGAGTCCCACCGTTCGATCGGCCGGCAACGTACGACGATCTGGTGGCACTGCCGGACATCCAGGTCGCCGAGATCGTCGACGGCGAGCTCCATGCCACGCCACGACCGGCGCTTCGCCATGCCCGAGCAGGCTCCCTGCTCGGAGCCAGGCTGGTGCCGCCGTTCGATGACGGTCGAGGCGGACCCGGTGGCTGGTGGATTCTCGATGAGCCCGAAGTCCACTTCGGTCAGGACATCCTGGTTCCTGACCTTGCTGGGTGGCGCCGCACCCGGCTTCCGGCGATCCCGGATGCCCCATTCCTCACGCTCGCGCCCGACTGGGTGTGTGAGATCCTCTCGCCGTCTACCGCCCAGCTTGACCGCGCCAGGAAGCTCGCCATCTACGCGCGCGAGCAGGTGGCGCATGCGTGGCTGGTCGATCCCCTTGCGCGCACGCTCGAGGTGTTGCGCCTGGAGCACGGACGGTGGACGATTCTCGCGACGCACGTGAATGATGAGGTGGTTCGCGCGGAACCCTTCACAGAGATCGAGCTGGAGCTTGCGGCGCTGTGGGCGGACGTCGCAAACGAGTAGCCCCTAACGCCTCCACTCCCGCTCGGTGCGGTCGATGACCAGCGCGGCCAGCTCGTCTCGGCCGACAAGGAGCGTCAGGCCAGGAGCCCGCAGTGCCGAACCGGACCGGATTGCGAACCCGCGACGGGAGGAGTAGGCTGTCAGCATGACGACCGTTGACGAGATCACTGGGGCCGTGAAGCGACTTCCCAAGAGGGATTTGGCGCGGTTTCGAAAGTGGTTCGCTGACTACGACGCCGCCGTGTGGGACCGCCGCATCGAACAGGACGCGGCATCCGGTAGCCTCGACGTACTGGCTCGCGAAGCCCTTCGGGACCACCAGGCAGGTCGCACGCGCGAGCTGTGAAGCACTTCGCCACGGCCCGATTCTGGCGCTGCTACCGCAAGTTACCCACCGGGGTTCGGGAGCAATCCGACCGAAGTTTCGCGCTGCTTCGGAACGACCCCTCGCATCGTTCTCTGCAACTCAAGCGGATCGGACAGTTCTGGTCTGCCCGTGTCGGCCTCCATTATCGCGCCCTCGCGGTCGAGGCGGCCAACGGCGATCTTGTCTGGTTCTGGATTGGCTCCCATGGGGACTACGACACCCTCGTCGGACGGAGGGTGGCCGGCAAGCGCACGCAGCCGGCGCGCGCCAAGCCTCAGTCGAAGCCAAGGGCCGGTCGCACCCGCGACTGATGCAACACGTTCGGTCTCCCCGGGGCTGGCTGAAGCCAGCCCCCACGTCAGCTCCTTTCCTTCCCGCCCCTACCGCCTCCACTCCCGCTCGGTCCGGTCGATGACCAGCGTCGCCACGTCGAACCAGCCAGCCGGGCCGGTCCCGGCGTAGAATATGCACAAGAGCCGAGCTCAAGAACGCCATGACGACTACGGACCTCCTTCAGGCCAATCGCGACGAGATCCTCCGCCTTGCCGAGCGCCACGGCGCGCGGGACGTGCGAGTGTTCGGCTCCGTCGCCCGCGGGGAGGCGACAGATGCCAGCGACATCGACCTGCTCGTGTCGGCCGCCGAGCAGACGAGCCCGTGGTTCCCGGCGGCGTTTGTGGCAGACCTGCAGCGGTTACTCGGGCGCCGCGTCGACGTGGTGACCGAGGACGGCTTGTATTGGTTACTTCGGCGGCGCATCCTTCGAGAGGCCAGACCCCTGTGAAGAAGGACCCGCGGGAACCCACCAGCGACCTGCCCGCCGTCCGCACCGCCATCGCGTCGATCCTGCCGCCGCTCGACCAACTCGAGCGGGAGTTGTCGGACGGCGAGCCCTCGTAGCCGACAAGGCCCTTACAGCGCCTTACCTGGTCGACGCGGTTCCCGCCTACCGCCTCCACTCCCGCTCAGTCCGGTCGATGACCAGCGCGTCCATACACGCCGCTTCGATGCCGCGCGGCGGACGCGGGCGAGGCCTTCGACGCGGGCCGGGTCCATCGACTGGACCGGGTCGTCGAGCGCCACCACGTGCTTGTTCGTGAACCTGCTAGAATCCGCGCCATGGACGCATCGTGTCCGCTCTGCGCTGCCGCTGCTGGCCGCGGCGTGCTTGCCGCGAACGAACACGCCGTCGCGTTCCTCGATGCGTACCCCGTGAGTGCTGGCCATACGCTCGTCATCTCGCGCCGGCACGTCGCCGACCTGTTCGAGCTGAACGCCACCGAACAGGCCGCGATCTGGGGACTGCTGCCGGCGGTAAAGGCCCTTCTCGACGAACGCCACTCCCCTGCCGGTTACAACGTCGGCGTCAACGTCGGTGCGGCTGCCGGCCAGACCATCGGCCACGTCCATGTGCACGTCATCCCGCGGTATGAGGGCGATGTCGAGGACCCGCGTGGCGGCGTGCGCTGGGTGTTGCCCGAGCTGGCCGACTACTGGAGCCGCAATTGAACGCCAGGGACAACGACGCCATCGCGTTGGCCGAACGTGTCCTCGGCATCCTGAATGAGGGCAGCTTCTCAGCCACGTACAAGTTCGCGCTGTTCATCGCCATTCTGGACCTGTGCATCGAGAAGACGTCGACTAAGGGTGTGCCGCCCGAGACGCTGACCACGCGACAGCTGGCAGCGAAGGTCATAGAGCTCTACTGGGCACACGCGATGCCCTACGGCACGCACGGGACGCTGCGCCAGGGCGGCAACCGTCCCGGTCAGCAGGCCGAGATTCTGCGCGCCGTCGTCGAAGCGCGCGCCGGGCATGCCGACGCCCAGACCGACACCGTTCAGCGGTTCAGGCAGCGCCACGCGACAGCCTACGAACGGCTGCTGGATGAGGTCGAATGGAAGCTGATCGACATGCCGATCCCGCGCCTTCAGCGGCTCGACACCCACGAGGATCGGTTTCTGTACGAGTACAACTGGACGGACCAGATTCGGCAGGCGACCGTCAGAACGTACCAGCGGTTGCGTGCCGCGGGCGCAGACGATGACGCGACCCGCCAGGGCTTCGACAATCGGCTGTTGCTGAGGCCGGGCATCGCAGAGAACCTGATTCGCCTCAACGGCGTGCTCCGCCCGATCTTTCACCGCGAATGGGCCGTCATGGTCGCCAGGATGAACGCGCTTCCCGAGGCTGACCTCGAGCGATTCCTGTTCGGCCCGGAACGAGTCCCGCTCGATCCCGTCCGCGGCCCGCTTCGGGAACTCCAGGGAGGCCTGTGCTTCTACTGCGGCGATCAACTGGTCGGGCCTGTGGACGTTGACCATTTCGTCCCGTGGTCGCGCTTCCCAGATGACGGACTCGACAATCTGGTGGCCGCCCACCCGAAGTGCAACAACAGCAAGCGCGACTTCCTCGCAGCCGAGCAGCACGTCGAACAGTGGGTGCGCCGAATGGCCGAACGCGCAGCCGACCTCAGTGCCGTCGCGAGCGAGACCGGCTGGTTCAGGGACAGTAACAGGACGTCGTCGGTGGCCAGCGCCATCTACCTGGGCCTGCCGGCGGGCACCCGGCTCTGGCTTGCCCCGGGACAGTTCTGGCCGTCAGACCCCGGCCGGCTCCGCCCACTTCTCAGCTGGCCTTCTTGAACTGCGCGAATCGTCCTTCCAGGTTCCCCACCCGCACTTCGGCACCGCCCCCAGCACGCGCTCAAACCGCTCGTTCGGGTCAAATGCCCTTCCACCCGGCATTCTGGAGATACGCGTACGTCTCGTCCAACTCAGGCAGTGGCGGCACGAAGACGACGCACGCGTCACGCCCCCGAGTGAGCAGCACGCGGTATGCATTGACTCGGAGCTGGAACGGATCGCGCACGTGAGCGCTCTTGCGATACCCACGCGCACCAGCATTGGACCAATGGCCTTCGTGCATGACAAAGTCGGTGCCCCAGGCCAGGAGCGTGGCGTCAAGCTCGAGCCCCTGGGCCCCGAACTCGGTGACGCAGGTCTCAAGCCGGCGGCAACTCCGCCCCGCATAGTCATCCTCGGCATCGCCATACCACGGTCCGACGCGAACACGTTTAGTCGACTGAAAGTCGTTGGGGATCTCGAAGTCCACAAGGCTCCTATCCTTCGACGAGGCGACGATTCCGAATCGAGCGTCGCGGTCTTCACCATACCGGCTGCGAAGGTAGTCGCGCGCGGCGTCGAGCGAACGCGTCAGCCTCAGGTGAAGACCTTCCCTCTCGAGCTGCGCAGCGAGTGGTGCCAGCGATTCGGCGTCCTTCCCGGCGAGGAGGTCCGCAACGAACCGGTGGAGGTCCTTCGCTTCGTGAAAGCGAAGTTCAGTGTCCAGATTCAGTTGAGGCCTGAGGTCGAACGGCACTGAACTTCCTTGAAACTCCTCGGCGACGGCCAGGGGGGCATGCACAGTCCATTGCCCCGACTGCGCTGCGCGTTCGACCGCCCACCGCCACTGGACGAGGCCCGCTTCTTCTCCAACGTGGATCTCCTGCCCCCCTCCAATGAGCCCGATGACGACACACCATTCCGGAATACGTTCAGCAAACTCGACGAAGTGCTCGGGCTCGGACTTCGGTTTCTCGCCGCGCCGTCGGCCTGCGTGTGTGGCCGCCACCATCTCGGCATCGAAAGCCCGCTGGGCCTCATCGAACACCAGAACGTGTTCGGGCGGGACCAGGCCCGGCTTCGCCGAGTAGGTCTTGACGTAGTCCTTCACGCCGCGAACGAATACTCGCCCTCCACCGCCCGCCGCCCTCAGTTCGTATTGGAGTACTTCCACCAGCGGAGCGTTGCCGCTCAGAAAGACCGCCGGGGCGGTGGGCTTGCCGCCAGCCCGTGGCACTGCCAGGTCGTCAAGGTAGTGGGCGTGCACCGTCCGGAGGCCGACCAGCGTCTTCCCGGCCCCTGGCACTCCAGTCACAAGCACGAGGTGCCTCGACTTCGTCGCCGCAGCGTGGTGGATGATTTGCGTGATCGTCTCGACTGCAGGGTCGGTAAGAGCCCTCGCCCGGTGGATTGGACGGAGCTCTCCCGACGCGAACAGTTCTCGTGCGGCCTCAACGAGCGTTGGCAGTGGGCAGTATGCTGACTCGTCGAGGAACTTCGCTCGGTCGATCACCGGCCCCGGCTGGAGCGCGGTGAGTTGCCCAACGAGCGCGTCGACGGCGTCTGGCCCCGCGATGTGAACCCCGGATTCCTGACGGATGTACCCTCTTGCCCGTGTCGGCACGAGCAGCGCGGTCACCGGTCGATCCCAACATTCCCGGTGATAGCAGCGTAGGTCGCGAGCGTACCCGGCAGCCTGGTCGATGTCGGCCTGCGACGGCTCGACCTTGCCCTTCAACTCAATAACCAGGACACCATCACCGACGAGAAGGAGCACATCGGGGCGCCTCGACTCCAAGGGCAGTTCGTATTCGAGGATGGCCGAATAGTGCTTGGCGAGCTCATCGCGCAAGAGTACTTCGCCGACCTCCCGCTGAAGGGGTGGAATCGAGTCCTTCCAGGCACGAATCTGTTCCGGGGACGCATCGGAAATGAACGCTTCCAATCGCTCGCGGACCTCGTTCGGTGGTGTTGAGCGGAACTGCGGGAAGTCGGATTCCCAACCGTAACGGGCGTGTTCAGCTGCCAACAGGGCTCTCCTCGGCGTTCATGCTCGCAACCACTTGATTGGGCGGATGATAACCGAAATTGCTTTCCAGCAGATGGGCGGGCGGACTCGAGGTGTCAGCACTCGCGTCCGGTCACGATGCAGACCTGATTCACAATCGGTCTGTGCGGGCGGGCTCTCGAAGTCGCCCTGCCCGGATTTGCCGCAGATACCAAGCCGCACTACGCGCACGGCGGAGGCGCGGCTGTTGAGGCGGCCGAAGTCCGTTCATCGATACAGGCATTGTCCACCGCACCGCGCAAGGGTGCTGGCGGCGCGCCCCAGCCTCACCGAGACTCCATGCCTGTGTGACCTGCCCTGTCACCCCTCGCCTCTAGACTGCCTGTAAGACGAGCGGCGCGCTTGCCATTCCGGCGAGATGCGCCTTCGAAGGCTGTCTAGGGAGCACTCATGGATGCCATCATCGCGGCTTTGGATCACCTCGAACTCGGCATGCCGGTCACGGCCGCCAACCTGACGATGTATCCCCTGCTCGTGCCCGAAGAGTCTGCGCCGGGCTACCTCACGCTCGACGAGGCGCTGGCGGCAGGCCTCGCGTCAGTCACGGAGGTCTCTGAGGCCGGCAGCGTGCCGGAACTGCTCGTGAAGAACCTCGCCAAGATGCCGGTGCTCATCCTCGACGGCGAAGAACTGGTCGGCGCGAAGCAGAGTCGCATCGTCAACCTCACGATCCTGGTCGCCGCCGAACAGGCGCTGCACATCCCGGTGTCGTGCGTCGAGGCAGGCCGGTGGGTGCGCCGCTCTCGCGAGTTCGCGTCGGCAGGCCGGGCGCACTATGCCTCAGGCCGCGCGCGGAAACTGGAGCAGGTGTCGTTCTCGATGCGGGAGACGGGCTCGCGGATGGCCGACCAGTGCGCGGTGTGGCAGGACATCGACGACAAGGCCGGCCGGCTGATGACCGAGTCGCCCACACACGCGGCGGCGGCGATGTACGACGGGAATCGCTCGAAACTGGACGAACTTGGGGAGACACTCGAGGCGACTCCCCGTCAGGCCGGCGCGGTCTTCACGATCAACGGTGTTGTTGCCGGCGTCGACCTGTTCGACAACCCGGCAACCTGGCGAAAGTCCATGCGCAAGCTGGTGCAGAGCTACGGTCTCGACGCGCTGGACCGCACCGAAGCTGGCGGACATGCTGGAACGGGCGAGGGCGCGCCCGACACGAAGGCGAAGCCGGAGCGTTTCCTGTCGATGGTGAAGAAGGCTGCCCGGGAACGATTCCCCGCGATCGGCCTCGGCGAGGACGTCCGGATCACTGGCAACACCATCGTCGGCGGCGGCCTGGTGGTCGACGGGAAGGTCATTCACCTGGTCGCGTTCCCGGGTAAGGGTCACCGCCGACGCGGGTGAGCTGGATCGCATCGCGGCGGGAGGACGGCCAGGGTTTGTGGGCTGGCCGTGCCTCTACCGCCCGGCGCGGAGCCGCGCGAGTGCCTCGACGCCGCCCGTGTTGCCGGGGTTCAGGGCCACGGACCGCTCGTACGCCTTGATCGCGTCCTCGGTCCGGCCGTCGGCCGCGAGCGCTTCCCCAAGGCTGTCGTGCGCGTTCCAGGACTGGGGATGGTCGGCCACGTTCTGCGCAAACACGGCGACAGCATCCTTGGTCCGTTTGCCGCCAAGCAGCACGTAGCCAATGCTGTTCATCGTGTCTTCGCCGATTGCCACGAACCAAGTGTCGGCGGCGCGGGCGGCGCGGTATTACTCCAGCGCCCGCTCCGCACCGGCCCCCTGCAGCGTCCGCACGAACGGCCCGAACGCGGGCACCCTCGTCTGCAGTTTCAGCCAGGCGAACGACGGCCGCGGCCCGGCCATCACGTCGCCGATCAGCTCGGGCACGATCGTCAGGCCGCTCTGGGAGTTGGCAAACATCACCAGACCGACGCGCCGGTCGGCCGAGACGATGACGAAGGCCTTGGTGGGGCCGTTGTCGCCCCAGTGCCACATCGCCCAGCGGTCACCGTCCTGTTCGAGGCCCCAGCCAAGCCCCCAGGCCAGCCCGGAAGCCGGCCGCCCCGCCGGCGACGCCAGCGCGGTGTCGGTGCCAACCTCGTCGGGCCGGCTCTGCGGACTGGTCATCTGCCGCGCAGTCTCGGGCCGAAGCCCGGCGCCAGACGCGGCGGCCATCACGAACCGCGCATAGTCGCGCGCGGTCGTGTGCAGCGTGGCGGCGGCGTTGGCGCGCCAGGGAGTGCCGCGGCCGGCCACCTCGCCCAGCAGGCTGTGACTGTGGACCTTCAGCGATTCGTAACGCGCCTGCCAGACGAAACTGCTGCTGGCCATGCCCAGCGGCTCGAACACCTGGCGCTGGAGAAACGCCTCGAGCGACAGCCCGGTGATCCGCTCGACAACGGCAGCAAGATAGACAAAACCTTCGCCCGAGTAGCTGAACCGCTGGCCGGGATCGAAATAGATGCGCAGCGGGCGTGAGCCGCGCCAGTTCGGGAACCCGCTGACATGGCTCAACACATGCCGCGCGGTGATCTGCCCCAGACGCGCGTCATCGCGCACATCGTAGCCGCCAGGCAGATAGGACGCGAGCGGCCGGTCGAGGTCGAGCTGTCCGGCGTCCACCAGCTTGAGCACGGCATACGCGAAGACGGGCTTGCTCAGCGACGCCGCTTCGAACACCGACGCGTCCGTCAGCGGCACCTTCGTCCCGATGTTGGCAACGCCGAACGCGCCGGCCCAGGCAATCGCGCCGTCCCGGATCAACGCCATCTGCACGCCCGGAACGACGCCCTGCTCCATCAACGCCGGAACGTGCCGGGCCAGACGCTGACCCGCAGGATCGGTCTGGGCGTGCGCGGTCAGAGGCGCGGCCAGGACAAGGACGGCAACGAGATGGCGGCGGAACAGGCAAAGAAGACGCAGACGGCACCCCCTGGACAAACCAATCCCCCGCTTTGACGGAGCCGGCGTGCGCGGGGTTGCCTGAGGCGCGGGTGGCGTCAGTGGTCGTCGCGCTGGACGCCAACCATGGCCGCGGCCGCTGACGGCGTCAGGACCGGCACGGGAGACTTCCGGAATCCGCCCACATCACGCGTCACGAGCGCATCACACCCTGCGGCGGCGGCCGCCGCGGCGCACACGGCATCTTCGAAGTCGGCGAAGCCGAGGTCGAGCGCGGATCGGAGCACCGCTTCGGTCACGGGCGCCACACCAAACACCCCCAGGAGCGTTTCGATAACGCGTCGGGCGACGCGGGCGTCTCTCTCGCGAGCGACGAGATAGTGGATGGTCGTGACCGCGTGCGCGGGGATCAGTCCCTCGGCGCGACCCGTCTCGACGGCCGCCCACACGCTCGATGAGGCCTCCGCGTGAGGAGCGCGGTCGAGCAGCACGTCCAGCACGACATTCACGTCGAACAGGAAACGCGTCATCGGTACTTCTCGACCAGGTACCGCCGGTGGTCTTCGCGGCTACCGCCGGCCAGCGTGCCGCGCAGGGCGCGGAGCGCAGGTGTTGCCGCGCGTTCGCCCGGCGGCGCTGATACCAGCGTCAGGAACTGCTCGACCAGGTGAGAAACCGAGGTGCCGTGCGCCCTGGCATGCCGCTTGGCGCGCCGAATCACGTCGGCCTCGACGCTGAGCGTGAGTTTTGTCGTCATACGTATGGTCCAGACAGAGATATACGTATGATAACACGGGGACCCCGGGGCTACGTACGAAGCCACGTCCGGCTAAAGCCGGACGCCACGGGGGATGCACGTCCGGCTCGCTTCGACGGGCTCAGCGCCTTCGGGAAGCCGGACGCCACGGGGGACGGACCGGGTTTCCCTAGCCCCTAGCCCCTAGCCTCTAGCCTCTAGCCGCCGATGTCCCACCTTTTGGGGCGGAAGCTGGCATTCAGGATGCGCTTCCGCAGCCGGATCGACTTCGGCGTCACTTCCACGAGTTCATCGTCATTAATGAACCCGATGGCCTGCTCGAGGCCGAGCAGACGCGGCGGCACGAGACGAATAGCTTCGTCGGCGGTCGACGCCCGCATGTTGGTCTGCTTCTTCTCTTTCGTCACGTTGACGTCGAGATCGTTGGCGCGGGCGTTTTCGCCGATGATCATGCCTTCGTAGACAGGCGTGGTCGGGCCGATGAAGATCTCGCCGCGTTCCTGAAGGTTGAAGATGGCGTAGGCAGTGGCCACACCGGTCCGGTCGGCCACGAGGCCGCCGGTAATGCGGGCGGGAATCGGCCCGAACCACGGCCGCCAGCCATGGAACAGATGGTTCATGATGCCGGTGCCGCGAGTGTCCGTCAGGAACTGCGACCGGAACCCAATCAGGCCCCGCGTCGGAATCTGGAACTCCAGGCGCACGCGGCCGCTGCCGTGGTTCACCATCTTGGTCATGGTGCCCTTGCGGCCGCCGACCATCGCGATCACGACGCCCTGGAAGTCCTCAGCGACGTCGATGATGAGATCCTCTACCGGCTCGACGGTCTTGCCGTTTTCTTCGCGCGTCACAATCTGCGGCCTGGACACCTGCAGTTCGTAACCTTCACGGCGCATCATCTCGATGAGAATCGACAACTGCAGCTCGCCGCGGCCGATCACCTTCATCTGCTCGGGCGAGTCAGTGTCTTCGAGCCTGATCGAGACGTTGCCGAGCAACTCCTTGTTGAGGCGGTCGCGCAACTGCCGGGACGTGACAAACTGGCCGTCCCGCCCGGCCAGGGGCGACGTGTTGACCCCGAACACCATCGACACGGTAGGTTCGTCAATCGCCATCGCCGGCAGGGGCGCAGGATGCTCGGGGTCGGTCACGGTCTCGCCAATGGTGATGTCCGGAATGCCGGCCAGACACACGACGTCGCCGGCCGCAGCCTCGGTAATCTCGATGCGCTTCAACCCGTCGAACGCATACAGCTTGGTCACCTTGGTGATGTGCATCGACCCGTCGAGTTTGGCCACGGCCACGGGGTCGCCGAGCTTCACGCGGCCGTTAAAGATACGCCCGATGGCGATGCGTCCCACGTAGTCGCTCGAATCGAGGTTGGCGACAAACAGCTGCAGCGGCGCATCCGGGTCGCCGACGGGCGGCGGCACCGATGCCAGAATCGCGTCGAACAGCGGCCGCAGGTCTTCGCCGGGCACGGCCAGGTCAACCGTCGCCGTGCCGGTCCGGGCGTTGGTGTACAGGACCGGAAAGTCGAGCTGCTCTTCGGCGGCGTCGAGGTCGATGAACAGATCGTAAATCTCGTTCAGCACTTCCTGGATCCGCGCATCGGGGCGATCGATCTTGTTGATCACGACGATGGGCGTCAGGCGACGCTCGAGGGCCTTCCTGAGCACGTAGCGGGTCTGCGGCAGCGGCCCTTCCGAGGCGTCCACCAGCAGCAGGACCCCGTCCACCATCGACAACGTCCGCTCCACTTCCCCGCCGAAGTCGGCGTGGCCTGGGGTGTCGACGATGTTCACCAGGATGTCGTGGTAGTGGACGGCGGTGTTCTTGGCCAGGATGGTGATGCCGCGCTCGCGTTCGAGGTCGGTATTGTCCATCGCCCGCTCGGCCACACGTTCGTTGGCGCGGAACGTCCCGCTCTGAACCAGCATGGCGTCCACGAGGGTGGTCTTTCCGTGGTCGACGTGCGCGATGATGGCGACGTTGCGCCGAAGCGGGTTGGCTACCGATGACGGGCTCTTGGTGCGATCAGGCATCTTATTAGTATACTCTGACGGCTTGTGGCCTACGGCTTGCGGCCTGCGGCGGCTTGCGGCCGGAAGCCAGAGGCTTGCGGCCTGGGGCTTTGCCTACTTCCTACTGACTACTTACTACTGCCTACTTCCCCCCTGTCGTACACTGTCCCGATGGAATTCGCGTCGCCGAAACGTACTGCGCTCATTACAGGGGCTTCTGCGGGTATCGGGGCTGCCCTGGCCCGCGTATTTGCCAGCGAGGGGTTCAACCTGGTCCTGACGGCCCGCCGGGCAGACCGCCTCGAGGCGCTGGCGTCCGAGTTGTGTTCGGCCCACGGCTGCTCGGTCCACGTGGTGGTGGCCGATCTGGCCGATCCCGGGGCGCCGGCCCGGATCTTTGAGGACGTCACCCGCGCAAACATCCACGTGGACGCACTGGTCAACAACGCGGGCTACGGCATGACCGGGTCGTTTATCGACTCGTCGTGGTACGCCCACCGGGACTTCATCCAGGTGATGATCACGGCCGTGGCGGAACTGACGTACCGGTTCCTCCCGGGCATGCTCGACCGCAAACGGGGCTGGATCATCAACGTCGCGTCGGTGGCCGGCCTGGCACCCCCAACGGCCGGGCACACGCTGTACGGGGCGTCGAAGTCGCTGGTGATCAAGTTTTCGCAGTCGCTGGCGGCCGAAGTCGCCCGCGACGGGGTCAACGTCTCGGCACTCTGCCCGGGGTTCACGTACAGCGAGTTCCACGATGTCAACGGCATGCGCCCGATGGTCAGCCGCTTCCCCAAGTGGGTCTGGCTGCAGGCCGACGACGTGGCCCGCGAAGGGTACGACGCGGTGATGCGCGGCAAGGTGGTGTGCATCAACGGCTGGCATTACCGCGCGTTGCTGCAACTGGTCCGCTATCTGCCGCAGTGGCTGGTGAACAGCACCGGGCGTCGGGCGGCCCGCACGTACCGGAAGGCGTAACGTGCGGCGGACCGGCCCGGTGACGTGCGGATCGGAGCGCTGCGGGTGATTGCGGAAGTGGCGGCCACCGTGCTGGGAGGATTGCTCGCGCTGGGAGGCTGGGAACGCCTGCAGCGCGATCGCGCCCACGCGGCTATTCCGATCCGGGTCCACGTCAACGGCACGCGCGGCAAGTCCACCGTCACGCGCCTCATCGCCGCGGCCCTTCGGGCGAACGGCACACCCACCGTCGCCAAGACCACCGGCACGGCGGCGCGGCTCATCCTGCCCGACGGCAGCGAAGTCCCGGTTCGCCGCCGATCGACGGCCAGCATCCGCGAACAACTCTGGCTGCTCCGCGAAGCACGCCGGCGCGGCGCCACGGCGGTTGTCGTGGAGTGTATGGCCATCGACCCTGCCCTGCAGCACGTCAGCGAACGCGACATGGTCAGGGCAACCGTCGGCGTCATCACGAACGCGAGGCCGGATCACGCTGAGGAGATGGGCCCCGACGCCAGTTCCGTCGCGGCAGCCCTGGCGAACACGGTGCCGGCCGGCGGACTGCTGGTGCTGGGCCCCGACCTGCCGCAGGCGGTGTTTGACGAGGAGGCCGCGCGGCTGCGAACTACACTGGTGCGGGCCGAACGCGAGTCCGCCCGCAACCTCGCCGCCGCGACGCTCCCCTCCTGGGCCATCGACAACCTCGCGGTGGCGCTGGCCGTCACGCGCGGTCTGGGCATTCCCGATGCGGTGGCCTGGCCCGCCATGCTCGCCGCACCAGAGGACCCTGGAGCCATGACGCAGCGCGCATGCACGATCGCGGGGCGGACGATCACCGTGGTCGACGGATCGGCCGCCAACGACGCGGAGTCGCTGGCCCTGCTGCTCGCCGGGATGGCGGATGACGGAGAGCGGCTCTTTGTGTTCAATCACCGCACCGACCGGCCGCTTCGGCTGCGCCAGTTCGCCGAGGCGCCGCTGTGGAAAGCCCCGGGCGTGGCGGTGCTGATCACGGGCGACACGCCCGACTGCGCCACCCGGAAGATTGTCGGACTTGCGCTGGAGGCCGTGCGCGTGGGATTCGCGCCGCTGCCTGTGCTGGCGCGTACGCTGCGCGAACAACTGGCGCGCGACACGGCAGTGACCTCAGTCGTCTTCTGCGGCAATACGCGGCACCTGGATATCGCGGCGGTGACCACGCCGGAGAACAAGTAATGGTGGAGATTGCGCTCGCGCTGGGCATTGCCGTCAACCTCATCTTCACCGAGGTGTTCGGCCTCGCGTCAGGCGGCCTGGTGGTGCCGGGATACCTGGCGCTGCATCTCGACCAGCCGGGGCGGCTGCTCTCGACGTTCCTGGTGGCCATGGCGACGTGGCTGATCGTACGCCACGGATTGATGAGGCTGGTGGTGCTGTACGGCCGCAGGCGGTTCGGCGTGACCGTGCTGACGGGCTTCGTCGTGCAAGGGCTCTACACGGCCGTGCTCGGGTCCGTGCCGGCGATGCCGGCCGACATGCGGGCCGTGGGGTTCCTGGTGCCCGGCCTCATCGCCCACGCGGCCATCAGCCAGGGTGTGTGGCCGACGGTGGCGATGGCAACGGCCGGCGCGGCGATCGTCCGCGTGTTGCTGGCGGCGCTGTCGTGGTGGATGGCGTGACGGACCGGGTGCGCCGATGACAGCACCGCTCGTCCGGCTGCCTCGCTGGCTCCTCACGATCGCCGGCATCGGTGTCGTCGTCACCCTGGGACTCAGCGTAGCCGGGTGGCTGCCGGTGACGCTGTGGCCGGGACCTGGCCGCCTGGCGGTCTCCGGGCCAGGGGATGCCGGAGCAAAGGCCGCGGCGGCCGAGGCGCGGATGCGCCGCGGAGCGCGGGCCGTCCACGCGGCCAGACTGGCCGCCGGCCTGACCACCGATGCCGGGGGCGCTATCGACGACGTGGCGTTTGTCGGCTCGGAACTCACACCGTTCGTCACGACGCTCGGCAGCCTCGAAGCCAAACGTGTGGCGGCGTTACCGGCATGGGCACGCGTGCTGACCACTGAACTGTCACAGGCAGGGGTCAGACCCGGTTCAATCGTGGCGGCAAACCTCTCGGGTTCTTTCCCGGGGATCAATCTGGCGGTGATCTGCGCGGCGCAGGAACTCGGCGCCAGTCTGGTTGCGGTGTCGTCCGTGACGGCATCCACCTGGGGCGCAACCGACCCTGGTTTCACCTGGCCCGAGATCGAAGTGCGCCTGGTGCGCGAAGGAATCGTCCGCCCGGCGTCGGCCGCGGTCAGCGTGGGCGGTGACGGCGACCGTGGCCTCGACCTCGAACCGGACGCCCGCGTGGCTGCCGAACGAATCGCCCGGGAGACGGCGCGGGCCCTCGGCGCAAAGCTGCTAGCGCCGCCGTCGGCCGAAGACGCCGTACGTCAGCGGATGGCGGTGTTCGACGAACACGCCGGCTCGCGCCCGATTGCCGTCTTCGTGAACGTCGGCGGCACGGAAGCCTCGATGGGCCACTCACCGGCCATCCTGCGCGTGCCTGGCGGATGGGTGCGAGAACTGCCGGAAGGCGTGTCAGGACCGGACGGCGGCCTGATCGGGCACATGGCCGCCCGCGGCACACCCGTGCTGCACCTGCTCAACGTGCGGGAGTTGGCGAGGCGGTGGGGCGTGCGGTGACAGGGACAGAAGCAGGAAGTGGACAGTAGACAGTAGGCAGTAGGGGCAAGGGGCAGGGGGCAAGGGACAAGGAGGGGACATCCCCTGCCTTTCCCTAGCCCCTAGCCTCTAGCCTCTAGCCTCTAGCCCCTAGCCCCTAGTGAGTGCGCTCCGTGATGTGCCAGCCGCGGCGGCGGCCTTCGGCCACAATCAGGGCACCCGGCACGGTTTCGACGGCACGGACACCGGCGGGCAACTGCCCCCGCACGGCCAGGCCGAGCACAATCGCCGCATGCCACCCGGTCAGGCGCTGCATGGCCGTAAACCCGGTGGCTTCATCAAACCGATCGACCAGCTCAATGGTGAACCGCCCGGGTTTGCCGTCCCGCAGGCCCGTTCCCGTTACGCGCATCACGCACACGTCTTTCACCGGCCCTGTCGACGCCCCAATCCGGGGCTCGAGCAACGCGTGCAGCACGTCACGAGGCACGACGGCCGCACCCTGCACATCGACAGGATCGAGGCCCAGCAGCCCAAGCTGCTCGTAGGCTTTGAACATCGCGCAGTGGCCGGGGTACCGCAGCGTCTTGTTCTCCAGCACCTCCAACCGGCCGGCCCAGGACCAGGGCGCCGTGGACAAGCCGCCCGACGTGACAAACGCTTCCAGCCGCCCGATCGGCGCTGCGAAATCGAGTGTTTCGAGGTCGGCGAAACACGGCACTTCGGTGATGGCGCCGTTGCGCAGGAAGTAGGCCGACCCGTCGTATTCGTTGGTGAGCCCGCTCATCGCGAAGGTCGACGCATAGTTCCACGGCGGCTGCGGGTCCTGCGGCAGCCCGCCGTCCCAGATCCGGACCTCGCGCGGCGTGTCGAAGTGCCCCATCACGTAGGCAGCGAGCGACACATTGAGCCCCGGCCCCATGCCGCAGTCGGGCACAACGGTGACGGACGCCGCACGAGCGTCGCCGTCACGCGCCTGCTGCTGACGCACGACACCTGTGTGCCCGCCGAGGTCCACGAGGTGCAGCCCCATCGACAAGGCCAGATCCGTGATCCCGAGGTTCACCGCATAGTGGGCCGCGCTGAGGATCGCGTGACAGCCTGTGAACACGTCGCGCAGGCGCGCCAGATCGCGGGCATCCGCGCGCACGCCGGTGGCCACCTGCCGCCCGATGAGGCGGTTAATCGTGCCGGCCGCTTCGCGCGCCGCGCTTTCGTCCAGATCGACGAACACCACACCCGACGCGTCGCCGAACATCACCAGGTCGTACGCCGCCGCAATACCCTGCCGGCCGGCGCCGACCACCGCGTATCTGTAAGACATGAGACCTCCTGATTCCGACGAACATCCCCGCACACGACAGAACGGGTGGATCGAGGATCGGTCAGAGCCCGGCCGACAACGTACAGAGCCGGCGTGGCGTCCACGTCACGCGGCGTCGGCTCCCTGCTCGGTCAGTCACGCGGAGACTCCAGGATCTCAAGTGGTCAACAGGCTGTTGAGTGCCTTCATGACGGCAAACGCATCGGCGACATACACCACGTCGGCCTTGCCGCGGGCCCACCCGCAGTTCGGGTCGAGGTTGACGGCTCGCCGTTCGGTAATGAACCGCCAGCCGACGACGTGGGGTTCTTCGCCGTGACAACACGTCGCCAGCCCCTTCGGGTGCCGCGGTGTCGATCCGGTCTGCCCGACCTGGTTCAGATGCGTCATGAACGGCAACACGCTCTGGCCTTCACCACTGAGGTCCACGAGCGACTTGCTGCTGCCCAGCGACGCCCGGCTCGCGCGCAGGAAATCGACAATGAGCGTTTCGGCGTCGGCGGGATGGGCCTGGCCGTCGGCCTGCTTCTTGGTCCAGCCCGCGCCAGCCACGAACAGCAGATCGGCGTCGGGCCGAATCGTCTGCTGCTCGGCTGCCGGAGCTTCGAATCCGGTCACCGTCGTCCGCGTCGCCCCAAGTTCGATGCTCACCGGCGTGGCCGTCAGCGGCGCGCCGGCACCGCTCCAGGCCGGGAACGCTCCCGGATCGAGCAGCAGCACCCAGGGACGTTCGGTCCGCTGCAGCGTGGCTTCCATCCGCTGGCGGTAGAACCACCGCGTCACCGACACGGAGCCGTCGGCCCCAATCCCGGTGATGTGCGTATCCACGCGGCCGCCGAGGCGCAACGCGACACCAGGCATCACCCGCGCCCAGCGCGAGGTCATGGGCGCAACGATCACGGAGCAGCCGGCCGCCTGGGCGATCGCCTGCGCTGCCGCGGCATCGGTGGCATAACGCGAATGCGCAAGCTCGGCGTGTTCGGCCACCAGCACGTTGGCGGCGCCGCAGCCACTCAGTTGCGCAACGGCATCGGCCGTCGCGTGACCGACGACACCCATGACGACAGGCGCGCCGCCCGCGTCAGCGGCCAAGCGCAGCCCGGCCGAAACCGCCTCGAGGGCCGGCCCGCCCAGCCGGCCGGCCGCGTCCACATGCAGCAGGATGAGCAGGTTATCCATTACGCCCCCCTCAACCACGCCGCGATGTCGCGGGCGATTTCGTCTGGAGTCAGGTCTTTCACCACCACGGTTTCGCGCAACTGTTTCGGCTGCTCGACGCGGGCGTACGACAAACCCGTTGCCGGCAACACCGTCGCCTTGGCCTTCTGCAACGCGGGCATGATCGTCCGCATGTTGGCCATGCCCACCTGCGGGTTGTTCGGCGGCTCGTGCAGGTAACCCGTGGCCCAGCCGATCAACGCCGGCGGACCGCTCACCACGGATACCTGGTGCTGCCCGCCATCGACCCGTTCCAGGATCCGCAGGCTGCCATCTTCCTGAACGCCAAGCCGATCGACACCCTGGAACTGTTCCGTCAGCCCCAGGCGTTCGCCCACCATCTGCATCGTTGTGCCGGCACACCGCGTGGCCGACTCCCACCCGCCGAACAGCAGCAGGCGCGAGCGGTCGAGGCCGGCAATACCTTCGATAGCCGCAGCCAGGGCCGCCGCCGTTTCGAACGAGTCGGCAAAGCCGCTGGCCGGCCCGTCCAGCGCCACGAGTTCGAAGGGCATCTTCTGAGCCATGGTCATCATGACCTGCTGCAGCTTGGCTTTGGGACCGAGGCTGACCAGCCACACACGGCTGCCCGCCACGGCCTTGGCCAGGTTGCCAGCTTCGTACAACGCGTGCGACGCCCACGGGTCGAGCACGTTGGGCAGCAGCATCTCGTTCTTGAGCGCAGGCCCGCCCGGCCCCATCTGCGGCTCGAGGGTCTGCAGCGGGTCGGGTGCCACGCTGCCGCAGACGACGATGTGAAAAGCAGAACTCACTGGTTGATACCTCCTGGCCTACGGCTTGCGACTTGCGGCTTACGGCTTCCCAGGCCGCAAGCCGCAAGTCGTAAGCCGCAAGCCTTCAATTCTCCGTAGAGTGCAGCCCGCCGGACCCTGCTTTGAACTGCAGATTGGTCCGGTCCGGCTGGCCGGGCAGCGGCTGCGTGCAGCTCCAGTAACACGCGCCGCAGTGGATACACTTCTCACGGTCGAACGCCGGCGTGGGCTCGGGCCCGGGCATCAGCGCCTGGCCCGAGCAGATCTCGATACACAGCCGGTTCTGGCACGCGGCGCACAACGCGGGATCGTGGAATACCACGTGGTCCGCGTAGCCGGGCGCGGCCTGCACCTTGCCGCCCATCAACAACGCGTCCTGATGCGACACGAGCAACGCGCCGTCGAACGGCACGGCCGGCCAGCCGGCCCGGTCGAGCAGGGCATCGTGCAACGGCTGCCCCGTGCGGGCGCAACGCTGCTGAATATCATCCAGTTCGTCGGCCGGAATCCGATCGCGGAAGTACTCGGCCAGGCCGCGCACGCGTTCGTGCGGCCGGCGCGGCTCCACGGGCATGAACAGGCGTCCGCCGGTGAGGCCGGCCAGGCCCATCCCCAGCAGCCCCGTCACCACGCCGCGGTGGAATCCGTCGCGGGCCCGCTCGGCCACGCGCCCTTCCTGTTCGACCCAGCTGGCTCGCCTGCGGGCGACGTACGCCGCGTCAAGATGTTCGCGGCTGAACGGCTTGCCGGCCTTGAGCAACTCGATGACCGCTTCGCCAAGCAACGTTCCGGTCATCCACGCTTCGTCTACGCCAGACCCGGTGAGCACGTTGGTGCTGCCCGAACCTTCACCGATGCGCGCATAACCGTCCCCCGCCAGGAACGGCTCGCCGTGTTTCCCGGATTCCTGCAGCGACTTCGCGCCCCACGAGCGCATCCGCCCGCCTTCGAGGAACCGCCACAGGTACGGATGCAGCATCCAGTGCTGCAGATACCGGTAGGCCGTCCGCACGGGGCTGTCGAACCAGCTCGGGACGAAGATGCCGAGGGATGCGGTCTTCGCGTCGTTGACGTACAGGAACCCGAAGATCTCCGGCTCGGGATACCCGAAGGTGTGAAACACCGTTCCGGGCACCAGGCCTGAGTCTTCACGCAGATCGACCACCACCTTCATGCCGACGGCCCAGTCGCGCACGTGGTGACCCGCCGGCATCCCGAAATGTTCATCGAGCTGACGCCCGACGGGGCCCACCGGCCCGTCCGCGACGACGGTCAACGCAGCCTTGACGTCCATGCCGGGCATGAACGCGCCTTCCGGACGCCCCTGCCTGTCGACGCCCTGATCCACGAGGCGCACGCCCGCCACCCGGCTGCCTTCAATCAGCGCTTCCGCCACGGGCGTTCCGGGCCAGACCTGCACCACGCCGGCGCCCATGATCTGGCCGCCCACCCACTGCATGAACTGCCCGAGCGACAAGACGTACCCGTTGTCTTTCCGCAGGAACTCCGGAAGGAACGGCAGTTCGAGGCCGTCGTGGGCGAACGGCAGGGCATCTGCCCAGAATCGCAGGAAGCGATCGCCGATGCGCAACGCGGACGATCGGCGGCTGGCCCCGACGGGGTCGAGCAGGTACGCCACGTGTTCGTGCGCCACCGGCGCGGCCAGCGGAACCTGCGCAGGATCGAAATCCGGGAACGACTGGCGAATCGCCCGCCCCTTCGTCACCACACCGGATACACCCGTGCCGATGTCGTCGGCCCGCTCGAAACACGTCACCTGCGGCGGCATGCCCGGCATCACCTGGCTTTCGACCGCCGGCGTGCCGTCTTCGTTCACCATCCCGCGCGACAACGTCGTCAGAAATCCTGCGGCCGCGGGTCCAAAACCTACGCACACAATATCGACGTCCATCGTCTGGCGGGGCGCATCGTTGTTCATAGACAGTAGAAAGTAGTCAGTAGACAGTAGACAGGGACATGGGACATGGGACATGGGACATGGGGGGACATCCTCTGCCTTCCCCAATCCCCAACCCCCAATCCCCAATCCCCAGCCTAGAGTGGATATCCCAGCGCCTCCGGAATCATGACGCGTGTCAGCGCATCAGCCGCGCGGTCCTTGGCCATACGCGACCCGGTGGTGCAGCCGTCCATCTTGCTGCGCATCCGCAGGAACGGCTCCAGTCCGGCCGTCGACGCACACGGCCCGGCTTTGTCGGCGTGGCTGCCGTCCACTTCGATGACGTCGCTGTAGAAACGCGCCGACGCGGCCATCCCGGGGATGACTTCGTCGAGACCTTCCAGTTCGTCCGCCACGTAACACGTCGCGCAGCCGTCGTTGTCCCACGCCGGATGGCGCCGGTAGCCGAAGATCAGCTCGGCGCAGATACGCCCGACTTCGCCCGCGGCACGTGCGGTCTGCACGTGGCACAGGTCGGTCAGGAACGGCAACAACGTCGGCAGCTGCTCGGCCACCACCGGGTTCGACGGTCCCTGCGCCTCGAGTTCCTGCACGTCCAGAATCTGCTGCCGGACGGTGAGCAGCCAGCACAACGCGTCGGCCAGCGGGAAGCTGACACCCTGGCGCGCGCTCTGGTAGAGCTTCTGGCCGTCCGCGTCGGTGGCCTTCTGCAGGTACTCCAGGGTCCAGAGCCACATCTGCATGGCGGTCGCCAGCGTACACGCACCGGTGCCAGGGCGTGCGTTCGCGATCCGCCGCATCTCGGTAATCCAGGTGCGGAACTGCGCCAGGAACACCTCATTGGCCATCGTCACGGACAACTGCCGCCGCTGGACGGCTTCGGGTCCTTCGTAGGTGGCTTCCAGCTGGGCGTCCATCCACTTGTAGCCGAGGAATCCCGGGCAATCTTCGGTGATGCCGTAGCCGCCGACCAGGCTGACCGCCTCGCGCATCACGTTCGCGCCGTGGCCGGTGTTCCACAGTTTCACGGCGGGGCAAATCACGTTGGCCACCGAGTCGAGCAGGACGAACCGCACCAGCCAGTTGGCCTCGAGTTCTGCCACGCGCGCGGCGTTGCGCTTGTCGGCGGGCCTGGCCATCTCGGCGAGGTACTCGAGCGCGTCTTTCTGGATCTTGCCGAGAGCGCGCATCTGGGGCCGGCCCCGATCGACACCCTGCTCGGCGAAGTACGCGTCTTTTTTCCGCTCGAGGGGATCCAGTTCGTCAAACACCCGCGCTGCTTCGAAGCCGAGCGCCGCGGCGGCTTCGCCGGTCGCCCAGATGTCCACGAGCCGATGCAGGACGTCTTCTTTCTGCTGCAGCCCCAGCTCGTAGCGCGGCGACCCCTGCACGATGTCTTCGCCCCCGCGGAACCGCCCGCGGTGATACCGCATGACGGGCTCGATGGCAGACAGCAGTTTCGCCGCCGTCATCAATCCCACCGTCACGCGCGTGCGCCGGAACACGGCTTCGATCACTTCGCCGTGCGAATAGTTGGGGATGATCTTGCCGTCTTTCACCGTGTAGCCGCCGATGATGCGGCTGGCCGGCACCCGCAGGCTGAACACGGGATCGCGCGTGGACGACAACTGGTGGACCAGCTTGCGGGCGGGCACACCGCGGTCGAAGATGCCGGGGTCACCCTTCTCGAGGATGACCATGCAGCTGCCCTTGATGCGGTCGTCGGCCGAGTCCACCGCCGCCGTCACGAAGTCCGCGAAGCCCATGCCGGTGATGAACCGGCCCCGTTTGTCGATCTGCAGGACGGGCGCCTGCCCTTCTTCCCACTCGGCCACGCGGGCTTTGCCGCCCAGCAGGCCGGTTTCGACGCCGACGTACGGGATAGGCTCGGTCAGCGCGAACGCCCCGCGCCAGGGTTCTCCGGTATCGGGCTGGGGCGACGCCGACGCCTGCATGTAGACGGCCCGCTGTTGGTCGGTCCCGCGTTCGTGAATCGGCGCCAGGGCCAGAAAGTTCGCCAGGTTGGACGTGGCCGCTCCGGCATCCACCCAGGCCAGTTCGAACGCCGCCAGGGCGAGGGCCAGGTTCTTGGGCCCTTCGATAAACCCGCCGTGCTCCATCTCGAGCCCGACAGCGCTCAAGCCTGCTTCGTCAAAGGCTTTGACGAGGGCGTGTTTTTCGGGCGTCCACTCGTGCGAATGCCGCCCCCCCTGGGCTACCAGGCGCGCCACGGGCCCCCGCGCCACCCCACGGGACGACTGCACCAGCATCTGCAGGTCGTACCGCTGGGCAAATCGCCACAAAATGGCCCGCACGTCATCGTCGGGCAACGTCCTGAGAGTCTCGGCTTTCTGGGAACCAGCGCTCATGCGGGCAGTCCTTTCTCGCAGTGGGGGCGGTCGTGGGGGCGGCCCGACCCATGGGCGAGTGTAGAACCCTCTAAGTAACGGGAAATCTAGGGACTTGTCAATGGCGGGGCGTGCCGGCCCGCACCCGCCCGAGCCATTTCCTTGCGTCGGCCTTCGCCCTTCGTGTACCTTGACCACATCCTGGCCGCGTTCGACAGGATTCCATCCAAGGAGCGACCCCATGGCCCCAGACCTCTCCCGTCGTGATTTTGTGAAGATCGGCGTCGCCGGCGCAGCCGGCATGGCGATGGCTCCGGCCCTCGGCGCCGCGGCCCCGATGCCCGAGCGGCCGCTCGGCCGCACCGGCCACAACGTCCGCCTGTTCAGCCTCGGCGGCCAGGCGACCATTGAGAAGGAAGGCACCCACGATACGTCGCTCGCCATCATCAACCGGGCCATCGACCTGGGCGTGAACTACATCGACACGGCCGCCGGCTACGGCCGCGGCATCAGCCAGATGTACATCGGCGAGGTGATGGCCACACGGCGCAAAGAAGTGTTCCTGGCCACCAAGACCCGCAGCCGCGAACGCGACGGCGCCTTGCGCGACCTCGAGCAGAGCCTCAAGTCGCTCAAGACCGACCATATCGATCTCTGGCAGAACCACAACGTCATGCGCGACGAAGAGGTCGAGCAGATCCTCGGCAAAGGCGGGGCGATCGAAGCGATGCTCCAGGCGCGTGACCAGAAGATGATCCGGTTCATCGGCATTACCGGGCACTTCGATCCAGCCGTCCTGGCCAAGGCGCTGCAGCGGTTCGAATTCGACGCCGTGCTCATGGCGCTGAATCCCGCCGACAAACACCGCCTCTCGTTCATCCAGGAGCTGTTGCCGCTGGCCAACGAGAAGAAGATGGGCGTCATCGGCATGAAGATCCCGGCACGCGGGCGTATCTTCAAGGAAGGCGCCATCACGTCCATCAAGGACCCGATGCGTTACGTCCTCACGCTGCCGGTCAGCACGGTGATCATCGGCTGCGACACCGTGGCCCAGCTCGAAGAGAACGTGAAGATTGCGCAGACGTTCACCCCCATGTCCCAGGCCGACATGGCGCGCCTTGAAGGGCTGACGGCCAGCTACGAAAGCGAAGCGGCGTTCTTCAAGAAGAAGCCCGCCGGCGTCGTCGGGCCCGATCATGTGAATTGGGAAGACTAGGGGGCATGGGGCATCGGTAGAAGCAGGAAGCAGGAAGCACAGGAAGACAGTAGCAAGTAGGAAGTAGACAGTAGGGGCCGAACGCCGAATGCCGATAGCCGAACGCCGATAGCCGAAAGCCGAAAGCCGATTATGAACGCCATCGTCCTTCGCGAACTGGGTGAGGCCGACAATCTGCGCCTCGAAGTAGTGCCCGACCCGACTCCGGGGCCGGGTCAGGCGGTTGTGCGGCTGCGGGCGGCGGCGCTGAATCACCGCGATGCGTGGATCCGCCGGGGCCAGTACGCGGGCATCGCGCTGCCCATCATCCTTGGTTCGGACGGCGCCGGCTGCGTCGAGTCGGTCGACGCCGGCGCCGACCCGCAGTGGGTCGGCCGGGACGTCGTGATCAACCCCAGCCTCGACTGGGGCGACGACGCCCGGGCGCAGGGCCCGCGGTACCGCATCCTGGGGCTACCCGAGAACGGCACGTACGCCGAACGGGTGGTCGTGCCGGCCGCCAACCTGTTCCCCAAGCCCGCCACCCTGTCGTGGGAACAGGCCGCGGCTATCCCGCTTGCGGGGCTGACGGCGTATCGCGCGCTGGTCACACGGGCGCGGATCGCCCCGGGCGAAACGGTGGTCGTCACGGGCGTGGGCGGTGGCGTCGCCACATTCGCGCTGCTGTTCGCCCGCCACCTTGGCGCCCGCGTGTTCGTGACGTCAGGCAGCGACGACAAGATCGCCCGGGCGGTGGAACTGGGTGCCGCCGGCGGCGTGAACTACCACCACGAAGGCTGGGGCAAGACGTTGCAGGCGCTCTGCGAGGGCGGCCCGGACGTCATCATCGACAGTGCCGGTCACGACGCGCTGCCCACGCTCATCGACGTGGCGCGGCCCGGCGCGCGCATCGTGACATTCGGGGCCACCACGGGGTCGCCCACGATGGTCGAAGTGCGGCGCATTTTCTGGAAGCAGCTGTCGCTGCTGGGCTCGACGATGGGCACGCCGGAGGAGTTTGGGGCGATGCTCGCGTTGTTCGACGGCGGGCTGATGCCGGTGATCGATCAGGTATTCCCGCTCGCCGACACGGCGCAGGCACACGCCCGCATGGACCAGGCCGGTCAGTTCGGCAAGATCGTGCTCGACGCCGGCTGACGGGAGTGTTCTGCTCTAGCGTTGACGACGGGACGATCTTCGCCTCCAGGGCCGCGACGTGTGAGGCCTCAACTGGAAGGACAAGCCCGAAGCACCTCCAAGGGTGCGACACGCTCGTCGTCGAGCCGTCACTTCCTGCGCTGTTGCCCAATCGATACACAAACTCCAGCCCGTTTCCACTGACTGAAGCAGACTCGGACCTCCCGGACTATGATGGCGCCATTCAGCGCTGCAGGACGGCCGACGAATCGGGAATGGTCACCTGCGCGCGGCGAATGATCCAGCGAGGGCGGCATTGCCTGCTTACATCAAGTCCTGGCCGAGCGTCGTCCTGCTGATTGCCGCGTCCAGCGCGTGCGGGGGTGACCGTCCCTGGCTTGGACCCAGTTCTGTGGCGTCGCCGGTCGTGCAGGAGAAGACTACAACCGTTGATGCGTCGTACGGCACACTACGCTTCAAGGGAACGATTCAGCGGCTCGAACACGCGAGCACGTACGAGTACGTCGTCCGGCTCACGCTGACGTTCGACAAGTACGCGCGCACCAACTCGACAACGTCCATCCACCTCAGTCACGCGAGGTTCGTGGCCACAGTGCCTGACCCAGGAAACCCCGGAGGACCGTGGCAGCCACTCCACTTTGACACGCGTCCCATCGCCGCCGATTTCACGACAGACGGCGAGACTCACTCGCTACCGGAGCTCCGGTTCGTGCTTCAGAAGAGCACCGAAGCGCAGGCACAACACGTCGGAGTGAGTGTGACAGACGGTCGTATCTTGTGGCCGGTGCCAAGTGAGATGAAGGGCCTGTAGCGCCGAAGCCACGCCTGAACGAGCAAGCCCGTGAACGATCGAATCGGGAAACAGGGGACTATCAACGACCCTTCGCCGATCAACGATCAACGTAGTGGCCGCCGGTGAGCGCGACGTCATGCAGGACTGATCAATCGAAACAGAGGACCTGCGGGCGCACGGCAACGTCGGGGAACGCCTTCAGGATCGCCCGATCAAACGTCGCGAGCGGGCATCAACCAGCACCTGGGCGACGGGCGCCGGCACCCCATCCATCTATGGCTCCTCCGGCCGCGGGTATCCGTTCGTCAGCGGCGGCGACGCCGGGTCCAGCGACCGGTAGAGGTCATCCACGGAGCCGCCCGCGTTCGCCTCGTTGATCTCGAACGGGTACGTGTACAAGTGACCGCACTTGGCGGCGGTGTTGACGACCACGCTGAAGCCCGCCGCTTTCGCCCGCTCGCAGAAGATGATGTCCTCACCTTTCGCCGAATCACGCACGAACGGCGCCGGCAGCGCATCGATGACCTGTTTCCTGATCAACGTGAAGGCCATCCCGACCGCATCCAGCGACACGATCTCGTTCTGGCGGTACGAGAGGACGGGCTGATACGAGCCATCGGCGGCGCGCCGGTACATGGACGGCGTCGTCGGCGGTTCGCGCCTGAGGAACGCCAGCGCGCCCACCACATCACCTGGCGTATTCCAGACGATGTCGAAGGTCTCGGGCGTAAACGTCATGTCATCGTCCAGGCACAGCAGGTTCTCGGCGCCGCACTCGCGCGCGTGGTTCCAGATCTTGGTGCGCACGATGTCGATGTACATGAGGCCGATGCGCATGTACTGCAGTTCGCCGGGCCCGAACCGGCGCGCGAGGTGCACCGACAGCCGCGCGAACGAGTCGAGGAACTTGCCCGGCACCTGGTCCCGGTAGTTCGGGATCGCAATCAGCAGCTTCACGGCCATTCGTTGGCTCCTTGATATCGGCTTTCGGCTTTCGGCTTTCGGCTATCGGCTATCGGCGGGGACATCCTCTGCCTTTCCCTAGCCTCTAGCCTCTAGCCTCTAGCCTTCCCAGTACGATGCCCCACTCCTGCTGAAGTCGCGTTTCATGGCGTCGCGGCCCATCAGCCGCAGCACGAGCCCGGCTGGCACGACAATCAGGACGTAGGCGCACACGAGGACAAACGAGATCACCACCCAGTGCAGGGCAGACCCAACGAGCTTCAACCACGCAGACACGAACGCCTCCTTCTCCACGCGACCCGGCGCTGGCTGAAGCCAGCGCCCACGCACATCAGACCGGGACGAAAGCGGGTCATGACCGCTTCTAGTCCGGGGTGAACTGCTTCAGGTACGCCTCCTGCTGCTGCCCCGAGGCCTCCGCCTTCTGCTCCTGTTTCAAGAGCAGGAAGTCCCCCAGGACCAGCGCGTCCATCTGGGTATTCCGGAAACACGTAATTGCCTGCTCGGGGGTATTCACGATCGGCTCGCCGCGCACATTGAAGCTGGTGTTCACGATGACGCCGCAGCCGGTCTTGCGCTCGAAGACCTTCATCAACCGATAGAACCGCCCGTGGCGTTCGGGATCGACCGTCTGGATACGGGCCGAATAATCGACGTGCGTGACGGCCGGAATACTCGACCGCACGAGGTTGACACGTTTGCGCAAGTCGGGGTCGCGCATCACCGCCACGTCGTCTCCGCTCGGCGCCACGCGCAACGCTTCCTTCACGTCGGCAACGAAGAGCATATACGGGCTGTCGTAGTGCGGCGGCGTGTCGAAGTACTCGTGAACACGCTCGCGCAGCACACACGGCGCAAACGGCCGGAACGACTCGCGGAACTTGATCTTGAGGTTCATCGTGGACTGGATCGTCGGGTTCCGCGCATCGCCGATGATGCTCCGGCTGCCCAGCGCGCGTGGCCCGAACTCCATACGTCCGTTGAACCAGCCGACCACGCGCCCGTCCGCCATCAGGCCGGCGACCGTGTCCAGCAGTTCGGCTTCGGCGTCGATCCTCGTGGCAACCGCGCCGATCTTCGACACGGCCGCGCCTATCGCCGCGGCATCGTATTCCGGCCCCAGGAGAGAGCCCTTCTGGCGATCCCCTGCCGAGGTGTCCCGCTCGTTCCCGAGCACCTGGTGCCACACGAACAACGCGGCGCCCAGCGCGCCGCCGGCGTCGCCCGCTGCCGGCTGGACCCAGATCTGCTCGAACGGCCCTTCGCGGAGCAGCCGGCCGTTGGCGACGCAGTTCAGGGCCACGCCGCCGGCGAGGCACAGATTTCTTAATCCCGTCCTGGCGTGGGCGTGGCGGCCCATCTTCAGGACGATCTCCTCGCACACGTCCTGGATCGACGCCGCCAGATCCATCTCGCGCGTCGTGATAGGCGACTCGGGCGCCCGTGGCGGACCGCCGAACAGCGTCGCGAACGCCTCGCCGGTCATGGCCTGGCCGCACGGGTACGTGAAGTACTCCATGTTCAGCCGGAAGGAGCCGTCGTCCTGGATGTGGACGAGTTTCTCGCGGATCGTGTCGGCGTAAACCGGGGCGCCGTACGGCGCCAGCCCCATGAGTTTGTACTCCCCGGAGTTCACCCTGAACCCGGTGAACGCCGTGAAGGCCGAGTAGAGCAACCCGAGGCTGTGGGGAAAACTGATGGACTGTTCCAGGTGAAACCGGTGTCCGCGGCCGGCGCCCCACGTCGTCGTGGCCCACTCGCCGACGCCGTCGCACGTGATGATCGCGGCCTCGGAGAACGGAGACGGAAAAAACGCGGACGCGGCGTGAGACTCGTGGTGGTCGGCAAACACGATCGGCGTGCGGCCTGGCAGCCCAAGTGTGCGGCGCAGATCACGCTTCATGAAGAGCTTGTGCGTCAGCCAGCTCGGCAGCGCGCGGCGGAACGACGCGCTGCCCCGGGGCGCGTACGCCAGGTACGTCGCCAGCAGCCGTCGCAGCTTCTTCACGGGATTGTCGTAGAAACAGACGTAGTCGAGCTGCCCGGCGGTGATACCGCCAGCCTTGAGGCAGTACGCCGCCGCGTCGACGGGAAACCGTTCGTCGTGTTTCCGTCTCGAGAACCGCTCCTGCTGGGCAGCGGCCACGATCTCGCCATCCACGACCAGCGCGGCCGCGCTGTCGTGGTAGTAGGCGGATATTCCCAGGATGCGGGTCATAGGAACCTGTCCTGCGACCGGAGACGGTCGTCTCAATAGAGCGGGTAGACGTTCCGATCGTCTTTCCTGATCTTGTCCATCTTCTCGCGCAGGCGATCGGCAAGAGGCCGCCGTAGCGGCTTGCGGGGCTCGTCCGCCGGGGCTGGCGGCGTCTCGTCTTTCTGGCGCGGCTGATGATCGTCGTCCTGTTCAGGCATCGGGTTTGACCCTCGTCTTCTCACCGGGCACGCCGGCGCTCATCGCTGATCGAGGTACTTCCGGCGATACACGTCAAGGAACTTCTGCGCGAAGTATCCATGGTACCACCCCCCAAAGTGAATCCCGTCGGCGGCCACGTCATCCTTGAGGCGTTGCAGGAACTCCGCTTCCGGCATCGGCGGCCGCATCTCCGCTGGCGGGATAAACACGCTCTTGTCGAGCGCTGCGGCCATCGGCCCTGATGCGAATCCGTCGAGCGCCGACCAGAATCGCTGCCAGTCGGCCAGCGCCGCCACGTACTGGACACCCAGCTTCTCGCACAGCAACTGCACCATCAGGGCATTGCGGAGGAAACTCAGCACGCCGAGATCGTCGGTGTAATACGTGTAGTAGCCCATGCCGGCCTCGATGAGAAAGTCGAGGGCATCCGCCGAATCGACGCCCTCGACGTCCACCTGCTGAGCCTGGGTGAGCCGCTCGTCCCACTTTTCGCGGAAGGTGTACCAGGGACCGATCGCGTACACGTGGGGGCCGAGGTCGCTGGCGTTCACGTACTCGGCCCGTGTCAGATGCGTGTAGGCGGCCACCACCACATCCGGCTTCTTGCGCATCATCTGGCTGACGAGCGTCCGGCCGATGTAGTCGTTCGAGGCCGAGCCCATCGAGAAATTCAGGAGGTTCACCTGCTCCGGCGCCAGGCCGTGGGCGTCGGCGTACAGCCGCTTGAACTTGTGGGCCGCCGTCTCGGAGTAGTCGACGCCGAGGCCGAACATGTAACTGCATCCGCAGACGTAGATGTGCCGTTTGGCGTCCGGATCAAATTCTTCGCCACGGTACCCAAGCGAGTTGAAGCGGTACTCGATCCGCCCGCTCTGGTCCGTGTCATAGCGGGTGGTCGTCCGCGGACCGTCCGGGCCGAAGTGTTCGCGAGCACGGAATCCGATAAATGGCAGCAACATGGAAACCCCGTTTGCAGAGGCGGTTTTAAGGCCCGTTCTCGCGGCCGCACACAGGCCGCTCACGCAGGTCTTGAAGCCGGTCCTACCGGATTATGGCTCGGAGCGCGCGGTAGCCGATGACGTGAATGCCCTCGTCGTGAATGAACTGCGTGAGTTCGGTGTTCATGAACGTCCGATAGTCGGCCACACGGCCGGGCCAGTCCGGGCAGATCGCGCGCAGTTCGGGCGTGTCGGTCGCGGGATGCAGCGCCAAGTGCGTGATGCCCGATGGAAGCTGCTTCAGTGTCTGCCTGGCGCAATCCAGGTGGTCGCCCGGCCCGCTGAGTGGCATCGAGGCGAAACAGTCCACCAGCGGGCACCCGTCGGCTTCCAGGCCAGCCGCCAGCCGCTGGAGTTCCCGTGCCGTGTCGGTGCCGAAACGGGGCCCCAGTTCACCCGCGAGACTCGAACTCGGAAACATGATCGGGACTCGGGCTGCCCTGGCCACCTCAACGTAGGCGGGCGCCAGCCGGGGCAGCAGCGCCGTGAGCATGTGCGCGTCCATGTGGGTGACGTCGATCCCCGCCGTCACGGCCCGCGCTACCTGTGCGCTGATCTCCGCGTGCACGGCCTCGGGCGTCGCTCCGGCCATCACGGCCGGCTGCCGGCGATGCAGGTACCCCTCCGCATCGAGCAGTCCCGAGGCCGGGTCGGTGGTGCTGACGGGTGCCCAGCGATACGCGTCCCACTCGGCAGTCAGCGTCACGTGCACGCCCATGTCCACGTCCGGATGGGCGCGGCAGTACGCGGCGGTCGCCGGGAACCAGGGGCATGGCACCATCACTGCGCCCGACGAGATCGTGCCGCATCCCCACAGATCGGAAAACGCGTCCAGGGAGGCATGGCACATGCCGATGTCGTCGGTGTGAACGATGACCAGCCGGTCCTGGTCCGAATGACCGAGCTTCTTGAGGGCGGCGTTGGCTGCCATACGGGTCGCTCGCGATTCTTTCGCCTGTTCGTGCCGAGCAACAATATCATCATCTCTGACCGACTGACGCGTTACCCAGGAGTCCACGCCCGTGTCATCACCACACCTGTTCAGCCCGCTCACCGTTCGGACCGTCGTGTTCCGGAACCGCATCGGCGTCTCGCCCATGTGCCAGTATTCGGCGGCGAACGGCCTGGTCAACGACTGGCACCTCGCGCACCTCGGCGCGCGGGCCGTGGGCGGCGCCGGGCTTGTCCTGGCCGAAGCCACGGCCGTGGAAGCGCGCGGGCGTATCAGCCCGGCCGACCTGGGCATCTGGGACAACACGCATGTGGCCGGTCTCCGGCGGCTGGCCACGTTCATCGCGCAGAACGGCGCCATCCCCGGCATTCAGCTCGCGCACGCCGGCCGCAAGGCCAGCACGGCCCCGCCGGCCGCGGGAGGCACGCCGTTGTTCCCCGACGGCGGCGGCTGGCCGATTGTGGCGCCCAGCGCCGTCGCGTTCGACAGCCGCTCGCCGGTGCCCGAAGCACTGGATCACGACGGCATCCGCGATGTCATACAGGCGTTCCGCGACGGCGCGCGGCGGGCGCACGAGGCGGGTTTCCGGGTGGTCGAGATCCACGCCGCGCACGGCTATCTGCTCCACGAGTTCCTGTCTCCCCTGGCCAACCAGCGGACCGACGAGTACGGCGGGTCGTACGACAACCGCACGCGCCTGCTCAAGCGGGTCTGCCGCGCGGTGCGCCAGGAGTGGCCGGCCGAGTTCCCGCTGTTCGTCCGCGTCTCGGCGACGGACTGGGCAGACGGCGGATGGAATCCCGATCAGACCGTGGCGCTGGCCCACCATCTGTCGAGTTACGACGTGGACGTCATCGACTGTTCCTCCGGCGGGATCGCGCCGGGCATCCAGATCCCGGCCGGGCCGGGGTATCAGGTGCCGTTCTCGCAGCGCATCAAAGACACCGTCCCTATGCTGACCGCGGCAGTGGGCCTGATCACCGCACCCGCCCAGGCCGACCAGATCATCCGCAACGAGCAGGCCGATCTCGTGCTGCTCGGCCGCGAGATGCTGCGCGATCCGCACTGGCCCCTCCACGCCGCGAAAACACTCGGCCACGAAGGCCCGTGGCCGGTCCAGTACCTGAGGGCGAAATAAAGACGGCTTGCGGCCTGCGGCTTGCGGCTTGCGGCTTGCGGCGCACGGCCTACGGCGGCCCACGGCCGGCCGCAGCCCGGCCACCGTGGTATGGTAGCGTTCGATAACGGCACCGCTCATGAAACGGCCATCGCGCGTCCAACTGTTTGCCACATGCCTCGTGGATCATTTCTGCCCTGAAGTCGGCGAGGCCACCGTGGCCCTGCTCGAGCGGCAGGGCCTGACGGTCGACGTCCCCGCGGCCCAGACCTGCTGCGGCCAGCCCGCCTTCAACGGAGGTTATCTCGACGAGGCCGCCGCCATGGCCAGGCATACGATTGACGTGCTGAGCGCCAGCCCAGACCCGGTCGTGGTCCCGTCGGGTTCCTGCGCCGACATGATGGTGAACCACTACCGCGAGCTGCTCGCCGCCGACGGCGTCTACGGGCCTAAGGCCCGTGAACTGGCCGCGCGCACGTACGAACTCACGCAGTTCCTGGTGGATGTGCTCGGCGTGACGGATGTCGGGGCGAAGGGCGCGGGCAAGATGGCTTACCACGCGTCGTGCCACGGTCTGCGCGGCCTGGGCCTCCGCGAACAACCGCGCCGGCTGCTGCGTCAGATCGCGGGCGCGGAGGCCGGCGACCTCCCGGACGCCGAAACGTGCTGCGGATTCGGCGGCCTGTTCTCGGTGAAGATGCCGGAATTGTCGGGCGCCATGTTGTCGGCCAAACTCGAGTCCATCGCGGCGAGCGGAGCCGACACGGTGGTGGCGACCGACGTGAGCTGCCTGATGCACATGGGCGGCGGGCTCTCGCGCGCGGGCAGCCCGGTCAAGGTGCGGCACATCGCGGAAGTGCTTGCCGACACTGGTACCGGTCCTGGCCCCGCCCCTGAGCCACGCGCCGGCGGCGCCACCCCCGCGAAGCGGGACGACGGCCACGCGGAGGGCCGGTCGTGACCGGCGCGCACGTGGACCGCCCGAGACCGGACGCCGGACGCGCACGCGTGTCGTCAGCCGCGTTCCACCGCCGGGTTCACCTCGCGCTGGCCGACACACGCCTGAAGCAGGCCCTGGCCCGCACGACGGCGCGCCTGACGGGAGGCCGGGCCAACGCCATCGCCACGCTGCCCGACGCCGACGGTGTCCGGGATCGCGCCCGGCGGATCCGCGCGCACACCATCTCGCAGCTCGATCGGTATCTGGATCAGTTCGTGTCCGAGGCGGAACGGCAGGGCTGCCAGGTGCAGTGGGCCGAGACCGCCGAAGACGCCCGCCGCATCGTGGCCGACATCGCCCGCGCCGAAGGCGTCACGCTGGCCGTCAAGTCGAAGTCGATGGTGAGCGAGGAGATCGGCCTCAACGAGGCGCTCGAAGCCGCAGGCGTGCGCGTCGTCGAAACGGATCTGGGCGAGTACGTCGTGCAGGTGGCCGAAGACCGCCCGTCGCACATCATCGCGCCCATCGTGCACTGGCGCCGCGAAGACGTCGCGCAGTTGTTCCGCGACAAACTCGGCGCCTCGGACGACGACGTCCGGGACGTGGCCTCCATCACGGCGTTCGCGCGACGGACGCTGCGCGAGCAGTTCCTCGCAGCCGGCATGGGCATCAGCGGCGTCAACATGGCTGTCGCCGAATCCGGCAGCCTGTGCCTGGTGACCAACGAAGGCAACGGCCGCCTGACCACCAGCGCCCCTCACGTGCACGTTGCCCTGATGGGGCTGGAGCGCGTCGTGCCGACGGCCGCCGACCTGGGCGTCATCCTGCAGCTCCTGGCGCGCAGCGCCACGGGCCAGGCGCTGTCGGTCTACACCAGCCTCATCACCGGCCCGCGTCGACGGGCTTCTGCGCCGGCCGGCGAGGCCGAACCGGACGGCCCCGAGCGCCTGCACATCGTCATCGTGGACAACGGCCGCAGCCGCCTGCTGGGCACGAACCTCGCCGAGATCCTTTACTGCATCCGCTGCGGCGCGTGCCTGAACATCTGCCCGGTCTACCGCCATGTCGGCGGGCACGCCTACGACAGCGTCTACCCGGGCCCCATCGGATCCGTGGTGACGCCAGGCCTCTCGGGCCTCGAGCCCGCGGTCGAATTGCCGCAAGCCAGCAGTCTGTGCGGCGCGTGCCGCGAGGTCTGCCCCGTCCGCATCGACCTGCCGCATCTGCTCCTCGAACTCAGGGCCGAATCCGTCCGCCGCCAGCTAGGGCCGCGCTGGCTGCGCCTGGCCATGCCGCTGTTCGCGGCCGTCGTCACGCGCCCCCGGCTCTACCGGTTTGGCGCCCGGGTGATGTCCCGGCTGTCGACGCTCGTGGCGCGCGACGGGCGGCTGCACCGCCTGCCGGGGCCGCTTGCGGGCTGGACGGCATCGCGCGACTTCCCGGCCCTGGCGCCACGTTCGTTCGTCCAGCGGTGGCACGACACGAAACGCGGTCAGGAACCTCGCCATGAGTGACGCACGGACACGCATCCTCGGCACCGTGCGGGACAGCCTGGTGCGGGCGGTGCTGCCCGACGCATCTGCTGCACTGGAACGGCGCAACGGCGTCCGACCGGCCTCGCTGCCGGACACACAGGCCCTGGTGGACACGTTCACCTCGGCCCTCGAAGGGCTCACGGGCCGCGTCCGCCGCGTGGCCACGGCAGGCGACGCGGCCGCGGCGGTGTCCGAGATCGCCACCGAACACGGCGTGGCGGAATACGTGAGCTGGGACGAAGCCGCGCTCGCCTGCCCGGGTATCGAAGCGTCCCTGGCCTCGCGCGGGATACGGCGCGTGGGGTACAACATCCCGGCCGATCCGGTGCTGCGGCAGCAGACGATGGACGTGCTGGCTGGCGTCGGGCTCGGGCTGACCGGCGCCGATGCGGCACTAGCCGACACCGGCGCCCTGGTGCTGGCCGCCGGGCCGGGTCGCGGGAGGCTGGCGTCGCTGCTGCCGCCAGTCCACGTCGCGATCGTGCCGGTGGACCGTCTGGTGCCGAGCCTTGGCGCGTTGATCGAGGCGCGTCCCGGCCTGCTGCGCGAGTCGAGCAACGTCGTCGTGATCGCCGGGCCGAGCCGGACCGCCGACATCGAGATGACACTGACGCACGGGGTGCACGGACCGAAACACGTGTACGTCGTGCTGGTGGGATGAGGCGCCCGTGACGATTCCTGGCCTGGGTTCTTTCCGCGACGACGAATTCGTGCACCTCGACGCCACGAGCGACGGGCGCTTCCGCCCCGGCGACAACGGCGTCCGCGCCATCGTCACACCGGCCGACCGGCGCGTCGAATTTGTCGCGTTCGCCGACCACACGCTGGCGCACGTCCGGTCGCTCCTGGGTTATGGGGCGTACTACCCCGTGCACCCCACCATCCGCAGGCCCCCGGTGCGGGCCGTGCTGATGGATCTCGACGGCACGACGGTCCACAGCGAAGCGTTCTGGGTGTGGATGATCGAGAAGGCCACGTCCAGTCTGCTCGGGGATCCCGCCTTCACGCTGGAAGACGCCGACCGCCCGTTCGTGGCGGGCTTCAGCGTGTCCGAGCACCTGAAGTACTGCATCACGAAATATTGCCCCGACAAGACTGTCGAAGAGGCGCGGCGGTATTACTTCCAGCACGTGCGCCACGAGATGGCGGAGGTGCTCGAAGGCCGGGGCCGCGCCGACGCCTTCGTGCCGGCCCCCGGTCTCAAGGCGTTCCTCGGCGAGCTGAAGCGGCGCGGCGTCAAGGTCGCGGTGGTCACGTCAGGCCTCCACGAAAAAGCCTGGCCCGAACTCGTCGCCGCGTTCCGGACGATGGACATGGGCGACCCGCGGGCGTTCTACGACGCGATCATCACGGCCGGCTTCCCGCTGCGCGACGGCGAACCCGGCACGATCGGCGAACTCGCCCCGAAGCCCCACCCCTGGCTGTATGCGGAAGCGTACCGGCTGGGCCTGGGCATGCCGTTCGAGCAGCGCCATCACGTGCTCGGCCTGGAAGACAGCGGCGCCGGGGTCTGCGCCCTGCGTCTCGCGGGTTTCTCGCCCATCGGCATGGCCGGCGGGAACATTGTCGAGTCGGGCACCAGGCCGCTCTGCGAGCGGTACTGTTCGTCGTTTGACGAGGTACTGGACCTGGTCTAGCATGCCCGTACCCCCCGGCCGGACCAGGCTCAGTGCGACGAGCCGGCCCGACCGCCACCCCCCTCACGCCCCCTCCCCAGAGGTGACCTCATGGATCTGATCCTCCTCGGTCCTCCAGGCGCAGGCAAAGGCACACAGGCCGATACGATTACCCATGTGCTTGGCGTACCTCAGGTGTCCACCGGGGACATCATTCGCACGGCTATTCGCAACCAGACGCCGCTAGGTCTCGAGTTCAAGGCGTTCACGAACGCCGGCTCCCTCGTACCCGATCAACTGGTCGACCGCCTCGTGGAAGAACGCCTGTTGCAGGATGACTGCCGGCGCGGGTTTTTGCTGGACGGATTTCCGCGCACGGTGGCGCAGGCGGAATGGCTGGACGGCATGCTGGCGGGCATGAACCGCCGCATCGAACGTGTGGTGCTGCTGGATGTCGCCGACGACGCCATCCTGGAGCGCGTCACCGGACGCCGCACGGACCCCGTGACGGGCCACATCTACCACATGACCTTCGACCCGCCGCCCGCGGACGTCGTGAACCGCCTCATCCAGCGTCCCGACGACACGGCCGCAGTCCTCGTGAATCGGCTGGCCGAGTATCGCGCCAAGACGGCGCCGCTCATCCCCTACTACGAGGCGCGCGGCGTGCTCGCACGCGTGGACGGCGTCGGGCCAGTCGAACTGGTCCAGCAGCGAACGCTGGAGGCGCTGGGCCTGGGGCACGCGGCGCACGCGTAGGTAAGAAGCAAGAAGCAAGAAGCAAGAAGCAAGAAGTAGGAAGTAGGAAGTAGGAAGTAGGAAGTAGGAAGTAGGAAGTTCACCCGTTCGGGTGGCGCTCGCTGACGAGGATCTTGTCGACGCGCCGCCCGTCCATGTCCATCACCTCGAAGCGCCACCGGCCCCAGTCGAAACGCTGGCCCGCCGACGGGATGCTCTTCATCTGGTGGATCACGAACCCGCCGACGGTCTGGTATTCGCCCTCTTCTTCACCTGGCAGGAGCGGCATGTCGATGGACTCGCGCAGGTCTCCGATGTTCAGGAGGCCGTCCACGAGCCACGATCCGTCTTCGCGCCGCAAGGCGCCTGGCGCCGGCGACTCGCCCCGGGTCGGCAGGTCGCCGACGATGGACTCGAGAATATCGTTGTGGGTGACGAGCCCCTGCATGCTGCCGTACTCGTCGGTGACGAGGGCAATGTGGGCGCCGTGGCGCTTGAACGCCTCGAGCACCTTGGGGGCCGGCATGGTCTCCGGCACGAAGACCGGCGGCTGCAGCAGGGGCGGCAGGTCCACGGGCTGTCCGGCCATCACCTGAACCAGCAGATCTTTGGCGCGGACGATACCGATGACGTTTTCCGGGTCGTGCTGGAACACCGGGAACCGCGACCGGTGACTCGACGCGAGTTTCCGGAGGATCTCTTCTGGCGGGTCGTCCACGTCGAGCCAGACGATACGCGTGCGCGGCGTCATCAGCATGCCGGCCGTGCGGTCGCCGAGGTGCAGCACGCCTTCGAGCATCTCCTGCTCGACCTCTTCGAACACGCCGCTTTCGGTGCCCTGGCTGATCAGCACCTTCAGCTCTTCCGGGGTGATGACCGGGTCCTGGGACGGTTTGATGCGCAGCAGCCAGATCACGGCATTCGTCGACGCCTCCAGCACGCGCACGATCGGTGACGCGACGATCGCGATCACCCGCATCGGCTCGGCGACGAACGACGCAATCTTCTCCGGATGGTTGAGCCCGAGACGCTTGGGCACGAGTTCGCCGAGGACCAGCGAAAAGTAGGTGATGGTGATCACGACGACGCCGAGCCCGATGGCCTCGCCGTAGCGTGCAAGCGGCTCTACACCCTGCAGCGACTGCGCGATGTTCTCGGCAATCGTGGCGCCGCCGAACGCGCCAGCCAGCACGCCGACGAGGGAAATGCCCACCTGGACGGCGGCCAGGAAGCGGTTGGGGTGGCTCGCCAGTTCGGCGGCAGCCCGGGCGTGGACGTTGCCTTCGTCGGCCCACTGCCGCAGTTTGGCCTTACGCGCCGACACCACGGCGATTTCCGCCATGGCAAACACGCCGTTCGCAAGAATCAGAACGGCAATGACCGCGATCTCGAACCCGATCCCTTGCACGGCGGCATTGTACCCTCGGTCACGGTTTCGCCGACACGACGTCTGTGGAGGCCGATTGAGGGTCAGGCCGTCAGTGTCCCTGCGGGCCGACGGCGTTGTCGATGTCAGCGGCGATGAGCCAGCGTCCGTCGGCGGCGCGCCGCAGGGCGAGCACGAATTTGCCCGCGTCGGCCTGCCCCGCCACGCGGGCCCACGCACCGATGATGTACCCCGTCGTCCCGTCGACCGCGAAGGCCTGGGCGCGCAGCACCAGCGGGCCGCCCGCCGAGGCGTAATGCGCCTGGATGGCCGCTCGTCCCCGCACGGCCGGCCGGTTGTTCGACAACACGAAACCGTCAGCGTCGAACAACGCCGCCAGGCCGGCGGCGTCGCGGGCCTGCCAGGCTCGTTCGTATTCCCGCAGCACACGATCGAGTTCCGGCGGCAGCGTCACCGTCGGGAACACCGGCACCGGCCTGGCGCCGTCCCGGTAAGCCGCCACCAGCGCCGGCGCCTTTCCGTAGCTCGCGAACAACTGGTGCAGCGAGGGGTCATCGCCCGCCATCTGCAGCCGGAACGCGTCGAGGTCGAGCCCGCTGCGCGCCTGCTCCAGAGTCTCGCCGCGGGCCTGGGCGCCCCGCGCATGGTCCTCCACGGCGCGGAGCATGTCCCGCAGAAGCCTCGCCTGTGCCCCATCCCGGTAAACCGGGCCGTGACCTGGCACGTACACGTGCGCATCAAGTTCGAGCAGCCGGTCGAGGCTGGCAGCCCACTCGCCCACGAAGGACTGGTCGCCGCCCACGAGCGGCGTCGGCCCGACGAGCAGGTCGCCGGTCACCACCACGCGTTCTGCCGGCAGAAAGACGACGATGTCTCCGTGGGTGTGGCTGCGTCCGAGCGCGAGGAGGTCGATGCGGCGTGCACCGCGGAACAGGGTGAGCCGGGTGTCCACGATGATCGAGGGGGGCACGATCTCGACGGAGGGCAGTTCGGCGACCAGGTGGTCGATAAGCCCGAGGTCGGCCTCGTAGCTTGCCCGCTCGGTCTCGCGAGCGGGAGCGCCCGCCAGATTCTGCCCCGCCGCCAGTTGCTTCCGCATGGTTTCGCCGAACTGGCGTCCCTGTTCGCGCATGTCGCGCCGGTTCTCGGCGCCCTTGGCGAGAAGGTCGTCACGCACGCGCCGATGGCCGACAAACTCCACGCCCGGGAACGTCCGCTGGTACACCTGATTGCCCGACACGTGGTCGACGTGCCAATGCGTGTTGATGACGAGCCGGACCGGCTTGGACGTAATCGTGCGCAACGCGGCGATCGACGCCGCGGCCGAGGCCGGCGTCAGGTTCGTGTCTACCACCACGACATCGTCGTCGTTCACGATGAAGACGACATTGCAGTCTGACAGGAACCCCGGCGGCTTCTGGTGAATCAATGCGAAGACGCCTGGCGCCACGAGTTCCGTCGTGAATCCCTGCGGCGGCCCCACGGCGGCGGCGGCCCGCTCCATCGCCGGACCAACCCCAACCGAGCCGTCAGCTGCAGATACCGGCGCAACAGCGGCGAGCACGAAGCACGCGAGAAGCGTCGGCCATGAACGCGTCGTGAGGAGTTCCGTCACGGGGGCCTCCAGAAAGGTGTTTGCGACTTGAACCACTAAGACGTCGGCGCGGGGCCCCTGGTTCTACATCGTTCGGGGCTGGCTGAAGCCAGCCCCGAACGGGGAGCTCGGGCGGATTCGGATCCGCGACGGATCGCCGTGCTCTGGTCTACAATCCAGGCGCGGCCCCCGGGAGTGCCGCCATCCAGGCAGGAGGCGATCCGATGCGAGAGGTGGTGTTCACGCTGAACGGCGCGCCAACCCGCGTGACCGTGGACGAAAACCGCATGCTCCTGTGGGTGCTGCGCGACGACCTGGGGCTGACCGGCACGAAGTTCGGCTGCGGCCAGGATGTCTGCGGCAGCTGCACGGTCCTCGTCAACGACCGGGCCGTCCGTTCGTGCTCGCTGCCCATGAAGGACGTGGCGGGCACGAAGGTCGTCACGATCGAAGGACTGGCGCACGGCGAGCGCCTGCACCCGGTCCAGCAGGCATTTGTGGATCACCTTGGATACCAGTGCGGCTACTGCACGCCCGGCATGATTCTGGGCGCGTGCGCGCTGCTGGCCAGGAACCCCAGGCCGACTCCGGCCGACATCGCGCGCGAACTGGACGGCCACCTGTGCCGCTGCGGGGCGCACGAGGGAATCGTCAAGGCCATTGATGCCGCGGCGTCGGCCTTGCGGGGAGGTGCACGATGACACGGCACGACGACCACCTCGAACTGCCGGACGGTTGGGGAGTCGTGACCACCATGGATCGGCGATCGTTCCTGAAGCTGACCAGCACCGGCCTGCTGGTGGCGTTGTCCATCGAGCCGCTGCTCGGGCGTGAGCCCGCCGCACCTCAGCCGGCGCGGCAGGGTTACCCCACCGATCTGAACGCGTACGTGCACATCGGCCAGGACGGCCGCGTGACGTGCCTCGTCGGCAAGATCGAAATGGGACAGGGGATCATGACCTCCCTGCCCCAGCTGGTCGCCGATGAACTCGACGTCCCATTGACCGTGGTCGAAATCGTCATGGGCGATACCGACCTGTGCCCGTGGGACATGGGCACGTTCGGGTCGCTCAGCATCCGGCAGTTCGGGCCTATCCTGCGGACCGCGGCAGCGGAGGCGAAGTCGGTCCTGGTGGATCTCGCCGCCGAACGCCTGGGCGTGCCTGTGGACGAGTTGCGCGTCGACGCCGGGGTTGTCGTCCATCGGACCGATTCGACGAAACGCGTGACCTACGGCGCGTTGACGGGGGGCACACGCATCGAGCGGCGCATCAGCAAGGCGGTGACGCTTGAACGGCCCGCCGACTTCACCGTGGTTGGCACATCGGCCCCGCGCCGGGACGCCCTCGACAAGGTCACCGGCAAGGCGAAGTATGCCGGCGACATCGTGCCCGGCGGCGCGCTGCACGCCCGGGTGCTCAGGCCGCCGGCGCACGGAGCCACGTTGGCGGCGGTGGACACGTCGGCCGCCGACGCCGTGCCGGGCGTGCGGGTCGTGCGCGATGGCGACCTTGTGGCGGTGCTCCATGCCCATCGTGACGAAGCGGACCGTGCGCTGACCCTCGTCAAGGCCACGTTCGCCCCGTCGCCCAACCAGCTCGATGACCGGACCATCTTCGCGCACCTCGAGCAGGCCGCGCCTGCCCCGCAGGCCGTCGGCCAGGGTGGCGACATGGCCGAGGGTGAGCGGCTGGCAACCCGGGTGTTCGAACACACGTACCTCAACAGCTACGTCGCGCACGCGCCTCTCGAGACCCACTCGGCCGTTGCCGCCGTGGAGGACGGCAAGGTCACCGTCTGGGCGGGGACGCAGACACCGTTCCCGCTGAAGTCGCAGGTGGCTCAGGCCCTCAAGCTGGCGCCTGACAAGGTCCGGATCATCACGCCCTTCGTTGGCGGCGGGTTCGGCGGCAAGAGCGCGTCGCGCCAGGCCGTCGAGGCCGCGCGGCTGGCGATGATCACCGGCAAGCCCGTCCGGGTGGTCTGGAGCCGGGAGGAGGAGTTTTTCTACGACACCTTCAGGCCGGCCGCCGTCATCAAGGTGCGCGCCGGCGCGGACGACCGGAAACGCGTGGTGTTCTGGGACTACACCGTCATCGGCGCGGGTGAACGCGGGGCGGCGCATTTCTACGATTTCCCGCACCACCGGACGCTTGCGCGGGGCGGGTGGAACGCCAACACCCCGGGGCTGCACCCGTTCGCAATCGGTCCGTGGCGCGCGCCGGCCGCCAACAGCAATACATTCGCCCGCGAGTCGCACATCGACGCGATGGCCTCGGCGCTCGGGATCGATCCCGTCGAGTTCCGGCTGACGCACCTCGCCGACGCCCGGATGCAGCGCGTGCTCAAAGCCGCGGCGCAGCAGTTCGGCTGGACGCCGAAGGCCGCGCCGAGCCGGCGCGGCGTGGGCGTGGCGTGCGGCACCGACGCCGGCACGTACGTCGCGTCGATGGCCGAGGTGCAGGTGGACACGGCCACCGGGGCCGTGCGTGTGACGCGCGTCGTCTGCGCCCAGGACATGGGTGTGGTGGTGAACCCGGCCGGGGCACGTCAGCAGATGGAAGGCTGCATCATGATGGGCCTGGGGTACGCGCTGACAGAGGAGGTACGGTTCAGGAACGGCGAAGTCCTGTCGAAGAACTTCGACACGTACGACATCCCCCGTTTCTCGTGGCGGCCCAAGGTCGAGCCCGTCATCCTGCCCTCGCCAGACACGCCGGCGCAAGGCGGCGGCGAGCCGGCAATCGTGCCGATGGGTGCCGTCATCGCCAATGCGATCTTCGATGCCATGGGGGTGCGGGTCTTCCAGTTGCCGATGACGCCGGAACGGGTGAAAGCCGCGCTGGCACGGACGTAGTCACGGACCGTTGGCGTCCGGCTCTCGACGTGGCGTCCGGCTTCAGCCGGACGCGTTCCCGGGCCCGCTGGAGCCGGGCCCCCCCGTAAGAGTAGCGCGGGGCCGTAGTGCGC
>CAYJPV010000018.1:18605-107850 GCA_964372095.1 uncultured Vicinamibacterales bacterium | reverse complement strand
TCCCCCAAGCCCCAAGCCCCATGCCCCCTGCCCCATGCCCCTTGCCCCTTGCCCCTTGCCCCTTGCCCCTTGCGCCTTGCCCCTTGCCCCTTGCCCCTTGCCCCTTGCCCCTTGCCCCTTGACAGAACCTTTGTCTGTATCTATCGTATATACACAGTAGATATGACAAGCACGCTAATAACGCATGCGCCGACACTGTCATCCGGGGGGATTCCATGCGGGTCCTAATTGCCAATTCTTCGCCCGATCCCATCTACGAACAGATAGTGCGCCAGGTGAAAACCCAGATCATCGCGGGCGAACTGGCGGAAGGCGAGGCTCTCCCGTCCATCCGCAAGCTGGCTCAGGACCTCCAGATCAGCGTCATCACCACCAAGCGCGCCTACGACGAACTCGAAGCCGAAGGGTTCATCGATACGGTGGCGGGCAAGGGCACCTACGTTGCTGCGCAGAACGCCGAGTTCCTGCGCGAGAAGCGCATGAAGGTGGTCGAAGAGAGACTCGCCGATGCGGTCAAAGAAGCGAAGCTGGCCGGCATCGGGCCCAACCAGCTGGCCGAGATGCTGCGGTTGCTCTGCGAGGAGGAGTCATGACCGATCACGCCATCGAGGTCACCGGGCTCTGCAAGACGTACCGGAACTTCGCGCTGAAAGACGTCTCGTTCACGTTGCCCCGCGGCTACATCATGGGCCTCATCGGACCGAACGGTGCCGGCAAGACCACCATCATCAAGATGATCATGAATCTCGTGCGCCGGGAGGCAGGCCGGATCACCGTGTTTGGTCTGGACAACCGGACCTCGGAGGTTGATGTCAAGTCGCGCATCGGGTTCGTCTATGACGTCCCGGGTTTCTGGGATGACCAGAGCCTCGAGTCTCACCGCCGGGCGCTGGGACGCTTCTACCCCCGCTGGAGCGACGAGACGTTCAATCGGCTGGCGCACGAGTTCGACCTGCCGCTGGCCAAGAAGTTCAAGGCCCTGTCCCAGGGCATGAAGACGAAGTTCGCCCTGGCCATGGCGCTCTCGCACGACGCCGATCTCCTCATCATGGACGAACCCACGGCGGGTCTCGACCCCGTATTCCGACGCGAGTTCCTGCAGCGCCTGTCGGCCCTGCTTCAGGACGAGGGCAAATCGGTCCTGTTCTCGACGCATCTGACCGGCGACCTGGAACGCGTTGCCGACTTCATCACCTTCATCCGGAACGGCCAGGTGGTGTTCTCGGAGCGCACCGACACGATCACGTCGAACTGGGCCGTCGTCCGGGGGTCCGAACAGGACCTTCGCATCCTCGTCCCGCGTGTGCTCCAGGGGATACGCCGCTCGGCCCATGGCGTCGAGGCGCTCGTGTCCGACGCCGGGGCAGCTCGCCGCGCCCTCGGCCCCGCCGCGATCATCGACAAGGCGCGGCTCGACGACGTGATGGTGCTGATGGGAGAGGAGACGGGCCATGCTGCGTAACCTGCTGCGCAAAGACCTGCTGCTCAACGCCAGGATCTTCTGGGGACTGGTGCCGCTGATGCTCTGGCTGGGCTTCGCGTTGCGCGAACCGGACCTGTCTTTCGTGACGATGGCTGTCATCATGGCCTTCGCCGGCACGTTGTCGGCCTGTCTGGTCGGGGCGCGCGAAGACAAGTTCAAGGCGCAGGCCCTGCTCCACAGTCTGCCCGTGACGCGGACGACCGTGGTCCAGGCTCGGTATATCGTGGCCCTGGGCGTGGGCCTCGTGTGTTTCGCAGTCGTGACCCTGATGGCGATTACGCTGCCGTGGTCGGCCCGCTCGATAGCAGACGTCCTCTCTCTCAAGCTCATCCTCTTTTCTTTGTCCGCCATCGTCGTCACGGCGGCGGTGATGCTGCCCTTCGCGATTCGTTTCGGGATGGTCGGGGTCATCGTGCTGATGGGCGTGCTGCAGGTCGGTGGCATCGTGACGCTGCTCTGGGCCGAGTATTCCGGTCGCCGGGGTGTGGCCCGTGCCGTGTTCGGGACGGTGGAGCGCGGCCTCAAGGCCGTCTACATGGGGCTCGACCAGCCGGCGTTCATTCTCGGGACGGCCGTCGTGCTGGGGCTGTGGCTGTGGGGATCGATGCGAGTCTCGGGCTTTCTGTCGGAGCACCGGGAGCTGTAGCCGGCTTTGAACCGACCCCGGACCTGAAGGTCCGGGGCTACGTACGGAGACTTCTCGGAGGGTGCAGTGGAACCGATTGTCGAACTGTCCGGCGTCACGCGCGCGTACGACGGCTTCATGCTGCGCGATGTGTCGTTCACGCTGCCGCGGGGCTACATCATGGGCCTGATCGGGCCCAACGGCGCGGGCAAGACGACGCTCATCAAGATGATGCTCGGCCTGGTGCGCCGCGACGGCGGCGAGATGCGGGTGCTGGGGACCGATCCCGCGACAGACTCCGCCGGCGTCAGGGCCCGGATTGGTTTCGTCCACGAGGCGGCAGCCTATGCCGAGCATCTGCGAGTCGGGACGATTGCCGGAATGGTGAGGCGTTTCTATCCGGCGTGGGACCAGTCGGTCTTCGATCGGCTTCGGCAGGACTTCGCGTTGTCCCTGGACACGCGCGTGGGTAAGTTGTCGCGGGGTATGCGGACGAAACTGGGCCTTGCGCTGGCCCTGTCGCACCGGCCGGAACTGCTGCTGCTTGACGAGCCGACCTCCGGGCTCGATCCGCTGGCCCGGCGCGACCTGCTCGAACGCCTCGCCGCGTTTATCGCGGATGGGCGGACGTCGGTGTTGTTTTCGACGCACATCACGACGGATCTCGAGCGCGTATCGGACTTCATCACGTTCATCCAGAGCGGGCGGCTCGTGTTCAGCGCGACCAGGGACGACGTGATGGAACGGTGGGGCGTGGTTCGCGCCGCCCCGGGCCTCCTCGACGCGGAGGCGGGCCGGTTCTTCAAGGGTTTCGAACGGGGGCCCCACGCGTGTACGGGACTCACTGACGACATCGGCGCGGCACGGCGCCGGTTCGCGGGGATGGACGTCGTGGTCGAGCGCGCGTCACTCGAGGACATCATGTTCTACACGGAGCGGTCATGCTGAAAGTCCTGCTGTACGACCTCCGCGGGCCGGCCCTGTTCCTGCTGCCGGTCGGCTTCATCGGGTCGGTCGGCGCCTTGTCGACGGCACGATTCGGCCCGGTTTTCTTCTGGTGGAGCACGCTGCTGTCGGTTGCGCTGGCCCTGCTGGCGCCCGCGGTGGAATGGCGAAACGAGACGTCAGCGTTTCTGCACAGCTTGCCAGCCAGCCGAGGCCAGGTCGTGGCCGGACGCTTCCTCGGTGCGGCGCTGGCGATTGCCGTCGGCGCAGCCCTGGCTTCGAGTCTCGGCCTGGGGCTCGCGTCCGTCGTGTCGGCGCTGGGGCGCCCGTGGCCAGAGTGGGTGACCGCTGACGTGCTCCTGGCCTTCATCGTGGTCAGCGCCTGCGTGGTCGGGCCGGCGCTCGCCTGTGTGTTCGTCTTCGGGCTCGGGACCGGCGCTGCAGTCGCGTCGGTCTGGACCGTTGTCGCCGCCAGCGCCGTCGAGGGCACTGTCGTCCTCTGGAACGGCCAAGCCACCGCTGACCGCGCCCCGGCCGTTGCGGGCGGAATCGTGCGGATCGGTGTGTCCGCGGCCGTCGATCGGATTGGGCTGCCCGCGACGGCAATGACCGCCGTGGTCATCGCGGGCCTGGTGGTCTGGGGGTCTGCCCTGATTGCCTGGCGGGCGCACCGCCGGCGGGAGTTTTAGCGGGATCCGGACCGGAGGCGGCCGCGGCTGAACCGCGGCCGGCATGGCGATGACGTTGTCAAGAATTGGCGGCCATCTGATGGGCAGTGTGGTGCTGGTGGCGGCCGTGTTTGCGGCCGCGTCGGTGTGGCTGATTCTATCGGAGCCGATGGTGGTCACCCAGGCCGTGTCCGGTGGATCAGTCGAGCCCCTCGCCGAGGTGCTGCTCGATGTCGTCGGCCACGCCGTCCGCCGGGTGCTGCGCTGGCTGTGAGGCGCGGACTGGTTCGCGCCTCTGGAAGAGATCTGGAAGAGATTCGGGCGCCCATCAAGAAGTGAAGAAGCTGGTGTAGGCTATGCGCATGAGCCTGATGCGCACCGTGCTGTTGGCGATCTCCGAAAACCGGTGGATGCGTGAACGGGGCCCGCAACTGTGGTTCGTCAAGCGTGCCGCCCGGCGGTTTATGCCCGGCGAGCAGTTTTCCGACATGCTGGCGGCTGCCGAAGCGCTCAGGCCTGAGGGCATCGACACGGTGTTCACGCGCCTTGGCGAAAACGTGGCCGACCCGGCCGAAGCCACGTTCGTGACGCAGCACTACCTCGAGGTCCTCTCGCAGATTCAGGCAAAGGGCATGGTCTGCGAGCCGTCGATCAAGCTCACACAACTGGGCCTCGACCTCGACAGAGAACAGGCGTACGCGAATCTGCGTGCCCTCGCCCAACGGGCCCACGACACCGGCAACTACCTCTGGGTCGACATGGAGCAGTCGGCGTACGTGGACGTGACCCTCGAACTGACGCGCCGACTGCGAACGGAGTTTCCCCGCGTGGGGATCTGTCTGCAGGCGTACCTGTATCGCACGAGGGCGGACCTCGACTCGATGATCGCGCTCGGCATTGGCGTGCGTCTCGTCAAGGGAGCCTACAAGGAGCCCACGTCGGTGGCGTTTCCCGTCAAACGCGACGTTGACGAGAACTTCTTTGTGCTGGCCCGGACGATGCTCGAGGGCGTCGAGCTGCGGAACGGCTTCCGCGCCGTGTTCGGGACACACGACGCGGCACTGATCGGCCGGATTCGGGCGCTGGCGGCCCAGGCCGGCGTCGGTCCGCGCGACTTCGAAGTGCACATGCTCTACGGCATCCAGCGCGGCGAGCAGACGCGACTGGTCAAGGATGGCGCGGATTTGCGCGTGCTGGTGGCTTACGGAGCCTTCTGGTTCCCCTGGTACATGCGGCGCCTCGCCGAGCGGCCGGCTAACGTCTGGTTCGTCGTCCGGAGCATGTTCGGCTGACGGGGCCCGTCCTGCGCCTCACTCAGACGAGCGGGAAGACGGCGGCCATCAGCCACGCCAGCACGAGTGCGTTCAGCAGGCCCGCTGGCACGGAACTGCCAGTGCGTGTCCGCAGCCAGTGCCCGTACGCGCCGTGCAGGACCAGCAACGGCACGAAGGCGGGGACCAGCAGCAAGAGGAACGATGGCGCCTGCAGCAGGAAGACCGCCCCGGCCGCCACGGCGGTCGTGGCCAGCGTGCACAGCAGCGAGCCCGGGAAATACTCCCGTGCCGGCCGTGTTCGCAGCAGCCGGTCCTGGGCGACGAAGTACACCAGCCACACCGGAAACACGGCAGCCGCCAGCCAAAGGCGCGGACTGATCAGCCACGTGTTCAGCCACGTGTACTGCGCCACGCCGGCGAAGAGGAACAGCGCGAGGACGGCGGTAAGCCCTGCCCGCACCACCAGCCCCATTCCGAAGGCGCCCCCGAGCAGGGGGATCCCGAGTTGCCGCAGGCCGATGGCGATGACCACGCCGGCAATCAGGTAGAAGCCGCACAGGTAGTCCGCGGTCAGCAGCGGAAACCACCCCCCGGGGATGACCCGCATGACGAGGGCCGCAAGCAGCGTCGGCGCCGCCAGGATGATGGCTACGGCGCGTCGGGGCAGGCGGCGGGCGAACTGCGTGTCGTCTGGCTCACGCGACGGCGCGCCCGCATCCGCCCGGAACAGCCGGTCGATCAGCGCCAGCAGGACGAGCGCGGCGCTGAGATGCAGAACCAGTGCCCACCGGCCGGGGACGGCGGTCGCCACGTCGTGGCGGGCGGAAGTGACGCCGAAGGCGGCGTCGAGCCAGCGGACGATTGCCGTCACCGCCGCGTCGCTGAACAGGATGCTGATGTGCTCGACGCCAGGTACGATCAGGCACTGGCGTGCCGATCCGTCTGACCACGACCCGTACACCTGTCCGAGCGCTGCGCCCGGATATGCCGCCGTGAGCGCAGCTCCGCAGGCGGCCCGAATGCCGGCAGGTTCCCAGCTCCCCGCCAGGAGCAGCAGGTTCCGGGGAGTGTTGGAGCGCTGGGAACGCCCGGGCAACGCGCCGCCTGAGATCGCGACGGTGGCCGTGACGTCGGCGTCCCTGGATCCGAACCTGACCACGGCGCCGGCCCCCATGGAGTGGCCGACGAGTGCAAGCTGGTCCGCATTGACGCCGGGCACGGTGCGCAGCCAGGCCATCACGTACGTCAGTGTCCGATCGAACCCCTGGGCGCCCCGACGTGGCGCGGCGAAGCGGGACCGGTTCTGTCCGTGCCCGGGCAGGTCGATCACGGCAGCGGCATAGCCGTTCCGGGCGAGGGTCTGTGCCACGCCGTACATCAGTTGCCTGCTGCCGCTGAATCCGTGGACGACGATGACGCCGGGTCTCGGTGCCGAGGCCGGCTCGGCGGGCGTGATCAGTTCGACGGGCGTCCCGTCAATCGTGGCCGACGTGCGGGAGAGCCCCGCGCGAGTACTGCTGACGCCGGCCGCACCTGCCAGGGCAAGCGCGAGGGCACAGACGACCAGGGCGATGCGGATGCGGGACACGGCGTGCTCCTCCGCTCAGGATGACTCGGAGAGCATACACGAGCCGGGCGCCTACGCCGCGGCGATGGCCGCGCAGTTCCGTCCCCTGGACTTGGCGGTGTAGACACGTTTGTCGGCCTGGCGGAGAAGGTCTTCGATCGTCGCTCCCTTGGCCGCCAGGGCCCCGCCGATGGAGACCGTGGCCCGCACCGGCCCGGCGGCCGTGTCGAGGGAGGAGTGCTCGACGAGCGTCCGAATCCGCTCGGACGCACACGCCAGCCCGGCTTCGTCCGCGTTGGCCATCACCACCACAAATTCGTCACCGCCCCAGCGGCCCACCGAGTCCGTCGCTCTCGAGCAGTGCGTCAGCGTGGCCGCGACCATCCTGAGTGCCTGGTCACCCACGTTGTGGCCATACTGGTCGTTGATTCGTTTGAACTTGTCCAGATCGATGAGCAGCACGCCGAACGGCCACCCGTACCGGCGCAGTTCTTCCGACCGTGTCTGCAGGACCATGTCCAGGAACCGGCGGTTGCCGACGCCCGTGAGCGAGTCCACCATGGCCAGCCGCTCGAGTTCGTGCATCCGTGCTTCGACCCGCTCCAGTTCGCCGCCGTCCGTAAAGACTTCGACGGCGCCAACGATTGTGCCGGCGTGGTTGCGAACGGGCGCGGTTTTCACGCGGATGGCCTGCCGGTGGCCTTCGCGGTGGTGAAGGAAGACGTCCGCTTCCCGCGTCCGGCCGTCAACGATGGTGGCGGCCAGGGGACAGCCCGAAAAGCACAACTCGTTGCCGGCGGCGTCCACGTGGCGCAGCAGGTTGTCGTAACACCGTCGGCCCTGCACCTCGCCGGGACTGTGGCCGGACAGGCGTTCCGCGCTGGCGTTCCAGAACAGGATCTGGCGCGACGTATCGACGTAGTACACCCCTTCGGATACGGCCTCGGCAGCAGTGCGGTCGAACGGGGCGCTGTCGTCGTGAAGCGGCACGGTCCCTCCCGTCCGTGTCAATCGGCACAAACGGCCCATGCGTGAATCCCAACGCCTGGTGTCGCGCTCCGTGGCGTCCGGCTTCAGCCGGACCGTGACCCGGTATAATCACGGGCGTGCCCAAGCCTGCTTCCGCTCGACCGGTTCGCCAGGCGGCCCACCGCCGGGCGGTGTCCGAACCGTCCGCCGCACCAGCCCTGTCACTCGTGGATCGCCTGGCCGGCGTGCTCGAGGAAACGGCCGTGCGTCCGTCCTGGGACGAGTACTTTATGGCGACGGCGCTGTTGATCGCGTCCCGGTCAGCCTGCGGCCGCCTGCACGTCGGATGTGTTCTGGTGTCCGGGGGCGAACACAGCAACCGGATCGTCGCCGCCGGATACAACGGCTTTCTGCCCGGGACTGCCCACCGGTCGCGCGTCCGTGACGGGCACGAGCAGGCGACGGTGCACGCCGAGCAGAACGCCATTGCCGACGCGGCGCGGCGGGGCGTGAGCGTGGCCGGCGCCACCGCCTACGTGTCGCACTTTCCCTGTATCAACTGCGCGAAGGTGCTCGCGGCCGCCGGCATCCGCGTCATCAAGTACCACCACGAATACCGCATCGACGCCCTCGTGCACGACCTGCTCAGCGAAGCCGGCGTGGTCATCAGCCGGCTGTAACCGAACGCCCCCGGGCCTGAAGGTCCGGGGGCACTGCCCGCTTCCCGGAACGTACGTTCGTTATAAATCGTGCGCCGTATGATGCCCGTCATAGGGCAGGACTCCGGTTGGGAGGATTCTCTCGGCCAGAGGGTCCCCCATGGCGATTTCCGTTCGTCTCCCTGACCTTGAGCACTGGCGCGCGCAGGTCAAGTGCCAGGTGGGCTGCCCGGTGCAGACCGATGCCGGGCGGTACGTGCAGTTGATCGCCGACGGCCGGGACGCCGACGCGTTCCTGGTGGCGCGGGCACCCAACCCGTTCGCGTCGATTTGCGGCCGCGTGTGCGCGGCGCCTTGTGAAGATGCGTGCCGCCGCGGCGCGATCGACGCGCCGGTGTCCATCCGGGCACTGAAGCGGTTCGTCACCGAGCAGTACGGCGTGGAGTCGGTGCATCCCGACACCCAGGACCGGCTGGCGTCCATGCCTGTCCTCGAGGGCAATCGGTACAGCAGCCACATTCCCCTCGCGCTGTACCGGCACGCCACGGCCGTTCGCGGCCTGCAAGGGGCAAAGGTGGCGGTCATCGGCGCCGGGCCGGCGGGGATGGCGGCGGCCCACGACCTGGCCTTGCGGGGCTATACGGTCACGGTGTTCGAGGCCGCTGACGAACCGGGCGGGATGGTCAGATTCGGCATTCCGGAGTACCGGCTGCCCAGGACGATTATCAAGGCCGAGATCGACAAGATCCTGGCGATGGGGGTCGAACTCCGGCTCCGAGCGGCGTTGACCCCCGAGTTCGGCCTTGCCGAGCTGCGCGCGCAGGGCTACGAAGCGGTCTTCCTGTCAGTGGGCGTGTCGCGGGGCCGGGACCTGCAGGTGCCGGGCGTCGAACTCGACGGCGTCGTGAAGGCCGTCGACTACCTCCTGAACGTCAACCGCGGGTACCGGGTGGCGCTCGGCCGTCGCGTGGTGGTCATCGGCGGCGGGTTCGTGGCGTTCGATGCGGCGCGGACCGCGCTCCGGGAGTTCGCAGACGATCCGGCAGCGGAGCGGGGCGAACTGGCTGCCGAAACCGACGCGCGCGTGAAAGAAGCGTTCGACTCGGCGCGATCGGCTGTCCGGGCGGGCGCCGGCGAGGTCACCATCGTGTCGCTCGAGAGCTTCGACGAGATGCCGGTGCTGCGGACGACTCAGGGCCACGACGAGTTCGAAGAAGCCGGCCGCGAAGGGATTCGGTTCCTGCCGCGACGGGGGCCGATCCGGTTTGTCGGAGACGGTCGGCTGGCGGCGGTGGAACTGCGGGCCGTGGCGTCGGTGTTCGATGCGGATGGGCGATTCGCGCCGAAGTACGACGACGGCGACGTGCTGACGCTGGAGGCGGACGCGTGCATTCTGGCGATCGGCCAGCGCGCCGACCTGTCGTTTCTGAAGCCGGACGACCGTGTCGACCTCACGCCCGGCGGGACGGTGCGTATCGATCCCGCCACCCTGGCGACGACCGCGCCGGGAGTGTTCGCCGGCGGTGACGTGGCCTTCGGCCCCCGGAACTTGATCGAGGCCGTGGCCAACGGCAAACGTGCGGCCCTCTCGATTCACGAGTACCTCGCGGGCGAGACGAGGCCGACGCGATTCCATCTGGACATCGAGAAGCTACCCACGGCGCGGTACCGCATGATCGCGGGTTTCGAGCACCTGGACCGCGTGACGCCGCCCACGCTCGACGTCGGGCGGCGCACGGGTATTGCGGAGGTCGAGACCGGGTACGCGCGGGCCGACGCCGTCGCCCAGGCGGCTCGCTGCCTGGTCTGCCACGTTCAGACGATTTACGACCCGGACGCCTGCGTGCTGTGCAACCGGTGCGTGGATGTGTGTCCCGAACACTGCCTCGCCATCGTGCCCTTCGACGCGCTCGATCTCGACGCCGGCACGCGGGCCACACTCACCGAGCGGGCGGCGGGAGCAGGCCTCCCGCTGTCCGCGATGGTGAAAGACGACGACCGGTGTATCCGGTGCGGACTCTGCGCGGTGCGTTGTCCCACCGACGCCATGACGGTGGAGCGATTCACGATTGAAGAGCGGGCGGCGGAGCCGTCGGATGTTGTCGGGCTGTCCGGCCACGGATTGGAGCAGGCAGAGCTATGAGCACACCCACCACCCCCGAGACCACCGGGCGCCGGGACTTCCTGTTGCGCCTGGGCACCGGCGCCGGCGTCGTGGCCATCGCCGCACAGGCCGGCGCATCCCTCCGGTCGCTGGTGCCGAACGTGACGTATGACGCGCCGACGACCGTCAAGCTGGGCCAGCCGGCAGACTTCCCGGACGGCCTGAAATTCCTGCCCGACGAGCGGCTCTTCGTGTTCCGGACCGGGAACACGTACCACGCGATTTCGGCGGTGTGTACCCACCTGGGGTGCACGGTTCGGGCCGAAGCACTCGCGCGACCGGAGGAGACCACCGTCGGCGGAAGCACGCTCAGGCTGACGCACCAGTTCATGTGCCCCTGCCATGGCTCGCGTTACCAGGGTGACGGGGCGAACGTGTCGGGGCCTGCGCCCAAGCCGCTGGCCTGGTTCCGGCTTGCGGTGTCGCCGGACGATGGCCAACTGGTGGTGGATCTGGCCGACGAGGTTGATCCGAGTTTCCGACTGACCCTTGCGTGAGGTGCGATGATGAAGGCCCTGTTCACGCGTGCGCCTGAAGGAACGACGGCCCCGGGCGTCCGCCCCAGGCCGTTCTGGAGCCTCCGGCCCGCATCCGATCGCGATGCCGGCGATGCGGTGGTCTCGAACTTCCTGCTGCACTGGTTCCCGGCGAAGATCTACAAGCCGTCACTGGCCTGGTCGTACTCCGGCTGGCTGGGGACCGTATCCGGGGCGCTCTTTCTGCTGCTGATCCTGTCCGGACTGCCGCTGATGTTCCTGTACGTCCCGTCGGTCGAGCGGGCGTACCAATCCGTGAAGGACATCGAGTACGTGGTCACCTTCGGGTGGTGGATCAGGGCCGTGCACCGGATTGGCGCACACCTGATGGTCGTGGCCGTGGTCCTGCACCTGGCGCGGGTGTTCTTCACCGGCGCCTACAAGAACGGCGTGGGGCAGGGCCAGCGGCGCGAGTGGAACTGGGTCATTGGCGTGGTGATGCTGCTGCTCACCTTGTTCCTGTCGTTCACGGGGTACCTGCTGCCCTGGGACCAGCTGGCGTTCTGGGCTGTGACCGTGGGCACGAACATCGCCTCGGCGGTGCCCTACGTCGGGCCCAGCATCCGCGAACTGCTGATTGGCGGGCGCGCGATCGAGCAGGCGACCCTCATCCGCTTCTACGTGCTGCACATCATTGTCCTGCCCGGCGCGCTCGGCGCGCTGATCGCGTATCACATGTGGCGGATCCGGAAAGATGGCGGCCTGGCCCGTGCCGACCGTGTGGCTGTGCTGGCGGCAGCCCGTGAGACGACGCCGGTGCCGAGCAAGACGTACACGCTCCTGGGTGTGGCCCGCGGGACCTCGCCGTCGGTGCGGACCTCCTCCATCGAAGCGCCGGACGTGACGGCCAATGCGGTGCCGGATCTGACGCGCCGGATGCTGATCGCGGTGCTCGGGACGTTCGCCCTCGTCAGCATCCTGGCGAGCGCCATCCCGTCGCCGCTCGAAGAGCCGGCCAACGCCCTGGTGACGCCGAATCCGGCCAAGGCGCCGTGGTATTTCCTGTGGCTGCAGGAGATCGTGACCGACACCACGGTGCGCATCGGGTCGTTCACCATCAACGGCGCGTTCCTGGGCGGCGTGATCCTGCCGGGGCTGCTGCTGGCCGCGCTGACCGTGTGGCCCTGGTTCGACCGTTCGCCGGCGTCGGTGACGGGGCAGTGGTTCCCGCGGAGCCGGCGCACGCAGAACGTGGTCTTCATCGCGGCGCTGGTGGTAATCCTGGTCTTCACCGTGATCGGCCTCTACCTGCGCGGGCCGTACTGGAACTTCTACTGGCCGTGGGAATCGTGGCCGGACATCCCCGGGAGAATCTGACATGGAGAAACGGACGAACTCCCCGTTTCCGCGCCTCGACCGGCCGGTGCTGGCGGTCATCGGGCTGATCCTCGTCGGCGCCACGGCGTTCTTTGCGTGGAGCGATCGCCAGCACGACTACAAGTACTACCAGTACCAGTTCCGGAACATGGTGGCCGAGCAGTTCGGCGCCGAGCGGGCAGCCACGGTCCCGTCGGGGCTACAGCAAGTCTGGGTGCCGGGCCTGCGGCGCGCCGACCGGTGTGTGACGTGCCATCAGGCGGTGTCGTGGAAAGGGTTCGAGACGGCCGAGGAGCCGTACCGGACGCATCCGGTCGAGTTGCTGCGGTCGCATCCGCCGGAACGGTTCGGCTGCAGCGCCTGTCACGGCGGGCAGGGGTGGGCGATCGACACGGCAGCGGCGCACGGTGAAGTGGCGCACTGGGAAGAACCGCTGCTCGGCCGCTCGCTCGGCGAGTCGTATTCGCTGGCCGACAACAAGGCCGCGCTCATGCAGATGAACTGCAACATCTGCCATCGGTACGAGCGCGAGACCGCAGGCGCCGGGATGATCAACCACGCCAAGCGCCTCGTGCAGGAGCGGGGCTGCCGGGCGTGCCACGTCATCAACGGGCGTGGAGGAACGATCGGGCCGGATCTGACCTGGGTCGGTGACAAGGCGCCCGAGCAATACGACTACAGCCGTCTGTCGGGGCAGACGACGGCCTTCGCCTGGCACGTGGCTCACATGAAGGACCCGCGCAACCTGGTGCAGGACACCGTCATGCCGAACTTCAACTTCTCCACGAAAGACGCGCAGGCGATTGCGATGCTGGTGTTGTCGTGGCGCAAGGCGCCGTTTGATGCGGCGTTCCTGCCCGGGGTTCCCCGCACGGACCCGCAGACGGCCGACGAGAAGCAAGCCGAGCAGGAGATGAAGACGGGGCCGGGCGCGTGGTTCGTGCAGACCGGGTGTTTCGTCTGTCACTCGGTCGCGGCACTGAAGGTGAAGAGCCCCGCGCAAATCGGTCCCGACCTGTCGACGGCCGTCGAAGATACGCAGAAGCGGTTCGGCGTGACGGTGGATCAGTTCCTGGCGAACCCGACGGGCACGATGTCGGTGGTGCTCTCGCGTCAGATCATCCTGACGCCCGAGCAGAAGGCGGTTGCGGTGCAGAAACTCCGGGAGGCGTTCGCGGAATACCAGCGGCAGACGGCGGCAGGCACGAACCCGCTCGCGCCCGCGGGGGCCGGAGCGGCAAAGGACTAGAACCGGGTTCGCGTCGGGACACGACCGGGACTCGTGGTGACGCAGGGGAGGAGAGACACATGAGCTGGATTCGATCCAAGACGGCGGCGTGGTCGGTGGTCGGCGTGGTCGCGCTGACGCTGTTCGTCAGCCAGTGCGCGCCCAGCGCGCCGAAAAGCGCGAAGAGAACGACGGGCACCTCGGACATCGCGGTGGCCGCGCAGAAGACCTACGTGGCGCCTGGCGATCTGGACGAATATTACTTTTTTGCGTCCGGCGGGCACTCGGGCCAGGTGTACGTCTACGGCGTGCCGTCGATGCGGCACCTGTCGACCATCCCGGTCTTCACGCCGTATCCCGCGACGGGATACGGCTTCGACGACGAATCGAAGGAGATGCTGGGCGGCATGACGTGGGGGGACGTGCACCATCCCGCGTTGTCCGAGACCGCGGGCGACTATGACGGCCGGTGGCTGTTCGTGAACGAGATGAACGGCCGCGTCGCGCGCATTGACCTGCGGGATTTCAAGACCAAACAGATCCTCGGGCCCATTCCGAACGTGTCGGGCAATCACGGGTCGGCCTTCGTCACGCCGAACTCCGAGTACTCGATGATGGCGTCGCGTTTCTCCATCCCGCTCCCGAAAGGCACCGCGGTCGAGGTGTCGAAGTACGCCACCGACTACAAAGGCGTGATCACGGGCATCAGGATCGACCCGACAAGCGGCGAGATGTCCTTCGGTTGGCAGGTGCTGATGCCGCCGTTCGACTACGACCTGGGCGACGCCGGCAAGAAGGTGTCGGACGGGTTCATGTTCTTCACCTCGTACAACACCGAACGCGCCACCGGCAAGCTCGAGGTGACATCCACGCAGCGCGATCGCGATTACATCGCGATGGTGGACTGGAAGATGGCGGAGAAGCTGGCGGGCGAAGGCAAGGGCACGCTGCTGGGCGGCGTGAAGGTGCTCGATCCCAAGGACTATCCCGGCCTGGTCTACTTCATTCCCTGCGGGAAGTCGCCGCACGGCGTCGACGTGGCGCCAGACGGCAACTGGATTGTCGGCTCCGGCAAGCTGCAGGGCGTGACGACGGTCTTCAACTTCGAGAAGATCCAGACGGCAATCCGCAACAAGGACTTCACCGGCAACGAAGACGGCATCCCTGTGCTCAAGTATGAGTCCGTGAAGGACGCCGAAGTGCCCGTGGGGCTCGGCCCGCTGCACACGCAATTCGGTCCGGACGGCTGGGCGTACACATCGCTCTTCGTCGACAGCGCGATCGCCAAGTGGAAGCTGGGCACCTGGGAGATCGTGGACAAGGTCCCGATGTCCTATTCCATCGGCCACCTGACGTCCGCCGAAGGCGACACCGTCAGCCCCGATGGCAACTACCTCGTCGGACTTAACAAGCTCTCCCACGGACGCCACCTGTCGGTGGGGCCGTCGCAGCCCGAGTCGTCGCAGCTCGTCGACATCAGCGACGAGAAGATGAAACTGCTGTACGACGCGTTCACGGAGCCGGAGCCGCACTACGCGCAGATGATCAAGGCCGACAAGGTCAAGCCTATCGAGGTGTACCCGCAGGCGGAGAATACGCATCCGCACGCCATCTGGGACGTGAAGGACGCCGGCGTCACCCGCACGGGCAACAAGGTGCTGGTGAAGATGGTCGCGGTGCGGTCCACCTTCACGCCGACGGACTTCGAGGTTCGCGACGGTGATGAAGTCACGGTGGCCGTGACGAACATCGAACAGACGACCGACGAACTCCACGGCTTCGCTCTCCTCGACTACAACCTCAACATCGTCGTGGACCCCGGGGAGACGAAAACCGTGACGTTCAAGGCGAAGCGGGGCGTGTATCCCTACTATTGCACCAACTTCTGCTCCGCGCTCCATCAGGAGATGCAGGGCTACCTCGTCGTCCGCTGATCTCGCGGGGTCAGACCTTGAATCGTGCATGACCGCGCTCAGCCATGCACGATTCAAGGTCTGACCCCACCTGCGCCACAGGATTGTCATGCATGGACTCTTCGCGCGCCTGAACCGGTTCTTCGGCCGCCCGCTCGATCCGGGCCCTCGGCTGCTGCTCATCGCGGCGGCGGTCCTGCTCGTCGCGGTGTACTTCTTTCCGCTGTGGAACCTGACGATGTTCGCGCCCCAGTACCCGGAAGGGCTCAGGCTGGACATCTACAGCTACCGACTGGAGGGCGGGAACGACGGCCAGGACGTCAAGGAGATCAACGTTCTCAATCACTACATCGGGATGCGGGATCTCGTGGCCGAGGATTTCACCGAATTCAAGTGGCTGCCGTTCGCGGTCGGCGTGCTCGGATTGCTGTACCTGCGCGCGGCGGTGTTGGGCACGACGGGCCGGCTGGTCGATGTGCTGGTCCTGAACATGTACTTCTCGGCGTTTGCCCTGTGGTCGTTCGGCCACCGGATGTACGTCTACGGACACAACCTGGCGCCGACGGCGGCGGTCAAGGTGCCGCCGTTCATGCCGCCGATGTTCGGGTACAAGCAGCTGGCGAACTTTGAGGTCTATTCGTACCCGCAGGCGGCGTCGTACGCGATGGGGATCTCGAGCCTGCTCGTCGTGGCGGCGTTCGTCCTGGCGTGGCGGGCCGACCGGCGCGCGGCGCGGGAGGTGTCGTCCTGAGGGGCGTCCTCCTGGCGTGTGTGATCGGAGTTGCCGTGGCGGCCATTGCGGGCGCGCAGGAACACGTGTCCGTGCCCGGGAGTCTGGAAGGCCGGCCCGGGGCGGCGGAGGTTTCCCCGCTGCAGGCCCGCCTCGACGCCGCGGGGCCGGGCGAGACGGTGGTGGTCGGCAGCGGGGTGTACCGCGGCGACCTGCTGATCGACAAACCGGTGCGCCTGGTCGGGCAGGGCCGGCCGGTGCTGGAGGGCTCAGGGACTGGCAGCGTGATTCGTGTGCGGGCGGCCGACGTCGTCATCGAGGGCCTTGAGATCGACGGATTGGGGCGCGGCGACCTGGGCCGGGATCCGTCCGGGATTCACGTGTCGGCTCCGCGGGCCACTATCCGGGGTTGCCTGATCCGGCGCGCCCTGTTCGGGATCTACCTGCGCGAAGCGCACGGCGCCCGCATCGAACGGACGGTCATCAGGGGCGTCAAGGGGCTGGAGCCCGGCGAGAAGGGGTCCGGCATTCACGTCTGGAATACGGACGGGTTCCGGCTGACCGACAACCAGGTGTTCGACGCCCGCGACGGGTTCTACATCCAGTCGTCTCCCCACGGATATGTGGCCCGCAATCTCGCGAGTGAGGTGCGATACGGCCTGCACTACATGTTCTCGGACGACAATCTGTTCGAAGGTAATGTCTTCCAGTTCGCGGATGCCGGCACGGCGCTGATGTACTCGAAACGCATCACATTTCGTCGGAATCAGTTCCTGCACAACCGCGGGTTCGCATCGGTGGGGCTGCTCTTCAAGGCGTGCGACGACGTCCTGGCCGAAGACAACCTGATCGCCGACAACGCGCGCGGTATCTTCCTGGAAGGCTCGTATCGCAACATCTTCCGCCGGAACATCGTCGCGGAGTCCGACACCGCGGTCGTCCTCTACGATTCCTGCGGCGGTGTGCAATTCGAGGGGAACTCGTTCGTGAGCAACCTGACGCCGCTGACCCTGGTGGGGCGACGCACCGACACACGGTTCGCGGGCAACTACTGGTCCGACAACGACGAAACCGACCTGGACGGCGACGGCCGCACCGATCGTCCGTACCGGCTGTCGAACGTCTTCGATCATCTGCGCGGGAACCTGACCGCCGCCGACCTGTTCGCGCAGGGCCTGGGCGCGCGGGTGCTGGCGGCCGCCGAACGCACGTTCCCGGTGCTGGCGCCGATCCTGGTCGAAGATCCCAGCCCCCTGGCGCGCCCGCCGGCGCTGCCGGACGTGCCCGTTCCGGCCATGCCGCAGCGGCTCGTTCGGCCAGTCGGGCTGGCCGTCTCGGTTGGCGCGCTGGCCCTGGGTCTGGCAGCGGTCGCCGCAGGCCGTCCGAAGCAGGCTCGCCCCGGGAGGTCGCGGTGATCGCGTTCCAGGGGTTTCGCAAGACCTTTGGCAGGCAGGTCGCCGTGGCCGACCTCACGCTTGACGTTCGTGCCGGGGAGACGCTGGCGCTGCTCGGCCCCAACGGCTCCGGCAAGACCACGTCGTTGAAAGCCGCGGCTGGCTTGATTCGGCCCACGGCGGGTCGCGTTGACCTGGGGTCTCCCGGCAGGCCGTCCACCGTCCCGGCGGCACGGGACCTCGTGTCGTACCTGCCGCAACGGGTGTCGTTTCCCGAGGCGCTGACGGGGCGGGAGGTGGTCGAGTTCTTCCGGGCGCTGCGCGGAACCGCGCCCGGCCGGACCGACGAAGCGCTCCGGTTCGCGTCGCTGAACGGGGCGTCCGCACGGCCGGTCGGCACGTATTCGGGCGGGATGGTCCAACGGCTGGGCCTCGCGGTCGCGGTGTTGCCCAACTCGCCGATCTTCCTGCTCGACGAACCGACGGCTGCCCTCGATCCCGATGGGCTCGCGGCGTTCTACGCGATGGTGGAACGCCACCGGCTGGACGGACGAACGGTCCTCTTCACGTCGCATCAGCTTGGCGATTCCGAACGCCTCGCCGATCGGTTTGCCATTCTCGTGGCCGGGCGTCTGGTGGCCGTTCTGACGCAGCGGGAACTGCACGACCGGCTGGCGCTGCGGGGCACCATGCGGGTGCGCGTCGGGAGCTGTCCGGCCCGTCTGCTGGCGAGGGTGCGCGAACTCGCGCCGACTGCGGCCCTGGAAGGCGACGATCTGGTTGTGCCGGGGCCTCCCGCCGTGCGTCCGGCCGCGCTCGATGTCATACGCGGTGAAGGAGTCGAGATTCGGGGGCTCACGGCCGAAGAAGGGCGCCTCGATACGTTGTACCGAGAACTTGTCGGGGAGGTGCTGTGAAGTCACTGAGTCTGTGCGTGCTGGCTGTCATGGTGGTCGCCTGTGGTTCGTCCGTGCCCGAACCAGCGGCACTGGATACCCGCAACGATGTGTGTGGTACGTGCCGGATGACCGTGTCGATGCAGAAGCATGCCGGCCAGCTTGTTGCGCCGGGCGAGTTGCCCGTGTTCTTTGACGACCTCGGGTGCCTCGGGCGATACCTGAAGGAGCACCAGGACCTGCCGGACGGCGCGGTTTCGTTCGTGGCCGACCACCGCACCGGCGTCTGGGCGCCGGCGGCGACCGCAGTGTTCACGCGTGCGCCCGCGGTCGAGACGCCGATGGGGTCGCACATTCTGGCCCATGCGACGGCCGTGTCCCGTGATGCAGACCCGGCGGCGGCTGGCGGGACGGACGTCCCGTTCGCGTCGCTCACGGCCGTGCACGCCCACAAGGGCATGCAATGAGATTAGGACGGTCGGTCCAGGCGCTGCGGCTCTGTGCGCACCAGGAACTGGTACTGGCCGTACGTTCCCGGTGGACGCAGACCTTCGCTGCGGCGTTTGCCGCCCTGGCGCTGGCCGTCGCCGTGTCGGGATACGTGCTGTCGGGGGGCAGTGGCGTCCAGGACTTCTCGCGGACGGCGGCGTCGCTCGTGCAACTCGTCCTGCTGCTCGTGCCGCTGACCGCGTTACTGCTCGGCGTGCTGGCGCTGGCGTCCGACCGGGGTCACGCCGAACTGCTCTTCTCGCAACCCGTTGCGCGCGGCGTGATCCTGCTGGGGCGCGTGGCCGGCTTGTTCCAGGCGCTGGTCTCGGCGCAGGCCCTGGGCTTCGGCGCGGCCGGACTTGTGATCTATTCCCAGGCGGGCAACGAGGGAGTGGGCGGGTTCCTCGTCCTGATTGGGGCCTCTGTCGTGCTGACCGCCATTTGTCTCGGCCTTGCGGCCTTCATCGCGGCCGGCAACGTCGGGCGGCGGCGCTCCCGCGCGCTGGCGCTAGCCCTGGTCACCTGGCTCACGATGGTCGTGCTCTTCGACCTGGTCGCCCTCGGGCTGGCGTCACTGCTCGGGTCGGGGTCGGCCTCGCGGCTCCTCATCAGCGCGGCAATTCTGAACCCGGTGGACGCGGTGCGAACGGCGGCGCTGCTCGGCATCGAAGGCAAAGCCGCGTTCGGCGCAGCATCCCTGGCGTTGCTCCGTTTTGCCGGGGGAGCCAGCCGGGCCGGAATGCTCCTCGGCGCTTCGATGCTCCTGTGGCTCACCTTGCCTCTGGCCCTGGCCGCCCGGCGCCTGTCCCGCGCGGACATCTGACACGTCCGGCTACGTCCGGCTGCAGCCGGACGCCACGATGGCGTCCTTCTTGTTGTGGGGGTCGGCTTCAGCCAGCCCCCGCGCGAGGGTCGGCCCCGTCGGTGCCGTCTGTGTTACCGTGAAGAAGGACGAGGTCCATCCAATCATGAAAACAACTGCCCTCTCGCTTGTTCTCGTGGCCGGCCTGGCGGCCGGCTGTTCCAGCCAGACGTCGGTCGATCCTGCGGCTTCGGCTGCGCCGCCTGCCGCCGCCGCGCAGGCGGGCTCTGATGCCCCGGCCGCGATGGCGGCCGGCGTGGCCGGTGGTCCGCAGGGTTTCTCTGGCACGGTACTCGAAACCATGAATGCCGCCAGCTACACCTACGTCCGCGTGAAGACCAATGCCGGCGACATGTGGGCGGCTTCTGGCCAGTTCCCGGTGGCTGTCGGCGACCGCGTGACGGTGCCCATCGAAACCCCGATGCAGGATTTCCACAGCGAGTCGCTGAATCGCGACTTCCCGATCATCTACTTCGCGTCCCGCATCACGCGTGAGGGGGACACCGCCCCGGCTGCGGCGTCGGCCGTACCGGCGCTGGCCGCGTCGCACGGCGGGGCCGCGCCCGCTGCGGGCGGGGGCGCCATGGGCGGGATGATGGGCGGGATGATGGGCGGCCAGGGATCCAAGCCGGCGCCGGTCGTGCAGAAGATGCCCCCGCCCGAGGGCGGGATGAGCGTGGCAGACGTCTGGGCGAAGCGGGCATCGTTCGCCGGCAAGACGGTAATCGTGCGCGGCACGGTCGTCAAGTTCAACGGCGGCATCATGGGCCGCAACTGGGTGCACATCCAGGATGGATCGGGGAAGGCCGAAGACGGGACGCACGACCTCACGCTGACGTGCGACGCGGCCGTCAAGCCGGGTGACGTGATCACCGCGACGGGGGTACTCGCCGTGGATAAGGACTTCACGGCCGGCTACGTGTATCCGGTCATCCTCGAAGGCGCGAAGATCGTCGTGCAGTAGCACGGGACGCCGGGTCGTTCGTACGGAGCCCCGGTGCGTCAGACCCGGGGAACCCGCGCGGCCGGCGTCACGCTGCCGGAGGCAGGCTGACGACCTTCAGCAGTTGCCTGTACGCGTCGTGCAACATGGCGAACTGCCGCCCGAGCCGGGCCTGTTCGAACTCCGAACTGCCGGGGTGCCGGTCGGGGTGGTAGAGGCGCGCGAGTGTCCGGAACGCGCCCTTCAGGTCCCGGACGGTGAAGTCAGCGTTGAGCGTGGCGCCCAGCCCGATCATGAGGGCGAGTGCCTGCCGCTGGCGGTCCGTCAGCACCCGGCTGGGGCGTGAAGGCTGAGGCGTGACGGGCTCGGCTGCGACGGCACGTGCCCGGTGACCGGGGCCGTACGCACTGGCCACCCGGCTCGCGTGGGCTGCCGGGTGGTGGACGCCCGTATGGAACAGCAGCACCACCGGGTGGTGGGGACGGCCGTAGGCGGCGTGGCCCGCCGCCGGCCGGGCGGCTCCCACGCGACCAACCTTCTCATCCAGAATCCGGGCGAACCGGGCGCCGGTGTGCATACCTCCCGAATCGGCATTCCTGCAGATTCCTCCAATCCGGTGCCCCCGAGAGCACCAGCAGCGATCTGACGGTGTCAAACATCAGTGGACGGGCGGGGCGTTTCAGGTCCTGAGTCCTGCAGGTTCGCCGGACGGCCCCCGTGGAGGTGCGATGCTGGACGTGCGTGCTCTGACGAAGTGGTACGGCGGACTCCGGGCCGTCACCGACGTGAGTTTCTCGCTCCGGGCCGGCGAGATCCTGGGATACGTGGGACCGAACGGCTCCGGCAAGACGACGACCGTCAACATGGTGACCGGGCTGGTGGTCCCGACAGGCGGGGAGGTCAGGTTCGCGGGGCGGCCCATCGACTCGGACCTCGTGGGGTACCGTCGCCACGTCGGGTGCGTGCCGGAAGAGCCCCATCTCTACACGTACCTGAGCGGTCGCGAACACCTGGAACTGGTCGCAGGGCTTCGCGAGATGGATCGCCGTGTGGCGGCACGCCGCATCGATGCGCTGCTCGACCTGTTCGGACTCGGCTCGCAGGGCAGCTCGTCCATGGCGTCCTACTCGAAGGGGATGCGGCAGAAAGTCCTGATTGCGGCGGCGCTCCTTCCCGATCCTCCGCTGCTCGTCTTCGACGAGCCGCTGTCGGGACTCGACGCGACGTCCGCCCTCGTCTTCCGGCACCTCGTCGTCGAACTGGGAGCCCGGGGCAAAGCCGTGCTGTACAGCTCGCATGCGCTCGACACGGTCGAGAAGATCTGTTCGCGCGTGCTGGTGCTGCACCAGGGCGTGGTGGTGGCGCACGACGACGTCGGGCGCCTCCGGGAGGTGCTGCAGCAGGGGTCGCTCGAGGCGGTGTTCCGCCAGCTGGTGTGCGACGTGGATCCCGCCGACACGGCTCGCGATCTGGCGGCGGCCATGACGCTCGGTCAGTGACGGAGGCATCATGGGACACGCGCCGTACCGCCTGCTCACCCGGCACTTCCTGCGAGGGTTCTTCGAGAACGATCTCCTGTCGCCCGACCAGGGGATGGAGGCGACGCTGGCGCCTCTGCTGGCGGCCATCGCGGCGCCCGGTCTGCTGCTGCCGATGATGTGGTCGTTCAGCTACGGCTGGCCGTACACGCGCGTGGAGACGTTCCAGGCCCTTGCCATGCGGCACGAAGTCCTGCTGGTGATGTACCCCATGGTCATCGTGGCTCTGGTGACGGTGCTCCAGTGGGACTCGCTGTACCCGGATCGCCGCGACGCCGAGGTGCTCGGGCGCCTGCCTGTCCCGACCGCGACGTTGTTCTGGGCGAAAGCGACGGCGCTGCTGTTGTTCGTCGGGTTATTCGGTGTGGCGTCCAACGGCGCCGCATCGGTGGTGTACCCGACCGTCGCGAACATCCGGCCGCAGCCCGGTTCGCCGGGCCCGCTCGCGACCTACATCGCACACCTGACGGCCACCGGCGGCGCGGCGGTGTTCGCGGTGTTTTTCGTGCTGGCCGGGATGGGTGTGATGCAACTGGTGGTGCCGGCGCGTCTGCGCCGGACGTTGTCGCCTCTCGTCCAGCTCGCGTCCGTGCTTGTGCTGGTGTTGGCGCTGCTGATGCTTCCGTTCCTTATGATGGCCGTGGATCCGCACAATCAGGGCGGGCTGGCCGAGAAGGTGGCGCTGCACCGGTTGTATGTGGAGGAGGGCGGCGAGGCGTTCGACTGGGCTGACGTTCCGGCAGACTCGTCTTTCGAAACCGATCCGGTTCACGGCGGGATGCGGCTGCGTGAAGGCAGGCCCGCGGTCGGGTACGAACGTGTTCGGGACCCGTTCTCCGGCCGCGGAGCGGAACACGCGCTGGCCGACGGTGTCGCTGACCGTGCGCCGTGGGTCTTCTGGTTTCCGCCGGTGTGGTTCCTTGGCTGGTACGAGCAGCTGGCCGGGCGAGGGTCGGCCGCCGCGCGGCTGCTCATGGGTCGGGCACAGACTGGCATAGCCGTGACGGCCGCCCTCGCGGTCGTGTGTTACCTGTGGGCGTACCGGCGGCACGCCGCGGGCGCGGTTCTGGGCGACGGGGCAGGCCAGGGGCGCCTGTTCTCGGAGGGGCGACCCCGGCGCGTGGCCGGAGCCATCCAGCGTTGCGTCGTGCCCCATCCCGCGGCCCGTGCGTACTTCGCCTTCGTGGCCATGACCCTCGCGCGCAGTGCGAAACACCGGCTCATCGTGGCGGCGGCCGTCGGCGCTGCGCTGGCGTTCGTCCTGGCCGAGGCCGCCGTTGGCATCGAGAGCATCGACCCCGCGAGGCCGGGCCCGCAGATGCTGTCGGCCCAGTTCGTGTTTGCGATTCTGCTGCTGTCGGGCATGCGAATGGCGTTCGCCGTGCCCGCCATGCTGCCGGCCAACTGGGTCTTTCGCTTCCACGGCCCGGAGCGTGTCGTCCACTGCGCTGCGGGCGCCCGGCGAGCCATGGTGGCCTGGGGGCTGATCCCGGTTCTGGCAGTGCTGTTCCCGGCCTACGTGCTGCTCTACGGTCTGCAGACCGCCGCGCTCCACGCCACGTGCGGGCTGCTGGCCTCGCTCGTGCTGATCGAAGCCCTGATGGCCGGCTTCCCGAAGGTGCCCTTTGCCGCGGCGTACGTGCCAGGCCGTGCCATGGTCATGTCGCGGCTGACACTCTACCTCTTCGCGTTCCAGTTCTTCGGGTACACCATCGCCTGGTTCGAGAGTCTGGCGCTGCCGCGGCCGGGGTGGATACTGCTGATCCTCGGCGTGTTTGCGGTGTGGTACGCGGTGGCGGTGTGGCGGCGGCGAACGCGTGAAGCCGCCGCATCGCTCGTGTTCGATCAGGATACCCCGGACGGGCTCCAGACGCTGGACCTGGCGGGCCCCCCGTGTGGGGTCAGACCTTGAATTGCCACTTGGTCCGACCCGCGACGTGGCCCCCCGTGTGGGGTCAGACCTTGAATTGCCACTTGGTCCGACCCGCGAGGTGGCAATTCAAGGTCTGACCCCACCGGTTCAGCATGTCACTGCTTGCTGACGGTGACGTAGTACAGGTCGGTCGCCACCTCGAAGTCGTCCTTCGTCAGGGACGTGGTCATGACCTGCCACTCGGTGGTCGGCGTGATCGTCAGCCAGTGCTTCCGGTCACCCACGCGAATCGGCATCGCGAACGCCTTCTCCGCGGCGTTCCAGCGGTACGCCACCCGTCCCCCGTCCTGGAACTGCAGGTCGAGAACGGGCAGGTACGGCTGCCGCAGGTACTGATTGAACACCGCCGTGAGGTCGCGCCTGGTTTCGCGGTTGAAGAACGCCACCACGTCGTCGGTGGTGATGGACGTGTACTTGAAGCGCTGGAAGAACGCCTTGATGGTGGCGAACCAGAGCGGATCGTTGTGGAGGACACTGCGCAGCGTGTGCAGGAACAACGCGCCCTTGAAGTACATGTCCTGCGTCGGCGTCCGGTTGATGCCGGCCTGCGTGACGACCGCCTCGCGATTCCGGACTTTCGACTTGTACCCGTTCGTATATCTCAGCGCGTCGTCATAGCCGAACATGTGCTCCACATAGAGGCACTCGAGATACGTGCCCCATCCTTCGTGAATCCACATGTCGGCGACGTCGGTGGACGTCACGGCGTTCCCGAACCACTCGTGCGCGCTCTCGTGGATGATGATGAAGTCGAACTTCAGGCTGACGCCCACGCCCGTCCAGTCGCGCTCGAGGTACCCGTTGGCGAACCGGTTGCCGTAGGTCACTGCGCTCTGGTGCTCCATGCCCGAATACGGCACTTCGATGAGCTTGTAGCCGTCTTTCTCGAACGGATACCGACCGAAGTACTTCTCGAACGCCTGGATCATCGGGCCCGCCTGGGCAAACTGCGCGTTCGCCTTGTCGAGATTCTCGGGCAGGCAGTAGAAGTCCAGCGGCAGCCCGTTGACCGTGTCCGAGAAGTGCACGTAGTGGCCGATGTTGAGTGACACGCTGTAGTTGTTGATCGGGTACTGCACGAGCCAGTCCCATCGTGTGTACCCGTCACCCAGATCGGTCTTGCCGAGGAACTTCCCGTTCGACACGTCCACGAGGTCGCTGGGAATGGCGACGCTGATGCGCATGTCCTCGACTTCGTCCTGCTGCTGGTCCTTGTTCGGCCACCACACGCTGGCGCCGATGCCCTGGCACGCGGTGTTGATCCAGTGCCGGCCCGCCGGGTCCTTGCGGAATGCGATCCCGCCAAAACGGCCCGTCTCTGTCGGGCTGCCCGAGTAGTGGAAGTCGATGGCGTAGGTGCGGCCCTTCTTGAGAACGTCGGGGAAGTCGACGAAGACCGCGCCGGCTTCACGCTGGTACTGCAATGTCGAGCCGCCGAGGGTAATCGTGTCGACGCTGAGCGTGTCCGTGAGGTCGAGCTGGATTCGCGTGTCGTCCTTCAGCATGCGAAACGTGATCGTGTTCTTGCCGCTGATGAACTTCTTCTCGGGATCGACACGGATGTCGAGGTGGTAGGACAACAGGTCGTTGTTCGCGCGGTGCGGCCCCCACGCGCCGCGCAGCAGGTCGGCCCGCGTTGGCTTCCGCGGCGGCGCCGGCGGCTGCGGGCCACGCATGAGGTACTCCTTCGGAGGCTCCACGCCCATGAGCCACTTCACGAAGAAGTCCCACCGCCTCCGCATCATGTAGGCGGACGCCGAACCGAACCCATGGTTCTGGTGCGGGAGCATCAGCAGATCGAAGTCCTTGTTCGCCTTGATCAGCGCGTCGGCCACCAGCAGCGTCTGGTAGGGCGGCACGTTCGTATCCATCGTGCCGTGGGCGAGCATCAGGCGTCCGGTGAGGTTCTGCGCGAACGCCTGATTGGCCTCGGCGTCGTAGGGGCTCGTGCCGTCGGGGTTGCGCACCAACAGGCCCTGGTACCGTTCGCCCCAGTCGTCTTCGTTCAGCCGCTGGTCGTGATTTCCCGACTCGGCGATGCCGGCCTTGAAGAAATCCGGAAAGCGGAACATCGCGGTGGTGGTGGCGAAGCCGCCGCCCGAATGCCCCCAGATACCGGCGCGGGTGATGTCGAACCACGGGTACTTCGCCGCGAGTTCCGTCATCCCTGCAATCTGGTCCGGGATCGTGTTGTCGCGCCCCATCGCGCCGTAATACGCGTCCTGAAACGACTTCGATCGGCCGGGTGTGCCCATGCCGTCGATGGTGACGACGATGAAGCCGAGTTCGGCGAGGGCCTGGCGGTCGCCGCGGGCGGCCGTAAACGCGCGGCTGCCCGTGGATCCCGTCTGCGGGCCTGGGTAGACGTGATTCACCACGGGGTACTTGCGCGCCGGGTCGAAGTTCGAGGGCCGGAACATCAGGCCGTGGATGTCGGTCCTGCCGTCGCGGGCCTTCATCGCAATCGGGATGGGTGGTTGCCAGCCCATGGCGCGCAGCCGGGTGATGTCGGCCTTCTCGAGCATCATGAGGAACCGGCCGTCGCCGTCACGCAGCGCGACCGCTGGTTCCTGGTCGGGCTGCGAGTAGGTGTCGATCACGAAGCGCCCGGACGGCGACAGCTGGATCGTGTGGTCCGACACAATCGGCGTGAGCCGCGTGTCACCCGTGCCGTCCAGCCCGATGCGGTACGCGTGGCGGAAGTAGGGATCTTCGCCGGGTTCCCGCCCCTGGCCCTGGAACCACACGGTGCGGGCCTCTTCGTCGAGGCGCAGCATCTGCATCACGGGACCGTCGCCCCTGGTGACCTGGTGTTTCAGGGCTCCGGTCGTGAGGTCGTACAGGTAGAGATGACCCCAGTTGTCCCGCTCCGAGTACCACAGCACTTCGTGCGATCCCCACAGAACCTGGCAGCCGATGCGGGATTCGTACTGCGTGGCCACGCGCTCGCTCATGATCGTGCGCACGGCGCCGGTCACGACGTCGGCCACGCGCAGCACCGCTTCCTTGTGATCGCGGGACGTCGAAATGAACGCGAACTGCCGGGCGTCCGGGCTCCACTTCCAGTCGTTGAGACTGACGTCGTCACCCAGGGTCGCGCGGTGGTAGTCGGGGGGCAGCGCGAGTCGCACCACCTGTCCGGAGTCGGCGTCAACGATGACGCGGTGCAGCATGGCCACGATCTTGTCCCCGGGCAGGGGGAACTTCGAGACCCTCAGCGTCGGGTGGGTGACTGGTGCCACGGGTGTGTTGACGAGATACATCTCGCCCACGTCCCGCTCGTCATGCTGGTAGGTGGCGATCTTCTTCGAGTCGGGCGACCAGAGGACGATGGCGCGGTCGCTGCTGGACCAGCCGGCATTGTCCGTGGCGTAGCCGAAGTGCTTCGCCCCGTCGGTCGTGAGCTGACGCTCTCGGCCCGTCGCGAGCTCGCGGACCCAGAGGTTCCAGTCGCGGACGAAGACGGACCGCGTCCCATCGGGCGACGGGACGTCGGCACGACTGGAACCGCGGCCGCGTCCCGGCGGCGCGAGCGGCGGGCCCCAGGCGGTCCCGACGTCCTTGCAGGTGGAGCCCCGGGTGTCGCAGGTCCAGCGGCGGCCGCCGGCGTCGAAGGACACCGCCGTGAGGTCGGCCGACAGGTCGATGGCCTGGAAGGGCAGGGCGTGCGTCGTATAGGAACCCTTGGCGGCCGCCGCGAGCGCCGCCGCGAGCCGCGCGTGGTCGAAGGCCGGTGTGCGGCGCTTCGCGTGCGGATCGACCAGGATGAATTCGTGGCCATCGGGCACCTGGGTGCGGTACCAGAACCGATCGCCCGGCAGCCAGTTGGCGGTGACCTGGCCGCCGATGACCAGCGGGGCGACGCTGGGCCCGAGGAAGGACTCGGCGCGCGCGTAATCCGCGGCCGTCACGGGGCGTGGACCCGAACCAGGCTGCGGCGGTCGCCCCTGGGCGGCTACCGGCGCGCTGACGACCGCGGCGAGCGAGCAGACCCCCAACAGGCGGCGGAACCAGAGGGCGGTCACGATGTGCGGCATCGGTACGGGCATCGGCGGCTCCAGGCAGAAACCGGACTGCGGGGAGCATCATACACGGCGTCGCGCAGGAGGGCGCCCCGGAGGCGCGCTGTGCGGTGATGACACACCGGCCGTGCGGCGTAGCCGGCGGTGCCGGGAACGAGGGCGATTGACGCGTGCGAAGTGCGTCATAATGCAGGCATTGCCCCTGGAGCCCGCGTGGCCGGAAGTGTGGCCCTTTGCGGCACCGATATTGCAAACGGCCACTCGGGTCCTCCGGACCCCCAGCGGGTGGTCAGTGGTGTGGCGGACTTGACGATGACTGTGGCGCGACAGTTCACGATTCTGGCCCTGGTGCCGTTCCTGTTGGCGCTGGGGTTTGCCGCCCTGTTCGTGTCCCAGATTGCGACGTTGTCCCGCGAGAGCGAACGCCTCGTCGAGAACTACCGCATCACGGCCGCCCTCAGTCAGGAACTCACGCGAGGCAACAGCGAGCAGATCGAAATCCTGCAGCGGCAGCTGGTGCAGCCAGACCCGGCGCTGGAAGACCGCGCACGGCGCCTCAGCTACGAAATCGCCCACAAGTACGTCGAGTACCTCAGGCTGGACATCGACGATCGGGAACGCCTGGCGGTCGAGAGTGTCAGGTCGTTGCAGCAGGAGCTGAACCTGCGATCAATGCAGGTGTTCGAGCGGCTTCGTGCCGGTGACCGTGACACGGTGGCCGCCAGCCTCCGCGAGAACTACGCGTACCAGGACCGTATCCGCGCCGAGTTCCAGTCGCTCAGCGATCTGCAGATCGCCAAGCTCAAGGGTGTGCTGGCAAACCTCCGACGCTGGGCCACCCAGGGCCTGGCGGCCGTCCTCGTCCTGCTGGTGGCCATGGTGGTCGCCGCGGGCGTCACCGCGCTGGCCTTGCGCCGCCGGATACTCCGTCCCATCCGGGCCATCGTCGATGCGTCCGACCGGGTGCGCCAGGGTGACTTCACCGCACGGGCGTCTGCCGGGCAGTCCGACGAATTCGGTCAGCTGACGGCCGGGTTCAATTTCATGGCGGAGTCGCTGGCCGACAGCTACGCAGAACTCGAGCGCAAGGTCGCCGATCGGACCCGCCAGCTCCAGGAGGCCCAGGAGCAGCTGATCAGGGCAGAGAAGATGTCTGCCCTCGGGCAGCTGGTCAGCGGCGTGGCCCACGAACTCAACAACCCGCTTGCCGCGATTCGGGGGTACGTCGAGCTGGCCCGCATGGAGGTTGTGGACGCCGGCGGACCGGGCCGGGCTGTGAGCCTGCTCGAAGAGGTGGACGACCAGATCGAACGATGCCGGCGCATCACGGGCGACCTGCTCCAGTTCGTGCGCCAGCAGGAACCACGGCTGGAGTCGGTCGAAGCGAACACGGTCATCGATCAGGTGCTGCGGTTTCGTGAGTACGAGTTCGAGACGCACAACATCCGCCTCGTCCGGGAATTCGATGCGTCCAATCCGATCCTGTCTGCGGACCGCGACAAGCTGGCGCAGGTGTTTCTGAACCTGATCAACAACGCCCACGACGCCGTCCGCGAACGTGCGTCGGGCGGGACGATCACCGTGCGGACCCGAACCGACGGACCGTTTGTCGTGTGCGAGGTCCTGGACAACGGGCCGGGATTCCAGGATCCGGAGCGGGCGTTCGATCCCTTCTACACCACCAAGGAGGTCGGCAAGGGGACCGGGCTGGGCCTGAGCATCTGCCACGGTATCGTCCGGGATCACCGGGGCGAGATTCGGGCCAGGAACTGGGAGCAGGGTGCCTGTGTCGAGGTCCGGCTGCCCCGCGCGGTGGAACCGCTCGCGCCGCCGGCGGTCGCGGCGCCGACGGACGCAGCGGCACCGGCGCTGATGGCCGGAGCCCAGCGCACGGCCCTCGTCGTGGATGACGAGGAGATGTTGCTGAGCATGCAGGTCGCGTTTCTGAGGCGGATGGGCATCGCGGCGACGACGGCGTCGACCGGTGAGGCCGCGATTCGGTATCTCAACGATCGGACCGTGGACGTTATCGTGTCGGATGTCAGGATGCCCGGGCCTGTGGACGGCGTGAAGCTGTTCGAGTGGGTCGCCGAGCACCGCCCCCATCTGGCGTCGCGGTTCATCCTCGTGTCGGGCGATCTGCTCGGCATGCACGCCGGCGGATTCACCGCCAATCGAACCGTGCGGACCATCGGCAAGCCGTTTCGTTTCGCCGAGTACGCCGAGGCGGTCCGGCAGGCCCTTGCGTCCGGAAAGCAGGAGACATGAGATTCCCCGTGACGGTGCTCGGCCTGATCGCAGCCATGCTGCTGCTCGTGTCGTGCGGCGGCCGTCCCGAACACGTCGTCGTCGGCGTCGGCCTGACTCCGAGCAACCACGCAGCGTTGGCACTGGCTGCGAAAGAGATCAACGACAGCGGGGGCATCGGCGGCGTCCCGCTGGTGCTCGATGGGCTGGAGACGTCCGGGAACCGGCAGAGTTTCGACGCGGCCGCCGTGCTCGCGCTCGCGAACCAGTTCGTGGCCAGCCGGGACGTGCTCGCCGTGGTGGGGCACAGCGACAGTTCGGCCACGCTGTCTGCGGCCGCGGTCTACAACGCCCATCACCTGCCGCAGATCGTGACGATCGCCACCAACCCGGCGATTACCGGTATCGGCCAGTGGACCTATCGTTTGTGCCTGTCGGATGCCGAGCAGGGGCCGGCGCTGGCCGACTATGCCGTCTCCACATGGAAGAAGCGGCGCATCGCCGTCTTCTTCGTCAATGATGCCTATGGCAACGGGCTCGCCGAGCAGTTCGAGAAACGGGCGATGGGGCTGGGGGCTGAACTCGTTGGCTCGGTCATGCACCGCAACTTCCTGCAGGTCGACGACCACGAGACGATCCGGCTGGCGATCGCCCGGATGAAGGCCACCGTGCAGCCGGACCTGGTTGTGTTGTTCCAGCGTGTCGAGGCGGCCGCCTGGACGATTCGCGCGATTCGCGACGCCGGCCTGACGGCGGCGATTCTCGGCGGTGACAATCTCGCGCAGTACGCGCTGGTGCAGAACCTCAAGGAGCTGTCCGACGGCGTCCGCGTCTCCCTGTTTTTTCACGCCGATCCGGCCGATGCCCGAGGGCAGAAATTCCGGTCAGCTTATCGTGCAGCGACTGGCGCCGAACCGGACTACAGCCAGGCGTTTGGCTACGACGCGATCTACCTGTTGCGGGATGCGGTGCTGAAGGGCGGGTTTACCCGGGCTGGTGTCAAGGCGTACCTTGATACGCTGGTCAAGGATGGCGCGGAAGTTGCCGGCGTCGGCGGCCGGTTCACTCTGAAGGCCAACCACGATGCTCGGCGCCCGTTGTACATCGCCGAGATTCGCGGCGGTGCGTTCGAAGTGCTCGAGTCGGTGACCGTTCGGTAGCCTGTTTCCTCCGGCCGGGTTACGATTGGGTATCCATGCCGACCGCCGACGTCCCCCGCGCGATTGCCACGGAAAAGAAGACCGTGGCTGCCATGGTCCGGATTTACTGCGCCGAACACCATCCCGACGCCCGAGGCGTCTGCACGGACTGCGGGGTGCTGCTGGCCTACTCGCACGCCCGCCTCGACGCGTGTCCGTACGGTGGCGACAAACCCACGTGCAAGGCCTGCCCCATCCACTGCTACAAGCCGGCGCAGCGGGAGTCGATGCGCACGGCGATGCGGTTTGCCGGGCCCCGGATGTTGTGGCGGCATCCCTGGCTGGCGATCGTGCACCTGTGGAAAGAACGATTCCGCAAGGCCCCCCGCCGCCGGCGCTCGCCCGCCCGGGCTGCAGCTCCGCCTGTCACGGAATAGCGGGTTCCCGTCGTAGGAAGGACCGAGCAAAGGAGTGCCATGTTTCGTGAGCGCGTGCGGGCGATTCGTGGAGTGGTGGCGGGGGTCGCGGCGACTGCCGTGATGGCCGCGTTGCCGGTTGCCAGGCCCAGCGCTCAGCGTCCGGCGGAGGCCCCGGGTCTCACGGCAGAACGTCGCGTGGCGGCCCGCGTCAGCGAGCCGCGCATGGTGGAGGCCGTTCGCCGCCTGGTCGGATTCGGCACCCGCATGTACGGCACGCCGTCGAATCACGCCGCCGCCGCGTGGCTGGCCGCTGCGTATCGGGAAGCCGGGCTCGAGGTGGTGGTGCGTGAAGACACGCCGCGCGACTGGTACCTGCCTGTGACGTGGGAGGTTCGGGTCGGCGGTCCGGCCGGCAGTCTCCCGGACGCGATCCTGAAGACGACCTGGCCGAGTTCAGGCGCCCCCGCCGGCAGCGGGGAAGGCGTACTCTCGATCGACGCCGCCCCGTCGGCCGTGTGCCTGGTGAGCAAACCACCCTCGCCCGAGACGACGGCGGGGTGTGTGGCCGTGCTGTACGACGGACGGACGGCCGCCTCGGGCTGGCCGACCATCGGCCGATTGCGTGGGACCTGGACGATTCCCGTGTTCGGCGTGTCGCCGGAGGAGGTGCAGCCGCTGCGTGCGCGCGTGGCGGCGGGCGAGACGGTCACGCTGTCGTTCGCTCTGGACGCCAGGACGGGACGGAATGCCGCCCACACGGTCGTGGCGACGTTGCCGGGTCGAGATCGTTCCAAGTACATCCTGTTCAGCGCCCACGGCGATGCCGACTCCGGCGGGCCGGGCGCGAACGACAACGCCTCGGGCGTCGCCATCATTCTCGAGATTGCCCGGACGGCCGCTGCCGCGATCAAGGCGGGTGTGCTGCCACAGCCCGCCTGCGACCTGCGGTTTGCGACATGGGGCGGCGAGATCGCGTCCACGCGCGAGTACGCGGCGGCGATGGACCAGGATACGGCTCGCCTGCAGGCGGTGTTCAATTTCGATCAGTCGGGATTCGGCTCCTCGAAGGAGGCGCTGTATGTGGAGCCGGACGATGTGCCCGTGAACCACGCCCTCGTCACGCTGGTCCGCAGCGTCACGGCTGACCATCTGGGGGCGGCAGGGTTCCCCGAACGGGGGGCCAGCGTCAAGAGCCAGGGGGGAACGGACTCGTACGTCTTCCAGAATACGCGCGTGCCCAACGCCACGGTGTACCCGGCCGTGACCATTTACACCTCCGCGTGGGATCGGGAACGATCCGTGCCGATCACGGAAGGGTTTCCTCCGCTGAACTGGTATCCGGGCGAGCAGCCCGGCATGGTCACGGTCGATGGTGACGCCTACTACCACTCGGTGGGCGACACGCCCGCCAATACCACGGACAAGGAACCGGGGAACATGGGGTGGTGCGCCCGCGTCGGCCTGTTGAGCGCGTGGCGCCTGATGCGCGCACGATAGGCCTTCTCAGCGAAGGGTGCGCGGATCGATGACCACATGTTTGATGCGCTCGCGGTTCCAGGTGTACGTGATGTGTACAAGACCGTCCGCAGTCTGGATCACCGCCGGATACGCGTAACCGCTCGGCATGGGCTGGTCGTCGAGCGTCAGCACCATCCGCCACGTGAGCCCGTCATCTGAGACGGCGACGTTCAGCGGGTAGCGCACACCCTTCGACGGCGTTTCAGGCGGCGGAACTACGTGGTTGTACACGAGGAGGTGGCGGCCGTCGCGCAACGTGACGGCGTCGGTTCCGCTGTTCGGGTTCGGCAATCCGCTCGGTTCGAGGGGGCTCCAGGACCGGCCCGCGTCCGAGGACCACGTGGTCGCCAGCACGCCCTTGCGCGTGCGGAGAAGGGCCTGCAGACGCCCGCCCTGGTGGAACAGGACGCTGCCCTGGATGGCCTCGAGTGCCCCGGCGCCCTTGTCGATCGGACCCACGAACTCCCACGAGCCTCCGCGATCGCGGCTCAGTTCGAAATGCGCCCGCCAACCGGTTGGTGTGCCCTCCGTGCTCGACGCACTGAGCCACGTGCCGTCGGCGAGGACGACCGGCTTGTTCTTGATGGGTCCCAGCACGGGCGCGGCGAGGCGCCTGGCCTGTCCCCACGTTCGTCCACCGTCAGTCGACGTTCGCACCATGCCCCACCACGTGCTCGGAGACGGCCCGACCTTGTAGAAGAGCAGCAGGGGGCCGCCGGGCGGATAGAACAGCACCGGATTCCAGGTGGGGAAGCGCGTGCCGTCGGCCTGGACGCCATTGGCGACTTCGGTGGCATTCAGCCAGCTGCCAGCTTCCAGGCGCGTGACCCAGATGCCCACGTCCTGGTGGCTCTCGCGCGTGCCGCCGAACCAGGCGGCCACGAGTGAGCCAGGCGTGGTCTCGACGATCGTCGACGCGTGGCACTGCGGGTACGGCGCGTTCTCGTTGAGGAACTCGACGTGTGTCACCGCCGGCTGCGACGCCCCCTGGCGGGCCTGCGCAGCTGGTGCGCTCATCAACGCCAGGCCGATCGCAACCGCCAGGCCGACCGATGCGCAACGTGGTGGCTGTGTCATGTTCTACCGTTCTCCTTCCGGGGGTGTGCGCGTGCCGCGAGCAGCCCGACGCCCAGCACGGCAAGCGTGCCCATCACGATGATCAGGAATTCGTGGAACGGGCTGCGCCACGCCGCCGGCACGGCGCCCAGCCGGGGTGATGCGGTCATCCAGAGGATCACCACAACGCCAGTCGTCAACCCGGCCGCAGCGGCTCCAGCCCTGGCCCGGCTCGATACGAAACCGAGCAGGAACAGGCCGAGGGTTCCGCCGCTGAGAATGCCGGCGAGCATCCACCACGCGTCCAGCGCGCTGCGCACGGAAGTCATCGCCAGGGCGACCGCCGTCCCGGCCAGGCCCCAGACCAGCGTGGTCACGCGAAGCAGGCGCATCGACTGCTGGTCGGTCGCGTACCGGTTCACGTAGCGGCGGTAGTAGTCGTTCAGAATGATCGTGGCCGACGAGTTCAGACTGGTGGAGACCGTGCTCATGGCCGCCGCGAAAATGGCTGCGAGCAGCAGTCCGCGCACGCCGCCCGGCAGGGCGGTCACGATGAACCATGGAAACACCGAGTCCGCCTGGGCTGCGTCCCTGAGCGCGGCCGGCAGCGCGTCCGGCCAGGCGCTGTAGAACGCGAACAGCGCGGTGCCGATGAACAGGAACACCGCCGACAGTGGCAGGTAGGTCAAGCCGCCCAGCCACACGCTTTTCCGGGCTTCCCGGTCGGATCGTGACGCCACGTAACGCTGGACGTAGTTCTGATCGATTCCGAAGTTCTGGAGGTTGATCGCCAGCCCGTACACGAAGACGACCCAGAACGTCGGCTCGCCCAGCGCCGGTCCGAAGCTCCCCAGGCTGAACTTGCCGCGTTCAGCGGCCACCCGCACGATCTCGGCGGCGCCCCCCGGCACGCCGTGGATCATCACAAGGGCACAGAGGGCGGCCCCGCCGATCAGGACCACGGTCTGCAGCGCATCCGCGTAGATGACTGCCACGATGCCCCCGACGAGGGCGTACAGGGTCACGGCGATGCCCGTGGCGAGCACCACCGTCCAGATGTCCCATCCCAGCAACGCGTTCATCGGCAGCGCCATCAGGTACAGGACCGTGCCCATGCGCGCGAGCTGCGTGAGCAGGTAACACGCACTGGCGTAGGTGCGGGCCCAGGGTCCGAAACGGGTCTCCAGGTGCTGGTAGGCCGAGACGTGGCCGGTGCGGCGGTAGAACGGCATGAACCACCGCACGGCGATCCACGTGGCCACCGGGAGCGTGAGACTGAAGACGAACGGGTTCCAGTTCGACGCGTACGCTTTGGCCGGCAGGGCGAGAAACGTGATGCTGCTGATGTACGTGCCGAGGATCGAGAGGCCCGTGAGCCAGCCGGACAGGTTTCGGCCTGCCGCGGTGAACCCCTCCACGGACCGGCTGCGGCGGGATCCGAGCAACCCGATCCCGACACTGAGGGCAAAGTACCCCGCCAGGACGAACGTATCGAGCAGCGTGACGTGTGCGGACATGGGGTGGCGGTGCCGGCGGCCGGACGGGCGTGAATCGCAGGAGATGCGCGGGCGGGCCGCGGGCAAGGCCGCGGTCCGCCCGGCAGTGGACTACACCAGCTCCGTGAATCCCGGGATCGCCACCGTGTGGACCATGTTCGGCCCGAACTCGTACTTCGCCGGCGAGAGATCGAGTTTCGAGGTGTTCAGCACCCAGTCCCACGAGACGGCCCGGCCGGTGTATGCGCTCATGCGCCCGGCGATCGCGCACAGCGTGCTCTCGGCCACCTGGCGGCCTTCATTCAGCGGCGCGCCCTTGCGGATGGAGGCAATCAGGTCGATGTGTTCCTGCACGTACGGGTTCACCTCGTCACCGTCGAGCTGCCACGGCTTCTCGCCGGTGATCCGGCCCGAGCTCCAGGCGACGCCCTTGGTGCCGACAATCCGCTCCTCGACCCGTTCCGCGGCGCCCTTGGTCTGCCGGCACATGCTGAGGACGCGCACGCCGTTCGGGTATTCGTACTCCACGGCGAAGTGGTCGAAGATGTTGCCGTACTCCGGCGCCGTCCGCGCGGCCCGTCCGCCCATGCCCATGACGTTCTTCGGCATGGCCGCGATGGCCCAGTTCACGACGTCGATGTTGTGCACGTGCTGCTCGACGATGTGATCGCCGGACAGCCAGGAGAAGTAGAGCCAGTTGCGGCACTGCCACTCCATCTCGCTCATCGTCGCCGTGCGTTCCTTCACCCACAGGGCACCCATGTTCCAGTAACACTGCGCGGCGACGATCTCGCCGATCTGGCCGTCGTGGATCCGCTGCATCATCTCGACGTACCGCCGCTGGTGCCGGCGCTGCGTGCCCGCGACGATGGCGAGCTTCTTCTGCCTGGCGAGGTCCGATGACGCCAGCACCGAGCGGATGCCGACCGGATCGACGGCGACGGGTTTCTCCATGAACACGTGTTTGCCCGCGTCCACAGCGGCTTTGAGGTGGAGGGGGCGGAAACCCGGAGGCGCAGCCGTCACGATCAGGTTGACGTCCGGCACGGCGCACACGCCCTTGTAGTTGTCGAACCCGACGAACTGCCGGTCGGCGGGCACCTTGACCCGTGTGGGGAACTCCTTCGTCAGGCGCGCGAGCGACGACTCCACGCGGTCGGGAACCAGATCGCCAAGGGCCACGATCTCGATACCCGGGTCGGCCTTGAGGCAGTCGATGGCCGCGCCCGTGCCGCGGCCGCCGCACCCGATGACGCCGACCTTGATCGTGTCGGAGCCCTGCGCGAAGACGTTGAAACTCGCCGGGAATGCGGCCAGCAGCGAGGCGGCGGCGGCCGTTCTGACAAAGTCGCGCCGTGTCACGGAGGTCAGGGGTTGCGTGCTCATCTTCAGAATCTCCCGTTGAATTCTAGAACTGATCGCAGGCGCGGTAGGCGTCAATCACCGCACGTTCGCCTTCGATCCCCGGTTTGCTCTGGCCGTGTTCCATGCAGAGGACGCCGGTGTAGCCCTTGTCATGGATCCACTTGAAGATGTTGCGGTAGTTGATCTCGCCCGTCGTGGGCTCCTTGCGGCCGGGGTTGTCGCCCAGGTGGAACGCGGCAATCTCGTCCCACCCGGCTTCGATGTTGGGGATGATGTTACCCTCGGTCACCTGCTGGTGGTAGATGTCGTTCACGATCTTGCAGGACGGGTTGTTGACCGCCTTGCAGATCTGGTAGGCCTGCGGGATCTTCGTCAGGAACAGCCCCGGGTGGTTCTTGGGGTTGAGCGGCTCGAGCACCAGCACGAGGCCCGCGGACTGGCACAGATCCATGCAGGCCCGCAGATTGTCGACGACATTCGCGGTCTGGTAGTCCCAGGCCAGGCTCTCGTCGAGCCGCCCGGGCACGAGCAGCGCCATCCGGTTCCCCGTGCGCTTCATCGTCTCGATTCCCGTTCGCACCTTCGCGAGGATCATGGCGCGCGCGTCAGCGTCACGCAGGACCAGGCTCTTGGCCGCGAAGTCCGCGTACAGCACGAACGGCCCCATCAGCATCTTTCGCCTGGCCAGTTCGTTCGCGATGAGTTCCTGCTGGTCGGCCGGCCGGCCCATCAAGCCGTTGTCGAACATCGCCGTGAAGCCCTGATCCGCGGCGAACTGGATCTGGGCCAGCAGGTCCGTGCCGGCGTGGGCTTTGAACTGGCCGAAACTCGGCGCGTAGTGGAGGCGGAATCGCCCGGCCGGTGCGCCAGTCGGCGTGGATGGACGAGCCGCCGGCGACTGCGCGGCGCTGGCGCCAAACGGCGCGGCGAGGGCCGCGGCGGACGCAAGGGTGCGGGTGACGAAGTCTCTGCGGTTCACGGCCGGAATAGTATGGGGTGGGCTGGATGGTGTCAATACAAGGGGCAAGGGACAAGGGGCAAGGGGCACGACGGTTGCGGTGGCCACGCAACTACCGACATAATGTGGACGTCTGTGGCGTGCCCCCTCCACGGTTCCGCTGCTTGTCGGCCGGACTGCCGCTGATTGCCGCCCCAACTCCCCCCGCGGTTACCTGCCTGCTCGATGTGTGTGCCCGATCCCTCCGAGGGTGACACGCGCCGGTGCGAACGCCTCCAGACACTCAGGCCCGGAGGCATCCATGAGCTGGTTCGGAATCGGGGCGAAGACCTTCAAGGGGGGGATTCACCCGCACGACGAGAAAGCCCTGACGCGCGACAAGGAGATCGAGCGGATGCCGGATCCGGCCATCCTGGTGCTGCCGTTGTCCCAGCACCTCGGACGTCCGTCCCGGCCCGTGGTGAAGAAGGGGGACTGGGTCCGTGAAGGTCAGTTGCTGGCCGACGCGCAGGACGGCATCAGTGCCGTTGTGCGTGCCCCGCGTGCAGGGCTCGTGCAGGCATTGCACCTCGCCGGCACAACATCGGGTTTTCCGGGCCAGGTCATCGCGCTGAAGCCGGGGCCGCCACCAGCGGTGCCCGAGGGGCAGGCCCCGGTCAATCCGGAGCCCGCCTCGCTGCCCCCCATCGACCCGGCTCTCGCGACGGCTGCCGACATCATCGCCCGGGTTCGAGACGCGGGCATTGTGGGCCAGGGCGGCGCCGCGTTCCCGACCGCCGTCAAGCTCGCACCACCTGCCGGCACCACTCTCGACCTGCTGATCGTGAACGGTTGCGAGTGCGAGCCCTACCTCACTCGCGACTACCGCCTCATGCTGGAGCAGCCGGGCGAGATGGTGGAAGGCGCCGCGATCATCGCGCGGGTGCTGGGCGTGTCGCGAGTCGTCTTCGGTGTCGAGGACAACAAACCCCAGGCCATCCGGGCGCTGCGGGACGCCACCGAAGGACGGCCGGTGTGGAGCCGCGGATTGTCCGTGGAGGTGCTCCCCCTGCAGACGAAGTACCCGCAAGGCGCGGAGAAAATGCTGATCGAGGCGGCGACGGGGCGTCAGGTGACTCCGGGATGCCTGCCCATGTCCGTGGGCGCTTCGATCCAGAACGTGGGGACCGTGCTGGCGGTTCGCGAGGCGGTCGTGGAGGGGCGTGTCCAGACCGATGCTGTTCTGACGGTCAGCGGCCGCGGTGTGCGCAGACCTGCCAACCTCCGCGTGCCGGTGGGGACGTCTATCGCCGACGTGCTCGAGTATTGCGGCGGCCTCACGGACGACACGGCGCGCGTCATCGTGGGCGGGCCGATGATGGGCGTGGCCCAGCACGACCTGTCGGCGCCGGTCGTGAAAGCGTGTTCCGGCATCCTCGCGCTCACGACGAGTGAAGCCGGACCGGCGTCGGAACCGGGCCACTGCATCCGTTGCGGCCGCTGCGCCGATGCGTGCCCCGTCCACCTGGTACCCAGCCGGCTCGCGCGCCTGAGCGAACTGGGCCGGACGGAAGAAGCCCGGGCGTCCGGCATTGAGGTGTGCATGGAATGCGGGACGTGTGCCTTTGCCTGCCCGTCACGCCTGCCGCTGGTGCAGTGGCTGCGTCTCGGGAAAATGCAGGTGCGTCACCTGGGTCGGAGCGCTTGATGAGTACGACGTCCGTTGCCCCGTCCGTCCAGACCAGCGGCCAGGCCGCGCTGGCGCTGGCCACGTCGCCGCACCTGCACGGGTGGTGGACCACGCCCCGGCTGATGTGGGCCGTGGTGTTGTGCCTGCTGCCGTCGCTTGGCGCCGCCGTCCTGTTTTTCGGCTGGTGGTCGCTCGCCTTGCCGCTGGCGGCCGTGGCCGGTGCGACGGGGGCCGAGGCCGCCGTCAATCGCTGGCGCGGCGTGCCGTTCACGCTGGGTGACGGGTCGGCAGCCCTGACGGGACTGCTGCTGGGCCTGATCGTGCCGCCGGCGCTGCCGCTGTGGATGGCCTGCCTGGGCGGGGCCGTGTCGATAGGTCTGGGCAAGGCGGTGTTCGGCGGCCTCGGCATGAATATCTTCAACCCGGCCCTGGTCGGCCGTGCGTTTCTCCAGGCGGCGTTTCCGGTCAGCATGACGACCTGGACGGCCAATCGCCTCGCAACCGACGCCGTGAGCACGGCGACGCCGCTGGCGCTCGTCAAGTTCCGGGAGCCGGGTCTTGCGGTGCTGGATGTCGCGCCGCCTCTGCGCGACCTGTTCCTGGGGACGACGCCGGGCAGCCTGGGCGAAACCAGCGCGCTCGCGGTGCTGGCCGGCGGTCTGGTGCTGCTGGTGCTGAAGGTGGCGAACTGGCGTGCGCCAGCGGCGATGGCGCTGGGAGCGGTGGTGTTTGGCGGTGGCCTCTGGATGATGGACCCGGCCCGCTGGCCACACCCGCTGTTCCACCTGCTGTCTGGCGGGTTCCTGTTCGGGGCGCTCTTCATGGCGACCGACCTCGTGACGAGCCCGATCACCGGCCGCGGCCTGTGGATCTTCGGCCTCGGCGCCGGATTCCTCACAGTCTTGATCCGGCTGTTCGGCGGACTGCCGGAGGGTGTGATGTATTCCATCCTCATCATGAACGCCACCGTGCCCCTCATCAATCGGTTCACGCGGCCCCGCGTGTTCGGAGCCACACGATGAAGAGCGCACTGCACATGATGGCGACGCTGCTGGCGGTGGGGTTGCTCGCCGGCGGATCCCTGTCTCTCGTCAACGGCTGGGCGCAGCCGCTCATCGAGCAGCACGAGTACCGCGTGAAGATGGCTGGCGTGATGGAGGTGGTGCCGGGCGGTGTCACCTCCCGGCCGCTGGCCGAGGTGGCCCCGATCGCCGACGGGCAGGCGACCGGAGACACGCTCGAGGCCTACCAGGTTCTCGATGGTGCGGGAGCCGTCAAAGGCTGGGCGGTGGTTCGCGACGGCACGGGGTTCTCCGACAAGATCCGGCTGATGGTCGGGCTGGCTCCCGACCTCTCCGGCACGCTGGGGCTCAAGGTCCTGAAGGATGCCGAGACGCCCGGCCTGGGTACCAAGATCCGTGAAGGCAGTTTCCCCGACCGTTTCTTCGGACGTGGTGCCGCGGCTCCGGTGTTCGCGGCGGATACGCTCAAGATTGTGAAGGGACCGCCCGGCTCGGCGGACGAAGTGCAGGCCATCACCGGGGCCACCATCAGTTCGAAAGCCGTGGTGCGCATCATCAACGACGGCACCAGCCGCCTGCGCGCCCGCCTGGCGCGGCAGGGAACTGCAAAGCGGACACCCGCTCCAGCCGCCCGGGGCGAGGAGGGTCTTCGATGAAAGCCCAACTCAGCCATGGACAGGAGATGGCCAAAGGCCTCTGGGATCAGAACCCGGTTCTCAGGCAGTTGCTGGGACTGTGCCCCACGCTCGCGGTCACCGTGTCCGCCATCAACGGGGTGGCGATGGGCGTGGCGGTGATCTTCGTGCTGATCTGCTCGAACCTGATGATCAGCCTCGTCCGGCACCTGATCCCCAAGCAGGTCCGGATCGCGGCCTACATCGTCGTGATCGCGACGTTCGTGACGATTGTCGATCTCACGATGAAGGCCCGGTTCCCGGCACTCAGCAGCTCGCTGGGCGCGTTCATTCCGCTCATCGTCGTGAACTGCATCATCCTCGGGCGTGCGGAAGCGTTTGCGTCGAAGAACAGCCCGTGGCGCTCGGTGCTGGACGCGATCGGTATGGGCACAGGCTTCACGCTGACGCTGACCTTCCTGGGCGGGCTGCGCGAAATCCTGGGCAGTGGCCAGTTGTTCGGGGTCACGGTCCTTCCGGGCTGGGAGCCCTGGGTCGTGATGATTCTGCCCGCCGGCGGCTTCCTCACCCTGGCCCTGATGCTCGGCGTGGTCAACCTCGTGGCCCGCAGCCGTGAAGTCACCCAGCGCCAGAGACTGGTGGAGCACAGCCGTGTGGTGAAACGCCTCGAGATCCGCGTGTCGGCGCCGGCCACGCCCGAGAAAGGGGAGGCGTGATGGACCTCCTGCTGATCTTCATCGGTGCAGCCGTCGTGAACAACTTCGTCCTCAGCTACTTCCTGGGGATCTGCCCGTTCGTGGGCGTGTCGGGCCGCATTTCGAGCGCGCTGTCGATGGGAATGGCCACGACCTTCGTGCTCGTGATGACGGCGATCGTGACGTGGCTGCTGCAGTCGTACGTGCTGGGACCGCTGAAGATCGAATACCTGCAGACCGTCGCGTTCATCCTCGTGGTGGCGACGCTCGTGCAGTTCGTCGAGATGGTGATCAAGAAGGTCAGCCCGCCGCTGTATCGCGCGCTGGGCATCTTCCTCCCGCTCATCACGACCAACTGCGCCATCCTGGGCCTCGCGCTGTTCATTCAGCTGCGTGGGTACGGGTTCATCGAAAGCGTCGTGTTTGGCGTTGGTGCGGGTGCGGGTTTCACGCTGGCGTTGTGCCTGATGGCTGGCATTCGCGAAGAACTGGAACTGGCCGACGTGCCCCGCAGCCTGCGCGGTGCGGGCATCACGCTGCTGGTGGCAGGAACCCTGGCCCTCGCCTTCATGGGTTTTGCCGGAATGATCTGATGGAGACGGTTTCGCAACCTGCGTGAGCACCAGGACGGGGAGCGAAGCCGCCTGGAGACGGGGAGACAACCATGACAACGCGCCGGCAATTCCTGAACCGCACGCTCGTGGGAGGCGCGGCCTTTGGACTGGGACTGTGGCAGGGGCTGGGCCCGTCCACCCGCCACGGCGGCTGGAGCCTGGCGGCCCGGGTGCCCGCCGGTGAGGAGCCTGGCCTCGAGGCGCTCGCGGCGGCGCTCGGGCTGGACGCGAGCGGCGGCCGCTGGCAGCCGGCAGAACCGGGAACTGGAGCCGACCTGGTGCTCGTGCGCGACGGCCGTCTGCTTGACCCGGCCGAGTGGCCGGCAGCGGCGACGCGGCTGCGCGGACGCTGGGCCGGTCGCGAAGCGGCCCGATGGTACCAGTGGACGACTGACCAGGACCGCCCGGCGCGCCGGGCGCGGATGGTGGGACCTGAGGGATCGATGGCGACCCTCGATCTCGACCGCGAAGGCGACCGGGCGTTTCGGGGCCGCGATGGTCGCTGGCTGGTGGTATCCGTCAGCAACGGCACGGTCGCGGTGGTTGAAGCGTCGTGCCGCCACCGCCACTGCCAACGGCAGGGTCGTGTCGGTCTTGCCGGAGCACGCCTGGTGTGCGCGCCGGCCGGGCTGATCGTTCAGCTGGAGGTGTGATCTGGTGGGGCAGCGCCCGGCGGCTGACCTACCCGCGGTCCGGTGGCGCCCGGGACGGCGCGACGTCCTGCTGACGCTCGCCCTGGCGGGTGCTGGCGTGGTGGCGGGGCGGTTCCTGCGCTCGGAGCGGAGGGCTTCGCGGACGCTCGTGTCGCGAAGCCGCCCGGTGATGGGCACCATCGTGGAGATTCGTGTGCCTGCGGCCGGGGCCACGATTGACGAGCAGGCCGTGCAGGCGGCGTTCGAGGAGATCGTGCGCGTCGAGCGCGTGTGCTCGCCGCACAAGCCAGGTGGAGGACCGGACTCCGTGGCCGAGCGCCAGGAGGTGGACCGTGTCATCGCACTCGGACAGCGGTTGCACGGTGAGAGTGGCGGAGCCCTCGACCTGCGGGTCCGCGACTGGGTCGACCTGTGGGGGTGGGAGGCGGAACCGCGTGTGCCTGCCCCGCAGCAACTCAAGGCGGTGAAGGCGGCCCGCGAGCGCCGACGGGCGACGGCGGCGCTCGATGAGTACGCGTTTGGCGCGGTGGCCAAGGGGTATGCGGTGGATCGGGCACTCGTCGTGTTGAAGAATCATGGCGTCACACATGCCCTGGTGAACGCTGGCGGCGAGGTGAGCGTGCTGGGCGATGACTGGGCTGTCGGCGTCCAGCATCCCCGGGACCCCGGGATGCTGCTCGACAGCGTTCGCCTGGACGAAGGTCAGGCGCTGGCCACCTCCGGAGACTACGAAAACTACTTCATGGCCGGCAACCGGCGCTGGCATCACCTGCTCACGCCGGAGACAGGCATGCCGGCCATGTCCTGCCGGAGCGTCTCGGTCCGCGCGCCGAGTTGCGCGGAAGCGGATATCTGGGCCACGGCGTTGTTCGTGATGGGGCCCACGGCCGCGCAAACTGCCGTCGCGCGACATGCGGAGTTGCAGGTACTGATCGTCGACGCGGACGGTGCGGTCACGCGAAGCGAGGGCTGGGCGTCACTGGTGTCGCCCGGGAGGTCCTGAATGGAACCGAGTCTGGTACCGGCCCTGATAACCATGGGCGGGTTGGGTGTGTTGTTTGCGGGGGGCCTGGCATTCGCCGATCGGAAGTTGCGTGTCGAGGAAGACCCTCGCATCGCTGAGGTGGCCAGCCAGCTGCCCAACGCCAATTGCGGGGCGTGCGGACTGGCCGGATGCCAGGACTTTGCCGTGAAGGTTGTGGCCGGCGAGGCCTCGGTGACCGGGTGCCCTGTCGGCGGGCAGGACGTGGCAACGGAGATTGCGCGCATCCTGGGTGTGGAACCGGGCGAGAGTGTACGACTGGTTGCCCGCGTGCATTGCCGAGGGAGCGCTGGCATCGCCGCCGTGAAGGCCGATTACGTCGGGCCCGCCACGTGCAGCGCGGTCGCCCTGGTGGCCGGCGGCTCGAAGGCCTGTCTGTACGGCTGCCTTGGGGGCGGCGAGTGTGTGGCGGCGTGCCAGTTCGACGCCATGTTCCTCGACGAACAGCGGCTGCCGCACGTGATCGAAGAGCTGTGCACCGGCTGCGGCGCCTGTGCCCGGGCGTGCCCGCGGCACATCATCGAACTGCATCCGGAGGACCGCGAGGTCTTCGTGTTCTGCCGGAACCACGACGATCCGAAAACCGCGAAGAAGGTCTGCGCGGTTGCCTGTCTCGGGTGCGGGATCTGCAGCAAGAAGTCGAACGGTGCCGTGACGCTGCAGCAACACCTGGCGGTTATCGATTACGAGCGGCTCGATTCCTCGCTCATTGCCTTCGACAAGTGCAAGCCGGGATCGATTCGCCCGCTGCACCAGCCGCCGGCGCAGCCGTCGGAGCCTGGGGCTGGCGCGAGTGCGGGGGCGTGATGGACCGGGCGCCAGGGATCGGCGCGGGCACGGCCGGGAAACGCGGAAATAGGGATGCGCCGATCACCGGCGCGGCGGCCGAATCGCAACTGGAAGACGGCGTCGTCGTGGCCGTGTTGCCGGGCGACCCCGCGCGTGTGCAGGTACGGTTGCTGCCGGGGCCCGCGTGCGACGAGTGCGGTGCGCGGGTCTTCTGCGTGCCTGACGGTGCGGACCGGCGGCATCTGATCGCCCGTGTGTCGCACCGGGTACCCGCAGCCGGTGACGTTGTGCGCGTCGCGGTGCGCGGCACGCGCGTGCTGGCCGCCGGCGCGTGGGCGTACGGCCTCCCGCTGGCGGGGCTGTGCACCGGGACCGTCGGGGGGTGGTTCCTGCTCGGCGGCTGGCCCCATCGTGAGCTGCTGGCGTCCGCGCTGGGCCTGGTGCTGACGGCCTTGCCGCTCGGCGCGCTGTGGCTGCGATCGCGGTCGCGGCTTCAGGACGAGTGGTTCGATGCCTGGGTGGTCGAACCCGGGGACCGATAACCCGTTGGATTGGCTGGGAGATGATCGTAGGATCGGCATGTTGCCCGTATGCGACGGCCGAAGCCTGACAGAGCCAACCGCTGCTCACCGGAGAACATTCGTGGCCCACCGACACACACCGATTGCTGCCGACGTTGTGACCCGCGCCCTGGAGTCTTCAGGGATCCGCAGCGTCTCCCTGGCATCCATTCGCGAGATCAAAAAGCTGATCGACGGCATCGAACGCGAGTCGGGTCAGCGGTACATCCGGATGGAGATGGGCATTCCGGGCATGCCGCCGAACCAGATCGCCGTCAACGCGCAGATCGAGGCGCTGAAGCGCGGCGTGGCGGCCGTCTATCCGGACATTCAGGGTATCCCGCCGCTGAAACACGAGATCGCGCGTTTCGTGCAGCAGTTCCTTGGCGTGACCGTGGACCCGGAGCACTGTCTGCCGACGGTCGGGTCAATGATGGGGGCGATGGCGTGTTTCCTCACCATCAACCGGATGTACGCCCACCGGGAAGGGACCTTGTTCATCGACCCGGGATTCCCGGTCCAGAAGCAGCAGTGCCGGGTGCTGGGTCACGACTATATGAGTTTCGACGTGTACGACTATCGGGGCCCGAAGCTGCGGGACAAACTCCGCAGCTACCTCGATACCGGCAAAGTATCGTCGATGCTCTACTCGAACCCGAACAACCCCGCCTGGATCTGTTTCACGGAAGACGAACTCGAGATCATCGCGCGTCTGGCCGACGAGTACGATGTGGTGGTCATCGAAGACTTGGCGTATTTCGGGATGGACTTCCGCAAAGACTACTCCCAACCGGGAGCGCCGTACCAGCCGTCGGTCGCCCGCCACACCAACAACTTCGTGCTCCTCATCTCCAGTTCCAAAGTCTTCAGCTATGCCGGCGAACGGATTGGCATGCTGGTGGTGTCGGACACGCTGTGGGAGAAACGGGCGCCGGACCTGAAGCGGTACTTCACGTCCGACCAGGTCGGCTACGCCCTGGTATTCGGGACCATCTACTCGTTGTCGTCCGGCACGTCCCACTCGGCGCAGTACGCCCTGGCGGCCGTGCTCAAGGCCGTGAATGACGGTGACTTGAACTACGTGGACGGCGTGCGCGACTACGGGAACAAGGCCCGGGTGATGAAGCAGCTGTTCACTGACAACGGCTTCACAATCGTGTACGACCAGGATCTGGGCGAGCCGATTGCCGATGGGTTCTACTTCACCTTCTCGTATCCCGGCATGACGGGCGAAGACCTGCTGCGGGAACTGGTGTACTACGGGGTGAGCGCCATCGCCCTCGGTACGACGGGCAGCGAGCACACCGAAGGGCTGCGTGCGTGCACGTCGCTCATCCAGCACGAGCAGTTTCCCCTGCTGAACGAGCGACTGGCCTGGTTCCACCGCGACCACCAGCGGGCGACGGCGTAGTCGCGACGGCCTGTCGTAGGGACCTGCGGATGCGCCGGTGTTACCAACGGCGGCCCATCCTCGTCAACTGTGCCTGGGCCCCCGCGTGGCCGGCCCGGGCGGCAATCTGCAGCCAGGGGATGGCCGCTTCCTCGTCCTCCAACGCGAGCCGATGGAGGTCCGCCAGATCCGTCACGAGCGTCAGGTAGGCCCGGTGTGTCGGTTGCCCGGGGCCAGGTGCGCCGGTCGTGGCGACGGCGGTCATGACGTCAGCCGCCGCGCGGAACCAGCGCTTCGATTCCGCGGCGTCGCCGATCGTGCGGCGATAGAAGTCGCCGAGGTCCTGCAGCAATGAGACGTGGGCCTGGATGGCGTTCGTGGGGCTGGCGCCGGTGAAGGTGGAGTAGGCGCTGAATACCCGCTCGCCATCGCGCGGGGCCGTTCGTGCGACAGCCTCCTGCAGGATCGCCAGCGCGGGCTGATGGGCGCCGCGAATGGCCAGGATCCGCGCGCGCCCCTGGGCACTCCGGACGACGATGACCCGGTCGTTCGATCCTTTCGACGAGCGCTCCCACCACACGAGCGCGTTGTCGTGATCACCCCTGGCCTCACAGCCCATGGCCACGACGTGTTGCGCCAGCGGGTCGCCGCCTGCGGCCATGGGCATCACCGCGGATTCCTGGTCCCGGCTCGCGACGTAGTCGGCGCGCCGCTGCGGACGATGCGGATACGTCGCCTTGATGACCGCCAGCATGCCCGGTGCCGGCGTGCCGTGCTCCTCGAGGCCGACCGCCATGAACGCCACGGAGTCCGGATCGATCTGCACGATGACGAACGTCCCCTTGAGCGGCACGAACAGGCCGGCCATTTCGGCGCCGAGTGAGACCGCCGACCCCGGCCGCGGCAGCCACTCGTGCTGGTCCAGCACGACCTTGACGCGATCACCCGTCACGCCTGCGACCTTGCCGCGCAGTTCGTCCGGGCCCTGCTGGCCCGCGACGGAGGGCGCAGCGGGCGTCAGCGCGAGCGCCAGCGCCAGCAGGGCTGCCGGCCGCCCTAACCGAGTCGTGTTGCCGTTGCTCATGGCTCCTCCTCCGGTTTCGGGGGTTGCTGTTGGGCGCGGTACACCCACGTGACGTTGCAGGCGCCGCAGTTCCACAGGAAGGCGATCAGCCGGATCTCGCCACCGTGGGTTCGCGGCACGGTGAAACTCGGCCGGATCGAAGACGCGCCCTGGTCGTTTGGCGCGAAGGGCGCGTAGGCCAGAGAAGGAGTGCCCCCCACCGTGAAGCCCTGTCCCCTGAACTCGAAACGAATGACCGGATTGTCGGCGGGGGCGACGCCACGATGCGTGAACGAGACGGCGAGATTGACCGTCTGTCCCGGCACGAGTTCCCGGGGCGGCGGGCTGAAGTTCGCGCCGAGCGTGGCGTCGCACTGGAGCACGCCGCGATCCTGCCAGCGGCGGCTGTAGGTGAGGCTGGACTCGCCGACCGACCACCGCTCGTAGCTGCCGTTGAACCGATCCGAGAAGTAGTTCGGCGTGACGCCCACGACGAACTCCGTAGGTTCATTGCCGGCGTTGATTCGCGTCTCGACCAGGACCCATCGAGGTGTGCCCGGCTGCGGTGGCGGCCTCGGGGTGACGGTCCTGGTGCTGTCGGTGATGCCCGCCCCGGGGCACGGCAGCGTGTACGGCCCGAACGCGGCCCTGAGGTCGCGTGCCAGGCCGAAGATCCAGTTGCGGTCGAGAGACGGCTGCCATCGGAGCTCAACCGTCGTTCCGTGACCGTGAGACTTGCCGTAGAGTTGTGCGTAGGGCTGTGGGATGCCCTCAAAGATCATGTCGTCTTTGCCGCACCACGACCCGGCGTACCACGCGTTCCTGGTCCACGCCAGTTTGACGTACGACGTCAAGCCGCCGGGGTTGGCGTACACGCAGTTGAACATGTCGTAGGTGTCGCTGGAGTACACAAAACCGCTCTCGGCCCCGACGAGCTGCTGCCCGAACGGACTCGCCGGACACTGGACGTTGGGGCGTCCCGTCCGTACGACCGGTGAGGGTTCTTCGCGGGCAGGCGGGGCTGGCGGCGGCGCCGCGTACTCGCCCCAGAGATCGATGCGCACCGCCGTTCCGGGAGCGACCGTCGCGCCGGGGGCGGGTGTCTGCGCGTGGATCTTGAGGGCCTGGGCCGCGGTCGGCGCGGCACCGAGCAGTGACGGCTCGATCCCGAGCCCGGCATCGCGCAGGACGCGTTGTGCCTCGGGCAGCGTCAGGCCACGGAGATCCGGTACGCCGGCGCGCGGCTCGGTGTAGTTGCCGTGTACATCAACCTCCACCTTCGCACCGGGTGCCAGGCGAGACGCGCGCGAGGGACGCTGGGTGGCCACGCGACCGGCCAGTTCGCGGCTCGGTGCCGGACCGAGCAACCTCGGTACAATCTCCAGTCCCTGCCGGCGCAGTTGTCCAACGGCGTCGGCAAGCGGCAGGCCCGTCACATCGGGTACGGCGACGGTCCGCCGGTATCGACCCGCGCAGTGGCTGGTCGACGCGTCTCCCATCTTCGCCATCACGTACTGCTCGAGCGTGCAGTGATCGATCGAATCGAGCTTGGTGCGCTGACGCCAGGCGTACGCCTCGGGGACTCCGCCGCCGTCGGGCGGTGGCTGCGCCCCCACCGTGCGACCCATACCTGGCGCGGCTGACCCGACGAGCCTCCCCCAGGCGTCGTAGCGGAAGCTGGCGCCACCGGCGTTCTCCACCGGCTCGGCGACGGTCAGCCACTCGCGAATGAGCGGGGCAACATCCCGGCCTGTCGGGTCGATCGCCGTCGGATCCACGGGCGTTCCGACCGGCGTGGGATCGCGACGAGCGGGATCGGGTTGCGTCGGATCGGGTCGCACGGGATCGGGGCGCGCAGGGTCGAGTCGTGCCGGGTCTGGTCGTGTTGGATCCGGCCGCGTCGGATCCGGTCGTGCTGGATCCAGCCGTGTCGGATCGGGACGTGTCGGATCTGGTCGTGTTGGATCGGGACGAGCGGGGTCCGTCCGCGTCGGGTCGGGACGCGCTGGATCCGGGCGCGCAGGGTCCGGACGTACCGGGTCGGGGCCGTCGCCCACCGCCGGTCCGCCAGTGGGGGGCGGCCCTTGATACGTCCCCGGTGCCGCGGCGTAGATCGCGTAACCGTAGGTTCTCATCTCGAGCGTACGCGCATGGTCGCGCACCATCGCGCGGTCGGTCAGGTCGATGAAGACCGGGATCACCCACACCGTGGACGGGACCTGCAGGTGGGCCAGCAACGACCTCGCCGGGAGCCCGGCCAGCTGCCGCGGCGCGCCCGACAGCAGTACGGTGCGCGCGTCCAGTTGTGCAGGTTCCCGGGCGTCACAGCCGACGGGCAGCGCTTTGCCCGACCACACCCACGAGCCGTCGCCGAAGTAGGCCCTGGTGAGGAAACGTTCCTGCCGAGAGGGCAGGGATTGGCAGTAGTCGTCGGGCAGCGCGCCCACCGCCGCCCACGGCGCAGGCAGCGCCGTGCCCTGCACCAGGTGGCGGTCGGGCGGGAGTTGTGTCGTCGGGATCATCAGGTGCATGCCCGCAGTGAGGAGATACTCGCCCTTCTCGACGGGCTCGATTCGCGCGCGGATCTCTCCCATTTCCTCGTGACCCGGCGCGAATTCCTCAGGGAAGTCGATGGTGACGCGGGTGCGCGCCCGGTGCACCTCGTCCCGCGGCCGGCGGCCCGTCCCGTCCCGGTGCGCTTTCCTGAGCCACGCGTTGGCGCCGAGCACGACCGTTGAGCCGGTACGCTGCGGGGTGTCGACGGTGAGTTTGCCTTCCCACAGGTCATCACGATCCGGCAGCCAGACGTCGTGCACCGACTCCATCACGAAGCCCTGGAAGTACAACCGGGACGACCGCACGTCGAACGACGCGACGTCCTCCCAGTCGGCGTACTTCGGGCTGCCGTCGTCCTGCGTGCCCACGCGGGCCTTGACGGTGTTGCTGTCGCCCTGTCCGAAGGTACCCTCGGCGCCGTAGTCCGCCAGCAGTGTCTGCACGGTATAGGTGCCCGGCCCGCGGGTGGCCGCGGCGGGATCGGGCTTGTCCCGCCGATTCCAGAGATCGACGACAGCGGCGAACCGCGCCGGCGAGCCCGCTTTCGCGAACGGTGTGCTCCGGCGCTCCGCGAGCTTCGGCGCGAAGGCCGCCCAAGTGCCGTACATCGATCCGCGCAGCGGCACGGCGTGGCCGTTGGGCCCGATGATGCGCCAGTGGAACGGGGCGCGATCCGCGAGGGGCTCGCGCAGATCACGCGGCGGCGTGAAGAAGACGGCCACGCGGTCGTACTCGTGCGGTGCACGTGCCGGATCGCAGTAGTCGACGGCATCCCGCGGGAGGAACTCGTCAGGCGCATCGTCGCGGATGGGGCACGCAGAGACGGCCGGTGTCTCGAGAACGGGTGCCTCTGCGACCGTGTATGGCACCAGCAGCAGGTGACCTTCCGACGACGGCCATTGCTCCCTCGGGTAGGCCTTGTCCTCGTGCCCCGGCGGCGGCTCCGCCCGGACCACCTTCGCGGAGACGACGGCCGCGAACAGCACCTCCCGCTCGTCGAGTCCGCTCCATTCGAGCGCGCGCGCGTAGGCGTCGCGCCCGGCGACGGCCGCGATCTCGGCGGCCGGCACGAGACGCACGTCGGTCTTCACCTCGACGTCGACGGCCCGGTAGATTTCGTGATCGACGCGCGTGTCGACAACCACATCGAGGCCATCGTTCGTGTGGATGAAGTACGGCTCGACGTGGAGCTCGAGCGCCCCCGGGAACACGTCCGGGGGCCTGCGTGCGTCGGCGCGCGCCTCGGCGACGCGCAGGGATTGGCGTTGGGTCTGCTTGACCTGATCCTCCTGCAACCGCAGGAACTCGACGTAGATGTCGCTGAGTTCCGCGTCGAGCAGCGTGCGGTAGGCAGCCGCCTGGGAGCGGTACCGCGGGATGAGCTGCCGGCCGCGGGCGAGGTCCTGCTCCAGTTTGGTGCGGATGCGCTGCTGGGTGGCGGCGTCCTGCCACAGGAACGCGAGTGCGGCGTGGGCGTCGTTGGGGTAGGGGTCCTTGGCCCCGATCCAGTTCATCAGCAGCAACTGGGCGATCTTCGGCGCCACGACGGAGTCCATCTCGCTGAACGCCTGCATCACGAGCGCGTACTCTTCTTCGAGGCGGGCCTTGTTCTGCTGTGCGTTGACATACACGTCGACCAAGGCCTGCCCTGGGGGCGGGTCGATCCAGGGCACCTTCCGCAGGAACTCGCCCGCGCTTCTGATCTCGTCGCTGTACCACGCGGTGGCGCCGTCCAGCGTGTAGTCCTCGGTCGGCGTGGCGCCGTGCCGGTTGGCATAGGAGTTCGATACGAACGCGCCCAGCACGGCGATCTGTCGCAGGACGGGTTCGGCTTGCCGGTGGCGCTCGACGTCCGCGGGGCTTTCGAGCCCAAGGTAGCGGCGCCATCGGCGGGCCACGTACTCGGCAGTCATCGTGCTGGGCAGCCCCCAGGGCACCTGTCCGATCTGCTCGACCTGCGCGCGCAACGCCTCGACGCGCGACTCATAGATGAGCCGCGGACTCATCACCTGCAGGAACTGCTGCCTGATCCGGTCAGGGGCCTCCCAGGACGGCGCCATAGCCTTCCATGTCGACCAGGCCTCCTCAGCCTCCCGGGCGAACACCTCCGCGGTACCGGGAACCCCGACGAGCCGCTGATAGAGGAGTTGCTGTTGGCGCTGGAACTCCGGGTCGAGCGCGAGGCCGAGGTTCTCGCGTCCGGCCAGCAGGTACAGGTTCAGGTGGTCAGGCACCCGGCGGTCGAGTTCCCGATCGTGGTTGATACGAGTCTGTGTGACTCGCCGCAGGGCCGCCAGGCCCTGCCAGACGTCGATGGCGCTCGCGCGGGCCTTCTCCGCGCGGGCCAGCATGCCCGCGGGCATGCCTTCGAGATCGATGTCGAGGCGCCGCGCGTCGGCGATCAGCGCGTCGAAGTCGGTTCGGAGGTCGATCAGCACCGGGCACGCGGCCGGATTGGCATCACCGCACGTGCCGCGGGGATCGAAGCCCGAGTCCAGATTCTCATCGAGGCCTGCGAGGCGCAGCAGCGCCACCGCGGCGGCGGTCTCGCCCGCACCGCGGAGATCGTCGAGGTACCGCTGCGCCAGCTCCGGCTTCAGGTAGAGGAACTCGAAGGCCTCGGTGCCGTGGGGCTCGATGATCGGTGTCACGTCGATGCGCGACTGACCTCGCTGGATCGCCGAATCCCGCAGCACGGTCCAGATGCCCGGCGCACTCACGTCCACGTATCCCTTGTACGCGAGCTGGAAGTACAGGTCCTGCAGCGGATCGAAGACTTCGGTGCCGACGATTTCCACTCCCGTACGCGCCAGGTTGAGGACCAGCGGCAACAGGCCGCCGGCTTGCGCGAAGCGGCCGATCGCGGCCACCCGCGCGCCCTGGCCGGCCTGCGTCATCGCCTCGTCGAGGCTCGAGGCGGCCACGCCAATCCACTGCTGGGCGAGTTCCTGCACGCCGTTGACAATGCCGCCCGCGACGGCCTTTGGGTCGTTGGCCTTGTAGCCCTTCCAGGTGAGATAGATGGGCCCGATGGCTGGAATCGGCGAAATGATCTCCGTGCCGACGGCGTCGGCCATCATGGCCATCCGCTGTTCGTAGGGGAGACCCCTCGAGAGCTGCATGGTCCGGATGAGATTGAGCGGCGTGCTCGCCAGACCGATGTGCAGGTAGTTGTTGAGGACGAACCGGCCCAGCACTGGTCCGGCGGCGTTCACCCGGGGATCGACCGGCGCGCCAGCGCGGCTGCGGAAGACCGCGTCCATGTCGATGCCGAACGACTGCGCGTAGCCGTAGGAGAGGCGTTCGGAGACGTCGGCGCTCCAGGTGGCGGCCCGGGTCAAGTCCGTGCCCATGGTCCGGGCTACGTCATCGAGGGCGGCCTGGAAGGCGGCGTACTGCTTCCGCCAGCCAGCGACTCCCTCCTGTCCTTCCTGCGTGGGCGCCTCGAGCCGCTGGATGGTCCGCAGCTCGGGATCCTGCCAGACACGCCACATCAGTTCGAGATCGCGACGGTAGTCGGGACCGACCAGCCCGATCATGCGGGAGAAGTTCGCGCGCTGGCGCGCGCCCTCGGGGGAGTCGCCGGCCTGCAACACGTACAGCTCGAACAGGCGGCGGGCGAATTCCCGGCCTTCGTTCTGGATGGTGACTTTGACTTCCTCGGGCGACGACTGCATCCAGCGCATGAAGTCGGCCGCCTCCTCGATCTTGGCATTGAGCGTGCGAAGTTCGCGCTGCTTCGCGGCCGACTCGGGTGAGCCGGCTGGCGCTACCTGGCGGATGTGCCTGTCGCGTTCCGTGCGCAGCCGCTGGAGCTTGCCCTGCTCGCTGGTCACGATACGCTGATACTCGGCGCCGGGGGACCGGAACCACGTATCCAGGGCCCTCTCCATGTACCCGCCTACGAGCAGCAGCGAGCCTCGCTCTTCGGCCTCGACGTGCACGCGCTGGGCAATCTGGATCTTCCGCTGCGTGACCTGCTCCGCGGTGAGCCCGGCGAGATCTCCGAAACGTGCCGGTTCGTGAGTCTCGATGTGCCTGACGAGGTCAGCGAAGATCTTCTCGGGCGGGAAGCTGTTGCCCAGTGAAGGGTGGTCTTTGATGGCCATCAGCGTCTCGCTGGCGGAGTTCGAGGCCCAGTAGCGCATCAGGTCGGTCTCGATCCGCTGCCGGGCTTCGGGCGTCATGCCACCGCTTGCGTGCAGGCGCTCCAGCGCCGGTTCGAAGAGCGCGCGATGCACGTCGAGCGTGTATTCCCTGAGGTTCGCGGGAGGATCGACTCCGAAGCGCGCCTTGTACTTCGCCGCACCGAACCGGCGGTTGAACTCGCCGAACTTCGCCGGCTTCGAGGGATCGTCTGCGAACACCATCATCGCGGTGTCATGTTTCGACCGGATCCCGTACTTGGCGATATCGTTGCGGTAGAGATCGTACTGGTCCGCGTGGAACCTCCCCTGTCCGTCGATGATGTAGTGCACCTTGTGCGTCAGCTTCTCGTGATCGCCGGCGGCGTTCGCCGCAGCCATGTCGGCCGGGTAGCGGATGGCCAGATTGTTGCGCTCGAGAAACTCGATGACGTCCATCGCCCGGGTGACAAGGCGGCCGCTCTCGTCGCTGACCACCACCGCCGGGGCATGCATGCTGGTCAACATCTCCTGGAGGAAGAGCCCCCGGCGATCGGCCGTGGAGAGCCGATCGAGGTCCTGGCGCTTCCGCCCGAGTTCGTCGATCCGCTGCTGCAGCAGCACGTCCTGCTCGACGACGCGGCCGATGACCTGCGCGACGATCTTGGCCACGAGCTGGTAGGCGGGACCCGGGTTGGCGCGCAGGGCCGCGAAGTTCCGGCGCAGCGCCTGCGCTCCGCGGTTGATAGGGCTCTCGACGGAGCCGTGCGTCGCCCCGCGGGCCAGCCGCCCCGGAATCCGTTCGGGCAGGGTGTCGCTCGAGAAGAACTCGGTGTCCATGCTGCCGGTGATCGGGTTCTTCGCGCCGAACTCCGCGCCGATGTCATTGAAGGTGCCCACCACCATCTGCAGGAACCGGCCGGTGTCGCCTCCGAGCACCTCGCCCCCGGGGCCGAGGGCCTTGACCTCCTTCCCGGCCGCATCCCACGCGGTCAGATGCAGCGTCTTGTCGATGTCCGAGCCGATCGAGCCGTAGGATCCCGAATCGAGGCACGAGATCTCGATGCGGAGGCCGGGGTGCATCTGCTTGAGTCGGGCATGGACCCGATCCAGCATGCGGCGGACGATGAGATTGCGCGCGGTCCACATCAGGGCCGAGTGCTCGTCGATGACCGCCCGGTCTCGAATGAGCTGTTTGATGGCCTTTGGGCCCTGGCTCCCGGCGCTGTCGAGCATCTGCACCGTCGCGCGGATCAGGCCGTCTCCCCACGGCCCGGCCGGGTCATGAACCAGCCGCATACCTTCTTCGCCGTGCTGACCCTGGGCGGCGCGCGCGCCCGCTTCTGTCAGGAACCGGTCGAAGAGCTGCCGAGGTGACTCTGCCGGCTGGCCCGGTGCCGCGATCGGCCTGTCGTAGGCGTCGGCGATGGGCTTGGTGAGCACGGACTGCGCGGCCACCGCGTCGCCGGACGGCGGCGGAGTTGCCGGTGCGCGCGGAAGGGGCGTCCCTGGGGCGGCGCCCGCCGGTGCGGCCGTGATCCGTGGAGGGATCCTGAAGTACCGGAAGGACTGGGGACGCTCTGCGGTGGCGTGCTGCTCGAGGAACTCGGCGACGGCCTCAGCCGGGTCGCGCTGCTCGCCCTGGCTCTGTGCCTGGACCGGCGCAACGGGCGCAACGCGCCCTGGCGGTGTGCCCTGGGGCGTGTGCACCGCGCCCGAACCAGGCGCAGATGGCGGACCCACGACGAAGGCGCCCTCGATGACCGCGAGCGCGAGCAGAACTGGCAGGCAGGGAGCGATGATGCGAAACCAGCGCACGGACCCGGCGGAGGTCGAGCAGGGCGGCATCGGCATTCCTCCTGGCGAGAGGAAGACGGCGGAGGCACGCGAGCCGGATTCGCCCCGGACGCGGCAGTGCCCGGGACTCAGTGAGATTATGGACCGACCACCGCCACTGTCAACCCGGGACGTTGCCCCGGGACGTTGCGCCGGGAACGTTGCGGGTGGGCGGAACCTCGTGGCGTCCGGCTTGAGCCGGACGTCAGCCCCTAACGCTGCTGCAACGCCTGCCTGACGAATGCCTGGATGGCGGCGGCGGGTTTGGCGCCGACGTCCCGGCCGAATTCGGCGCCGCCGGCGTACAGAATCATCGTGGGAATCGAACGGACGCCGAAGCGTTCGCCGAGGGTCGGCAGGTCTTCGGTGTTGACCTTGGCGACGATCAGACGCCCGGCTTCGGCTGCGGCCACCCGTTCGAGTTCCGGCGCGACCGAGCGGCACGGGCCGCACCACGGCGCCCAGAAGTCGACCAGCACGGGCACGGACGCGGTGCGAACCAGCGCCTCGAACTCTGCGTCGGACAGTACGTGAACGGGCGCGTCCACCGCCGGGAGCGCCGTCCGGCACTTGCCGCAGCGCGTCGTCTCGCCGAGCCGGTCGTAGACCTGCCGGTTCTTCTGCTGGCAGGCGGGGCACGCCGTTACGATCCCTCGTGCGTCAAGGACTGCGTCTGACATCCGGGACCCTCCGGGTTGATGGATGCAGTTTTCCGTGCGGACGTTTCAACGCTGTCAGCCGTTGGGCTTCTTGAGTTCGTGCCAGGTCGGGTCGGGATTCGTCAGCGCGTTGCCGGTGATGACGTTGCCCTGGTTGTCGCGCCACATCCGCTCGTGGCCGGCCTCCACCGAATAGCGGTTGCCCGCCTCGTCCACACGATCTTCCCATCCCAGCGTGGCGTTCGACCAGTTCTGCGCCCAGTCGTTGCCGGACGGCGCCGCCATGGCCTGGCGCCCGGCTTCGTGCTGGTCGTGGATCTGCTGCCTCGACCAGTAGCCGCTCGAGACGATGTCGCTCGTGTCGGCGAGCGTCTGACCGATCTGGCGCTGGCGCGCCATGTTCTGCTGCTGGCTGGCCAGGGCACGCGCGTTGTCGGCGTTGAGTTGCGCCGCTTCCCAGGCCGGGTTCTTCTGGACGGATTCGGCAATGGCCCGAAGCGTCGGCTCGGCCTCGGCGAACGCCCCGTCGGGTGCGCGGTAGGCGAACGCGACCTCGGCGAACCACGGGGCTGGCGGCATCATGCCGGCCATCCAGTTCCCGGCCGCGGCCCGCACCCGGCTTGTCTGGATCCGGAGCCGTTCCAGGAATCGGGTTCCCCCTTCCGTGTAGCCCAGCAGGACTTCGACGACCGAGCAGTCCACGTCGTAGCCGGCGAGACCTCTGGCGGCCACGTCCATCACGAGTTTCTGCCGTACGGTGGCCTCGACGTCGGGCCTTGCCGCAATGTGCTGCGCTGACGCATCCGGCAGGGCCTGGCGAAGCCGCGGCAGGAGCCACGTGCTGGCGAACGTCCCGGCGTCGCACCAGGACAAGCCTTCTGCGCCTCCGGCGGCCGCCATGCCGCCGAACATCTGCATGAGGCCGCCCATCAACCCCGTCGCCTGTATGCCGGCGTCCTGGAATTGCCACGTCTGCCCGCCAATGCGCACGCGCCGCGTGCCTTCCCGGTCGCCCCACGCCTCGAAGCGGCCTTCGGGAAGGCCGTACGGCGCGTTGCGGAAGGTGCCGCCTTGTGCCGCCCATCCCGGCGGCAGGAGGACCGCAAAGGCACCTTCCATCGGATCGACCCAGCGGATCCACTCACGACCCGACTGACCGGGCGACGGCACCGGCTGCGGCGCTCCGCACTGCCGGCACACGGGGGCATCGTCTGGTGTTGCGACACGGCAGTACGGGCAGGCATGCGCCACGGCGAACTCCCTCCGGTTTCAAGCCGGTTCCGCGTCAAGGATAACGCAAGAAGGATGAGGCAGCTCAACGGAGGACGGTGGCAGGCCGGAAGGGGAGGGTGACGTCCGCCTTCGCTGTGGTCCGGCGCTGACGCCGTCCTCCCACAGCTACGGCGGGACAGCCTTCGCCTGACAGCTGGCCTGCCCAGCCGTAGCTCGCCTGAGGTAGGTGGCAGGCCGGAAGGGGAGGGTGACGTCCGCCTTCGCTGTGGTCCGGCGCTGACGCCGTCCTCCCACAGCTACGGCGGGACAGCCTTCGCCTGACAGCTGGCCTGCCCAGCCGTAGCTCGCCTGAGGTAGGTGGCAGGCCGGAAGGGGAGCGAAGGCTGGTGCCGGAGGAGGGAATCGAACCCACACTCTCAGTAAAGAGAACGGGATTTTGAGTCCCGCGCGTCTGCCAGTTTCGCCACTCCGGCACGTTGGGAAGGCAAACGACTCGAACGGAGTCCGAGTATAACACGCCCTCTGAGCCTTGTCGGAGTCCCTCGAGCACGTGCCACCGCCGACGGCGGGGGCCAAGGCCACCCGAGTTGGTGCTTCGTACGAGGTTGGAGCGATCCGGTCAAACCGGTTCGTATCCGTAATTACTACGCATGGCCATGGCAGTCAGATTCGGTCAGCCCGGTTTCGGTGACGAGTTGTTCGTGGATGGCCACCCATGGTGGCCACAATCCTATTTGTCACAACAGGTTGTGGGTCGTTGGTTCGCCACTCGAAGAAGGTGGCCGCGGCGTCTGGTGGCCATGAGGAGGCGGCCGGGTCAGGCGAATATGAGGCGAAACTGCGCCGAATTCATAGGATTTGCGTTGAATGAGGCGCGAAAACGCGCTATACTTTCCTTACGTTCGTAACACAAACCCTCCGGCAATCTCCCGTGCAACCCAGTTAACGTAGCGAGGGGTACCCCGTGACATTCCAGATCGGCGACAAGGTCATCTACCCGAATCACGGACTTGGCATTGTCGAACGCATCGAAGAGAAGACCATCCTGGGCACGACCTGCGGTTTCTACCACCTCAGGATCGCTGCCAATGACACGACCGTGCTCGTCCCGCTGGCGAACGTCGATGGCGTCGGCTTGCGTCGCGCGATTGACGACGGAGAAGTGGATCGGCTGTTCCGGCTCCTCGGAGACGGACAGATCGACAGCCAGCAGAACTGGAAGGGCCGCTTCAAGGACAATTCCGAGAAGATGCGGACCGGCTCGATCTACGACGTGGCCGACGTGCTGAAGAGCCTCACGCTCCTGGCCAAGTCGAAAAGCCTGTCGTTCCGTGAGAAGCGGATGCTCGATCGCGCCCGGTACCTGATCATCACAGAGGTCTCCGAAGTCACCCACGAGGGATCCCAGTCGATTGAAGGCAAACTCGACCAGGCGCTGGACCGATGCCTCTCGACGCGGGCGAAGACCAAGGCCGAGAAGGTCCCCGTCACGGTCCCGGCCGTGGCGATCAAGGTGGCGACCGTTGAGGTCAAACTGACAGCGGTGCCCGCCAAGGCGGTGACGAAGGTTGTGGCGAAAGCCGCGGCGAAGACGCCGGTGAAGACCGTGACGAAGCTCGTCGCGAAGGCCGCCACGAAGACCGCTGCCAAACCGGCAGCCAGGCCAGCCCCGAAGGCTGCCGCGAAGACCGCCGTGAAGCTGGTGGCGAAGTCGGGCAAACGTGTGGTGAAGACGCCGCTGGCTCCCGGGCCCTCGCGCCGCTCGAAAGCATCGTAGGCGACAGCAGAACGCCAGTGGCATGACCCGTTCTCGCGGGTGCGTATGCAGCCCGCGTGCGCAGGTCATGTCATCGTCCCCAGAAAGACGCGCGATTCGGCAGAGCCGGGTCGCGCGTTTTCTCGTATGATGCGGCCATGGACCTCCTGGTGGAACTTGGCCGTGTGCTCGGCTTTTCGTTTGCCGCAGGTATCAACCTGTATGCCACTGTGGCCCTGCTCGGCCTGGCGGCGCGATTTGGCTGGGTGGTCCTGCCGGAGCAGTACCAGGCGTTCAACAGCGATTGGGTGATCTACATCGCGATCGCGCTCTACGTCATCGAGTTTCTGGCCGACAAGATCCCGTGGCTGGACTCCGCCTGGGATGCGATTCATTCGTTCATCAGGCCTGTTGGCGGCGCGGCGATCGCGGTGATTGCCCTGGGGCCGTCGTCACCGGCGCTGACGGCAGTGTCGGCGCTGGTTGGTGGTCTGGTGGCCGGGTCCACGCATGTGACGAAAGCTGGCACCCGCGTGATGGCCAACGCGAGCCCCGAACCGCTCTCGAACTGGGCGCTGAGTTTCGGAGAGGACGTGTTCGTCGTGGCCCTCGGCAGTATTGCGCTGAAGTACCCCCTCGTGGCCCTGGGCGTGACCGTCGTGCTGCTGGCGTTGATCGTGGTGTTCGCGGCGGCGATTGTGCGGGCGTTCCGGCGCCGGTTCGGGCGGCGGCCCGCGTCGCCAGGCGGACGAACCGCGGCAGGGGCCGTGACGGCCGTCCTCTTGGCGGCCGCCGTCGCGGGCCTGTCGGCCATGGGCAACCCTCAGCCGCAGCAGACGCCGGCCCAGCCGCAGCAGCCGCCGCGCCCGGTCTTCCGTGCCGGGGCGAACTTCGTGCGGGTGGACGTCTACGCCACGAAAGACGGCCAGGCTGTTACCGACTTGAAGGCTGAGGACTTCGAGGTGCTCGAGGACGGCGTCGCGCAGAAGGTCGAGACCTTCGAGCACGTCCGGATCAGCACCGGCGGCGTGCCCGCCGCGCGCGTCGAGCCTCGAACGATTCTCGAGTCGCGCGAAATGGCCGCGGATCCGCGCGCGCGGGTGTTTGTCATCTTCCTCGACACCCTGCACATGAACATGGGCGCGGGGTACAACGTGCGCCGGCCGCTGGTCAACCTGCTGCAGCGGGTCATCGGCGACGAAGATCTCGTGGCCATCATGAAACCAGACATGTCGGCCCGGGACATCATGTTCACGCGCAGAACAGACCGGATGGCGGCGATGCTGCAAAGCGTACTGCCGCTGAACATCGGCGTGCGGGACCGGTTGATCAAGGAGGATCCTGTCGAACAGCTGTATGAGTCGTGTTACGGCACGGACAACGGCATTGCGCAGGCCATGATCGACCGTCGCCGCGAGAAACAAAGCCTCGACGCGCTGCTCGACCTTGTGCGCCATCTCGACGGGCTCCGTGAAGAACGCAAGGCGATCCTGCTCGTGAGCCAGGGATACCTCCTCTACCGCGAGAATCGCGCGATGGCCGAGATCGCGGCGCCGCGCCAGCCCGGCATCGGCGTGGGTCCCACCGGCCGGCTGGGGACGACCGACCGGAACAATCCGTACAGCGGCATGCAGAATCAGTGCGATCAGGATCGGGTGATGTTGTCGCAACTCGACAACCTCAACCGCTTCCGCGAACTGCTCGACGAAGCCAACCGCGCCAACGCGACGTTCTATCCCGTCGATCCCCGCGGGCTGCCCGTCTTCGACACCGAGATGGGGCCCAACCCCCCGCCGCCGATCGACGTGGATTTTGCGATGGTGCAGGCGCGCCTCGATTCACTGGTGACGGCGGCCGTCAACACCGACGGCGTCGCGGTGATCAACTCGAACAACATCGACGCGGGGCTGAATCGTGTCGTGGCTGACCTGACGTCGTACTACCTGATTGGGTATTCGTCCACGAACGCGAAACTGGATGGCCGCTTCCGCAGCATCAAGGTGCGGGCGAAACGGCCAGGGATCGAGATTCGGGCCCGGCGCGGGTACCAGGCCCCGACCGAGGCCGAGGTGGCCGCGCGGGCGGTGGCCGAAGCTCCCCGGGTGGTCGACGAAGCAACGGCGGCCGTCGAGCGCGCGGTGGCGGGCCTGGCGAACATCCGGCCGAACGCGTCGTTCCGGCTGCAGGTCAGCGCCGGATGGTGGACCGCGCCCGGCCAGCCGCTGGCGGGCAAACCTGCCGGGGCCGAGCCGGCCTTCTGGATCTTCGGCACGGTTGACGTCAAGCGGCCCGGCGGCGACGACTGGTCGAAGGGCGGTGAGGCTGAAGTCGCGATCCTGACGGACAAGGGCGCCGTCGTGACGACATTCTCCGTGCCGGTGACTGCGGCCACGGGCGCGTTCTCAACACGTTTCCCGAGGAACGCAGACGATGTCTGGCTCGATCCCGGCGCCTACGCCGTGCGTGTGCGCGTGAAACCCGCGACCGGCGGGTTGCCGACGATGGACACGGCCAGGTTCGAGGTTCCCAAACCCGCGGATGCCGGGGCGCTGTTGCTCGGCACGCCGCTGTACGCGCGCCGCGGACAGGCCACCGGCAACAAGGACGTCATGACGGCGGACCTGCAGTTCCGCCGGACCGAGCGGCTGATTGTCGAGGCCTCGGTCACGGTGAAGCCCGAGAGCGTGAGCGGTGAGTTGCTGGACCGCACGGGCAAGGCGCTGGCGGTGCCCGTGGCCGCGACGCTCGTCGAACGCGAAGGCGTGGTGGCCGTGCGCGGCGAAGCCGTGCTGTCGGCGCTCGCGGCCGGCGACTACCTCGTCCGCCTGACCGTGACGCGGGGGAGTGAGACGCGGCACATGCTTGCACCGTTCAGGATCGTGCCCTAGCAGGCAACGTCCATGACATGGCGTACCGGGTCCCGACGGCGTGCGCGGTTGGGGCGAAGCCGCGCACGGCTGACTCCGGCGATCCTCGGCCTCTGCATGGTGGCCGCAGCAGTCCTGGCCTCCTCGACGCTGGAGCCCTCCGCCGCCAGGCAGCAGAATCAGGTGCAGCCTCCGCGCCCCACCTACCGCGGAGGAGCGGTGCTGGTGCGCCTGGACGTCTTTGCCACGAAGGACAGCCTGCCGGTTACCGACCTGACGGCCGACGACCTCGAGATCCGTGAGGACGGGGTCCGTCAGGCAATCTCGGCGTTCGAGCACGTGACAATCAGCGCAGGCGCCATGCCATCGTCGCGCGCCGAACCGCGGACGGCGCGCGAGATGCGTGACACGGCCGGGGATCCGCGTGCGCGACTGTTCCTGATCTTCCTCGACAAGCCGCACCTCAGGACATCGTCGGGGTACCGCATCATCCGGCCGCTAGCCGGTTTGCTCCGGCGGCTGATTGGTGCTGACGACATCGTTGGATTCATGACGCCGGATATGTCGGCCCTGAACGTCGTTTTCACGCGCCGTGGGGACCGGCTGGCGGCCATGCTGCAGACTGCTAATGCCTGGGAGGTCGGGACGAGCAGCCGCGTGATCAGCGACGATCCGGTGGAAGAAGCCTACAAGGACTGCTTCACCGATCACATGGTCAGGGCCACTGAGACCTCGGAGGTGGCGGCCGAGATGATCGAGCGCCGGCGAGAGAAGCGCACGATCGACGCGCTGACAGACCTCGCGCGGTACGTTGGCGGCCTCCGCGAGGAGCGGAAGGCGATGGTGCTGGTGACTGAGGGCTACAGATTGTTCCGGCCGAATCCGAGCCTGATTCGTGCCGCGCTGGCGACGGTGAACGCGGATGGTTCGCCAAGGACGAGAAGGTGGTCGTCGTGGTGCGAGGCCGAAGTCAGGACACTCGCCGGACTCGATATCCATCGGCTCTTTCTGGATCTGCTGGGTGAGGCGAATCACGCGAACGTGTCGTTCTACCCCGTCGATCCTCGCGGCCTGGCGGTATTCGACGCGGAGCTGGGCCCGAGCGCGCCGCCGCCGGTCGATGTCGACATGCAGCGGGCTCACGACCGCCAGGAGTCGCTGGATCTGGCCGCGCGCATGACGGACGGCCAGGCGGTCATTACCAACGACATCGATGCCGGTCTGCGCCGAGTGGTAGCTGACCTCTCGTCGTACTATCTGGTCGGCTACGTCTCCACCAACGCCAGACTGGACGGGCGTTTCCGCGCGGTGACCGTGCGGTCACGACGGCCAGGGGTGGAGATTCGGGCACGGCGTGGGTATCAGGTGCCGACCGCAGGGGAGGTCGCCGCGGCCGCCGCCGCACCGCGCGTGGCCGACGACATGACGGCGGCCGTGGAACGGGCCGTGGCCACCCTCGGAGGCGCGCGCGCCGGCGGCCCGCTGCGCGTGCGGGTCAGCGCCGGGTGGTGGCAGACCGATGGAGCATCTGCGGGAGCTTCCCGCCCGGGCGCCACGCCAGCGTTGTGGGTGGTGGGCGAGGTTGACGTGAAGGGGGCGGCCGGGCAGCCGTGGTCCCGGGGGGGGCGCGCCGACGTGGCGGTGAGCGCGGACTCCGGCGAATTCACGGCGGGCGAATTCGCCGACATCGGTCCTAGCGGAATCTTCGTCGTGCGCGTGACCCCGCGCGAGGGGCGCGGGCCGCTCGGGGCGGGTCCATACAGCGTGCGGGTCAAGGCAGCGCCCAATGGCGAGGGGGCGCCTGTCGTCGAGACCGTGCGGGTCGAGATGCCGCCGGCCGCCGCCGCGGACGACCTGCAGATGGGCGGCGTGCTGTACACCCGCCGCGGTCAGGCCACCGGCAACAAGGACGTCATGACGGCGGACCTGCAGTTCCGCCGGACCGAGCGGCTGATTGTCGAGGCCTCGGTCACGGTGAAGCCCGAGAGCGTGAGCGGTGAGTTGCTGGACCGCACGGGCAAGGCGCTGGCGGTGCCCGTGGCCGCGACGCTCGTCGAACGCGAAGGCGTGGTGGCCGTGCGCGGCGAAGCCGTGCTGTCGGCGCTCGCGGCCGGCGACTACCTCGTCCGCCTGACCGTGACGCGGGGGAGTGAGACGCGGCACATGCTGGCACCGTTTCGTGTCGTGCCGTAGTGTTACAGTTGCACGTGCGCCAGTGAGGTGGTTGGTCGGCAGCCCTGATCGTCATGACGCGAGACCGTGAGACGAACGCCACGACGCTGTTGTCGCGCCACTCGCTGGCTCTGGCGCTGGCGTGCGTGCTTCTGGGCGGCGGCGTGGCCGCGAGTTACCGGCTGGCGATATTGGCGCACCTCGACCGGGTCGCAGAGGAGCGGGTGGCCGTTTCGTCGCAGGTCGATCATGTGCGCGGTGACCTGAGCCGCGAACTCTTCGCCTCCCTCAATCTCTCCGACGGCCTTGTGACGCTCGTCCGCCTGCGGGGCGGCATCCAGCAGGACGAGTTCGACGCGCTGGCGGCGGCGATCCTGAGGAGCAGCCCCGTCGTGCGCAACGTGGCGCTCGCCCCCGGCACGGTCATCCGGTTCATCCATCCGCGGGAGGGCAACGAGACAGCCCTGGGGGTGGATTACGCGGGCGTGCCCAACCAGCGCGCGGCCGTCCAGAAGGCGATCCGGGAACGGCGCACGGTGGTGGCGGGGCCGCTCGCGCTGATCCAGGGCGGAACGGGCATCATCGGCCGGACGCCGATCTTCTACCGGCCTGCCGGACCGCAGGCGTCGGACGTGTATTGGGGCATCACCGCCACGGTCATCAGCTTCGACCGGTTGATCGACGTGGCGGGGCTTGAACGGGCCAGGGGGGCCCTGCGGCTTGCCTTGAGGGGACTCGACGGCACGGGCAGAAGCGGCCCGGCGTTCTGGGGCGACGTCGACATCTTCCAGGGTGACGCGGTGCTGATGGACGTGCCGCTGCCGTCCGGCAACTGGGTGATCGCCGGCGTACCCAAGGATGGCTGGCCGGTGTTCGTAGCCTGGCGGTCGTCGGAACTGATCGTCGGGACCGTCGTGTCGCTGGCGCTGGCGGTCCTGGTGTTCCAGGTGCTGCGCGTCAGCCGGCAGCGGAAGGCGGAAGTGCTGGCCCGGCAGCGGACCGAGGAGGACCTGCGACACGTGAACCGCGCGCTGGCGATCAAGGAATTCGCCATCGAGTCGGTGACGAGCGGGATTGCCCTGGTCGGGCTCGACGGCTCCCTCAGTTATGCCAATCAGGCGTTGGCCACCATGCTTGGCGTCGCGCACGCGCAACCGGGCACGATGCTCCCGGGGCTGCTTGGTGCTGCGGCGGCCGAGACCGTGTGGCGTGGGCTCGAGGATCGGGGCCACTGGCGCGGCGAGCTGGTGGCACCTGGAGGGACGGCAGGCACAGGCGGATCGCGCGAACTCGACGGGGCGCTCGATACCGTGCGCGGACCGGGTGGCGAGGCGCTCTGCCACATCCTCATCCTCCAGGACGTGACGGACCGGAAGCGCATGATGGCCGAGGTGGAGCGCAGCCAGCGCCTGAGCGCCCTCAGCGTCTTCGCCGGCGGGGTCGCCCACGATTTCAACAACCTGCTGGGCGGGCTCTTCGGCAACATCGAACTGGCGCGGGCCGGGCTGGCGCACGAACACCCCGTCTCGGCGCACCTCGAGACGGCGTCGTCGGCATTCGAGCGCGCCCGCGACCTCACGCGGCGGCTGCTCACCTTCGCAATCGGCAGCCCGCCGCAGCGCCGGCGGGTGGCCGTCGTCCCGTTCCTGCGTGAGTGCTGCGCGTTGTCGCTGTCGGGCTCTGCCTGCCCGTGGGACATCGACGCGCCAGACGATGCGTCGCTCTGGGACGTCTTCGCCGACGCCAACCAGCTGTCGCAGGTGGTGGCCAATATCCTGATCAACGCCCGTCAGGCGATGCCGGAGGGCGGGCGCGTGCGGCTGCGCGCCCGCAATCACCGGGTGTCTCCGACCGAGATCGCTGACGTGACCGCGGTCGGCTACGTCGAGATCACGATCGAAGACGACGGCCCGGGCATTCCGCCCGAGGTCCTGCCGCGCATCTTCGAGCCGTTCTTCACCACCAAACCTGCCGGGTCGGGTCTTGGCCTGGCGATGTCGTACTCGATCATCAGCGCCCACGACGGCCGCCTGACCGCGGCTGCCGCTCCCGGGGGTGGCGCGGCGTTCACGTTGCTGCTGCCAGCCGTCACGGCCGGGTCGAGCCGCGTGTTGCCGAGGCTGCCCGAGGCGCACGCCGACGAACGCAGCTGCGGCCGGATCCTCCTCATGGACGATGAGCAGCTGATCCGGGACATGGCGTCACGCATGCTGGCGCGCGGCGGGTACGAGGTGGTGCCCGCGCAGAATGGCGACGACGCGGTCCGGCTGTGCCGGGAGGCCATCGAGGCTGGGGCGCCATTCGACGCCGCCATCCTCGACGTCACGGTGCCCGGGGGCATGGGAGGCAAAGAAGCGCTGCGGCAACTGCGCGACGTGCAGCCGGGGCTCGCCGTGGTGTTGTCGAGCGGGTACGGCGAGATCAGCGCTGCCGTGGGTGAGTGCCAGCCGACGGCCGTCTTGCCGAAGCCGTATCAGATGCACGAACTCCTGGCCTGTGCGCGGGCTGTCGTGCAGCGTGTGCCGCCGCCACCGGCGTAACAGCGACACGGCCAACTGGCGTTCCGTGCCCGCCCGTCGTGAACGTCAGCCTCCACGGCTTGACCGGTGAGCCGCCCATCGTCGTCACCCCTTCCAGGACTTCGACGACAACTGCGCGAAAGCGCTCCAGCGCGGAGCGGAACCGGAGGGTGACCACCCGGTCGCTGGTCGTGTAGTCCGCGACGAAGGGCGGCGATGCGGTTGGGACCGCACCGTCCGGCCCAGCCGCGTAGCTGACGCGAATGCGCCCCGTCAGCGACCGCGGGTCGAGGGGACGCGTGAACTGGATGCGGACGGTCGTGGTCACCGGCACGTCCGCTTCGTCGTCCGTCGGCAGGCTGAACATCACTTCCCCGGCGCCCAGCGTTTCGGGGCGCACGGGTGGCGCGGGCAGGAGTTCCTGCGGGACCGGCGCCGCCGCCATGCGGCGTCCGTCAAGCCAGACGAGCCCCTTCTCGCGTCTGACGGTGCCCTCGACCGCGAACCAGCGGTCGGTGTCCACGCGGGTTCGCATGTCGAGATCGACGTTGTTGACGCGAGGACGAAGACCCACGACCCAAAGGGCCGCGGCCCCCAGGCGCAGCACGAACTCGTGTCTGTGTCGCCCGGGTGCGCCTGGCAGGTCGTTGTCGAGGTTGCGGGCGCGGAACTGGCCGACGATCACCACCGTCTTGCCCTGAAACCGATCGCACTCCAGCACAATGTCCTTCAGCGTCGGCTGGATGGAGGGCCGGAGGACGGTTGCCCGCGTGGCCCGCAGGACGACGAGTTCGCCCGGCCGTGGCCACCGGTCAAGGCCCACCCGCATCAGCAGGCTGGCGACGCCGGTTGCGGTGATGCGCGGGTCTGTCTGCGTCAGCCTGCCGATGTCGAGGGCCTCCGCATGGAGTTCGACGCGGCCGCCCCGGACGGCGTCTCGGGCGCCGACCACACGTATCCGATCGCCGTCGTCAGTCTCGAGCCACCATTCGTCGGTTTCGGTGCGAAGCGTGCCGTAGACGACGACGCGACGGGAGTGAAAAGTCCCGGGGTAGGCGAGGATCGCTCCGACGAACGTCGGCGTTGGAACCGCGAGGGGCGGTTGGGCGGCGTCCAGGACCACGAGCAACGCCATCAGGCAGGCGGTCAGCACGGTACGAGACTGAGGCGGCGACACGTAATGAGTATATCGAGAGCGCGGGAGGGGGACACAAGCAGGAAGCAGGAAGCAGGAAGCAGGAAGCAGGAAGCGACGCCGAAGGCACAAGACAAGTAGTCAGTAGTCAGTAGTCAGTAGTCAGTAGTCAGTAGGGCCGATAGCCGATAGCCGATGGCCGAAAGCCGAAAGCCGAAGGCCGATAGCCGATGGCCGAGAGCCGACGGGACTTGGGCGTAGGGACTGAGGTGTCCTACCCCAATCCCCAACCCCCAAGCCCCAATCCCCAGCCCTACATAACCGCCGTCGGCGGCGCGGGTTCGTCGGCGTCGCCGGCCTTCCGGAGCGGCACCGCGATCAGATACCACACGAGGACCGCTGCCACCGGGATGGCCACCCACGGCGCAATCGACGCGAATCCCGAGAGGCCGAAGATGGCCGGCAGGTTCCAGAACTCGTGGCTGCTGCGGATGCCGACCACGGCAGCGATAAACAGACCGACGAGGGCCTCGCCGGCGATCAGCCCGGACGCCGACAGGACGCCCGCGTTTTCGACGCGCGCTTTCTGTGCGTTGTTCAGGCCTCGCTTGTCACGGAGTTTGTCCACGATACCGCGGACGACGCCACCGCAGAAGATCGCGAACGTGGTGGGCAGCGGCAGATACATGCCCACCGAGAACAGCATGGGGCTGCGCACCTTCACCAGGATGAGCGAGATGCCCATCGCGATGCCGACCACGACGAGCGGCCAGGCCATTTCGCCGCCCACGATGCCCTGCGACAGGGCGGCCATGAGACCGGCCTGCGGGGCGGGGTACGTCTTGCCGATGCCGAGGCCGCCGGCGTCACCGAACTGCGCCACGTCGGCAGTGTGCATCATGTAGAGCGGGAAGAACATCACCGCGGACGCGACGAGCACGCCGAGGATGTCGCCGATCTGCATCCGCCGCGGCGTGCCGCCCAGAATGTGCCCGACCTTGAGATCCTGCAGCATCTCGCCAGCCACAGCCGCCGAGACGCACCCGACCGCTGCCACGCCGAGGGCGGCCATGATGCCTTCCTTGCCGGCTGCGCCCACCAGCACCATGGTCAGCGCCGCCACGATGGTCGTGGCCAGCGTGAGGCCCGACAGCGGATTGTTGGACGAGCCGATGAGGCCGACCAGATTGCCCGAGACGGCGGCGAAGAAGAAGCCTGTGACAATCATCACGACCGCCGCGGTGAGGGCGGCGCCGAAGGTGCCGGTGAAGTAGAAGTAGATGGCCGTGACGAGCGCGAAGATGGCGCCGAGGCCGAAGATCACGACCTTCATCGACAGGTCCTGCTCGTGACGGGCGACGGCAGCGGCCACTGTTGTCGACTTCTTCACGTCGGCGATGCCTCGCTTGATGCCAAGGATGAGGTTCTTGCGCATCTTGTAGAGCGTGAAGGTGGCGCCGACCAGCATGCCGCCGACGGCGATCGGACGGACGATGAAGCGCCACATGTGACCGACGATGCTGGCCCAGGCGGCTTCTTCGTTACCGCCGGCGTTGGCCGTGTACGCGTCGATGAGGGACGGTCCGAGGAAGAAGACGAGCAGCGGGACGAACAGACCCCAGGCCAGCATGCCGCCGGCGAAGTTCAGGGCGCCCAGTTCAGGGCCGATGATGTAGCCGACGCCGAGATAGGCGGGCGTCACGGCGGGCGCGGCAAAGTGCGTGACGCCGCCGGCCATGATCTTCTGCGAGGAGTCGTCGAGGCCGAGGCGGACGAAGCTCTCCTTGGCCTTGCCGACGCCCAGTGAGAATTCGTTCTCGGCGCGGAAGATGCCGAAGCCGTCCATCAGCTTCGCGATGGCGCCGACGCCCATGGCGCGGAAGAGCTGGAGGGCGGCTTCCGATCCCTTCTGTCCCGCCTTGTGAATCTCGGCGGCAGCCACCGACTCGGGGAAGGGTAGCCCCTTGTCTTCCACCATCACCCGGCGGAGGACGGTGACGAACATGATGCCGAGCAGGCCGCCGAGGGCCATCAGGGCCGCCGACAGCAGGTACTCCTGCATCATCGTCTCGGTCGAGAACTTCCAGTATTTCAGGATGAGGAACGCGGGGATCGTGAAGATCGCACCCGCCGCGACCGATTCGCCAATCGACCCGACGGTCCGGGCGAAGTTCTCTTCGAGGATGTTGCTGTCCTTGAAGAGGCGCAGGACAGCCATGCTGATGACCGCGGCCGGATACGTCGCGGCGATGGTCATCCCGGCGCGCAGACCGAGATAGGCGTTGGCGGCGCCAAGAACGACGCACATCAAGAGGCCGAGGATGAGCGCACGGACGGTGAACTCCTTGAGTTCGATGTCCGACGACACGTAGGGTTTGTGGTCCCCGGTCGAGCTTGGTGACGAAGAAGTGGGCTGACTCATAGGGGCGAATCTTAGCACGACCGGGCGATCCTGACCGCAGCCGGTCCCGGCGCACGGTGCGAGGCTGCCGGCTGGGGTGAAACGGGCGGTCGGACATGATACCCTCCCTGTGTTCTGGCAGGCGAGGTCTGCCGGATTCGACGGGTGTGCGATGCAGCCGGGCCGACCCCACGTCTGGCACGGCCGGCTCCCGGAAGGTATCAAGGAGACATTCATGCGGACGTTCAAATACGTACTGACGGGGGTCGTGGTGCTCCTGACCGGCACCGTTGGGGTGGCCGGGCCACAGGCGCCGGCGGGGCGGGCCAATGAGGCAGCCTCGGCCCAGGTGGAGTTCTACGGAAAGAAGATCTGCGGATACCCGCGTCCTGATGGCGTGCCGCAGGAGGTGTGGGAGAACGCCTGCGAAGCGTGCACGTCCATGCCGACCAGCCCCGAGGCGTCGGCGGAAGGGACGCTGACTACCCATTCGTGCGACGGCGGCTATGAGATCCGGATCAAGGTCGTACCCGGCCAGAAGTACCCGGCGGGCACGATGCGCGCGGTGATGAAGGGCGGCGGCCTGGGCGAAGAAAAACCGCCGAACCGGCAGGAAGTCAAGGTCGGCGAGATTCCGCAGGTGGCCGAGACCTTCACCCGCTATGACGCGTCGTATCCGTTCATGAACGAAAAGGGCGTCATCATCGGCGAGACGACGATCGGCGGCCGGCGCGAGTTGTTCAACGACGAAGGGATTTTCGACATCATGGAACTCCAGCGCCTGGCGCTGGAGCGAGGCGCGACGGCCCGTGAAGTCATCAGGATCATGGGCGAGTTCGCGGAGAAGTACGGCTACGGCGACAGCGGCGAGTGTCTCACCGTGGGCGACGCGAAAGAAGTGTGGCAGTTCGAGATCTTCGGCGCCGGCGCGATCGAGAAGGGGGCCGTCTGGGCCGCCAAGCGGATTCCGGCCGGTGAGGTCGGCGTCTCCGCCAATCGTTCGCGGATCACGACGCTGACCGACGATCCGAACTTCACGATGTATTCGAAGAACGTGTATGACGTGGCGGAGGCCAACGGGTGGTGGAAGAAGGGCCAGCCGTTCATCTTCAACCGTACGTTCGGCATGGGCGATGGCCCGATTCAGCCCAACCGCCGCGAATGGCGGGTGCTGAGCATGCTGGCGCCGTCGTTGAATCTGGATCCGTGGGCGCCGGAGCAGCCGTTCTCGGTTAAGCCGGACAAGAAGGTGACCGCTCGTCAGCTGATCGCGATCCACCGCGATACGTACGAAGGTACGCCGTTCGAGCAGACGACCAGTCCGCTGGCGGGGCCGTTCGGCTCGCCGAACCGCTGGGGCCTCGGGCGCGAGGCCCGGCCGGCCGAGGGATACTTCACCACGGTGGAGCGGATGATTGCCGTGCACCAGTGTTCGTATGTCGTCGTGCTGCAGGCGCGCGACAACATGCCGCCGTGGATTGGCAGCCTGGCGTGGTTCGCGCCGGATGACGCCAAGACGTCGGTCTTCACGCCGCTGTACGCCGGCAACTTCAAGGTGCCCGTGGCGTACGAGACGGGCCGCCGCGACAAGTTCGACCGCAACTCGGCCTTCTGGGCGTCGAACTTCGTCAACAACTGGGCGAACCTGAACTGGCGTGCGATGATCCAGGACATTCGCGCGAAACAGGTGGAGATTGAAGACCGGCTGTTCGCTGACCAGCCCGTGATTGAGAAGACTGCCCTCGAGTTGTACAAGACCGACCCGGCCCGGGCACGTGAGTTTATCAGCGACTATTCGAACCGCGTGGCGCAGGAGAACTACATGAAGTGGTGGGAGCTGGCCGACAAGCTCGTCACCGACTATCAGGACGGCGGTTCGCGCGTGGCCGATCCGGCCAAGCGGTCGTACCCGGCGGACTGGCTGAGCAAGCAGCCGCCCTTCGGGACGAAGAAGCCCGACGCCGCCAAGCCGCCCGCCGCCCCGGTGAAGAAGTGAAAAAGGGGCCAGGCCCCTTTTGCAAATGACCTAAAACCACGGGGTCGGCTGTCCAGCCGGCCCCGTGGTTGTGTGGGCGACACGTCGATGGGGCGGCCGAGCACGGACTGGGGAGAGGTGCTTCATGAGATGGATGGTCGTGATCGGGATGGCGTTGCTGTCGGCCTCCTGTCAGTCGGGGACCGGGCCGCAGGACGCGTCGTCCGCGACCGGTTCGAAGCCGCTCGCCGGGAGCCCGGTCCCGGCGGCTGAACGGCCCGCTCCGGCGCCGGTGGCACCGGCACCGCCGGTGCTGGCGGCGTCGATGGGCGATTGGACCCGGACTGGCGACGTTCAGCGCTTCGGCCCGGGCAATCTCTGGGAGTACATCAACGGCGGCGCCGAACAGTACCTGTCGTTTGGCTTCCAGGATCTCGAGTCGACGAAGTACGGGCGGCCCGACGGCGCGACAGTGGCGGTGGACGCGTACCGCATGACCGACCGTCTTCATGCCTTCGGCATCTTCGCGCAAGAATCGAACCCCCGGCGGAAGCCCGTAAAGGTGGGCGTGGAGGGCCGCGCTGGCACGGCGGCGCTGGAGTTCTGGGCGGCGTCCCACTACGTCAAACTGGTGGCCGACCCGGCCAAGCCAGTTGCGCCGGACGACCTCGCGGCGCTGGCGCAGGCAGTGGCAACGGCCCTCGGTGAACCCGGCGGCATGCCCGCCGAGGTGGCGCTGGTGCCTGAGCGGAATCTGGTCGCGGGCTCCATCCGGTTCGTACCGGAAGACGCGCTGGGGCAGGCCAGCTTCGGCTCGGCCCTCGAGGCACAGTACGAAGGCGCACCAAAGCCCTCGACACTGCTGCTGATACCGTTCGAGTCGCTGGCCGCGGCCTCCGAGGCATCCACGGCGTACGGGACGTTCCTGGCGCAGGGCGGCGCGGCCCCGAAACCCTTGCCGGCGCTCGCCGACGGCGGGTTCTTGGCAACGGAGCGGTATTACGGACGTCTCGTGGCGGCGAGAAGCGGCCGATGGCTGATTGTCAGCCTCGGTGCGGACACGCACGAGACCGCCGAGTTGCTGGTGCTCGCCGCGGCCGCACGCGTCCAATCGGGTTCAGCTTCGGAGGAATGACGATGACCGCACTGAGTCGCCGCGAGTTCCTGCGCAAGTCCACCGTGGCTGCGGCTGCTGCCGTGCCGGCGATTGGCGCGCGTGCGGCATCCCCGCAAGGTTCGCCTGCCGCCGGGACAGCCGCGCGTCCGCAGGTCCGGCGGTTCAAGGCGCTCGGAAAGACGGGCTGGAACGTGGGCGACATCTCGGCCGGATCCGGACAACGGGACCCGGCGCTCGTCAGCCACCTCTTCGAGTGTGGCCTGAACCTGATCGACACGGGCGCCCAGTACGCCGGCCACGAAGAGGTCATCGGCAAGGTGCTGCCGCAGTGGCGCGAGAAGGTCTTCATCCTCGACAAGTGGGATCCGCCGCTCGTCACGGCGACGGTGACGAAATCGGCGCTGCTCGAGGCGCTCGACGTCTCGCTGAAGAAGCTGAACACGACCTACATCGACTGCATGATGATCCACTCGATTGGGCATCCGCGGTACGGCGGCCTCGAGCGGATTCAGAACCCGGCGATCTACGAGGCCTGGGACGAAGCCAAACGCCTCGGGAAGGTCCGCTTCACGGGGGCGTCGAGCCACGGGATCCGGATGGTCGAAGAATTCGACTGGGGCCTCGACAACAACCGGTTCGACGTCATCCTGGTGGGGGCGAACTTCCTGACGCACGGCGTGGAGCCGGTCCTGAAGAAAGCACGGGCGAAAGGGGTCGGGACGATCGCCATGAAGACCATGACGATCTACAAGGCCGACCTCAACATCCGGGCACTCCAGGACGAAGAGACGAACGCCCGGCAGGCGGTCCTGAAGTGGGTCCTTGCCTCCGATCTGTTCGACACGGCCGTCGTGTCGATGCGCAACTACGACCAGGTGGCCGAGTACCTGGCGGTGTCGGGCACGACGGCGCTGACTCCCCGCGACCAGGCTTACCTGCAGGTGGTCGCGCAGGAAGTCGGACCGCAGTACTGCCGGCCCGGCTGCCGCGCCTGCCACGACGTATGCCCGCACGGCGTGCCGGTCGCTGACATCCTGCGCTACCGCATGTACTTCGAACACTACGGCGATCAGAAGTTTGCCATGCAGCGCTACGCCATGCTGCCCGTCTCCCGGCACGGCTTGCCCTGCACCGATTGTGAGGCGCCCTGCGAGGCGGCCTGTCCGTACGGTCTGCAGGTCCGGAGCCGCGTGACCGGGGCCGATCAGCAACTGCGCTTCGTGTAGGAGGACGTTATGGAACGGCAACGAGGCGCGCAGCGCGGGCCGGGCTGGCGGCGATTCGGCATGGTGGTCGCGGCCGCAGCGCTCCTGGCGAGCGGTTGCGAGCGCCGGGCGCCAGCGACGGCGCCCGAGATCGTCGTGCGTTCGGTGCTCGCCCACGGCGGCGGTGCCCTGACCGCGTGGAAGACCATGGCCGCGACGGGGCGCGTACGGATGCAGGACGGCATCGCGTACAACGCCGCGTACAAGATCTACGCGCAGATGCCGGACAAGGTACGCGTGGAGCACGACCTCACCGCCGATCGCGGTCGCGCCTTCTACGAGTACTTTCTGAACGGCGGTGTGGCGTGGACGCGGCGCAATCTCGTCGTGTCGCCGTACGCGCTGCCCCGCGCACAGTCGTTGCTCGACCAGTGCCACGGGATCGGTTTCTATTACCGGACCGGGGTCGGTTTCGAACGGCGGCCGGATACCCAGGTGGTCTGGCCTCGCGTCGATGGATGGGCCGTTGAGGACGTGCCAGGGCCTCGACCGGCCTACGTCGTAGTGGTCACCGTTCGTGGCGAAACCCGGGAACTGGCCATCGACACGGAGACGTACCTGTTGCTGCAGGAGAAAGCCGGGAACACGACACGTTACTTCACGGCCGTGCAGGACTTCCGTGGGGTGCAGTGGCCGACGCGTATCCTCGAGGTGGTGAAGACGCCGAATCGTGAAACGGTGACGCCGTTCGTCATCGAGTCGGTTGCGTTCAACGCGCCGATTGACTCGACGTTGTTCACCGAGGACATGCCCAAAGCCGGGCGTCCCGTGCGTGCCGCTACAACCAGTCCCGAATAGGCGCGTGTCTTGTGTTGTGACGGAATTGTACTTTGCGGGGCCTGGAGTACTTTAAGCGTCCCGACCCCTAGCGAGGCATCATGGCAAACGACAGATTCGAGCACGTGACGGTGGTCAAGAAAGCCAATGTGTACTTCGACGGCAACGTGACCAGCCGCACGGTGCTGTTCCCGGACGGATCGCGCAAGACGCTGGGCATCATGATGCCGGGCGCATACGAGTTTTCCACCGGCGTTGCCGAGGTGATGGAAGTCCTCAATGGGGAAATGAAGGTGCTCCTGCCTGGCGCGGGCGACTGGCAGGTGTTCCGGGCAGGCGAGTCTTACAGTATCCCGGCCAACGCGTCGTTCAAGCTCGAGATCAGCGCGGTGGCTGATTATTGCTGTTCGTACGCGGGCTAGGGGCCAGGGGCTAGAGGCTAGAGGCTAGAGGCTAGGGGGCAGGATGACCAGCGGCAAGCGGAGGCTCTCCCACGTCGATGCGGATGGACGTGTCCGCATGGTTGACGTCGGGGCCAAGCCGGCCACCGCGCGGACGGCGGTCGCACGGGGGTTCGTGACGATGGCCCCGGCCACGTTGCGGCTGATTCGCGCCGGCCGCGTGGCCAAGGGCGACCCGCTGCAGACAGCCCGGCTCGCCGGCATCATGGCGGCCAAGAAGACCTCAGACCTCATTCCCCTCTGCCATCCCGTCGCGCTGACCCATTGCGATGTGCAACTGACTGCCCGCCGCACGGGCTACGAGATTGAGGCCGTCGCGCGGACCACCGGTCAGACCGGTGTTGAGATGGAAGCACTCACAGCCGTTGCGGCCGCGGCCCTCACCATGTACGACATGGTCAAAGCCGTGGATCGCGGTGTCGTCATCGGCGACATCCGGCTCATGGAGAAATCGGGGGGGCGGTCGGGGGAGTGGAGCAGGGAAGAAGCAGGAAGCCCGAAGCCAGAAGCAGGAAGGTAGGTAGTAGGTAGTAGTCAGTAGGGTGGCGCGGTGGGGACAGTGACTTTCTTTCCTACTGACTGGTGTGGCGCTCGAGGGACCTGGTGCGTGGGGAGTTCTCCGGCCTTTCCCCAACCCCCAATCCCCAACCCCCAATCCCCAGGTGTCTATGAACGTCCTCGTGGCAATCTTCAGCGAGATGACGGCCTGGACCATGCCGGCGAGCCATGTGGATGGGCTGCGGCGGCTGTTTCCGGACGTGCTGTTCTCGTACGCCGACTCCGAGCCGGCCATGCGGGCCGGGATTGCCGACGCCGAGGTGGCGTTCAGCTCCCGCATCAATCCTGACGCGTTCGCCCTGGCGCCAGGCCTCAAGTGGGTGCACAGCCCGGCCGCCGGTGTGGGCGCCATGCTGTTCCCCGAGATGCAGGCCAGTGACGTGCTCCTGAGCAACTCCCGGGGCATGAACGCCCGGCCGGTTGCCGAGCACGCCATTGCCCTGATGTTCGCCCTGATTCGCCGGCTGCCGCAGGCTCTGGACGGGCAGCGGGAGGGGAGGTGGCTCCAGGCGGAGTTGTCCGCCTTGCCCACCATCCAGGGCCGTACCATGGGGATCGTCGGGTTGGGGGCGATTGGGTCGCGACTGGCACGGATGGCGGCGGCCCTCGGGATGCGGGTGATCGCCACTCGGCGTGACCCGAAAGCGGAGCGGCCGGCCGAGGTGGCCGAAGTGATGCCGCCAGCCGCCCTGTCCCGCCTGCTGGCCGAGTCGGACGTCGTGGTGATCACGGCTCCCCTCACCGCCGAGACCCGCGGGTTGATTGGCGCGTCCGAGATGGCGCTGATGAAACCGACGGCGATCCTGATCAACGTGTCACGTGGTAAACTCTTGCGTGAAAAGGACTTGGTTGAAGCGCTGGCGGGCGGGCGTCTGGCTGCCGCGGGGCTGGACGTGTTCGAGCATGAGCCGCTGCCGGCGGACAGTCCGCTGCGGGGCATGCCCAATGTCGTGCTGACCCCTCACATCGCCGGGTTCCGGGAGGATTACTGGGAGGCGGCCGTCGAGTTGTTCGCCGAGAACCTGCGCCGTTACCGGGCCGGATGGCCCCTGCTGAATCTTGTCGACAAACAGGCGGGGTATTAGCGTAAAATCTGGCGTCCTGTTGACCGACGGCCGGAAACCCACTACCGTAGCTGTATTCGTGCACAAATGATACAGACGGAATCGGCACTCAAAGGCGTCAAGACCCTGGCCGACCTGCCCTTCTATGTGGCGGAGCGGTTCAATCGTCCGTCCCTGATACGGCGCTGTGTCGGCGACACGTACGTCGACGTGTCCGGGCAGGAGTACCTCGAGCGGATCCGGGCGTTCAGTCTGGGCTTGCAGGCACTGGGTCTGTCCCGCGGCGATCGTGCCGGCATTGTCTGCGAAAGCCGGCCGGAGTGGTCCATCACGGACCAGGCGTTCCTGACTGCCGGGGCCATCACGGTCCCTGTGTACCCGACGCTCTCAGCCCACCAGACCCGCTTTATCCTGCACGACGCCGAAGCGTCGGTCGTCGTGGTGTCGGATGACATCCAGGCCGCCAAGGTGATGGAAATCGTCGGTGAGTTGCCGTCGGTGAAGGCGGTGGTCATCATCGCGCCCGGCCCGCTGTTCACGCCCGGCGAGCTGACGCCGCTGCCGGTGCTGTCGATGGCGGACGTCGAGACCTCCGGCCGACGTCGGCTGGCGCACGAGCCGGGACTCGAAGCGGCGTATCTGGCGGGAATCGGGCAGATCAGGCCGGGGGATACGGCCACCATCATCTATACATCGGGGACGACGGGCAGCCCGAAGGGCGTCGTGCTGACGCACGACAATCTGCTGTCGAATCTGGTGGCGGCCAACAAGGTGCTCAACGTGTCGCCGGCGGATCTGGCGCTGTCGTTCCTGCCGCTCAGTCACACGTTCGAACGTCTGGCCATCTATCTGTTCCTGCACTCGGGCGCCACGGTCGTCTTCGCGGAGTCCCTCCAGACCGTTGCCCGTGACCTGGAGCGGGTTGGACCGACGATCATGACGGGTGTCCCGCGGGTGTACGAAAAGTACCATGCCGCGGTGCTCGAGAAGATCAACAGCGCGCCCGCCATTCGCCAGAGACTCTTCACCTGGGCGGTTGGTGTCGGGCACGAGGTGGCGCAGGCCAAGCTCGATGGCCGCCCTGTTCCGCTGGCCGCCCGTCTGCAGGCACCTGTCGCCGACGCGCTGGTGTGGAAGAAGGTCCGGGCGCGTACGGGCGGACGAATGCGCCTGATGATTTCCGGCAGTGCGCCCCTCTCGAGGGCCACGGCCGACTTCTTCTACGGCATCGGGCTTCCGATCTACGAGGGGTACGGCCTCACTGAAACGTCACCCGTGTTGACGATCAACCCGCCGGACGCGCCGAGGCTGGGGAAGGTTGGCAAGGCCGTCCCGGGGGTGGAGCTTCGTATCGCCGAAGACGGCGAGATCCTGGCGCGCGGCCCGAATGTGATGCAGGGGTATTATCATCGGCCCGACGAGACGGCCGCCGTGCTGAAGGACGGGTGGTTCCACACCGGTGACGTCGGTTTCCTCGACGACGACGGCTACCTCGCCATCACCGACCGCAAGAAGGACCTCATCGTCACGTCAGGGGGCAAAAACATCGCGCCCCAGCCGATCGAGCAGCGGATCAAGCGCAACCCGCTGGTCACCGAGGCGATTCTCGTGGGCGACCGGCGGAATTTCCTGGCTGCGCTGATCATCCCGAACTTCGTCGAAGTGCGGGCGCGGCTGGGGAAAGCCGGGCAGACGGCGGGTGACCACGAGGCCCTGGTGCAGCTCCCCGAAGTGTTGGCGCTCTACCGGGCGATTATCGACGACATCAACGTGGAACTGGCCCAGTTCGAGAAGATCAAACGATTCGCTGTCCTGCCGGCAGAGGTCACCATCGAAGGTGGCGAACTGACGCCCACGATGAAACTCCGCCGGCGTGTCGTCGAAGAACGCTGGGCCGGGGTGATCGAGCAGCTCTACGTGCGCGAGACCGCGGGGGCGTAGGCGGCAGCAGGAAGCAGGAAGCAAGTAGGAAGTAGGAAGTAGGAAGTAGGAAAGAACTACTCAGCCTGATAATCGAAGGGCCCGGTGGTCGATGACCGCCGGGCCCGTTCTGTCTCTGTTGTCTTTTCCGAATCCCCAATCCCGAATCCCCAACCCCCAGCCTAGAACACCTTGGCTTCGGGAATCGGCCACCATCGCACCAGCACCTTCCCGATGATGTACTTCTTCGGGACGAGGCCCCAGTGGCGGCTGTCGGAGCTGTTGTTCCGGTGGTCACCCATCACGAAATAGTAGCCCTCCGAGATGACCTGCGGGCCCCAGTCGTCGTGGCTGCGGTATTCGCTTGGAACGTAGTCGTCATCGAGCGGGATGTCGTTCACGTACACCCGGCCGTCCGTGATGCGCACCTGGTCGCCTTCTTCGGCAATCACGCGCTTGACGAACGACTTGTCCGGGTTCACGGGGTAGTACAGCATCACGATGTCGTTGCGGCGGGGAGGGCTGAGGCGGTAGACCAGCTTGTTGACCACCAGCCGGTCCTGGTCCTGCAGTGTGGGGGCCATGCTGAGGCCCTCGACCCTGGCCACCTGGAAGCCGAAGGTGACGATCAACGTCGCGTACACCGCCGCCGATGCCAGCGTTCGAACCCAGGCCAGCAATTCTTCGCGGACGGCGTGCCACCTGTTTGGCCGGGGCACGGCGGTCCGGACTGGCTGGATGACGGGCGTGCCAGGCTGAATCGGGCTGGGGTCGCTGAATCTGGCTGCCAGGCCCGCCGGGTCACCCGCGCCGAAGGCGGGGTCCGGCGTCACAACCGGAGGTAGTCCCGCAGCCGCTTGGTCTGTGTCCGGCTGACCGGGATTTCCGTGCCCTTCAAATCCGTCATTCTCAGAACGAAATTCCTGCTGAACCAAGGGACGATCTCCTTGATCTTGTTGATGTTCACCAGATGCGACCGGTGGACCCGCCAGAAGACGTTCGGGTCCAGGCGTGCCTGCAACTCGTCGAGCGTCCGATAGTTGGACGTACCCGTGAGCTGACTGGTGACTACATGTATTGTATCGCCTTCCATGGACGCGAAGACCAGATCTTCGGCGTGGACCAGGAGGATGTGGTCTCCGACCTTGACGGCCAGCTGGCTGCGCTGCTGCTGGCGCCCGACGACGAGCTGGACGACCCGCTCCAGCCGGTCGTCGCCTTCGCCGGCCGTGCCCACCCGGCCCGCCAGCCGGTCCACCGAGCGCTCCAGCCGCTCCTGCTCGACGGGTTTGAGGAGGTAGTCGACGGCATTCACCTCGAAGGCATCGATGGCGTACTGGTCGAACGCCGTGACGAACACGATATTGGTGGGGACCTGGCGATCCAGCAGCTGGCGTGCCACCTCGAATCCGTTCAGCCCGGGCATCTGGACGTCCAGAAAGGCGGCGTGCGGCCGGGCGGATTCGATCAGGGCCAGGCCCTCGACGCCGTTGCCGGCCTGGCCGACCACCTCGACCCCGCCGACCTGGCCCAGCAGGTAGATCAGCTCTTCCCGGGCGGGCGGTTCATCGTCGACGACAACGGCCTGGAAACGGGCATTCATGCGACGGCTCGCTCCTGAGGAGGGTTCACAGGCACTTCGATCCTGGCCACCGTGCCGCGGCCCGGTTCGCTGGTCAGGCGGAGGCTGGCGTCCGATCCGTACACGACGCGCAGGCGTTCGTCGACGTTGCTGAGGCCGATGCCGTCGGTCAAGGCGACCGCGAGCCGGTCCGGCGTCATGCCGAGTCCGTTGTCCTCCACGGCGATCACGGCATGGGGACCCTCGAGAAAACTGCGGATCGTCACGCGGCCGCCGCCGACTTTCGGAGAGATGCCGTGTTTGATCGAGTTCTCGATCAGGGGTTGCAGCAGCATGCTGGGCACCTGCACGTCCAGGGTATCGGGAGAGACGTCCTTCTCGACGGTCAGCTGGGGCCCGAACCGCACGACCTCGATGTCGAGGTATTCGTCCACGGAAGCGAGTTCGTCGCGCAGGGGGACGAAATGGTCCTGATTCCGTAGCAGGCGCCGGAGCAGGTTCGAGAGCTTGAGGATGAGCATGCGGGCGGTTTCCGGGTTCGTCCGGACCAGGGACGAGATCGACGCGAGCGTATTGAACAAGAAATGGGGGTTGATCTGGCGCGTCAGCCGGTCGAGCCGCGCCTGCAGCAGCAACGTCTCCTGTTCGCGCAGCCGATGCTCGATCCGGGCGGAGTTCCAGATCTTGATGGGGGCCGCGACGCACATGACCGCGGCCACACATTCGAGGGCCGTCGTGAAGAGCGACGAGGGGACCAGCAGGAAGAGCAACGCCGGCTGGCGCCCGGCCAGCGCCTGGCGCAGCAGTTCGAGGGACACGATGGCGGCGATCAGGATGATCTGCCAGTCGATCCGGAAACGCCGGAAGATACGCCAGACGTGTTTGTGCAGCTCGCTGAAGGTCAGGGGCGAGAACCGCCAGATGGCCTCCTTGGGTGCGACCGCGCGCAGCGCTCCGGCGACCAGGCCGCAGCCGACGGCGAAGGGCAGCGAGAGGTACTCGCCGACCGTGAGGCCGGGAAGGCCGATCATGGCGCCGACGAGGGCGCCGGCCCAGGGACCGGTGATCAGGCCGGCCAGGAACGCGCCTTCGAGCGGCATGTCGGCGGCGTCGTAGCGCAGGAGGATGCGGACGGCGGCGCCGGCGGCGAGGGGCAGGCCGAGGCCGAAGGCGAAGAAGATGCGGGTGGGCCAGTCGCGGCTTTCGCGGATCAGGACGTCGCGGAAGCGGTGATAGCGGACCAGCATGATGGCCAGGACGGCCATGATGGCGACCTTCACGACCAGGGTGGTCAGGAGGTAGTACTCCGCCGAGAGGAGGCGCGGATCCTGGGCCACGACAACGACTATAACGGCCGGTCTTTCAGGCTGTCAAACCGCTGACAGGCCGCATGTTATGATGATCTTGCGCACAAACGCGCGGGGGCCTGCGCGGTGCCGCTTGTCGGCGCGGAGGATGGATCGCATGATTCGCCCGTTTATTGTCGGATTCGCCACAACGCTGAAGTACTTCTTCCGGAAGCCGATCACGGTGAACTACCCGGAGGAGAAAGTCCCGGTGTTCCCGAAGTACCGGGGCAAGCAGGTCCTGATGCGGGACGAAGACGGCCTGGAAAAGTGCGTGGCCTGCGGCCTGTGTTCCGTCGCGTGCCCGGCGGACGCGATCTACCTCGAGGCCGCCGAGAACGATGGCAGCGTGGCCGCCGGGCCGCGGTACGCGAAGGTGTACCAGATTCACAAGACCCGCTGCATCTTCTGCGGCTACTGCGAAGAGGCGTGTCCCGTGTCGGCTATCTTCATGGGCAAGGACTACGAACTGGCCGTGTACAGCAAGAAAGACTTCATCTGGGACAAGCAGGATCTGCTGGTTCCCCAATCGGCCTCGGCACCGGCCGGCCGTTAGTCCGGGCCATGAAACTGGGCGCCCTCGGCGATGTGCACGGCGACTTCGCGTCGGTCCGGGCCGCGATGGCGCGCCACCCGGAGATTCCGGCCTGGGTGTCGGTGGGGGACCTGGGCGATGCGGACGGGGGCTACGAGACCTTGCCGGTCCCGTTGTACTGGATCAAAGGCAACAACGACAACCTCGAGTACATTGCGCAGCTGACGAGCGGGCTGCCGGAACTCCACAACCTGCACTACGTCCCCAACGGCCTGCCCCTGCGGGTGTGCGGCGTCCGGGTGGTCGGCCTGGGCGGCACGTTCGCACCCACGTGGTACGAGTCGCTGCCCGGCGATCTGCCGCGGCCACGCCTGCCCGCGCTTGCGGACCGGCCGTTCCCGATGCTGGCACGGGACGACAAACGCCGGCACTTCGTCCGCGCTGAGGTCGAGGCGTGCAAGCGCCTCATGAACATCGACCTGTTCCTGACCCACGAGTCGGCCCGGCCGTTCATGCTCGACGTGCGCGGGCGGCGGCAGGATGTAGGCAAGACCCCGATCAACGAGGTGCTGGCCAGTCTGCGCCCGCGCCTGCACCTGTCGGGGCACCACCACGTGTACAGCGACGAGGTGCGGCAGGGCGTGCGGTCCATCGGGCTCGACCCGGTGGGCGTGTCGTACGTCGTGGTGGATCTGGAGAGCTGGAAGTACGAACGGCTGGAGACCTGAGGCGTGGGGCTGACACCATTCCTGGAAGCAATCGACGAGCACGTCCTGGTGTGCGACGGGGCCATGGGGACCCGTTTGTACTCCAAGGGGGTGTTCGTCAATCGCTGTTTCGACGGCCTCAATCTCACGCAACCCGACCTGGTGGCGGAAGTCCACCTGGAATACGTGCGGGCCGGGGCCGACGTCATCGAGACCAACACGTTCGGCGCGAACCGCATCAAGTTGTCGAGTTTCGGCCTGGCCGACAAGCTCCACGCGATCAACGTGCAGGGGGCGCGCATCGCCCGGCATGCGGCGCGTGAGCAGGCCTACGTGGCCGGCGCGATCGGTCCCCTCGGCATCCGGATCGAGCCCTGGGGCCGCATGGGCGTGGACGAAGCGCAGGAACGGTTCCGCGAGCAAGCCCAGGCGCTGGTCGACGGCGGCGTCGACCTGTTCATCATCGAGACCTTCCGCGACATCAACGAGATGCGCTCGGCGGTGAACGCCGTGCGCGCCGTGTGCCGTCTGCCGGTCGTGGCCCAGATGACCACGGAAGAAGACGGCAGCAGCCTCGACGGCATGCCGCCCGAGGAGTTCACGCCGCTGCTGGAGGCCACGGGTGCGGACGTCATCGGGCTGAACTGCAGCGTCGGCCCGGCTCCGCTGCTCGAGTCGATCGAACGGATGGCGGGCGTGACGTCGGCCCGATTGTCGGCGCAACCCAATGCCGGCAAGCCGCGCGACATCGAAGGACGGACGATCTATCTGAGTTCGCCTGAGTACATGGCGTCGTACGCGCGGCGTTTCATCCAGCGTGGCGTGCGGCTCGTGGGCGGCTGCTGCGGCACGACGCCGGAGCACATCCGGCACATCAAAGCCGCCGTGCGTACCGTGTCACCGGCCCGGGACCGCGTCGTGGTCACCGGAGCGCCGACGCCGGTGCATCCGCCCATGGTGCCGCCCACGCCCCGGGCCGAGAAGTCGCGGCTCGCGTCCTCAATGGCGCGGGGCAAGTTCGTGGTGCTGGCTGAACTGGAACCACCGCGGGGGCACGAATGCGGCGTGCTGCTGGAACGGGCCCGGACGCTCCGGATCAGGGGAATCGATGCCGTCAACATCCCCGACAGTCCCCGGACACGTGCGGCGACGAGCGCGTTGGCGTCGGCGGTGCTGGTCGAGCAGCACGCTGGCATCGAAACCCTGCTCCACTACACCTGCCGCGACCGTAACCTCCTGGGGATGCAGTCCGACCTGCTCGGGGCGCATGCGATGGGCGTGCGCAACCTCCTGATCACGACGGGGAACCCGCCCGTGGTGGGCGACTACCCTCGGGCCACCGGCGTGTTCGACGTGGACGCGATTGGCCTCGCCAACGTGGTGAATCGTCTCAACCATGGCCTTGACGTTGGTGGCGCCAGCATCGGCGTGCCGACGAGTTTCCACCTCGGGGTCGTGGCCAACCCGACGGCCATCGACCTCGAACTGGAACTGAAGCGGTTTGCCTACAAGGTGGACGCGGGTGCGGAGTTCGCCGTCACGCAGGCGATCTTCGACGTCGAGGCGCTCCGGACGTTCCTCACCCGGATGGGCCCGCATCGCGTGCCGGTCGTGGCCGGGATCTGGGTGTTCGACTCGCTCCGCAACGCCGAGTACCTGGCGAACGAGGTGCCCGGAACACGCGTGCCCGCCGACCTCGTCGAGCGGATGCGTGAGGCCGACGAACGGGGCGAGGCCGCCCGCGAAGGTGTGGAGATCGCCCGGGAAATCGCGGCTGCCGTCGCGCCCGATGTCCACGGCATTCAGATTGGCGCGTCAGGCGGGAACATCGAGTCAGTCCTGGCCGTCATGGGAGCTGTGGCCTGATCGATGGGCGCCGGGTTGCCCCGGCCCCCGCCAGCGGGTATAGTGCTGAACTGATCCTCGGACATCCTTATGACGTTATTCGAACAGCCTGGCTCTCAGCCAGATCGTGACTTGCTGACGAGCCCGGACGCGGCGTCGCGAGCCCTCTCGGCGACCGCCGTCGAGAGCGACTTCGTGAACGGCGTGTACGCGAAGATCTCGTCGGTGTACGACGTGTTTTTCGGTCCGGCGCTGCATCCCGGCCGGCTGCGGGCGATGGAACGGATGAACATCCAGCCCGAGGACCGTGTCCTGGAGGTGGGCGTGGGCACCGGCATCAACCTGTCGTTGTACCCGTCGACGTGCCAGGTGACCGGGATTGATTTCTCGCCGTCCATGCTCCAGAAAGCTCACGAGCGCGTGGCCAGGAAGGACCTGCGCCACGTCCGGTTATTCGAGATGGACGCCGGGGCCATTGAATTCCCGGACGACTCGTTCGACATCGTCTATGCGCCGTACCTGATCAACGTCGTGCCGCACCCGATTCAGGTGGCCCGCGAGATGCGCCGCGTCTGCCGGCCCGGCGGACAAATCCTGTTTCTGAACCATTTCCGCAGCACCAACCCGGTCATGTCATGGGTCGAGAAAGCCATCACCCCGCTGACCGTTCACGCCGGGTTCAAGGCGGATCTCGATCTGTTCGCGCTGCTCGCCCAGACCGGCCTCAACGCCGTCGCGATCGAACGGGTGAACATCCCGAAGATGTGGCACCTGGTCACGTGCGTGAAGTGACAGGGACACGGACGCTGACACGAACGCTGACACGGACGCTGACAGGGACGCTGACGGTAGGAAGTAGTCAGTAGACAGTAGAAGCAAGAAGCAAGAATGCGGGGCCGCTGGGTGAACACCCAAGCGGCCCCGTTTGTATTTCCCTTGTCCCTTGTCCCTAGCCCCTAGCCCCGAAGGGATCCTCGAGTGACGGGCTCTGCGGCGTGAAGAGTTCCGCTCCCGCCGGTGTCACCAGCAGGTCGTCCTCGAGGCGCACGCCGAACTCGCCGCGGATGTAGATGCCCGGCTCGTCGCTGAACACCATACCCGCGGCCATGGGCGTCCGGTTTCCCTTCACGAAGTACGTCCACTCGTGGCCGTCCATCCCGAGCCCGTGTCCGAGGCGGTGCGAGAAGTACGTGTATCCAGGACCGTAGCCGGCGTCCTCGATGACCTTGCGCGCAGCAGCGTCCACGGCCTCGCACGGTTCGCCGGGACGCGCGGCCTTCAGCGCGGCGGTCTGCGCCTTGTAGACGATGTCGAAGACCTGGTTCATTTTGGCCGTCGGCTTGCCGAGGACGAACGTCCGGCTGATATCCGACCGGTACCCTTCCACGCTGCAGCCGCCGTCGATGAGCAGGATCGTCCCTTCCTTGATCACCTGCGGCGTGACCGAGCCGTGGGGGAGGGCCGAATAGGTCCCCGTCTGCACGCCGGCGCTCCCCTGGAAGCCAAGGCGGCTGTGCGCGGCAGAGACGAGGGCGCCGAATTCGTTCTGCGTCATGCCTTCCTTGAGGGCCCGCCACGCGGCGGCATACGCCTTCAGCGTGACGTGCGAGGCCAGCCGCATGAGTTCGATCTCGTGGGCGTCTTTGACCATGCGGCAACCGGCCGTGACAGGTGTTGCGCTCACGCACGTCGCGGCCGGTGCGGCCTGTCCGATGCCGTCACTGAAGACGAATCGGACGGTCTCTTCCATGCCGATCCGTCCCGCCGCCATGGCGCGGTCCTTGAGGCCCTTGGCCGCGAGGGCGTACGGATCTTCGTGCTCGTGCCACGTGAGGATCGACGCGTGTCCGAGCGGTCCGGTGTTGAGCTGTTCGCGAGCCCGCTCCTCCTCGAAATGCGGGCACACCACGAAGTCGTCGCCCTTCGCCGTGAGGAAGATGCCGAAGAACCGTTCGCTCAGCCACCAGTTGACGTTCGTGAAGTAGACGGTTGACGTGCCGCCCGCCAGCAGGATCGCATCGAGCGACTGAGCCTTCATGAGCGAACGGGCCCGTTCGATGCGGGACTGGCGCTCGGCGACCGTGATGGGCCGCGCCAGGTGCCGCATCGACGCGAGTTCCGCGATCGACGGTGGCACCGGTGTGGCGGCCGGTGCGATGCCAGCCTGGTCGGCCGCGTGGAGAGTGGCGCCGGCGGACGCTGCGGCGGTGAGTGAGAGGAAGTCTCGGCGAGAGAACATGGACGCTCCATTCATGTACGCAGTCAGCACGTGGCGTGCATCTTACATGTCGGGGCTGGCTTCAGCCCGCCCCGGGCACCCAACCGGGGGAACCCGCATGGAACCCTGGCC
>CAYJPV010000018.1:0-18595 GCA_964372095.1 uncultured Vicinamibacterales bacterium | reverse complement strand
CCCCCCCCGGGTCCGCATCCGGCTGAAGCCGGATGCCACGAGTGCCAGGATACGTTCGGCCGCAACGACCGCGCCGTTGGCGGGCGGGTGGTCCGGCGGGGCCGGTTGCGCGAGCAACCGCTCGAGGTGGCTGGCCCAGCAGCCCTGGTACAGGTCGTCGTGATCGATGAACCCGCATCGCAGGAAACGCGGCATCGCGTCGATGAGGACGTCGTACTCGGCGAACCGTCCGCGGGACGTATAGAGCAGGGCCGTGTCATTGGCGAGGCACTCGGCAATGATGCCGTACCCGGGCTTGGTCACGACGGCATCCGCGGCGCGCACGATGTCTTCGTACCGCAGGCCCGATTGATAGACGTCACGATCGCCCAGGAGCCTCAGGTTCGCCGGCGCGGTGCCCGTGAATCCCAGGGCGTGTCCCGTGGTGACGATGGTGTAGTCGCGCAGGGTCGCCAGCGTGGTGAGGTCGAGCGACGCAATGCCGAGGCCCCCGAACGACGCAAGAATCAGGCGTGTGCCGGCCGGCACAGCGAGGTGTGCGCGGACATCCTCAGGGTTCCGCGTCGAATGCCGTGCCACGAAGGGGATGTCTTCGATCGGGCACGTCCAGCCTTCGAAGCCGCCCCACATCGGCAGGCGCAAGGCGGTGTCCACTCTGGCGTGGGCGGCCCGAATGGCGGGGAGCACCTCCGGCGCCTCGCGCACCAGATCGGGGTACGCTTCGTAGATCCAGTCCCAGGTGAAGTTTCCCATCGCGACGCTGGGGATACCGGCTCGTGCCGCGGCTTCGAACGCAAGCGGCGGCATGTCGCCGACCACGAGGCGGGCCCCGCATGCGCGGAGGAACGCTGCTTCGTCGTCGGCCCGCGAGCCGAACTGGCGGTAGAACGTCCGCGCCGCCTCAATCGTGCCGGGCAGATCGAGGTGGAGGCTGTCTTGCTGGACGACCCCAGTGTCGGTGTCGAGCGGCAGCACGTCGGCCGGCACCCGCAGGGTCACGTCGAACAGCCAGCGGGCGGCTGCCGTCCGGACGATCAGGTGCGCAGCCGGGCGGCGCGCGCCGACCTCATTGATCACTTCGATCACGCGCGACGCATGGCCGAATCCGTGACTCGATACGTAGAACACCAGCACCGGGGCCGGCGATGCCCCGCTCACGCGGTCCCGTCCGGGCGTGTCCCGGCGGTTTGTGGTTCCTGATCGGGTTCCGGCTCGTCGTCCGGAACTGACGGAGATTCAGGCGGCGCCTCGGCTGCCGTCCCGGTCCCGGCGGCCGTGGCGGTCTGTGTGGGCGCCAGAACCGGGGCCGGCAGCGCCAGCGCCAGCACCTCGTCGATGTGCTTCACCGGGACGAACGTCATGTCGTTCCGGACTTCGTCCGGCAGTTCCTGGATGTCGCCGGCGTTGCGGTCGGGCAGGATAAACGTGGTGATGCCGTACCGCCGCGCCGCGAGCGCCTTCTCGCGGATACCGCCGACCGGCAGGACCGCGCCGCTCAGGGTGATCTCGCCGGTCATGGCGACATCCGCCCGCACGGGCTGCTTGCGTATCGCCGACAGGATGGCCGTGGCCATGGTCACGCCCGCCGAGGGCCCGTCCTTGGGAATCGCGCCGGCGGGTACGTGCACGTGCAGGTCGTTCTTCTTGAACACGTCTGCCGCGAGCCCCAGTTCTGCCGTGCGGGAGCGGAGCAGGCTGACGGCCGTACGCGCCGACTCCTGCATGACGTTGCCGAGGTGCCCGGTCAGTGTAATCTGGCCGTGCCCCGCGGGCATGGACGTGGCTTCGATGAAGAGCACGTCGCCGCCGCTCTCCGTCCAGGCCACGCCGGTGGCGACACCCGGAGAGGCCACCCGGAACGGCACGTCCCGCTTGAAGCGCGATGGGCCCAGGTACGTCGGCAGGTCTCCGGCGGTCACCGTGGCCACGACTTCGTGGTCCTGCAGGCTGGTCGAGTCGGTCGACGTCGCGACCTTGGCCGCGACCTTGCGCGCCACGGTGCCGAGATGGCGCTCGAGATTGCGCACACCGGCTTCCCGCGTGTACTCGCGGATGATGAGTTGCATCGCGTCGTGGGTGACGTCGAGCGACCCCGGCGGCAGGCCGTGCTCCGACAGCTGCCTCGGCACGAGGTAACGCCGGGCAATCTGGTGTTTGTCCACGTCCGTATAGCCGGTCAGCTCGATGATCTCCATACGGTCGAGCAACGCACGGTGAATCGTACCGAGCTGGTTTGCGGTGGCGATGAACAGGACTCGCGACAGATCGGTCTGCACCTCCAGATAATGATCGCGGAACGAGTGGTTCTGGGCCGGGTCCAGGACTTCCAGCAGCGCGGCCGCGGGGTCGCCCTGATATCCGGCCGTGACCTTGTCGATCTCGTCCAGCATGAACACCGGATTCATCGATCCGGCCTGCTTCAGCCCCTGGACGATGCGGCCGGGAATGGCGCCGATGTAGGTACGGCGATGGCCGCGGATGTCGGCTTCGTCGCGTACGCCGCCGAGGGAAATCCGTACGAACTTGCGGTTCATGGCCCGGGCAATCGACTGGCCCAGCGACGTCTTGCCGACGCCCGGCGGGCCGACGAAGCACAGGATCGGGCCGCGCAGGTCGCCCTTCAGCTTGCGCACGGCGAGGTACTCGACGATCCGGTCTTTGACCTTCTCCAGATCGTAGTGGTCGTCATCCAGCACCGTGCGGGCTTCGCGCAGGTCCAGGCGGTCCTCGGTGGATGCGCTCCACGGCACTTCCAGCACCCAGTCCAGGTACGTCCGGATCATCTGGTACTCCGGCGACGCGGGCGTCATCCGCTCGAGGCGCCGAGCTTCACGTTCGGCGGCTTTCGCGACGGCGTCCGGCAGTCCGGCGGCAGCCAGGCGCTCGCGGAGTTCGTCGACTTCCTCGCCGTCCGATTCGCCCAGCTGTTCCTTGATGGCCTTCAGCTGCTGACGCAGGTAGTACTGCCGCTGGGCGTCGCTCATCTCCTGCTGGGTTTCCGATTCGATCTTGCCTTTCAGTTCGAGTACCGCGACTTCGCGGCTCAGTGCCTGGGCCACCGTGCGGAGTTTCTGGGACAGCCGCTCCTCTTCCAGCAGCCGCTGGCGGTCCTCCGCCTTGGTATCGAGCAGCCCGGCCACGACATAACACAGGCGCAAGGGGTTCTCGATCCCGGCGATGAGGCCCTTCATCTCCTGCTGCGAGCCGCTGGTGACCGACATCGCTCGTTCGGCCTGCTCGTGGATCGTTCTGACGTAGGCGTCGATTTCGAGGCTGGTCGTCTGGTCGTCCGGCCAGGCTTCCACGGCCGCCTGCATGACGGTGCCCTCACGGGTCACGGCCGTGACCCGGGCACGGACCAGGCCTTCCACGATGACGTGCACGGCGGTCCCGACGCGGCCCATCTGCCTGATGGCGGCGACCGTGCCTACCAGGCGGATGGCATCGGGGCCCGGGTCATCCACCTCGCCGATCTGCTGGGTCAGGAGCAGCAGGCGGTCGCTGCCGAGCGCCCGGTTGATCGAGTCCACCGACACCGCCCGGTTGGCGGCGAGCGGCGTGACGGTCAGCGGGAAGACGACCGTGTCGCGCAGCGGGAGCACCGGCAGGTGCGACGGGATGTGCGGGACCGGCGCGATGGAAGGAACGGCGGTGTCGGACATAGCTGTGCCTCGGAGGGAGCCCATTCGAGGTAGTCAGTAGGTAGTAGTCAGTAGCCAGTAGTCAGCAGGCCCACTGTCTACTGACTACTGTCTACTTCCTACCTCCGTTGTCCTACTTCCTGACCCTGCGGAAGTACGCCGTGACCGTCTGCGTCTGTCCGCCCCGGAGCACCGTGAAGACCGCCGCATCGGACCAGCGTTTGGCAGCCAGCAGCGTGTTGTAGACTTCACGGTCTTTCAGGGGCACGCCGTCCATGGCCTGGAGGACGTCGCCCACGGCAAACCCCGCCGCGGCCGCGATGCTGTCTTTCGGGACGTCGATGACCTCCAGCGGGAACTCGCCCTTGCCCGTGCGCGTGGAGAAGCCGATCGACGGATAAATCGGATCCGTCTCGGCCGGAATGCCCCAGAGGAAGTCCGCGTACGACGCCTGCGCGCTCGTCATGGGCTTGCCTTTGGCGTCGGCGACGGACACCGGGATGACCGACGCCATCTTGCCGTCGTACCACAGGGCCGCCTGGCGCTGGATGCCCAGGCCGTAGGCCACGTGCCCCGACCCGATCAGGACCACCATGATGCTCCTGGGCCCGCCGAACTTCTTCAGCGCGTTGACGGCGTTGTAGCCCATCGACGCGTCCCAGGTGCACTGCGCCGCGAACATGCCGTCGAACATGGCCGCGCTCATCGTGTGCATCATGCTCTCTTCGCCGGCGAAAAACGCCCGGAAGAGCTGCTTGTGTTCCTCGTTGTCGACGTCCACCTTCGGGGGAATGCGGGCCGCTTCGTCGGGCGTGAGGTTCTGGAATCCTTTCTTGCGCACGGCGCTCACGACCTCGCGCGGCGTGTTGACGCCGTACATCTTGAGGCCTTTCTCCCGGGCGAACACGAAGATGTCGCGGTAGTAGAGCCAGTGGTAACCCCAGTTCTTGTACCACTGTGATTTCGTGACGAACTCGTCTTCGGTGACCGATCCGGCGTTCCACAGATCGAGGCCGGCCTGCTCGGTGTACGGGTACATCTCAAGGCCGATGAGCACGTCACGGCCGCGTTTCTGCAGTTCCTGGATAACCTGCAACTGCGCCCGGTGGAAGTTGATATCGGTGTGGCTTTCGCCCACGAAGACCACCTTCACGTCGTCGAGGCCCGCCGCAAGCTCTGCGGGCGTGATCGCCGCGCCCGTGCGCGTGTCGGTGATCGAGTCGAGCAGGATCGGCGCCTCTTTCGTCTTGCGGGCGGGATCGCCGATCGCAAGTTTCCAGTGATCCTGGGCCGCCGCCGCGACCGGGGCCAACAGCGCCACACCCACCGCCACCGCCATCCATCGTCGAATCATGCGTTGTCTCCTCTGTTCCCCGGAAGTCATCAGAAGCGGTTTCACGACCCGTGCCCGCGGTCGCAAACAGGACGCTCACGCAGGTCTTGAAACCGGTCCTATCGTTCTGCGAGCACGATTTCTACCACGCGGGCTTCGGTGCCGCGCACCACTGTCACTTTCACCGTTTGTCCGGGCGCCAGGCCGCGCAGGACGTTCGAATACTCCTGCAGGTTCGCCACGGCCGTGCCGGCGATCTGCGTGACGACATCGCCTTCCTTGATCCCGGCCTTTTCCGCGGGCGACCCCGGCACGGTTCCGGAGACCCTGACGCCAGGGCCCTGGAACGCGAAGTCCGGGACCGTGCCAAGGCTGGCACGCCGGGCACCGGCGGCCGCAGGCGCGGTGCCGGCCGGAGGGCCGGCCGGCGCGGGCACAGCCGATGCCGGCTTGATCATGTTCGTCATCGGCTCCGGGCGTTCGCCGAGGTAGGCAATCCCCTCTTTCACGAAGGCCGCGACCTTGACGAGACCCGCGTAGTCGATCTTGTCGGCCGTGTCGGACGGACGATGGTAGTCGGCGTGAGCGGCGGTGAAGATCTGAACGGCCGGCACGCCCTTCTCGGTGAAGCTCACCTGGTCCGATGCTTCGATCGACTCGGGGACGTTGCGACTGTCGACCCCTGTGACGAAGCCCGCTCCCCGGAAGATGTGCTGCCACTCGCTGGCCGTGCCGGTCCCCAGCACGCTGAGTTTCTGGGAGCCGAGGCGGCCGACGGTGTCCATGTTGATGACACCCCACAGGCGGTCGAGCGGGAAGGTGGGGTGGGCCGCGTAGTACTTGGAACCCAGCCGTCCGGCTTCTTCGCCCGTGAACGCCGCGAACACCAGCGTGCGCGGCGGGCGTTCCCCGCCGCCCATCGCCCGGGCGAGTTCGAGCAGCACCGCAACGCCGCTGGCGTTGTCGTCGGCGCCGGGGTGGATCCTGCCTTCGTCGCCTTTGTGAACGTCGGGCCAGCCGAGGCCCAGATGATCGTAGTGCGCCGCAAGCACGGCGCTCTGGCCGCTCCAGTCGGTCCGCGTGCCGGGGATGATCCCGATGACGTTGGCCGCCTCACGCGGCTGGCCGTCGGGGCCCTTCTCGATGCGGAAACGCTGGAAGTACGTGCCGTGGTCGCCGCCCGGCTGCAGACCCGCGGCCTTGAACCGGTCGGCGATGTAGCGGGCGGCTTCGTCCAGCTCCGGCGTACCCAGGCCGCGGCCTTTCACGGCCGGCGACGTGAGGAACGCCACGTGGTCCCGCATGGCCTGCTGCGAGAAGACGGGCGGCAACTCGGCCAGGGCCTTGCGGCCGTCGGGGGGCAGCGCGGGCACGTTGGTCGCCCGCTGGCCGGGCTGGCGCAGGTCGACGTGCAACGGCGAATCGGACTGCTGCCATTGACCCTTGATGATGTTGGCGGGTTCGTCGCCTTCGAAGCCGAGGTACGAGTACTTGCCGTAGTGGGGCAGTTTGCGCCCGAGTCCCGGGAACGCCGCCGCCGGTTGCACGGCGAGCAGGCCCACGGCCTTCTCGACGTTCTGCGGGTGCCGGGCGACGAGTACCAGGGTGTGTCCCTCGAGCGCCATCTTCTCGCCGTCGATCTCGATCGTGCCGGCGCGGCGTGTGACGCCGGGCAGCAGATCGAAGACCTGCCCGGCAAACCGGTTGGAGACACCGGCAATCCACACCGCGCGATCGCGCGGCAGGTCCGTGATGGCCGAATCGAGTGCCACGTCGATGGCGTGGTTGTCGCTGTGCCAGCCCCTGAACAGGGCCCGCCACGCGTCGAGTTCGGCCGGCGGTGCGCCGGACGGCAGCACGGCGAGGACACGCGGCTCGCCGAAGATCTGGCCGATTGACGACGGCGTCTCGCGCGGATCGAGACGGCGGAAGACGTCGAATCGCGGATCGACCGACAATGCCAGCGGCGGCGCGTCGGCCGCGATCGCGAACGCGACTTCGGCCTTGTCGAGCCGCACGTGTGAGGTTACCGCGCCGCGCCCGGTCTGGACGACAACCGGCACGTCGAGCACGAACGGCGCGCCGGCCTGGGTCTGGCGAAGCACCCCTTCCACCACGTAGCGCCCGCCATCCTGGCGGACGGACGCGGGCCCTGCCGAGACCGCCAGCACGGCCGACCCCGCCCGCGTGATGAGGTCGTCGAAGATCCACCCGAGCGGTGTGCCGGACGTCGCCTCGGCCACCTGCTGGAAGTCGCGGAACGTCGCCCGGCGTCCCTTGAACTGGCGGGCGAATGCCGCCACGGTCTTGCGGAAGGCGTCGTCGCCGATGGCCAGCCGGACCGCGTGGAATCCCATCAGCGACTTGCCGTACCCCACGGCTTCCGTGGCGGCGCTGAAGCGGCCCCGGAACTCGGCCAGCGGGAAGTCACGGCCTGTTCTCACGTAGTCCCGGTACTTCTGCAGCGTCGTCCGTCGGTACTCGTCGCCGGTGCCGCGCTGTTCCTGGATCAGGTGGTCGGCCATGTAAGCCGTCAGGCCTTCGCACCAGTTGCCGCTGTCGTAGTCCACGAATACCGAATTGCCCCACCAGTTGTGCAGGATTTCGTGGGGATACGACGACGTCAGGATGAAGGGAAAGCGGATCACCTGCGACCCGAGCAGCGTGAAGGTCGGCATGCCGTAGCCGGTCTCCCAGAAGTTCTCGACGAGGGCGAACTTGCCGTACGGATACGGCCCGATCAGGCTGCGGTACATCTCGATGTACTGCGCTGTCGCGGCGAGGTACTTGTTGGCCAGCGACCCGTCCGGCTCTCGCAGGTACACGAGGGCTTCGACCGCCCCGGCGGAGTCCCTGTAGACGTGCAGCGGCCCGCCCACCAGGTAGATCTCATCCATGGGCCCCCGGGAATCCCACTGTGCGAGCCCGGCGGCGTCGCGCGAGGTCCCGTCGCCCTGACTGATCAGGTGCCACCCCTCCGGGACGCGGGCCTCCATCGTGAAGGTGACGAGTTCCGAACCGACACGCGGGTGCCAGAAACTGCTGGCCGCCAGGTACACGCCTTCCGTGCTGACCAGGCCAATCGTGTCGCGGAATCCCCTCGTGTACTCCTCTTTCGGATCGGATAGCGGGAAATCCATCGGGCCTTCGTAGGTCAGCGTCAGCGTCGATGCTGGTCCGGTGATCCGGTACCGTTTCAGCGGCGTGCGGGCGATCGTGCCGGGACCGAATGGGCCGTCGACATCGCCGAGCGGGACTTCTTCAATGGCCGGGTCGGCCTTCGTCACGCGCAGCCGGGCGTTGAGCAGGAACGTCGCGGGCGCGCCGGTTTGCGGTCCCGGCCACGTCACGGCGTCCGTCACGGTCAGGCGGTGGGTGACCGGGTCGATGGCGACCGTCAGGCGGTGGTGCACCGGAGCGTCAGCTGGGGCACTGGCCACGAGCGCCGGACCGACAGCCACCGGGGCCAGCCAGGCAAGCGCCACGAAGGCGGAGACGAAGACGGCACGTCGCATGATGAAAAGCTCCAAGGGAGGGTGATACTCCATCGTATACCGGCCGGCGCAGGAATCCGATCGGGCCGTCTCGCTCCGGCATAGAATCAGGTGGTGCCGTCGGTCGGCGTGGCAACTGGAGGTCGGGTATGCGTGCACGAATCTGTCTGGCGGCGGTGGCGGCGGCCTGCCTGGTGCTGACACCGGGGCTCGGTGCCCAGTCCGGCGAGCGCGATGTCTTCGTATCGGTGGCCGATACGTCAGGTCTGCCGATCAAGGACCTCGGCCCCGCCTTTTTCGCAATTCGTGAGGATGGCAAGGACCGCGACGTGTTGCGGGCCGGGCCCGTGTCCGTGCCGATGCACCTCGCGTTGCTGGTCGACACGAGCGGCGCGGTGTCGTCCGCCGAGACGTACCGCGCCGCGCTGGCCGCCTTTGTCGGCAAATTTCCGGCCGGCACGCTGGTCGGGGTGTACGAGTTCGGCGCGAACCCGATTCCCGTCGTGCCGTTCACGACCGACACTGACGCGGTGAGGGCAGGGATCGGGCGGCTGTCCGGACGCCAGGATACGATGCCACGGCTGGTCGATGCGATCGAGATGGCGTGCCGCGATCTGAAGGCGCAGGCGTCGAGGCGTCCGGTCGTCGTGGCGGTGAGCGTGGGCGGCAGCGACAACAGCGCGCGGACCGCGGGGGCGGTGATCAAACAGCTCATTGAACTGCCGGCGGCCCTGCACATCGTGGCAGTCGGCTCTGCGTCGGGCGGACCGGCCAGTCCGTCACTGACGTCGGCGTCCGGGCGCGATATTGTGGCGCGCCAGGAGCGCCTGCGGCAGATGGAGGCTGAAGGCGAAGGCCACCGCGAGCGCTCGCAACTGCTGGCAGATGGCACGTCGAAGACGGGGGGCACGCTGCACCGGGTTGCGAGCATCCTCGCCATCGGCGGCGCCCTCGATCGGGTCGGTGCCGAACTGGCGTCCACGTACCAGGTGACGTTCAGCCGCCCGGGCGGCGGCAAGCCCAAGAACCTGCAGGTGGGCGTCATGCTCGAGGGCGTGGTCGTCAAGGCCACGGCCGCGCCGGTGGTGACGGGGAAGTAGGGGCAAGGGACAAGGGGCAAGGGACAAGGGGCAAGGGGCATGGGCCCTAACCCCTAACCCCTAACCCCGAACCCCTGGAGGCGGTTTCAAAACCCGTTCTCGCGGTTACAAGCTGGCCGCATACGCAGGTTTTGAAACCGGTCCTAACGCCCCCACCACTCGATGCGCATCCGCTCCGGGTGTTTCAGCAGCAGGGCCGTTGTCGTCCCGGCTGTCGCGCCCGTGGCGCATGTGACCAGGAGCACCGGCAGTGGTGCGAGTGTCGCCAGAGGGATGACCGACAGCCACAGCCCCGCGTAGGCCCACGATGGCAGATCGACGAACTCGAATCCCACCACCACCGGCGTGACGGCAAGCACGCGGCCCCGCGGGTGCAGCGCGAGGTTGCCGGCGATGACGCCGGAGGTGGCCCCGACGCCGCCCAGGAGCAGGGCCGTCGAATGCGGGGCCATGAGCATGTGCCCCGCGACAGCGGCCAGTCCGCTTACGAGCCACAGCAGAACGAACCGCGGTCGTCCGAGCCGGTCCTCCAGGGTCGGGCCGAACAACCACAGGGCCAGGAGGCAGGCGACGCAGGCGGTGACGCCAGGGTACGCCGTAAGCGACCAGGCTATTCCCCCCAGCGACCAGGTGACGGGCGCCAGGCCCAGGCCGGCGGCCGGTACCGACGCGCCGGCCAGGCTGGCCCAGAGCGCCACCGAACCCGCAATCGAGAGGGCGCCAAGCGTGAGCGTGGCCGTGGGGGGGGTGCGCGACGGGACGAGGTCGCACAGCGGAATCATGGGAGAAGTATACCGGCTTGCGGCCTGCGGCTTATGGCCTGCGGTCCCCAGCCCATGGTTCATCCGCAGCCGGCGGTTCGGCAGCCCGAACCGTCGGCCGCATTCCCAACACCGAGCCGTCAACGTATAATCGTTCACTTCAGGAACAGTCTGTGACATGTAAACACTGTGGAACCGAGATAGCGGCGAACGCCCTCATCTGCTTTCGATGCGGACGTTCGACGGCCGAGCCGGCTCACCCCGCGCGGAAGTTGCGTGGCTCTGGCGGCGGCGGCGCGTGGATCACGGCGGCAGCGGCCATCGTGCTGGTGGTGGCGGCGTTGTTCATGGGTCAGAGCACGTACGCCCAGGTCCCGCGCGAGTTGTCGTGGGCGGTTGGAGGCCTGGCGGCCGTCGTGCTGGCCTGGCGTCTTTGGAAACGAGGTCGTTGATGAAGCAGGCTCGGCTCGAGATCACGGACGCCAGCGGCGCCCGGACGTTCACCATTGCGGGCGACGTGACGACCATCGGCCGGAAGGCCGAGAGTGACGTCAAGCTGAACGGCACCGACGTGTCGCGGGAACACGCCGAGATCGTCCGTGACGGCGACCGGTTCACGCTGCGCGACAAGGCGTCCCGGTTCGGGACCTTCGTGAACGCCGCCCAGATCACCGAGCAGGTCCTGCGTCCCAACGACGTCATCAAGGTCGGCCCGAGCGGCGGCTGTCAGCTGATCTTCCGGCTGGACGACCCGTCGGTGACGTCGGCCGGCCGGACGGCAACGTCGGTGGCCGGCGATCTGCGGCAGGTGGCGACGCTGCTGGAAGGCTTGCGTGCGATGGGGTCGGGCCGCGTGCTCGACGAAGTGCTGGCCATGGTCATCGACTCGGCGATCGACGTCACCGGCGCCGAGCGCGGTTTCATCATGCTCGCCGGGCCCGATCGGACCCTGGAGTTCAAGGTCGGGCGCGGCAAGGGGCGGATCACGCTCCCGGGCAAGACCTTCGAGACGAGCCGCAAGATCCCGGAGCAGGTCTTCGAGACCGGCGAGAGCCGGATTGTCGCGGACCTGCTGGACGGCGATCTGGCCAGTGCGCATGTCGGGACCGTCGCGCTGGGCATCCGGCACGTCATGTGCGTGCCGCTGGTGCTCGTGCGCTACGTCGAACAGGCCGAAGCGTCCGACGAGCAGAAACACATCGGGGTGTTGTACCTCGACAGCCGCGAACGGGGTGCGATGCAGTCGCCGGTCACCAAGAGCGCCCTCGAGACGCTGGCCATCGAAGCCGCCGTGGCCATCGAGAACGCCCGCCTCTACCGCGAAGCGACCGAGAAGGCGAAACTCGAACACGAATTGAAGATCGCGGCCGCCATCCAGCAGGGGCTGATGCCCGCGCCGGAACGACGCGGACCGTTCTTCGACGCGGGCGGCACGACCGTGCCGTGCCGGTCGATTGGCGGCGACTTCTTCGAGTACGCCGACCTGGAAAACGGGGCGCTGGGTTTTGCCCTCGGCGACGTGTCCGGCAAGGGCGCGCCGGCGGCGCTCCTGACGGCCGTCATTCAAGGCATGTTCACCGTACAGGCGACCGCCACGTCGAGCCCGGCCGACACCCTGGGCCACATCAACCGGGGCCTGGTCCGCCGGGCGGTCGAAGGGAAGTTCGTCACGATGTTCTACGGCACCCTGTCGGCCGACGGCGTGCTGACGTACTGCAACGGCGGACACAACGCGCCGTTCCTCGTGCGCAAGGACGGCGTGTCGCGGCTGGAGAAGGGGGGCATGATTCTCGGGATGTTCGAGATGGCCCCGTACGAAGAAGACACCGTCCGTCTCGAGCCGGGCGATACGGTCGTCGTGTTCAGCGACGGCGTCTCAGAGGCGCAGAACACCACCGGCGAGGAATACGGTGACGATCGCCTGCAGGCGATCCTCGAGGCCAACCGCGTAGCGTCGCCGGCGCAGGTGCGTGACCGGCTGGTGGCCAGTGTCCGTGAGTTCGCCATGGGCGAGCCGCAGGGTGACGACATCACGGTGCTGGTCGTACGGTATGGCGCCTGACGCGGCCGGGGCCGGCCGCGCCCGCGGGTCACGCTGGCGCGGGATCGCCCTGACCGCGGTAGCGGCCTTCGTGGTGTGGCACGCCATCTTCGACATCACCATCGATCGCGGCATGCGCGCCTATGTGGACGGCCAGGCGCGGCACGCGAACGGCGAGGGGCCGTCACTCGACATTCGCGATTCGATGGCTGACGCCCGCCGCCGGGGCGCGCAGCAGGGGCTGGCAGGCGCGGGTGTCGTCGTGGCGTTGTCGGCCGGGCTCTCCCGATGGCGGCGCCGGTACGTAGCCCCAGGGAGTGATTAGAAGCGGTTTCAAAACCCGCTCTCGCGGCTGCAACCCGGCCGCTCACGCAGGTTTTGAAACCGGTCCTATCGTCCCGTCGCCCGCGAGAGGCGCGCTTCAATCGCGGGCAGCGCGTCCAGCAGCACGGTTCCCACAATCTCGAGGCTCCTCGCGCTGACCTGGTCCAGCGTATCGCCTGCCGTGTGCCACACGGGAAAGTCGAAGTCGATCAGATCGACGGCCGGCACACCCGCGTGCAGGAATGGCTGGTGGTCATCCTCGATGGGGGCGTCTTCGTCGGAGAAATGCCGCCCGTAGCCCAGCGTGCGCGCCGAGGCCCAGATCAGGTCGGTCAGCCAGGGGGTCGATAACGACTCCCGCTTCAGCTGCAGGTTGCGATCGCCGATCATGTCGACCAGGATCAGCGCCTTGATCGTGCGCAGGTCGCCAGCCTTGCGCGCGGTGTCGACGTAGTGGCGGCTGCCGTAGGTGCGGTCGTGGCCCCGCCACTCGATGACCGCCTCCTCGCCGTCGAAGAACACCAGTTCGATCGTGAACGGGTGAGCGCGGCCCTTGAGCGAACGTGCCAGTTCCAGGAGGAAGCCGGTGCTGGACCCGGCGTCGTTGGCTCCGACGAACGGAAACTCCCTGAAGAGTTTGGTGTCGTAGTGCCCGCCGATCAGGAGACGGTCCCGGCTGGCGCCCGGCAGGGTGGCGCGGATGTTGACCATCCGCACGGGGCCCAGGGGCGTGTCGGCCACAAACGGCTGCTCGACTGGCGTCACGCCCGCCGCGACGAGCTGTGCCTTGATGTAGTCCCTGGTGCGGCCGAGGGCCGCTGAACCCGCAGGCCGCGGGCCGAAGGCCACCACCTGGCGGACATGTTCGAACGCCCGGCCTCCATCGAAGACCAGGCGCGGCGTCTCAGCGCCGGCCACCGGCGCCGTCGCCGAGATCGCCAGAACCGTCGCCACAAGCACCCATCCAGACACCCTGTGGGCCACGCGCATCACGACCATCCTTTGGCAGCAGGCCATGTCCGTCACGCGTCACTGTCGTCGAGCGAGTCAGACTCCAGTTCGTCGTCCGAGACCGGCGAGTTCGGCTCGACGCGGTAGCGGCCGTCCATCCACGCCCCGAGGTCGAGCAGCCGGCACCGCTCCGAGCAGAAGGGCCGGAAGCGGGCATCCAGCTGGTGTTTGCGGCAGTACACGCACAGGTCGGATTCAGGCACGTCCGTATTCTACCGCTGGGCCTCACGCGGGATGCGTGTGGCGGATATCGCGCGCGGACACCATGAAGACCACGTCCTCCGCGATGTTGGTGGCGTGGTCGCCGATACGTTCCAGGTGGCGGGAAATCAGGATCAGATCGAGAGCCGGCTCGATGCGGCCCGGGTCGGCCAGCATGTACGAGATCAGTTCGCGGAAGATCTGCGTCTTCAGGGCATCGAGTTCGTCATCCTGGCTGCAGACCGCCTGGGCCGCGGCCACGTCACGCCGCACGAACGCATCGAGGGCGTCGCGCAGCATGGCCTGGGCGATGGCGCCCATACGCGGGAGATCGATGAGCGGCTTGACGGGAGGGTGCGCGATGTACCGTTGCGCCGCCTCCGCGATGTTGACGGCCAGGTCGCCCACCCGCTCGAGGTCGCTGTTGATCTTCACGGCCGCCAGGATCATGCGGAGGTCGGTCGCCAGGGGCTGCTGGAGCGCCAGCAGCCGGAAACACCGGTTGTCGATGTCGATGTGCGCCTCGTTGATGGGTTCGTCGCCTGCGCTGACGCGCGCGACCGACGTGAGATCCCGCTGCGAGAGCCCCTCGACCGCCAGGCGCACCGCGTTTTCCGCGAGGCCTCCCATGGCCAGCAGCCTCGCCTTGAGCGCCGTGAGTTCTTCCTGGAAGTGCGGAACAGGTCTGCCGTCCATACTCATGCTCGGAGTCCTCAGGTGTACGCGCGTCAGTCGTCAGTGAGAGCGGCGGTGCCGTTGCATGACGCCGTGGCCCGGGCGGCCCCGCGATGGCGCCGCGGGGCCAGCAGCCTGACCGGGCGTTTCAGGGCCTTCTCGAGCGGCGCCATGTGGCGCTGCGCCGCCCAGCATTCCAGTTCGACGTCGCCGCGGGCGACGAGTTGCAAGGTCCAGGCGCCGTCGTGCTGCTCGAGCCGGAGATCATGGACGAGTTGGGCACGGCTGCGGTCCAGGCCTTCGGCCAGCCGGACCATCGCCGCGAGCCAACGCACCGTACGCCGCGATGCCTTGGGCAACGTGGCGAAGCCGGGTTGCGATCGTTGCGGTCTGCCCCGGCGGTGATACCGCGTCATCAGGGCGATCATCTCGATCTCGTCGGGCTCGAACCCGCGCAGATCGCCGTGCTTGATCAGGTAATACGAGTGCCGGTGGTGGCGCTCGTAACTGATGTGTTCGCCGATGTCGTGCAGCAGCGCCGCGTGATCGAGCAGTTCCCGCGCGTGCCCGTCGAGCCCGTGGGCCGCCTGGGTCTGATCGAAGATCGACAGCGCGAGGCGCGCGACCTGCTGCGCGTGATCCGTGGCGTACGTGCAGCGCTGGGCGAGTTCGACCACGCTGCGCCGGCGGATGTCGGGGTACCGTTCGATGCGCTCGATTTCCTGGCGGTTGCGCCGGAGGTAGTCCAGCACCACGCCTTCGCGCAGGGACAGTTCGCACAGCGTGAGTTCGTCCGCGCCGAGCTGCCGCAGGATGACATCCAGCAGGACCACGCCGGGCACGATGAGGTCCGCACGCCTGGGATCGAGGCCGGGCAGGCGCATACGTTCGTCCAGGGTGAGCGCGACCAGGTCGCGGCGGAGCCGCCGGATGGCCTTCGCGCTGACCCGCCGATGGTGGAGGGACGCACCCGGGCCTGCATCGAGCAGGAGCCCGCCCAGGCCCAGGATCGTGCCGGACGTCCCGATCACGCGATCGTACCCGCCTCGCCCCAGCCCCTTGACGTAGGTGTCGAGTTCCCGCGCGACATGCCGCGCCATGCGGCGTTCGTCACGTTCGTTCAGCGGATCGCTCTTCGCGTACCGGTCGCCGAGGCGGATGACCCCCAGCCTGAAGCTGCGCGCCTGCTGGGCGCCGGCGGCGCTGCCCAGCGTGATCTCGGTGCTGCCGCCTCCGATGTCGATGACGACGGCCGCTCCAGAACCGACGTCCACGCCGTGGACGGCGGCCCGGTGGATGAGGCGCGCTTCTTCGACGCCGGTGATGACCCGGGCACGGATGCCCGTCTGCCGCTCAATGGCGGCCAGGAAGTCGCCGCCGTTCGGGGCCTCGCGCACGGCGCTCGTGGCGACGGCGACGATGTCGTCCACCGCGCGCGACTCGGCCAGGCGCCTGAATCGGGCCAGGGTCTGCAGCGCGGACGTCATGGCGCCGTCGCTGAGCGGCCGTCCTTCGAGGCCGCCCGCGCCGAGCCGCACCATGTCCTTTTCGCGCCCGATGACCTCGAAGGAGCCGTCCGCGGACGCCTTCACGATGATCATGTGGAGCGAGTTGGTGCCGATGTCGATCGCTGCCAGTTGCATGATGGTCAGGCCTCGCCGGCCGGCGTCTCCCCGATGCCGATGGGTCGTCCACTATAATAGGCTGGTCCAGGCTCGACAGCCCGTCCGGACTTCGAATGCCGCAACCGGCCGTTGCGCCGGCGTCTGGTACTCCCATGCGATTGAGCGATCCCCGACGCGTTGCGCGCCGGCGCCTGCTGGCGCTGGCCCAGCAGGTGCCGCTGGCCCTGGCGGGCAACGTGGAGGGCGTGCACCAGGCCCGTGTGGCCAGCCGGCGCTTGCGGGAGTTTCTCCCGCTGCTGGCGCCGGGGCCCGACCGTGACCCCACCATCGCCAGATTGCGCCGGCAGGTCCGCCGGGTCACTCGTGCGCTTGGCCCTGTCCGCGAACTCGACGTCGCGATACGCACCCTGGACGACCTGGCCGCCGTGCGTCCCGCCGATGGGGACGCCATCGCCCTCGTGCGCGCAGCCATCGAGCCCGGGCGGGCGGCCGCCGTGGCGCGTATGGAAGCCGTGCTGGAGAGCGCCGCGTTCCACCGGATTCGTACGAACGCCGTCGCCGCTGCCTCGGCCTTCGCGAGCCCTGCCGCGAGGCGCACCCTGGCCATGGCGCTGGCCACTCGAATCGCAGCCCGGGCGGACGCCGCTGGCCTTGCCGTCGAAGACACCGGCACGGTTTACGCGCCCGATCGTCTGCACCGGGCGCGTATTGCCCTCAAGAAGTTCCGCTACACCCTGGAACTGGCCCAGGACTGCGGCGGCGTGCGCCTGTCCGGCACGCTGAGACGGCTGAAGGAGGTCCAGGACATCCTGGGAACCCTGCACGACCACGACGTCCTTGCCGCCCGGATTCGTGATGGGGCGGCCGACGCCGCGGATACGGAGCAGCGTGCCGCGCTCGTGGCTCTGGCGAGCCATCTCGACCAGGAGACCCGGGAGCGCCACAGCGAGTTCCTGACGGTCCGTCGGGCCCTGGCCATGGTGTTCTACTGGGCCCGGCGCGTGGCCGCTCGCCTCGGCGATCCGCCGCACGTCCGGCGCTGACCTGGAGGCCCGTCCCCACGAGGAGGATTGATGAAGACGCTGTACCTCGTCCGACACGCGTTTGCCGCCGACCAGGGACCGGACTATCCCACAGACGACGCCCGGCCCCTCACGGAGGAGGGGGCCGCGCGATTCCGCGTGCAGGTGCGCGGGCTTCGGGAACTCGACGTCCAGATCGACGCCGTGCTGGCGAGCCCGCTGCTGCGATGCCAGCAGACCGCGGAACTGATGGCGGCCGGCCTGGGTGGCGGCATCCCCATCGAAACGCTGGACGCCTTGCGCCCGGGCGGGCGTGTGGCGGACGTGCTCGAGGGACTCGCGCCACACCGGCGGGCGGGCGCGCTGGCCCTGGTCGGACACGAACCGTCGATTGGGTACCTCGCGTCGGCGTTGATCGGGGCGACCGGGCCGATGCCGTTCAAGAAAGGGGCGGCCTGCCGCATCGACGTGGACGCGTTCCCGCCGCACGGCGCGGGCATGCTCGTCTGGATGCTGCCGCCCAAGGTGATGCGTCGCCTCGGCGGCTAGCCGCCCGCTACTCCACAAACCGGTAGCCCAGGCCCACCATCGTCTCGATCTGCTCCCCGGCGACGCCCAGTTTGTGCCGGAGGCGCCCGACGTGCACGTCGACCGACCGTGTCTCGACGTGATGCGAGAATCCCCACACGCGCTCGAGCAGCCGGTCGCGCGACAAGACGCGGTTCTTGTTCTGGACGAGGCACTGCAGGAGTTCGAACTCCCGCCTGGTCAGCTTCACAGGCTGTCCATCGACCTCCACGACGACGGCTTCGAAGTCCGCCATGAGGTGGGCCCCTCGGTACACGGCATCGCCGGGCCGGGCTTCGGGTTCGGGAGAATGCCGCCGCCGGAGCACGGCCCGCACCCGGGCAGCCAGTTCCTTGAGGCTGAACGGCTTGGTGATGTAATCGTCTGCGCCCAGATCCAGGCCGCGGACCCGATCAGCCTCGCCGGCCCGCGCGGTGAGCATGATGACGGGCACGCCGGCTGTCTCCGGACGGCTCCGCAGCATCCGGCAGACTTCGAACCCGCTGACGGTGGGCAGATTGACGTCGAGGACGATCAGGTCAGGAGGCGCGCTGGTCGCTGCGTGCAGCGCGGCATCGCCCGTGTGCACGATGTCCACGTCCTGGTGACCGTCGCGCAGGAGCGTGTGCCGGATCAGCCCGGCGATGTCCTGTTCGTCTTCGACGATGAGTACGCGGGTCTGGGCCATACCAGAGCAGCGTAACGGCACACCGTTTCAGGTGCGTCACCGGCGTGTTAACTGCGGGTAACGACCGGGGGGACATGGGCAGGGACAAGGGACAAGGGGCAGGGGGCACGGG